>DKPJ01000011.1:745036-932603 GCA_002480085.1 Enterobacteriaceae bacterium UBA7338 | reverse complement strand
CCCGGCCTACGGCTCAGGGCCGGATGCGGGACTGGTAGGCCCGGCAAGCATGCGCCGCCGGGCGGTACCTCAGGCAAATATCGTCATCAGATAGGCAGCAAACAGCGCCAGGTGCGCCGCACCGTTTAACACGTTGGTGCGCCCGGTAGAGAACGAGATCTGGCACAGCAGCAGCGAGGCCAGCATCACGATTGTCTCCGGTCCGCCGAGGGCAAACACCAGCTCGTTACCGGTCAGCCAGGCGATCAGCGTCACTACCGGCACCGTCAGGGAGATCGTCGCCAGTACCGAGCCAAAGAAGAGGTTCATCGCGCGCTGAACCTGGTTATTCAGCACCGCTCTTAGTGCCCCCAGCCCCTCCGGGGAGAGGATCAGCAGCGCCACAAGGAAGCCGGTAAAGGCCACCGGCGCGTTCATCTCCGTCAGCAGCGCCTCCAGCGGATTGGCGTTCATCTTCGTTACTGCGATTACCGCCACCAGATGGATAATCAGCCACACCGCGTGCCAGAAGCTGCTGTGCGCCGACGGCTTGCCGTGGTGCGGATCGCTGTCGTCTCCCTCATCCTCATGCTCGTAAACAAACAGGCTCTGGTGGGTTTTGGTCTGGATCAGCAGGAAGACGCCGTACATTGCTGCCGAGATCAGGGCGACCAGCAGCGCCTGGCCAGTGGTGAAGTTGGCTCCCGGCAACGCCATCGGGAAGACCAGTACAATCACCGCCAGCGGGAAGAGGGCGATCAGATACTGTTTGATACCGAACAGGTTCATGTACTGGGTAGCAAACTTTTGCCCGCCCAGCAGCAGCGAGAAGCCCACCAGGCCGCCGGTAACAATCATGATAATGGAGTAGAGGGTGTCGCGCATCAGCGTCGGGGCGGCGTCACCGGTGGCCATCAGGGCCGAGATAAGGCTAACTTCGAGGATCACTACCGAGAGGCTTAAAATCAGCGAGCCGAAGGGTTCGCCCAGCCGGTGCGCCAGCACGTCCGCATGGCGGACGACGCTAAAGGCGCTGCTCAGGATCCCTACCAGCGCCAGCAGGTTGATACCAATGACGGCTGGCAGCGACTGGGTCGAACCCCAGAAGAAAAGCACTGCCAGCGCCAGTACCGGGAAAATGAGCGTGGTCTCCTTATGGCGGGTTTTCACCGCCTCGTGCGTCGCTGTCATCGTGGATCTCCATATTGTGCGGTTGCTGATGAGTATAGTTAAGATTTTTAAGGGGATTAAAATAGCAGAACGGCAGCGAATTTGAGCGAATGTTTACTTTTTTTTACGGCATTGCCATGGTTTTTGCATATGACGTCTGGATTAAGATGATTTGTTGAAAATTAGTTTAATAAACAGATTATTGCAATCTGCTTAGTGCATGTTTATAACGCAGCTGGCGAGACGCGGTTTTGTCAGCCACACTTAAGGTTTGTTAGCTAAAAGGAGAGTTCACATGCCCTATAAAGCGAAAGGCGATCTGCCAGACAACGTCAAAAACGTGCTTCCTGCCCACGCCCAGGATATCTATAAAGAGGCCTTCAACAGCGCCTGGGATCAGTATAAAGACAAAGATGACCGACGCGGGGATGACAGTCGGGAGGAGACTGCCCACAAGGTCGCCTGGGCGGCGGTTAAGCACGAGTATGAAAAAGGCGATGACGATAAGTGGCATAAAAAGAAATAAGCCGCTGATATCGCTACCCTTGATGCCAAAAACGACTTTTTTGCGCTGCCGCTTTTATGCGGCATGCCTCGCCACATGCTTGCAAGCGGCCCGCGAATTGCATATCGTCTGCACAGGCTGCGCTTTTATTCAGCAGCGAAATGCATGGAAAGCTACATAACGGTCGCATGGAAGCACGCAGTGGTGGAGGTAGAAGGTGTTAACACGCGACTTTTTAATACAGGCGGACTGCAAAACCGCCTTTGGCGATATTGAGGCAGCGCTGCTCTGGTCTGCGGAACAGCGCGCTGCGTCGCTGGCGGCAACTCTGGCCTGCCGGCCTGACGAGGGTCCGGTCTGGATCTTCGGCTACGGATCGCTGATGTGGAACCCAGCGCTGGAGTTTAACGAATCCTGCACCGGCACGCTGGTGGGCTGGCATCGCGCCTTCTGCCTGCGTCTTACTGCCGGTCGCGGCACGGCCTGCCAGCCTGGGCGGATGCTTGCCCTGAAAGAGGGCGGACGCACCACCGGCGTCGCCTACCGCCTGCCTGAAGAGACTCTGGAGCAGGAGCTAACCCTGCTCTGGAAGCGGGAGATGATCACCGGCTGCTATCTGCCCACCTGGTGCAGGCTTGCCCTCGACGATGGCCGGACGGTAAATGCCCTGGTGTTTATTATGGATCCGCGCCACGCGCTCTATGAGTCTGATACCCGCGCCCAGGTTATTGCGCCACTGATCGCAGCTGCCAGTGGCCCGCTGGGCACCAACGCCCAGTATCTCTTCTCACTGGAGCAGGAGCTGATCAAGCTCGGAATGCATGATGACTGCCTGAACGATTTAGTGGGCAAGGTGCGGGGACTGATAAGCGGAGAAGAACCGGGCCACTCGCTGCAGCCCGGTTTCGCCTGAGGAGAGATTAGGCAGCCACGTAGCTGATGGAGTGCTCCAGCGACTGACTGTGGCTGTCAATCAACACGTTCCAGGTGCCGCTGTAGGGCACGGTCAGGTACGCGCTATTACGATCCTGTACGCTCAGAATATCGGTCTGGGCGTTCGCCGTGTGGCTCTTCGCGCTCATCAAGTGAATATGGCAGCTCTCTGAGCAGCGTACCACGACCGTATCCCCACCAAACAACGTCAAACTTGCTTTCACCAGCGCCATTCTATTTACCCCGTTAATGACTATTAAGCGCTCCCTGCCGGACAATCCTCGTGTGATTTTGTTCACACTTGCTTCCTGCATCACATCAAACGGGCGAGGTAACGATGCTGATTTTGATCAAAAAAGGGCGTAACGATTAAACAAAAGTGACATTGTGCGTTAAAGCCCTGTCCCGGCGCGCTAAATCGTTTCAAAAGCGCGCCGGGAGGGGATTAAATGCGGAAATGGCCTGCGGTTTCAGCCAGCTCTCCCGCCTGCGACTGGAGCGCCCCGGCAGCGGCGGCAGACTCCACCACCAGCTCGGCGTTCTGCTGCACCATCCGGTCAAGGTCAATCACCGCATGGTTGATCTCCTGAATACCTTTCATCTGCTCGCTGGTGGCGACGGTGATCTCACGCATGATGAGCGAAACGCTGTCGATGCTGGAGACGATGTCGGTCATGCTCTCCCCGGCCAGGCGTACGTAGCGCGACCCGGTGGCTACGCTCTCGGTGGTCGATTCGATCAGGGTTTTGATCTCCTTCGCCGCCTGGGCGCTGCGGCTGGCAAGGGTGCGAACCTCCCCGGCCACCACCGCAAAGCCGCGTCCCTGTTCACCGGCACGGGCGGCCTCAACGGCGGCATTTAGCGCCAGAATGTTGGTCTGGAACGCGATCCCATCAATCACGCTGGTGATATCACCGATTTTAGCCGACGCCTCTTCAATGGCCTGCATGGTCGAGATCGCCTGCGATACGACGCTGCCGCCGCGCGATGCCGCTTCAGAGGCGGTATGCGCCTGGCTGTTTGCCTGGGCTGCGGAGTCGGTTGACTGGGCCACCGAGGCGGTGATCTGCTCCACGGCGCTGGCGGTTTCTCGCAGGCTGGAGGCCGCCTGCTCGGTACGACCGGAGAGATCCTGGTTACCGGCAGCAATCTCCTGCGCCGCATGCTGCACCGAGGTGCTGGAGTCCCGCAGCTTCACCATCACCACCGCCAGCTTATCGCTGAAGACGTTAAAGGCGTGGGCGATCTGTGCCACCTCGTCGTTGCCGCTCTCCGGCAGACGCTGGGAGAGATCGTCCGTGCCGTTACCAATGGCGTGCATCGCATCGCGAATAACCACCAGGCGTTTCAGCATCGTAGTGACCAGCCAAAGCATTACCGCCACGCCAGTCAGCACCAGCACGATCAGCGACAGGGCCGAGGCCTTAAGCAGGGCGCGCATGCCGCTGGTGGCATCGTTAGTATCGAGGGCAACCACCAGCAGCCAGCTGGTGCCTTTTACGGGCTTCGCGATCAGCGCCTTCTGCCCCCCGTCAAATTCGCCCTCTACCGGGCTTCCTGCTTGCAGTGCACTGAAATCCGCGCCGGAGATCGCCTCGCCGAACGGTTTCAGGGTCAGATCGGCATTGCTGGCGGCAATGACCGTTCCGTCGCTATTGATCAACAGGCCGCTGCTCTGCGGCGTGGGCTGAATGGTACGCACGTTGGCCACCACGCTGTCCATCGCCACGTCGCCCGCTACCACCGCGCTCAGGGTGCCGTTCTCCTTCACCGGCACGGCAAAGGTCACCACCAGCTTGCCGGAGGCGGCATCCACATAGGGGGCGGTAACGATTGGCGCGTCGGCTTTCGCTGCCTGCTGATACCAGGGGCGAATGGTCGGATCGTAGTCGGCAGGGATGCCGTTAGAATCCGAGAACTTCGCAGTTTTACTGGCGTAGCCAACGTAGACGTTAATAAAGCCGCCCGCCTGGGCGATCTGGGCGAAGTTGGGAACCGGATCCGCCGTCAGCGCAACGCTCTGCAGCGAGGCGATCATCGTCATCTTGCTGTTAACCCAGTCGGCGATAGCGCCGCTGTGGCTGATGCTGGTGCTGGAGAGCGTATCCCGCTGGGCCTGCTGGTTATCCTGGCGTGTCACCTGGTAGTTGATCACGGTATTGATCAGTAAAGCGATTGCCAGACAGCCAGCGGTGGCTGCGGTAATGCGTGCGCGAATTGACTTGAACATAATCGTTATACCTGCTGTGTTGTGTAAAAGCCTATCGGCAACGCAGCAGGTAAACTTGATGTCCGGCGAGAAACTATAAGAAAATTATATTTAAGTTAGGGGATTATTAGAAAGTTAACACTTTATCTGCCGCCAGCGTCCACGTAGCTAGCTCCACAAGGGTGCCAATTTCAACGCCGTCGATAAGCGGCAGAGCGGTGATCCCGCGCCCGTCGGTGCAGGTTTTACACAGCTTCACCGCCACGTTCTGCGCGGTGAGGATCTCCAGCATCTGCTGAATATTGTAGCCCTCGGCAGGCTTCTGCCCGCGCAGCCCGGCGGTGACCGCGTCCGACATCAGGAACAGGCGCAGATCCAGCTCCTCCGCCTGCTCGCGCAGGGCAATGGCCAGGCGCAGGCTGTTAAACAGGGATTCACTGCCGTAGGCCGAGCCGTTGGCGACAATCACGATCTTTTGCATTTTTCTTCCTTATCAATGCTACTGCCCGAAGCGGCCAATCAGGCCGGTGGCGGCCAGCACTTTCCCTTTCAGCTTCTCTAACAGCGCTTCTCGGCTCAGGCCAGCGGGAAGATCCGGTGCCTGGCTGGTAGCGATAAGCGTAAAGGTATAGTGATGCGCGCCGCTGCCGGGCGGCGGGCAGGGACCATGCCAGCGATCGGAGCCGGGGCTATTTTTGCCGCCGGTAAACATTTTGCCATCGCGCAGGGCGTTAGCCGGAAAACCGGTGGCGGACGGGGCAATATTGTACGCCACCAGATGCGTCACGCCGAGACCTTTTGCCCCCTCCGGATCGTGAACGATGAGGGCAAAGCTTTTCGTCTCTCCCGGCGGGTTGCTCCAGATCAGCGCCGGGGAGTGGTTTTCACCGGTGCAGTTAGGGTTATCCTTAGCGTTTCCCGCGAATTTTTTATCCAGCAGGCCGTTGTCGGCAAACGCCGGGGATTGCAGGATAAACAGCTCGCTGGCCTGCGAGGCCGCGCCGTAAAACATCAGCGAACTCCACAAGGCCCACTTTAGCGTTTTGCGTATAGTTATCACTCGTCTGGTTACCACTCGTCATACCTTGCAATAAATAGATGCATTAAGAGATAACTTAACTGTAGACCTGACGAGACGGGAGCAGTTAAGGTTTTTCTTGAAATTTTGCTTAAGGCTGAAAAGCGTCGTAAAAATCGATAAAATAACGCTTTAATCGCTGGCCAGACCGGAGGCGCTACCGCTGAATTTACGCTCAGACGCTCTGTTGCAAACCTCATCTCTTCTACTCTTGCTGCTGGCAGGAGGCATAAACGATGCCCGCGCCATCTCACAGCAATCGCCGCATAACCCGTTCGACAACGACAGCCTGCCGGATCTGGGAATGACGCCCACCGGCGACGCTCGCGTTAAGAGCGTGGCCGAGATGGCGAAAGCCTTTGGCGAAGCCAGCCAGACCGACAACGGCCTCACCGCCGGGCAGCAGGCTCGCCAGTTTGCTTTTGGTCAGATCCGCGATGCCGTCAGCGAAGACGTCAATGAGCAGCTGGAGTCGTGGCTCTCACCCTGGGGTAACGCCAGCGTTAACGTGCTGGTTAACGATAACGGGCGCTTCACCGGCAGCCAGGGGAGCTGGTTTATTCCGTGGCAGGATAACAACCGCTATCTGAGCTGGAGTCAGCTGGGACTCACCCAGCAGGATCAGGGCCTGGTGAGCAACGCCGGTATTGGCCAGCGCTGGGTCGCCGGGCACTGGCTGCTGGGCTACAACACTTTCTACGATAACCTGCTGGATGAGAACTTGCAGCGGGCCGGGCTGGGGGCTGAAGCCTGGGGCGAGTATCTGCGCCTCTCCGCCAACTACTATCAGCCGCTCTCCGGCTGGGACTACTCCGGTGCGGCAGTTCAGCAGCGGCTGGCGCGCGGCTATGACGTCACTGCTCAGGCGCGACTGCCGTTCTATGAGCATATCAATACCAGCCTGAGCCTTGAGCAGTACTTTGGCGACAATGTTGATCTCTTCGACTCCGGCTCGGGCTACCACAATCCTGTGGCGGTCAACGTTGGCGTCAACTATACCCCCGTGCCGCTGGTGACGGTGACTGCCCAGCATAAGCAGGGGGAGAGCGGAGAGACCCAGAACAACCTCGGCCTTAATCTGAACTATCGCTTCGGCGTGCCCCTCAAAAAGCAGCTTAGCGCCAGCGAGGTCGCCGAGAGCCGCTCGCTACGCGGCAGCCGCTATGACAGCCCGGCACGCAATAATCTGCCGGTGGTGGAGTATCGCCAGCGGAAAACCCTGTCGGTATTTCTCGCTACGCCGCCGTGGGATCTCAACCCCGGCGAGACGGTACAGATGGTGGTCCAGGTGCGCAGCCGCTACGGTATCCGCTCTATCGCCTGGCAGGGAGACACTCAGGCCCTAAGCCTGACTCCGCCGGTTAACGCCAATAGCAGCGAAGGCTGGAGCATTATCATGCCCGCCTGGGATAGCCGGGAGGGGGCCAGTAATACGTGGCGTCTGTCGGTCACGGTGGAGGATGAGCAGGGGCAGCGCGTCTCCTCCAATGAGATCGCGCTCACGCTGGCCGAGCCGCTGGTGAGTGCGCAGAACACCGCTCCGCGCTGGCCGCAGCTGCCGGAGGGGTGATCAGAAAATACGCTCCTGGTGCACCCAGACCGCCGCTTCCACGCGCGATTTGAGCTTCATCTTCTTCAGCATATGCTTAACGTGCACCTTCACCGTGCTCTCGGTGATATCCAGGCGGCGGGCAATCATCTTGTTGGGCAGACCCTGGGCAATCAGCTTCAGAATATCGCGCTCGCGCGGCGTCAGCTGAGTCACGTCCCGGTCGGAGGTGGCGCGGTTGGCGCGCAGGCTGGCGGCCAGCACCGGCGTCAGCGCTTCGCTCAGCACCATCTCACCCGCTGCCGCCTGCTGCAACGCCTTGAGCAGATCCTCTGGCTCCATATCCTTCAGCAGATACCCGTCCGCGCCGCGCTTGAGGGCGGTGACCACGTCCTCTTCATGGTTCGAGACGCTGAAGACCACCACCCGCCCGGAGAGCGCCTTCTCCCGCAGCTTGTCCAGCGTCTCGAGACCATTCATGCCGGGCATATTTAAATCCAGCAGGATCAGGTCGGGATCCAGCGTCTCCGCCAGCTCAATACCCTGTTCCCCGTTGCTGGCTTCGCCAATCACGCGGATGTCGCTCGCCATGCTAATAAGCTGCCTGACGCCGGTGCGCAGCATCGGATGATCGTCAATCAGCAGAATGGTGGCGGGGTCCTGATTATTCATGTTTATCTCCTTGTACGGATGAGAGAAGCTTTTCGGGTATAAATGTCACCACTACCTCGGTGCCGCCAGACTCCCGGCGCCGGACCTGACAATCTCCGCGCAGGCTCTGGGCGCGATCGCGCATGATAATTAAGCCGTAGTGGTTGGTGCGTTCGGCGTTGTCCGGTACGCCGCAGCCGTTGTCAATAATGCTTACCTTCACCTGCCGTCCCTGCTGAAATGCCGTTACGGTAACTTCACTGGCGCCAGAGTGCTTCAGGGCGTTGCTCAGCGCCTCGCGGGCGATCTGCAGCAGGTGGATGGCCTGATGGGAGGGCACAAAGCGCGGCGGCAGCTGGTAGTCCAGCCTGACCGGGAAGCCAAAGTGGACGCTATACTCCCGGCAGCTCGCCTCCAGCGCCGGACGCAGGCCCGGCTCGCTAAGCTGCAGGCGGAAGGTGGTCAACAGCTCGCGCAGCTGCGCCCAGGAGGTATTCAACTCGTTGCGGATCTGCCCCAGCAGCTGCTGGCTGGAGTCGGGCAGGCTCTCGCCCTGCATCTGTAGACAGCTGACCTGCATCTTCATACAGGAGAGGGATTGAGCAATAGAGTCATGCAGCTCCCGGGCGATCGTCGCGCGCTCCTCCATCACCATTAGCTGCTGCTGGCGCTCCTGGTGACGATCCAGCGCCAGGGTGGCGGTAAGCTGCTCCACCAGGGTATCCACCAGCTGCTGCTGATCGTGGCTCAGATGCCGCCCGGCTGGCAGGGTCGCCAGCAGCAGACCGTACTGCATATGGGTATCCGCCAGCCGCCACTTCAGGGTTGTGCCGCCGCCGCCCGTGGGCAGGATCCCGCGCGGGCAGAGGTGGCAGCCGATATCATCGCAGGTCATGTCCGGCTGGCAGGTAAACTCCTGGCGGTTCTCCTCATCCTCCACATCGTAGACGCGCAGCTCGATATCGTGCAGCAGGGTGAGGTTTTGCAGGCCGTTAAGCACCGGTGAGAGGCGCTCACACAGCGGAACCTGCATGTGCAGACGGCGGTTGGCCTGCCAGAGGAAGGAGAGGATCTCGTTCTTTTGCTCCAGCCCGGCGGTCTTCTCTTTCACCCGCTGCTCCAGCACCGCATAGCTCTGGGCCAGCTCGCTGGACATGTTGTTGAGGGCCATGCCGAGCTTTGCCATCTCGTTACGCCCGCTGATATGCGCCCGTTGGGTAAAATCGCGGTGGCTCACGGCCTGGGCCATGCTCAGCAGCTGCCGCCAGGGCTGAAGCAGACGCGCCCGCAGCCAGATCACGGTAAAGACCAGCAGCAGGGCCATAAACAGCGCCATACCACGCTGGAGCAGCAGAACGCGATCGATCCGCTGTTCGGTACGACGATCGAAGCTGCTCACCAACTGGTCGATGCGGTTCACAAAGGTGGCAATCTCGCCCGATACCGCCGCTGCGTCCTGAGCCTGCACCAGGCCAGGCGCAAGATTGCGCTGCCAGTAACGCTGTAGCGCCTGCAGCTGAGGCAGCTGGCCATCACGCAGCGCGGCCTGGGTCAGCTCCGGGCTAAAGGCTGTGCGGGTCATCTCATCGATCAGCGGCTGGTCGGCTTCCGTAATCGGTATGGCGGCCAGCAGGCGGTAGCTCTGCATTCGCAGCGAGCCAGCCTTGTTAATGGCGTGGGCGCTGCCCTGTACTCCCTGCACCAGCCAGCCAGAGATAGCCATCCCGGTTACGCCAATGGCGGTAGAGAGCAGAACGATCAGCGCCAGTTGGTTAACCAGCGTTAGCGGTGAAAAGAGGCGTTTTAGCATAAACGGCAAGACTCCTGACCCGGCAAGTCACCGGGAGTGGGGCTATTTTCGGCTATACCCTGGAGTATACCCATACCCCAAAAGAGTTACTCCTTTATTGTCGAGCCAGACGCGGGCTGGAGAGCGACGGCCAGCAAACGCCACACAGACGTGAAAAACCACAGTTTTTCTGGAGATTTTAGCTGCTCATTAAGGGGTAGGGCGGTTTTAGCATCGCTGAAATGGCAACTTTTCCTTTGATTTATATCAACTTAAGTACCGGCGTAAACCCTATGGTGGCAGGGGTTAAATCCCTAATCAGAGGTGTCTATGAGTCACTCTTCCATACCTGAAAGGACCACCGGAGCCGTCATTACCGACTGGCGACCAGAGGATCCTGCTTTCTGGCAGCAGCGTGGCCAGGCCGTGGCGAGCCGCAATCTGTGGATCTCCGTGCCCTGTTTGCTGCTGGCGTTTTGCGTCTGGATGCTGTTCAGCGCCGTGGCGGTTAATCTTAATAAAGTTGGTTTTAATTTTACGACCGATCAGCTCTTTATGCTGACCGCGCTGCCCTCCGTCTCCGGGGCGCTGCTGCGGGTGCCGTACTCGTTTATGGTGCCCATCTTTGGCGGTCGCCGCTGGACCGCGTTCAGTACCGGGATCATGATTGTTCCCTGCGTCTGGCTGGGCTTTGCCGTCCAGGATACCAGTACGCCGTTTAGTACCTTTATCATCATCTCCCTGCTCTGCGGTTTTGCCGGGGCCAACTTCGCCTCCAGCATGGCCAATATCAGCTTCTTCTTTCCCAAGCAGAGGCAGGGCAGCGCGCTGGGGATCAACGGCGGGTTGGGTAACCTCGGGGTGAGCGTGATGCAGCTGCTGGCCCCGCTGGCGATCAGCTTCTCGCTGTTTGCCTTTTTTGGCGCGACCGGCGTCCAGCAGGAAGATGGCTCGATGCTCTACCTGGAGAACGCCGCCTGGATCTGGGTGCCTTTCCTGATTGTCTTTACCCTCGCGGCCTGGTTTGGCATGAACGAGCTGGCGACCTCTAAGGCCTCGCTGCGCTCGCAGCTGCCGGTGCTTAAGCGGGCGCATCTGTGGATCCTGGGCTTCCTCTACCTGGCCACCTTTGGCTCGTTTATAGGTTTTTCGGCAGGCTTTGCAATGCTCTCTAAAACCCAGTTTCCCGAGGTAAACGTGCTGCACTTTGCCTTCTTCGGCCCGCTGGTGGGCGCGCTGGCCCGCTCGGCGGGTGGGGCGCTCTCTGACCGGCTGGGCGGCGTTCGCGTGACGCTGGTGAACTTTGTGGCGATGGCGATCTTTAGCGCGCTGCTGTTCCTGACCCTGCCATCGGCGGGAAGCGAAGGAAACTTTAGCGCCTTCTTCGCCATCTTCCTGATGCTGTTTCTCACCGCCGGGCTGGGCAGCGGCTCCAGCTTTCAGATGATCTCGGTGATCTTCCGTAAGATGACCATGGAGCGGGTGAAAGCGCAGGGCGGCAGCGAGGAGCAGGCGCTGCGTGAGGCGGCGACCGATACGGCAGCGGCGCTCGGGTTCATCTCTGCCATCGGCGCGATCGGCGGCTTCTTTATTCCCAAGGCGTTCGGCACCTCGCTGGCGCTGACCGGCTCCCCGGCCGGGGCAATGAAAGTCTTCCTCGTGTTCTACATCGCCTGCGTGGTTATCACCTGGGCGGTTTACGGACGTAAATCTAAAACTAAATAATGCACTGTTGATTATCCTTGCGCGGCGCAACGCCGCGCTTTTTTTATCTCATATTTAGTTACAACATGCTTTAGGCTGAATGTTTTAGCAGAGGAACTACCCCTTAATACCCCTGACGCTGAAATACCACCGTAAAAAAAACGGGTTAAAAGATAAAATCTTAATAAATCAATAGGATAAAAGTTCATCTTCTCTGCCACTTTCGGGGTAGATGAAAAATACACCGCTTTTGCTATGCCAGCCTGCCTTGATCGCCATCAATTCTCACGTCCTTTCAGCGCGTTAACGTCGCCTCATTCGCAGCAATGTCGCTTTTTCAGAGAGCCAGCAGGCTCCACACAGGAGAAACCCGATGAGTAAATTCCTGGACCGGTTTCGCTACTTCAAACAGAAGGGCGAAACCTTTGCCGATGGGCATGGCCAGATCCATGAAACAAACCGGGACTGGGAGGATGGATACCGCAGCCGCTGGTCGCACGATAAAATTGTACGCTCCACGCATGGCGTAAACTGCACCGGCTCCTGCAGCTGGAAGATCTACGTCAAAAACGGTCTGGTCACCTGGGAGACCCAGCAGACCGACTACCCGCGTACCCGTCCGGATATGCCGAATCATGAGCCGCGCGGCTGTCCGCGTGGGGCCAGCTACTCCTGGTATCTCTACAGCGCTAACCGCCTGAAATACCCTCTGATGCGCAAACGCCTGATGAAAATGTGGCGTGAAGCGAAAGTTCAACACAGCGATCCGGTTGCGGCCTGGGCCTCAATTATTGAAGACGCCGATAAAGCGAAAAGCTTCAAGCAGGCGCGCGGACGTGGCGGCTTTGTCCGCTCCTCCTGGCAAGAGGTCAACGAGCTGATCGCGGCCTCCAACGTCTACACCGTGAAAACCTACGGCCCGGACCGCGTGGCGGGCTTCTCGCCGATCCCGGCGATGTCGATGGTCTCCTACGCCTCCGGCGCGCGCTACCTGTCGCTGATCGGCGGCACCTGCCTGAGCTTCTACGACTGGTACTGCGATCTGCCGCCAGCCTCCCCACAAACCTGGGGTGAGCAGACCGACGTACCGGAGTCCGCCGACTGGTACAACTCCAGCTACATTATCGCCTGGGGTTCTAACGTTCCGCAGACCCGCACCCCCGACGCCCACTTCTTTACCGAAGTGCGTTACAAAGGGACCAAAACCGTTGCCGTCACCCCGGACTATGCCGAGATCGCCAAGCTGTGCGACCTGTGGCTGGCGCCGAAGCAGGGCACCGACGCCGCAATGGCGATGGCGATGGGCCACGTCATGCTGCGCGAGTTCCATCTCGACAAGCCGAGCCAGTACTTTACCGACTACGTGCGTCGCTATACCGACATGCCGATGCTGGTGATGCTTGAAGAGCGCGACGGCTACTATGCCGCAGGCCGGATGCTGCGCGCCGCCGATCTCGTGGACGCTCTCGGTCAGGAGAATAATCCCGAGTGGAAAACCGTGGCCTGCAACGACAGCGGCGAGCTGATTGCCCCTAACGGCTCTATCGGTTTCCGCTGGGGCGAGAAAGGGAAGTGGAACCTTGAGCAGCGCGACGGCACCAGCGGGGCAGACGCCGAGCTGCGCCTGAGCCTGCTGGGCGGTCATGATGATATCGCCGAGGTGGGCTTCCCGTACTTTGGTAACGAAGGGTCTGAGCACTTCAACCGCGTTGAGCTGCAAAATATCCTTCTGCACAAGCTGCCGGTAAAACGCCTGCAGCTGGCGGATGGCAGCACCGCGCTGGTCACCACCGTTTACGATCTGACCATGGCTAACTACGGTCTCGACCGCGGTCTGGGCGACGCCAACGCCGCCGCCAGCTATGACGAAGTGAAAGCGTATACCCCGGCGTGGGCGGAGAAAATCACCGGCGTGCCGCGGGCGCATATTATCCGCACCGCCCGTGAGTTTGCTGACAACGCCGATAAAACCCACGGCCGTTCGATGATCATTGTGGGTGCAGGCCTGAACCACTGGTTCCACATGGACATGAACTACCGGGGCCTGATCAATATGCTGGTGTTCTGCGGCTGTATCGGCCAGAGCGGCGGCGGCTGGGCGCACTATGTGGGCCAGGAGAAACTGCGTCCGCAAACCGGCTGGCAGCCGCTGGCGTTTGCCCTCGACTGGCAGCGTCCGCCTCGCCATATGAACGGCACCTCCTTCTTCTATAACCACTCCGGGCAGTGGCGCTATGAGACCCTGACCGCACAGGAGCTGCTCTCTCCGCTGGCGGATAAGTCCCGCTACAGTGGCCATCTGCTCGACTTTAACGTCCGCGCCGAGCGCATGGGCTGGCTGCCGTCCGCGCCACAGCTGGGCACTAACCCGCTGCGCATCGCCGCTGAAGCTGAAAAAGCGGGCATGTCGGCGGTGGATTACACCGTCAAGGCGCTGAAAGAGGGGTCGATTCGCTTTGCGGCCGAACAGCCGGAGAACGGTAAAAACCATCCGCGCAACCTCTTTATCTGGCGCTCTAACCTGCTCGGCTCCTCCGGGAAAGGCCATGAGTACATGCTGAAGTACCTGCTCGGTACCGAGAACGGCATTCAGGGCAAGGACCTGGGCGTGCAGGGCGGCGTGAAGCCGGAAGAGGTCGAGTGGCATGATAATGGTCTCGACGGCAAGCTGGATCTGGTGGTCACCCTCGATTTCCGTCTGTCGAGCACCTGCCTCTACTCCGATATCGTCCTGCCGACCGCGACCTGGTATGAGAAGGACGACATGAATACCTCGGATATGCATCCGTTTATTCATCCGCTCTCTGCCGCTGTCGATCCGGCCTGGGAGTCAAAAAGCGACTGGGAGATCTATAAAGGCATCGCCCAGAAGTTCTCTGAGGTGTGCGTGGGCCACCTGGGGGTCGAAACTGACGTGGTGACCCTGCCTATCCAGCACGACTCCGCCGCCGAGCTGGCGCAGCCGCTGGACGTTAAGGACTGGAAAAAGGGCGAGTGCGACCTGATCCCCGGCAAAACCGCGCCGCATATCATTCCGGTTGAGCGCGACTACCCCGCGACTTATGAGCGCTTTACCTCCATCGGTCCGCTGCTGGATAAGGTTGGCAACGGCGGCAAGGGCATCGCGTGGAACACCGAGAGCGAGATGGATCTGCTGCGCAAGCTGAACTACACCAAGGCGGAAGGCCCGGCGAAGGGCCAGCCGATGCTTAACAGCGCCATCGATGCCGCGGAGATGATCCTCACCCTCGCCCCGGAGACCAATGGTCACGTGGCGGTTAAGGCCTGGGCGGCGCTGAGCGAGTTCACCGGCCGCGATCACACCCATCTGGCGACCAATAAAGAAGAGGAGAAGATCCGCTTCCGGGATATTCAGGCCCAGCCGCGCAAGATTATCTCCAGCCCAACCTGGTCCGGCCTTGAGGATGAGCATGTCTCCTATAACGCCGGCTATACCAACGTGCACGAGCTGATCCCATGGCGCACGCTCTCCGGCCGCCAGCAGCTGTACCAGGATCACCCCTGGATGCGCGACTTCGGCGAAAGCCTGCTGGTCTATCGTCCGCCGATTGACACCCGTTCGGTGAAAGCGGTGATGGGCGAGAAGTCTAACGGCAATCCGGAGAAGGCGCTGAACTTCATCACGCCGCACCAGAAGTGGGGGATCCACTCGACCTACAGCGACAACCTGCTGATGCTGACCCTGTCACGCGGCGGCCCGATCGTCTGGATGAGCGAGGTGGATGCCAAAGAGTTGGGCATTGAGGATAACGACTGGATCGAGGCCTTCAACAGCAACGGTGCGCTTACCGCCCGTGCGGTAGTGAGCCAGCGCGTACCGGCCGGGATGACCATGATGTACCACGCCCAGGAGCGTATCGTGAACATTCCCGGCTCGGAGATCACCGGCCAGCGCGGCGGGATCCACAACTCGGTCACCCGTATCAGTCCGAAACCGACCCACATGATTGGCGGCTACGCCCAGCTGGCGTACGGCTTTAACTACTACGGCACGGTCGGTTCCAACCGCGATGAGTTCGTGGTGGTTCGTAAAATGAAGAACATTAACTGGTTAGATGGCGAAAACAACGACCAGGTACAGGAGAGCGCAAAATGAAAATTCGTTCACAGGTAGGCATGGTGCTGAACCTTGATAAGTGCATCGGCTGCCATACCTGCTCGGTCACCTGTAAAAACGTCTGGACCAGCCGGGAAGGGATGGAGTACGCCTGGTTCAATAACGTTGAGAGCAAGCCTGGCGTGGGTTTCCCGGACGACTGGGAGAACCAGGAGAAGTGGAAGGGTGGCTGGATCCGTAAAGTAAACGGCAAGCTGCAGCCGCGCATGGGTAACCGCGCCACCCTGCTGGGTAAAATCTTCGCCAACCCGCATCTGCCGGGGATCGATGACTACTACGAGCCGTTCGACTACGACTATCAGCATCTGCACACGGCGCCCGAGGGCAAGCATCAGCCCATCGCCCGTCCGCGGTCGAAAATCAGCGGTCAGCGAATGGATAAGATCGTCAGCGGTCCGAACTGGGAGGAGATCCTCGGCGGCGAATTTGAGAAGCGCAGCCAGGATCGGAACTTCGAGAACATGCAGAAGGCGATGTACGGGCAGTTTGAAAACACCTTCATGATGTACCTGCCGCGCCTGTGCGAGCACTGCCTGAACCCGGCCTGCGTAGCGACCTGTCCGAGCGGGGCGATCTACAAGCGTGAAGAGGATGGCATTGTGCTGATCGATCAGGACAAGTGCCGCGGCTGGCGGATGTGCGTCACCGGCTGCCCCTACAAAAAGATCTACTTCAACTGGAAGAGCGGCAAGTCCGAGAAGTGCATCTTCTGTTATCCGCGCATTGAGGCGGGGATGCCGACCGTCTGCTCCGAGACCTGCGTGGGGCGCATCCGCTATCTGGGCGTGCTGCTCTACGACGCGGATGCCATTGAAAACGCGGCGGCAGTTGAGAGCGAGAAAGATCTCTACCAGCGTCAGCTGGACGTCTTCCTCGACCCGAACGATCCGGCGGTGATTGAGCAGGCGCTGAAGGACGGCGTGCCGCAGAGCGTGATTGACGCCGCGCAGAAGTCGCCGGTGTGGAAACTGGCGATGGACTGGAAGCTGGCCCTGCCGCTGCACCCGGAGTATCGCACCCTGCCGATGGTCTGGTACGTGCCGCCTCTGTCACCAATCCAGTCGGCGGCCGACGCGGGCGAGCTGGGCAGCAACGGTATTCTGCCGGACGTCGAAAGCCTGCGCATTCCGGTGCAGTATCTCGCTAACCTGCTGACGGCGGGCGATACCCAGCCGGTGCTGCTGGCGCTGAAACGCATGCTGGCGATGCGTCACTACAAGCGTGCCGAGACCGTGGATAACGTTAATGATATTCGCGCCCTGCAAGAGGTGGGCTTAAGCGAAGCCCAGGCGCAGGAGATGTATCGTTACCTGGCAATTGCCAACTACGAGGATCGCTTCGTTATTCCGACCAGCCACCGCGAGCTGGCCCGGGAAGCGTTCCCGGAACGTAACGGCTGCGGCTTTAGCTTCGGCGACGGCTGCCACGGCAGCGACACTAAGTTCAACCTGTTTAACAGCCGCCGTATTGACGCCGTCGATGTGACGAAGAAAACGGAGCCGCGCCCATGATTGAACTCGTCGTGATTTCCCGCCTGCTGGAGTATCCGGATGCTGCCCTGTGGCAGCATCAGCAGGAGCTGTTCGATGCCCTGGCGGAGAGCGAGCACCTGTCGCTTAAGGATGCCCATCAGCTGGTGGTCTTTATTCGTGACCAGATGAGTCAGGATCTGCTCGATGCGCAGGCGGCCTACAGCGAGCTGTTCGATCGCGGTCGCGCCACCTCGCTGCTGCTGTTTGAGCATGTGCATGGCGAATCCCGCGATCGCGGTCAGGCGATGGTGGATCTGCTGGCGCAGTATGAGCGCCAGGGCCTGGTTATCGACCGCCGCGAGTTGCCGGATCATCTCCCGCTCTATCTGGAGTATCTGGCGCAGCTGCCGGTGAGCGAGGCGCTGGCGGGGCTGGAGGATATCGCCCCGATACTGGCCCTGCTCAACGCCCGTCTGCAACAGCGTGAAAGCCGCTATGCCAGCCTGTTTGAGATGCTGCTGCGGCTGGCCAAAACCGACGTCGATCGGCAGAAGGTCGGCGAGAAAATTGCCGGTGAAGCCCGGGATGATACCCCCCAGGCGCTGGATGCCGTCTGGGAGGAGGAGCAGGTGAAGTTCTTCGCCGACCAGGGCTGCGGTGAGTCTGAGATCGCCTCCCATCAGCGCCGCTTCGCCGGTGCGGTGGCTCCGCAATATTTGAATATCACAACCGGAGGACAGCAATAATGCAGTTCCTTAATATGTTCTTCTATGACATCTATCCCTATATTGCAGGCACGGTGTTTCTTGTCGGCAGCTGGCTGCGCTATGACTATGGGCAGTACACCTGGCGGGCAGGCTCCAGCCAGATGCTGGATCGCAAAGGGATGAACCTGGCGTCGAACCTGTTCCATATTGGGATTATCGGCATCTTTGCCGGTCATCTGGTGGGGATGCTCACCCCGCACTGGATGTATGAGTCCTTTCTGCCGATTGACGTGAAACAGAAGCTGGCGATGATCGCCGGGGGCGTGTTCGGCATCATGACGCTGGTAGGCGGCCTGCTGCTGCTTAAGCGCCGCCTCTTTAGCCCGCGCGTGCGCGCCACCACGACCACGGCAGACATTCTGATCCTGACCCTGCTGATGGTGCAGTGCACGCTGGGCCTGCTGACGATTCCGTTCTCGGCCCAGCATATGGACGGAAGTGAAATGATGAAGCTGGTGGGTTGGGCGCAGTCGATTGTGACCTTCCACGGCGGCGCATCGGCAAACCTTGACGGCGTGGCGTTCATCTTCCGTGTGCATCTGGTGCTGGGGATGACGCTGTTCCTGCTCTTCCCGTTCTCGCGCCTGGTGCATATCTGGAGCGCGCCGGTGGAGTACCTGACGCGCAAATACCAGGTCGTGCGCGCCCGTCGCTAGTTGACTTCCTGCTTAACGCCAACCTCGCTGCGGCGAGGTTTTTTTTCGCCCCAGCCAAGATTGTTTCCCGCCGCCGCGAGAAGGATCAGCACCCCGCCAGCCAGCTGAGTGACGCTGAGCGTGTGGCCAAAGACCAGGTTATCCACCACGATCGCCACCACCGGATAGATAAACGACAGCGAGCCGATAATCGGGGTAGGCAGTTTCTGAATCGCGCTATAGAGCAGCTGGTACATGACGCCGGTGTGGACGATGCCAAGGGTCAACAGGATCCCCCAGGGGAACTCGTGGGAGAAGACCGGCATCTGCGCCAGCGGCAGCAGCATTGCTACGCCCGTAAGCACCTGAATAAAAGCGATATGCTGCGGCGGAATAGGGCGCAGCTTACGTGTGATCATTGCCGTGAGGGCATAGAAGAAGGCTGCACCCAGCGCCAGGGCGATCCCCATCAGCCAGCCTGCAGCATGGCCCTGCGTTAGCTCGCTGGAGAGCAGCACGACAACACCAATAAAGGCAACAACCAGCCAGCCCCATTTTACCAGGCTGACCCGCTCTCCAAACAGCATGCCCATCAGCACCAGCATAAAAGGTTGCGTGTTGTAGACCACGGTCGCCAGCCCAATAGAGACGCGCTCGTAGGCGGCGAATAGCAGCAGCCAGTTAATGACCAGCGCCACGCCACCCAGGATGGCGAGGGTCAGGGTGACCCGCGTTAAACGGCTGAAAGGCTGCTTGCTCAGGCGGATAAATAGATAGAGCGCAACAGCGCCGATCGCACAGCGCCAGAAAACGACTTCCGTTACCGGCAGGCCGGAGAGTAAAACAAAGGCCCCGATAGAGCCGGAAATCAGCATCGCCAGGCTCATTTGCCAGACGCCTTTTTGTATATCGCGCATATGACCCTCCTCGTTTTGATACGCTATTATCAGAAAACTAAGCGCGGTTTGATATAACCTTAATAAGGTGGTTTCCGTAGTTATCTTTTATAAATTAGGTGAAAGTTATGGATTACCTTATCGATGAGATAGACCGCCAAATCGTAGGCTGTCTGGCAGAAGATGCACGCATGTCGCTGAAGGTGCTAAGCGCCCGGGTGGGATTGACCTCTCCCAGTACGGCGGAGAGGGTAAAGCGCCTCGAAGAGCGCGGGGTGATTCAGGGATACGGCGCGCACGTTAACCTTGCCGCGCTGGGCTATACGCTACAGGCGCTGGTTCGGGTTCGGCCCATGCCGGGCATGCTGCATAAGGTCGATAAAATGATCCAGGCGATACCGGAGTGTATTGAGTGCGACAAGGTGACCGGGGAGGATTGCTTTGTAATGCGTCTGGTTGTGCGCTCGATAGAGCAGCTGGATGAGCTATTGGATGGACTGGCAGAGTATGCCCAGAGCAACACCGCAATCGTCAAAAGCTCGCCGGTTAAACGCCGTTTGCCGCCGATATGATGAGTAGCTCGATCGTGTAGCCCCGGTAAGCGCAGCGCCACCGGGGAGATCGGTACGGAATAGTATGCGGCTTTGAAGGTTGATTTAACTGGGATGCTTTATAAGAAGATGGTCGTGGGGGAAGGATTACTCGGCGCTTCGCACCTCGCCCTTCGGGTCGTTGCCTGACGGCAACGCTTTCTCGCTGTCGCTCGAATCGAACCTTGGTCGAAGCTTCTCATCCTTCCCCTGTACGGAATAGTATGCGGCTTTGAAGGTTGATTTAACCGGGATGCTTTATAAGAAGATGGTGGTGGGGGAAGGATTCGAACCTTCGAAGTCTGTGACGGCAGATTTACAGTCTGCTCCCTTTGGCCGCTCGGGAACCCCACCAGGGGTAATATCTTGCTTGTAGAGATGGTGGTGGGGGAAGGATTATTCGTCGCTTCGCTCCTCACCCTTCGGGCCGTTGCCTGAAGGCAACGTTCTCTCGCTCTCGCTCGAGTCGAACCTTGGTCGAAGGTTCTTACCCTTCCCCGATAAGTGCATACGTCAGCTTCACTCATCAGGTTTACCACATCGCTGTGGTGAATAATGGTGGTGGGGGAAGGATTCGAACCTTCGAAGTCGATGACGGCAGATTTACAGTCTGCTCCCTTTGGCCGCTCGGGAACCCCACCACGGGGTAATGCTGGTACTGGCCTGCTTCCCTTGGGAAGCGGGGCGCATCATATCAAATGACGCGCCGCTGTAAAGCATTCCTTTCATGTAAATGAATCGTTTGCATGCTTTTTACGCGCACTGCGCTAATGCTAAACAACTCATTTCATGAGTCGCTTATAGAATAATCGTCCGGTTGCCGTAGACAAATACCCGCTGGCCCAGAACCTCGTATAACGCCCGGCTAAGCACGTTCTTCTCCACGTCACGCCCGGCACGCATCATATCTTCAGCGGTATAGGTGTGATCGACATGAATAACGTCCTGCATGATGATCGGACCCTCGTCCAGATTATCATTCACATAGTGCGCGGTCGCACCAATGATCTTCACGCCGCGCTCATAGGCCTGGTGGTAAGGACGGGCACCAATAAATGCCGGTAAGAACGAGTGGTGAATATTAATGATCTTATTCGGGAAGCGGGCCACAAAGGTCGGCGTCAGCACGCGCATATATTTCGCCAGTACCACATAGTCCGGCTCATAGGCTTCAATTGCCTGAGCCATCTTCTCGTCATGATCTTCACGGGTCAGCCCTTCATGGCTTACCAGCTCAAAAGGAATATCAAAACGCTCTACCAGCGTGCGCAGGGTTTCATGGTTACCAATCACGGCGGCAATCTCTACGTCGAGACCGCCGTAGTTGGCCTTCATCAGCAGATCGCCCAGACAGTGCGCCTCTTTGGTCACCAGAATGACGATGCGGCGACGCCCGGCAGGGGTCAACTCCCGTACTGAACCTTCAGGCAGGGCGCTGTCGAGATCCGCCAGCAGCGTGGCATCGTTAAAGATCCCCTCCAGCTCGGTACGCATAAAGAAGCGCCCGGTACGGTGATCGACAAACTCATTGTTCTGCACAATGTTTAATTCGTGCTTGTAACAAATATTGGTGATGCGCGCGATAAGCCCTTTCTGATCGGGACAGATGGTACGCAGAACTTTTCGTTGTAGTGAATGCATTGCCGGGTAAATCCTTGACGTGTTTGCTATGAGGTACCGCTGAGCTTATTGCCCGCAGCACTTTTTAAATTTTTTGCCCGAGCCACAGGGGCAGGGATCGTTACGGCCAAACTGGGGGCGCGTGCCATCAATATAATACCACCGGCCGTTTTCTTTTAAGAACCTTGAGCGCTCGATAATGGCACCCGTTTTGCCTTTCTCGCTAAAGCGTGCCACAAAACTGACGAACCCTTCGCCGCTGTGGCTGCCGTCAGCCTCCTCAAAGAGAGTCAAGCCCAGCCACTCGGTCCCGGCGAAACCCGCCTCGATCTCCTCACGGAACGCCGCTGCCTGACAGGAGGGGTGCCAGGTCTGGATCAGGTAGTCTGCGCGCTTTTCAACAAAAGCCGTATAGCGCGAACGCATAAGATGACCAGGATCGGGCGCAATTTCTACGCCTGACAGATAAGGCTGGCAACATACGCTATACTCCAGAGCGCTACCGCAGGGACAACGGTTTGACAAAATAGGTATCCTGAATAAATGAGAGCGCAAATGCGCCTTAGCCGCACTATGTTAACCGAGCGATGACAAAGACGCTATGCCAGGCGGGTTTGAGAGAAGAGATATTCCCCAGGACTGGTCATAAGGTCAAAAATTTAGTACGTTTCGGCATAACCTATTTGTCCTGTCTTATCTGCCGGCCTGGTGTGCGGCAGCGCGCGTTGCTGTTTTGTAGCAGTCTGTGTGTGTCACTGGGCGAATTGTAACCACTCAGTGCACATAAAATGTTTGAGCACGTAGTTTTTCGCTTTCTTAAGCAAAATCTGACAGGCGGTAGTCGCAATAGCGTGCCACTATTGAACTATCGTAAGGCAGGGGAGAGAACATGACGCAGCCATTGGCCGGAAAACATATGTTAATCGTTGAAGACGAACCCGTTTTCCGCTCACTGCTGGACTCCTGGCTTTTGTCTCTGGGCGCCACGACCACCTTAGCGGGTGACGGTGTGGAAGCACTTGAGATAATGACCAGAGTCAGACCAGATCTGATGATCTGTGATATCGCAATGCCGCGAATGAACGGCCTCAAGCTGGTTGAACACCTGCGTAACGAGGGCGATCAAACGCCGATCCTGGTCATTTCGGCAACGGAGAATATGGCTGACATTGCCAGGGCGCTTCGCCTCGGCGTGCAGGATGTTTTACTTAAGCCGGTGAAAGATTTCAGTCGCCTGCGGGAGACCGTACTGGCGTGTATCTACCCTAATATGTTTAATTCGCGGGTAGAGGAGGAGGAGCGCCTCTTTCAGGACTGGGATGCGTTAGTGAGCGACCCACATGCCGCAGCTAAACTGTTACAGGAATTACAGCCTCCCGTTCAGCAGGTCATGTCCCAGTGCCGCGTTAATTATCGCCAGCTGGTTGCGGCTAATCAGCCCGGCCTGGTTTTAGATATTGCCCCCCTCTCCGATCACGATCTGGCATTTTATTGCCTGGATGTGACTCGCGCCGGCGATAACGGTGTATTAGCCGCGCTGTTATTACGTGCACTTTTCAATGGCCTGTTGCAGGAGCAGCTCTCCCAGCAGCGTCAGCGCTTACCGGAGCTGGGGGCGCTGTTAAAACAGGTCAATCAATTACTGCGTCAGGCAAATTTACCCGGACAGTTTCCTCTGCTGGTGGGTTATTACCACAGCGAACATAAAAATTTGATATTAGTCTCGGCAGGGCTTAACGCAACGCTGAATACCGATGTGCAACAGGTGGAGATTAGCAGCGGCGTACCGTTAGGGACGCTGGGTAATGCTTACTTAAATCAAATAAGCCAGCGCTGTGAGGCCTGGCAGTGCCAGGTTTGGGGAACGGGTGGCCGGCTGCGCTTAATGTTGTCTGCGGAATGAGCGATCGCGCTGCGTTACCCATTTTGCTTTACCGCAAAAACGGGGCGGGTGCTACTATCGTCGCAGTCTTATAGGTAATTGTCTTAATTACATGTCAATGGGTTCGATTCAGACCAGGCTCACAGTTTGATACTGATATACTGATTGCACTATTTCATTGACGAACGTGTTCTAAGCATGAACAGTCCAGGAGATTTTAAATGGCTGCCGTTAATTCAAAAGTAACAAAAGCAGTTATCCCGGTCGCAGGATTAGGAACCAGGATGCTGCCCGCCACGAAAGCTATCCCAAAAGAGATGCTGCCGCTGGTTGATAAGCCCTTAATTCAATACGTAGTAAATGAATGTATTGCGGCGGGTATTACGGAAATCGTTTTAGTTACTCATTCATCTAAAAACTCCATCGAAAACCACTTCGATACCAGCTTTGAGCTGGAAGCCATGCTGGAAAAACGCGTTAAGCGCCAGCTGCTGGAAGAGGTTCAGTCTATTTGCCCACCACACGTTACTATTATGCAGGTACGTCAGGGGCTGGCTAAAGGTTTAGGCCATGCGGTACTGTGCGCGCATCCGGTTGTAGGGGATGAACCCGTTGCCGTTATTCTGCCTGACGTTATTCTTGATGAATATGAATCCGATCTCTCCCAGGATAACCTGGCGGAAATGATTAAACGCTTCGATGAAACCGGCTGCAGCCAGATTATGGTAGAGCCTGTTGCAGATGTGACCGCGTATGGCGTTGTTGACTGCAAGGGCGCAGAGCTGAAGCCGGGTGAAAGCGTGCCTATGGTTGGCGTGGTTGAGAAGCCTAAGGCAAACGTCGCACCGTCTAACCTTGCTGTGGTAGGCCGTTACGTCCTGAGCGCTGAGATTTGGCCTCTGCTGGCGAAAACCCCTCCGGGAGCGGGTGATGAGATCCAGCTGACCGACGGTATCGATATGCTGATCGAGAAAGAGACCGTTGAAGCGTACCACATGAAAGGCAAGAGCCACGACTGTGGTAATAAGCTGGGCTATATGCAGGCCTTTGTCGAATATGGCATTCGTCACAATACGCTGGGCGAAGAATTTAAAAGCTGGCTGGAAAACGAGATGGGCCTTACTAAGTAAGGCTTCTCTGACAGCTGCCTGAACCAGGCCCAGGCCGGAGATAACGCCGTTACGCACGGATTATCTCCGGCTTTTTTATTGCAAGTTGTTTCTGGATGCAAACATCAGGCAGGGCGGGGGAAAGGTTAACACAAATAAAAAAATCCCGCCGGAGCGGGATTTTTTATAGCAGGCGAGGGATTATTCCTTGATCAGGAAGTCTTCCAGCTGTTTGCCTTGCTCGTCCATAGCTTTCTTAATTACGGCTGGCGTACGGCCCTGGCCGGTCCAGGTTTTAGTTTCGCCATTCTCGTCAACGTAGCTATATTTAGCAGGACGTGCTGCACGCTTGGCTTTGGTACCCACTTTCGCGGCCGCCATGCTGTTCAGCAGTTCGTTCGGGTCAATACCGTCAGCAATCAGCATTTCGCGATACTGTTGCAGTTTACGCGTGCGCTCTTCAATTTCAGCAGCTGCAGCATTATCTTCTTCACGACGCTCGTTAACAACAACTTCTAATTTTTCCAGCATTTCTTCGAGCGTTTCAAGAGTGCATTCTCTGGCCTGTGCACGAAGAGTACGGATGTTGTTCAGAATTTTAAGTGCTTCGCTCATTGTAGTAATCTCAAACTTATAATGGGTTGGTTTGTTGAGCTAATAATAGAGCGATAATTTGAGTTGTGCAATACCCGACAATGTAAGGAATTCAAAATTACTCGTTATTTGTCCATTTTATTAATTCCGCTATCTTAAATTTTCCTGCATGGAGCGTGCCTGTAACGCTTATCCAAAGCATTACCCCCAGTCCGCCCGGGGTTAGATAAAGGCAGATGAGAAACCTAACGTTTTTCGATTAATCCTGGGATTACTATAGAGGAGATGGATAAATATCAACCTTTTCTATTAGTCTGACATAAGGCTGCTGAGCTTAAATTACTAATATTTTCTGGAGCCTAAGTTAAAAAAAGCTAAGGTCAAATCTGCTTTGTCACGCGGGATAGGGTTAAATCAACGTCGGCCTCTTTGTCAGCATCAATGGTAACGGCAAACATAAATGTTATAAATTGTGAATATCATGGCAAGGCATCAGACAAGCCATTAACCCACAGGCTGCGGTCCGCCTGCGTGAAACCCGGACAAAATATGGTACAATCCGCGTGGTAAAAATTACATTTTGATTGGGGTCTTCCGACCGATGGCACAGCTTTATTTCTACTACTCGGCAATGAACGCCGGCAAATCGACGGCGCTTTTACAATCCTCCTACAATTATCAGGAAAGGGGGATGCGCTCGCTGGTCTACACTGCCGAAATTGATAATCGTTTCGGTAGTGGAAAAGTCAGCTCCCGTATCGGTCTCTCTTCACCCGCAAAATTATTTAATCAGCAAACTTCGCTGTTTGATGAGATCCGCGATGAGCACGCCCGTGAACCCGTTCACTGCGTGCTGGTGGATGAGAGCCAGTTTTTAACCCGAGATCAGGTTTACGCGCTCTCTGAAATTGTTGATAAGCTCGACATTCCCGTTTTGTGCTACGGGCTGCGCACTGATTTTCGCGGCGAGCTTTTTACCGGCAGTCTCTATTTGCTGGCATGGTCAGATAAGCTGGTGGAGTTAAAAACCATCTGTTTCTGTGGCCGTAAAGCCAGCATGGTATTACGTCTCGACCAGGATGGGCATCCCTATAACGAAGGAGAGCAGGTAGTGATTGGCGGGAACGAGCGCTACGTCTCGGTGTGCCGCAAGCACTATAAAGAGGCGCTCGCAGAAGGCTCTCTGACGGCGATTCAGCGTCGTATTCGTGGGTAGGTACTGCTAAAGGCATAAACAGGCTCAGCGCGCCGCTGAGTCCATAAAAAAACCCGCCAGCTGGCGGGTTTTTGTTAGTGCGACACGTTAAGCGGTTTTCTTCGCTTTTTTATCGGCTTTTACCGGGACAGCAGCTTCAACCTGGGCAGGTACAGCGTCACCCTCACGGTATTCGCGGCCATAGTAGGTATCCATCAGGATCTGCTTCAGCTCGGCGATCAGCGGGTAGCGCGGGTTAGCACCGGTACACTGGTCATCGAAAGCGTCTTCAGAGAGTTTGTCCACGTGTGCCAGGAAGTCGGCTTCCTGTACGCCCGCTTCACGGATGGATTTCGGGATCCCCAGCTCGGCTTTCAGGCTGTCCAGCCATGCCAGCAGCTTCTCAATCTTCGCTGCGGTACGGTCGCCCGGTGCGCTCAGGCCCAGATGGTCGGCGATCTCTGCGTAGCGACGGCGAGCCTGCGGACGGTCGTACTGGCTGAAGGCGGTCTGTTTGGTTGGGTTATCGTTCGCGTTATAGCGGATAACGTTGCCAATCAGCAGGGCGTTGGCCAGGCCGTGTGGAATGTGGAACTGTGAGCCAAGCTTGTGCGCCATGGAGTGGCAAACGCCCAGGAAGGCGTTAGCAAACGCGATACCGGCGATGGTTGCCGCACCGTGCACGCGTTCACGAGCCACCGGGTTTTTTGACCCTTCGTGGTAGGACGCCGGCAGATACTCTTTCAGCAGCTTAAGCGCCTGTAGGGCCTGGCCATCGGAGAACTCAGAGGCCAGCACCGATACGTAGGCTTCCAGGGCATGGGTCACCGCATCCAGGCCGCCAAAGGCGCACAGGGATTTCGGCATATCCATCACCAAGTTGGCATCGACAATCGCCATATCCGGCGTCAGCGCGTAGTCTGCCAGCGGATATTTCTGGCCGGTAGCATCATCGGTCACTACCGCGAACGGGGTCACTTCAGAGCCGGTACCGGAGGTGGTGGTGATAGCGATCATTTTTGCTTTCACACCCATTTTCGGGAACTTGTAGATACGTTTACGGATATCCATAAAGCGCAGCGCCAGCTCTTCGAAGTGGGTTTCCGGGTGCTCGTACATGACCCACATGATTTTCGCGGCATCCATCGGGGAGCCGCCGCCAAGGGCGATGATGACGTCAGGCTTGAAGGAGTTCGCCAGCTCGGCACCTTTACGCACAATGGTCAGGGTTGGATCCGCTTCAACTTCAAAGAACACTTCCGTCTCAACGCCAGCCGCTTTCAGCACGGAGGTGATCTGATCCGCATAGCCGTTGTTAAACAGGAAGCGGTCGGTGACGATCAGCGCACGTTTGTGACCATCGGTAATCACTTCATCCAGCGCGATAGGCAGAGAGCCACGGCGGAAGTAGATTGATTTCGGAAGTTTATGCCACAGCATGTTTTCAGCTCGCTTAGCAACGGTTTTCTTGTTGATCAGGTGCTTCGGTCCAACGTTTTCAGAGATGGAGTTACCACCCCAGGAGCCGCAGCCCAGGGTCAGGGACGGGGCGAGCTTGAAGTTGTACAGGTCGCCGATACCACCCTGTGAGGCAGGGGTGTTAATCAGGATACGGGCGGTTTTCATCTTCTCGCCGAAGAAGGCTACGCGTTCCGGCTGGTTGTCCTGGTCAGTATAGAGACAGGAGGTATGTCCGATCCCGCCCATGGCAACCAGTTTCTCGGCCTTAACAACGGCATCTTCAAAGTCCTTCGCACGGTACATCGCCAGCGTCGGGGAGAGTTTTTCGTGCGCGAATGGCTCGCTCTCATCCACGTTGGTCACTTCGCCAATCAGGATCTTGGTGCTGGCCGGCACGGTGAAACCTGCCAGTTCAGCAATTTTAACCGCTGGCTGGCCTACGATGGCCGCGTTTAATGCGCCATTTTTCAGGATGATATCCTGAACGGCTTTCAGCTCCTGGCCCTGCAGCATGTAGCCGCCGTGGCTGGCGAAGCGTTCACGCACGTTGTCATAAACGGAGTCTACGACCACAACCGACTGCTCGGAGGCGCAGATCACGCCGTTATCGAAGGTTTTAGACATCAGTACGGAAGCAACCGCACGTTTGACATCGGCGGTTTCGTCGATAACGACCGGGGTGTTACCGGCACCCACACCGATAGCGGGTTTACCCGAGCTGTAAGCGGCTTTTACCATGCCCGGACCACCGGTCGCGAGGATCAGGTTAATATCGGGGTGATGCATCAGCGCGTTGGAAAGCTCTACGGAGGGCTGGTCAATCCAGCCAATCAGATCTTTTGGCGCGCCCGCTGCGATAGCGGCCTGCAGCACAATATCGGCTGCTTTGTTGGTTGCATCTTTAGCACGCGGATGCGGAGAGAAGATGATTGCGTTGCGAGTCTTAAGGCTAATGAGTGACTTAAAGATTGCGGTAGAGGTTGGGTTAGTGGTGGGAACGATACCGCAAATAATGCCGATGGGTTCGGCGATAGTGATGGTACCAAAGGTGTCGTCAGTAGAGAGCACACCGCAGGTCTTCTCATCTTTATATGCGTTGTAGATATATTCAGAAGCAAAGTGGTTTTTTATCACTTTATCTTCCACAATACCCATACCGGACTCTGCAACGGCCAGCTTCGCGAGGGGGATTCGCGCATCGGCGGCGGCGAGAGCGGCGGCACGGAAGATTTTATCAACTTGTTCTTGAGAAAAGTTGGCATATTCACGCTGGGCTTTTTTCACGCGTTCGACGAGTGCGTTAAGTTCAGCGACATTAGTAACGGCCATAATGATCTCCTGATAATGTTAAACTCTTTTAGTAAATCAGTTGCTCAATGGATCAATAGAACAGTATAGTAAGACCCGTAGCAGCCTGCGTTAACCTATCAAAAACAAACGCTTATCAACGAAAACCGCACCCATGATTTACTAAAAGAGCCTCGCCTCAGCATCATACCGTTTGATACTTTTTATCTCCCTGGCGGCATAAACAAGGTTACTCACTTCTGAGTAGTGAATACGTGATCCAGATCAAGAACAGTCCAAGCTGACACCTTTCAGCAGGCTCTTTTTAGCGGTTTGCGGCAAATGTTAATAATTTCAGGGGTGTAGTAGAAATAAGTCATCATACTTTCTACAATTAAATAACATACCGGTTTTGTCACGTTTTTCAGAATAATTCTGGTGAAGTATGCTGAAAATAAACGTATATTTAGCATGGTTTTTTTGGGGCTATAATTTTGCCTTCGGCGTTGATTCTTTGCGGAGCATACCGTGATCCATACGTTGTTTGATTTTCCGACCTACCTAAAGTTTTTTATTGGTCTGTTTGCCCTGGTGAACCCGGTGGGAATTATTCCCGTATTTATCAGTATGACCAGCTACCAGACGGCGGCGGCAAGAAACAAAACCAACATGACGGCCAGCGTCTCCGTGGCCATTATTCTCCTCACCTCGCTCTTTTTGGGCAGCACTATCCTGCAGCTGTTTGGCATATCAATTGACTCATTTCGTATCGCCGGAGGCATTCTGGTGGTGACTATTGCCATGTCGATGATCAGCGGCAAGCTGGGGGAAGATAAGCAGAACAAGCAGGAAAAATCAGAGACGGCGATCCGCGAAAGTATCGGCGTAGTGCCGCTCGCGCTGCCGCTGATGGCCGGGCCGGGGGCCATTAGCTCCACTATTGTCTGGGGAACCCGTTTTCACAGCTGGCCGCATCTACTCTGCTTTTCAATCGCCATCGCCCTGTTTGCGCTCTGCTGCTGGGGACTTTTTCGTATTGCCCCCTGGCTGGTGCGTTTATTGGGGCAGACCGGGATTAACGTTATAACGCGTATCATGGGCCTGCTGCTGATGGCGCTCGGGATTGAATTTATCGTTACCGGGATAAAAGCCATATTTCCTGGCCTGCTGGGCTAACCGGTTTCCAACCCGCGCCGTTTTTTACCATTATTAGTAAAACATATAACAAACGTTGAAAAATGGCGCAATCATAATAAATTATGCTGGCTAAATTAATGCTTTGATAATCAGCGAGTTGTATTCCCATCCCTGACACGTTTGCTTACATTCACCCCTTTCTGCCTGTTATTTTCCTCACATGATACTCTGGGGCTTGCTGTCCGATTATCGAAATGATATTAGTAAATTAATCGTCCCGACAGATTAATGTGCTAAAAATTGAGTGCTTGTTACGTTTTTGTGTAAAAAACAATCAGTCATGCCCTCCCTATAGCCTCTGCAGGACCTTATAAAAGAGAAATGCTTAACAAATTTGCAAATTGTGTTGGCGGTCTATAAAGGCATTTGATACTTTCCGGCCCACTCTTTGCGACAGAATAGATGCAGATGAGAATCATTTTCATAAATGGATCTTGTCAGGATATTAAGAGGCGCCTCAAACAGGGGAGGCGTTAAAGAATCGACGCCAGGCTGCCGCCATGAGCAGCCAGTAATAATAAAAGTCGGTGATAGCAAGCAGTAAAACCTTGCGGATGCAAAAGCTCCTGCACCGTACAGGAACCCTAAGGGGAATGAAACAGGCTGGCATAAAAGCCAGTAATTATAATGAGTGGAGTACCAACACAATGTCCATCATCACAAAAAAAAGCTTGGTAGCGGCAGGAATTTTAACTGCGCTAATCGCGGGTAACGTTGCTATGGCAGCAGATGTACCCGCAGGTGTTCAACTGGCAGAGAAGCAGACCCTGATCCGAAATAACGGTGCCGAGCCGCAGTCGCTCGACCCGAATAAGATCGAAGGAGTACCGGAAGCCAACGTTAGCCGCGATCTCTTTGAAGGCCTGCTGATTACCTCTCCGGTAGATGGCCACCCAATTCCTGGCGTTGCCGAATCCTGGGATAATAAAGATTTTAAAGTCTGGACTTTCCATCTGCGCAAAGATGCCAAATGGTCCAACGGCGAACCTGTGACCGCGCAGGATTTCGTCTATAGCTGGCAGCGCCTGGTCGATCCCAATACCGCCTCGCCATACGCAAGCTATCCGCAGTACGGCCATATCGTCAACGTTGATGCGATCATCGACGGCAAAATGAAGCCAAGCGAGCTTGGCGTTAAGGCGATTGATGACCACACGCTGGAAGTGACCCTCAGCGAGCCGGTTCCTTACTTCTATAAGCTGCTGGTCAACCCGGCGATGTCCCCGGTAAACAAAACCGCCATCGAAAAATTTGGCGAAAAGTGGACCCAGCCAGCGAACATCGTGACCAACGGCGCCTTTAAGCTGCAGGACTGGGTTGTTAACGAACGTATTGTGATGGTGCGTAACACCAACTATTGGGATAACGGCAAAACCGTTCTCGATCAAATTACCTATCTGCCCATCTCCTCCGAAGTGACGGACGTGAACCGCTACCGCAGCGGCGAGATTGACATGACCTATAACAACCTGCCGATCGAGCTGTTCCAGAAGCTGAAAAAAGAGATCCCGCAGGAGGTGCACGTTGACCCGTATCTGTGCACCTACTACTACGAAATTAACAACCAGAAAGCACCGTTTACCGATGCCCGCATCCGTACCGCCCTGAAGCTGGGCCTGGACCGCGATATCATCGCGAACAAAGTAAAAGCGCAGGGCGATCTGCCCGCCTATGGCTACACCCCGCCGTACGCCGACGGAGCGAAGCTGACCAAGCCGGAGTGGTTCGGCTGGACGCAGGAAAAACGCAACGAAGAGGCGAAAAAACTGCTGGCGGAAGCGGGTTACACCAAAGACAAGCCGCTGACCTTTAACCTGCTGTATAACACCTCCGATCTGCACAAGAAGCTGGCCATCGCTGCCGCCTCCATCTGGCAGAAAAACCTTGGCGTCAACGTCAAGCTGGTGAACCAGGAGTGGAAAACTTTCCTCGATACTCGTCACCAGGGTAACTTCGACGTGGCCCGTGCTGGCTGGTGTGCAGACTATAACGAGCCAACCTCGTTCCTCAACACCATGCTCTCCGGCAGCTCCATGAACACCGCGCACTATAAGAGCGAGGCGTTTGACCGCATCATGGCCGATGCCGTGAAAGCCAGCGACGATGCAAAACGCAGCGAGCTGTACGATCAGGCTGAGCAGCAGCTGGGCAAAGACTCGGCGATCGTGCCGGTTTACTACTACGTAAACGCGCGTCTGGTGAAACCATGGGTTGGCGGTTATACCGGTAAAGACCCAATGGATAACGTCTACGGTAAAGATCTCTACGTTATCAAACATTAATGGCAATATGTGGGGCAGGGCGCAACCGTGCTAAGACGCGGCGTCGCACTGCCCCATCGTGTCTTATTTTATCGCACTGCATACACAGGCATTATTACGCCACGTGTATAAGGCACAGGCCAGAAGGTACGGGCAATGTTGAAATTTATTTTACGTCGCTGTCTGGAAGCAATTCCGACGCTCCTGATTCTTATTACAATCTCCTTCTTTATGATGCGTCTTGCGCCGGGTAGTCCTTTTACCAGCGAGCGCGCGCTGCCGCCGGAAGTGATGGCGAATATCGAAGCGAAATATCACTTAAACGATCCGATCATGACCCAGTATTTCAGCTACCTGAAACAGCTAGCGCACGGTGATTTCGGACCGTCATTTAAATACAAAGACTATTCGGTCAACGATCTGGTGGCATCGAGCTTGCCGGTCTCTGCAAAATTAGGCGCGGCCGCCTTTTTCCTCGCCGTGGTGCTGGGCGTGGCGGCAGGCGTTATTGCGGCGCTTAACCAGAATACAAAATGGGACTATACGGTCATGGGCTTTGCGATGACCGGGGTAGTTATTCCAAGCTTCGTGGTTGCGCCGCTGCTGGTGCTTATTTTCGCCATCACCCTGAAGTGGCTGCCGGGCGGCGGCTGGAACGGCGGGGCACCGAAATTTATGATCCTGCCGATGGTGGCCCTCTCCCTGGCCTACATCGCCAGCATTGCGCGTATCACTCGTGGGTCAATGATTGAGGTGCTGCACTCTAACTTCATCCGTACCGCCCGCGCCAAGGGGCTGCCCCTGCGCCGGATCATCCTGCGTCACGCCCTGAAGCCCGCGCTGCTGCCGGTGCTCTCCTATATGGGTCCCGCGTTTGTTGGCATCATCACCGGCTCGATGGTTATCGAAACCATCTACGGTCTGCCGGGGATCGGCCAGCTGTTTGTTAACGGCGCGCTGAACCGCGACTACTCCCTGGTGCTGAGCCTGACCATTCTGGTTGGCACGCTGACAATTTTGTTTAACGCGATCGTGGATGTGCTCTATGCCGTTATCGATCCGAAAATCCGTTACTAACGCTGGGGTACGCCATGATGTTAAGTAAGAAAAACAGCGAGGCGCTGGAAAACTTCAGTGAGAAACTGGAAGTCGAAGGACGTAGCCTGTGGCAGGACGCACGCCGTCGCTTTATGCACAACCGCGCCGCGGTAACCAGCCTTGCGGTGCTGGTACTGATTGCGCTGTTCGTCGCCTTTGCGCCGATGCTGTCGCAGTTCACCTATTTCGATACCGACTGGGGCATGATGTCCAACGCGCCGGATATGGAATCCGGCCACTACTTCGGCACCGACTCCTCGGGCCGCGACCTGCTGGTGCGCGTTGCTATCGGCGGCCGCATCTCCCTGATGGTGGGCATCGCCGCCGCGCTGGTAGCGGTGATTGTTGGCACGCTCTACGGGTCGCTCTCCGGCTATCTCGGCGGCAAAGTTGACTCGGTGATGATGCGCCTGCTGGAGATCCTCAACTCCTTCCCGTTCATGTTCTTTGTGATCCTGCTGGTGACCTTCTTCGGCCAGAACATCCTGCTGATCTTTGTCGCTATCGGCATGGTCTCCTGGCTCGACATGGCGCGTATCGTGCGCGGCCAGACGCTGAGCCTGAAGCGCAAAGAGTTTATCGAGGCGGCGCAGGTCGGCGGCGTATCGACGGCCAGCATCGTAATACGGCACATCGTACCGAACGTGCTGGGCGTGGTGGTGGTCTATGCCTCGCTGCTGGTACCGAGCATGATCCTGTTCGAATCCTTCCTGAGCTTCCTTGGTCTCGGTACCCAGGAGCCGCTCAGCAGCTGGGGCGCGCTGCTCAGCGATGGCGCAAACTCAATGGAAGTGTCGCCGTGGCTGCTGCTTTTCCCGGCGGTATTTTTAGTGGTTACCCTGTTTTGTTTTAACTTTATCGGCGATGGCCTGCGTGATGCCCTCGACCCGAAAGATCGTTAAGGAGTGCTGTTAATGAGCATCATTGAAACCTCAGCGTCGTCGGTGGCGCAGCAGCAATCTAACGTTCTGCTGGATGTCAACGACCTGCGGGTCACCTTTAAAACGCCGGACGGTGACGTAACGGCGGTCAACGACCTCAACTTTAGCCTGAGCGCGGGGGAGACCCTGGGCATCGTCGGTGAATCCGGCTCCGGTAAATCGCAAACCGCCTTCGCGCTGATGGGCCTGCTGGCTGCCAACGGCGTTATTGGCGGCTCGGCAAAGTTCAACGGCAGAGAGATCCTCAACCTGCCGGAGCGCGAGCTGAACCGGCTGCGTGCCGAGCAGATCTCGATGATATTCCAGGATCCGATGACCTCGCTGAACCCCTATATGCGCGTCGGCGAGCAGCTAATGGAAGTGCTGATGCTGCACAAAGGCATGGGTAAAGCCGAAGCCTTTGAAGAGTCGGTTAAAATGCTCGATGCGGTAAAAATGCCGGAAGCGCGTAAGCGCATGCGCATGTATCCCCATGAGTTCTCCGGCGGGATGCGCCAGCGCGTAATGATCGCCATGGCACTGCTGTGCCGTCCTAAGCTGCTGATCGCCGATGAGCCGACCACCGCGCTGGACGTGACCGTGCAGGCGCAGATCATGACCCTGCTCAACGAGCTGAAGCGCGAGTTTAATACCGCCATCATTATGATCACCCACGACCTCGGGGTAGTGGCAGGCATCTGCGATAAGGTGCTGGTGATGTATGCGGGCCGGACGATGGAGTACGGTGCCGCGCGCAACGTCTTCTATCAGCCTGCGCACCCGTACTCGATTGGCCTGCTGAACGCCGTACCGCGTCTGGACGCGGAGGGCGAGTCCCTGCTGACCATTCCGGGTAACCCGCCAAACCTGTTGCGCCTGCCGAAAGGCTGCCCGTTCCAGCCGCGCTGCCCGCACGCGATGGAAATTTGTAACACGGCGCCGCCGCTGGAGGAGTTTGCCCCAGGCCGCCTGCGCGCCTGCTTTAAGCCGGTGGAGGAGCTGGTATGACTACCCAGACCGAAGAGAGAAAAGTTCTGCTCGAAATTGCCGACCTGAAAGTGCATTTCGACATCAAAGATGGCAAGCAGTGGTTCTGGCAGCCCGCTAAAACCCTGAAGGCGGTAGACGGCGTCACGCTGCGCCTCTACGAAGGGGAGACCCTTGGCGTAGTAGGCGAGTCCGGCTGCGGTAAATCGACCTTTGCCCGGGCCATTATCGGCCTGGTGAAGGCTACCGACGGTAAAGTCGCCTGGCTGGGCAAAGATCTGCTCGGGATGAAGCCCGACGAGTGGCGCGACGTGCGCAGCGATATCCAGATGATTTTCCAGGATCCGCTGGCGTCGCTGAACCCGCGAATGAATATCGGCGATATCATTGCCGAGCCGCTGCGTACCTACCATCCGAACATGCCGCGTCAGGAAGTACGCGATCGCGTTAAGGCGATGATGATGAAGGTCGGCCTGCTGCCTAACCTGATCAACCGCTACCCGCACGAGTTCTCCGGCGGCCAGTGCCAGCGTATCGGTATTGCCCGGGCGCTGATCCTCGAGCCGAAGCTGATCATCTGCGACGAGCCGGTCTCGGCGCTGGACGTGTCGATTCAGGCGCAGGTGGTGAACCTGCTGCAGAAGCTCCAGCGTGAGATGGGTCTGTCGCTGATCTTTATTGCCCACGATCTGGCGGTGGTGAAGCACATCTCCGATCGCGTGCTGGTGATGTATCTGGGCCATGCGGTGGAGTTGGGAACCTATGATGAGGTTTATAACAATCCGCTGCACCCCTACACCAAAGCGCTGATGTCGGCGGTGCCGGTGCCCGATCCCGATCTGGAGAAGAATAAGCAGATCCAGCTGCTGGAAGGAGAGCTGCCGTCGCCGATTAACCCGCCGTCAGGCTGCGTGTTCCGCACCCGCTGTCCGATTGCCGGCCCGGAGTGCGCCCAGACGCGTCCGGTGCTGGAGGGTAGCTTCCGCCACGCCGTTTCCTGTCTTAAGGTGGATCCGTTATAATCCCGCAGGGCTGGCATTACGCCAGCCCTTTTTCGTTGCGAGGATTTCCCGTGTCCAAACGATCTTTTTCGCTGCGCCAAACGCTTTTCCGTCGCCTGTTGGATCAGCAGGCCCGCTCCGGTCGCCGCTTTGAAGCGCTGTGCGGACTGCTGGCGCTGCTGAGCGTCATCACCATCTTTATTGAATCCAGCCTGGGCAGCCAGCTGACCTTTACGCCCCGGCAGTGGCATCTCTTTATCTGGCTAGAGGTGGGCTTTACCCTCATTTTTACCCTTGAGTACATTCTGCGGGTCGTTGCCTGGCCCAACCCCGTACGCTACGTCTTTAGCTTCTGGGGCATTATCGATCTGGCGACCATGCTGCCGCTCTACGTTCTGTGGCTCTGGCCCGAGCTGGCTATTCACTACTTCTTCGCCTGGCGGGCAATGCGGGCGATACGCGTGCTGCGGATCCTCAAGCTGCTGCGCTATATGCCTGCGCTGCATAGCCTGTGGCGAGCGGTCATCAATGCCCGGCATCAGCTCATTCTGTTCTATGCTTTTGTGGGTATTGTGATGGTGTCAGCCGGAGCGATGATGTATGCCATCGAAGGGGAGGCGAGCGGCTTTACCAGCCTGGGGGTGGCGGTCTACTGGGCGGTGGTGACGGTGACTACGGTTGGCTACGGCGATATTACCCCCCATACGGTTGCCGGGCGGTTTGTGGCCTCGATACTGATTTTAATTGGCTACTCGGTGATTGCAATCCCGACGGGGATCCTGACGGCGCAGATGAGCAGTGAAATCCAGCAAAGAAAAAATGCTCGCCGCTGTCCGCGCTGCCATCTGCATGACCACAACGCGGATGCGCACTACTGCATGCGCTGCGGCGAACGACTGCCGAAGGCATAAGAGGCGTAGCGCGGTCTTTACCGCGCCAGGGGGTTACTCACGCCACAGAATGTGGCAAATCTTGTGATCTTTTTCGCGGCAGAGCAGGACGCGAGCAAAGATATCGTTGATTTCCCCGCCGTCGGTATCCGCCAGGCCAATCACCACTTCCGAGAAGAAGTCCGGGTTCAGATCGTAATCGACATGCTCCTGCCAGTCCTCGGCCGGATCGAACAGCTCGGCGCCGCCGCGCTCTTCAAACTGCAAATTAAAAAGAATAACGTCTGCCGGATCGAGATTATCCACCGCCAGCTCAAGAAAAATATCGTAAGCCTGCTCAAGCGTTTCATCTTCAGTCAGGCGATTGTTCAGATCCATTTCCATAGTAACACCCTGGTTTAACCGCTGATGGGCACGTTTTACAGCAACGGACTAAAGAAGTAAAACAGTCGCTCGACGATCCGCTGCCATAGCGGACGTTTCAGCCAGCGCTTCACGTCCAGCAGCCGGGAGCGGGAGATATAGTCATCCTGCACCGCCGCCAGATCGCCACCGAAACCGGCGTCATCAATGACCAACGTAATCTCAAAGTTGAGCCACAGGCTGCGCATATCGAGGTTGACCGTCCCCACCAGGCTTAGCTCGCCATCTACCAGCACGCTTTTAGTATGCAGCAGACCGCCTTCGAACTGATATATTTTTACACCTGCCGCCAGCAGCTCGCTGAAAAAGGCCCGACTGGCCCAGCCTACTAACAGAGAGTCGTTCTTGCGCGGCAGAATAATGCTCACGTCCACGCCGCGCTGGGCAGCGGTACAGATGGCGTGCAGCAGATCGTCACTCGGCACAAAGTAGGGCGTCGTCATGATCAGATACTCCCGCGAGGCGTAGACCGCGGTCAGCAGCGCCTGGTGAATCAGATCTTCCGGGAAGCCCGGGCCGGAGGCGATAGTGTGGATGGTATGCCCGCTGGCCTGCTCGAACGGCATAATATTGCCGTCCGGCGGGGGGGGGAGAATGCGTTTACCGGTCTCTATCTCCCAGTCGCAGGAGTAGACGACCCCCATTGAGGTGGCGATCGGACCCTCCATGCGCGCCATCAGATCTACCCACTGGCCGACACCGGCATCCTGTTTGAAAAATCGTGGATCTACCAGGTTCATGCTGCCGGTGTAGGCGATATAGTTGTCAATCATCACCATTTTACGGTGCTGGCGCAGGTCCATCCGGCGCAGGAAGACACGCATCAGGTTGACCTTCAGCGCCTCCACGACCTCTATGCCCGCGTTGCGCATCATCGCCACCCACGGGCTGCGGAAGTAGTTTACGCTGCCTGCCGAGTCGAGCATCAAACGGCAGTGAACGCCGCGCCGGGCCGCCGCCATCAGCGACTCGGCCACCTGATCCGCCATTCCGCCGGGGTGCCAGATATAGAACACCATCTCAATATTGTGGCGGGCGAGCTGGATATCGCGGATCAGCGCCTGCATCACATCGTCCGAGGAGGTCAGGAGCTGAAGCTGGTTACCCTTCACGCCGGCAATACCCTGGCGGCGCTCGCAGAGTTGAAACAGCGAGGCGGCCACCGGGCTATTCTCTTCGGCAAAGATATGCTTGCAGGCTTTAAGATCGTGGAGCCACTTGGCGGTGGAGGGCCACATCGCGCGGGCGCGCTCGGCCCGCCGCTTGCCGAGATGAAGCTCGCCAAACGAGAGGTAGGCGATGATCCCCACCAGCGGCAGAATATAGATGATTAACAGCCAGGCCATGGCCGAAGGAACGGCGCGGCGCTTCATTAGAATACGTAACGTTACCCCAGCAATCAGCAGCCAGTATCCCAAAATGACCAGCCAACTCACGACGGTGTAGAAGGTTGTCATAGTTAAAAAATCCTTTTTAGTGCGCCATACACTGAGTGTACGCATAAGCATCCATCTGGCAAATAAAAACGGCTCAGAAAGCGCTGGTGCGGCGTCGGCAAGGGTCTATAATGAAACCTTCGTTATTAGCAGAGTTGCTGTCATGAAGCGTAGTAGAACGGAAGTGGGACGCTGGCGGATGCTTCGCCAGGCGGGTCGCCGCAAAGCCCGTTGGCTGGAAGGGCAGTCGCGTCGTAATATGCGCATCCACTCAATCAGAAAGTGCATGCTGAATCGCCAACGTAATTCGTTGCTGTTTGCCATTAACGCGTACTGAGATCGTCTGAGGGCACATTCTGGTGCCCTCAGTTTTACTCTTTAGAATACTTTTTTATACGGTTTCACCGATACGTTCTGATAAACCCCCGCCGCCACGTAAGGATCGGCTTCCGCCCAGGCCTTTGCCTCCTCCAGCGATTCAAACTCCGCAATCACCGTCGAACCGCTAAAACCTGCCGCGCCCGGATCGTTACTGTCTACCGTAGGCATGGGACCCGCCGTCAGCAGGCGACCTTCGTCGCTGAGCAGCTGCAAACGCGCCAGGTGCGCTGGACGCACCGAGAGGCGTTTTTCAAGTGAGTTGGCAATATCTTCAGCGTAAATCACATAAAGCACGAGTAGAGTTCCTTAAATGATAAAATGACTCCGGGACGCTAACACACCTTGCAGGCTGCACGCTACCCTCATGATTTTATGCGCCCTGAAAAGCCAAAGCTGGATCAGAAAAATTGACCGCAACGGCTAAAATGAGTGATAGATGCCATGGCTTATTGAATATGATTGCTATTTGCATTTAAAATCAGGGTCTGGCTTTTCAACTGAAATGATTATGACTGCAATGACCCTTGATCTACCTCGCCGCTTTCCCTGGCCGACGCTGCTCTCCGTTGGTATTCATGGTGCTGTTGTGGCGGGCCTGCTCTACACGTCAGTACATCAGGTTATTGAACTGCCGGCTCCCGCGCAGCCCATTGCCGTCACTATGGTCACGCCTGCCGAGCTGGAGCCACCCCAGGTTGTACAGCCGCCGCCCGAGCCGGTGGTAGAGCCTGAACCCGAGCCGGAGCCGGAGCCAATCCCCGAGCCGCCAAAAGAGGCGCCGGTGGTAATCGAAAAGCCAAAACCGAAGCCCAAGCCGAAGCCAAAACCGAAGCCGGAGAAAAAGGTCGAGAAGAGGGTTGAGCAGCCGAAGCGAGAAGCCCGCCCGGTCGAGACGCGTCCGACCGCACCGCTGACCAATACCGCGCCGTCGCGTCCGCTGACCAGTTCCGCGCCCGCAACCAGCAAGCCGGTGACCTCCGCCCCGACAGGCCCACGCGCGCTGGCGCGTAACCAGCCGCAGTATCCAGCCCGTGCCCAGGCGCTGCGCATTGAAGGCCGCGTGCGCGTGAAGTTTGACGTTACCGCCGACGGTCGCGTGGAGAACGTGCAGATCCTCTCTGCCCAACCGTCGAACATGTTTGAACGTGAAGTGAAATCAGCGATGCGGAAATGGCGCTACGAAGCAGGCAAACCGGGTTCTGGTCTGGTTGTGAATATCGTATTCCGTCTTAACGGCGGGGCGTCCGTGGACTAAGTTTTATGGTTAGCCGTAATAAAAAAGCCTCCATACGGAGGCTTTTTTTATGCCTGTGGGGTAAGGGCGCGGGGCTTGCCTTCGCTGTCTACCGCCACATAGATAAACAGCGCCTCGGTGGCCTTGTAACGCTGGCCGATGGGTTCCGATGAAACCTTCTTCACCCAGACCTCAACGTTGATCGTCACTGAAGTATTACCGCGTTTGATGCAGCGCGCATAGCAGCACACCACGTCACCCACGGCAACCGGCCGCAGAAAGGTCATGCCATCGACCCGCACGGTGACCACGCGGCCATGGGCAATCTCTTTTGCCATGATCGCGCCGCCCATATCCATCTGCGACATCAGCCAGCCACCAAAAATATCACCGTTGGCGTTGGTATCGGCCGGCATGGCCAGGGTACGTAATACCAGCTCGCCCTGGGCTGCTTCGTTTACATTTGTCATCAGGACTTATCTTCCTGCGGCAGATGGCGGTAGATATAGATCCCGCTCAGCAGGGTAAAAATCAGCGTCAGGGCAGTTAAACCAAACACCTTGAAGTTGACCCAGATATTCTGTGGCAGCCAGAACGCGATATAGATATTGGCCAGCCCGCAAACAATGAAAAAGAGTGCCCAGGCGATATTGAGCTTTGACCATACCGCTTCCGGCAATGCGATCTCTTTACCCAGCATGCTCTGGATCAGCGGTTTTTTCATTACCCACTGGCTAAACAGCAGCGCACCGGCGAACAGGGCGTAGATCACGGTCACTTTCCACTTAATAAATTCATCGTTATGGAAAAAGAGCGTCAGCCCACCAAACACCGCGACCAGCACAAAGGTGACCAGCGCCATCTTTTCAACTTTACGGTAGCGTACCCAGCTATAGATCAGCACGACCGCCGTCGCCACGATCAGCGCGGCCGTACCGGCATAGATGTCATAGAGCTTATAAAAAGCAAAAAAGACAATCAGCGGCAAAAAATCAAGAAACTGCTTCATTCTTCGATTCCGTTATAGGCGCAGCCTGCACGCGTTCAGCAGGCTGCGGGATGTTAAGGGCGGATCAGCATATAGAGACGATAAAGATAAACAAGCAGCGCCGCCGAGATCAAATTGCTTATCGTATTAGCAACGATAGCGCCCACCGTTGGCGTCAGAACAGCAAAGTTAGGGGCGAACATCAGCAGCAGCGTTTTTGCCAGCAGCCAGCCCATTACCGCCGGGGCAACCAGGCGCATATTGCCCCAGCCCATACGCATGCTGTTACGGATCGACTGAAAGACGCCCATTTTATCCTGCACCATCATCACCGGGGCAAAGGCCAGCAGGATCGCAAGGATGACCCCCGGAACCACAATAAACATGATGCCGATCTGCACCATAAAGGTGGTCAGGAAGATGAGGATAAACAGCTTCGGCAGCACCGGGGCGCTGGCACCAATCGCCCGCAGGGCGCTTACCCGGTGGCCCGCTGAAATCAGCTGGATCATCAGCAGCATGCCGCCCGCCAGGATGGCATTGCCAAACAGCCCGGAGAAGGTGGAGGCGGCAGAGGCGCGCAGCAGCACCTGCTGCTGCTCCGGCGTCATATTCTGCACCAGCTCAAACAGCCCCGCGCTGCCGGACAGATTGTCACCCTCCCGCAGAATGGCAAGCTGTTCGTCGCTGGGTGAAAAAACATGGCCAAGCATTACCGTGATAAACGCACACAATAACGCGATCAGCAAAATGGTGACGAACTGATTGCGAACAAAATTTCCCGTGTCACGGTAAACGGACTTCGCCGTGATAGACATGCACTCTCCTTGAGTAAGCCGGTGTTGATTTGCTGGCAATTGTAACCTGGTTAGCGGCGGAGTGGCAGCACTCTGCCATGTATGGAAAAGCATAGCTTTGTAAAGCGACGTCCACTCTCCAGCCAGGTTGAGTAATTTGTAACCTAAATGGCTTGTTGAAAGATTTTGCAAAAATTGATCTGCATCAGAAACGACGATTTTACTGATTATTAAGGAAAATTAATCCAGATCAATGAATGTGACTTTACAGGGTTAAATGTGATCTGCGTTAGATCACTTTGTACTTCAATATAGGTATATTCACCGCGCCAGAAAAGAAACCCTATAAATGGAGCGGGAAAAAATGAAAAAATTAGCGGTGGCAGCGTTAGTGTTAAGTGCATTTTCATCTGGAACATATGCTCACGACGCGGGTGAATTTTTTATGCGGGCCGGTTCGGCGACGGTCAGACCAACCGAAGGCTCTGATAACGTTCTGGGCAGCCTGGGTGGCTTTAACGTCAGCAACAATACCCAGCTGGGCCTGACCTTCACGTATATGGCAACGGATAACGTCGGCATCGAGCTGCTGGCCGCTACGCCGTTCCGCCACCATGTTGGTACCGGCCCAACCGGCAATATTGCGACCGTGGAGCATCTGCCGCCAACCCTGGTTGCCGAGTGGTACTTCGGCGACAGCAGCAGCAAGGTACGCCCCTATATTGGCGCAGGGGTGAACTACACCACCTTCTTTGATGAGAAATTTAACGATACCGGCAAAGCGGCGGGCCTATCCGATCTCAACCTGACCGACTCCTGGGGTGCGGCGGGGGTGGTGGGGCTGGACTATCTGATCAACCGTGACTGGTTAATCAACGCCTCGGTCTGGTACATGGATATCGATACCGACGTCAAATTTAAGGCGGGTGGCGTACAGCAGACGGTTGATACGCGTCTCGATCCGTGGGTGTTTATGTTCTCTGCGGGCTATCGCTTCTGATTCAGACCTCAGGTGAGATACTGGCTGATGAAGCCAGTATCTCACCCTGATGAATCAACTTACTCGCGTTGCCGCTTTCAGACTCTGCACAAACGCCTGCAGCTCGGTCAGCATCTTAACGGGCTTATCAAGGTTATTCTCAATAATCTTAACGATGGCGGAGCCGGAAATTGCCCCGGCTGCGCCAGCCTCCAGCGAGGTTTTCACCTGCTCCGGCGTGGAGATACCAAAACCCTGCAGCGGCGGGGCAGCATTGTACTCCGCCAGCTTCTCAACCAGATGCTGTAATGGCAGGGCGACACTGTTCTCGGCCCCGGTCACCCCGGCACGAGAGAGCAGGTAGGTGTAGCCGCGCCCGTAAGAGGCGATCTGGCGCAGCAGATCGTCATCGGCGTTCGGCGGGCAGATAAAGATTGGCGCAACGTTATGGCGCATCGCCGCCTGACGGAACGGGGCTGACTCCTCCACCGGCACGTCCGCCACCAGCACTGAATCGACGCCCGCTTTTTCACATTTGGCGTAGAACTCATCTATGCCCTGGCTGAACACCAGGTTAGCGTACATCAGCAGGCCAATGGGAATGGTTGGGTGCTTCTGGCGCACGGCGGCCAGCATCTCAAAGCACTGGGCCGGGGTAGTACCCGCGGCAAAGGCGCGCAGGGTCGCATTCTGGATTGTGGGACCGTCTGCCAGCGGATCGGAGAAGGGGATCCCCAGCTCCAGTGCGTCAGCACCGCCCTCAATCAGCGCATCGATAATCTTCAGCGACTGCTCGGGAGAGGGATCGCCCAGGGTAACAAAGGGAACAAACGCCCCCTCCTTGCGCTCCTGCAGACGCGTAAACAGCTGCTCATAACGTTCCATCACATCTCCCCTCGTGCTTTTAAAATATCGTGAACCGTAAAGATGTCTTTATCGCCGCGGCCGGAGAGGTTAACTACCAGCAGCTGCTCTTTTGCCGGGTTTTCGCGCATCATCTTCAGAGCATGGGCCAGCGCGTGAGAGGACTCCAGCGCCGGAATGATCCCTTCGCTACGGCACAGCAGCTTGAACGCCGCCAGCGCTTCATCATCGGTAATCGACACGTAGTCCGCGCGGCCGATGCTGTTCAGATGCGCGTGCTGCGGCCCGACGGAGGGGAAGTCCAGCCCGGCAGAGATAGAGTAGGACTCTTCAATCTGCCCGTCATCGGTCTGCATCATCGGCGACTTCATGCCGAAGTAGATACCCACCCGGCCATGCTTCAGCGGCGCGCCGTGCTCGCCAGTCTCGATTCCGTGGCCCGCTGGCTCAACGCCGATCAGGCCCACGCTGCTCTCTTCAATAAAGTCAGCAAACATACCGATAGCGTTGGAGCCGCCGCCGACGCAGGCGATCACCGCATCCGGCAGGCGTCCCTCTTTTTCGAGGATCTGCGCCTTGGTCTCTTCGCCAATCATGCGCTGGAACTCACGCACAATGGTCGGGAACGGGTGCGGACCTGCCGCCGTGCCGAGCATATAGTGCGCCTTGTCGTAGCTGCCGGACCAGTCGCGCAGCGCTTCGTTACAGGCATCCTTCAGCGTGGCGGAGCCGCTGTAGACCGGGATCACCTCTGCACCCATCAGGCGCATGCGGAAAACGTTTGGCGACTGGCGCTCAACGTCTTTCGCCCCCATGTAGATCCGACACTTCAGGCCGAGCAGGGCGCTGGCAAGGGCTGAGGCGACGCCGTGCTGGCCCGCGCCGGTCTCGGCAATGATCTCAGTTTTACCCATGCGCTTGGCAAGCAGCGCCTGGCCCAGCACCTGGTTAGTTTTGTGCGCTCCGCCGTGGAGCAGATCTTCACGCTTAAGGTAGAGCGTGGTTTTGGTGCCCGCGGTCAGGTTTTGACATTTGGTGAGCGCGGTCGGACGCCCGGCGTAGTTTTTCAGCAGATCGCTGAACTGGGCCTGAAACGCCGGATCTTTCTGGGCGCTGACAAAGGCCTCTTCCAGCTGGCGCAGGGCTGGCATCAAAATTTGCGGAACGTACATGCCGCCAAATTCACCGAAGTAGGGATTAAGCAAAGTTGTCATTACAGATTCCTTAATAGGCACGCAGGGTACGGAAAACCGAGGCCAGCTTGCTGGCATCTTTAATACCCGGTTCAGATTCCACACCTGAATTAAAATCGAGTCCGGCACAGCCCGCCTGGGCCGCCGTGACGCAGTTATCTGCGCCGAGGCCACCGGCCAGCATGACGTTATCCAGCTTCTGGCCCGCCAGCAGGGACCAGTCAAAATGCTGCCCGCTGCCGCCCTGGCCGTTATCAAACAGGTAGCGGTCAACATGGTTCAGATTGCGGGGTGGGAGCGTATCGCCGACGCTCAGCGCTTTCCAGATCGCCACCTCGGCAGGCAGCGCGCTGCGCAGGGCGTCTATATAGGTCTGATCTTCAGCACCGTGCAGCTGTACGGCAGCAAGCTGGAGCCGGGCTGCCTTCTCGACCACCGCCTCGACGGGGGCATTGCGGAAAACACCCACGTAGCGCAGCGGTGCTGCGGCAATTACCGTCTCGGCCTGGGCATCGGTCACGAAGCGCGGGGATTCCGGGACGAAGATCAGCCCGCCGAAGATAGCGCCAGCTTCAAAGGCGGCCTGCGCATCCTGGGGACGCGTCAGCCCGCAAACTTTGTTCTCACCCAGCAGCACGCGCTTGATGGCGGCGGCGAGATCGTCCTGCTCCATCAGCGCCGAACCGATTAAAAAGCCGTTGGCGAAATGGCTCAGGTCGCGCACCTGGGCATAGGTGTTGATCCCCGACTCGCTGATCACCGTGACGCCCGCGCCAAGGCGAGGGGCCAGCTGGCGAGTGCGGTTCAGATCGATAGAGAGATCGCGCAGGTCGCGGTTGTTAATACCGACAACCTTCGCCCCCAGAACGATAGCGCGCTCCAGCTCCTCTTCATTGCTGACTTCAGTCAGCACGCCCATCTTCAGGCTGTGGGCCACGGCGGCGAGCTGGCGATACTGATCGTCGTCGAGCACCGACAGCATCAGCAGGCAGGCATCCGCCTGGTAGAAGCGTGCCAGGTAGATCTGGTAGGCCTCAATTATAAAATCCTTGCACAGGATCGGCTGCGGCGCGACGGCGCTCACCTGCGGCAGAAAATCGAAGCTGCCCTGAAAGTACTTCTCATCCGTCAGCACCGAGATGGCCGACGCATGGTGCTTATAAATGTTAGCGATGCGCACCGGATCGAAATCATCGCGGATCACCCCTTTTGACGGCGAGGCTTTTTTACATTCGAGAATAAATGTCGTGCGCGCGCCCTGCAGAGCGTCGTAAAAGCTGCGCGTGGCAGGCACAATATCGCTCTGAAAACTGGCCAGCGGCTGCTGCTGTTTACGGGCGGCGACCCAAATCGCCTTATCCGCGACGATTTTCGCTAAAACGGTTTCCATTACTTATCCTCTTGCCGCAAGTGCGGTGACTTTGTCATAGGCAGCACCGCTGCGCAGTACCTCCAGAACCCTTTGCGCATTGGCCCGCAGATCCTCTTCCCCATGCAGACGCATCAGCATCGCCACGTTTGCCGCGACGGCGGCCTCGTGGGCGGCTTCACCTTTACCTTGTAGTAAGCGCGTTAAAATGTCACGGTTTTCTTCCGGCGTGCCGCCCGCCAGCGCCTCCTGGCGATAGGGCGTCAGGCCAAAGTCGGCGGCCTCCAGCTGGTAGCTGCTGATATCCCCGTTGTTCAGCTCGGCAACCAGCGTCGGTGCGTGCAGAGAGACTTCATCCATGCCGCCGCTGTGCACCACCGCTGCTCGCCGGTAGCCCAGCACGCGCAGCGTCTCGGCAATCGGCAGCACCAGCTCCGGGCTATAAACGCCAATCAGCGCCAGCGGCGGATGGGCCGGGTTAATCAGCGGCCCCAGCACGTTGAACAGGGTGCGGGTCTTGAGCTGCTGGCGCACCGGCATCGCGTGGCGGAACCCGGTGTGATATTTCGGCGCAAAGAGGAAGCAGACCCCCAGCTCGTCCAGCGCGGTACGGGACTTATCCGCGTTCATATCGAGATTGATGCCGAACGCCGCCAGCAGATCCGACGAACCGGAGCGGCTTGAGACGCTGCGGTTGCCGTGCTTCGCCACCTTCAGGCCGCAGGCGGCGGCAACAAAGGCGCTGGCGGTAGAGATATTGATGCTGTTGCTGCCGTCGCCGCCGGTGCCAACGATATCGGCAAAGGCATAGTCCGGACGCGGGAAGGGGGCCGCGTTCTCCAGCAGCGCGGTGGCCGCCCCGGCGATCTCGTTGGGATGCTCGCCGCGAATTTTCATGCTCACCAGCGCCGCCGCCAGCTGCTCCGGCTTCAGTTCGCCGCGCACCACCGCCGAGAAGAGCTGGTGGCTCTCCTGCTGGCTGAGCGTCTGCGCCTGATAGAGTTTCTCCAGGATCGGCTGCAGGGTGTTGCTCTGCGCCAGCTTCTGCTGCGCCCAGGCCAGGGTCTGCTCCAGCAGGCGCGCGCCCTGCGTAGTCAGAATGGACTCCGGATGGAACTGGAAGCCGCAGACGCGGTCGGCGTCGTGACGCACCGCCATCACCATGCCGTTGAAGTGGGCATTGATGGTCAGCCCGGCCGGCACGTTGCTGCCCACCAGCGAGTGATAGCGCGCCACCGGCAGCGGGTTACTTAGCCCGGCAAACATCGCCTGGCCGTCATGTTCAATGTTCGACGCTTTACCGTGCAGGATCTCGCCCGCCTGGCCGACGTAGCCACCGTAGGCTTCGACAATCGCCTGATGGCCGAGGCAGATACCAATGATCGGCAGCTTGCCGCGCATGCGGGTCAGCAACTCAGGCATACAGCCCGCTTCAGAGGGCGCGCCGGGACCCGGAGAGAGCATCAGAACCGGGTTTTCCATGGTCGCCAGGCGGTCAATGAGCGTCTGGGCGGGTACATGGTTGCGGTAGATCACCACGTTGTGGCCGCTGGCGCGCAGCTGATCGGCAAGGTTATAGGTAAAAGAATCAATATTATCGAGCAGCAGAATGTCAGCCATCAGAACGTCTCCTGAGCGTGGTGTGCAGTGGCAATGGCGCGCAGGACCGCGCGGGCTTTGTTGCGGGTTTCATCGGCTTCAGACTGCGGAACAGAGTCCAGCACCACGCCAGCGCCCGCCTGAACGGTGGCGACACCGTTTTCAACGTAGGCGGAGCGGATCACGATGCAGGTATCGAGATCGCCGTGGGCAGTGAAGTAGCCCACCGCGCCGCCGTAGCTGCCGCGACGGGTGCCTTCCGCCTGGGCGATAAGCTGCATGGCGCGAACCTTTGGCGCACCGCTCAGGGTGCCCATATTCATACACGCCCGGTAGGCGTGGAGCACGTCGAGATCGCTGCGCAGCTCGCCCACCACGCGGGAGACCAGGTGCATCACAAACGAGTAGCGATCGACCTTGGTCAGGTCGGCGACGTAGCGGCTGCCTGGAGTACAGATGCGGGCCAGGTCGTTGCGGGCGAGGTCAACCAGCATCAGGTGCTCGGAAAGCTCTTTATGGTCGGTACGCATCTCCAGCTCGATGCGGCTGTCGAGATCGCGATCCAGCGAGCCGTCGGCCCGGCGACCGCGTGGGCGCGTCCCGGCAATCGGGTAGATCTCAATCTGGCGCGACTGCGCATCGTACTTCAGCGAGCTTTCAGGTGACGCGCCGAACAGGGTGAAATCATTATCCTGCATAAAGAACATGTAGGGGCTGGGGTTGCTCTTCTTCAGCACGTCATAGGCCGCCAGCGGTGACGGGCAGGGCAATGAGAAGCGGCGGGACGGCACGACCTGGAAGATCTCCCCGGCGCGAATGGCTTTTTGCATCTCGCGTACGACCGCACCAAACTCCTCGTCGCTCTGATTGCATTCGCAGCGCATGGACGCCACGGTCTCTACCGGCAGCGGCGCGGGAGGCTGGCTAAGCTGCTGGCGAAGCTCACCGATGCGCTGGGTCAGACGCTGTTGCTCAGCGTCGGAAGGAGTAAAAAGGCTCGCCTGAATACGGGTCTGCTGCTGCTGGTGATCGATAACCAGCAGCGTTTCGGCCAGGTAGAAGCAGAAGTCCGGGCAGCCATTCTCCTGTGCCAGCGCAGGCAGATCCTCAAAACCGGCTACCAGGTCGTAGGCGAAGAGGCCGCCGAAGAACATCGCCTCCCGCTCTTCGGCCGGAACGGTAACCAGCTCCTGCAGCAGGCGAAAAGCATCGAAAACTGACAGAGAGCAGAGGCGAGCGTCCTCGTCCAGCAGGTTGCTGACCGGCGGAAAGTGCAGCACGCGGCCATCCGGGCGGGCGATATTCTCGACTCCAGCGGGCAGGGCGGCATCCAGCAGCGGCAGCAGCGACGCGCCGTTAGCCGTCAGCGCCTGAATAGTGACAGTGTCACCTAAGGCGGTAATGCGCAGTGCGCTGTCTACCAGCAGCAGGCTCTTGAGATCGTCCTTACTGTCGATATCGGCAGATTCCAGCAGCAGCGTTGCCGGGCGATCCGCACACAGCTGATGGAACAGGGCGGTCGGGTTCTCCCGGTACGCAGCGTGGTCTGTGAGAAGCTGTAGTGCAGGTTTTGGCATTGGCATAGTCATTCTCATCCGGTCATTATTCTGTTCAAAAAAAAGCCCGCTCAGTTGGCGGGCCGGGGTATCTGTCTGCGTAAGGCAAACGCTCGCTCACCGCCCGTTTTCAGGAGGAGTGCCACCAGCGGATAAGCGTAGAGTGTTTGAACATTTTCAGATACCTCGTTGTGTGAACTTGCGTACTAGTTAACTGGTTCAAGCGAATAAAGTCAACCCCTGATTTCAGAATTTGCAGCGTAACCGTTATGATAGGGCGCTAAATGAGATATACCCTACGGGAGCCGCTTTGAGCGACACGAACTACGCCATTATTTACGACCTTCACTCTCACACTCAGGCCTCAGACGGCTTGCTCTCCCCGGAAGAACTGGTCCATCGCGCGGTTGAGATGCGCGTCGGCACGCTGGCGATCACCGATCACGACTCGACCGCCGCCATTCCTGCCGCCCAGGCTGAGATCCTGCGCGCTGGGCTGGACCTGACGCTGATTAACGGCGTGGAGATCTCTACCCTCTGGGAGAATCACGAGATTCACATTGTCGGTCTGAATATCGACATTGAGCATCCGGCGATGGTGACGCTGCTTGAGGAGCAGAAGGCCCGACGTCAGCAGCGCGCCATGCAGATTGGCGAGCGCCTCGAGAAGGCTCACGTCCCCGGCGCATGGGAAGGGGCGCTGCGCCTCGCCAACGGCGGAGCGGTAACCCGCGGCCACTTTGCCCGCTTCCTCGTTGAGAGTGGCAAAGCCAGCGACGTGGCGGGGGTGTTTAAAAAGTATCTGGCGCGCGGTAAAACCGGATACGTTCCGCCCCAGTGGTGTACAATAAAACAAGCTATTGATGTGATTCATCATTCTGGCGGTAAGGCGGTAGTAGCCCATCCCGGGCGCTACGACCTGAGCGCTAAATGGCTGAAAAGGCTGCTGGCACACTTTGCCGAACAGGGCGGTGATGCAATGGAAGTCGCGCAATGCCAGCAGGCTCCTAACGAGCGCACCCAGCTTGCTGCGTATGCGCAACAGTTTGGTCTCATGGCGTCGCAGGGATCGGACTTTCATCAGCCCTGCCCGTGGATAGAACTGGGCCGCAAACTGTGGCTACCCGCAGGGGTGGAAGGGGTATGGCAGCTGTGGGAACAGCCTCAACATATTGAGAGGGAAGTATGAGTCAGTTTTTTTATGTGCATCCGGATAATCCCCAGCCGCGCCTGATTAACCAGGCGGTGGAGATTGTGCGTAAGGGCGGGGTGATCGTCTATCCCACCGACTCCGGCTACGCGCTGGGGTGTAAAATCGAAGATAAAGGGGCGATGGAGCGTATCTCCCGCATTCGTCAGCTGCCGGACGGCCACAACTTCACCCTGGTCTGCAGGGATCTCTCCGAGCTTTCGACCTATGCCTTTGTGGATAACGTGGCGTTCCGCCTGATTAAGAACAATACGCCGGGCAACTACACCTTTATCCTTAAGGGAACCAAAGAGGTGCCGCGCCGTCTGCTGCAGGAGAAGCGTAAAACCATCGGCCTGCGCGTGCCGTCCAATCCCATCGCTCTGGCACTGCTGGAGACGCTGGGCGAACCGATGCTCTCTACTTCACTCATGCTCCCCGGCAGCGAGTTTACCGAATCCGATCCGGAAGAGATTAAGGACCGTCTGGAGAAGCACGTCGATTTAATCATTCACGGCGGCTATCTCGGACAGCAGCCCACCACGGTGGTTGACCTGACCGATAGCTCGCCGGAAGTGATCCGCGAGGGCGTAGGTGATGTGACGCCGTTCCTGTAGGGGCTTGACCACTATGGCTAACGACGGTGTCACCGGGCGATATAGCTAAGCGATGCCTCCCGGTGCGATAAAACAGGAGAGGGCGTTATGTCCTCTTAACATTATGTCTGACTCAGTAGGCTTTAACGGTAGGCTTTGAAACTCATCGGCATAATTGTATATTTAGTTACCAGTTCAGAAACACTGAGAGGACAATATGGTTGTTACTGATGAGGCTTTGTTGCGTTCTGGGTTTACGCAGCCTGAATTGCAGAAGATAAAAAGCAATATTGATAGATATGGAGGAACGCTCGGAGAGGCCATAAATGACCTCGCTAGACGGTTTGTTACTCTGGCGGGGGTAGTTTGTGTGTGTGTGTTTATCCTGCTGCTACTTGTCGTCTTCAGCTCACCTGATAGAGCGATGGCATGGGGGCTGGCGATGATCTTTGGGATTGCCATTATGTCTTTCGCACAGCCTCCGGTAATTTCCTATAAATCCTGGCGTTACAGCAAAACCGCCAAGGATTAACTGGCTCTATTTTCTGTTGTTAAAAGGTCGAAAATCACTTTTGCTTTAAGACCATAACCAACAATCTTCATTGTTAGCTTGGGAGTGCTCATTCTGCTGACTTCGCGATAGTAATCGTGAGGAAGCCAGCGGAATAATCTCCAGGCTCCGGTTTTGCGAGCGAGGCCAACTATGCTGTACACACTGGCACCAAGAGTAACACCATTATAGAAAGCCAAGCCCGTGTTAGGATTAAACCCCATAAACTTGGCTGTATGCATCGCGGAGTCAGCAATAATACCTTGTGAAGGTTTATGTCCTGCTGGCTGATCAAAGTTAAGCACTTCTTTCGTCAATCCGTTCATTCCATCGGCAATCAAGACTGCCCCGGCCAGCATCCCAATCGGCCCCATGGTGGATAACATCATAAAGCCGCCAAAAAGAACTACGCCTGATAGAACCACATTTACAGCTGATATCACATAACCAACGATTTTATTATTTTCTCGGACAAATTCTATCTTCGCGTAAAGCTGTGCGGACTTGGTTCTTAAGAAATGCTCTTGCTCAAGCAAATTATCTGCTTCAGCACGCAGATTTTTGATGCATACCATGCATTCCTCGTCTGTTTTGGCCCGACGTGCTGCTGCAAATTCCTTTTCGACGACCTGCTTTATCTCCTCGACAAACTTGATTCGTGTAAGGCCGTCATGTAGATAAAATGCTGATAGCCGATTTGCTGTTTCCACAAGTTTTCGGGCTTCCAGATTCACCATAGTATTTGGCCATGTCCTGTTCTGACCCCTGTTAAGCAATGCGATATCCATAACACCTCCTTTCTCAACAATGTCTGATTATTTTACATACAATATGATCGGGGGCAATGTGAGGAAGCAATCATTTTCAAGTTGGTGTAGTATGTCCCACCACATTTGCAGGCGTGTCTCAGCTATGACAGTTATTACGGCATAGGTTTTGGCACTCATTGAAGCAAAAAGTATTTATAGGACAGTGGGTTACGATATTTTATATTAACCTGTTGTTTTCGAAAGCATACCAGACGCCTGTGAAGGCGACACCTGAAGGAACCGCCATGAGCGAGAAATTACAAAAAGTGCTGGCCCGCGCTGGCCACGGCTCCCGCCGTGAAATCGAAGCGATCATTGCAGCCGGGCGCGTCAGCGTCGATGGTAAAATCGCTACCCTGGGCGATCGCGTTGAGGTGATCCCGGGCCTGAAAATTCGTATCGACGGCCATCTTATCTCGGTTAAAGAGTCCGTTGAGCAGATCTGCCGCGTGCTGGCCTACTATAAACCGGAAGGTGAACTCTGTACCCGTAACGATCCGGAAGGGCGTCCGACGGTGTTCGATCGCCTGCCGAAGCTGCGCGGGGCGCGCTGGATTGCCGTTGGCCGTCTGGACGTGAACACCTGCGGCCTGCTGCTGTTCACCACCGACGGTGAGCTGGCCAACCGCCTGATGCACCCAAGCCGTGAAGTGGAGCGCGAATACGCCGTGCGCGTGTTTGGCCAGGTTGAAGAGAACAAGATCCGCGATCTCTCCCGGGGCGTGCAGCTGGAAGATGGTCCGGCCGCGTTTAAAACCATTAAGTTCAGCGGCGGCGAGGGTATCAACCAGTGGTACAACGTCACGCTGACCGAAGGGCGTAACCGCGAAGTGCGTCGCCTGTGGGAAGCCGTTGGCGTGCAGGTGAGCCGTCTGATTCGCGTCCGTTACGGTGACATCCTGCTGCCGAAAGGGCTGCCTCGTGGGGGCTATACCGAACTGGATCTGGCCCAGACTAACTATCTGCGCGAGCTGGTGGAGTTAACCCCGGAAACTGAATCCAAGGTGGCGGTTGAGAAAGACCGCCGTCGCATGAAGGCGAATCAGATCCGCCGGGCGGTTAAACGCCACAGCCAGACCGGCAGCGCGCGTCCCGCCAGCGGACGTCCTGCAAGCGGCAACCGCCGCTCCAGCACCCGCAACAGCAAAGCATAATAAAAGGGGCCTCGGCCCCTTTTTCGATCTGTCATGCCGGGCGGCGGCGCTGCCTTGCCCGGCCTACGAACGGCTAATAATCAATCCCGATCTGCGCCTTCACGCCAGCCTCGAAGGCGTGCTTGACCGGGCGCAGCTCGCTCACCGTATCCGCCAGCTCCAGAATATCCCGATGGCAGCCGCGGCCGGTAATGATTACCGTCTGCTGGGCCGGACGCTCGCGCAGGGCGCTGAGCACCCTCTCCAAAGGCAGATAGTCATAGGCCACCATGTAGGTCAGCTCATCCAGCACCACCATATCCAGCGTCTCATCGGCCAGCATCCGCTGGGCATGCTCCCACACCGCCAGACAGGCAGCGGTATCGGACTCGCGGTTCTGCGTATCCCAGGTGAAGCCCGTGGCCATCACCTGGAACTCCACGCCGTGCGGCTCCAGCAGGTTGCGCTCGCCGTTGGGCCAGGTGCCTTTAATAAACTGGATCACGCCCACTTTTTTGCCGTGGCCCACCGCACGGGTCACAGTGCCAAAGGCGGCAGTGGTTTTGCCTTTGCCGTTGCCGGTAAAGACGATAATAATGCCACGTTCATCCTGGGCGGCGGCAACGCGCGCATCCACGCGATCCTTCACCCGCTGCTGTCGTTGCTGGTAACGCTCTTCACTCATTGTGCAATCCCCGGTTTGCGTCCAGGCTGAGCATCAAAGCTCATGCCGGTTTTGCGACGGCTGTCATCACCCATCAGCCATAGGTAGAGCGGCATGATATCAGCCGGGGTCTTTAATTTTTGTGGGTCCTCCGACGGAAATGCACTGGCGCGCATTTTTGTCCGCGTGCCGCCAGGATTGATGCAGTTAACCCGCAGGTGTTTGCTCTGATACTCCTCGGCCAGCACCTGCATCATGCCTTCGGTGGCAAATTTGGAGACCGCATAGGCCCCCCAACCGGCGCGTCCCTGACGGCCTACGCTTGAGGAGGTAAACACCAGCGAGCCAGCTTCCGACTTGAGTAATAAAGGAAGAAGCGCCTGGGTTAAATAGAAGGTGGCGTTGACGTTGATCTGCATCACCTGCTCCCAGACCTCAGGCTTCTGCTCATCCATCGGGCAGATATCTCCCAGCATGCCGGCATTATGCAGTACGCCATCGAGGCGAGGAACGGCAGCATCAATCTGTGCGGCCAGCTGCTGGCACTGCTCCGGCGTGCAGGTGGCTAAGTCCAGCGTATACCAGCGGGCGGTTTTACCTCCCAGCTGTTCAATGCGCTGGGCCGCGGCGCGCAGTTTCTCTTCATTTCTGCCGAGCAGGATCGTTTTTGCGCCGTAGCGGGCGTAGGTCAGGGCGGCCTCAAGGCCAATACCGTCGCTGGCACCGGTCACCAGAATAATGCGGTTTTCTAATAAATCTCGTTTTGGCTGGTAGTGCACGGTTTCTCCTTTGCGCTCTCGTTCATCCAGGCGTCGTTTCACAGGATCGGGTCTTGTGGGCTTTATGCCTTAATCTGCCGCTTAATTCAATCGTCAAGCTCCCGCATTCGTGCTTTGAACCTTTTCAAGTTCTTACAGAGTAAAAAAATCAGCAGGATGGCACCTAACTTCACTCGACGGCAGAAGACGATGCGGGCGGGGTCATGTACACTGGCCTTTACGTTGAGTGATTTAACCGAGGTGGTACGCGTGGAATTACTATCTGAATACGGGCTGTTTTTAGCCAAGATTGTGACGGTGGTGATTGCCATCGCCGTCGTGGCGATGCTTATCGTTAACCTGACGCAGCGCAAACGCCAGCGCGGGGAGCTACGCGTCACAAACCTGAGCGAGCAATATAAAGAGATGCAGGAGGAGCTTTCCGTCTCCCTGCTCGATACGCACCGGCAGAAGCTTTGGCATAAGGCGCAGAAAAAGCGCGTGAAGCAAGAGTCCAAAGAGGCGAAGGCCAGCGCGAAGCTTGGCGTACCGGCTGCATCCAGCAAAGCGCGCGCCTGGGTGCTCGATTTCAAAGGCAGTATGGATGCCCATGAGGTCAGCAGCCTGCGGGAGGAGATCACCGCCGTGCTCACCGTGGCTAAGCCTGAAGATCGCGTGGTGCTGCGTCTTGAAAGCCCCGGCGGCGTCGTTCACGGCTACGGCCTGGCATCGTCCCAGCTGCAACGCCTGCGCGAAAAGAACATTCCGCTCACCGTCGCCGTCGATAAAGTGGCTGCCAGCGGTGGCTATATGATGGCCTGCGTGGCGGATAAAATTGTGGCCGCCCCCTTTGCCATTGTGGGATCGATCGGCGTTGTGGCGCAGATCCCCAACCTGAATCGTTTTCTGAAAAGCAAAGATATTGATATTGAATTACATACCGCTGGTCAATATAAGCGCACGTTGACCCTGCTCGGGGAGAACACCGAAGAGGGACGGCAGAAGTTCCGTGAAAGCCTGAACGAGACCCACGATCTCTTTAAGTCTTTCGTTAAGCAGATGCGTCCTTCCTTAGATATTGAATCCGTGGCTACCGGTGAACACTGGTACGGCGTGCAGGCCCGGGAGAAGGGGTTAGTAGATGAAGTGGGCACCAGCGACGAGCTGCTGCTTGGCCTGATCAAGGAGTTCGAGGTGATCGGCGTTCGCTACACCCGTCGCAAAAAATTAATGGATCGCTTTACCAGCAGCGCGGCAGAGAGCGCTGACCGGCTGCTGCTGCGCTGGTGGCAGCGGGGTGAAAAGCCGCTGCTGTAGACAACGGTAACGGAGGAGCGAGGCGTAATGCCTCGCTCTGTTTATTCAGCCAGCGTATATTTTTCTGACAGTACGTGGGCAAGATGTTTAAACATATTAAACACCGCCGTACTTTTCGCCGTAGGCAGGCCCTGTTCATCAAGAAAATAGTCGCCGCTGAAAATCAGCACGCCGTTACGCTCGGTGACGTTTGTGGCTTCGATACCCTGCACATAATCCTCATGCTCACGGATAATTTCATTCGCTTTCACCAGCAGTGACTGACGATCGATCGGTTGAACTGACTCTTGCATAGTTGCCTCCTTAAACGGTGCCGATATTCTACGTCCAGGGGGATAAATGGGGCAAATTTTCCCTGCTATCAAGAGGGCTTTTATCCCGTCCGACCGTTGGCGCGATCCACTTTTGCATGCTAATAAAGTTGCTTAACAAATTTTATCAGGTAGAGTGTGCGCTTTCGTCAATCTGGCAACAGATTTGCTTGACATTCGACCTTAAGTTCGTCGTTCTCATCCCCTCAGGCGCGGAAAAACCTGTTAACTCAGTCACCTGGAAGTCTGAATTTCAGCGTCTGGTTATGAAAAGGGGTTGATATCCCGTGACGTCGCCGCTATATCTGAGGCACGTCGCCAGGGGATGGTGAGTCAACGTGCGGCGTATTCCTGGAAGAATCAAATTAGGTAAAGGTGAATATGGGTAAAGCTCTCGTTATCGTTGAGTCCCCGGCAAAAGCCAAAACGATCAATAAGTATCTGGGTAGTGACTACGTGGTTAAGTCCAGCGTCGGTCATATCCGCGATTTGCCGACCAGTGGCTCAGCCGCCAAAAAGAGCGCTGACTCTGCCTCCACCAAAACGGCTAAGAAGCCCAAAAAGGATGAACGTGGCGCGCTTGTCAATCGTATGGGCGTTGACCCATGGCACGGCTGGGACGCGCGCTATGAAGTGCTCCCCGGCAAAGAGAAAGTGGTCTCTGAGCTGAAATCGCTGGCCGAAAAGGCCGATCATATCTATCTCGCAACCGACCTTGACCGCGAAGGGGAAGCCATTGCCTGGCACCTGCGGGAGGTGATCGGGGGCGATGAGACGCGCTACAGCCGCGTCGTATTTAACGAAATTACCAAGAATGCCATCCGCCAGGCGTTCGAAAAGCCGGGCGAGCTGAATATCGACCGCGTTAACGCCCAGCAGGCGCGTCGCTTTATGGACCGCGTTGTGGGTTACATGGTTTCACCGCTGCTGTGGAAAAAGATCGCCCGTGGCCTCTCTGCCGGACGCGTGCAGTCGGTTGCCGTGCGGCTGGTGGTGGAGCGCGAGCGTGAGATCAAAGCCTTCGTGCCGGAAGAGTACTGGGAAATAGACGCCAACGTCGCGACCCCGGCCGGTGACTCTCTGGCGCTGCAGGTGACGCACCAGCAGGACAAACCGTTCCGTCCGGTTAACCGCGAGCAGACCATGTCGGCGGTTAGCCTGCTGGAGAAGGCGCGCTACACGGTTATCGATCGGGAAGATAAGCCGACCAGCAGCAAGCCTGGCGCGCCGTTCATCACCTCGACGCTGCAGCAGGCGGCCAGCACCCGTCTCGGGTTCGGCGTGAAGAAAACCATGATGATGGCCCAGCGTCTCTATGAGGCAGGCTACATCACCTATATGCGTACCGACTCAACTAACCTGAGCCAGGACGCGGTGAGCATGGCCCGCAGCTATATTACCGATAACTTTGGCAAGAAATACCTGCCGGAGAGCGCGATCCAGTACACCAGCAAAGAGAACTCGCAGGAGGCGCACGAAGCAATTCGTCCTTCTGACGTGGCGGTGGTGGCCGAATCGCTGAAGGATATGGAAAACGACGCCCAGAAGCTCTATCAGCTGATCTGGCGGCAGTTCGTGGCCTGCCAGATGACGCCAGCCCAGTACGACTCGACGACGCTGACCGTGGAAGCGAGCGAGTTCCGCCTGAAGGCGCGTGGCCGTACGCTGCGCTTTGACGGCTGGACGAAAGTGATGCCCGCGCTGCGCAAGGGCGATGAAGATCGCACCCTGCCGCCGGTCAATAAAGGTGACATCGTGTCGCTGATTGAGCTGACCCCGGCGCAGCACTTTACCAAGCCGCCTGCGCGCTTTAGCGAGGCCTCGCTGGTAAAAGAGCTGGAAAAACGCGGCATTGGCCGCCCGTCTACCTATGCGTCGATCATCTCAACCATCCAGGATCGCGGCTACGTGCGGGTGGAAAACCGTCGCTTCTACGCGGAGAAGATGGGGGAGATCGTTACCGATCGTCTGGAAGAGAACTTCCGCGAGCTGATGAACTACGACTTCACCGCGCAGATGGAAAACAGCCTCGACCAGGTGGCGAACCACGAAACCGAATGGAAAGGCGTGCTGGACAACTTCTTCAGCGACTTCACCGAGCAGCTGGCAAAGGCCGAGCAGGATCCGGAGGAGGGCGGCATGCGCCCGAACCAGATGGTGCTAACCAGCATCGACTGCCCGACCTGCGGACGGAAAATGGGGATCCGCACGGCGAGCACCGGCGTCTTCCTCGGCTGTTCAGGCTATGCGCTGCCGCCGAAAGAGCGCTGCAAAACCACCATCAACCTGGTACCGGAGAACGAGGTTCTCAACGTGCTGGAGGGTGACGATGCCGAAACCAACGCCCTGCGTGCGAAACGCCGCTGCGTGAAGTGCGGCACGGCGATGGACAGCTACCTGATCGATCCGAAGCGCAAGCTGCACGTGTGCGGTAACAACCCCACCTGCGACGGCTACGAGATCGAAGAGGGCGAGTTCCGCATTAAAGGCTACGACGGCCCGATTGTGGAGTGCGAGAAGTGTGGCTCCGAAATGCACCTGAAGATGGGGCGCTTCGGCAAGTACATGGCCTGCACCAACGACGACTGTAAAAATACGCGTAAGATCCTGCGCAACGGCGAAGTTGCACCGCCGAAGGAAGATCCGGTTCCGCTGCCGGAGCTGCCGTGCGAGAAGTCAGACGCCTACTTCGTGCTGCGCGACGGTGCGGCCGGGGTCTTCCTGGCGGCGAACACCTTCCCGAAATCGCGTGAAACCCGTGCGCCGCTGGTGGAAGAGCTGTACCGCTTCCGCGATCGCCTGCCGGAGAAGCTGCGCTATCTGGCCGACGCACCGCAGCAGGATCCTGCCGGCAACAAGACCATGGTTCGCTTTAGCCGCAAGACCAAGCAGCAGTACGTTGCCTCTGAGAAAGAGGGCAAGGCCACCGGCTGGTCCGCTTTCTTTATCGATGGCAAATGGGTAGAAGCAAAAAAATAACCCAGCTGTAGCCTCCTGAAGGGCCGGTTATCCGGCCCTTTCTTATAACCGACATTATTATTTTTTGTTGATATCTATACACTGTAGATATAAATGATATAGTGGTTATAGCTAATTCCTCTCTTATTATTAAATCGTCTTAGACGATGTCGTGTGCGCAAAATCGGATGGTCCGTCATGAAACTACAGCAGCTTCGCTATATTGTTGAGGTGGTCAACCATAACCTTAACGTCTCATCTACTGCCGAAGGGCTTTACACATCCCAGCCGGGGATCAGTAAGCAGGTTCGTATGCTGGAGGACGAGCTGGGGATCCAGATTTTTGCCCGCAGCGGTAAGCATCTTACTCAGGTTACGCCCGCCGGTCAGGAGATCATCCGCATTGCCCGCGAGGTCCTCTCTAAGGTAGAGGCGATAAAATCGGTTGCCGGGGAGCACACCTGGCCAGATAAGGGTTCACTCTACGTGGCGACCACCCATACCCAGGCCCGCTACGCGCTGCCCAACGTGATCAAGGGCTTTATTGAGCGCTATCCGCGCGTGTCGCTGCACATGCACCAGGGATCGCCGACGCAGATTGCCGAAGCGGTATCCAAAGGCAACGCCGACTTTGCCATCGCCACCGAAGCGCTGCATCTCTATGACGATCTGGTGATGCTGCCATGCTACCACTGGAACCGCTCTATTGTGGTTACCCCGGACCATCCGCTGGCGGGCAAGCAGTCGGTGAGCATTGAAGAGCTGGCTCAGTACCCGCTGGTCACCTACACCTTTGGCTTTACCGGCCGCTCCGAGCTGGATACGGCTTTTAACCGTGCCGGGCTGACGCCGCGCATCGTCTTTACCGCTACCGATGCCGACGTGATCAAAACCTACGTACGCCTTGGGCTGGGGGTAGGGGTGATTGCCAGCATGGCGGTGGATCCTATCTCCGATCCCGACCTGGTCAAGCTGGATGCGCAGGGCGTGTTTAGCCACAGCACAACCAAAATTGGTTTCCGTCGCAGCACCTTCCTGCGCAGCTACATGTATGACTTTATCCAGCGCTTTGCGCCGCATCTTACCCGTGACGTTGTGGATACCGCCGTCGCGCTGCGTTCGAACGAAGATATCGAAGCGATGTTCCACGACATTAAGCTGCCGGAAAAATAACAGCGGGGCGACAAAAGTAGTCGCTAACGTGGCGCAGCGCAAATTACCTTCTACAATAGTCTCTTCGCGATCATAACATCGAATATTTCACTCGAAATGATTCGTAAATTCGCTGGATTTTAGGCTAAAGTTTCTTTAGGATTTGTCCTATCTGATGATTACTTAAACCTATTGTTCGGTGTCAATATGATAAGCGATGTCGATTGTGTGAGGTTAGCAATGCCTGCAGGAAGTGAAGAACCGCAAAGGGATCCGGCGCTGAAGCGTAAAGCATGGCTGGCGGTCTTTCTCGGTTCGGCCTTCTTCTGGGCAATTGTGGCGCTGATTATCTGGAAATTCTGGGGTTAAGCCTATGGGCACTACCGAGCGGTTAAATCCGGTTCAGGACCGCTGCCGGTCCCCTAAACATGCTCGTCAGGGTGAACGCGAGAGGGCGGTGCAGATCCCAGCCAGCTGGCAGCTCACGGCGGCGCAGAAAGCGTTTATCGACTCTTTCGCTGACGATAAGCCTAAAAAATAGCGGTGATCCTGTCCGTTTGAAACCTCGCTCCGGCGAGGTTTTTTGCTATCTGGCACCCAGAAACGAGTGGAATTTAGCGATTTGGGTTGTTATCAAAACGTTACGACATGTTTGTGTTATCTTTAATACAGACCCTGATACCAGTCAGGGTATCGATACTCTGTATTAGGAGGAGCTTATGTCGTCTACCCTACGCGAAGCCAGTAAGGACACGTTGCAGGCAGAGAACAAAACCTGGCACTATTACAGTCTGCCGCTGGCCGCAAAGGCGCTTGGGGATGTTTCCCGCTTGCCCAAGTCACTAAAAGTACTGCTGGAAAACCTCCTGCGCTGGCAGGATGAGGATTCCGTCACCGAAGAGGATATTCGTGCCCTGGCAGGGTGGCTCCAGTCCGCCCACGCCGATCGTGAAATCGCCTATCGCCCGGCAAGGGTGCTGATGCAGGACTTCACCGGCGTACCGGCCGTGGTTGACCTGGCCGCCATGCGCGAAGCAGTTAAACGCCTCGGCGGCGATACCGCAAAAGTTAACCCTCTCTCTCCCGTCGATCTGGTGATCGACCACTCCGTTACCGTGGATCACTTCGGCGACGATGATGCCTTTGAAGAGAACGTCCGTCTGGAGATGGAGCGTAACCACGAACGCTACCAGTTTCTGCGCTGGGGCCAGCAGGCTTTCAGCCGCTTTAGCGTGGTACCGCCGGGAACGGGTATTTGCCATCAGGTAAACCTTGAGTATCTCGGAAAAGCGGTCTGGAGCGAGCTACAGGATAAAGAGTGGGTTGCCTATCCGGATACGCTGGTGGGCACCGACTCCCACACCACCATGATTAACGGCCTCGGCGTACTGGGCTGGGGCGTTGGCGGCATCGAGGCTGAAGCAGCGATGCTGGGCCAGCCGGTATCCATGCTTATTCCTGACGTGGTTGGCTTCAAGCTCACCGGCAAGCTTAACGAAGGGATCACCGCCACCGACCTGGTGCTGACCGTGACGCAGATGCTGCGCAAGCACGGCGTAGTCGGTAAATTCGTCGAGTTTTACGGCGATGGACTCGATCACCTCCCGCTGGCGGATCGCGCGACCATCGCTAACATGGCGCCGGAGTATGGCGCAACCTGCGGCTTCTTCCCGATCGATGACGTCACCCTCAACTACATGCGCCTGAGCGGCCGCAGCGAAGAGCAGGTGGCGCTGGTAGAGACCTATACCAAAGCGCAGGGGATGTGGCGCAATCCAGGCGACGAGCCGGTCTTCACCAGCACCCTCGAACTTAACATGGCGGATGTAGAGGCCAGCGTCGCCGGACCGAAACGTCCTCAGGACCGCGTTCTGCTGAGCGAAGTCCCAAAAGCGTTCGCCGCCAGCTCAGAGCTTGAGCTGAACCACGCCCAGAAAGATCGCCAGGCGGTAGAGTATACGCTGAACGGGCATCAATATCAGCTGCCGGACGGCGCGGTGGTCATCGCGGCCATTACCTCCTGCACCAACACCTCTAACCCGAGCGTGCTGATGGCGGCGGGGCTGCTGGCGAAAAAAGCCGTGGAGCTTGGGCTGAAACGTCAGCCGTGGGTCAAAGCCTCGTTGGCACCCGGCTCGAAGGTGGTCTCTGACTATCTCGCCCAGGCGAGGCTCACCCCCTGGCTGGATGAGCTGGGCTTCAACCTGGTGGGCTACGGCTGCACCACCTGCATCGGCAACTCCGGTCCGCTGCCCGATCCCATCGAGCAGGCAATTAAGAAGGGCGATTTGACCGTCGGGGCCGTGCTCTCCGGTAACCGAAACTTTGAGGGACGTATTCATCCGCTGGTTAAGACCAACTGGCTGGCCTCGCCGCCGCTGGTCGTGGCCTATGCCCTGGCGGGGAATATGAATATCAACCTGGCTACCGATCCCATCGGCAATGACCGGAAGGGCGACCCGGTCTACCTGAAGGATATCTGGCCCTCGGGCAGTGAGATTGCCCGCGCCGTCGAGCATGTCTCCACCGACATGTTCCGCAAAGAGTATGCCGAGGTATTTGAAGGGACCGACGAGTGGAAGTCGATTCAGGTAGAGCATTCCGACACCTATGGCTGGCAGAATGACTCGACCTACATCCGTCTGTCACCCTTCTTTGATGAGATGCTGGCGACGCCTAAGCCGGTGGAGGATATCCACGGGGCGCGGATCCTGGCGATGCTCGGTGACTCTGTTACCACCGACCACATCTCACCGGCGGGCAGCATCAAGCCGGACAGCCCGGCCGGGCGCTACCTGCAGGGGCACGGCGTTGAGCGTCGGGACTTCAACTCCTACGGTTCACGCCGGGGTAACCACGAGGTGATGATGCGCGGCACCTTCGCCAACATCCGCATTCGTAACGAGATGGTGCCGGGTATTGAAGGCGGGATGACCCGTCATCTGCCGGGTAGCGAAGTGCTCTCTATCTACGACGCGGCTATGCGTTACCAGAAAGAGGGGACCCCGCTGGCGGTCATTGCCGGGAAAGAGTACGGCTCAGGCTCCAGCCGCGACTGGGCCGCTAAAGGGCCGCGCCTGCTGGGCATCCGCGTGGTCATTGCCGAGTCCTTTGAGCGTATTCACCGCTCGAATTTGATTGGGATGGGGATCCTGCCGCTTGAGTTTCCTCAGGGCGTGACGCGTAAAACGCTGGGGCTGACGGGTGAAGAGAAGATCGATGTTGATAATCTGACGCAGCTCAAACCGGGAGCCACTATTCCGGTGCGGCTGACCCGCGCGGACGGTAGCCAAGAGACAATTGATTGCCGCTGTCGTATCGATACCGGCACCGAACTCACCTACTACCAGAACGACGGCATCCTGCACTACGTGATCCGGAATATGCTATAAGTCAGCAGTGCCCGGCCTACAGCGTTGCGTAGGCCGGGTAGGGCGGATGCCGCCACCCGGCGTTTTCTGCCGCCAATCAGCCCAGCAGATGCCCCATCTTGGCCGCTTTGGTATCGAGGTAGTGCTCGTTATTAGGGTTACGGCCAACGATCAGCGCCACGCGCTCGACAATATTAATCCCGGCTTCGGTAAGGATCTCTACCTTGCGCGGATTATTGGTTAACAGCCGCACCTCATCCACGCCCAGCAGCTTGAACATATCCGCGCACAGGGTAAAGTCACGCTCGTCGGCGGCGAAGCCCAGCTGATGGTTAGCTTCTACGGTATCGAAGCCCTGGTCCTGCAGCGCATAGGCGCGAATTTTATTCAGCAGACCAATGTTGCGCCCCTCCTGGCGATGATACAGAAGGATGCCGCGACCCTCTTCAGCGATGTGGGAGAGGGCGGCCTCGAGCTGAAAACCGCAGTCGCAGCGCAGGCTGAACAGGGCATCGCCGGTCAAACACTCTGAATGGACGCGGGCAAGTACCGGCGTCTGGCCAGAGATGTCACCATAAACCAGGGCAACGTGATCCTGTCCGGTTGCCAGTTCTTCAAATCCCACCATCAGGAAGTCGCCCCAGGGGGTTGGCAGTTTGGCTTCTGCCACACGTTTAAGCTGCATGTGATTCTCCAGATTAAGCTGGCACTTTCTGTGCCCGTAGCCTTCAGGCTTTCTCTCTGCTCCCATTTTGCCACAAGGCGCGTCACTTCACTAATCGCCTCCGTAGCTTACAAAGATTAAGCGCACAAATCCGTCAAATCCGCCGAACTTGTTATTTTTCAGTTATTATTGTGTCACTTAATTTAAAGGGAAAGAAAATGCTCTCAATTGCAAGGCGGATTGCCGCCGGAACAGGACTTCTGCTCATCATGCCGTTGCTGGTGTGGCTCTTTGGCTGGCATTGGCAGCCCGGCGGCCACAGCGGCTGGCTGCAAATCCTCTACTGGATCACCGAAACGGTCACTCAGCCGTGGGGGATCATTACACACGTCATACTGTGCGGCTGGTTCCTGTGGTGTTTACGCTTTCGCCTGAAGGCTGCGTTAATGCTTTTTGCCATTCTTGGCGCAGCAATCGTCGTTGGCCAGGGACTCAAATCCTTTGTTAAAACCCAGGTTCAGGAGCCGCGTCCCTTTGTCGTCTGGCTCGAAAAAACTCACCAAATTCCGGTAGATGAGTTCTACACTTTAAAGCGTAAGGAGCGTGGCGCACTGGTCGAGGAGCAGCTTACCGAGCAGGATAACGTGCCCGGTTTTTTACGCCTGCACTGGCAGAAAGAGACTGGCTTTGCCTTCCCCTCTGGCCACACCATGTTTGCCGCCAGCTGGGCGCTGTTGGGCGTGGGCCTGCTGTGGCCTCGCCGCCGCACGGTGACCATCGTTGTGCTCATGGTATGGGCGGTGCTGGTGATGGGGAGCCGACTGCTGTTGGGCATGCACTGGCCGCAGGATCTGGCGGTGGCTACGCTCATCTCCGGCATTCTGGTTACCCTGGCGACCTGGCTTGCGCAGCGCCTCTGCGGTCCGCTTACGCCGCCGGTAAAAGAGGACATAGAGATAGCCCAACGTGAAGAGAAAAATGAGTAAGGCCGCCGAGGCGTTGATTTTCCGCTTTTTGGCCTTACATCATCTGGATATCACGGTTTTCCATTTCGTCCGCTGCGCGAAAATGGTAGTTTATAAGGCTGGATGCAGCAGGTTGAACAGAATTTATTCGCCCTAAGCCACATAACGGGAAGTAATGTGAAATATCTACTCATTTTCTTACTGGTGTTAGCAATCTTTGTCGTTTCCGTCACGCTGGGTGCGCAAAACGATCAACAGGTAACGTTCAATTTCCTGCTGGCGCAGGGGGAGTATCGTATCTCTACGCTGCTGGCGATCCTGTTTGCTGCGGGCTTTGCTATTGGCTGGCTGATCTGCGCGCTTTTCTGGCTGCGCGTGCGGGTTTCGCTGGCGCGGGCAGAGCGTAAGATTAAACGTCTTGAACAGCAGATCGCGCCTGCCACTCCCACTACAACTACTAGCGTTCCGGCAACGACCGCTACTCCAGCCGTCAAGGAATAACAGGCTATGCTGGAGCTGTTGTTTCTGCTGTTACCTGTAGCAGCCGCCTACGGCTGGTATATGGGCCGCAGAAGTGCGCAACAAACAAAGCAGGATGAGGCCAACCGGCTATCGCGTGACTACGTAGCCGGCGTCAACTTCCTGCTCAGTAACCAACAGGACAAAGCGGTTGACCTGTTCCTCGACATGCTCAAAGAGGATACCGGTACCGTTGAGGCGCATCTCACCTTGGGCAACCTGTTCCGCTCCCGGGGCGAGGTAGATCGCGCCATTCGCATCCATCAGACCCTGATGGAGAGCGCTTCCCTCTCTTATGACCAGCGCCTGCTGGCGGTGCAGCAGCTGGGTCGCGACTACATGGCTGCGGGTATGTACGATCGCGCCGAAGACATGTTTAACCAGCTGGTGGACGAAACCGATTTTCGCATCGGGGCGCTGCAGCAGCTTCTGCAGATCTACCAGGCGACCAGCGAGTGGCAAAAGGCAATCGACGTTGCCGAACGTCTGGTTAAGCTCGGTAAAGATAAACAGCGCGGCGAAATTGCCCATTTTTACTGCGAGCTTGCGCTGCAGCAGATGGGTAACGACGATATGGATCGTGCCATGGCGCTGCTGAAAAAGGGTGCCGCCGCCGATCGCACCAGTCCGCGCATCTCCATTATGATGGGGCGCGTGCTGATGGCTAAAGGTGACTACGCCAAAGCGGTGGAGAGCCTGCTGCGGGTGATCGACCAGGATAAAGAGCTGGTCAGCGAAACGCTGGAGATGCTGCAAACCTGCTATCTGCAGCTGGGCAAAACCGAGGAGTGGGCCGAATTTCTCACCCGCTGCGTTGAAGAGAACGTCGGCGCGACTGCCGATCTGATGCTGGCTGAGATCATCGATCGGCAGGAAGGGCAGGATCAGGCCCAGGTGGCGGTAACCCGCCAGCTACAGCGTCACCCGACGATGCGCGTCTTCCATAAGCTGATGGACTATCACCTTCACGATGCCGAAGAGGGGCGGGCGAAAGAGAGCCTGATGGCGCTGCGTGATATGGTGGGAGAGCAGATCCGCAGCAAGCCGCGCTACCGCTGTCAGAAGTGCGGCTTTACGGCCTATACCATGTACTGGCACTGTCCCTCCTGTCGCGCCTGGTCAACGGTGAAGCCCATTCGCGGTCTTGACGGTCAGTAATTTAAAAAAAGACCCTATTTAGTTACAACATCCTATAATGATTCCTCTTCACCACCCGCACGGAGCCAACCAGGTCAGCCAGTGAAAAATGCGTCCTGTCAATTTTCCGCGCTCGCAGTTAGAATGCTGCCCGTTTATTCCGTTTGCGCCCGCGCGTGCTCATCAACAAGAAGGTCTGGTCATGACGTCTACTGCTTCAGCTTCTTCCCCATCTCTGTGCCACTCTCCCGTTGTTGTCGCCCTGGACTATGCCAGCCGCGATCTCGCCCTGGAGTTTGTCGATCGCATTAATCCCGCCGACTGCCGCCTGAAGGTAGGCAAAGAGATGTTTACCCGTTTCGGGCCGCAGTTTGTGCGCGAGCTTCACCAGCGCGGCTTCGACGTGTTTCTCGATCTGAAGTTTCATGACATTCCCAATACCGCTGCTCATGCGGTGGCCGCCGCGGCCGATCTTGGCGTCTGGATGGTAAACGTCCACGCCTCCGGAGGCGCACGGATGATGAGCGCCGCCCGTGAAGCGCTGGTGCCGTTTGGCAAAGACGCGCCGCTGCTGATTGCCGTGACGGTGTTGACCAGCATGGAAGCCAGCGATCTGGTTGACCTGGGCATCACCAGCACGCCTGCCGAGCACGCCGAGCGCCTGGCGCGCCTGACGAAGCAGTGCGGCCTGGATGGCGTTGTCTGCTCTGCACAGGAGGCGGTGCGCTTCAAGAGCGTGCTGGGGCACGAGTTTAAACTGGTGACGCCGGGGATCCGCCCTGAAGGCAGCGAGGTGGGCGATCAGCGGCGGATCATGACCCCGCAGCAGGCGCTGGTAGCCGGGGTGGACTATATGGTTATTGGCCGGCCGGTGACCCAGTCAGCCGATCCTGCGCAGACCCTTAACGCCATTAACGCGTCGCTGAATGTGGGGGCGTAATGAAAGAGAGCAACAGCCGTTTAGTCTATTCCACTGAAACCGGGCGTATCGATGAGCCAAAAGCGGCCCCTGAACGACCAAAAGGCGACGGTATTGTGCGCATTCAGCGGCAAACCAGCGGACGCAAAGGGAAGGGCGTCTGTTTGATTACCGGCATTGATGGCGATGATGATGCATTAAATAAGCTGGCGGCCGAACTGAAGAAGAAGTGCGGATGCGGCGGATCGGTAAAAGAGGGCGTCATTGAAATTCAGGGCGACAAGCGCGATCTGCTTAAAACATTGCTGGAAGCCAAAGGGATGAAGGTGAAACTGGCGGGCGGCTAATGCCAAATAAATAAGCCACGGCGTTTGCCGTGGCCTTATATCTGTACTGCGTAATTCAGATCTGCAAGAAAGTATTATGGCGTTACCAGAACGCTTTATTCGTTCTTTTAAAGACCTGCTACGTCGTATAATTAATCGACCTGATGACCGATAATCCCGCCTACCGCTGCGCCGCCCAGGGTACCCAGGGTGCTGCCATCGGTTAAGACTGAACCACCGATTGCACCTGCGCCTGCACCGATAGCGGTGTTGCGATCGCGTTTAGACCAGTTTGAACATGCGCTCAGAGACAGTGCCAGTGTGACAGCCAGTACGACAGTTGCCGCTTTTTTGCTCGATAACATCATAATACTTTCTCCTGAAATTTCGATTCACGGAAAGAAATCTCTTTAAGTATAGTGCGCTTATGACACACTAAAGTCTTTTTCCGTAAATTATGTTACACAGTTGTTACTGAAATCCACACCTCAACGAGGCGAGTGATAGTTACATCCTGTTATATCGCTGAACATAATTTTACTTCTTGCCCGTCAACCAGACAGGTAAAAAGTCTTAATTGAATCGTCAGAAAAGTCTCATAGATGAGGGAGATAGCCCACGTTGGTGGGCTTGAAAAGCGTTAGCGCGTGCGGGAGGATTTAACGATATCAACCTGTAAGCCAGTCTGCTCCAGCGCGCGCTGCGTTACCGGGTTAAGCCTGTCATCGGTGATCACTCTGTTAAAGGGATGATCCTGACCAAGCGGGTAGGGGTGAACGGCACCAAACTTAGAGCTGTCGGTCAGGATAATGGCCTCACAGCCCTTTTCAAGCACGGCGTTTACGACGTCGGCGCGCATCATATCCCGGCCGGTAAAGCCGGTCTCAGGCTGCCAGCCATCAATACCAATAAAGGCCTTACTGAAGTGCACCTGCGCAATATACTGGCGCGTCAGCGGCCCCACCATGCTCTCGCTTTTTTTCTGGTAGATGCCCCCGAGCAGGATCACCTCACAGGGCGTCTCTTTTAGCAGATGAGCAATATAGCTGCTCACCGTAATAATGGTGATATCTTTCTGCTCGGCCAGGGTGCGTGCCAGCAGCGCATTGCTGCTGCCGTTCTCAATAAATAGGGTTTCACCCGGCTCAACCGTAGAGGCGGCAAATTCCGCCAGCTCGCGCTTAAGGGCAAAATTATTGAGCATCCGGGTTTCGACATCATCGCTTTCCAGCGGCACGGCGTAGCCGTGGGTGCGGCGCAAATAGCTCTGCTTCTCCAGCGTATTCAGATCCTGGCGGATGGTGACTTCAGAAACGCCGGTTGTTTTCGCCAGATCGGTGACGCTAACCCGGCCCTTATCGATCACCATCTGTAAAATAGTTTGTTGGCGGGGATTCATTGCGATTAAATTTCCCACGGCGTTTTAGGCGAATTTTGCCCTTGCGCCTGCTCTGCATCGTTCAGTGCCAGAAGCTCTGCCTTGAGAATTTCAAGATTATGAATGGCAGAGTGATAATCACCCGCAACCAGAATATCGAGCACGGTATCAATGCGGCCTGCCAGTTGCTTTGCGTCGATGTCAGCCATCATGTCACTCCTGATTGAAATGGTAATAAATTTAATGATGCAAAAAATAGTGTAAAAAGAGAAGGAGAAAAAATAAATCTCAAAAAAGCATAAGCAGCGGATATAAATTGATGGCTAGCGCATTTGTCGCGCCTGATAACGCTTATACCAGCGTTCAAATGCAGCCGCAGGCATGGGCTTGGCGAAAAGAAATCCCTGTCGTTCATTGACGCCGTTTTTCGTCAGAAAGGCATCCTCTTTAGCGCTCTCGACGCCCTCGGCTATTACCTGCAAATTGAGCGCCTGCGCCACGGCGACGATGGCCCTTACCAGCGATTGCGAAACCGACTGCTTATGCACATCGCGAACAAAAGAGTGGTCGAGCTTGATGGCGTCAATGGGGAAGCGCGCCAGCTGCGACAGCGACGAGTAACCGGTACCAAAGTCATCGAGATGCACCTGTGCGCCCAGGGCACTGAACTGCTCGATCACCGACAGGGAAAGCTCTTCGTTCTCTATCAGGCAGCTTTCGGTGAGTTCAACATCGATTGGGCTGTATTCAAAGTGCAGATCCTTAAGCGCCTGCTGGAGATCGCTGCACAGGGTCTGGTCGGCCAGCTGACGCGCAGAGATGTTTACCGCCACGCGCATATTCAGCCCCTTGTCTCGCCACCTGGCGACCTGCTGTAGCACGTTGAGCATGATCCAACGCCCCAGGGGGACGATCAGGCCTGACTCCTCGGCATAGGAGATAAACTCCGTAGGGGCAAGAAGGCCGCGCTCCGGTGACTGCCAGCGTATCAGCGCCTCCAGGCTGCGGATCTCACCGCGCCAGGTCACCTTGGGCTGGTAGTAGATCACCAGCTGATTATCATCCAGCGCCTTGCGCAGGTTAGTGTCCAGCCATAGATACTCAAACACGCGCTGACTCATCTCGGGGGTAAACACGCAAAACTTACCCCGACCGTTCTCTTTAGCTGTGTACATGGCGGTATCGGCATTGCGGATCACGCTCTCCCGGTCCTTACCGTGCTGGGGAGCTAATGAAATGCCCAGTGAGCATCCCGAGTAGACCTCGATAAGCCCGATGCGGAAGGGCTGGCGCAGGCGGGTTATGATCCTCGACGCCATCGCCTCTAGCGCGCCCTGCGACGTTTTGGTCGCCAGGACGATAAATTCGTCACCCCCCAGCCTTGCCAGCACCTGGCCCTCCGCCAGACAGCTTAAAATGGCCAGCGCAACCGCCTGGAGCAGCTGATCGCCAAACATATGGCCGTAGACGTCGTTTACCTTTTTGAAGTTATCGAGATCGAGGTAGACAATGCCCACCTGGCTGTCGCCTCGTTTCGCAATGGCGTCGCTAATCAGCTCATTGATAGCATTGCGGTTAGGCAGGCCGGTGACGGTGTCGGTATTTGCCAGCACGCGCAGTCGCTCCTGGGCGCGGCGCTCTTCGGTAATATCGGTCCCGGAGCAGATAAGAAATATTTCGTTTTTTCCGCTGCCGCTGTGAACAAATTTATTGCGAAACAGAAACAGCCGCTGCCCCTTGCGGGTTTTAATCCAGCGCTCAACTTCATACGAGCTACCGCTGAGGAAAAAGCTGGCAATATTGCGGCGTGATGCGACCGCCTCTTTGCGGCTCATAAATAGAGTAAATACGTTCTGGCCAATAACCTCTTTTTCACGCATGCCGGTATACTCTTCGCATAGCCGGTTAAAGCGTTGAATATTGCCATGGCGATCGAGAATAACGATCGCCGAGTGCGCTTCGGAAACCACCTGTTCAGCAAAGGAGAGACCCTGGGCTAAATTCCTGGCTACGGAGGCGGTGTCATTCCCGGAGGAGGCGGTGCCGGACCACTCTGTCTTACTGATTTTCCGGCCAACCAGGTGTAGAGGCACCTCTTTGCCAAAAAGCGACAGGGATGTGGTCACGCTGGAAGTGATCACCGTCATAGCCCGAATCTGCTCGGCCTGCTCATCACTGAGCGCTATCGTCTGGCCTGCTTCGGCACTTTCACTGGCGGCAAGGTGTAGTGTGTTGCTGTCGGCTGAGAGTCGCCAGAAGGGGCTACCTGAACCCAAATAGCGAAATATCACACTGTGATCCAAATCCTCTTTCATGCTTCCTCCTGTCCTGCTGAACACGCTATGGTCACACATTTAAAGATCGACAAAGCCGCAAGGGTTAGACCAGAACACGCTGTTTTTGCAGGCGATATTATAATATTTCTGCTAAAGCGAAAAAGCAGAATTAGTGAATATTTATTACATGCAGGGGAAGGCATAATGCAATCGGCCTCGTTAATCACGAGGCCGACCGAGTTGGGAAGTTATCAGGCCAGCGGGCGGGCAATAACGCTGCGCGTCTCCATGCGAACTTCAGCGATAGTCACGTCAATCACATCGCTAACTTTATACGCAGTTTCGCCTTTAATCGTCACCGTACCGTTCTCCTGGCTGCACACCATCTCATCACGTACGGCGTGCAGGAACGGAGCCGGAATAAACGCGACCGCGCCGTTGTCCACGAGGCGCACGCGCATACCGCCGCGGCTGATATCGATAATCTCAGCGGCAAAGCGGGTATCGGTTCCGGCTTTATCCTTCAGGAAGCGCGCATAGAGCCAGTCGCCGACGTCACGCTCAGCCATACGGTTGAGGCGACGGCGCTCGGCCATCTGCAGCGTGGACTCCTCCTGCGGACGGGCAACGGATTCGTTTTTGATAATCGCCTTCAGCAGACGATGGTTGATCATATCGCCATACTTACGGATAGGGGAGGTCCAGGTCGCGTAGGCGTCAAGGCCAAGACCGAAGTGAGGACCTGGCTCGGTGCCGATCTCAGCAAAGGACTGGAAGCGGCGGATGCGGCTGTCGAGGAAGCCTGACGGCTGGGCGTCGAGTTCACGGCGCAGCTTACAGAAACCTTCGAGAGTCAGCACCTCTTCAGCATCAACGTGCATGCCGTGGGTCTTCAATAGCGCGGCCAGCGCTTCGCCGTTCGCTGGGTCGATGCCCATGTGAATGTTGTAGATGCCGAAACCAAGCTTGTCGCGCAGAACGCGTGCCGCACAGATGTTGGCGGAGATCATTGACTCCTCAACGATGCGGTTAGCAATGCGGCGCGGCTCGGCCACGATATCCAGCACTTCGCCTTTCTCGCCCAGCACGAAACGGTAGTCCGGGCGATCCTTAAATACCAGCGCATGCTGGGTACGCCACTCGCTGCGGCTCAGGCAGACGCGGTGCAGGAGACGGATCTGGTTGGCAATCGCCTCTGACGGTGGCTGCCAGCCCGCTTTGCCTTCCAGCCAGTCGGAGACCTCGTCGTAGACCAGCTTGGCTTTTGATTCGATAGTCGCCGCGAAGAAGGTGATATCCTCTTCGATGGTGCCGTCAGCGGCAATGGTCATGCGGCAGGCCAGCACGGGGCGCACTTCCTGCGCACGCAGGGAGCAGAGATCGTCTGACAGCTCGCGCGGCAGCATCGGGATGTTAAAGCCCGGCAGATAGTTGGTGAAGGCGCGCACCTTAGCGATGTCGTCCAGCTTGCTGCCCTCGGCGATCCACGCGGTGGGATCGGCAATGGCCACGGTCAGCTGCAGCTTATCGTCAGCTAACGCTTCAACAAACAGGGCGTCATCCATATCTTCGGTGCTGGCGCTGTCGATGGTGACAAAGTCCAGCGCGGTCAGATCGACACGCTCGAGGCCCTCATCCAGCATCTCGGTCGCTACGCCGTTCGGCGCCTCTTTTTCCAGATTGTGGCGGGCAAGGGTCACCCACCACGGTACGAAGTGGTCATCACCGAAGGTGATAAACTGCGTCAGCTCGGCGTAGAAGCCGCGATCGCCCTTCAGGGGATGACGACGCATTTCGGCTACCGCCCAATCGCCCTCTTTAAAATCATGCTCCACGCCGCGCATAGCCCGGCAGGGAATGGACTCTTTCAACAACGGATGATCCGGTACGATAGAGAGACGATCGTCTTTTCTCTGTACTTTACCCACAAAGCGGGTCAGGAACGGCTCGACAAGCTTTTCTGGCTCGACGGATTCACGCTCTTTTTCACTGTGGATCACGGCGATCACGCGGTCGCCATGCATCACCTTTTTCATCTGCGGCGGCGGAATGAAATAGCTTTTCTGTCCGTCTACTTCAAGGAAGCCAAAGCCTTTCTCAGTGCCTTTTACGACGCCTTCCGCACGCGGCGTTTGGGAATGCAGTTGCTGTTTAAGCTGCGCTAGCAGCGGGTTGTCCTGGAACATAATTTTATATTTTCGTGGCCATTAGAGCGGCTGACAGTTTTACGCGATTCTGGGTGTCGCAGCAAGCGCTGTTTCGCGCTAATGCGTGTCGCCCAGCGCGATTTTAAGACGATTCAACCAGCCGCACAGACCGCTCCACGCTAGCAAATTAATGGCCTGCTGCGGAGAAAGTCCTTGCTCAACGAGGGGAGTAAACTGGGCGGCGCTAAATCTATCTGCCGCTCGGGTTAACAGCTGGACGGCCTGGATAACCGCCCGCGCCTGGGGATCCGCCTGGCTCCAGGTATTCAATGCCCGCTCGCCGCTGCGTAACGCTGCGATTGGCACCTCGGGTACGGCAGACCTGGCTAAAGAATTAAAGCAGTCCAGGCTGCCGTTGATCCGCGCCGTCAGCAGGGCCACCAGATCGACCAGCGAGGCATCAAGCGTGTCGCACATATCGCTCGCTATAATTTCCCCCAACGGGTTGAGCAAAGGGTGTTCATGGGCCAGCACCGGCGTCAGCACCCGCAGGGCCGGGAGCGGCTGCCACTGGGCCAGCGCCTCCAGCTGGGGGGCGCTGGCGAGGTGCAGCTCAACGCTTTCGAAGCTCGGCGTCCAGCGGCTCTCCTGACTGCTGAACGGTTCGGCGGCGGCATCCTGCTGCATCTCCATGCCGGGTAGCCAGCGTACGGGCTGGCCGAGCAGGGCCTGAAACGCCGCAATGACCCGCGCCTGAAAGCCGATAAAACCGATAATCTGATCCATCAGCACGATGTCCCAGCTGGTCAGCCCCACCTCTTCAAGCTGCTCCCGCGCCCGGGCGTCAATCACCTCCGGGGAGCTGGCGAGCTGTCTGGCGTACTGGGTGATCTGCGCCAGCCGATGATTACTTTCACGGGAAGAGTCCGGGCCGGGCAGCGGCGCGAGGCGGGCGGCATAGTGATTGCACAGGCGCTGAACGCCGTAAACCTGGGCTACCGTCAGCGCCGTGCTCAGGCGATCGTAGGCGCTGAAGGTGCGCAGGCGGCTGACGCTGACGCTGCGGGGAAAGAGCCGGTCGTAGAGCGTGCGGGCAGGATCCAGCCAGCCTTGACAGGGAGCGACGACCTCCTCAGGCAGCACAAGATCCAGTAAAAAACGATCGGTGACGGTGGCGGCTTCGGGAACTAACGGTAGCGCTTGTGCCTGGCCGGTACTCGACTGGGTCTCATGATACCAGTGGCCTTTGCCGGAAAAACGGCGTTGTTCCATGGGCTTTCCTTGATCTCAAAATGGCGATCAATATCCTGGCGTAACGCTTGAAGAGGGAAAAATATTGTTAGGTGATAATAAATAGCAGAAAAGCATAAACAGCCAGGGAGACCCCTCCCGAGCGGGAGGGGAAGAGAACGCTTATTTCAGTTCCAGCTCGTTCATCGCGGCGATGCTGAAGCCACCGTCAACGTGAACCACTTCACCGGAGATACCGCCGGAGAGGTTAGAGCAGAGGAATGCCGCGGTGTTACCCACGTCTTCGATGGTGACGGTGCGACGGATCGGGGTGACCGCTTCGCAGTGGGCCAGCATTTTACGGAAGTCTTTGATCCCGGATGCGGCCAGGGTACGGATCGGACCGGCGGAGATGCCGTTCACGCGCACCCCTTCCGGACCCATCGCGTTCGCCATATAGCGCACGTTGGCTTCCAGAGAGGCTTTTGCCAGGCCCATCACGTTGTAGTTCGGAATAGCGCGCTCGGCACCCAGGTAGGAGAGGGTCAGCAGAGCAGAGTCCGGGTTCAGCATCGAGCGGCACGCTTTGGCCAGCGCAACGAAGCTGTAGGAGCTGATGTCGTGGGCAATTTTAAAGCCTTCACGGGTAACGGCGTTAACGTAGTCGCCGTCCAGCTGGTCGCCCGGTGCGAAACCGATGGAGTGCACGAAGCCGTCGAACTTCGGCCAGCTTTTCGCCAGCTCAGCGAACAGGCCGTCGATGCTTTCATCTTTAGCAACGTCACATTCCAGAACGATGCTGGAACCCAGCTGCGCGGCAAACTCCTCAACACGGCCTTTCAGCTTGTCGTTCTGGTAGGTGAATGCCAGCTCAGCGCCTTCGCGATGCATAGCCTGTGCGATGCCGTATGCGATGGAGAGTTTGCTGGCAACGCCAGTCACCAGAATGCGCTTACCGGAAAGAAAACCCATAGCTCTAATCCTTATATTCATTGTTGTGGCGCTCGTCATCGAAAGCAGCGAGCGTCGTTAAAACGCGGCGATGATAGCACGTGTCGCCATATGTGTTAATCCGACCACCCTAAAGAGTGGTGCTAGCGGTCTTTTCGCCAGGCGTCGGCCGTCAGCGCCTCGCCAAAATGGCTGGCAATTAATCGCCGGGTCAGCTCATGCAGCGGGGCGGCCAGCACTTCAGCCGTGCTGCCGCGTTCAACCACCTCACCCTGGTGCATCACGATGACCTGGTCGCTGATATGTTTCATCATACCGATATGCTGGGTAACGTAGATATAAGAGATACCCTGTTTCTCCTGCAATTCCAGCATCAGGTTAATTAATTGCGAACGCATCGACATATCCAGCGACGCCAGGGCTTCATCCGCCACGATCACCTTCGGGCGTAGGATCAGCGCCCGGGCCAGCCCCAGACGCTGTTTCTGGCCGGGAGCAAGCATGTGCGGATAGTAGCTGACGTGATCCGGCAGCAGACCCACCATACGCAGGGTCTCAATTACCCGCTGCCGCCGTGCCTCAGGAGCCAGGTCGGTATTCAGACGCAGCGGAAAGTCGAGGATCTGCGAGATGCGCTGGCGCGGATTCAGCGACGTCGAGGGATCCTGAAAAATCATGCGGATGCGCTGGCTGCGAAAGGAGTAGTCGCCGTAGCGCAGAGGGCTGTCGTCAATCAGCAGTTCGCCGGTGGTCGGCTCAATCATGCCCGCCAGCATCTTTGCCAGCGTCGATTTGCCGGAGCCGTTCTCACCGATAATCGCCAGGGTCTGCTTCTCCCGCAGGGTGAAGCTTAGAGGCTTGACCGCCTCCACCGTCTGGCGATGGAACCAGCCGGTGCGGTAGCGGAATGTTTTACTCAGATTGCGTACTTCCAGTAGGGTATCGACCATCTCACTCCCTCTCCATATTCAGCGGAAAATGACAGGCAAAGAGGTGGTTTTTAGGCCCGGCCAGCAGGGGACGCTCAATGCATTTGCGCTGGGCGTAGGGGCAGCGCGGCCCAAGACGGCAGCCAATCGGCAGATGCTCCAGCAGCGGGATTGCCCCCGGCAGCGTGTTCAGGCGGCTTTTATGCGGCATCGCACTGCCAAAATCCGGAATGGCGCGGATCAGCGCCTGGGTATAGGGGTGATGCGGCGTGGCGATCAGCTCCTCGCTCGGTGCGGTCTCCACGGTTTGGCCGCAGTACATCACGTTAATCCGGTCTGCCCACTGGCTCAGCATCTGCAGGTCATGGCTGATCAGAATAATGGTGGTGTTGTTATTCTGGTTGAGGCGGGTCAGCAGACGGAAAATCTGCGCCTGGGTGGTCGGCTCCATGGCGTTGGTCGGCTCGTCGGCGATCAGCAGGCGCGGCTGGTTCGCCAGCGCAATGGCAATCATCACCTTCTGGCACTCGCCGTCCGTCAGCTCGTAAGGAAAGCTGCGCATCGCATCTTTATGATCGCGAATACCGACCCGGTGCAGCAGCTCAATGGCGCGCCGTTTCCGCCAGCCCATGCGCTGCCACCAGCGGCCCTTGTAGGTCCAGGCGGGAATGTTCTGCATCAGCTGTTTGCCGATGCGCTCGGAAGGATCGAGACAGGACTGCGGCTCCTGAAAAATCATCGACACGTTATGGCCGAGAATTTTCCGCCGCTCGCGCGCCGAGAGACGCATCAGATCGACGTCATCGAAGCGCATTCGGTCGGCGGTGACGCGCCAGTTGTCTTTGGTGACGCCGCAGATCGCCTTAGCTATCAGGCTCTTGCCCGAGCCGGATTCGCCCACCAGACCGCGGATCTCCCCTTCCGCAAGGGTGAGCGTGACGCGATCGACGGCCCTGACCCAGCCTTCGCCGGTCTTGACCTCAATGGTCAGGTTACGAATATCAAGTAGTGGCACTATTCCACCCCCGCATTGACCGCACGGCGGATCCCGTCGCCCAGCAGGTTAACCAGTAAAACGCTTACCATAATCGACGCCCCCGGCAGCATGACCGTCCAGGGCGCAACGTAGATCAGCTCCAGCGCGTCGCCCAGCATTGCTCCCCACTCCGGGGAGGGCAGCTGCGCGCCGAGATCGAGAAAGCCCAGCGCGGCAATGTCGAGGATTGCCATCGACAGCGCCCGGGTGATCTCAGTAACAAGGCCTGCCGTCATGTTCGGCAGCACCGCAAACCATAAAATATTGAGCGTCGTGGCGCCATCCAGCCGGGCGGCGACCACATACTCTTTCTCCAGCTCGTCATGCACCATGCTGTAGACCGATCGAACCATCCTTGGCAGCAGCGCCAGCCAGACGGCAAACATGGCATGGGAGAGGTGCGGCCCGGCAAAGGCCACCACGATAATCGCCAGCAGCAGGGAAGGAATAGAGAGCAGGGTATCGAGCACATGGTTCAGCACCGCCGAACGCAGGCCGTGCGTCGCCCCGGCCACCACGCCCAGCACCAGGCCGCAGATTGTCGCCGCAAGGGTAACCACAAACGCGCCGCCCACCGTCGGAGCAGCACCGCTAAGCAGGCGGCTGAGCACGTCGCGGCCCAGATCGTCAGTGCCGAGGAAGAAGGAGACGTCCCCATAGCGTGACCACGAAGGGGGCAGCAGCTGGTAGCCGAGGAACTGCTGATCGATGCCGTATGGCGCAAACCAGCGGCCAAAAATGCAGAGCAGCACCAGCCCGGCGCAGCCGTACAGACCCACCATGGCGGTCGTATCGCCATAGAACTTGCGCCACACCGTGCGCAGCGCGCCGGGGGTCTGCTTCTCGTTATAGACATTATCGGAGGGCATACCATTCCTTATGTTTCAAAGGGTTCGCCAGCGCGCCCAGAATGTCAGAGATGACGTTAACAATAATCACCAGCGCGCCGATCACCATCACGCCGGCGGAGATGGCCGCATAGTCCTGCTGGCGGATAGCGTTGATGATCCAGCGCCCCAGCCCCGGCCAGCTAAACACCATCTCGGTAATCATCGCCAGCGTCAGCATGGTGGAAAACTGCAGCCCGAGGCGCGGGATCACCGGCGGCAGGGCGTTGTGCAGCACGTGGCGTCGCAGGATAGTCAGCCGCGACAGGCCGCGTGTGGCAGCGGCTTTGATGTAGTTCTGCTCAAATACCTCCATGGTGCTGATGCGCATCAGGCGGATCACCTCAGTCGTGGGTGCGACCGCCAGGGTCAGCACCGGCAGAACCATATGGCGCAGCGCGCTGACGATCATCTCCTCACGCCATATCGACTCCGAGAGCCAGGCGTCAATCAGCGCAAAGCCGGTGACCGTCTTTACCTCATAGAGCAGATCGAAGCGGCCAGAAACCGGCAGCCAACCCAGCGTCAGGGAGAAGAAGAGGGTAAGCAGCAGTGCCAGCCAGAAGATGGGGATCGAGAAGCCAATCAGGGCCAGGGCGCTGATCAGCTTATCCTGCCATTTGCCGCGCATAATCCCGGCCATCATGCCCACCGGAATACCCACCACCAGCGCAAAACCGAAGGCGAGAATACACAGTTCCATCGTGGCCGGGAAGACCTCCTTGAGCTGCTCGGAGATGAGCTGGCCGTTGATGCTGGAGACGCCAAAATCCCAGTGCAGCACCCCTTTAAACCAGAAGAACCAGGCGTTCCACAGCGAAGCACCCTGCAGCGGCGCATGGGGAGTAAAGTAGCTCAGGCTGAAGCCGACAAAGGTGAGCAGAAAGAGCGTAACCAGCAGCAGAAGCAGGCGGCGCAGCGTAAAGATGATCATGGTTGCTTCACCTCTTCTTTTTCAGGCTCGCGCGAAACCCCGGCAAACGAGGCGTTGCCGAACGGGCTGAGGACGAGGCCTTTGATATCGTAGCGGTAGGCCTGCAGGCGCAGGGAGGAGGCCAGCGGCAGCACCGGTAGGTCCCGGGCAAGGATCGACTGCGCCTCATCGTAGGCCTCAATGCGCGACGCCAGCTGCTGCGAGGTCAGGGCCTTCTGCAGGATGGTATCAAACTCCCGGTGGCACCAGTGGGCAAAGTTAGTTTGCGACTCAATGGCGGCGCAGCTGAGCAGCGGACGGAAGAAGCTATCGGGATCGTTACTGTCCGTTGACCAGCCGGCGAGGGTCAGATCGTGATTCATATCCATCAGCCTGGCCTCCTGGAAACGCCCCTCGACGGGAACAATCATGACCTTAACGCCCACCTGGGCCATATCGGCCTGAATAAGTTCGGCGGTCTTCAGCGGGCTGGGGTTCCACGCCTGCGAGCTGGTGGGCACCCACAGCTGCAGGGTCATATTCTCCAGCCCCAGCGCGGCCAGCTGCTGTTTGGCTTTTGCCGGGTTGTACTCGGTGATCTTCGCTTCGCTGTCGTAGGCCCAGGAGGCGCGGGGCAGGATCGAGGCGGCGGTCTCCGCCGTACCGTAGTAGATCGACTGCATCAGGCGCTGATTATTAATTGCCAGCGCCAGCGCATGGCGTACGGCAGGATTATTCAGCGGCGCCTTGTCGGTATTAAATGCCAGATAGGCGATGTTCATCCCTGGGCGCAGGGTCAGGCGCAGACGCGGATCGTCACGTAATATCGTCAGCTGGCTGGCGGCAGGCCAGGCCAGCACGTCGCACTCCCCGGTCAGCAGCTTCGATAGCCGCCCGGTTCCCCCGGAGCCGAGATCGACTACCACCTGCGGCATCAGCGGCTGGCCGCGCCAGAAATGAGCGTGGCGCTGCAGGCGGATAAACTGGCCGGTTCGGTACTCAGCGAGCTGGAACGGTCCGGTCCCCACCGGCTGGCGATCCAGCAGCTCCTGACGATCGCGTTTAGCCAGCTGGTTAGCATATTCGGCGGACATCACCGAGGCGTAGTGCGTCGCCAGATGCCATAAAAACGAGGCGTCCGGTTTTTTCAGCCGAAACTCCACCGTGCGGCTGTCCAGCTTGCGCACGCTTTCGACGGCGTCGGCAAACTGCAGGCTGTCAAAATAGGGGAAATTGCTGCCGTTAACGTTATGCCACGGGTGGTGGCGGTCAAAAATACGCTGGAAGCTAAACACCACGTCGTCGGCGTTAAATGCCCGTCCTGGCGTGAACCACGGCGTTTTCTGAAAGGCGACGTTGCTGCGCAGGCGGAAGCGATAGGTAGCGCCGTTATCCAGCACCTCCCAGCTCTCCGCCAGCTCAGGGACCAGGCGATAGGTGTAGGGATCGACATCCAACAGGCGATCGTAGAGCTGGGCCGCCAGCGTATCTACAATCAGGCCGCTGCTCGCTTTTTGCGGATTGAACGTGCTGACCTGGCCATTGACGCAATAGACAAAACCGCTATCACGGATATCAGCCGCAGCGGGACCCGCAGGCGCAGCCTGGACGTGTCCGCTTAACAGGCCAACTGCCATGAGCAGGGAAGATATAATCAGGCGCATAATTTCTTTAACTGTAAGACCGATTTACAAAGTGTATCGCACTTAGCACGGCTACGTAAAAATGTCTGCGGGTAAGCGGCGTAAAAGTCGTCAATCAGGCTGGTTTCGTAGGCGGCTTAGGCTAAACAGGAGAGCAAATCCGGTGGCCAGCACGGCAAGCCACAGGCTCAGATGAACCGCGCCCGCCGCCTGGCCGCTGGCTGGCGCAAAGAGCGCGAGGATAATCCCTACAACGGCACCGCCCAGGCACTGGCCAAAGGTACGCGCAATAGCCAGCACCCCGGAGGCGTAACCGCTGTTCTCCCGCGAGGCGTTCGCCAGCATTTCACGATTGTTGGGGCTTTGAAAGCAGCCAAATCCTATTCCGCAGATCAGGCTGCGCACGCCGATATCCCAGACCTCGGCCTGCTCAGGAAGCAGCGCCAGCAGCGTCAATCCCAGGGCAAAAAAGGTTAAGCCCACAGTTGAAATCACCGCCGGTGGATAGCGATCGGCCAGCCGTCCTGCGTGGGGCGCAGCCAGCATGATACCCAGCGGCCAGGGGGTAAACAGCAGCGCCGAAGCGAAGACGCTATACCCGTAGACGGTTTGAAACAGGAACGGCAGAGCAATAAAGGTCATTCCCTGGCTAATAAACGAGGCCAGCGAGGTGAGCGCCGCCAGTGAAAAACGCGGCGAGGCAAAGAGTTCCAGCGGCATTAGCGGTCGTGGCGCACGCTGCTGACGCCAGATAAACGCCAGCCCGGCGGCCAACGCGACGCTACCGTATCCAGCAGCCGTCCACAGCTGAGTTTCTGCCTGACCGGGACGGGAGAAGACGCTCGCCGCCATAATCATCCCGCCCAGCATCAGCGCTGATAGTGCCGCACCGGCGATATCAAAGGGCTCGCGCCTGGGTGCGCGGTTATCAGGGATCGCCTGAAGCGTCAGCGTTATCGCGATAATCCCCAGCGGGATATTGATAGCAAACAGCCACTGCCAGCTCAGAAGAGAGAGCAGCGTGCCGCCGAGAACCGGCGCGATGGCCGTGCTGGCGGCAATCAGCAGGGCGTGAAGACCCAGAATACGCCCCAGCAGGCGGCTGGGGAAAACAGAGCGCAGGATCGCCGGGGCGATACTCAGGGTAGCGGCTCCACCTATGCCCTGCACGATGCGCCACCCCGTCAGCATAGTAAGCGAAGAGGAGAGGGCGCAGCCCAGTGAGGCCAGCGTAAAGAGGCCCAGGCCAAAGGCGAACAGGGCGCGGAAGCCAACGCGGCGGGCAAGCGCGGCAAAAATAGCCAGCGTCATCGCTGCCGATAGCAGATAGCCATTGGCGACCCATACCGCAGACTGGGCGGGCACCGCCAGCGCGTGGGCAATGGGCGGCAGCGCAACGTTGACGATGGCACCGTCAAAAACGGCCATGGTGGTACTGGTCATGACGGCAGCCATCGCCAGCGCACGTCCGCGTCCGGCTAAGCCCTCATCCCCCGGTCTTTCAGCAAAGAGTTCCACGTTATGTGCCCTTATCACGTTTATCATCTCGATGCATAAAGCGTACTGAAGGAAGCTGCAGGGCGGAAGACGCAGCATTTGCAGTTATAACCTGCACCAGACGCCTTCCCTCAAACCCGACTGGCAGAGTAAGATAAGTGCATGAACGCTCCCGATCTGAACCTGCTTATTGCCCTCGATGCGCTGCTGGCTGAAGTCAGCGTGGCGGGCGCTGCGCGTCGTCTGGGGCTAAGCGCATCGGCAATGAGCCGTACGCTTAGCCGCCTGCGTACGGCCACCGGCGATCCCTTGCTGGTGCGCGCTGGACGCAGCATGGTGTTAACCCCGCATGCTGAGGCCATCCGCGAACCTACGCAGCGCACGCTGTTTGAGGCGCTGGCGCTGCTGCGGCCCTCTCCGGCTGGGTTAGATCTGTTGTCGCTCGATCGCACTTTCGTGCTGCGCACTAACGACGGCTTTATCGAAGCTTTTGGCCCGGCGCTGATTGTGGCAGCGTCCAGGTGCGCCCCACGCGTGCGGCTGCGCTTTGTCGCCAGAGCAGAAAAGAGCGCGAAGGCGCTGCGTGAAGGGCTGGTCGATCTTGAGGTTGGCGTACTCGGCGAGATGGGACCGGAGATCCGCATTCAGGCGCTGTTTCGCGATCGCTTTGTTGGGGTGGTGAGGCCTGGGCATCCACTGTCGGCGCTGCCTGAAGTGGGCGTGAGCGACTACCTTGCCCATGCCCACGTGGTCGCCTCCCGTCGGGGGCGAACCGCCGGGCCAGCGGATGAGGCGCTGGCCGAGCTGGGCCTTGAGCGGAATATTGCTGCTGTCGTCCCGGGCTTTCCCGCTGCGCTGGCAGTGGCTCAGGCTTCCGATCTGGTGGCACTGATCCCCGCCTCGTTTCTTATCCATCAGCCTGCCGCGTCATACTGCATGTTTGAACTGCCGGTAAGGGTGCAGGGCATTACGTTGTCACAAATGTGGCATCCGCGTGCCGAGGCTGACCCGGCGCACCGCTGGCTACGCCAGTTTGTGCTGGAGGTTTGCCGTAAGCACGCTCCGGCTCCCTAACAGTGATTGGCGAGCGCCGTGCATTGGCATACTTTCGTTACCGTAAGGATTGCCTGCGATGGCTATCATCCCTAAGAACTACGCCCGTCTTGAATCAGACTACCGTGAAAGGGCGCTGAAGATTTATCCGTGGGTCTGCGGGCGCTGCTCGCGTGAGTTTGTCTACTCGAACCTGCGCGAGTTAACGGTGCACCATATCGATCACGATCACACCAATAACCCGCCGGACGGCAGCAACTGGGAGCTGCTATGCCTCTATTGCCACGATCATGAACACTCAAAATATACCGAGGCTGACCAGTACGGTACAACCGTCGTGGCCGGAGAGGACGCGCAGAAGGATGTGGGAGCGGCGACCTATAATCCGTTTGCTGACCTGAAAGCGATGCTGAATAAGAAGTAACGCAGGTATTTGCCATAGTCCACTTGTGGAGCTGGCTGTGCATGGCGCTAGTGTAGCGGAGCGGGGTACAATCGGCAGGGCGCTTGAGGCTTTTTGCCTCATGACGTTTAGATAGTCTGGATGTAGTGAGGCAGAAAGAAGAAAGCCCCGAAGGTCATTTTTCAATTAACCAACGAGGCCTACTCTATGCTTCAACAACATCAGAGTAGCCGTTTACCCGCCGCAAGGCAAGGAGAAGAAGGCTATGAAGCTGCCACGGAACGCTCTTATCTGGTGCGTATTGATTGTGTGTCTCACGCTGTTGATATTCACCTGGCTGACGCGAAAATCGCTTTGCGAAATTCGTTACAGAGACGGGAGCAGTGAGGTGGCTGCTTCGATGGCTTACGAATCCGGTAAGTAGCAACCTGGGGGCGGGGGCAACCCCGCCTTTTCAGGGCTGATGTTGCCGGGCATCGCGAGCGCCTTTATAAAGGGCTGTCAGTTCAGGCTGGCAGCCTTTTTTGATTGATAAATCCTGGTAAATACAGCCACGCACATCACCATATCTAAAACGCCCCCTTTATGGGGGCGTGGCCCTTATCACGCGATACAGAACGTATAGGCATACTCCAGGCCAAGAGAGAAGTCCCAGGGCGTTGGCTTGATGTAGAGGTACTCACCCTCAATAGAGAAGGGAACAGAGAGGGTTTTACCTCTGCATAACAGGGTGCACTGTTGCGGGGGCGCACCTTGCCACCTTAGCTTCATCTCCGTGGTGGGCCACGTACGGGTAATGACGTAGTCTTTATTACCTACGCGGGTCAATGCCACCTCGTCATCATCACTCATCAGGCGGGTACACATTTCGCTGCCGTAAATAGCTTCACCATTGATCGCCATCCAGCGGCCAATATCCAGCAGGCGCTCTTGCTGTAAGGTAGGAATACGGCCATCGGCGGTTGGGCCGACGTTAAGCAGGAAATTGCCGCCTCTGGAGACAATGCCAATCAGCTGCTCAATCAGCTCCTGCGAAGTGCAGTAGTCCGCTAACTGCTCGGCACGGTTAAAGCCGTAAGATTTGCCAATGCCGCGGCTCTCTTCCCAGGGATGATGTTTACCGAAGCCCTCTTTGTCGTTGTACTCAGTGCTGTAGTAATCACCGTGATTACCCGGCATGTCTTTACAGAAGCGATCGTTAACCACCACTTCCTCTTTATTGCTGGCTTCATTGTAGAGCCAGGCAAGCAGCTCTTTGGTCTGGCTGTACTCCTCGCTCAGATCCCACTCACCGCCGTCAGAGAAGATCAGTGAAGGCTGGTAGTTTTGTACCAGCTCTTTCAGCTGCGGGATCAGAATTTCGTCCGGGTAATCCTTTTCAGGAATGCCAAATTTCTCGCGATCGCGCTGCGGCACAAAATAGCCGCTTTCAGCACGATGCGTCCAGTTGGTTTCCCAGTCGATGATTGAGTAGTAGATCCCCATCTTCAGGCCGCTGTCGCGTACCGCATGGCTGATATCACCCAACAAATCGCGTTTTGGGCCGGTGTCGCCGCTGTTCCAGTTCTGTTTGTGCTTATTTTTAGTCGGCCACAGGCAGAACCCGTCATGGTGCTTGGTGGTCAGCACGACATATTTCGCACCAGAGGCTTTGAATAGCTCGGCCCACTCTTGTGGCTGGAACAGCTCGGCTTTGAACTGCGGAGCAAAGTCGCGGTACAGGAAATCTTTGCCGTAATGTTTGTCATGAAAACCGGCATCATTGTTGCGATAGTCGCCATACACGCTGGCGTAATACCACTCGGCGTAAGAGCCAAACAGCGTGTTATCCACCGTGCGCCACGCGGGAACGGAAAACACACCCCAGTGAATGAAAATGCCAAATTTTGCCTCATTAAACCAGCCAGGCATTTCACGACTGTCCAGGCTTGCCCAGTCAGGTTGATAGGTTTTAGCGCTCATGAATCAGTTCCTTATTTTCTGATGGGGTATCGGTTTTCGCGATGCAGATGCCGGTAACGGCATAGAATCCGGCAATGATCAGACCGGCGTAACACTGCACGGCCCACAGGGCATAATCCAGGGTGGGCACATTGAGGGTGGCTGCCATAAATACGCCCGCAGCCGTCCACGGAATCAGCGGTTCGATTACCGTCGCCGCATCTTCCACCGTGCGCGAGATGTTTTTGCGGTGCAGTCCGTTATTCTCAAACGCCTTACGGAACAGCTCGGACGGCAGCAAACAGGCGATGTTGTTATTGCCGGTCGCGGCAATCAGCGCCACGCAGGCGGCCATGGTAGAGAAGATCAGCCCAGCGGCGGTTTTTACGATGCGGGTGAAATAGTTGATGATGATATCCAGCGCCTGGGTTAATGACAGCGGTCCGGCAAATGAGAACGCGCACAGGATCACCAGAATTAACGGCATCATTGAGGCCACGCCCCCGCGCTCTAATAAATTACGGATGGTCTCCGGTACGGTATCGGGACGATCGGTCAGGGTGCTGACGCTAAACCCTGATACCCAGATATTCAAATTTTCAATAATTGTGATGCCCTGGGTAAAATAGGAGATACCGATGGAAATAGCGGTGGCAAACAGCAGGACTGGGATCACCGGTTTTTTCATTAATGCACCGATCAGCACAATAAAGATCGGCACCGCAAGGATCCAGTGGGTATGGTACAGCTGATTAATTTGGTTCACGGTCTGTTGGGCGGAGTCAACAGTGCCAGCACCGGCATCGGTATTAAAGCCAATTACCAGATAAACCAGCGCTGAAATAATATAGGCCGGGATAGTGGTCTTGCATAAGTGTTTAATATGCTCATACAGGTCAAGATTATTGACGATGGCGGCAAAATTTGATGAGCCGCTTAACGGCGAAATCTTGTCACCAAAATACGCTCCGCCGACAATCGCACCGGCTACCGCGGCAAGATTGGCATCCAGCCCGTGCGCCACGCCCATCAGCGCAACGCCAATGGTGCCAGCGGAACCCCATGAGGTCCCGGTGCAGGTGGCGACAATGCTGGTAACGACAAAGGCAATCACTACGATAAACTGCGGGTTGATAATTTTCAGCCCCAGGGTAATGAGATAAGGAATCGTGCCTGAGCTCATCCAGACACCAATTAACCCCCCTACGCACATCACAATCATTAATGACGGCAGCGCCTGGGCAAATTTTTGCACAATTTCGTCAATAATATTCTGGAAAGTATGACCCAACCACATTGCAACAAAGGAGATAATTACAGCGGTGATACAGAGCAGCGCTTCCAGCTTTATATCCAGCAGGGTATAGCCAAAGATAATAAACGCCAGTGAAAGCCCTAGCAAAAGAAAAGACGTTGCCAGCCCAAGCTGTTTAAACGCTGGAGGTTGTATCGGTTCTGATGTTGCAGACATAGAGATCCTCGCTTCATTTTAAACGTTGTTATAGATGACTTATGAATATGCGAATCAGTGGCTATCGCGGTTATTGCTGCTGCAAGGAAAATATGCGCTCCAGCGCAACCCATTTTTCTCCTTCAGGTGTCCACGGGGTAGGGAGCTGGTATTGCCACATCAGGGCTTCCCAACGCTGAATGGTGGCATTGTTGCGCGATGCCAGAGCGAAGGCCGCGGTATCAAACTGCTCGCTGACTTCCATCACCATGAATAACCGGGTGCCAAGGCGATAGATCTCCATATTCAGGATGCCGTGCTGGCGAAGATGTACCACGACCTCGGGCCAGATCTTCTCGTGCAGCCGCTGGTACTCCGCAATCTTCTCTTCCGAGTCCACAAGGTCGAGTGCCAGGTAGTGAAACTGCGAGGTGACGTTCATGACAATCTCCGGTCAAGGTGAAGATAGCCGCCATCGACGTTGAGCCACTCGCCGGTGGTATGTGAGGCGCGGCTGGAGAGTAAAAACACCGTGGTGTTGGCGATCTCCTGTGGTGTGGTCATCCGTTGACCGAGGGGGATACGCTGGGTGATATTCGCCAGTTCAGCCTGCGGATCGGCGGTACTGCCGATCCAGCGTTCATACTGGGGCGTCATCACTTCAGCCGGTACCACCGCATTAACGCGTACTCCGCTATGGCGGAAAGAGACTGCCCATTCGCGTGTCAGCGCCAGAATGGCTCCTTTGGAGGCACAGTAGCCGCTGGTGCCGCCCTGGCCACTCAACGCGGTTTTCGAGGCGATGTTGACAATCGCGCCCTGGCTCTGCTCCAGCGCCTGCTGGCAAAAGTGCGCCATCAGGTAGTAGTGGATGAGGTTCTTCTCCAGCGAGGCGACAAAGGCGGCGCGGCCTGCCTCCAGCCCAACACCATCGTTGACGCCTGCGTTGTTCACTAAGCCATCAATGCGACCAAAGCGCTGCAATACGTGCGTGACCGAACTGGCGCAGCTCTGCTCGTCGCACAGATCGGCGATAACCACGTCGGCTTTGGGTTGCAGCTGACGCAGCTGGGCCAGCCACTGCGCATCCGGCTGCATATTGGTGACAATCACCGGGATAGCCGCTTCTTCAGCCAACAGATGAGAAATGGCAGCACCGATCCCTGAGCCTCCGCCCGTCACGATCACCACTTTATTTTGCAACAATAGATCCATTCTGCTCTCCTGAAAGGCCATAAACCCGACCTGCGGTATCTCCCCAGATGTTGTCCCGTTCCGCAGGTGTCAGGCTACCGATTACCTCTTCAACCAGCTGGACGACCTCGTCATAGCCAGCGGCCAATAAGCAAACCGGCCAGTCGGAACCAAACATCAAACGCTGAGGGCCAAAAAGGGCAATCGCCTCTTCTATGAAAGGTCTCAGCTGCTCTGCGTGCCAGGGAGGGTTAAGCACCTCCGTTACCAGCCCGGATAATTTGCACACCACGTGGGGCATGGCGGCCAGGCCCGCCACCTGCTTACGCCATGATTTTGCGCCTGCGGCAATATCCGGTTTACCCAGATGGTCCAGCACCAGCCAGTGGTTGTCGTGGTGTGCGGCAAACCGCGTGGTCTCCGGCAGATGACGCCATGTCACCAGCATCTCCCAGACATAGCGCTGCCGCTGTAGCTGGTTGATACCGCTGGCGGTTGCTGCGTCGCGTAACCAGGCTGCCGGGTCGCGCTCATCCTGCACCTGATGACGAAAGCCCCGCAGCAGCGGATGACGCAGCGTCTCCAGCTGCGCAGCCAGATCGCCCTGGCGCAGATTAACCCAGCCGATCACCGCCTGAGTGGCAGGTGAAGCGTCCGCCCAGCGCAGCAGCTGCTCAGTTTCGGTGGCACATTGCCGCGCCTGCACCACAATCGAGCCGGTAAGCTGGTGGCTGTCCAGCAATGGTGCAAGATCGCCAGGCAGGTAATCGCGTTGCAGGACCTTCATCGCCGCCGTCATCCACGGATAGTCGGCGGCCTGGTAGTGCCAGAAATGGTGGTGAGCATCAATGCGCACGTGAGCTTTCCTGTGCCGGGTAGCGATACTTTTCCAGCGATGACGGATGCATCTCGATCGAGAAGCCCGGCGCGGTGGGCGGCATATAAGCGGCTCCCCTGATCTCGCAAGGGTGCAGGAAGTGCTCGTGCAGATGATCGACAAACTCAATGACGCGGCCTTCATGCGTGCCAGCGATGGCGACAAAATCGATCATCGACAAATGCTGCACGTACTCACACAAACCTACGCCACCCGCGTGTGGGCACACCGGCAGCTGATACTTGGCCGCCATCAGCATCACCGCCAGTACCTCATTCACGCCGCCGAGGCGGCAGGCGTCGATCTGCACCACGTCGATGGCTTCGCGCATCATCAGCTGTTTAAAAATGATGCGGTTCTGACACATTTCACCGGTCGCCACTTTTACCGGCGCAACGCCGGCGCGAATTTTGCGGTGTCCTTCAATGTCGTCCGGACTGGTAGGCTCTTCGATAAACCACGGTTTAGCAAAGGCCAGCTGCTGCACCCAATCCACCGCGGCGTCCACTTCCCATACCTGATTAGCGTCGATCATCAGCTGACGGTCCGGCCCAAGGACCTCACGCGCGATACGCACCCGGCGTTTATCGTCTGCAAGATCGCGGCCAACTTTCAGTTTTATATGGGAAAAACCTGCATCGACCGCTTCCTGGCACAGGCGACGCAGCTTGTCATCGTCATACCCCAACCAGCCAGCCGAGGTGGTATAGCAGGGATAACCATCCTGTTCGAGCTGACGAATACGCTCAGCTTTGCCCGCAGCCTGGGCGCTGAGGAGTGCCAGTGCTTCCTCGGGCGTGATGCAATCCGTGAGGTAACGGAAATCGATGCAGCGCACCAGCTCCTGCGGCGACATATCGGCCACCAGCCGCCACAGGGGTTTCTCCTCTGATTTGGCCCATAAATCCCATACCGCATTGACTACCGCACCGGTGGCTAAATGGATGGCGCCTTTATCCGGACCAATCCAGCGCAGCTGGCTGTCGCCGGTGATATCCCGCCAGAATTGCCCCATGTCTGCGGTAATGTCATCCAGCTGCCGTCCGACAATCAAATGTGCCATAGCGCGGATCGCGGCACAGCAGATCTCATTGCCGCGACCAATGGTGAAGGTCAGGCCGTGACCCTTTAGTGCCGCGTTGTCGGTTTCAATTATCACGTAAGCGGCAGAGTAGTCAGGGTCTGGATTCATCGCGTCCGAACCATCCAGATGTTGCGACGTCGGGAAGCGGATATCCTCCACGCGCAAAGCGGTTAGCCGGGTCATTATTTGCTCTCCTGCGTAACCTGGCGCTGCTCGCCCAGCCCGACGATACAGAGAGTGATGGTTTGTCCGGGGCGCAGATAGACCGGCGGTTTTTGTCCCATGCCGACGCCCGGAGGCGTGCCGGTGGAGATAACATCGCCCGGTTGCAGGCTCATAAAGCGGCTGAGATAGCTAATGATCTGCGCCACGCTGAAAATCATGGTGCGGGTGTTACCGTTTTGATAGCGCTTGCCGTCCACCTCCAGCCACAGATCCAGCTGCTGCGGATCGGCGATCTCATCAGCCGTCACCAGCCACGGGCCAATCGGTCCAAAGGTATCGCAGCCTTTGCCTTTGTCCCAGGTGCCGCCGCGCTCAATCTGGTATTCACGCTCGGAGACGTCATTGACTACGCAGTACCCTGCGACGTGAGAGAGGGCTTCCTCTTCACTGATATAGCTGCCACCTTTGCCAATGACCACGCCCAGCTCAACTTCCCAGTCGGTTTTCACCGAACCACGCGGGATTTTTACCGCATCATTCGGGCCTACCACTGCGCTGGTCCACTTGCTAAACACCACGGGCTCTTTCGGGATCTCAGCGCCGGTTTCGGCGGCGTGATCGGCATAGTTCAGACCGATGCAGATAAATTTGCCAATGCGGCCGACACACGCGCCAATGCGCGGCTGGCCGTTGATCTCAGGTAACTGGTGCAGCGGCAGACGGCGCAAGGTTTCCAGCGAGGAGGGCAGCAACGCATCGCCCGCAATATCCTCAATATGCTGCGACAGGTCGCGTAAAACGCCCTGTTCGTCAATCACTGCCGGACGCTCTTTTCCTGCCTCGCCAACACGTACTAGTTTCATGCTCAACTCCCTGGTTAGTTGCTCCAACCGCCATCAATGATTTGGATTGTTCCGGTGGTATACGCGCTGGCGTCCGAAGCCAGATAGGCTGCCAGATAAGCAATCTCATCTGCCGAGCCGATGCGGCCAATCGGCTGACGCGACACAAAAGCGTCATAAACCTCGCTTTCTGCCCGGCCTTCGGTCTGCGCCTGGGTGGCGATACGCTGGCGCAGCGACGGCGAATCGACCGTGCCGGGGCAGATGGCATTGCAGCGAATGCCGTCACCGATGTAATCCGCTGCGACTGAACGCGTCAGGCCAATCACCGCTGCTTTAGTGGCGCTGTAGGCAAAGCGATTCGGCACGCCTTTGATGCTTGAAGCGACGGATGACATATTGATAATCGAGCCTTTTTTCTGCGCCAGCATGGCGGGCAGGAAGGCCTGGATCATATGGAACATGGCGGTGACGTTGAGATTGAGCGCGGCTTGCCAATCCTGCTCGCTGCACTGCAGCAGAGTGCCGCTATGCACGACGCCTGCACAGTTAAACAGCACGTCGAGGGTGCCGATCTCCTGAGCGGCGGCGTTGATGGCTTGCCGATCGGTCACATCCAGCGTGTAGGCGGTGACGCCGGGTATGCCCTGCAAGCTGTTGATGTTGATATCACTGGCGATGACCTCAGCACCTTGTTGCGCAAAGTAGCGTGCGGTAGCCAGGCCTATGCCCTGGCCCGCAGCGGTGATCAACACACGTTTCCCATCTAAATTCATTGCAACTCCTCTGGTATAAGGGTCTAATGGTCAGGCCATTGAGGGTGTGATTTTTCTTCAGTTTATGGCTTAATTGCACTCAGAACGTTAACCGTGAAGGCATACTTTTATTGACATTTATGTAACATTGACAAGTGGCAAAGCTATTTTTTGTGCATTTGGTCACTGAATTAATTATTACGGGTAGATGCGCCATGCCGATAAAAAAGATGGAAAATCCTCGCCTTTACAGACAGATAGCAGACCAGCTTATTGCGTTGATCGAGAGTAATGAATTTCCGCCGGGCAGCCGCCTGCCGGCTGAACGCGATTTGGCTGAGCAGCTGCAGGTCAGCCGGGCTTCCGTACGAGAAGCGCTGATCGCCCTGGAGGTCATTGGTCTGGTGGACGTTAAGGTGGGCAATGGTGTGATTGTGAAGGCGCGACCGATTACGCAGGAGCCGGTGATGATGCAGGCGGGGCGCGGCCAATGGCTGGAGCCTGATGATGAGCTGGGTATACAGCTGGATTTTTCTACCGAGCTTCCGCCGTTTTCTCTCCTGCAGGCACGCAGGCTGATTGAACCTGAGGCTGCGGCGCTTGCCGCCGTGCATGCCAGTGATGAAGAGCTGGGGCTGATTCGTCAGGCCTATGAGCAAAACTGTGCGGATAACCGCGCGCACTCAAGAACACATCCGGGCGATCGGCTTTTCCATATTCGTATCGCTCAGGCCAGCGGCAATCCGGCCTATGGGTTTATCATCGGCCACCTGCTAGGGCACCGCTATGGGAGTATGTTCCGCATGCTACAGGCACACTACACGCCGAGTGATATGCCAGACGTTTCCGAACATGAGCATCTTGCCATTCTGGAAGCCCTCGAAAAGCGAGACGCAAAGGCGGCACGCTCGCTAATGAAAAAGCATATTGATCGCGTGATAGCGACATTTGAACGCAACTGAAGCAACACGCTTGCCTGAGCTGGTGCTCCTGTAGGCCCGCGCAAGCGCAGCGCCGCCGGGCACTGCCTTACAATCCGTGCTTTTTCAACAGCGCCCTGAGCTGGTGGTAGGTCAGGCCGAGCAGCTCCGCCGCACGCTTCTGGTTGAACCTGGCCTGCTGTAGCGCGGCTTCCAGCAGGGACTTCTCCTGCTGGGTCTGGAACTGACGCAGATCCAGCGGCAGACCTGGCGTGCCGGGCATCTCTTCCGCTACCGGCTCAGGAGAGGTGGTACGCTGGAAGGGATCGATAATAATCTCATCCAGCGCCACCTCGCTGGTGCCGTGGCGGTAGACCGAGCGCTCCACCACGTTTTTCAACTCGCGAATATTACCCGGCCAGCGATAGTGGAGCAGCGTCTCCCGGGCGCGTTCGGTAAAGCCCGGGAATAGTGGCAGCCGCAGCTCGCGGCACATCTGGATCGCGAAGTGTTCCGCCATCAGCATGATATCGCTCCGTCGCTCGCGCAGGGGCGGAAGCTGCACCACATCAAAGGCCAGCCGGTCGAGAAGGTCGGCGCGGAACGTGCCGTCGCGCACCATTCCAGGCAGATCGGCATTGGTGGCGCACACCAGCCGGACGTTAACCTGAAGCGGCTGGCTGCCGCCGACGCGCTCCAGCTCTCCGTACTCAATCACCCGCAGCAGCTTCTCCTGTACCAGCATCGGAGCGGTGGCCAGCTCGTCGAGAAACAGCGTCCCACCGTCGGCGCGCTCGAAGCGGCCTGGATGGCGTTTTTGCGCGCCGGTAAACGCCCCGGCTTCGTGACCAAAAAGCTCGGTGTCCAGCAGGTTCTCGTTGAGGGCGGCACAGTTCAGGGAGATAAACGGCCCGTCCCAGCGTCCGGAGAGATAGTGCAGCCGGTTGGCGATCAGCTCCTTGCCCGTTCCGCGTTCGCCGATAATCAATACCGGTTTATCCAGCGGGGCGAGACGTGAAACTTGCTCCAGCACCTCGAGAAAGCTGTTCGCCTCACCGAGGAGATTATCCTTGTATTCCGCCATGATGAAATTCGCTATTAGTTAGTGTTATTCACCACTGTAGACCAAAATGCCGCAGCGGTAAAATTAATCAAATCTTTACTAATCAATTAGATAAAAAGTTGGCACGGCTCTTGTATTAGCTTAGCAGCAGGGCATAGCCCGATTACATAAAATATGAGGATTACATTATGGGTATTTTTTCTCGTTTTGCCGACATCGTGAACGCCAACATCAACTCTCTGCTGGAGAAGGCGGAAGATCCGCAGAAACTGGTACGCCTGATGATTCAGGAGATGGAAGATACGCTGGTTGAGGTGCGCTCTACCTCTGCACGGGCGCTGGCTGAAAAGAAACAGCTGTCGCGTCGTATTGAGCAGGCCACCGCGCAGCAGACCGAATGGCAGGAGAAGGCCGAGCTGGCGCTGCGTAAAGAGAAAGAGGATCTCGCTCGTGCTGCCCTGATCGAAAAACAGAAGCTGACCGACATCATTGCCACCCTTGAGCAGGAAGTGATCCTGGTTGATGAGACGCTGGTGCGCATGAAAAAAGAGATCGGTGAGCTGGAGAACAAACTCAGTGAGACCCGCGCTCGCCAGCAGGCGCTGACCCTGCGTCACCAGGCGGCCAGCTCGTCCCGCGACGTGCGCCGTCAGCTGGACAGCGGCAAGCTGGATGAGGCCATGGCGCGTTTCTCCTCCTTCGAGCGTCGTATCGACCAGATGGAAGCTGAAGCAGAGAGCCACGGCTTTGGTAAGCAGAAATCGCTGGATCAGGAGTTTGCCGAGCTGAAAGCGAACGATGAAATCAGCGAGCAGCTGGCGCAGCTGAAAGCCAAAATGAAACAAGATATTCAATAATAACAAACGATGAATACTAACGGGCGGCGTTGGTTTATGCCGCCCCTCATCTGTAAGGAGTACACATGAGCGCGCTATTTTTGGCTATTCCTCTGACCCTGTTTGTCCTGTTTGTGCTGCCGGTCTGGCTGTGGCTGCACTACAACAATCGCGGCGGTCGCGATGCGCTTTCGCAAAGCGAGCAGCAGCGCCTGGCCCAGCTTAACGACGAGGCAAAACGGATGCGTGAGCGGATTGCCTCTCTGGAAGCTATTCTTGATGCAGAGCATCCGAACTGGAGGGATCGCTAATGAATGAATTGTTTAATAAAAAACTGTGGCGGATCCCCCAGCAGGGAATGGTGAAAGGTGTCTGCGCCGGGATTGCCCATTATCTTGATGTACCGGTGAAGCTGGTACGACTGATTACGGTCCTGGCGATGCTTTTTGGCCTGTTCTTCTTCGTGGTGCTCGCCTATATCATCCTCACCTTCGTGCTTGATCCCATGCCGGAGGGGGAAATTGACGGCGAAGCTGCGCCAACCAACAGCGAACTGCTGAATGCGGTAGATGCAGAGCTGGCATCAGGGGAGAAGCGTTTGCGTGAAATGGAGCGCTACGTGACCTCAGACACCTTCTCGCTGCGCAGCCGTTTCCGTCAGCTCTGATTTAACGACCTAACGAGGTAGATGATGAATAGCAAATGGCAACAGACCGGCAAAAAAGCCAAACCGGCACTGAAAATCGCAGGCAAGCTGGTGCTGCTGACCGCGCTGCGCTACGGCCCGGCGGGCGTAGCGGGCTGGGCAATCAAATCCGTGGCACGCCGTCCGGTAAAAATGCTGCTGGCGCTGGCGCTGGAGCCGATGCTTAAACGCCTCGCGACGCGCGTTTCACGCAATATGAAATAATTCCCTGGCGGCGCACCTTCTGCGCCGCTGGCTTTTGTTGCGCATGGATCCCCCTGCGCCTGCCGCCTTATACTACACCTCTTATCACTACCTTCACTTCAGGGCAAAACAGGATGGCTATGAAGCGATTAAAATCTGAGCTTAACGCCCTCGTTAACCGCGGTGTTGACCGACATCTGCGCCTGGCCGTCACTGGCCTGAGCCGCAGCGGCAAAACGGCGTTTATCACCGCGATGGTCCACCAGCTGTTAAATATTCATAACGGCGCACGCCTGCCGCTCTTCAGCGCGGTTCGCGAGGATCGCCTGTTAGGAGTGAAGCGCGTACCGCAGCGTGATTTTGGTACGCCGCGCTTTACCTGGGACGAGGGTATTGCCCAGCTCTACGGTACGCCACCGACGTGGCCAACCCCTACGCGTGGCGTCAGCGAGATGCGCCTGGCCCTGCGCTACCGCTCGAATGACTCTCTGCTGCGTCACTTTACCGACAGCGCCACCCTCTACGTAGAGATTGTTGACTACCCCGGCGAGTGGCTGCTGGATCTGCCCATGCTGGCGCAGGACTATACCAGCTGGTCCCGACAGATGACCGGTATGTTACAGGGTCACAGAAAAGAGTGGTCTGCCCGCTGGCGTCAGCTCTGCGAGGGGCTGGATCCGCTGGCTCCGGCCGATGAGAACCGTCTGGCTGAGATCGCTGATGCCTGGACGGCGTATCTCCATCAGTGCAAAGCGCAGGGGCTGCACTTTATCCAGCCGGGGCGCTTTATTCTGCCGGGAGAGATGGCCGGTGCGCCTGCGCTACAGTTCTTCCCCTGGCCAGAGGTTGATGAAATCGGTGAAGCGAAGCTGGCTCAGGCGGATAAGAGCAGTAACGCCGCGATGCTGCGCGAGCGCTTCAACTACTACTGTGAAACCGTGGTCAAAGGTTTCTATAAAAACTACTTCCTGCGTTTCGATCGCCAGATCGTGCTGGTGGACTGTCTACAACCGCTCAACAGCGGGCCGCAGGCGTTTAACGATATGCGCCTCGCGCTGACCCAGCTCATGCAGAGCTTTCACTATGGGCAGCGGACGCTCTTTCGCCGTCTCTTCTCGCCGGTTATCGACAAGCTGCTGTTTGCCGCCACCAAAGCGGATCACGTCACCGTCGATCAGCATGCCAATATGGTCTCTCTGCTCCAGCAGCTGGTTACCGACGCCTGGCAAAACGCCGCCTTTGAGGGCATTGATATCGACTGTCTGGGCCTGGCGGCGGTGCAGGCCACGGAGAGCGGCCTGGTAGACGTCAACGGCGACAAAATCCCGGCCCTGCGCGGGGATCGCTTTAGCGATGGCAAACCGCTGACGGTCTATCCGGGCGATGTCCCCGCCCGGCTGCCGGGGCAGGCGTTCTGGGAGGAGCAGGGTTTTCAGTTTGAGGCTTTTCGTCCGCGGGTTATGGATGTGGATACCCCGATGCCGCACATTCGTCTTGATGCGGCGCTGGAATTTTTACTGGGAGATAAGCTGCGATGAACGAGCCAATCAAACCGCGCGTCGATTTTACCGAACAGCCTGCTACGCCGGTGCGTGAAGAGTTTAAGGCAGCCCAGACGTTTAGCGATGCCGAGGCGGGGGAGTTCACGCCGATCCATGCGGAAGAGCTGCTGGCGGATACCCCGCAGCCGGAAGCCAGCGTCGAAGCGGCGCTGCGGCCCCGGCGCAGCCTGTGGCGCACGATGGTGCTGGCCGGGCTGGCGCTGTTTGGCGTTAGCGTGGTCGGGCAGGGCGTACAGTGGGCAATGGGCGCCTGGCAAACCCATGATTGGGTGGCGCTGGGAGGCTGTGCAGCGGGGGCGCTCATCGTCGGCGCGGGAGTAGGCTCGGTGGTCGGGGAGTGGCGGCGGCTCTGGCGGCTGCGCCAGCGTGCTGAAGCCCGGGATGAGGCCAGCCTGCTACTGCATAGCCACGGCACGGGCAAGGGGCGTGATTTCTGCGAGAGGCTGGCCCGCCAGGCGGGTATCGATCAGGCGCATCCTGCTCTGCAACGCTGGTACGCCGCGATTCACGAGACGCAGAGCGACCGGGAGATCGTTACGCTCTATGCCCGTCTGGTGCAACCGGTTATCGATGCTCAGGCCCGGCGCGAAATCAGCCTCTCGGCGGCAGGCTCTACGCTGATGATTGCCGTCAGCCCGCTGGCGCTGGTGGATATGGCCTTTATCGCCTGGCGTAACCTGCGGCTGATCAACCGCATCGCCAGACTCTACGGCATTCAACTGGGCTACTTTAGTCGGCTACGGCTGTTTCGTCTGGTGCTGCTCAACATTGCCTTTGCCGGTGCCAGCGAGGTGGTACGTGAGGTGGGGATGGACTGGCTGTCGCAGGATCTGGCCGCCCGGCTGTCGGCTCGCGCCGCACAGGGCATTGGTGCCGGGCTGCTGACCGCGCGTCTTGGCATCAAAGCGATGGAGCTGTGTCGTCCGCTGCCCTGGCTGGAGGATGACAAGCCCCGGCTGGCCGATTTCCGCCGCCAGCTTATTGGCGAACTTAAGACCAATATGCAGCGCAGCGGCACGCAAAAGCGCGACTGAACGCTTATCTTTACGCCATGGCGGTGGGTTTTCCACCGCTCTGTCAATAATTGTTGACAGATAGCTTCCTGACTGCGAATAAGTGTCTTATCATTCTTAAATACGTTGACTGTTTAAGGGTGGCGACTCCCATGCGTCTTGAAGTCTTTTGTGAAGACCGACTTGGTCTGACCCGTGAGCTGCTGGATCTGCTGGTGCTCAGGGGTATCGATTTACGCGGCATTGAGATCGACCCTATCGGGCGGATCTACCTCAACTTTGCTGAACTGGAATTTAATGACTTCAGCAGCCTGATGGCGGAAATCCGCCGCATTCCCAGCGTGACCGACGTGCGCACCGTCTTGTGGATGCCTTCCGAGCGCGAGCACCGCGCCATGAGCGCTCTGCTGGAGGCGCTGCCCGAGCCGGTGCTCTCCCTGGATATGAAGAGCAAGGTCGAGCTGGCGAACCCGGCCAGCTGCCAGCTTTTTGGTCAGAGCCAGTCCCGACTGCGCAACCACACCGCACCGCAGCTGATTAACGGCTTTAACTTCCAGCGCTGGCTGGAGGGAAATCCTCAGGCGTCGCACCATGAGCACGTGGTCATTAATGGGCAAAACTTCTTAATGGAGATCACCCCGGTGCACCTTGAGGGCGAGCACGGCCAGCCGGTGCTGATCGGCGCGGTGGTGATGCTGCGCTCGACTGTTCGCATGGGCCGCCAGCTGCAGGATCTGGTCAGCCAGGACACCAGCGCCTTCAATCAGATCGTGGCCGCCAGCCCGAAAATGCGCCACGTCATCGATCAGGCACGCAAGCTGGCTATGCTCAGCGCGCCGCTGTTAATCGTTGGCGATACCGGCACCGGCAAGGATCTGCTGGCCCACGCCTGCCATCTTGCCAGCCCGCGTGCGGCGAAGCCCTATCTGGCCCTGAACTGCGCCTCCATTCCTGAGGATGCGGTGGAGAGCGAGCTGTTTGGCCACGCACCGGAGGGCAAAAAAGGGTTCTTCGAGCAGGCCAACGGCGGCTCGGTGCTGCTGGATGAGATCGGTGAGATGTCGCCCCGTATGCAGGTTAAGCTGCTGCGTTTCCTGAACGATGGTACCTTCCGTCGCGTCGGCGAGGATCATGAGGTGCACGTTGACGTGCGGGTGATCTGCGCCACCCAGCGTAATCTGGTGGAGCTGGTGCAGAAGGGTATTTTTCGCGAAGACCTTTACTACCGCCTGAACGTGCTAACCCTGGATCTGCCTCCGCTGCGCGATCGTCCTCAGGACATCATGCCGCTGACCGAGCTGTTCGTGGCCCGTTTTGCCGACGAGCAGGGGGTGCCGCGTCCGAAGCTCTCTACCGAACTCAGTAACGTCCTGACCCGCTACAGCTGGCCGGGCAACGTGCGCCAGCTGAAAAATGCGGTCTACCGTGCGCTGACGCAGCTGGAGGGGTATGAGCTGCGCCCGCAGGATATTCTGCTGCCGGACTACGATGCGGGAACCGTGGCGGTAGGTGAAGAGGCGATGGAAGGCTCGCTGGACGATATTACCAGCCGCTTCGAGCGGTCGGTATTAACTCAGCTCTATCGCAGCTACCCCAGCACGCGCAAGCTGGCGAAACGGCTGGGCGTATCGCACACCGCGATTGCCAATAAGCTGCGTGAGTATGGCCTGAGCCAGAAGAAGGGCGAGGAATAAAACAAGAGAGCCTTCATCACTGAAGGCTCTTTTTTTAATGCGATTACGCTTTCTGCGCCAGGGCTTCCAGAGCAGCCTCGTAGTCCGGCTCGTTGGTGATCTCGTTCACCAGCTGGCTGAATACAACGGTGTCGTTTTCGTCGATAACCACGACCGCACGGGCGGCCAGGCCTTTCAGCGCGCCTTCAGCAATGCCCACGCCGTAGTTTTCGAGGAAGTCGGCGTTACGCAGGGTTGACAGGGTGATCACGTTGCTCAGGCCTTCCGCGCCGCAGAAGCGGGACTGGGCGAACGGCAGGTCGGCAGAGATGCACAGCACCACGGTGTCTTTCATTTCGGTGGCGAGCTGGTTGAATTTGCGCACGGAGGCAGCGCAAACACCGGTGTCGATGCTCGGGAACACGTTGAGAACTTTGCGCTTACCGGCAAACTGCGCCAGCGTAACGTCGGTCAGATCCTTCGCGACCAGAGTGAAAGAGTGAGCTTTGCTGCCAACAGCCGGAATGGTGCCCGCAACAGAGACCGGATTACCCTGGAAATGAACGGTTTGTGACATGAATATCTTCCTGTTTACAAATAGTTAACGTCGCCGCTAGTGTACGGGATAAGCCATAATCACGGCAAACCTATTTTTCTCCCGCTTTTCATCACTATACTTTTAACATTCCCTTAAAGGAGCAAGGAATGAGAACAGTTAAGGTCTATGAAGAGAGCTGGCCGCTGCATTCACCGTTTGTCATCTCGCGAGGCAGCCGCAGCGAAGCCAGGGTAGTGGTGGTTGAACTGGAGGAGGAGGGGATAAAGGCGACGGGCGAGTGTACCCCCTATCCGCGCTATGGCGAGAGCGACGCGTCGGTGATGGCTCAGATCATGACCATCGTGCCGCAGCTGGAGAGCGGCCTGAGTCGCCAGCAGCTACAGTCTCTGCTGCCGCCGGGGGCAGCGCGCAATGCCGTTGACAGCGCTCTGTGGGATCTTGAAACCCGTCGGCTGGGCGTTAGCCTTGAGGAGCATTTAGGGATTGTGCTGCCGGAGGATCTGACCACGGCGCAGACGGTGGTGATTGGCACGCCGGAGCAGATGGCGGCCAGCGCCGCCGCGCTGTGGGAGAAGGGGGCGCGGCTGCTGAAGATCAAACTCGACGACCGTCTCATCAGCGAGCGGCTGGTGGCGGTACGCACCGCCGTGCCGGAGGCCACGCTGATTGTCGATGCCAATGAATCCTGGCACGGCGAAGGTTTAGCGGCGCGCTGTCAGCTGCTGGCGGACCTTGGCGTGGCGATGCTGGAGCAGCCGCTTCCCGCCAACAATGATGCCGCGCTGGAGAACTTTATCCACCCGCTGCCTATCTGTGCCGATGAGAGCTGTCACGCCCGCAGCTGTCTGAAAACCCTTGCCGGACGCTATGAGATGATTAACATCAAGCTGGATAAAACCGGCGGCCTGACCGAGGCGTTAGCGTTAGCCAGCGAGGCGCGGGCGCAGGGTTTTGAATTGATGCTGGGCTGCATGCTCTGCACCTCCCGGGCGATTGCGGCGGCGCTACCGCTGGCATCGCAGGCGCGTTTTGCTGACCTTGACGGCCCCACCTGGCTGGCGGTGGACGTTGAGCCGGCGCTGCACTTCACCACCGGCCAGCTTCACCGCTGATTCGTCCAGCGCAGCAGGCGGGTCATCGCCTGCAGATAGCGCTCGCTGGCTTCATCGTTTGATATTGGCGGCAGCTCGGCGGTGATGCAGTGCAGGCCAATATCGGCGCACCAGCTGCCAAATGAGCCGGGCGTTTCATAGCCGACGCTGCGCACCAGCGGCAGGGCAAAAGCCCCGGCGAGCCAGTGGCCCAGCGGGCTTTGCGCCGGATCTTCAATGCAGGCCAGCGGATCGTGAAACGACACCACCCAGGCCGGATGCAGGCGGTGAATAAGCTGGCAGAGGCTTTGGGTTTCAGGTTCAGAACCTGGCGCATCGCCGGCCAACAGCACTACGTCACGGGCGCTCGCGGCGCTGTTCCAGCGGTAGACCGTCTCACCGGCCCGCCAATTGGCGGCGGGAAAGTTGCGGTTGAGATCGACCCCCTGAGCGTTGGCGCGCAGGCCAAGCTGACAGCCGTCAGGGTTGACTGCCAGTACCACGTGATGATGACGCAGGGCCGGTTCGAGAGTACGCAGCGCACAGGAGAGGGTCACCACCGCCGCGCTCTCATCTCCGTGGGTACCGGCGAGGATCAGGCCGCTCTCTCGGGAAGCCACGGGAGCCGGAAACCAGATAAGCGGTGCGCCGAGACGCGAGCGGCCATAGTGCTCTATTCCGGTAGCAAAAGCGCCCCGTTCGGCGCGTGGGCGTGAGGCGGTCATAGCAATCCTTTCAGACAGGGGATAGACAAAGTGTTAGGCAAAGCGCAGCGCTTTTCAAATCGTTTCATCCAGTATGAGAGCGAGGCAGTAAATATCGCCTAATCTTGCTAAGCCGTTTGCATTTCTCCATGCGAAAACAAATAATTAACCCATCTTTTCGCCGGGCATTTAGCTATAGGGTCATCTTATGAAACATCCCGTCTCCCTTCTCTGCGCTGCGCTGTGGTTATGCGGTCTCTCTTCCCCCTCTTTTGCCGCGGACGTGCCCGCAGGAACTAAACTGGCGGCGCAGCAGACCCTGGTGCGCCATATCAAAGATGAGCCAGCCACCCTTGACCCTGCCAAAGCCGTCGGGCTGCCGGAGATTCAGGTGATCCGCGACCTCTACGAGGGGCTGGTGAACCAGAACGAGAAGGGGGAGATTATCCCTGGCGTGGCTACAAAGTGGAGCACCAGCGATAACCGCAGCTGGACCTTTACCCTGCGCAACGACGCCCGCTGGTCGGATGGCTCCCCGGTCACCGCCCAGGACTTTGTCTACAGCTGGCAGCGGCTGGTGGATCCAAAAACCACGTCGCCTTTTGCCTGGTTTGCTGCGCTGGCTGGCATTGGCAATGCCCAAAGCATCATCGATGGCAAAGCCACGCCGGACACGCTGGCGGTCACGGCGGTGGATCCGCACACCCTGCGCGTGCAGCTCGACAACCCGCTGCCCTGGTTTGCTAACCTGGCCGCCAGCTTTGCCTTCTACCCGGTGCAAAAGGCCAACGTCGAGAGCGGAAAAGCGTGGACCCAGCCGGGCAAGCTGGTGGGTAACGGAGCCTACGTGCTCAAGGATCGTGTGGTTAACGAGAAGCTGGTGCTGGAGCCTAACGCCCACTACTGGGATAACGGCAAAACGGTGATTAAATCCGTTACCTTTATTCCCATTAACCAGGAGTCGGCGGCCACCAAGCGCTATCTGGCGGGGGATATTGATATCACCGAATCCTTCCCGAAAAACCTCTATCAGAAGCTGCTTAAGGATATCCCCGGCCAGGTCTATACTCCGCCGCAGCTGGGTACCTACTACTATGCGTTTAACACTCAGAAAGGGCCGACGGCAGATGCCCGCGTGCGCCTGGCGCTGAGCATGACTATCGATCGCCGCCTGATGGCGGAGAAGGTGCTGGGAACCGGAGAGAAGCCTGCCTGGCGCTTCACCCCCGACGTGACGGCGGGTTTCAAGCCAGACCCTTCGGATGCGGAGCACCTGAGCCAGGCCGAGCTGAACGTGCAGGCGAAAACGCTGCTCCAGGCGGCAGGCTACGGGCCAGGCCGCCCGTTGAAGCTGACCCTGCTGTATAACACCTCAGAGAATCATCAAAAGATCGCTATTGCCGTGGCGTCGATGTGGCGGAAGAACCTCGGCGTTGACGTGAAGCTGCAAAACCAGGAGTGGAAAACCTATATCGACAGCCGCAACACCGGCAATTTCGATGTGATCCGCGCCTCGTGGGTAGGGGACTACAACGAGCCATCTACCTTCCTGTCGCTGCTGACCTCCACCCACAGCGGCAACATCTCCCGTTTCAACGATCCGGCCTACGATAAGGTGATGAAGCAGGCGGCGCAGGAGCCGACCGCCGAGGCGCGCAACGCGGACTATAACGCGGCGGAGAAAATTCTCGCGCGGGAAGCGCCTATTGCGCCAATCTACCAGTACACCAACGGGCGCCTGATCAAGCCGTGGCTGAAGGGCTATCCAATCAATAACCCCGAGGATGTGGCCTACACCCGGACGATGTATATCGTGGCGCACTAAGGGGAACGCTCTTCTTATGCCGACTATGAACGAACTTAAAAAAGATATCCTTTCATCACCTGTGGTGGCCGAACTGCAGTCCCTGCGTGAGACTATCTGGTTTAATCCGGGCGTTAAGCCTGCGGAGGAGGGCCTCAGACGCGTTGGGCTGACACTTGCCGATGCTGAGGATGCCGAGGCCCGACTGCATCGCTTTGCACCGCTGCTCGCCCAGGCGTTTCCGGAAACGGCTGCTACGGCGGGCATCATTGAGTCCGATATGGTTCCGGTCCCGCTGATGCAGGCGGAGCTGGAGAAAACGGGACCGGTAGCAGGAGAGATCTGGCTCAAGAGAGACAGTCATCTGCCGATTTCAGGCTCGATTAAGGCGCGCGGGGGGATCTATGAAGTGCTGGCCCACGCGGAGAAGCTGGCCCTTGCGGCTGGCCTTATCACCACAACAGATGATTACAGCATCCTGCTCTCGTCTGCGTTTCGCCAGTTTTTCAGCCAGCATAAAATCGCGGTTGGCTCAACGGGCAACCTGGGGCTGTCAATTGGAATTATTAGCGCCAGGCTCGGCTTCCACGTTACCGTACATATGTCTGCCGACGCGCGCCAGTGGAAGAAGGATAAGCTCCGCTCGCACGGCGTGGAGGTGATGGAGTATGAACAGGATTACAGCGTGGCGGTTGAGCAGGGACGTAAGGCAGCTGAGTCCGATCCAGCCTGTTTCTTCATTGATGATGAGAACTCGCGGACGCTGTTCCTTGGTTACTCGGTAGCAGGGCTGCGCCTGCGTAAGCAGTTGCGGGATAAGGGCATTACCGTTGATGCCGAACATCCCCTGTTCGTTTACCTTCCCTGCGGTGTCGGCGGTGGCCCTGGCGGGGTGGCCTTCGGGCTTAAGCTTGCCTTTGGAGATGATGTACATTGCTTCTTTGCTGAGCCAACGCACTCGCCCTGCATGCTGCTGGGAATGAGTACCGGCCTGCACGATGCGATTTCCGTACAGGAGATCGGGATCGACAACAAAACCGCAGCCGACGGCCTGGCCGTCGGTCGCGCATCCGGGTTTGTTGGCCGGGCGATGGAGCAGCTTATTGATGGTTGCTATACGCTCAGCGATGAGTCGATGTATGACCTTCTGGCGATGCTGGATCGGACCGAAGGTATCCGGCTTGAACCCTCCGCGTTGGCAGGCATGAGTGGGCCACAGCGCATCACCGCTAATCTCGCCTGGCAGAGGCAGCACGCGCTTTCAGCAGAAACCATGGCTAACGCCACCCATCTGGTCTGGGCTACCGGAGGCGGCATGGTCCCTGAGAAGGAGATGCAGCAGTACCTCGCGAAAGGGAAACGCTAAGCAGGTACTCTGCCTCAGTAAATAAAAATATCGATAAGGCTCATCATATCTCTATTCAAGGCTCGCCAGAGATGACCTGTGATTGAAGATGAGCTGCTTTTCTCTGCCAGATAACCCTGGCATCAGCGATTTATCCCCCAGTTCCACTTCGTCCACTCAAAAACCGCATAAAAATCATGTCATTATAGAAACATTTTTTTACATTAGCTGTTTACATTGTAATGATAATTCATATGATTCTGATAATTACTATCACTCGATAGGCTGGCGTTTATGCGCTATGTGGCATCAACGCTACTAATACCTCGAAATAATCAGGACGATCATAATAATGAAACCGCGTTGTTATTGGGCCATAAACCCTTGTTTATTAATGATGTTAGCCGCTAATGCCTCTGCTGAAGACCCTAAAGAAGAGACGCTGGTGGTCGCCGCCAGCCGGACAAACCACAATATCTCCGACATGGCGCAAACCACCTGGGTCATTGAACAGAATGAAATTGAACAGCAGGTGCAGGGGGGCAAAGAGTTAAAAGAGGTGCTGGCGCAGTTGATCCCCGGTATGGATGTCAGCAGCCAGGGGCGTACCAATTACGGTATGAATATGCGTGGTCGTTCCATGATGGTGATGGTCGATGGCGTGCGTTTAAACTCCTCGCGTAGCGACGGTCGCCAGCTGGATTCTATCGATCCTTTTAATATTACCCGCATTGAAGTTATCTCCGGCGCTACCTCCCTTTACGGCGGTGGCAGCACCGGTGGCTTAATTAATATCGTCACCAAAAAGGGCCAGCCGGAAACGGAAGTTGAGTTTCAGACCGGCATGAAAACGGGATTCAACAGCCATAACGATAATGACGAAAACATCGCGGCGGCGGTTAGCGGCGGCAACGACAATGCTTCAGGTCGCCTGTCGGTCGCCTGGCAACGCTTTGGCGGCTGGTACGACGGCAACGGCAACGAAGCGATCATTGATAATACCCAGACTGGTTTACAATACTCCGATCGCCTGGACGTGATGGGCACCGGCACGCTGAACATTGACGATCACCAGCAGTTGCAGCTCACCACGCAGTATTACAAAAGTGAATCCGACGGTAAGCACGGCCTCTATCTTGGCGAGAATTTCTCGGCAGTGACGGGGACCGGCAACGCATATAACAAAAATAATCTCGACTCCGACCGGATCCCTGGCACCGAACGTCACCTGATCAACCTGCAATATTCCAACACCGATTTTTGGGGCCAGGATCTCCTCGCGCAAATTTACTATCGTGATGAGAGCCTGACGTACTATCCCTTCCCAACGCTTTCAGGTAGACGGGTAACCAGCATTGGCGCATCACAGCAAAAAACCGATTTCTATGGCGGTAAGCTTACCCTCAATAGCAAACCGCTGGATGATTTGACGCTGACATGGGGTATGGATGCCGAGCATGAAGTCTTCGACGCCAATCAGCAATTTTTCGACCTCAACAAAGCGGCTGCCAGCGGTGGCATGAAGCTCGATGACGCTTATAACGTTGGACGCTATCCGGGCTATAGCATCACTAACCTCGCTCCTTTCCTGCAGACGAGTTACGACTTCTCCGCTATCACCCTGAGCGGTGGGGTGCGCTATCAGTATACGGAAAACCGGGTCGATGACTTTATTGGTTACGCCCAACAGCAGGCAATTGCTACGGGCAGAGCTACCTCGGCAGATGCGGTACCGGGCGGCAAAACCGACTATAACAACCTGCTATTTAACGCCGGTATTCTGGGCCATCTGACCGATCGTCAGCAGCTATGGTTTAACTTCTCACAGGGCTTTGAGATCCCGGATCTGGCGAAATATTACGGCTCCGGTACCTATCAGCTGGAGAACGGCCATTATCGTCTGGTAAATAGCGTTAACGTTAATGACTCGAGACTCGATGGTATTAAAGTTGATGCCTACGAGCTGGGGTGGCGCTACACCGGGGATAACCTGCGCACCCAGATTGCGGGTTACTATTCGCTCTCTGATAAAACCATCAACATTAACAAAAGCGATATGACTATCAACGTTGAAGATGACAAGCGTCGCATCTACGGTGTTGAAGGCCAGGTGGATTATTTCTTTACAGAGAGCGAGTGGAGCACCGGTGCAAACTTTAACGTCATCAAATCGCAAACCCGCGTCGATGGGAAATGGGAAAAGCTGACGGTTGACAGCGCCAGCCCGTCTAAAATGAGCGCATGGGTCACCTGGGCACCGGGCGACTGGACGTTGCGTCTACAAAGTACGCAGACGTTTGATTTGTCTGATGAAGACGGTAAGCAGATTGGTGGTTATAATACCGTGGATTTATTAGGTAGTTACCTTCTGCCCGTGGGCAAGCTGAGCTTTAGCGTAGAAAACCTGCTGGATGAAGAGTATACCACCGCGTGGGGACAGCGCGCGCCAGGTCTGTACAGTCCGACCTATGGTGCTGCGAACCTGTATACCTATAAAGGCCGCGGCCGTACCTTCGGCCTGAACTACTCATTGTTATTCTGATAATCACTGCCGCCCACCTGCAAGGCGGGCGGCAGTTTCACACTCTCCCAGCTCCTTATCATTTTTCTGACACGCCATCGATTCAGGAGTGGCGCTGAGCAGGACCAGGTGCCCACCGAACCTATTTATTCATCTCCTGGGCCATCTTCAGATGCTGCTCAACCACCGGCGTGTGCGCGTCGGCCAGCGCCTTCACATCCGCATCCTTGATGTTTTTGGCATCACTCTGCAGCTTCGATAGCACCATCTGGTGATCTTTGGTGCCAGCGTTTTCCATATACATCTTGTCAAATGCGTCGCCGCTCTGCTTTTCCAGCTGGGCGGCCATCGCTTTATGCTGGGCGTCCGGCTCGGTCGGCAGCGTCACGCCTTTTTGCTGAGCCACCGTCTGGACTTTAGTCAGGGCAGCGCCGTGGTCATCGACCATCTTCTGCGCGAATGCTTTGACGTCGCTGCTTTCAGCTTTGCTCAGCGCGATCTTAGCGGCGGCGACTTCATTGATATTGGCCTGCGCCATGTCCTTCAACGCTTTTTCGTCGCCGGAGCTGAGCCTTGCGCTCGATGCGGTCTGGCCTGCGGCATCACCCTGCGCAGCGTTCGTCTGCGTCTGGGCTTGCACGCTGACAGTGCTGAATAGTGCTGCTACTACCGATGCGGCTAGCAGCCCTTTCAAGGTTTTACTCTTTTGCATTTTGTACTCCTGAGGGTCATGGGTAAGGTTGTTTTTAGATAATTAACCGTGGGCAGCCTCGTCTATAAATTACAACTGCAATGGTCAGTATAGTGCATCAACGCGTTGAGACTGCCGGATGTCACCCACGACTTCACGCCGCGTAAAAAAATCCTTCTTCTATACTCAGTTACGTCTAGTGAGCGATGCCGCTGCTGTTGCCCTGCATAAATTGTTGCCCTGGATAAATAACAGCTGCATTAGCCCACCCTTACGCACGTTAATTATTGTTCATTTTTGATAGGGGTTTCCTGGTATGTTGCAATCTCAACCCTCACGCATCGGCACAATATTGCTGCTGCTGTCAGCGGTGATTGGCTTCGCGGTGGCTTTATACGCGTGGCTGACGCCGCTCACCGGCGTCACCGGCACTATCGGCGCGCTGGGCGTGGCCATCGCCAGCCTGCTGCTGGCAATAGTAGCCTTTATCCTGCGTGGCGCATCCCGCCGTGGCGCGCGCATTTTCCTGATTATTGTCACCCTTGTGATGTTGTTCGGTATTGGTTTTGCTGGCGCGCTGCTGCATCAGTACATCATTACCGCGGCAATGGTGGTCGGCCTGATGGGTCTGATTGCGCTGAGCAGCCATTCCGTTGGTCCTAATCATCGCGCCAGAGCCTGAGGAGCCGCCCGTGCATAACGAAAAACACTCTCCATTACTAAAAGTCAGCATGACGGCGCTGGCATTGCTGGTCGCCCCCCTGACGTTACATGCGCAGGATAAAGCCGCTGAGGCATCTCAGGGAACTCAGGAAGAGCTGAACGTAGATGCGGCCGATCAACAGGCACCTGGGACGACTAAAACCACCGACGATGCCTCTACGGGCAAAAATGACGGGCAGAAAGTGGAATCCGCCGCGCAGCCTGCGACGCCGCTGGTCCCCTCTACGGCCACCTGGGACAGCTTCCATGGTCAGCTTAACGCCCAGAAATACAGTCCGCTGACGCAGATCAACGCGGACAACGTCAATAAATTAACCAAAGTCTGGGAGTTTCATACCGGTGACGTCTCGGACGGGAAAGGGGATATTTCGGCCACCGTCTGGTCAGCGACGCCTGTTTTTGCCAACGAGACGATCTACATTGGTACCCCTTTCGATCGCCTGATTGCGCTCGATCCTGGGACAGGGAAGGAGAAGTGGCATTACGACACCAAATCGTCGCGCAAAGCCCTGACCCAGCCGGTACTGAAAAACCGTGGCGTCTCGTACTGGCAGGCTAAAAATCCGGTTGCCGGCGAGGCGTGCCAGAAGATTGTTTATATGGGCACCGTGGATGGCAACCTCTTTGCGCTGGATGCCGATTCAGGTAAGCCGTGCAGCGGTTTTGCTGACAATGGCGTGCTGGACATCAATCAGTGGAACACGGTTAACGCTAAATACCCATTATCTATCCTGCAACCGCCAACCGTAGTCGGCAACCATCTGCTTGTGGGCTGGGCCGGAAAAGACTGGGCGTACGCCGAAGCGCCTCCGGGTACCGTGTTCGCAATCAATGCGCAAACCGGCGAGCGTGAGTGGACCTTCGAAGCGATTCCGGCAGAGATCCGTAAAAGCACCGGTACAGCCAACGTCTGGACCCATATGTCTGCCGATGAGGCTAATGGTCTGGTCTATCTGCCAGTTTCATCCCCGTCTCCGAACTACTGGGGCGGCAACCGTGTTAAACCCATTCCGCTGGGAACCTCCACCACCGCGCTGGATATCAACACCGGCAAAGTGGTCTGGTCTCGTCAATGGGTACATCACGACGTATGGGATTACGATATCAACTCTGCGCCGACCCTGATGGATATCACCGTCAACGGCAAACAGATCCCGGCGCTGATCCAGGCGACCAAGCAGGGCTTTCTGTTTGTCGTGAACCGCCTGACGGGTGAGGATGTCTGGCCTATCGAGGAGCGTCCTGTGCCGCAGGGCGATGGTTCGGTGCAGGGCGAGGTGCTCTCACCAACGCAGCCGTTCCCGACGAAACCCGCGCCGCTGCTCGATCAATCGAAGAAGCCAGAGATCTGGAAACTGGCGGATGTTGTCGGTGCCGGTCAGTGTTCCCGCCTGTGGGATAATTTGACCTATGAGGGGATGTACACACCGCCCACCACGAAGGGCGAAGGCGCACTGACCTATCCGGACAGTGCCGGTGGCGTTCAGTGGGGCGGCGTAGCGTTCGATCCTCAAAAACAGATTGCCATCGTTAACACCTCACACATCGTGCAGTATCTGAAGCTCTACAGCCGCGAAGATTATGACAACGCGGATAAAGATTCAGGCAACGAGAGCGGCTTTGCTCCCCAGGAGGGCGCCCCTTACGGCATGCGTCTGTTAGTCGCGAATAACTGGCTCGGTATGCCATGCTGGCAGCCGCCGTTTGGTGAAATCGTGGCGCTGGATATGCACACCGGTGATGTGAAGTGGCGTCGCCCGGTTGGCGCATCGCAGCAGTATGGCTTCTTTATGCCGGAAAGCTGGGGATCGCCTACCATTGGTGGCCCTGCCGTGACGGCGGGTGGCGTGGTCTTTATCGGCGCGTCAATGGATGCCAAAGTACGCGCCTACTCTGTGGATAGCGGGGAAGAGCTGTGGTCCGATCAGGTTGAGGCGCCTGCGGTAGCCAATCCGTCAGTCTATGAGTACAAAGGCCGTCAGTATGTCGCCTTCGTTGCTGGAGGAAATACTATCCTGAAGGATCAGGTGGGCGATCAGGTCGTGGTGTACGCGCTGCCTGAATAACCGTTCGGCATGCTGTCGTTGTAAACAGCGTGGGGCCTCCGTGCCCCACGTTACCCCTATGACGAAGGCAGCTCCACAACCTCACCCCCCTCCTGCGCCAGACGCGCTAAATAGCGCGCGGCATCCAGAATCTGATAAGGGAAGTATAATCCAGGCGCTACCGGCGACTCTCCATCCAGCCCGAGCAGCCGTTCAAGGAGCAAGGCTATCCCCATCCCTGTCAACGGTGCCGCACCGCCCGGATGCACAACCGCATGGCGGGTGCGACGTGCCTCTCCTGAGTGGTCGAGGCCAGAAATATCAAGAACGATCTCCGTCGATAATGCACCGCCTTTACGTCGGCTCGAGCTGACGCCCTGACCCAGGTCGAACTGAACGCTGTGTGCGCCGGTAGCGGCGGCCAGACCCGTCACGTCGATTGAGGAGAAGCCGGTAGCGTTAATGTCAGTACCGTCGAGCGCGGAGAAAACCGCTTTGGCGTCGTCGCCCTCACGCCATAGCCAGATACCCTCCCGGAGCGTAAGCGCCTCCGGCAGCAGGTGATTCAGATGTTCGAAATCAGCGGCTACCGCCGGACCGCCGGTATCCTCTTCATCAACCAGAGCACCAATGCGAATTTCAGACACCTCGCTGAATGATTTTGCCAGATGGAGCGCAGGAACCGTGGTGGCGCCTACCAGCCACTCATAGCCAAGCACGATCGCTGAGGCACTCGGTGCATTCATAAAGCTGGCGATTTCCGGGGCGATCTCAAATATCCCCGACGAGATACTCAGATGCGGTATGCCGCGCGACTGGGCGAAGCGGAGTCCGGCAAGGGCATGATCCTTATAGAGAACGACCACAGCGCTGACTTTTTGCTCGCCAAGCCCCAGGTCAGCAGACGCCGTATCGAGCGCGACACCTTGCGCATGTCCCATTTCTGCCGCTGCATTCTGCGCTTTGGTAAGCTCGCGGCCACCGACCAGCAGGGGAACATCGGGATAGATAGCGTGTATCGCCCGAGCGGCCTGGCGACCAATTGAACCGGAACCACCCATTAATAGAATCGGATCTAATGACATAAGCGTGTCTCCTCGTTTAGATGATGAGCGACTAAGGGGTAGGTATTCGGGCTATGACCTTAATTTCAAAATCAAATTCTGCGAGCCATGTAACGCCCACGGCTGTCCAGTTTGGATAGGGGGGATGCGGGAAAATAGCCTCTTTCACCTGCATGATCGTGGGAAATTGATTTTGCGGATCGGTGTGAAAGGTGGTGACATCAATCAGATCTTCAAATGTGCAGCCCGCCGCCGCCAGCGTCGCTTGCAGGTTATCAAACGCCAACTGCACCTGCGCGGCAAAATCTGGCTCCGGTGTGCCATCGGCGCGGCTTCCCACCTGGCCGGAAACAAACAGCAAATCGCCGGAACGTATCGCAGCAGAATAGCCGTGCTCCTCATAGAGAGCATGGCGGCTGGCGGGGAAAATCGGTTCGCGTTGTATCATAGGGTTTCCTTTACTTTATTCAGGGTGAAAAACGTAAAGCACAGCACGGTGAGTTGGTTTAATATACGCGGCGTATGTCAAATTAATCACACATACGCGGCGTATGTCAAATGAATATGGAGAAGGTATGGTTGCCAAACGACGCAGCGAAACGATGGAAGAGAACCGCATAAAACTGATCGCGGCAGCGCGGAAAGCCTTTGCTGAGAGAGGGTACGCCGCGTCATCCATGGATGAGTTAACCGCCAGCGTTGGGCTTACCCGTGGCGCGCTCTATCACAACTTTGGTGATAAAAAGGGATTACTGGCCGCCGTTGTTGCTCAGATTGATGGAGAAATGGCAGAGCGTGCTAAGGCTGACGCCTCTCATGCCAGCGACGATTGGGAAAGGCTGCTGGCTGAAGGCGTTGCCTATATCAAGATGGCGCTGGATCCCGAGGTGCGGCGCATCGTGCTGCTTGATGGCCCGGCGTTTCTGGGCGATCCCGCCCAGTGGCCCGGGCAGATAAGCTGCCTTGATGCCACCCGCCAGACGGTTAAAAAAATGCTTGAATGCGGCGTACTCAAAGCCGTAGATGCCGATGCCGCAGCACATATGTTAAACAGCGCCGCGATGAATGCCGCGCTCTGGATAGCGGCCAGCAACGAGCCGGAGAAGGCCCTGCCGAAAATTATTGCGGTGTTTACGCAACTGGTAAGTGGCTTACGCAATCCCGATCCGCACTGTATCGAGTAGGGCGCAACCCTGGACAGAGGCGTGGTCCAGTGCCAAACCTGATTATGACCGGGTTAACAAACTTCTTAACAAGTCTCCTGGAATCCAGCAGAACCTGCGAGGAACCCACCATAATTGGTAGGGATACACACATCCAGGAGACAATCATGAACGAGTTACCTAAGGACAATATCGACGAGTTCAAAACGCACTTCCATGGGAAAGTGATCCTCCCTGATGAGGCAGGCTATGACGAGGTGCGCCAGATCTGGAACGCCATGATCGACCGCAGACCCGCCCTGATCGCCCGTTGCATGTCGGCTGAAGATGTCGTCCAGGCTATCGAATTTGGTCGCACGCAGGATCTTCTTATCTCAATCCGAGGAGGTGGGCATAACATTGCTGGTAATGCCGTATGCGACGACGGTCTGATGATCGACCTCTCGCTGATGAAGGAAGTGCTGGTAGACCTGAATACCCACCGGGCCAGCGTTGAGCCAGGCTGCACGCTCAACGATTTTGATGAGGCAGCCCAGGTCCACGGTCTTGCCACGCCGCTGGGCATCAACTCGACTACGGGAGTGGCTGGCCTGACGCTCGGCGGCGGCTTCGGCTGGCTGAGTCGGAAGTACGGTATGACCATAGACAACCTGCTCTCCGTTGAGGTCGTCACGGCAGATGGCCGCCAGCTGCACGCCAGCGAAACAGAAAATGCGGATCTCTTTTGGGGACTGCGGGGCGGGGGCGGCAACTTCGGGGTGGTGACGCGCTTCGAGTTCCAGCTCCATCCCGTCGGACCGAACGTATTGAGCGGGCTTATCGTCTTTCCGTTTGCTGAGGCAAAACAGGTCATCTCACAGTTTGCCCGGTTCACCGAGACGATGCCGGATGAGCTTAATGTCTGGATGGTCACGCGCAAAGCCCCTCCGCTACCCTTCTTGCCCGAGGACGTACACGGGAAAGAGATGGTCGCGCTGGCGCTGTGCTATGCGGGCGATCCTGAAGAGGGCGAGAGGCTAATCGAGCCGCTGCGCGGGTTTGGCACGGTGCTCGGCGAACACATCGGCGTGCAGCCCTATGTCGCCTGGCAGCAGGCCTTCGATCCGCTGCTGGTAAAAGGGGCGCGCAACTACTGGAAGTCGCACAACTTCTCGCAGCTCAGCGACGGCGTTATCGATGCGATCGTCGAATTTGCCGCCAAACTGCCGTCACCTCATTGTGAAATATTTATCGGGACGATTGGCGGCCAGACGGCCAGCGTAGCGCCCGACGCGATGGCCTACTCAAACCGGGATGCCAACTACGTAATGAATGTTCACGGTCGCTGGGAGACCGCCGCCGAGGATGAGCGCTGCATCACCTGGGCGCGAGAGTTTTTCGCGAGATCACAACCCTTTGCCAGCAGCGGGGCATACATTAACTTCCTCACCCATGATGAGACCGATCGCATCGCCTTCGCCTACGGTGCGACCTGGGAACGGCTGGTGGAGCTGAAGAATAAGTACGACCCGACAAACCTCTTCCGGATGAATCAGAACATTAAGCCGGTACGGGGTTAGACACTCACCAGCGTGGTCTCAAACGTCAGGCCAGGCATCATCTGCGTAAGGCCGTCGGTAAGCATCTTGCCGGCGGCGTGCAGCTCATCGAGAGGCATCTCCGGCAGGCTTTCCAGAATAAACCACATCTCTTTATCGGATGCGCTCAGGCGGGTGCGGACGCCCTGACGCCAGTTCCAGCGGCGACAGGTTACGCCAATATCGTCACGCCAGATAACTTCTCCCGGCTCCGGTGACTCGACGGTGGGCTGCCCCTCTTTCATAGCATCGAACGCTTCCGTCCCCTCGGCGATGACCAATCGCGGTAAGCCGCTGTAGGCGGCGAAATTTTCCCCACCCACCGGTACGGCATAGCGCAGGCTGACCGCGTTATAGAGATCGACGACCGGATCCAGCGCCGCCATCGTGCCGTCGCGCAGCACTCGCTTACGCAGCGCTTCGGCAGAGCAGGGGGTACGCCTGGGCCTGGCACCAAACGCTTTGAAAACGTCACCCCAGGCGTTCAGATGGTTTTCGGCCCACGCAGGCTGACCGTCAAGCACCGCCTGACAGGCCTCTTTCAACGCTCGATTTCCAGGTTCGGCATCGCGGAGCGGAGCGGCTTTAACATAGATACTTAACGCGCGGAAGCCGGGCGCGATACGCGCCAGATCCGGGCTGATTGACGGTAACATAGTAGGCATCGCATAATCCTGTAATGACTGTTTTATTCTATGATATCGACCGATGACCAAAAAAGTCAATATAACGACCGCAAGCGGAGCCGACGTTAGCGCCATCAACGACGCGGTTTCCCAGCGCATCAAACTCTATCGCAGCCAAAAGAAGCTCTCACTCGATGAGCTTTCCCGCCGCTCCGGCGTCAGCAAGGGGATGCTGGTGGATATCGAAGCCTGTCGGGCCAATCCCAGCATTGCACTGCTGTGCAAAATCGCTGCTGCAATGAACGTCTCCGTCGCTGACGTCGTGAACGTTGCCAGCGAACCGACGGTTCATCTTATCGACCGGGATGAGATCCCCGTGCTGTGGCAAGGGGAAAAGGGCGGCAGTGCGAAATTGCTGGCCGGTACCAGCGGCCCGGATATGCTGGAGCTTTGGCAGTGGGTAATGCATCCCGGCGAAGCGTTTGTCTCATCTGGACATCCAGCTGAGACCTGCGAGCTGCTGTTTGTTAATCAGGGGCAGCTAACGCTGCGGGTTGATGGACGTGATTACCTTATTAAAGAGGGGGGCTCGGCGGTGGCCAGAACCGATATGCCCCATGCCTATATGAACGAAACCCGCGACGCGCTCGAATTTACCATGACGGTCTATGAGAAGAGCCGCTGATATTTTCATAAAGATTGGATTACCCGGCGGCGCTACGCTTGCCGGGCCTACACCGTATAGATCCGGATATCGTGCCCACGGAAGGCGTTGGCGTAGGCTTTGCTGATATTCTCCTCTACAACCATGATATCGATCTCACTACAGGCGGCCACTACGTAGCGGGCCACGGCGGGGATCTTATTCGCAGTAAGCGCGACGATGGTCTCGTTGCACTGGGCAATGACCGCTTTCTTAAATTCGCAGTCGGCATAGTCGAACCCCGTCAAGCCCGACTCCGGGGCCATCGCGCAGCCGCCGATAAATCCCTGGTCAAAGAGCATCCCCTGTATCTGGGCGATGGCTGGCATGCCTACGCAGCCGCCGGATACGCGCTGAACCTGGCCGCCAAGCATGATCACCTCATACAGCGGCTTTTTTAGCAGCGCCGCCGCAATCTCCGGCGAATTGGTCACGACGGTGAGCGCCAGTTCAGCGGGGAGCGCTTCCGCCATCGCCAGATTAGTGGTTCCCGTGTCGATAAAAATGCAGCTACCGGACTTAACCAGCCGGGCACAGCGCTGCGCGATCCTGCTTTTTTTCGCCTGGTTTTTATCTTTGCGCAGGGTATAGTCCCCGGCCTCCGGCAAGATCATTACGGCGCCGCCGTAGACCTTTTTACAGAAACCGTCGTTGCTAAGCTCATGTAAATCGCGGCGAACGGTATGTTCTGATACCCCCAGACGAACAGCCAGCTCGCTACAGATCACACGACCATTCTCCTCAAGGATCTGTCTGATGAGCGCTTGCCGCTGCTCGGGTAAAGCTGCATAATCGAGCACGTTAACTCCTGAATTTTTTTTGCATCGAGCAACACAGAGCATAATCGTGCATTATAATTGTCTCGTCAAACGAATCTACTCCCTATCAAAAGAGATCCTGCATGAATGAGAAGCTAGCGACCCGAATCATCTTCTTTGTTGCCGGGCTGGCAACCGCAGCATGGGCGGTGATGGTGCCCTTTGCCAAAATGAATACCGGGGCCAACGATGCCCTGCTTGGTCTCCTGCTGCTCTGTCTGGGAGGCGGGGCGATTATCTCCATGCCCCTGGCCGGGCCGCTATCGTCCCGCTTTGGCTGCCGGAAGATCATTGGCTGCGCCGTGCTGATCATCATCCTGTCGATGCCTTTCCTGACGCTGGCTGATAGCCCGCTTAGCCTGGGCCTGCTGCTGCTTCTCTTCGGTACCGGGATAGGCATGACCGACTGCGCTATGAATATCCAGGCGATTCTGGTGGAAAAAAACGAGAACGTGCCGCTGATGTCCGGCTTTCATGGGATGTACAGCGTCGGCGGCATTGCCGGGGCAGGGCTTATGACCGGCCTGCTCAGCATGGGCCTCTCTATTCTGAGCGCCACGCTGCTGATTGTGCTGCTGGTGACTCTGCTGGTTGCGGTCAGCTTTCGCCATTTTCTGCCCTATGCTAACCCGGCTGAAGGTCCGGCCTTCGCTATTCCCAGAGGTGAGGTGCTACTCCTTGGCGTGATCTGCTTTATTGTCTTCCTGGCCGAAGGAACCGTTCTCGACTGGAGCGCGGTCTATCTGGTTGAGGTCAGAAACGTGGCGGATTCGCTGGGTGGGCTGGGCTTTACCTGCTTTGCCGTGGCGATGACCATCGGGCGGCTTAGCGGCGATGCGATTATTGCTCGCGTTGGTCAACTGCGAGTGGTGGTCTGCGGGGCCATCATGGCCTTTGCTGGCTTCTGCCTGATTTTTACCGCTGCCTCCCTGGCTCTGCTACTGGTGGGCTATCTGCTTATCGGTGCTGGCTGCGCCAACATTGTCCCGGTCATGTTTAGCCAGATTGGTAAGCAAACGAGCATGCCGCAGATGGTCGCTGTACCCGCCGTGACTACGCTGGGCTATATCGGCGTTCTGGCTGGTCCGGCGATGATCGGCTTTATCGCTCATCACAGCTCTCTACCTCATGCCTTTGTATTTGTGGCCGCGCTGATGATCGTCGTGTTGTTGCTCAGCGTTGTGCTCAATAAAAATTTGAAGCTGCGGGAAGAGGTTTGATGCACACCGGACGGGCTTATCTATGAGTCCAGCTCATAAGCCCGTCCTTATTCCTCCCTCTAATCGCGACCAGGGTGGGCCGTTATACTCGCAACCTTAATCACGTTGACAGATAGCGGAGCAACCATGAACGAAACATTTGACGGTAACAGCGTCTTCCCTCGTGGGGAGAAGAACGAGACCTATGCCCAGTATTTCACCGGGAACAGCTATCTCACCATGCTCTCCACCGAGGGGGTAAATATTGGCAACGTGGCGTTTGAGCCTGGCTGCCGCAATAACTGGCATATTCACCACAAGGGCGGACAGATCCTGCTGGTGACCGGAGGCCGAGGCTGGTATCAGGCATGGGACCAGCCTGCCCGCGAGCTAAAAACTGGCGACGTGGTGCATATCCCGGCGGGGATCAAGCACTGGCACGGCGCGGCGCACGACAGCTGGTTTGCGCACATAGCCGTGGAGATCCCCGCCGAGGGGGCCTCCAACGAGTGGCTGGAGCCGGTCAGCGATGAGGCGTACAGCCAGCTTTCCTGAACGTCATTGCCTGTAAGCGTCTTATAGGCGATCAGGCCGCAAACACGCGGTTGCGGCCTCTGTTTTTTGCCTGGTATAACGCCTCGTCAACGCGCTGGAACAGCGAGTCCAGGCTCTCTCCAGCCAGATACTGTGCGACGCCGACGCTGACGGTAAGCGGAGGGATATCGGGTATCGCCATCTTCTCCACCTCGGCACGCAGATCCTCTGCTGTCATCAGCGCTGCCGCCAGGGCGGTGTCAGGCAGCAGCAGCAAAAACTCCTCTCCATCCCAGCGAAAGACGATGTGTTCACTCCAGTCACTGAGCGCCTGAGCAAGATGGATCAACACCTCGTCGCCTTTTCTGTGCCCGTAGCGCTGGTTGATATGTCTAAAGCTATCGATATTCACCAGCAGGAGGCTGAAATCATTGGCCGCTGGAAGCTGCTTTTCAAGCTGCTGTACCGCCTCGAGGCGATTAAATAACCGGGTCAACGGATCCCGACGTTTGGCACTCTCCAGCGCCTGCTCAAGATCTCGCTGTTCACTCATATCGTGGATCACGCAGAGTATCAGTCGTTCGCCATAGATTTCGACCGGACCCACCGCGACCTGGACGTCCCGGATCGAGCCATTGGCCAGGCGGTGAACGGAGTGAAGCGGCTTATGTCCTCCGGGCAGGTGAGCAATCTCGGCGACGACAGGTAAAATACCGCGGCCAAGGGTATTGATCTGCCATATATACATTGTGCAGAGCGTTTCGTAGGTGTAGCCGTAGAAGCGTAGCGCTGCGAGGTTGGCATCAACGATTTGCCCCTCCCGGGCCGGATCGACCAGCACGATAGGCGCTGACGTGGTGTAAAAAAAACGGGCATAAAACCCGTTTTTACGTGGCCGATAGGCAGCCGAGCGGCTCGCCTTAAGTCCCGCATTACCGCGCGGGGTCAGCCCCTCAAAGAGGATTACTTCGCCCCGATCTTCAAGCTCTACTGCAGAGAGCCTGCAGCTTAGCGTCCGGGTGCCGTCGTCAGCCGGTAGCGACCAGACCTCAATAATATCGTCCCGGTTTTTCAGGCTGGTGGCGTAGGCGGTAAGGCGTCGATGTGCCACGGCAGAGTGCTCGCCGCTGCGCATGGATGCCAGGGTTCTGCCTTTCGCTACAGACTGTGCCTGCTGGTTAGCATAAATGAGCTCTTCGCTTTCCGGCGCAACAATCCATACGGGCGTTGCTAACATATTCAGAGAATCAAGATGACATGCCACAATGTGCTTCCTGGTTTTATATTTTTGCTGTGTGTATGACTAAACATAAGCTTCCTGTTTACCATTCTGCCGATAAATAAAATATTAAAAAGTTATTTTTTCAACGGTTTGTCAGCGCTCTTTTGATTTGTGCTAATTTTCACCACCTGTAAGCTTTTATATATTCACCCCGTAAATCATTTAAGTGATGCTTAACTCTATTTCAGAAAAGTGAATTGTTCTTATTATTAAGAAATCTTAAGGTTTGTTTGTATGATATATCTTGCTGTGTGATAGGGCTTTTTTTATCCATTTTTGGTGAATAATGCTAGAATATTACCTTTTACAAGAGGTATGCGCTAACATCATGCAAATTTGTATAACTTAACGGCAAACACGTTATGAAGCGAAAATAGAGATGTAAAAGCCTTTTTCGGATGTTATAAAATTCATATCTAATACCGATGTACAACAGGGTTGTTTTATGTTCAGAAATACAAGCGTGCGCACGTTCATAATGGTATACCTGCTCGCTTCATTTGGGCTAATGGATATATTAGCGATCGTGCTCACGGAAAATAGCAACCTGGCGCTGCTGGTTTGTGCAATATCTGCTTTAACCCTGGTATTTATGTGGATTTACATGACCATCTATTTGGTTTCACCCATCAATACGGTTAAAAAAAGTATTGATGAGGTCACAGCGGGAAACGTATCAGTGACAATCCCGGCGTTTGGGAATAACTGTGCGGGGCGGTTGATCCCTGGCATCAACAGCCTCGCCAGCAGTATTGCTACTCTGGTGCGTGAAATTCGCGCCTCGTCCCAGTCCGCAATGGATCTTTCCCATCAGCTCTCCGCCCGCAGCGCCGAACTGTCGGTCAAGACAGAGGAGCAGTCTGCGGCGCTTATCGAGACGGCGTCCAGCATGGAGCAGATGGCGGCCAGCACCAAAAATAACGCTAACAATACTCAGCTTGCCAGCCAGCAGGCGAGTGAGGCGACTCGCTGCGCCCGTCAGGGCGGCGAGCTGATGGCGCAGGTAGCCTCGAACATGCAGTCTATTACCGACTGCGCGCGCCAGATGACGGAGATTATCTCCCTGATTGATGGCATTGCCTTTCAGACAAATATTCTGGCGCTGAATGCCGCGGTAGAAGCGGCAAGGGCAGGAGAGCATGGCAAAGGCTTCTCGGTTGTGGCCGGTGAGGTCCGCCATCTTGCCCACCGCAGCGCTGAGGCGGCAAAAAGCATTAAATCCCTCATCGACGTTACCGCGCAAAACGTCACCCAGGGGGCAACCGTGGTGGGCGAGGCGGAAAAGAATATGCTCGATATCGTCTCTGGCTCTGGATTATTGAGCAAGCTGATGGATGAGATCGCCGTGGCCACGTTGCAGCAGGAAAAAGGCATCGCGCAGATTACCCAGGCGCTTTCCGAACTGGAGCGCGTTACGCAGAGTAACGCCACGATGGTGGATGAGCTGGCAGGATCCTCTGACGTACTTAAACGCCAGGTGACTGACCTGCAAAGCAGAACGCGTAACTACCGCTTAGCGGACGCAGCGGCGGCTGACTCTTCACGCTTTCCCCTGCAAATTCAGTGCGATGGCTAATTTTCAGATTACTTACTTTCACCATCCGGCTAGACTGTCACTATTAGCATGCTGAATGTGGAGGAGCCGTGGAGGCGATTAAGGGATCGGACGTTAACGTGCCGGATGCGGTTTTTGCCTGGCTGCTGGACGGCAAGGGTGGCGTAAAGCCGCTGGGCAATGACGACGTCATTGACGCTGCGCATCCGTGTTGGCTACATCTGAACTACACCCAGCCGGAGAGCGCTCAGTGGCTGGCATCTACGCCGCTGCTCCCTAATAACGTACGCGATGCGCTGGCGGGGGAGAGTCTGCGCCCGCGCGTAACCCGCATGGGCGAAGGGACGTTAATTACGCTGCGCTGCATTAACGGCAGCACCGATGAACGTCCCGATCAGCTTGTTGCCATGCGGGTCTATATGGACGAGCGCCTGATTGTCTCTACCCGCCAGCGTAAAGTGCTGGCGCTGGACGACGTGGTCAGGGATCTGGAGGAGGGGACCGGGCCTGCTGACTGCGGTGGCTGGCTGGTGGACGTCTGTGACGCCCTTACCGATCACGCCAGCGAGTTTATTGAGCAGCTGCACGACAGGATCATCGATCTGGAAGATAACCTGCTCGATCAGCAGATCCCCCCGCGCGGTTTTCTGGCCCTGCTGCGTAAGCAGCTTATCGTCATGCGCCGCTATATGGCTCCCCAGCGCGACGTCTATGCTCGGCTGGCCAGCGAACGTTTTCCATGGATGAATGACGATCAGCGTCGGCGGATGCAGGATATCGCCGACAGGCTGGGCCGTGGGCTTGATGAAATCGACGCCTGTATTGCCCGCACGGCGGTGATGACCGATGAGATCACCCAGGTGATGCAGGAGTCACTGTCGCGCAGAACCTACACTATGTCGTTGATGGCAATGGTCTTTTTACCCAGTACCTTTTTAACCGGCCTGTTTGGTGTCAACCTGGGCGGGATCCCCGGCGGTGAGTGGCACATGGGCTTTCCTCTCTTCTGTCTGATGCTGGTGGTACTGATCGGCGGCGTGACCTGGTGGCTGCATCGCAGTAAATGGCTGTAAAATTTCACATTTTTAACAAAACGCGAACATAAAAACGCCGTTTTACTTGCGCGAAATCAATAAACAACCAGCGCGCTTAAGGCAATATCTCTCTCGCAGGTGAATGCAACGTCAAGCGATGGGCGTTGCGCTCCATATTGTCTTACTTCCTTTTTTGAATTACTGCATAGCACAATTGATTCGTACGACGCCGACTTCAAAAAGTCGGCTTTTTTTTGCCTCTTGTTCATCAGCTTCTACCCTTAAAGGGAGCGATGCCATCACCAGGAGGTAAAACATGTCCGGCCTTACCTTATTGAATCCCACAGACTCTCTGCCCGCCGATCCGGTGCCTACCGATCCGGTCCCGGTTCCTGAACCTATTCCCCGGCCACAGCCGCTGCCCGACCCGCCGCCCAATGAGGAGCCGATTAAAATGTCGCGTTAAAGAGGCAGATCTGAGAGGATACGCGCCTGCTGACGTAGCCTTTTACCGCGAGAAAATATTGTGACCGCTTTTTCAACACTGAATACCCTGCCCACAGCCCAGCTCGATAACCTTAACGAGCTGGGTTATCACACCATGACGCCCGTACAGGCGGCGGCGCTGCCCGCGATCCTGGCGGGGCAGGATGTGCGCGTGCAGGCAAAAACCGGCAGCGGTAAAACGGCGGCGTTTGGCCTCGGTCTGCTGCAGCACATTGATGCCAGCCGCTTCCAGACCCAATCCCTGATCCTCTGCCCGACCCGCGAGCTGGCCGATCAGGTCGCCAACGAGCTGCGCCGTCTGGCGCGCTATATGCCCAACATCAAAATTCTGACGCTCTGCGGCGGCCAGCCTTTTGGCGCGCAGCGCGACTCGTTACAGCACGCGCCGCATATTATTGTCGCCACGCCGGGCCGCCTGCTCGATCACCTGCAGAAGGGCACCGTTAACCTCGACGCTCTGCAAACCCTGGTGATGGACGAGGCGGACCGGATGCTGGATATGGGCTTCAGCGACGCCATTGATGAGGTGATCCGCTTTGCACCCGCGTCGCGCCAGACGCTGCTCTTCTCCGCTACCTGGCCCGAGGCCATCGCGGCGATCAGCGGTCGCGTTCAGCGCTCGCCGCAGACCATCGAGATCGACACTGTGGATGCGCTGCCTGCCGTCGAGCAGCAGTTCTTTGAAACCTCGCGGCAGGGCAAAATCGGCCTGCTGCAAAAGCTGCTTAGCCAGCATCAGCCTGCCTCCTGCGTGGTTTTCTGCAATACCAAAAAGGATTGCCAGGAGGTGTGTGATGCGCTGAACGACGCCGGCCAGGAGGCGCTGGCCCTGCATGGCGATCTCGAGCAGCGCGATCGCGACCGCACCCTGGTGCGTTTTGCCAACGGCAGCGCCCGCGTGCTGGTCGCCACCGACGTCGCCGCCCGTGGCCTGGATATCAAATCTCTGGAGCTGGTGGTGAACTACGAGCTGGCGTGGGATCCGGAGGTGCACGTCCACCGCATCGGCCGTACCGCTCGCGCCGGTAACAGCGGCCTGGCGATCAGCTTCTGCGCCCCGGAAGAGGCGCAGCGCGCCAACATCCTCGCCGAGATGCTGCAGCTGAAGCTGAACTGGCTCAATGCGCCTGCCAACGTTAAGGTGGTGCCGCTGGAGGCGGAGATGGCGACCCTGGTGATTGACGGCGGTAAGAAAGCCAAGATGCGTCCGGGAGACGTGCTGGGTGCGATGACCGGTGACATGGGATTAAACGGGGCGGATATCGGCAAGATCACCGTGCATCCGGCGCATGTCTACGTGGCGGTGCGGCAGAGCGTGGCCCGTCAGGCGTGGAAGCAGTTACAGAGCGGTAAGATCAAAGGCAAGAGCTGCCGGGTGATGCTGCTTAAGTAGGGCAGGGATAAAACTCTCCGGCGATAGCCTGCCGGAGAGCAATCAGATTATTTCACTTCCAGCACGTTGAGGCGCAGGGCATCCAGCGGCGTCTCATCCTCTTCCGGCTGCCAGCCCGCAGGCTGCACAGGAATGGATTCACGGTCAAACGCCAGATCGCCACCGTCCACCACTTCCGAACCGTGGGTAATGCCCTTAAAGTCAAACAGCGAGATATCGCTCAGGTGCGACGGCACCACGTTCTGCATGGCGCTGAACATGGTTTCGATGCGGCCCGGGTAGCGCTTGTCCCAGTCGCGCAGCATGTCAGCGATCACCTGGCGCTGGAGGTTCGGCTGGGAGCCGCACAGGTTGCAAGGGATAATCGGGTAGCCTTTGGCCTGGGCAAAACGCTCAATATCCTTTTCCCGGCAGTAGGCCAGAGGACGGATAACGATATGCTTGCCGTCATCGCTCATCAGCTTCGGCGGCATGCCTTTCATTTTGCCGCCGTAGAACATGTTCAGGAACAGCGTTTGTAAGATATCGTCACGATGGTGGCCGAGAGCGATTTTGGTCGCGCCCAGCTCCGTAGCGGTGCGGTAGAGAATGCCGCGACGCAGGCGTGAGCAGAGCGAGCAGGTGGTTTTGCCCTCGGGGATCTTCTCTTTCACGATGCCGTAGGTATTCTCCTCGACAATTTTATACTCGACGCCCAGCTGCTCCAGGTAGGCAGGCAGGATATGCTCCGGGAAGCCCGGCTGCTTCTGGTCGAGGTTCACGGCCACCAGCGAGAAGTTAACCGGCGCGCTCTGCTGCAGGTTGCGCAGGATCTCCAGCATGGTGTAGCTGTCCTTACCGCCGGAGAGGCACACCATAATGCGATCGCCTTCCTCAATCATATTGAAGTCGGCAATGGCTTCGCCCACGTTGCGGCGCAGGCGCTTCTGCAATTTGTTCAGGTTGTACTGCTCTTTCTTGTTAACGTCTTGATGCTCTTGCATGGTGTACTGTCTCGGTTGACCGGGTCGTCATTCATTCTATGTCGCGTATGGTACGGATTACGGCGACGAATGCCAGCACGTTTTAACGTAACAGCACCTTACCAATAAGATAGGTGATTGCCTGCCCGCTGATATGGACACGATCGCCCGCGAGCTGACAGCGCAGGTCTCCTCCACGCTCTGAGGCCTGATGCGCCAGCATCTCGGTCTTATTCAGTTTTTCCGCCCAGTAGGGAATGAGCATGCTATGCGCAGATCCTGTCACAGGATCTTCCGCGACGGCTTCCCCCGGGCAGAAGAAGCGGCTGACAAAATCGTATTCTCCTTCGCCAGGTGCTGTTATACAGACCATTTTCCCAAGAGGGAGCATGGCGTTGATATCAGGACGGACTGCCTCGACCTGGCGTTGATTGTCCAGTACCACAAGGTAATCACGCGCCACGCGTACCTCTTTGCACTCCGTAATGCCCAACGTCTCCAGCAGTAAAGGCAGCGGCATAACCGGCTCTGTTTGCCAGGCAGGAAAATCGAGCGTCAGCCATTCGCCGCTGCGTGTTACCGTCAGTGGGCCAACAAACCGGGTAGCAAAATGGATAGTGGTATCGGGGTAATTAAGGTGTTCAAAAATGACGTGTGCAGCAGCAAGGGTGGCATGGCCACACAGATTTATTTCATCCTGAGTGGTAAACCAGCGCAGCTCAAAGCCATTATCACTGGCGACAAAGAAGGCTGTTTCTGACTGGTTATGCTGCTTCGCCATCTTCAGTAATGTCTCATCGGGTAACCATTCCGTGAGCGGACATACGGCTGCGGCATTACCAGCAAACGTGGTGGTGGCAAAGGCGTCTACCATATAAAAATCAATTTCTTGCATAGTATTCAACCTAACTTAGATTCTGAGAGTAAAAAGCCAATGCCTTGGCATACCGCTGAATACCCGGCGTTGGCGGATGGTTCGACACCAGCTCAAGCATTAGCGTCATTGCGCGATCGTGCTCACCGAGGTTGTGCAGACACAGGGCATAAAAGGGTATCGCTTCGCTAGCCTCAGGGTAGTCTCTGATAATCTCCTCGAATCCCTGTTTAGCTTTCTCGTACTTCCCAAGGCAGCGGTAAGTACAGGCGAGGCCGAGCAGTGCTTCAAACTTATTATCGCCCTCCAGCCCTTCGTTCAGCGCAGCCTGATAATACTCAGCGGCGCGCTCTTCCAGCCCCTCGTTGTCGTATGACCAGGCGATATTGAGCAGCGCTTCCGCTTTTAACGCCTGGATCTCAGCAAGCTCCCTCAGCAGTTCCCGGCTTTTTTCATACTGGCCTGCCGTGCGTAGAGCAATGGCTCCTTGCATGTTAATTTCCATACCTGTCTGCCTTTACGATAAGAAACTTCATTCATAAGAACACATAGTTACTTGTGCTTACCACTGCAAACACCGTTTAGGGAGGACAATCGCTTTTTCTGCCTAAAAATCGACCTACTCTGGCGTCTCTATCAATTATGCGACGCGGAGGTGATATGGGACTGGCATTCAGAGATCCAATGCATGACGAATTTGGTACGTGGCCCGTGGCTTACATACCCTACGGCGGGGCCGATCTCGGTGAGATTTTGGCCGTCGGTCAGGCGGTAGGTGACGGGGATGACAGCGATTTTTATAACGCCTGGACGGCTGCCGGGGAGAGGCTGGCGGAGGAGGCCACGCAGTGCCAGCGCCGCAGATTGCGCAGCAGCGCCCGGGAGCTGTTTCTCCGTGCCAGCGCCTTCTATGCGACCTCGTATCGCCCGCTCTTTGGGCCACAGCGCGACCCGCGTCTGCTAGAAGCGTTTAACCGGCAGAGAGATCTCTTTAACGCTGGACTGGCACTCTGTAACTATCCCCTTGAACCGATGCGCATCCCCTTTGAGGGGACATCCATGCCCGCCTGGCTCATTCCCGCTATCGGGATGGAGCAGGAGGTGCGTCCACTGATTATTCTCAACAACGGCTACGATGCTACCGTCACGGACCTCTATTTTTTCTCCGCGGTAGCTGCCTCTCGCCGGGGTTATCACTGCCTGATTTTCGACGGGCCAGGTCAGGGCGAAATGCTGTTCGAGCAGAACATGCCCCTGCGGCCCGACTGGGAAACGGTCATCACGGCGGTGATTGATTTTACCCTGCATCTTCCCGTCGTCGCCCCCAATCGCATTGCGATTTTCGGCGAGAGTCTGGGCGGCTATCTTGCCCCCCGGGCGGCATCCGTAGAGCATCGCCTTGCCGCCTGCATCGCCGATCCCGGGCTGTGGAGCATCGTGGGACAGTTTCGTGACTTTGTTGGCAAGCTTGGCGCGGCACCTGATGCGGTGAATAACCTTGGCGATCTCGATGCGCAGACGCTGGCGCGTCTTACTCAGGCGATCGCTGCCGAGCCACAGCTGAAATGGAAGATCATGCAGCGTGGCTTCTGGACGCATGGCGTCGATAACGTTGGCGATTATCTGCGCTCTGCGGAGCAGTTCACCATGGAGGGACGTGCCGGGGCAATCGCCTGCCCAACGCTGCTGACTCAGGCTGAAAACGATCCGCTGGCGCGCGGTGCGCAGGATTTCTTTGATCGGCTGGCGTGTCCGAAGGCGCTTTTACACTTCAGTGCGGCAGAAGGGGCGGGAAGCCACTGTGAGATGCACAATCGTTCGCTGCTTAATCGTCGGGTTCTGGACTGGCTGGATGGGGTGCTATTTCACCTGTAACAATGCCGACAGCACTGAAGGCGAACGCCGGGCGGCGGCCACCGCCCGGCATTGAACTACACTGTCACTAACCTTTCCTGTAGCTGCTCAAGATGGTGATCGTAGCGTTGCAGGAACCGCATCTTACAATCATCGTCCATATTGCCTGTGATAGCCTCCGTGCAGAGGTGGCGACCTTGCGAACGCATCTGAGCGAAGCTGAAAGCAAGAAATTCAAAATCCTGAGAAGATACTACACACTTTTCACTCACTAACTGCATGACTTCCTCCTCTATTGTTGAACAAAAGCTCAAAGGAAATATGCATATTTGACTTAAGTATGGTTCAAAAATTACAGAGGGGAAAGATATAGAGAACGATTGTTGTAAGCTATCAATGCAGCAGGGAGAGCGCCTGAGCGCTCCCCCGTTGAGCTACTTTTACAGCGACTGCAGGAAGGCCAGCAGGTCGTTATTGAGCCGATCCTGGTGCGTAACGGCGAAGCCGTGCGGCGCATTATCGTACACTTTCAATTCCGCGCCGCGGATGGTTTCCGCTGCGACTTTACCGGTGGTGTCGAACGGCACGACCTGGTCGTTGCTGCCGTGGATCACCAGCGTCGGGACATCTACTTTCGCCACGTCCGGACGGAAATCGGTCTCTGCGAAGGCGGTAACGCAGTCGATAGTACCTTTCAGCGAAGCGAGCAGGGCAATATTTAGCGTCTGCGTCAGCACGCCCTCAGAGACGCTCTGCCCGGCGTTAGTGCCGTAGAACGGAGTCGAGAAGTCGCTGATAAACTGGGCGCGATCTTTACGTAATCCGTCGCGAATACCCTCAAATACGCTCTGATCGACACCCTGCGGGTAGTCGGCGGCTTTGCCGAAGATTGGCGTCACCGCCCCCAGCAGCACCAGCGCTTTTACGCGCTCGCTGCCGTAACGACCAATGTAGCGCGTCACGTCGCCACCGCCCATCGAGAAACCGACCAGGGTAACGTCACGCAGATCGAGCGTGGTGATAAGGTCGTTGATGTCAGAGGCGAAGGTATCGTAGTTGTAACCCTCCCACGGCTGATCCGAGCGGCCAAAGCCGCGGCGATCGAAGGCGATAACGCGATAGCCGCGCTCGGCCAGGAAGTTCAGCTGGCTATCCCACATGTCAGCATCCAGCGGCCAGCCGTGGCTGAACAGTACCGGCTTGCCTGAACCCCAGTCTTTGTAATAAATCTGCGTGCCATCCTGCGTTTTGATTGTGCTCATACCTGATCCTCAATAGTGATAACGGGTTATGGGTTGTGTTATTTATTTGATGGGCGCTACCAGGTAGCGAACCTCGGGCAGTTCACCACCGCGATGAAAATTATAGACTTTGCTTTGGATCAGCAGGTCGTTCACCGTATGGCGCTCCTGCTGACGCAGATGCTCAACCCAGGTGCCAATGACAAAGGTCTCAAGAAAAATCCCGGGCCGCTGAATATCTTCATATACCGACCAGCTTAGCGCGCCGCCGCGCTGACGGACCCTGCGCATCTCCTGAATGCCAACGACAAAGTCATATACGTCGTCGGCGTCTATCTGATACTCATAGATCACCATGATCGGGCCGCGCTCGTGGGAAACATCCAACGTTCGGGCGAGATTGTCGATTTCACGCAGATCCAGGTTGAGATCGGGGTTCTCATCCAGCCGCCAGCGGAGCACGGTCAGGCATGCCAGCACCATGCCTGTCGTCGCCACGCTGAGCGAGACCGGGATGGTAAAGTGTGACGCCAGCTGGCCCCAGATGGCGCTGCCGACGGTCATTGAGCCAAAAAATACCGTGAGGTAGACCGCCAGCGCCCGCGCTTTAACCCATTTTGCCGCGCTGCGCTGCGCGCCCATATTGAGCGTTGAGAGCACCGCTATCCAGGCGAAGCCGGTGATGAACAGAAACGCGTTTAGCAGCCAGAAGTGGCGAATAAAGGCCAGGGCCAGCATCGCGGCGGCATAAAACAGGCTGGTCAGCACCATCAGGCGGTCGGGATTCAGACGTTTGCGCAGGCCAGGCAGCAGGACCGCACCAAAAATCGCCCCGATGCCAATACAGGCCAGCATAATGCCGTAGCCGCCGGGACCAAGCCCCAGCTCACGGCGCGCGACCAGCGGCAGTAAAGCCCAGGCGGCGCTGCCGAAGAGGAAAAACGCCACGGTGCGCACCAGCACATTGCGCAGTACCGGTGCAGCATGCACGTAACGTAGCCCTGCGCGCACCGCCGGGAAGAAGTGCTCCGGCGGCAGTCGCTGAATGGACGGTTCCGCTTTCCAGCGGTAGAGCACCCACGCGACGCCCAGCACCGACAGCGCATTGAGCAAGAACACCACCCATGGACCGGCAAACGACAGCACCAGCCCACCCAGCGCCGGACCAATCGCGCGGCTGATATTGATGCCGAGCGAGTTCAGGGCGATAGCCGGGGCCAGCTCACTTTTCTCCACCAGATCCGGCACGATGGCCTGAAAAGGCGGCGAGCTCATCGCCGCGCCCGCGCTGAGCAAAAAGGCAGCGATAAGCAGCACCGTCGGGGTCACGTAACCGGCGAGCGACAGCAGCGTCAGGCCCGCCGCCGCGATAAAGACCCATACCTGGGAAAAGAGCAGGTATTTACGCCGATCGACGATATCCGCCATCACGCCGGAGGGCAGGGCGAAGAGGAACATCGGCAGGCTGCTCGCCGCCTGAACCAGCGCGACGGAGAGCGGATCCGCGCTCAGCGTCAGCATGGTCCAGTTCACGCCGACATCGTTCATCCATGAGCCGATGTTGGACACTACCGTCGCGATCCACAGCATGCGGAACACGCGGTTGCGCAGCGGCTGCCAGGACGATACCCCGGTTGGCTGCGCTGCCGCAGAGGCCGCCTGCGCCGTTGCCGCGTGGATCTCATTTACCTGTGTCATAGCGGCACTCAGAAGGCGAAGCAGCTGCAGCCGAGCGCGCCCCAGAAGGCGTTATCGTCTGAAACCGGAACCGAGGAGCGGCGCGCCACGTCATGCTGGTGGCTGTGTACGCCGCACGGGCCGCTGCAGTGGTGCACGGCAGGCATCACGCCCACGCGGTTTTGCTGCGGTGGCGCGCTGCGGTAGTGGCCCGGCACGTTGACCACCGGCGACCACTCCGGCAACACGGGGATCGACGGCGGCGCTTCAGAGGTAAAGGTCCCTGCGGCATAGACGATGTTGCCATCCACGACGGTCAGCACGGATTCGATGCCTTTGATCTCCTCTTCCGGCACGCGGAAGTAGTCTTTACTGAGCACGGCGAGATCCGCCAGCTGGCCCACTTTGATCTGGCCCTTTTTACCCTGCTCGCTGGAGAACCAGGCGCTGCCCTGGGTCCAGAGCATCAGGGCGGTGTCGCGATCGAGACGCGCGTTGACGTCATACATCTGCATGCCGCCCACGGTGCGCCCAGAGACCAGCCAGTAGAGCGCGGTCCACGGATTGTAGCTGGCGACGCGGGTGGCGTCGGTACCCAGCCCCACCGGCACGCCGGTCTCCAGCATCTTCGCAACCGGCGGGGTGTGGCGCACCGCCTCCATACCATAGCGCTCGGCGAAATATTCCCCCTGGAAGGCCATACGGTGCTGCACCGCGATACCGCCGCCCAGCGCCTTGATACGGTCGATATTGTGCTGGGTGACCGTTTCGGCATGGTCAAAGAACCAGTGCAGGCCGTTGAAGGGGATCTCGCGATCGACCCTCTCAAAGACGTCCAGCATGCGGCTGATGGATTCGTTGTAGGTGGCGTGCAGGCGGAACGGCCAGCGGTGCTCGACCAGATGGCGGACCACGCGCTCCAGCTCGTCTTCCATCCCGGGGGCGAGATCCGGGCGCGGCTCAAGGAAATCTTCAAAGTCGGCGGCGGAGAAGACCAGCATCTCGCCTGCGCCGTTGTGGCGGAAGAAGTCGCTGCCCTGGCCCGGCGTCAGCATATCGGTCCACTTCTCAAAATCCTCCAGCTCATGGCCAGGACGCTGGGTAAACAGGTTATAGGCGATGCGGATCGTCATCTGCTCTTTGGCGTGCAGCTCGGCGATCACCTCATAATCTTCCGGGTAGTTCTGGAAGCCGCCGCCGGCGTCGATGGCGCTGGTCAGGCCCAGGCGATTCAGCTCACGCATAAACTGGCGGGTAGAGTTGACCTGCTGCTCCAGCGGCAGCTTCGGCCCTTTCGCCAGCGTGGCGTAGAGGATCATGGCGTTCGGGCGCGCAATCAGCATCCCGGTGGGGTTGCCGTTGCTGTCGCGCTGGATCTCGCCGCCCGGCGGGTTCGGGGTATCTTTGGTGTAGCCCACTACCTTCAGCGCGGCGCGGTTGAGCAGGGCGCGGTCGTAGAGGTGCAGAATAAACACCGGCGTATCCGGCGCGGCCTCGTTGATCTCATCCAGGGTAGGCATCCGGCGTTCGGCAAACTGAAACTCTGACCAGCCGCCGACTACGCGCACCCACTGCGGGGAGGGGGTACGCAGCGCCTGCTCTTTCAGCATCCGCAGCGCGTCCGCCAGCGACGGCACGCCTTCCCAGCGCAGCTCAAGGTTGTAGTTCAGACCGCCGCGGATCAGGTGCAGGTGAGAGTCATTCAGGCCCGGGATGGCGGTGCTGCCTTTCAGATCGATGACGCGGGTGCCTTCCGCCTGATGCTGCATCACCTCCGCCGCCGTGCCGACCTCCAGAAACTTGCCGTCGCGGATAGCCACCGCATCGGCGACCGGGTTTTCCCTGTCTACCGTATGAAACTTACCGTTGAGTAAAATGAGTTCTGCCTTGCCGAGCGAGACCATGGGGTTCTCCTGCTGAAGCGTCCGAAACGTGATGCGCCGGACTATAAAAGTGGTGGGATTATCTTCAGCAGGGGGATCGGGCGTCTAGTTATACGAAGGTATACCTATACGAACGTATAGTTATACACAGAGATAATAGTTATGTCGGTTCAGTGGTTTTACTATCCGTGTCGATAACAGTCTGTTTCAAGAACAATCCTTTGCAACATAAACGACAATGGAAACTCACATGACCAACTCTAAACTTGAAGTACTGACCCCAGAAAATTGCCAGATGATCTTTATCGATCAGCAGCCGCAGATGGCGTTCGGCGTGCAGTCTATCGACCGTCAGGTACTGAAAAACAACGTGGTTGGCCTGGCAAAAGCGGCTAAAGTCTTCAACATTCCCACCACTATCACCACCGTTGAAACCGAAAGCTTCTCCGGCAATACCTTCCCGGAGCTGCTGGACGTCTTCCCGGAGCACGACATTCTTGAGCGCACCTCCATGAACTCCTGGGACGACCAGAAGGTGCGCGACGCGCTGGCGAAAAACGGCAAGAAGAAGGTGGTAGTGTCGGGTCTGTGGACCGAGGTGTGCAACAACACCTTCGCGCTGTGCGCCATGCTGGAAGGGGGATACGAAATTTATATGGTGGCTGACGCCTCCGGCGGCACCTCCAAAGAGGCGCACGACTATGCCATGCAGCGCATGATCCAGGCGGGCGTGATCCCGGTGACCTGGCAGCAGGTTCTGCTGGAGTGGCAGCGCGACTGGGCACACAAAGAGACCTACAACGCCGTAATGGATATCGTGAAAGAGCACTCCGGCGCGTACGGTATGGGCGTTGATTACGCGTACACCATGGTGCACAAAGCACCGGCCCGCGCACAGGGCGCGCATCGCACCCTGGCACCGGTTCCGGCCAACAAATAATGCCGATGCGGGCCGGACGTGCGTTCCGGCCCGTTTTGTCTCTGAATAACGGGAGAACTGCCATGAGCGCAGAGTTTATTTCCCTTGGCGCGGGTGTGCTGATTGGTCTGGTTTACGCGTTGCTGAAGGTGCGTTCGCCTGCACCGCCCGCCATCGCGCTGGTCGGCCTGCTGGGGATGCTGGCAGGGGAGCAGCTCGTCAACGCCTTTACCTGGGCAGGCTAAATATGTTGAAATCATACGTTGTTTCGCTGGCGACCGGCCTGTTGGCTGGCGCTATCTATGGCGCGTTACAGGTTCATTCGCCTGCACCACCGGTCATCGCCCTGCTGGGGCTGTTCGGGATGCTGGTGGGCGAGCAGCTTATTCCGGTATGCCGACGTCTTCTACGTCGCCAGCCGGTCACCCTGGCATGGTTTCGTCATGAATGCGTGCCCAAAATCAGCGGCACTCCTCCCCCCGAAGGCAAAAACCTACCGTAGGGAGCGCCACTCACCTTTGCGTGAGCTTAGTCAGAGGATCACGGCATGGCGTTCTCTCCGCGCATTGTCATTGTTGACGATGAACGTTCCGTTCGCAGCGGGTTAAGCAATTTACTGCTGTCGGAGGGGTACGAAACCTGCGCCTTCGAATCCGCAGAGGCATTTCTCAGTGACGACGCGGCGCTGGCGAGCGCCGATCTGTTGATCCTTGACGTTAAACTAAAGGGAATGAGCGGCCTGGCGCTTTATGCTTCGGTAGTATCGCAACCCGATCCGCCGCCGGTTATCTTTATCTCTGGGCATGAAGATGAAAACAGCCAGTGGTATTTCACCGGAGAGGACGCCGTCGCGCTTTTACGCAAGCCCATCAATATTGATACGCTGCTGGAACATATCCGCCGTGAACTCTCTTTACGTGAGGAGCGCCGATGAGCGAGAAACTCTCTGCCGCCGGACAGCTGATGAATGGGGACGTTTTTACCTTAACCGACGACATTATCTTTACGCCGCTGGCCCAGGAGGGCTGCATCGCCTGGACGCTGTGCCACCCGCTGCATTCGGGCGAGAGCTTTATTCTGGCGAGCGCCGCCAGCGATGAGGCAGAGTTTCAGGCGACCCGGCTGCTCAAAAATGAGTTCGCCCTGCGGATGCAGCTTTCTGGCCACTGGGCGGTAAGGCCGATAAGCTCCACCAGCCACCATGGTCGTTATGCCCTGGTCTATGCACCGTTTCCCTTCAGAACGCTGGCGCAATCTACCCGCTTGCGGGTGGGCAATATCGCGGATTTCCTGGCGATGGCGTTAGGTCTCTGCACGCCGCTGCGGCAGATGCATGCCCGGGGAGTGGTTCACAGCGATATCAAACCCGGCAACTTTTTCATCGATCCCGGTGGCGCTTACCGGCTGGCCGGATTCGGATTGGCGACGGGTTCACCAGAAAGCACCAGCCAGAAGAGCCTGACGGTGCCTGGCGGTACGTTGGCCTACATGTCGCCGGAACACACCGCCCGCACCCGTGACAGGGTAGACAGCCGCAGCGATCTCTACAGCCTGGGCATCGTGCTGTACGAGCTGCTGACCGGGGCGCTCCCCTTTGATCTCAGCGACGGCGGCCAGGCAGAGTGGGCGCATCACCATATCGCCTCCGTTCCCCGGCCGCTGCACCAGGTTCGACCTTCCGTGCCGGTGATGCTCTCTTCAATCATTCTGCGGCTGCTGGAAAAATCGCCGGCGAATCGCTACCAGACGGTGGAGGGGCTGATTGCCGATCTGCGCCGCTGTCAGGCTAACCTTGCTGAAAACGGTGATATTGCGCGGTTTACGCCCGGTCTGCAGGACCGTCTGCCCGGACGCTTTATGCCGGACAACCTCTATCTGGCGCACCCGCAGCAGCAGCAGCTGCTGGCGGCGTTTGACCAGGTTATGGCGAGCGGCAGTCACTCGCTGGTGGTGATTAGCGGGCCGCTCGGCAGCGGCAAGTCATCGCTTATCGCCTCGGCGCTGAAAACGCTCCAGCACCGGCGCGTGCTGCTGGCGATGAGTAAGGCCGACCAGTACTCGGCGGTGATACCCTATACCGTGATCGCCTCGGCTTTCCGCGCGTTAACGCTTTATCTGTTAGGCCTGGGCGCTGATGACGTTGCGCGCTGGAAGCGGCGGCTTACCCGGGCGCTGGGCAGCTACGCCGTTCTGGCCGTTAAGCTGGTGCCGGAGCTGGGCCTGCTGCTGGATAACCGCTCGCTCACCGTGGGTGACCTGGACTCCACCGACGCCCGGGCGCGTTTCAACCAGATGGCCTCCCGGCTGGTGGAGGCGTTCGCCACCCGGGACTGCCCGCTGGTGCTGCTGATTGATGATATTCACTGGATAGACCAGGCCAGCCTGCAGCTTCTGGAGTATCTGACCAACGCCAGCGGCGCGCTGCCGCTGCTTATTGTGGTTGCTCACTCCGATACCGACGCGTTTCCCGACGGTAGCGCACAACCGCTGCTCAAAACCCTGCGCGCCGATGCCCGTCATCTTGTCGATATTCGACCCGAGCCGCTAAGCGTGAAGGCCGTATCGCGCTGGCTGGCGGAGATTTTTCAGACCCGGGCTTCCGGTTTGCACGAGCTGGCAACGCTTATCCATGAAAAAACCGGCGGCAATCCGCTGTTTACCCATGAGTTTTTTCAGCGCATCGTCAAAGACGGGCTGATCACCCAGAACAAAAAGCAGGGAAAGTGGTACTACGATCTGCCGGCTATCCGGGCGCGAAACTATACCGAAAACGTAGCAAGCCTGGTGCTGTTGCAGCTGGCGGAGATGCCCCCGCAGGTGCGCAGGCTGCTGGGCTGTCTCGCATGCGTGGGCGGAACGGGCAAGCCCGCGCTGCTAAGCCAGATGCAGGCGATCGCCCCCGAGCATCTTCATGAGCAGCTGCAGCCTGCGGTTTCCGCCCGGCTGATCGGCCTGGTGGGCGATGAATATACCTTTACCCACGACCGGGTCCATAAGGCGGCGCGGGCGCTGCTTAAGCCTGACGAAATCAGCCAGCTTAATGTCTCTGCTGCACGCCTGTTCACCGCGGCGGCACGCCAGAGCGACAGCAGCGATCGGCTGTTTTTGGCGGTGCACCATATTACCTCGGCCATAGACGACATTCGCTTTTCGCCGGAGCGTGACAGCTACCGCGCCGTCTGCCGCCTCGCCGCGGAGCGGGCCAAAAGCACCGGGGATTACGCCTCAGCCGTGCGCTACCTGCGGACGGCGAAGCTGTTAAAAGAGCAGGCGCTGCGCAACGCGCCGGATGAGGATTTCCAGCTCGATTTCGCCGAGGCGGAGTGTGAGTTTCTGCAAGGTAACCTCCCGTCCGCGCTGGCGCTATGCCATCCGCTGATGCGTGCGCCGCGTCCGCAGCAAAAAGCGATGGCCGCCTGCATGATGGCGGAAATTCATATGCGCCAGTCCGATATGCCGCTGGCGCTGGAAACGGCCCTCTCCGGACTTGCCGCCTTTGGGGTCAACCTCAGTCGCCATCCTGACGTGCACGCCTGCGACGAGGCGTGGCGTTCGATTGAGTCCCGGGTCAACGGCGATCCGGTCGCCGCCTTCCAGATGCTTGCCCCAACGGAAGATCGGGAAGCGGAAGCGATCATGACCCTGATGATCAGCGCCGGCATGTTCGCCGCCTTCGCCTGTCCACGGCTGCACTTTTTGCTGCTCTGCAAAATCATCCACATGACGCTGGACCGGGGATTATGCGGTGCCTCAACGGCGGCGTTTGCCTGGTATGGCGTGCTGATTGGCCGCCGCTACAACGAGTATGAGAAAGGGTTTATCTGGAGCCAGCTTGCCCGTGAGCTGGTGATGCAGCACGGTTTTAACCGCTTTAAGGGACGGACCCTGCTGGCGGTTGATCTTGCCACCTCATGGGTGAAGCCTATTGGATCGGCGATAGAGAGCGCAAAAGCCTGCTTTACGGCCTCGGTCGATCATGGCGACCTGACCGCCGCCTGTTTTATCATTCGTCATCAGACCATGAATTTGCTCACCCGGGGCGACCACCTGGACGGCGTGCTGACCACCGTTGAGCGCGGCCTCGGCTTTATCCGTAAGCTGCGCTTCCCTGATGTCGAGATCCTGCTGCTGCTCCAGCGGCTGTATGTGAATCACCTGCGCAATGCCGCGGGGAGTTTTACCGGGGCGGACGTTTTCCCCGAGTCGCTGATTGCCGACGAGGCCACCCGTGGACATCGGCATATTCCCCTGACGCTGTTCTGGTTCTGGCTCTATCGCGGCATGGCGCATTTTATGGCGGGCGAGTACGCCGAGGCCTCCCGTAGTCTGGAGAGAGCCACGCCGGTAGTCGATTGCGTGCCGGGTTATATCCATCTGCTCGATTACCATTTTTACAGCGCGCTTTCGCTGGCGCTTTCCCTGACGCCGGAGAACGTGACCGCGGCACAGTGGGAAAAAATGCGAGGCCATCACCAACAGATCGCGCTGTGGGCGCGCCACAACCCGGCGACCTTTGCGGATAAAGAGGCGTTGCTCGGCGCAGAGCTGGCACGCCTGGCGCAGAAGAACGATATCGCTATCGCTCAGTATGAGAAGGCAATTAAGCTCTCGGGGGATGCGGAGTTTCATCATATCAACGGCCTTGCCTGCGAGCTGGCCGGGAGCTTTGCCAAAGCATCGGGTTTTCAGGTCGCCTCCGAAGCCTACTTCCGCGGTGCGTTTTCCGCCTGGCGGCGGTGGGGGGCGATGGCAAAACTGCGTCAGCTTGAACGCATCTATCCGCATCTTTCGCCATCCGGACAGAGCACGCCCTACGACACCATCGCCTTTGCGCAGAATGAAGTTATTCACGATCTTGAGAGCGTGCTCAGGGCGGTTCGCGCCATGACCGAGGAGATCAACCTCGATCGGCTGATCCAGACGCTGATGACCCTGCTGCTGGAGCGGGCAGGCGCCCAGCGTGGTCTGCTTATTCGCATTCTCGATAACAACGTGCCGGAAACCCAGGCCTGCGCGGAGACCTCCTCGGACGGCGTAAAGGTACGGCTGGTTAAAGAGCGGCCCTCTGCAACCGATATGCCGCTGTCTATTCTCTCGGCGGTGATGCGTACCGGCCAGGAGATCCGCACCGGCAAGCCGGAGATCTTCAGCCCCTTCAGCCAGGATACCTACCTGGTGACATCCGGGGCGGCAGTGATGTGCGTCCCGATGTACAAGCAGGCCAAAATGGTTGGCGTGCTCTATCTGGAAAACCGGGTCATGCCGGAGATTTTCACCGCTGAACACTCGCGCATCGTCAGGATGCTGGCGGCGCAGGCGGCGGTATCGCTTGAAACGGCGCGCCTGTACGCCGAGCTGCTGGAGGAGAACGTTCAGCGGCGGCGGGTAGAGAAAGAGCTGCGCGCCAGCCAGACCTCCCTGATGCTCGGGGAGCGCATCAGCAACACCGGTACCTGGCGCTGGGATATCGATCAGGATCTGATGTTTGTCTCCGATGAGTACGCACGGATCCTCGGCCTGCCGGACCGGCAGCGTACTATTTCCATGGCGGATTTTCTGACGCTGGTGCATCCGGAGGATTATCAGCGCATTAGCCGGCTGGTGACCGAGAGCGTGCGTAACGGCGTCTCAATGCGCGCCGAGTTCCGGGTTTTCCGCCCGGATGGTGAGTGCCGCTACATTCTGGGGGTCGGCAACCCGGTGGGGGACGAACCCAGCGTCGCGGAGTATTTCGGCGTGATCACCGACGTGACCGCCCGCCGCCAGTCGGAAGATGCCGTTCGCGTGGCGCAGGCCGATCTTGCCCGCGTCTCCCGCGCCACCACGGTTGGGCAGCTGACGGCCTCTATCGCCCATGAGATTAACCAGCCGCTGATGTCGATTGTGGCCAATGCCGGTGCCAGCCTGCGCTGGCTCAGCCGGGAGCCAGCCATGCTCACCCATGCGCGCACCAGCCTTGAGGAGATCATCAGCGAGGGGGAACGCGCCGGGAATATCATTCGCGGCCTGCAGGCGCTAACGCGCAACCAGACCTCAGGCCGCTCGCGGTTTAACCTGCATCATCTTGTCCATCATATTGTGGCGCTCTCACGCAGCGAGCTGGAGCGGCAGCAAATCGCGCTCCACTACCAGCTGAAGGCGCAGGACGCATCTGTCCACGGCGACAGCGTGCAGATCCAGCAGGTGCTGCTCAACCTCATCGTCAACGCGATTGATGCCATGGCGGATGTGCATGACCGCCAGCTAACGCTCACCATAAGCTCGCAAAACCCGGAGCCGGGGATCATCCGTCTGGACGTTACCGATACCGGGATTGGCCTGAGCGGAGAGGTGCAGGAGCGGCTGTTTGACTCCTTCTACACCACCAAAGAGCAGGGAATGGGGATGGGGCTGAGCATCAGCCAGAGTATTATTGAGCGCCATGCAGGGCGGCTTCAGGCCGCCCCTGGTGAGTGCCACGGCAGCCGGTTCTGGTTTACCCTGCCGGTGCATGGCGGGCAGGGCGAGTAGCCGTCAGGAAGAGGGGGCAAGCTGCGATAAACGGTTACGCAGCTCGCCATGCGCCGTTGCTACCTCGGTCGATTCCTGAAGGGCGTCGAGGTATTTTTGGCGAAACTCACCGCTGTTTTCCGCGCCCAGCAGGCTGGCGAGCGTTTTACGTACGCTCTCTACCGTCGCACCATCGACCGGCTGCTCTTTGTCATCCAGACGCTCGTCAATCTCCACCATAACCTCGGAGATCTGTCGCAGCCAGGCAAACTGCGGGTGGCTGGTCAGCAGCTGCAGGTGTTCAAAGGCGTTGCCGGGATCGCCAAAACGTTTGGTTTCAAGATCGACCAGCATTTTATGCAGTTTCCTTAGCGTGGAGGAAAGGGCCTTAAGCTGGGAGCGGGGTTCGGTAGCGGGTTGGTTGGTCATCGGTCTCTCCGGAATGCTTCAACGTTAACAAAAAGCCGCAGCACAACCGCTAGCGGCTTTGCGATTTCACGATATTAAGGCGCTCCGCGCAGCGGACCAGATCCGCCAGCGAGCGCACCTCCATCTTTTCCATTACCCGTTTTTTATGCACTTTGGCGGTGATCTCACTGACGCCCATGGCGGTGGCGATCTGCTTGTTCAGCAGGCCCCCAATGGCTAACTGGAAGACCTCTTTCTCGCGCGGGGTCAGCGACTCATAGCGGCTGGTCAGGGTCTGGATCTCCTGCGATGCGCCCATGTTTTTTTCCGCCAGCGCCAGCGCATCCGCCACGGCCTTGAGCAGCAGTCCCGGCACGGCGGGCTTGGTCATAAACTCATAGGCACCGGCCTTCATCGCCTTAACCGACAGTGGAATAGTGCCGAACCCGGTGAGAAAGATAATGGGAATAAGATAGCCGAGCTTTGTCAGCGATTCAGTGACGTCAAAACCATCGGCATCCGGCATGTTCATATCGAGGATAAGACAGCCTGGCTCCGGTCTGAACGCATGGGAGAGAAAGGCCTGCGCTGAAGGGAAGTCTGCAACCCGGTAATCTTCCGCCATTAACAGCCTGACCAGAGATTGCCTTACCGAATTATCATCGTCTACTACATAAACAATAGGTTCCATGAGTAGTCCTTGCCATCAACATGTATGCATAGAAATTGGTTATTAAGAAAGCAGTTAACGATTTTGTTGCCTTATATAACAGCGGCATACATCTCGCGTTTACCAAATGATAACCGGATAGTAACACAATAATTCTCATTATCATCTGGAAAATAGGCCGAATGGGTGAGATTGATTAAACTATTGACAAATAAAGAGTAATCTATGATCGACTGCTGCTCTGTGCGCCGAATAAGTATGGTAGGCCCGGTAAGCTTTGCGCCACCGGGCACTATTGGCAGGTGCTGTCTTATCTACCGTCTGCGACGATGCACGGCATCCGCTTCCCAGAAGAGTAATCGTCGCTGCAGCCAGCGCACCAGCTCTGCGCCGCATAGCCCAATCATGGCCAGCAACATCACCCCTGCAAACATGGTCGCCATGCTCATGCTGACCGAGCTTGCGGCGATCAGGTAGCCAAGCCCGCTCTGCGCCGAGAGAAACTCCGCCACCACCGCGCCAATCAGCGCCAGCGCGACGCCAATCTGCAACCCGGCAAAAATTTCACCCGCTGCCGAGGGGAGTTTAACGTGAAACAGCAGATACCAGCGGGAAGCGGAAAAAGCGCGGCAGGCATCCAGTAGCTCTGGATCGGCGCGGCGAATGCCGTTTACGGTATTCACAAACAGCGGAAAAAAGCAGACCAGGGTGACCAGTACCACCTTCGACAGCGTGCCAAAACCAAACCACACCAGAATGATCGGCCCCAGTGCCACCTTGGGCGTGGCCTGCAGCGCCACCAGCAGTGGGTAGACAAACCGCTCAAAGGTGCGTGATTCCGCCAGCGCCACACCCAGCGAAATCGCCAGCACGCTGCCGACAGCAAAGCCGCTGAGCGTCTCGCCCAGCGTGACCGCAATGTGCGGCCACAGGCTATTGTCCTGAAAGCCGCTGGCCAGCGCGGCGAATACCGCGGCGGGAGAGGGCAGCAGGTAGTCGGGAATAGCAAACAGCCGGACGGCCGCGTCCCAGATAAATACCAGTACGGCCAGGCTAATCAGCGGGTAAAGCAACGGTTGCAATCTACGCATGGGTAAAATATCTCCGTAAATGCTGACACAGGACCATAAACGTCTCATCGCCCAGCGTCTCCAGCGTGCGCGGACGCGGCAGAGGGATCGCCAGCTCTTCGACAATGCGCCCCGGCCTTGGTGACATCACCAGCACCCGGTCGGCCAGAAATACCGCCTCCTGAATCGAGTGGGTGATAAACAGCACCGATTTGCGCTGCTGCTCCCAGATGCGCTGTAGCTCCAGCATCAGCGTCTCCCGCGACAGCGCATCCAGCGCCGCAAACGGCTCATCCATCAACAGCAGCTGCGGATCGTGCAGCAGCATCCGGGCAATGCCGACGCGCTGCTGCATCCCGCCGGAAAGCTCGAACGGATAGTCGTTGGCAAACGGCGCAAGACCTACCAGCTCAAGCAGTTCGAGGGCGCGCTGCCGGGCCGGACCGGCGGGCAGCCCCAGCGTACGGGCCGGCAGCAGCACGTTATTGAGCACGCTTTTCCACGGCAGCAGGTTGGGTTTCTGAAAGACCACCCCCGCCCGGCGGCCCGGCCCGCTCACCTCTTCAGACGCCAGCAGTACCTGGCCCGCTGACGGAGTCATCAGCCCGGCGGCGAGCTTAAGAACGGTGGATTTACCACAGCCGGACGGTCCCAGCAGCGCCACAAACTCGCCGTCTTTAACCCGCAGATCGACGCTGCCCAGCGCTTCAATCTGTCCCCGACGCGTGGCGTAGGTCAGGCCCGCGCCGCGCAACTCCAGCGCAGCGCTCATGTTTGCGCCTCGTGTTCTGCCAGCGCGGCGGCAAGAAATGCCAGCACGCGCTCCCAGCTCCTGCGGTTGGCCCGGGCATTGGCAACCGGCGTTCCGCCGCCGTCGATGACCACCCCCGCAACCGGATGCACTTTGGCGATGTCGGTTGTCGGGACAAACGGAAAGCCGATGGCATGCCCGGCACCGGCGTTATGAACGTGCTCAACCGGCCAGGGGTGCTCCCGCGCGACCAGGTCGGCTTTAATGCGCTCGCAGTACGCTTCCGACGGCCAGAAACCATCATCGGAACCGGAAATTAACAGCACCGGCCCGGCGATGCGCTCCACCGGTATTCGCGCCGCCGCGGTGAATACACTATTGCGCTCTACCGTCAGAAACGCCGGCGCCTGGCGGAGGGAGGCCTCCGGCTCGGGGGGATGGTCAAATGCATGCCAGTCGGCCTGAGGGTTATTCTGCCAGATATTGCGCAGCGGCTCGCCGCGCCACGTCCAGGCGGTGGCATCGCGCGGCTCGTCTGGACGGCCAGCGCGCAGCGTGCCGTGGATCACGGCGCTCGGCACATAGCCAATCACCGCGCTGACGCGCTCGGGGAGGGTCGATCCCAGCAGCAGGGCCAGTTCACCCCCGCGAGAGTGCCCGGCGACCGCGATAAACCCGGCGCGCGGTTGCAGCTCACGGGCGGCCCACGCCAGCGCCTGCTCAAAATACTCCAGCGGGGTACCGGAAATGTACTCCGGGCGTCCGGGTGCTTTAAACCAGGCGAGGGCAAACGCCGCGTAGCCATGGGAGGCGAACAGCGCGGCGCGCTGCTCAGGTGTTCCTCCGCCGGAGCCGTTCAGCAGCACAACCAGCGGATGCGGGCCTTCTCCCGGCGGAGTGAAAATCGTGCCGGAAAGATCGCCCTCGCGCACCTCACGGCGCGTGACGCCGGGTGCAACGAGACGCTGAATAAAATCGGCCTGCGCCTCTTCACCCGCAGCATCCACAAGATGCAGCGTAATCCGTCGGGGTTCGGTGCTGTCGGACAGCCGAGTATCAACCGGGGCGGAAACCTGACGCAGCGCCCAGACGGGGGCCATCGGTTCTGCATCGTGCCAGTCACCCTCCAGCGGCACGGCGGTGGCAACGTCCAGCGCGCCGTCGGCGGCCACGGCAAAGGCGGCATGGCTTTGCCAGACGCTGCCGTCCGGGTGCGTAAACGAAGTTGAAAGCCGGGCTACGCCGCTCGCCAGCCCGCTGGCGGTGATGTTTCGCGGCAGATCGATCGGCCCATCAGGGGTATCAATATGCAGGGTGATGCTCATTTTGCCACCTCCGCCCGCTTACGCAGGGCATCTTTATCAAAATCGTCAAACGCCGTGACGAACTCGTTAGAGAAGATCTTCGCTACCGGCACTTCTGCGCTGGGGAACTCGCCCTCTTTCGCCATCGCGCCAATGGCCTGCTGGATCACCGCCAGATCGTACTCGCCCGGCTGGCGACGCGTGCCGTCAGGCCGGTAAAGCGTGCGCTGCAGGCGGCGGGTGAGCAGCGTCGTCGCCTCGGTCAGGCCCTTGCCCTCGGCGTCAGCGGGTTTGCTTTCCGGATGCTGCCGCCAGAAGGCCTGTACGCAGTAGGTCGGGTTGATTTCACAGACGTACTGCGCCTCGGTATAGGCCCGGCCAAAGCGGCGGATTAAGTCTGGGTTCTCTTTGAAAGTATCCTGATGGGCGATAAAACCGTTGCCGGGGTTCTCCTGGAACACCGCCGGATAGGCGATGCGGCGGATTTTGGTGCCGGTAAGCTCAAAGATATCGCCCCAGCTGCTGTTGTAGTTAAGCGCGTCCACCTTGCCGCTGCGCAGCGCCTGGAAGCCGGAACCCAGCACGCCAACCGCCACGAACTCAACGTTTTTACCCGGCTCCAGCCCGGCGACCCGCAGCGCGGCCCGGCTATTGGGCAGCGTGCCCCACGTCAGCGCGCCGACGCCGATCTTCTTATCTTTCAGATCGGTCAGGGTTTTAATCGGCGAATCGGCCAGCACCGTATACTCCAGCGTCTGGTTTGGCGTGCCGTTATAGAAGTAGCGCAGCGGCAGCGGGTTTTTGCCGCTGAAATAGCTCGAGATTACCGGTTCCGACACCGGGTAGCCGAAGGTCACACGCTTGCTGGCAACCTGGGGAAGCAGCGCACCCGCGCCCTGAAAAACCAGCAGCTTAACGTTGAGGTTTTGCGCTTTGAACAACCCCAGCTCTTCCGCCGCCGCATAGGGCGCACCGTCGTGGACGGCAGGGGGGATGGCCAGAGCCACGGTCACGTCGTCAAGGGCCTGCGCCTGGGTGACGCCGGCAAAAGTGAGTGACAACAGCAGATACTTTACTCGCATAGGGCTTCCTGAGTGATGGCGAAACAGAGGCGCTCAAGGTAGAGCAGGCTACCCCCATGCAAAACGAACATATTGCGCTAACGATATGAAAGAGACAGCTAATCTGGGCAGCCCAGCGGTAAGGGCAGCTACAGTTCACGTCGCAGGCCGCTGATACGCCCTTATGCGCCCGCTGAGCAGCCCAGTTGATGCTTTTTCCTGCTTTATATTGCTGTTTTAATTATTAGAACCCGGCGCAAACCTGCCCCAGAATGGCCCCACTAAGAGCGTCAATGCGGCGCTGTGAGATGCTCACCGCGATGAGATAAGCGGCTAAGGGGAGTGCTGTGACGGAATCTTTATCTTTAGGCGATCGTGCTTACCATGCGATTCGCCGCGACATTCTGACCTGTCGCATGATGCCGGGATCGCTGGTGACCGAATCCGAACTAATGGAGCGTTACCAGCTGGGTAAAAGCACCTGCCGGCTGGCGCTGGCGCGGCTTAGCCATGAATACCTCATCGAATCCCGCCCGCGGAAGGGCTATCGCATCGCACCTATCACCCTTCAGGATGTAGAGGAGATCTTCACCCTGCGCGTGCAGCTTGAACCGCTGGCGGCGCGTCTCGCCGTCGGCAAAGTGGATATCGACCTGCTCAAGCAGCTGGAGGCGGACTGTCGGGTAGAGGTCGCCGCGCCGCTCTCTACGCGCATCGATGTGTTTATGAATGCCAACAAGCGCTTTCATCTGGCTATCGCCGAGGCAGCGGGTAACCAGCATCTGCTGCGCACGCTCTCGACCCTGATGGATGAAATGGCCCGGCTGGTGGCGCTGGGATTCAACGTTCAGCGTACCAAGCCGGAAATCCGCCACGATCATAACGCCATGATCGACGCTTTTATCGAGGGCGACCGCAAGCGGGTAGAATTTATCGCCCGCAGGCATATTGAGACGTTCCAGGCGATGACGCTGGAAAAAATCTACGCCACGTTAACCTCAGACGGTACGTTGCTGCCTGTACAGGAAAGGAGAGTGTTTTCATGAGCGCCATTCTTGAAGAGTTGCCCGCTGCCGCTGCGCCAGTGATTGAACTTCGCCAGGTCGGCAAACATTTCGGCACGCAAGAGGTGCTGAAAGCCATTTCGCTCAGCGTCTATCCAGGTGAGATCGTTGCCCTGCTCGGTGCCTCCGGCTGCGGGAAAAGCACGCTGCTGAATATCATCTCCGGCCTGCTGCCCGCCGACGGCGGTGACATCGCGCTGCAGGGCGAGCCGGTGGCGCAGTTCAGCCAGTGGCGGCAGGTGGCCTATCTCTTCCAGGAGGACCGGCTGCTGCCGTGGCGCACGGTGCGCCAGAACGTCAACTTCGCCCTGGAAAACAGTGCGCTGCCGCGTGCCGAGCGTCAACGGCGTGTAGAGGCCGCCCTGCAACTGGTGGGGATGGGGCAGGTGGCGCATAAGTGGCCGCACCAGCTCTCAGGCGGCATGCGCAGCCGTATTGCGCTGGCACGCAGCCTGGTAGCGGAGCCGCAAATTTTGCTGATGGATGAGCCGTTCTCCAAACTCGATCCGCAGACCCGCAGCGCTATGCATGAGGAGCTGCTGCGCATTCGCGAGCTGAAGAACATGACGGTGGTGATGGTCACCCACGACGTAGAAGAGGCGGTGATCCTCGCCGATCGGATTGTCATTCTGCAACCTAATCCGGGACGCATTAAGCAGTTTGTGACCGTGACGCTGCCGCGACCCCGATTGCCGACCGGCCGCGAGGTGGCGGAGAAGGTTCGTCTGCTGCGGATGGAGGTATAGATGAACAAGCGCAACCGAATGCTGTCGCTCGTCGCCCAGCGCCTGATCCTGCTGGCTGCCTTTGTCGTGCTGTGGCTGCTGGCGGCACGCAATATGCCCGCCTTTGTGCTCCCCGGGCCGGAGAAGACCTTTAACGCGCTGCTGATGCTGTGGCACAACGATACGCTGCTGCATGACATTGGCGTCACCTTCTCGCGGGTATTCAGCGGCTTTTTACTGGCTACGGTCGTGGGAACGCTCGCCGGGCTGGCACTCGGGGCGAGCCGCAGGCTGGCGCAGTTTTTTGAGCCGCTGCTGGCGGTGTTTAACACGGTCTCGTCGGCCATCTGGGCGATTTTCGCCATTATCTGGTTCGGCATCTCTAACGCCACCACCGTATTCGTGGTGTTTATGACCTCGATGCCGCTGATCCTGACCAACGTCTGGCAGGGGGCGCAAACCGTTGAGCGGCAATACGTGGAGCTGGCGCGTAGCTTTCGCCTGAGCCGGGTGCAGACGCTGCTTAAAATCTATTTACCCACCATCCTGCCTTACTTTTTCTCTGGCGCGCGGCTGGCCTTTGGTTTTGGCTGGCGCGTATCGCTGGTGGCGGAAACGCTGGGCGCATCGGATGGCATTGGCTACCGGCTGCGCCAGGCGGGCGATCTGGTGCAGACGGATCAGGTCTTCGCCTGGACGCTGCTGCTGGTCTCGCTGATGCTGCTGCTGGAAGGCGGTTTGCTTAAGCCGCTCGAGCGCCGTCTCTTTCGCTGGAAATCACACACACAGGAATAACAGATGAAAAACTGGTTAAAGGTGGCCACGCTGGCTGCCGGGGCGTTCTTCGCCCTAAATTCGGCAGCGGCTGAAAAAGTCCGCATCGGCTACTGGAGCAGCGGCGTCAGCCTGGGCTACGGCACCGTGCTGGAAAATAAGGATTTTTTGGCTAAGCGCGGTATCGACGCCGAGTTTGTTCACTTTCCGGACGTCAATGCGCCCATCAAGGCGCTGGCGTCCGGCTCGATTGATTTAGCGTTCGGCGCGCCGCTGGCGGGTGTATTCAGCAGCGCGGCCGAGGGGGTGCCAATCAAAATCTTCGCCGCCACGCAGCCTGCCGACGTGCAGTTTGTTGTGCCGCAGGGTTCGTCTATCACCTCGCTGGACCAGCTTAAAGGCAAAAAGGTCGGTATGTCGCCTGCCGGCTCGTCGGTAGCGGTGATCGCCGCCACGCTGTTACAGGGTAACAACCAGATCGCCCCCAACGACTTCCAGCTTATCGGCGGCAACGAATCGCGCCTCGCCCAGTACCTGGTGCAAAAGCAGGTGGATGCCGCCGCGCTGCGTTCGCTGACCATTGAGCAGCTGGACGAGCTGAAAGTGACGCCGCTCGGCAGCTTTGCCGATGAGTGGAAAAAGCTGACCCACAGCGACGCCGTGCCCTATATCGGCGTCGGCGCGGTGCGCAGCGAGCTGATTGAACAGCACCCGGAAACGGTAGCGCGGGTTATCGCCGCGCTGCGCGATACCCTGGCGTGGGGCAAAACCCACCGGCAGGAGGTGGTCTCGCTGCTGCAAAAAAATGCCAACCTGCCGCCGCGCGATGCTGAAGTCTATTTCAGCCGCTGGGACAGCATGAACCGCGTCACCTTTGAACCGGCGGATATCGCCACCCTTAAGCGTCAACACCAGGTCTTTGTCGCCAGCGGCACCGTGAAGGGCGACGTGCCGGAGAGTCTCTACGACGACGCGGCGTACAAGGCATCGGCATCATTAAAATAACAGGAGATAACCGTGAGTCAGACCATGAAAGCGCTGGTGCTTAACCAGCACGGCAGCCTGGACAACCTGTCCGTCGTCACCGATAAACCCCGTCCGACGTTGCAGCCAGGCCACGCCATCGTGCGGGTGAAGGCCTCCTCGTTTAACTATCACGACGTCTTTACCGTCAACGGCATGCCGGGCATTAAAGTGCCGCTGCCGGTAGTGCCGGGTCTCGATCTTGCGGGCGTCATCGACGAGCTTGCCGACGACGTGACGGGCTGGAAGGCGGGCGACCGCGTGCTGATCAACCCCCTGAAGCCCGGCGTGGGGTTGATGGGTGAAATGACCGACGGCGGCATGGCGGAATACGCCCTGGTGGATGCCGCGCAGCTTATTGCGCTGCCCGAGGCGGTCACCTTCGCCCAGGCGGCGGCGCTGCCGGTGGCCTACGGCACGGCGCACCGCATGCTGGTCACCCACAACACCATTAAACAGGGCGATCGCGTGCTGATCCTCGGTGCCAGCGGCGGCGTCGGCACGGCCTGCGTGGTGCTGGCGAAAAAGCTCGGTGCGGAAGTGATTGCCTGCGTCGGCAGCGCGGAAAAGGGCGAGGCGCTGATCGCGCTGGGTGCCGATCATGTCGTTAACTATCGCGAAGAGGATTTCTCCCGCTGGGCGATTGGCCGCTACGGCAAACCCCAACGCCGTAACTATGAGGGCGGCGTGGACGTGGTGATTAACTTCACCGGCGGCGACACCTGGCGTCCCTCACTCAAATGCTTGAAACGCGGCGGCACGCTGCTGGTCTGCGGCGCGACGGCGGGCTACGACCCGGCGGAAGATCTGCGCTACGTCTGGAGCTTCGAGCTGAACATCAAAGGCTCTAACAGCTTCTATACCGAGGACCTGGAAGCGCTGCTGACGCTGGTGGCGCAGGGTGACATTAAACCGCTAATCGACCGTGAGCTGCCGCTGGAGCAGGCGGCGGAAGGGCTGCGCCTGATCCGTGACCGCGAAGTCTTAGGCAAAGTGATTGTGACCCCATAAGGAGAGAGAGATGAGCGAGATTGTTGAGTTAAGCGCACAGGACGTGCAGGAAAAACTGCTGAAGGGTCCCTATCACCAGTGGTTGGGTCTTGAGGTGCAGGCGGTGGCGAAAGGCGAAATCACCCTTACGGCACGTTTTCGCGATGAGTGGGTAGTCAATCCGGCGGGTGGCTATATCCACGGCGGCATTCTGGCGGCGCTTGTTGACCTGACCGCCGACTGGGCGCTGGTGGCCTATACCGGTAAAGGCGTGCCGACGCTGGATATTCGGATCGACTATCACCGCCCGGCGCGTGGCGACCTGCGGATCACAGGCAAAGTCATCAAGGTGGGCAAGCAGGTCTCTAGCGCGGAGGCCTGGGTTTACGACAGCGAAGACCGGCTGGTGGCGAGCGGTCGCGGCCTCTATGCCATGCCTGCTGTCTGAGGAGCTGCCCATGCCACGGGTATTCGATCATCTGGTGATCAACAACCATTTTGAGCTGGAGGCCACGCGGGATCTCTTTGCCGCGCTGGGCTTTACCCTGACGCCGGAGAGCCATCACTCGCTCGGATCGCTGAACCAGTTGGTGATGTTTAACGGCCACTACCTGGAGCTTATTGGGCTACCGCGTCACGGGGAGCGGATCCGCCAGGAGCTGCTGGACAGCCCGCGAGGTATTGACGGGCTGGTGTTTCGCAGCACGGATGCCGCCGCAACGGAGCGGCAGCTACGCGAGCAGGGCTTTACGGTGCAGCCGGTACAGCACTTTTCCCGCGAAGTGGAGGCGGATGGCGAACGGGGCGAGGCGCGTTTCAGTACGGTACGCCTCGCACCCGGCAGCTTTGCGGCGGGAAGGGTCTATTTTTGCCAGCATCACACCCCGGAGTGGGTGTGGCGCGCCCCCTGGCTTGCCCACGCCAACGGCGTTGAGGGGATCGAGGCGGTAACCGTTGTGAGCCAAAACGTTGAGCAGGAGACGCAGGCGTGGCAGCAGCTCGGTGCGCCCGAACCGGCTTTTCGGCTGCAGTTGCTGACCCCCTCCGCCTGGCGTGATTCTTCCGCCGGACTTGCCAGCGTGGACGAGAGCCGCTCCAGCCAGTTTGCGGCTATCCACTTTCGCGGCGGCAATGCGTCGATGCTGGCCCAGGCCGCACGTAACGCCGGGCTGCCGCTGCATCAACAATTGGGGCGGCTGCTGATCGCCATGCCCGCTATTCACACCCTACTTGAGTTCAGGCTATGACTGTTACCAATCTGGGCGCACTGCCCCCGTCGGCCCGTCACAACCCGCTGCCCGCCTTTATCATGCCGCAGGGGGAAGGGCAGGAGCAGGCTATTACCTTTGGCGAGCTGGATGCCCGAGCCAACGCGGTAGGCGCAGCGCTTCAGGCCCGCGGCTATCAGCCGGGCGAGCGTATTGCGCTGCTCGGGCGTAACTCCATTGCGTTTATTACCGCGTTTTTAGGCATCCTGCGGGCGGGGCTGGTCGCCGTGCCGATTAGCATAAAGTTTCCGGCGGCGACGCTGGAGAAAATTCTCGACGACTGCGATGCCCGTCTGGTGATGGGCGATGACGTGCTGCTGGCCAGCCTCGCCGCCACACGCAGCCGGTGGAGCTTCAGCGAGCTGGTGACGCTTGCGCCGGTTACCGACTATGACGCCTTTGCACCGCAGGCAGACTCGCTGGCGATGCTGCTGTATACCTCCGGCTCCACCGGCATGCCGAAAGGGGTGCGCCTCACTCATGCCAGCCACCGCTGGGTGGTGGAGACGCGGCTGGCGGCCAACGAGCTGGCAGACCAGCGCGTACTGATCGCCGCACCGTTTTATCATATGAACGCCCTGGCGCTGGCCCTGTTAACGCTTGCCAGCGGCGTCACCACCATCCTGCTGCCCCAGTTTCAGGTACGCGAGTATATCGCTGCCATTGCCCGCTACCGCTGCACCTGGATCACCGCCGTGCCGCCGATGATAGCGATGATGATGAAAGAGCAGGCGCTGCTGGCAGAGAGCGATCTCTCATCCGTGCGGGTAGTACGCATGGGATCTGCGCCGGTTAACGAAGGGTTATTTAATCAGATCCGTCAGATCTGGCCAAATGGGCGGATCATCAACGCCTACGGCACCACGGAAGGCGGCCCGATTGTCTTTGGCCCCCACCCGCAGGGGCATGCCGCGCCGTTACAATCCAACGGCTACGCCCATCCGGCGGTCTCGCTGCGGCTGCGTGACAAGCAGGGGCAGCTGAGCGACCACGGCGTGCTGGAGATGAAAAGCCCGGCGCTGATGCAGGGGTATCACCAGCGTCCGGACGTCTCCGCGCCGTTCACCGATGATGGCTACTACATCACCGGTGACGTATTCATGTGTGATGAGCATGGCTTCTACACCTTTATCGGGCGACGCGACGATATGTTTGTCTGCGGCGGTGAAAATATCTATCCCGGCGAGGTAGAGAAGCTGCTGGAGCAGCACCCTGCCGTACAGCAGGCCTGCGTCGTGGCGGTAAACGATGAGATTAAAGGCAGCAAGCCGGTGGCCTGGATAATTCCCCGTCAGGGCAGCGTTGTCAGGCCGGAGGAGATCAAAGCCTGGACGCTGGAAAACGGCCCCGCCTATCTGCACCCGCGCCATATCTGGCTCACTGATAGCTTCCCGTTAGCGGGCACTAACAAAGTAGACAAGCAGGCGCTACGCGCAGAGGCGGAGCGCTATCTGGCGACGGCAACCGACAAGGAGATGCGGGCATGAAATTTAACTGGCATAACCCTTACCTTACCACGCGTACGCCGCTGTTTGCCCGTAATGCGGTGGCGACATCGCATCCGCTGGCGGCGCACGCGGGCAATCAGGCGCTGTTAAACGGCGGCAACGCGGTGGATGCGGCGATTGCCGCAGCGGCGACGCTGACCATCGTCGAGCCGGTCTCTAACGGGCTGGGCAGCGACGCATTCGCCATGGTCTGGGATGGGCAGCAGCTACACGGCCTGAACGCCTCCGGCACCGCACCCTCCCATTGGGATACCAACTGGTTTGCCCGGCGCTATGGCATAGATGCACAGGGCCACGCCAAACGGCCCGTGCGCGGCTGGGACAGCGTAACCATTCCGGGGGCCGTCGCCGCCTGGGAGGCGCTGCACCAGCGCTTCGGCAAGCTGCCGTTTTCCCAGCTGCTGGAGACCGCCATCGATCTTGCCGAGCGTGGGGTGACCATCGCGCCGATGGTGGCGCGCAAGTGGCAGGCCGCCGTGCCGCTGCTTCAGGACCAGCCGGGATTTGCCGCCACCTTTATGCCCAACGGCCGCGCACCGGAGATAGGCGAAAAGTTTGTCATGCCCGCTGCCGCCCGCACGCTGCGCCTGCTCGCCGACCAGGGCGCTCGCGCCTTTTATGAAGGCGAGGCGGCAGAGGCGATTGTCCGCTTTGCTGCCCGAAGCGACGTGCCGCTGACCCTTGCCGATCTCGCCGGGTATCGCCCCGAGTGGGTTACGCCAGTCAGCCGCCGCTATCGCGGCTACGACGTTCACGAGCTGCCGCCTAATGGCCAGGGCATTGCCGCCCTGATTGCGCTGGGGATCCTTGAGCATTTCGATCTCGCCAGCCTGCCGCTGGATGGTATCGCGTCGCAGCATCTGCAGATCGAAGCGATGAAGCTGGCCTTTGCCGATATCTATAAATACGTTGGCGATCCGCGCTCTATGGATATCACCCCTGAGCAGATGCTGGATGACAGCTATCTGGCCGAACGCGCCAGGCTGATCGATCCGGCGCGGGCCAACCAGCCCCTGCCGGGAATGCCCGCCAGCGGCGGCACCGTCTATCTCACCACAGCCGACGAAAGCGGCATGATGGTGTCATTTATTCAATCGAACTATATGGGCTTTGGCTCGGGCGTGGTGGTGCCGGAGTACGGTATCAGCCTGCAAAACCGGGGCGCAGGGTTCTCAAGCGATCCGCGCTCCGCCAACGTCGTCGCGCCGGGCAAGCGGCCATTCCACACCATTATTCCCGGCTTTCTTACTAAAGACGGCCAGCCGCAGATGAGCTTTGGCGTCATGGGGGGTGACATGCAGCCGCAGGGGCACGTCCAGACGCTGGTGCGCATGCTGGATTACCAGCAGCAGCCGCAGGCCGCCTGTGATGCGCCGCGCTGGAAGGTGAACCGCGATTTCTCGCTCGACCTGGAGGTCGGTTTCCATCAGGGCGTGGCGGAGCAGCTTGGTAAGCGCGGACATCGCTTTACCTCGCTTAACGATCCGTACATGGACTTTGGTTCAGGCCAGTTTATCTGGAAGCTGACCACCGAAGGCAGCGACGGCTATGTTATCGCCAGCGACAGCCGCCGCGACGGCCAGGCGGTGGGTTTCTGAATGCTTTAGTGACCGGATCCTGTCAGGACCGCTCAGGATACTTAATGGTGGCAAAGACCAGCTCATCGCCAGCGGCATGCGGCATGTGGCTGGTCTCACTCTCGGGCAGGGCGACGGGAGCGGATGCAGGCGGCGCGCTATCCTGCAACAGGGCGACAATAGCGGCCGTTAGCCTTTGTGGTAATCCCGTCGCCAGCGTATAGGTCACCGATTTCGCCTCACGCACAGATTGCACCATGCCCGATTTGCGTAGCACCGCCAGGTGCTGAGACAGATTAGGCTGCTTGATCTGCAGATGCTCCTCTAATTGCGAAACGGTGAGCTGTGTGGCCTGCAGCAGCAGGGCAATGCGCAAGCGAACCGGGTGGCCCAGATGATGCAGCAGGGCGGCGATCTCCTCATGCTCACTCATGGGATTTTCCTTTCTGGGTTTTGTAATACCAGTCTGGCGCGCTGGTATCCGCAAGTCGGGCGCGGGCACCTTCAATGGTGCGCGGTGGCGGGACAATCATATCGTCGCCGGGCTGCCACTCCGCCGGGGTATAAAAGGGGGCGTTATGACTAAGTTGAATCGCCTCCAGCTGGCGCAGATGTTCCAGCACCGAGCGGCCGGTGGTGATCGGATACCAGCTGATGGCGCGAATAATGCCTTCAGGATCGATCAGGAATGTCCCCCGCACTGTGCCGGACGAATGCGAATGGCGAGGCAACATGCCAAAAGCACGCGCAATATCCATAGAGGGATCTTCAATTAAAGGAAACGGAATATCAATATTGAAATTAACCTTGATGCTGTTTAACCAGGCCAGGTGTGAATATAGGCCATCAATAGACAGCGCCAGCAGCTGGCAATTTAAGGCGGCAAATTTTTCTGCCTGGCGGGCAAACGCAATTAATTCACTGGTGCAGACCGGCGTAAAGTCTGAAGGGTGAGAAAAAAGCAGCACCCAGCGGCCGCGAAAAGCGCTCAGGCTAATATCGCCATGCGTGCTGCGCGCAGTGAAATCCGGTGCTTCATCATACAGAAAGGGCGTTATCGCGGCGTCAGTGGTACACATCATTCTCTTTCCTCATATTTTCATATGAGTAATTTTGCATATGAAAATCATCCCGGCCAGCTTTTTTGTACGCTCACTTATGCATATTCCAGCAATTAAAATCACTATTTGATGTTTTGAATTAAAACATCACTAAGTAATAGTGGCGTCATATTAAAAAGCAGCAACTCATATAGTCATTTGCTTAATTGAGACGCCCTGATGAATATAAGTCCTGGATTAATTGTTCCACCCTTAACGCCGTTTGATGCTCAGCTGCGGGTTGATGAACCGCGTTTACAGGCGCAGGTAAATTATGTCGTTGATATCTGCGACGCCAGCTTTGTTATCGCTGCGGGCGTCGAGGCGCAGGAGTACAGCTGCCTGACGCTGGCCCAGCGTAAGGCGCTGATTGACCGCACTATTGAATATGTGGCCGGACGACGTCCCGTGGTAGCGGGCATTTCTCACCCCTCCTTCCGTGTCGCGGTAGAGCTGGCCGACTACGCCGCCCGTGCCGGGGCGCAGGCCGTGCAAATCCTTGCCCCTCTGCGGCCCTTCGGTGGTGCGCCGTCGGAGCACGATCTGGTGAACTATTTCACCCGCATCGCTGCGGAGACGGAGCTGCCGATCATGCTCTACCTTAACGCCGGACCCGGCGCAGATGTCTCTGTCGAGGCCACGGTAGCGCTGGCAGAGATCCCACAGATTCACTACCTGAAAGAGAGCTCCCGCGATCTCGCCCGCGTGGCGCGCCTGATCCAGCAGATTGATCACGCCGGGCTGGCGCGCTACTACACCACCATGCAGATGCTGCTGATCACCCTGGAGCTGGGGGGCGCAGGGGCAACCATGCCACCGCCCGCAGCGGCACTGGGGCGACAGCTTATCAACGCCTGGCAGGCGGGCGATCAGACTCGCGCCAGGGCGCTACAGCAGCAGTTCGCCCTGTTCCCGGCGCAGTGGATGAAGCACGGACTCACCCCCGTTATGAAAGCCGCTATGGAGTGGCTGGGCGTTCCCGCGGGCGAACCTTACCCCCCTTATTCAGCGCTATCTGGCCTCGATCGCGAAATGCTGGAGCGCTATCTGCGCACGACTGACCTTCAACACCAAGGGACCCACCATGCTTAATATAAAACGCTTATCCGTCGAAGAAGCGGACACTCTTGTTACCGGCGCGGAGATTAAATCCCGCGAACTGAACATCCCAATGTGTATTGCCGTCACTGATGAGTCCGGGCACTTACTCGCGTTCCGGCGCATGGACGGCGGCAAGATAACCAGCATCTCTATCGCTATTGATAAAGCATTTACCGCCGCCACGGCGCGAAAACCGACGCATATCTATAACCAGCTTTGTGTCTCTGGCCAGCCAACCTTCGGGATCCACATCACCAACAATGGTCACTTCTCTATTATCGGCGGCGGCTTCCCGGTAACGGAGGGCGGCACAATTGTGGCGGGGATCGGCATCAGTTCCGGTACGGCGCAGGAGGACATCATCGTCGCTGAAGCCGCGCTGGCGTACTTCTATCAACAATCAGGCTATACGCCATGAGCGGGCGTACCCAGCTGGCATCCATACCGCCAGCCTCGCCTCCTCCGGTGCTGACGATCCGCGATCTCGGATTTCAAGCACCCGCGCTCAAAAAAAGGGCGACCGGGCAGACTATCCTGCAAAATCTGAACCTCAACCTGCGGGAGCAGGAGTTTGTCAGCATCGTCGGCCCCAGCGGCTGTGGCAAAAGCACGCTGCTAAACTTCATCGCCGGTTTGCTTCCGGTACAGCAGGGGGAAATCCATCTGGCGGAGAAGCAGCCGGGAGAGGCCTATTCGCTGGGTTATATGTTCCAGCAGCATGGCCTTTTACCCTGGCGCAACGTGCGCGATAACGTCGGACTGGGTCTGGAAATTCAGGGCGTGGCGAAGCGCGATATCGTGGAACGCAGCCAGCGGGTGCTGAATGACCTGGGCCTCACAGGCTATGAGCAGCACTATCCCGCCCAGCTTTCCGGGGGGATGTGTCAGCGCGTTGCGCTGGCGCGGATGCTGGTCAGCAGTCCCGATATCCTGCTGATGGATGAACCCTTTGGCGCGCTAGATGCGCAGACCCGCGTGTTTATTCAGGAGCTGTTCAGCCACTACTGGGAAACCCATAAGAAAACCGTGCTGTTTGTCACCCACGACCTGGCGGAGGCGCTGTTTCTCTCTGACCGTATTGTGGTCATGGGTGCGCGTCCGGGCCGGATCGTCGCGGAGTATGACATCACGTTTCCACGTCCGCGTCATTTCGACACGCTGCGGACCTCGTCTCGTTTCGGATCTCTGCTCAACCAGCTGTGGCAGGACATTAAAAGCCACACGGTAACCGGAGGGCAGCGCGATGCGTGAAGCACAGCAAATTCGCCTGCTGCAGGCGCTGATTTTCGTTGGTGCTATTGCGCTGTGGGAAGGCGGCGTGCGGCTTGGCTTGATCAACCCGTTCTGGACCAGCAGCCCGGCGATGCTGCTTCAGGCGTTTGTCAGCTCGCTGGCTGAGAACAAAATCACCTTTCACCTCGGCGTTACGCTGTCGGAAGCGCTCAGCGGCCTGGTCGTTGGCGCTCTCGCCGGTATTGCGCTCGGGCTGCTGCTGGGAATGAGCCGTATCGTTGGCCTGGCGCTGGAGCCTTTTATCGTCGCGCTAAACAGCCTGCCGCGTGTGGCGCTGGCCCCGCTGATCGTGATGTTTGTCGGCATCGGCTTCGCCTCGAAATTCCTGCTGGCGTTTTCGCTGGTGGTGGTGCCGATGATGATCAACACCTGGGAGGGCATTAAGTCCGTAGACATCGTTCAGCTCAATTTGATGAAGGTGCTGAAAGCAAACCGCTGGCAGCTGTTCGCCAAAGTACTGTTGCCCAACTGCATCCCCTGGCTCTTCTCTGGCCTGCGCGTCTCTCTCTCCTTCGCCATTATCGGTGCCATCGTCGGGGAGTTCATCTCCGCGCGGGCAGGCATCGGTTTCATGATGGATGAGGCCGCAGGGGGCTTTGATACCACCGGCATGCTGATGCCGCTGTTTGTGCTGATGATTGTCTCTTTCGCGCTCGACCGCGTTTTGCTGGCGGTCTCTTCTTACTACTTACACTGGCGGCAACAGCCCGCTCATTAACCCACCGGGAAACCCTTCTGGAGCCATGATGATAAAAAAATTCTCACGCCCGGCGCTAAAGCTGGCTGCCGCTACCCTGCTGTTCAGCGGCCTTACCCAGTATGCCAGCGCCGCCCAGGATGTGCATATTGGCATCTCCAACCGTTCGCTGCTTGGTCTGCCGGTGCTGATTGCCAAAGAAAAAGGCTTTTTTGAACAGCAAGGGCTTAACGTCACCATCGACTACTTCGCCGGCGGCGTGCCGGCAACGGCCGCACTGATTGGCGGCTCGGTGCAATTTATCGACGCCGCGTTTGAAAACAACCTCAAAGCGGTGAAGAAAGGGCAGGAGATCGTCAGCATCGCCAACCTGCAAACCGACTTCGCCGGTGCCGTCGTGGTGCGTAAAGAGGCGGTAAAAGCCCTCGGCCGCACGCCGAGCGTGGCGGACCTGAAAGGGTTACGTGTGGGCACGCTGGCGCGCGGCGGTTTTGCCGATGTCTCAATGCGTTATATCGCCACCAGCGCCGGGCTGGATCCTGAGAAGGATATAGAGCTTATTCCCATCCGCGGGGCCGATCGCCAGCTCACCGCCGGGGAAGCGGGTGAGATTGATGCCGCGTTTGTGATGGAGCCGTGGAACGTGATAGCCACTGAAGGCGGCGATAAATGGGAGTACGTGCTGGATCTGACCAAAGGGCAGGGACCGGATGTATTCCAGGGGCTGGGCTACACCACCCTGCAAACCACGAAGAGCTATATCGCAGAGGATCGTGAAACCAGCGATAAGGTTGTTAAGGCCATCGTCGATGCGTTGCAGTACATCATCACGCCCGCCAATCTCGACGCGGTGGCGGAGACCGCCAATAAGGAGTATGGCAATCCGGGCGTTGCGGTCATCAAATCATCGCTACAGCGCCAGTTACATACCTTTTCCCCTGTTCTGACCGAAAGCGCACTGGCGAAAACCGGCCATCTGCTGCTCGAAAGCAAATCTATTGACGCCCCGCTGCCTGCGTTTGATCAGGTTGTGGATACCTCTTTCCAGCCGATATGGAACGGCTTCAACGCAAAATGAGGATTGCTGCCATGTCTGAATCCCGACCGACTCCCCTGGATTTTCCAGACAGCCCGCTGGCGCAGGCTGTAAAGCAGCCGCTGATGCTGGGGCTATTTTTGCCAACCCAGACCGGCGGCTTTTCCCAGTCAACGTACCCGCGCGACACCGACTGGTCGTTTGAGTACAACGCCAGGCTGACCCTTGCCGCAGAGGCGCACGGCTTTGATTTCGTCTTCAGCCTGCAACAGTGGGTACAGAAGGGCGGCTTCGGCGGCGAGGCGCACTACCGTGAAAACTTTCTCGATCCCTTTATCACCACGGTGGCACTAAGCTCGCTGACCCGGCGCATCATCACCATTTCAACGGTGAACGTGCTGTACGGCAACCTGCACCCTCTCTATCTGGCGCGCTTTGCCGCCACCGCGGACCACATCGCACAGGGGCGTTTTGGGCTCAACATCGTCACCGGCTATGACGCGAAAGAGCCGTTGATGTTTGGTATGGATCGGCTGGATCACGATGCACGTTACGATCGGGCCAGCGAGTTTTCCCACATCATGGAGACCCTCTGGGAAGGGGAGGATAACCTCGACTTCTCCGGGCGTTTTTACCAGCTTCAGCAGGCCTATATCTCGCCGCGTCCGCGCTATGGCCGCCCGATTATGGTATCCGCCAGCGCCTCTCCGGCGGGCTTTGCCTATGCGGCGAAGCATTCCGATATTGTCTTCACCTCAAGCCCGGCGGGGGCCATCTTCGAGCAGGCGATAACCGCGCTGCCAGCCCATACCCAGGCGATTCGCGAAGCCTACCAGGCAGAGGGCAAGACGCCGAAGATCATCCTCTTTCCTCTGATCATTTGCTGTCCGACGCGTGAAGAGGCGTTTGCCCGGCGCGACGCCATCGTGGCGCAGGCAGATGTCGAATCCATCGCGGCCTATACCGCGCGACATAAGGGCGGCGATGCCCACGGCTGGAAACAGCATATTCCGGCGGACCGGGTGTTGGGCGGGCATATCCAGATCGTCGGCGACCCGCAGGATGTCGTCACCGCGCTTAAGCAGCTACATGCGGCCGGTATCGACGGCGTGCAGATTGGTTTTTACGACTACGAGCCGGAGCTGGCCTACTTTGCACAAGCGGTACTGCCGCTGTTGCAGGCGGAAGGCCTGCGGATATGAGCACCCTTATTCTGAACGCTACTGCGGTCATACCTTACGAGAAAACTTAGGCCTGGAGGGCAACCATGATCCACTATCAGCTTGATGGTCGCGTAGCGCGACTGACGCTAGACACGCCGGAAACCGGCAACCATTTTACGCGCCAGCTGCTGCTGGATTTTATCGCGAGTTTGCAACAGGCCGAGCAGGACCAGGCGCAGGTGTTGCTTATCAGCGCAAAAGGCGACGTTTTTACGTGGGGGCGAGACCAGAATGAGCGGCTGCCGAATGTGCCCTTACGCGATAATCTGGGACTCATATTGCAGGCCAATGCGGCGCTGCGTGGTTTCAGCGGGGTGAGCATCTCGCTGATTGACGGGCCTGCGCTGGGTTTTGGCAGTGGCATTGCGCTGCACAGCAGCATTACGCTGGCAACGGAGCGCGCTGAGTTTGGTTTTGATGAAATTGACCATAATCTCGCGCCGCTTATCGTGGTCGCTTATCTGCCGCACTTTATTTCACCGCGTATCGCTGAAGAGCTGGTGCTCACCGGGCGACGGGTTTCAGCGCAGGAGGCGCAGCAGCTTGGGATCGTGACGCGTGTTGTGAGCAGTGAAACGCTGGAGGAGGAGGCGGCGGCGCTGATTGATAACGTGCAGCGCTACCCTGGCGCTGTACGCACTATACGCCATTATATTCAGGCGTTGCCGGGCTATCCCTCTGCGGCGTTAAATCAGAAAGCAATTGATGACCTGGCCAGTTGGGTAGAGCAGGGAAGACCTGAATAAGCCGGTATGAAGAGCAGGACACCCGGAGAGGGTGCTCTGTTATAAATACAACCGGGCTTCTAGCGAAGCGGCTATATATTTCAATTATTTACACGACATTAATTTCGCCCGGCTGCTCCATAGGCTGTTCTACACTTACATCTTCAATCAGGCCTTTTGATTGAAAAAGCAGCAGCAAGAGGGGCGCGACAGCAAAGCGTCACGCAGTCGCAACCCTCAAACCGATCGTGCGTGAGAGGAGAACACTATGAAAGCAGTTGTCTATAACGGACCTTTTGACGTTTCAGTCAAAGACGTTCCGGACCCCAAAATCGTTCGCCAGACTGATGTGATTGTCCGTATTACCACCACAAATATCTGCGGTTCCGACCTGCATATGTATGAAGGGCGAACCAGCTTCGAGCCGGGTCGCATCTTTGGCCATGAGAATCTGGGACAGGTGATTGAAGTCGGCAGCGCTGTTGAGCGAATTAAGGTCGGTGATTACGTCTGCTTGCCCTTTAATGTCGGCTGCGGATTCTGTGAAAATTGCGAGAAAGGGCTAACCGGCTACTGCCTGACGGCAAACCCGGGTGCGGCCGGTGCCGCCTATGGCTTTGCGGAAATGGGCCAGTGGGATGGTGGACAGGCAGAGTTCTTGCGCGTTCCCTATGCTGACTTTAACTGTCTGGTACTGCCTCCAGATGCCGTTGAGAAGGAAGAAGATTACGTTTTGCTTTCCGATATCTTCCCCACCGGCTGGCATGCCACTGAGCTGGCAGGATTACGCCCAGGGGAGAGTGTTGCCATCTACGGTGCTGGCCCGGTCGGCTTGATGGCTGCCCATTCGGCCATGATTAAAGGCGCATCAGAGGTGTTTGTTGTCGATACCCATCCAGACCGACTGGCGTTGGCCGAACAACTTGGTGCGGTGGCGATCAACGGTGTGGGTAATGATGCGGTAAATAAAATCCTCGAATTAACCGATGGGCGCGGCACGGATTGCGGCTGCGAATGCGTGGGTTATCAATGCTGCAATAAGCATGGCCACGAGGATAACACCGCCACCTTGAATAGCCTTGTCGCATCGACCAAAGCCACGGGCGGCATTGGTGCGGTAGGCGTTTTTATTCCTCAGGATCCCGGGGGGGCGACCGATCTGGCTAAAGAAGGTAAAGTGCCTTTCGATTTTGGTACTTTCTGGTTCAAAGGTCAGTCAATTAAAACCGGCCAGTGTAACGTAAAAGCGTACAACCGCCAGCTCGCAAGGCTTATCCATCAGGACAGAGCCAATCCGGCGCAGATCATCTCACATCGTCTCGCGCTGTCAGACGCCCCCGAGGGATATAAGCATTTTGACGATCGTGATAATGGCTGGACAAAAGTCATTCTGAAACCCTGAATTATGGACTAACAGAACATAAGCAACATTTAGGCCATGGTGAGAGGGAGAATAAAAACCGCCTGCTGTGGCTTAATGCTTTACATCACATATTGTGTTTTTTCGGATCTGCCATGAGACGGAGGGCAGTGACGGCTATGTTATTACCAGCGACAGCTGCCGCGACGGCCAGTCGGTGGGGTTTTAAATACGTTGCGCGTATAAATTAAGCGATTGAATACAAAAGTCAAAAATTTACATATGCGTTAATGCATTGATAAATATATCTTTTTATTATTCATGATTAGATAAGCGACGAGAAGCTTTTACGTAAGCCACTTGATCACGACATCATATAAATCTACTGTATAAATACACAGTAACTATTATAATAAGGTGACGTCGTGAGTTTAACATTTTACAAGCCCGCAGAGCTGCGTGAAGTTCTCGCGTTTCCTCTCTTTGGCGATCTGGTGCCGTGCGGTTTTCCCTCACCGGCGCAGGACTATGTGGAACAGAGTCTCGACCTAAACGAATTAATGATCCACCACCCCAATGCGACCTATTTCGTTAAGGCGGCGGGGGACTCGATGATCGACGGCGGGATTAACGATGGCGACCTGCTGGTGGTTGACAGCTCCCGGACCGCCGCCCATGGCGATATTGTTATTGCCGCCGTTGACGGTGAGTTTACCGTTAAAGAGCTTCAGCTTCGCCCCATCATCCAGCTTAACCCCCGCAATTCCCGCTATACGCCTATCCGCATCGGCAGTGAAGAGGCGCTTGAAATCTTCGGCGTCGTCACCCACATAATCAAATTTACGGGTTGAATCATGTTTGCCCTGGTGGATGTGAACGCATTCTATGCCAGCTGTGAAACGGTCTTCAGACCCGACCTGAAAGGCAAGCCGGTGGTGGTGCTCAGCAATAACGACGGGTGTGTGATTGCCCTCAGCGCGGAGGCGAAAAAGCTGGGCATTACCATGGGCGCGCCGTTTTTCAAGCAGCGGGATCTGTTCCGCGCTCACCGGGTCACCTGCTTTAGCAGCAACTATGAGCTTTACGCCGACATGAGCCGCCGCGTCATGGGCACGCTGGAGAGGCTCTGCCCGCGCGTAGACGTCTACTCCATTGACGAGGCGTTCTGCGATCTCGCCGGGGTACGTAACTGTCGCGTGCTGGAGGAGTTTGGCCGGGAGATCCGTGCCACGCTGCTGCGCGATACCCATCTGACTGTGGGGGTAGGGATTGCGCAGACCAAGACGCTGGCCAAGCTGGCTAACTATGCCGCCAAGCGCTGGCCGCAGACCGGCGGCGTGGTGGATCTCTCAAATGTTGATCGCCAGCGGCGGCTGATGGCGCAGCTGCCGGTGGAGGAGGTATGGGGGGTCGGGCGACGCCTCGCTAAGGCCCTGGATGCCCTGGGAATCAAAACCGTGCTCCAGCTGGCCGATAGCGATATTCGCTTTATCCGCAAGCAGTTCAGCGTGGTCCTGGAGCGGACGGTGCGGGAGCTGCGCGGGGAGTCCTGCCTGGCGTTTGATGAGTTTGTTCCCGCGAAGCAGGAGATTATGTGTAGCCGCAGCTTCGGGGAGCGGATAGCCGACTATGAGTCGGTCAGGCAGGCCGTCTGCACCTACGCCTCGCGGGCGGCGGCCAGGCTGCGCGGCCAGCATCAATACTGCCGCGTCATCTCAACCTTTGTGAAAACCTCGCCGTTTGCCGCAGGGGAGTCGTACTACGGCAACAGCGCGATGGTAAAACTGCTGACGCCCACCCAGGACAGCCGGGATATTATCCACGCCGCAACATGCTGTCTGGACACCATCTGGCGCGAGGGCCATCGCTATCAGAAGGCGGGCGTGATGCTCGGGGATTTTTACAGCCAGGGGGTGGCGCAGCTCGATCTCTTTGACGCTAACGCGCCGCGCCCCGGCAGCGAGGCGCTGATGGCGGTACTGGATAAGCTGAACGAAAAAAAAGGGCAGGGGACGCTCTATTTTGCCGGGCAGGGGATCCAGCAGGCGTGGCAGATGAAGCGCGAGATGCTCTCGCCGCGCTACACCACTCGCTGGTCAGATCTGCCGATTGTAAAAAGATAATTGAGCAGGCGTAATTCCTCACGGCCATAATATGGCTAACCGTCCAAATCAAAGCGGGATTTTTGAAAATCGTTGAATACCTCTGGATTTGTAAAGGCTGGAAACTTGGCTTTCTGGGCTGCTGATTTTATCGCTTCGCAATAGGCTTTATTGCCGTTGCTGGTGGATATTTTTAAAGCCGTACCATCCTGTGCAAATTCCATATGCAACCTGCATTTCTTCCCTTTCCAGTTTTGTGGCTCATCAAGTTGAGCATTTATTGCTGCTCTAATCGCCCGCGCCTGTGCGCCCCATTCATCCTGATCGTCCCATTTGCCAGAGCCGCAATTACCCGTGGCAACGGTTTTATGGCATCCGGTAGGGTGTAGTGGCGCGCAACCCGTTGTCAGGCTGGCTACAACCGCCAGCATAAAGATTTTATTTACCATTTTATACGCTCCCTCGCCTGTCTCTTCATTCACTTAACAACGTCAAAATACTGGCATATTTTTCCGCCATTCCGGACACATTTTCAACTGCTCTTTCTGGTGATGGCGAGGTCGCTATGAAGCTTTGGCTTGCGGCCTGGTTTAACGTATTACCTTCCGCTCGGGAAACTTCCCCTTTACCACGCCATCATAAAAACGCCCCTTCGACACCACGGTCAAAAACACGGTAAATATGCGCAGCGGCACGCCGTGGTACTGATAGCAGCTCCGATCGTGGAATAAAATCTCCAGCGTGCAGGAGGCTTCGTCATAGCCAACAGAGGCAATACGTGAGGATACGACAGGTTGATGGCGCATGGCGGGACTCCTGGGCAGGTCAGCACAGGAGAGAGTATTACACGTTTTGCCCGGCAATGCCGGGCAAAAACAGGGTCTTATTCCGCCTCGCTCTTCTCCGCTTTTCCTGCCAGCTGCGCCAGGAAGTCATAGCGTTTTTGCAGATCGGCAGTGGCATCCTTCCATAGCTGCTCTGCCACCTCCGGCTGCTGGGCATTGAGGCGGCGGAATCGCTGCTCCTTCAGCAGCGTATCGGCCAGCGCGTCTGACGGCGGACGAGAGTCCAGCGCCAGCGGCAGCTTGCCTTCGTCGGCGCGGCGCGGATCGAAGCGGTAGAGCGGCCAGAAGCCGGTGGCTGTGAGCTGGCGCATCTGATCGTGGCTGAGGGCCAGATCGTAGCCGTGCTCCTCGCAGGGGCTGTAGGCGATAATCAACGACGGCCCCGGATAGGCTTCCGCCTCCTGAATCGCCTTCACCGTCTGGTTAAGCTGCGCGCCCAGCGAAATCTGCGCCACGTAGACATGGCCGTACATCATCATGCTGACGCCCAGATCCTTACGCGCCTTGCGCTTGCCGTGCTCGCCAAACTTGGTCACCGCCCCGAGCGGCGTCGCCTTCGAGGCCTGGCCGCCGGTGTTGGAGTAGCACTGGGTATCCAGCACCAGAATGTTGACGTTCTCCGTCAGGCTCAGGACGTGATCCAGTCCGCCGAAGCCAATGTCGTAGGCCCAGCCGTCGCCGCCGATCAGCCAGATAGATTTCTCTACCAGCGCATCGGCATCCGTCAGCAGCTCTTCGGCTCCCGCCACGCCGGTGAGGTGCTGGCGCAGGGCGGCAACCTGTTCCCGACGGACCTCCGGTGTCGCCTCCGCATGCAGCGCCGCGTTAAGCTCGGCCGGGATCGCCTCGGAAAAGGTCTCCAGCAGGCGCATCACCCGCTGGCGATGCTGGTCAACGGTGAGACGGAAGCCCAGCCCGAACTCTGCGTTGTCCTCAAACAGCGAGTTAGCCCACGCCGGACCACGCCCGTTGGCGTCGGTGGTGTAGGGGGTAGAGGGCAGGTTGCCGCCGTAGATCGAGGAGCAGCCGGTGGCGTTGGCAATCAGCATCCGGTCGCCGTAGAGCTGGGTTAGCAGCTTGATATAAGGCGTTTCGCCGCAGCCGGAGCAGGCTCCGGAGTACTCAAACAGCGGGGTGATCAGCTGCGAGGTGCGAATGTCGATACGCTCCAGCTTGCTGCGATCGATCTCCGGCAGGCCGAGGAAGAAGTCATAGTTAACCTTCTCCTCCTCTACGTGCTCAAGGCGCGACATCATATTGATGGCCTTGATCTCCGGGTTCTGGCGATCTTTAGCCGGGCACACCTCTACGCAGAGGTTACAGCCGGTGCAGTCCTCCGGCGCGACCTGCAGGACGTACTTCTGGCCGCGCATATCGCGGGATTTAACGTCCAGCGACTGCAGCGATGCCGGGGCGTTCTCCAGCGCCTCAGGGGAGACCACTTTCGCGCGAATAGCGGAGTGCGGGCAGGCGGCCACGCAGTGGTTACACTGGGTACAGATCTCCGGCTTCCAGATAGGGATCGCTTCGGCAATATTGCGTTTTTCCCAGCGGGTGGTGCCCATCGGCCAGGTGCCATCCGGCGGCAGGGCGGAGACCGGCAGCGCATCGCCCAGCCCGGCCAGCATCGCGGCGGTGACGGTTTTCACAAAGTCTGGCGCGGCGTCGCTGACCACCGGCGGGCGGTACGGGCTGGCGGCGTTGACCTCCTCCAGCGGCACTTCAAACAGCGATTCGCGGGCCAGCGCCAGCGCCTGCCAGTTACGCTCGACCAGCTCCTGGCCTTTGCTGCTGTAGCTTTTGGCAATGGCACCCTGCAACGCGGCTAACGCGGTATCGCCGGGTAAAATCTGCGTCAGATGGAAAAACGCCATCTGCATAACGGTGTTGATTCGCGCCGCCAGGCCGCATTCCCGGGCAATCTTCGCCGCGTTGATAATATAGAAGCGGGCCTGCTTCTGGTTCAGCACCGCCTGCACCTCCTGCGGCAGCCGCGCCCAGACCTCGTCGGCGCTGTAGGGCGTATTCAGCAGGAATATACCGCCGGGTTTCAGGCGCTCGGCCATCTGGTACTTATCGATAAACTGTAGCTGGTGGCAGCCAACAAAATCCGCCTGCGAGATCAGATAGGCGGAGCGGATCGGCTGCTCGCTGACCCGCAGATGGGAGACCGTCAGGCCGCCCGCTTTTTTCGAGTCGTAGACGAAATAGCCCTGGGCATACCACGGCGTGGCGTTGCCGATAATTTTGATATTGTTTTTGGTCGCCGAGACGCTGCCATCGCTGCCCAGGCCGTAGAAGAGCGCCTCAAGCTTCGCGCCGGAGGGCAGGGTATTCTCCGGCAGCGGCAGGGAGAGGTTGGTAACGTCATCATAGATGCCGACGGTAAAGCGCGGCCTGGGCTTCTCCGCACGCAGCTCGTTAAAGATAGCCAGCACGCACTCCGGACCAAACTCCTTCGAGGAGAGTCCGTAGCGCCCGCCGATCACGCGGGGCAGCGTGTCGCGCTCGCCCTGGTTAAAAGCCTCCGCCAGTGCGGTCATGATATCCAGATAGAGCGGCTCCGCCTGCGCGCCTGGCTCTTTGGTGCGATCCAGCACGGCAATGCGCTGGGCGCTCTGCGGCAGCGCGGCCAGCAGATGCTGTGCCGAGAAGGGGCGGTAGAGGCGTACCTTCAGCACGCCGACCTTCTCATTGCGGGTTAGCAGCTCGTCAACCACCTCTTCGCAGGTGCCGATTGCAGAACCCATAATCACAATCACCCGTTCCGCCTGCGGATGGCCGTAGTACTCAAACGGCTGATAGCGGCGGCCAGTGGCTTGGGCAAAGTCATCCATTGCCTGTTCAACGTGGTCGTAAACCGCGTTGTACCATGGGTTGGTGGCCTCGCGAGACTGGAAGTAGGTATCCGGGTTAGCAGAGGTGCCGCGAATTACCGGGTGGTCGGGGTTCAGAGCGCGAGCGCGATGGGCAGCGATCTCATCGACGGGCAGCATGCTGCGGATGGTCTCGTCAGCCAGCGGCACAATTTTGTTGATCTCATGCGAGGTGCGGAAGCCGTCAAAGAAGTGAATAAAGGGCACCCGGCTCTTCAGGGTGGCAACGTGGGAGATCAGCGCAAAATCCTGCGCCTCCTGGACGCTGCCTGCACAGAGCATGGCGCAGCCGGTCTGGCGCACGGCCATCACGTCGGAGTGATCGCCAAAGATAGAGAGCGCGTGGGTGGCAACGGTGCGGGCAGCAACGTGCAGGACAAAGGGCGTCAGCTGACCCGCCAGCTTGTAGAGGGTCGGGATCATCAGCAGCAGGCCCTGCGACGACGTGAAGGAGGTCGAGAGCGCCCCGGTCTGTAGCGCGCCGTGCACGGCGGCAATCGCGCCGGCTTCGGACTGCATCTCCACCACCCGAGGCGTATCGCCCCAGACGTTTTTCAGCCCGTTGCCGGCCCAGGCATCCGCCTGCTCGGCCATCGTTGAGCTGGGGGTAATCGGGTATATGGCGATAACTTCGCTGGTCCGGAACGCCACCGAGGCGACCGCGCCATTACCATCAACTGTGATCATAGGTTTGCTCTCATTGCGTAAATGTTCACTCTCTCACTCCAGTATAGACAGCCGTCCAGGAGCGGTTTTTGATCTGAAAGTGAAGATATCGCAAAATGTCGAGCACCATTTTCCCGTACGTAGCACTGCGAAACTATTTTCAATTTACCCCTTGCACTGTACGGATAATCATGCGTTAATAGCCTAACGATGTAGCACTGAAACTATCTTTGTACTCTACGAAACCCTCTCACTGTTTGTATCTTCTGATATTTCCCTGTAGATGTTTTCCCCGCTGATAGAAAATCTAGTCAGCCTGTAACTTTCTCTGCATCTTTCTCTGCGAATACGATAACGACCGCTATACTTGTAATGGGAATCAGCGGGTTAAGGCAGGCCCAGACGGTCAGCCCTCGTTGAGCATAATTATGAAAAAAGGATACTATTATTACTAATCACATTCATTTCCGCTGCCCATGCTGTCATGGGTCACAATACAGAACCTCACATTTTGATGTTAGCGAAGCCAATCCCTTCGGCGCAAAATGTATTTTTTGTAAATCATCCATGGTCATCCTGGATAACGTCTCAGCACCTCTCTCCGCTGCCCATGTAGCGCTGGATCTACGCACCTCGGCGTAAACGGCTTCATCAAACCTGTGGCATAGCGCCAGAGTGGTAAAAAACGCTATGCCGGACAGAAAACCCGCATCCTCCTCTCGACGTCAGGCGCTACGCTGCCTATTATGCATAGGTTTTGTTAACTCAGAGGGGGAGAAGAGATGCGTACAGCGTTATGGGTAGGGTGTGCCGTATGGTTACTTTCGGCATGTAGCAGTGAGCCTGTACAGCAGGCCACGGCAGCACACGTTGCGCCGGGTCTGAAGGCCGCGATGTCCAGTACGGGTCAAGCCAACTGCGCTATGATTGGCGGTTCGCTCTCCATTGCCCGCCAGCTGGATGGCTCCGCCACGGGTATGTGTGCACTGCCTAACGGTAAACGCTGTAGCGAACAATCTCTTGCCACGGGCACCTGCGGCAGCTACTGATTACTGTGCCGCGTCAGCCAGCTTATAAATCAGGGTCTGGTCCGCCGAGGTCAGCGTCAGCTGGCTATCGGTAAGATCGACCTGCGCGCCCTCTTTGAGCAGGGAGCCAATAACGTTGTCGAGTTCGCTACGCTGCGGATCGACACAGGCCATGCGGGTCATCACCAGCTCTTTTGCCGTCAGCTCACCGCTGGAGAGCTTTGCCTGGCCAGAGAAGCGGTTGCACATGCTGCCGGAGATCGCCATTTTCTCTCCGAAACGCAGCTCAGGTGGATTTTCGCCTGGCGCGACCGCCTTGCCGTTGACGTTTTCCAATACGAAACGGTGCCCGATAAGCTGCTCGCTGGTCACGGAGACCTTTCCGTCACGCACGCAGCCTGCCAGCAGAACGCACAGCGCGGTTAATGCAATCACTCTTTTCATAACGATTCCCTGAAAATTCTCCATGGTAAATTCTATTTTATCAGTATGGTGGGGGATGTCTTGCGGGATAGTCTGAAACTCCCTCCGCTGGCGGAGGGAGGCACCTCTTATCACATCTAGACCAGCGCGTTAGGGCAGGCCTCGTCGTTGTCCAGCTGGCGCAGGTTCTCCAGCGTGGTTTGCGAGATACTGATCAGCGCTTCGGCAGTTAAAAACGCCTGGTGACCGGTGAACAGCACGTTATGGCAGGCGGAGAGGCGGCGGAAAATATCATCCTGGATAACGTCGTTCGACTTATCTTCAAAGAAGAGATCGCGTTCGTTCTCATACACGTCCATACCCAGCGCGCCGATCTTCTGTGTCTTCAGCGCTTCAATGGCCGCCTGGGAGTCGATCAGGCCGCCGCGGCTGGTGTTGATGATCATCACGCCATCCTTCATCTGGGCAAAGGCGTCGCGGTTAAGCAGATGGTAGTTATCTTCCATCAGCGGACAGTGCAGGGTGATCACGTCGGCACTGGCAAACAGCGTCGGCAGATCGACATACTCGACGCCCAGCTCCAGCGCAGCCGCGCTCGGGTAGGGATCGGACGCCAGCAGGCGCATACCAAACCCTTTCAGAATACGCAGGGCGGCGATGCCAATTTTCCCGGTGCCAATGACGCCTGCGGTTTTACCGTGCATGGTGAAGCCGGTCAGCCCCTCCAGCGAGAAGTTAGCGTCGCGGGTACGCTGGTAGGCGCGGTGGATACGACGGTTAAGGGTCATCATCATGCCGACGGCGTGTTCGGCCACCGCTTCCGGGGAGTAGGCCGGAACGCGCACCACGCGCAGTCCCAGCTCTTTTGCCGCGTCGAGATCGACGTTATTAAACCCGGCGCAGCGCAGGGCGATAAACTTAACCCCGTGCTTCTTTAACTCTTCCAGCACCGGACGGCTGCCATCATCATTAACAAAGATGCACACCCCGTCGCAGCCGTGGGCCGTTTTCGCAGTTTTTTCCGTTAACAGAAAGTCGAAAAATTCCAGATCGTATTGATAGCTCTCGTTAACCTGTTGCAGGTACTTTTTATCGTACTGCTTGGTGCTGTATACCGCGAGTTTCATAGGCTGTTCTCCAGTGATTTAGGAGTAATTATAGCCATTTACAAAACTTCTTAACATAAGAATTGATGTCGTTTATGTTATATTATAACATTTCAAATCTTAACATGGACTGAGGGTATTATTTTGGCTAACAACTTTGGAAAACTTGCAGTCGCTCTGGGAACGTTACTGATCGGTGGGCAGGCGCTGGCGCACGGTCACCATTCGCACGGCAAACCGCTGACGGCGCTGGAGCAAAAAGCCGCCGAGGGCGAATTTGATGATAAAGATGTTAAAGCGCGCGAGCTGAGCGACTGGGACGGCATGTGGCAGTCCATCTACCCCTATCTGCTCAGCGGCGATCTCGATCCGGTTTTCAAAAAGAAAGCGGAGAAAGATAAGAGCAAAACGGCTGATGAGATTAAAGAGTACTACCGCAAAGGGTATCTTACCGACGTTGATACGCTGGGCATTGAGAACGGCGTAATGGAGTTTCATACCGGCGACAAGGTAAGCAGCTGTAAGTACGAATCAGCGGGCTATAAGATCCTCACCTACGCCTCCGGTAAAAAAGGCGTGCGCTATCTGTTTGAGTGTAAAGACGCTAACAGCAGCGCGCCGAAGTTCGTGCAGTTCAGCGATCACACTATCGCCCCACGCAAGTCAGCGCACTTCCATATCTTTATGGGCAATACCTCTCAGGAGGCGCTGCTGAAGGAGATGGATAACTGGCCGACCTACTATCCATATCAGCTCAGCAAAGAGCAGGTTGTAGACGAGATGCTGCACCACTAAAAGTAAGGGTTGTTGATAGTATGTAATCAACAGCTTAACGTGGCACAATGGCGTCAGTATGGTTTACTTTGCGGGACGCTGACTCGCCCATGAAGGGTAGATACAAAGCCGCCATTGCGCTTCTCCTGTTGTTGGTTCTGCTGCCGCTGACGCTGCTGCTTACGCTCGCCCAGTGGCTGCCGGGGCTTGCGGGTATCTGGTTGCCCGCAGGTACCCGTATTATGCTGGATGCCAGCCCACGCCTCACCCGGCACGCGCTACAGATCCCCGATCTGCGTTATCTGGTGGGCGATTGCCCCCTGGCGTGGATCCAGAACGCAGAGATCACCCATCCCAGCCGCTGGCAGGTAACAATCGACGCGGTCGATCTCAATCAGACCTGCCTGGAGAAACTCCCCGCAACTAAACCTTCAACCGCCGCGCCGCGTACCCTGGCCGAGTGGCAGGCCATGCTACCCTACGCGTGGGTCAACGCTAAGCGGGTGACAGTGTCACCTTTTCAGGCGTGGGAGGGAGCGCTATCTCTCGCGTTAACGCCGAAGGTTCAGCAGCTTCGCTATCACGGCGATCGGCTTACGCTTGATGCCACCCTGCGCGGGCAGGCGTTAACGCTCAACGAGCTGGCGCTCTCCCTGCTCGACGGTCAGCCGCCGATCGCGCTGTCGGGGGCATTTACCCTGCCACGTCTGCCCGCCGGTGCACCGGTTAACGGGCGGGCCACGGCGACGCTCAGCCTGCCGCAGGTCCCCTCCGGCGTTGATGCCGAGCTGGAGTGGCAGAATAACTCAGGGCAGCTGATTCTCATGGCCCGGGATAACCCCGATCCTTTGCTGGATCTGCCCTGGCAGGTGACCCGCCAGCAGCTGACGATAAGCGATGGCCGCTGGCAGTGGCCCTATCAGGCGGGTCTTCCTCTGAGCGGGCGCGTTGGCCTGCGGGTGAAAAACTGGCAGCAGGGGCTGGAGAAGAGCGAAATTAGCGGTCGGCTGAACGTGCTAACCCAGGGGCAGGCCGGCAAGGGCAACGCGGTGCTAAGTTTTGGGCCGGGGCGCTTGAGCATGCGGGAGAGCGCGATGCCGCTCCAGCTCACCGGCGAGGCGAAGCAGGGGGATCTGATCTTCTACGCCATGCTGCCAGCCCAGTTAACCGGTTCGCTGGCCGAGCCGCAGCTGCGCTTCTCTCCCGGCGCGCTGCTGCGCTCCCGAGGGCGAGTGATTGACTCCCTGAATATCGATGAGGTGCGCTGGCCGCTGGCTGGCGTCACGCTGACCCGCCAGGGGATTGACGGGCGGCTACAGGCTATTTTACGGGCGCATGAGGCGCAGCTGGGTGATTTTGTCCTGCACCTCGATGGCCGCGCGCAGAATTTTCTGCCGGACAACGGGCTGTGGCAGTGGGCCTACTGGGGCGACGGCAATTTTACCCCCATGCAGGCGCGCTGGGACGTTAAGGGCCGGGGAGAGTGGCGCGATAGCGAGATCGTCCTGACGGATCTCTCTACCGGTTTCGACAAGTTGCAGTATGGGACATTACAGGTACGCCAGCCGAGAATGGTGCTCGACACGCCTGTTCGCTGGTCGCGGGATCCGCAGCATCCGCACTTTAGCGGCGCGCTGGCGCTGGACGCCCAAGAGACCTCTCTCAACGGCGGCGGAGCTTTACCTCCCTCAACGCTTAAGTTCAGCGTCGAGGGCAGCGAACCGACTCAATTCCAGTTTAAAGGCGATCTTCATGCAGCGGCGATCGGTCCGGTACGGGTCAATGGTCGCTGGGACGGGGAGCGCCTGCGGGGTCTGGCCTGGTGGCCGCGTCAGCCGCTAAGCGTTTTTCAGCCGCTTGTGCCGCCCGACTGGAAGATGGATCTGCGCGACGGCGAACTCTATGCCCAGATTGCTTTCTCCGCTGCGGCGGATCAGGGGTTTGAAGCTGGTGGTCACGGCGCGATCCGCCAGGGTAGCGCCTGGCTCCCCGATAATAAATTCAACGGCGTCGATTTTATCTTACCTTTCCGCTTTAGCGAGGCGGGCTGGCAGTTTGGCACGCGCGGGCCGGTGTCGCTGCGCATTGCTGAGATTAGCAACCAGGTGACCGCGCGTAACTTTACCGCCGATTTGCAGGGATCCTACCCCTGGCGCGAGGATAATCCGCTGCTGCTTAGCGACATCAGCGTCGATCTGCTGGGGGGGAAAGTGACCATGAAGCAGCTGCGGATGCCCCAGCATGATGCCGCGCTGCTGCGCCTGCAACATATCTCCTCAAGCGAGCTGATTACCGCCCTGCATCCGAAGCAGGTTGCGCTCTCCGGGCCGATCAATGGCGCGCTGCCGCTGTGGCTTGAGCATGATAAGTGGCTGATTAAAGATGGCTGGCTCAATAGCCCCGCCGCGCTGACGCTGCGTCTTGATAATGATACCGCCGACGCGCTGGCAAAGAAGAATATCGCGGCGGGGGCGGCTATCAACTGGCTGCGCTATATGGAGATCTCGCGATCGTGGACTACGCTCAACCTCGACAATCAGGGTGAGCTGACGCTTCAGGCGACGCTGCACGGTACCAGCTACGCCGAGGGGAAGCGCAACACCGTGAATCTCAACTACCATCATGAAGAAAACGTATTCACCCTGTGGCGCAGCCTGCGCTACGGCGACAACGTAGAGACATGGCTTGAACAGCACGCGGCGCTGCCGGGCTGCTCAGCCGATCGGGGATGTAAGGAAAAATAATGAAAACCCTCAATGCCTCTTTTGCCCTGCTGCTTCTGCTGATCCTGAGCGGCTGCACGCCGCGCATAGAAGTAGCCGCCCCAAAGGAGCCGATCACCATCAATATGAACGTGAAGATTGAGCATGACATCAACATCAAGGCGGACAAAGAGGTAGAGGCCTTGCTGAACGAGCGAAAATAGCGGACCCAGACAAACCTGAGTCCTGGCTGATGGCTATTTCAGGTTCTCTCTGAAAAAGTTTTCGAGGCGGTCGAAGGGAATTTTATCTGATTTGTCATAGAGATCGACGTGATCGGCACCCGGGACGATCACCAGCTCTTTCGGATTGCTGGCAGCACTATAGACATCCTGCGAATAGTAGAGCGAGTGCGCGTTCTCGCCAGCGACCAGCATCAGCGGACGAGGCGCAACCATATTGATATTCGCCATCAGTGGGAAGCTGAAGAACGCCATCGGCGTCGTGGCCGTCCATGCTCGAGTAGAGTTGATGGATCGCGGATGGAAACCACGCGGCTTACAGTAGTAATTAAAGAAGCTGACTACCACCGGGTCGGCATCTGCTGGCAATGAGTCCGGGAACAGGCGCGCATTTTTGATAACGTTGCCGTCAGCATCAAAGGGTACCTCATGATAGCCACGGGCAAAGCTGCCGCTCTCAGCATCAGCCCAGCGCTGCTGGCTAAGATAGTCGATGACCTTGTGGCGCTGCTCCAGGGTATAGTTATCTTTATAGCCTCGGCTCATGCTGCGGGACATGTCGTACATAGAGGCGGTAGCCACGGCTTTAATACGCGAGTCGCTCGACGCTGCCGTGATAGCCATCCCGCTCAGCCCGCAGATAGCCATCGCGCCAATACGCTGGCGATCCACGCCGGGAAGAAGACCAATAAAATCTACCGCCGCACTGAAGTCTTCGGTAAAGATTTCCGGCGAGGCGGTATCTCTGACGGCGCCTCCGCTTTCACCGGTGAAAGAGGGATCGAATGCCAGGGTGATAAACCCACGCTCGGCCAGCGTCTGGGCGTAGAGGCCAGAGGACTGCTCTTTCACCGCACCAAAGGGACCGCTCAGAACAATCGCAGGCAGTTTCGCGCCGTTACGGCTCCTGGGCTGATAGAGATCGGCTGCCAGCGTGATGCCGTAGCGGTTACAAAAGGTCACTTTTTCATGATCGACCCGGCTGCTTTTAGGAAAAGTTTTGTCCCATTCTGAGGCGAGCGTTAAGGCTTGCCCCGCCTGCGCGGTTGATGGACGTTGCGCAAAAGCCGCGGGCATACCGAATGCCCCGGCTGCGCCGGCTACCATTGATGCCTGCAAAAAAGATCGACGTGATGGATTCATAACCCTGTACTCCTCTGCGTATATTTCGTTGAGAGGAGAGTAGCCACAAGCATTGCTGAGATAAATTGGGGTTAGCTTCAAGAACCGTTGAGTTTATTTCAGCAATGGCGAGAGGTGTGGATCTATTTCCCTTTGTAGCGGACAGCGTTGACGAAGGCGGCAAAAGCAGGCGAGGTGTCGCTGCGGTTAGGGTAGTAGAGATGAAATCCGGAAAAGTAGGGGCACCAGTCGATAAGAACCTCCTGCAGCTGCCCGCTATCAATATAGGGTTTCGCCATAAAGTCGGGAATGCAGGCCAGGCCGATACCATCCAGCGCACCGTTGAGAATATGAATATTGCTGTTAACCGTCAGCTGGCCGTTAACCTTAACGCTCATGCTCCGGCCCTCTTTCTCAAACTCCCATGCATAGACACTCCCGCCGATAGAGTGACGGATATTAATACACTGGTGCTGGGTCAGCTCCTGCGGGTGAACGGGTACGGGGTGCTCGGCAAAGTAGGCTGGAGCGGCAACCACCGAGAGGCGCCAGTCCGGGCCAAGCCGAACGGCGATCATATCCTGGCTGATGGATTCACCCAGCCGGATCCCGGCATCGAAGCGCTGCTCCACAATATTGGTAAACCCGTAATCGATGGCGATTTCGACATTAACATCGGGATACTCCCTGAAAAATGCGGGCAAAGCCGGGCGGAGCAGCTGTTCAGCGGCATCATCAGAGCAGGTGATCCTGATGGTTCCCGCAGGCTTGTCCCGCAGCTCGCCAATCTTGTCAATTTCGGCGTTGATCTGCTCAAACAGCGGTCCCACCGACTGCATCAGCCGCTCTCCCGCCTCGGTGGGGGCAACGTTGCGGGTGGTACGCGTCAGCAGTCTGACTCCCAGACGCGCTTCGAGGTTCTTTAGGGTGTGGCTCAGGGCCGACGGGCTGACGCGGAGGCGTGCCGCGGCCCGGGTAAAGCTCTTCTCTTTGGCTACCGCCAGAAAGGCCAGGATGTCATTCATCTTACTATCCGTCGCTATTGCTGAGCGTAATTCACAAGTACATAAAAATTACCCCATCTAATTAAAAGACACTAGCTGATTTAGGATCGTTATCTCATTTGACGCAGGAAATTAAGATGGTCCATCAGCAGCAAAATCACCCCCATACGCCGCCAGCATGGGGCGCTATCTTCTCCATGGCACTGGGCGTTGTCGTCCTGATTGCCTCTGAATTTATGCCGGTAAGCCTGCTTACCCCAATTGCCAGCGATCTCACCTTAAGCCAGGGGCAGGCGGGGCAGGCTATCTCCGTCTCGGGTCTGTTTGCTGTGATAACCAGCCTGCTTAACACCCCTCTTACCGGGCATCTTGACCGTAAAAAGGTCCTGCTGGCGTTTACGTTGTTGCTAACGGTTTCGGGCCTGATGGTCACGTTTGCTACTAACGGCGTGATGTTTATGGCTGGTCGGGCGCTGCTGGGCGTAGCGATCGGCGGATTTTGGTCAATGTCTACCGCCACTGTGATGCGTCTGGTTCCGGCCCACGCTATTGCCAGGGGGCTGGCGTTGATTAACGGGGGAAACGCGCTGGCGGCAACGGTGGCTGCGCCGCTGGGAAGTTTCCTCGGCCAGTATATTGGCTGGCGCGGCGCCTTTTTTGTTGTAGTGCCGCTGGCGGTGATGGCGTTCATCTGGCAGTGGCGAAGCATCCCCGCGATGCCGGGCACTAAAAAGCAGGCAGGATCAGGGAATCCTTTTGCACTGCTGCGTGTACCGCAGGTTGCCCTCGGCATGACTGGGATCCTGTTTCTGTTTATGGGCCAGTTTGCGATCTTTACCTATCTCCGCCCTTTCCTCGAGGAGGTCACTCGGGTCTCGGTGACGCAGCTGTCGCTGACGCTGCTGACGCTGGGCCTGTCTGGCCTGCTGGGCACCTGGGCAATCGGCCATCTGCTTCAGACCCGCCTGTACGCCTGGCTGATCTCAATTCCGCTGATGATGGCTCTGCTGGCAGGGCTGCTGATTATGCTGGGAAGCGCGTTTCCGGCCACGGTGACGCTGCTTGCGCTATGGGGGCTGATTGCCACTCCGGCACCGGTAGTATGGGGATTATGGTTGAGCCGCGCTGTGCCCGAAAACGCCGAGGCGGGCGGAGGATTGATGGTAGCGGTGATCCAGCTAGCCATTACCCTTGGCGCAGGAGTCGGCGGGATGCTGTTTGACGCCGTTGGCTGGTGGAGCCCGTTTGCCTTCGGCCTGCTGCTGCTGATCGGTTCAGCGATTGCCGCATGGCTGGCATACCGGGAGTGGAAAGGGTGCGTTGAGGTCAAACCCGATCTGGCTGTTGCGGGGATTGCTCCCCGCATGAAAGCTACTTCTTCGATTCGTAAGCGAGAACAGCTTTAAACTCCATACTACGCTGCTTAAAGCTCAGCTCGCAAAGCGAGCCGCGCACCATTAGCGTAAATCCCAGTGCCGTACTGCATAGCACTATGATTGCCACAAGGGCATATTTCGTCGGCATGTTATTGCCTCCATGCAAAGAAGGGGCTAACATCCAAATTGTTGGGTTTGGTCGTTAGCCTCAGGTTGATAGAAATATCGCCTGGGGCTTTCAACTTTCTGGACTCCCGACATGCCTGAAGCCGCAAAAAGCCTCAAGCACCCAGCAGCATTCTAACGGCGGGTGGCGCAGTGGGTATAACAGCGTAAAGGATTTGCGGCGCGGCTCGGAATAAAGAGAGCGGGAAGGGCAGAGAACCCCCCTCTGCCGCAGCAGAAGGGGAAAAGGCTTAGGCGGTAACGATGCTGTCGATAGCGGCTTTCGCGTCAGCCTGGGCTTTGGTCGCCACTTCTGGACCGTAGGCAATGCCTTCGGCGAACACGAAGTTCACATCGGTGATGCCGATGAAGCCGAGGAACAGCTTCAGGTAGGGGGCGATCAGGTCGGACGGGGTATCCTTATGGATGCCGCCACGGCTGGAGAGTACCACCGCGCGTTTGCCGGTCACCAGGCCTTCCGGACCGTTTTCAGTGTAGCGGAAGGTCACGCCCGCACGGGCCACCAGGTCAAAGTAGTTCTTCAGCTGGGTCGGGATGTTGAAGTTATACATCGGGGCCGCCAGCACAATCACGTCATGGGCCTTCAGCTCGGCAATCAGCTCGTCAGAGAGTGCCAGCGCTTCCTGCTGACGCGGGGTCAGCGGCGCATCGCTAGGGCGCAGCGCGCCAACCAGTTCACCGTCCAGGACCGGGATCGGGTTAGCAGCCAGATCGCGCACGGTGATCTCATCCGCACCGTTCTTTTCACGCCACTGATCGACCAGATAGTCAGCCAGCTGACCAGACTGCGAGTACCCTGCCAGAATACTGGATTTAAGAACTAATACTTTGCTCATGGGTGTTTCCTTTGTTGTATTTGATGAGGTTCGCCCCCAAGTAATTGCTTGCCACTTTATTCACAAATCAGCGCCTTGAATAGCGCAATATATCGAAGCCTACATTCGAATTTTTTGAATAAGTCAAAGCAAGAGCGGATGTGGTACTCTACACTCAACGTAAAAGCGAGATTCTTCCGGCAGCGTATTGCCCGATAACACTATGACAGAACAACAGAAATTATCCTTCGCCGACCTCAACAACCACCTCGACAATCTGATGCTCCGGGATCGGCAGCGCTTCGCCCGCCGCCTGCATGGGGTGAAGAAGGTTAAAAATCCTGAATCACAGCAGGCCATCCTGCAGGAGATGGCACAGGAGATCGCCAAAGCCGCGACAGTTGTTGACCGGCGCGCGGCGGCACGCCCGGAGATTAGCTATCCGGACAATCTGCCGGTTAGCCAGAAGAAGCAGGATATTCTGGAGGCGATCCGCGACCATCAGGTGACGATTGTCGCCGGTGAGACCGGTTCGGGTAAAACCACTCAGCTGCCAAAAATCTGTATGGAGCTGGGACGGGGCGTCAAGGGCCTGATCGGCCACACCCAGCCGCGTCGTCTGGCGGCGCGCACCGTGGCGAACCGTATTGCCGAGGAGCTGAAAAGCGAGCCGGGCGGTGCGATTGGCTATAAGGTGCGCTTTAGCGATCACGTCAGCGAGAATACCATGGTCAAGCTGATGACCGACGGTATTCTGCTGGCCGAGATCCAGCAGGACCGCCTGCTGATGCAGTACGACACCATCATTATCGATGAGGCGCACGAACGCAGCCTGAACATCGATTTTCTGCTGGGCTACTTTAAAGAGCTGCTGCCGAAGCGCCCGGATCTGAAGATTATCATCACCTCGGCGACCATCGATCCGGAACGCTTCTCGCGCCACTTTAACAACGCGCCGATTATTGAAGTCTCGGGCCGCACCTATCCGGTGGAGGTGCGCTATCGTCCCATCGTCGAGGAGGCAGATGATACCGAGCGCGATCAGCTGCAGGCTATCTTTGATGCGGTAGACGAGCTGGGACGCGAAAGTCCCGGCGATATCCTGATCTTTATGAGCGGCGAGCGCGAAATTCGTGACACCGCCGACGCGCTTAACAAGCTCAACCTGCGCCATACCGAGGTGCTGCCGCTTTATGCGCGCCTGTCGAACAGCGAGCAGAACCGCGTCTTCCAGCCCCACGGCGGACGGCGCATTGTGTTGGCCACCAACGTGGCGGAGACCTCGCTCACCGTGCCGGGCATCAAGTATGTAATCGATCCAGGCACGGCGCGTATCAGCCGCTACAGCTACCGCACCAAGGTGCAGCGTCTGCCGATTGAACCCGTTTCGCAGGCGTCGGCCAACCAGCGTAAAGGGCGCTGTGGCCGTGTGTCGGAGGGGATCTGTATTCGCCTCTACTCCGAGGACGATTTCCTCTCGCGGCCGGAGTTTACCGATCCGGAGATCCTGCGCACCAATCTCGCGTCGGTTATTTTGCAGATGACCGCCCTTGGGCTGGGCGACATCGCGGCATTCCCGTTTGTCGAAGCGCCGGACCGGCGCAACATTCAGGACGGCGTGCGCCTGCTGGAGGAGCTGGGTGCCATCACCACCGATGAGAGCCAGACCGCCTATAAGCTCACCGCGCAGGGGCGTCAGCTGTCGCAGCTGCCAGTTGATCCACGTCTGGCCCGTATGGTGCTGGAGGCGCAGAAGCTGGGCTGCGTGCGCGAGGCGATGATCATCACCTCCGCGCTCTCTATTCAGGATCCGCGCGAGCGGCCGATGGACAAGCAGCAGGCCTCCGATGAAAAACATCGCCGCTTCCACGACAAAGAGTCTGACTTCCTCGCCTTTGTGAACCTGTGGAACTACCTCGGGGAACAGCAAAAAGCGCTGTCGTCGAACCAGTTCCGCCGTCTCTGCCGTACCGACTACCTCAACTACCTCCGGGTACGCGAGTGGCAGGATATCTACACCCAGCTGCGCCAGGTGGTGAAAGAGCTGGGCATTGCGGTCAACAGCGAACCGGCAGAGTACCGCGAGATCCATATCGCGCTGCTTACCGGCCTGCTGTCGCATATCGGCATGAAGGATGCTGACAAGCAGGAGTTTACCGGCGCGCGCAACGCTCGCTTCTCCATCTTCCCCGGCTCCGGCCTGTTTAAAAAGCCGCCGAAGTGGACGATGGTCGCCGAGCTGGTCGAGACCAGCCGCCTGTGGGGGCGCATTGCCGCGCGTATCGATCCGGAGTGGGTTGAGCCGGTGGCCCAGCATCTGCTCAAGCGCTCGTACAGCGAGCCGCACTGGGAGCGCGCCCAGGGCGCGGTGATGGCGACGGAGAAGGTCACCGTCTACGGCCTGCCGGTGGTGGCTGCGCGTAAGGTCAACTACAGCCAGATCGATCCGGTGCTCAGCCGCGAGCTGTTTATCCGCCATGCGCTGGTGGAGGGCGACTGGCAGACCCGGCACGCCTTTTTCCGCGACAACCTGAAGCTGCGCACCGAGATTGAAGAGCTGGAGCATAAGTCGCGCCGCCGCGACATTCTGGTGGATGACGATACGCTGTTTGAGTTTTACGACCAGCGCATCAGCGTTGACGCCATCTCTGCCCGCCACTTTGACAGCTGGTGGAAAAAGGCCAGCCGCGAGACGCCGGATCTGCTCAACTTTGAAAAGAGCATGCTGATTAAAGAGGGCGCGGAGCAGGTCAGCAAGCTGGACTACCCTAACTTCTGGCATCAGGGCAACCTCAAGCTACGCCTGAGCTATCAGTTTGAGCCTGGCGCGGACGCTGACGGCGTAACGGTGCACATTCCGCTGCCGCTGCTCAATCAGGTGGAGGAGAGCGGGTTTGAGTGGCAGATCCCCGGCCTGCGTCGGGAGCTGATCATCGCCCTGATCAAGTCGCTGCCGAAGCCGATCCGCCGCAACTTCGTGCCCGCGCCCAACTACGCCGAGGCGTTTTTGGGCCGCGTCACGCCGCTTGAGCTGCCCCTGCTGGATGCCCTGGAGCGCGAACTGCGTCGCATGACCGGCGTCACCGTCGATCGCGACGCGTGGCAGTGGGAGCAGGTGCCCGATCACCTGAAGATCAGCTTCCGCGTGGTGGATGATAAAAACCGTAAGCTGCAAGAGGGGCGTGACCTGACGGCGCTGAAGGAGAGCCTGAAGGGCAAAGTGCAGGAGACGCTCTCAGCGGTGGCCGATGACGGCATCGAGCAGAGCGGGCTGCATATCTGGAGCTTCGGCACGCTTGCCCAGAGCTATGAGCAGAAGCGCGGTAACTATAAGGTAAAAGCCTGGCCGGCGCTGGTAGACGAGCGCGACAGCGTGGCGATCAAGCTGTTTGATAACCCGCTTGAGCAGGAGCAGGCCATGTGGCGCGGCCTGCGCCGCCTGCTGCTGCTGAACATCCCGTCGCCGATTAAATATCTGCACGAGAAGCTGCCCAATAAAGCCAAGCTGGGGCTCTACTTTAACCCCTACGGTAAAGTGCTGGAGCTGATCGACGACTGCATCGCCTGCGGGGTGGATAAGCTGATCCACGAGGCGGGCGGACCGGTATGGACGGAAGAGGGCTTCGCGGCGCTGCACGAGAAGGTCCGCGCCGAGCTGAACGACACGGTAGTGGAGATCGCTAAGCAGGTAGAGCAGATCCTGACCGCGGTGTTCAATATCAACAAGCGCCTTAAGGGGCGCGTGGATATGACCATGGCGCTGGGGCTGTCGGATGTGAAGGCCCAGATGTCAGGCCTGGTCTATTGCGGGTTTGTCACCGGCAACGGCTTTGCTCGCCTGGGCGATACCCTGCGCTACCTGCAGGCCATCGAGAAGCGGCTGGAGAAGCTGGCGGTGGATCCGCACCGCGATCGCGCCCAGATGCTAAAAGTGGAGCAGGTTCAGCAGGCGTGGCAGCAGTGGTTGAACAAGCTGCCGCCCAATCGCCGCAACGATGACGACGTGCAGGCTATCCGTTGGATGATCGAGGAGCTGCGGGTAAGCTTCTTTGCTCAGCAACTGGGAACCCCGTACCCGATATCGGACAAGCGTATCCTGCAGGCGATGGAGCAGATCTCCGGCTAACAACGTGCCCGGTGGCGCTGCGCTTACCGGGCCTACGGGAGTGTGCATACCGGGTAGGCCCGGCAAGGCTTTGCCGCCGCCGGGCATTGAGCCTGGCATGTGGAACTCAAAAGCAGATCTGTGGCTAGCGACATGCCCGGTGGCGCTGCGCTTACCGGGCCTACGGGAGCCTGCATACCGGATAGGCCCGGCAAGGCTTTGCCGCCGCCGGGCATTGAGCCTGGCATCTGGAACTCAAAAGCAGATCTGTGGCTAACGACATGCCCGGTGGCGCTGCG
>DKPJ01000011.1:178388-745007 GCA_002480085.1 Enterobacteriaceae bacterium UBA7338 | reverse complement strand
GGGTAGGCCCGGCAAGGCCTGCCGCCGCCGGGCGTTAAGCCTGGCATCTTGAACTCAAAAGCAGATCTGTGGCTAACGACATGCCCGGTGGCGCTGCGCTTACCGGGCCTACGGGAGTGTGCATACCGGGTAGGCCCGGCAAGGCTTTGCCGCCGCCGGGCGTTAAGGCAGGTTCGGATGGGGCACCGGGGCAAAGGTTCAAGGTTAACCCGCCCAACCGCCGCCCAGTGCCCGATAGAGGTCGATCTGCGCCAGCAGCACGCTGTTCTTCACCTGCACGACGTTTAGCTGGGTAGAGAAGAGGGTGCGCTGGGCATCCAGCACGTCCAGATAGGATGAGTAGCCGTTCTGGTAACGATTCTGCGCAATGCGCAGCGTCTCGTCCGCCACCTCTACCTGCCCCTGAAGCTCGGTCAACTGCTCCTGCAGGCGTGCAATGGCGTCGAGGCTATCGTTGACCTCTTTGAAGGCGTTGCGCACGGTATTTTCATAGCTATAGAGCGCCTGGTTACGTTGGGATTGGGATACATCCACCTGCGCATTCAGCGCCTGACGGTTAAGCAGCGGGGCAAGAATGCTGCCGCCGACGCTCCACAGTCGCAGCGGATTATCTAATAACCCTGCCAGCGTATCGTCCTGAACCGAACCGCCCGCCGTCAGGTTAAGAGACGGCAGCAGCTGAGCCTGCGAAACGGCGAGGCTGGCGTCGGCGGCGATCAGCTCCCGCTGGGCCTGAACGATATCCGGGCGGCGGTTAAGCAGCGAGGAGGGGAGCTGGCCAGGGATGCGCAGCGGGGTCAGTTTATCGAACGCGTTGCTGCGCCGGATGCCGCCAGGGTTGTCGCCGGCCAGCACGCTCAGGGCGTTCTCCTGCTCGGTAATCTGATGCTGGAGCTGCGGGATCTGCGCCCGGGTAGCGCGCAGCTCGGAGTCGGACTGCATCAGCTCCAGACGCGAGCTGTAGCCAGCTTCGTACTGGCGCTGGGCCAGGGTGAACGCCTCTTCTCGCGCTTTCAGCGTTGACTGGGTGACGCGCAGCTGCTCATCAAGAGAGAGCAGCGTGATGTAACCGGTCGCTACCGATGACGCCACGGTCAGGTTCGCTGCCGCAGCGGCGGCCTGCTGCGCTTCGAGAGACGCCTGGGCGGCTCTGGCCGTGCTGCGGTTCGCTCCCCACAGGTCAACATCGTAGCTGGCGGAGAGGTTACCGCGATAGAGGGTGCTGTAGACCGGCAGACCCGTCGCCGCAGACTGCGCCCGTCCCCGAGTGCCGCTGAGGCCCGCATCCAGCGTCGGGAACAGACTGCCCTCGGCGGCGTAAACTCGTGCCTGGTACTCATTCACCCGCTCGCGGGCAATAAGAATATCGCTGTTATAGCGCAGCGCCCGATCAACATACTGGTTGAGCTGGCTATCATGGAAGCTGCGCCACCAGACCGCTTCAGCCTGGCTGGCTGGCCCCACGCTGCTGCGCCATTGGGCGGGGATGGTCAGGCTGGGCTTCGCGGGCTGAACGTCAACCGACTGGCAGGCGGCGAGGGCAACGCAGAGCGCCAGCAGCGCGGGGCGAAAGGACCTCATTTCGCCTCCCGGGTATCAATATGCACCTGCACCGACATGCCAGGGCGCAGACGCGCAATCTGCTCCGCGTCTCCTTCTACCGCAATGCGAACCGGAATGCGCTGGGCAATCTTCACAAAGTTGCCGGTGGCGTTATCTGGCGAAATCGCACTAAATTCGACCCCGGTAGCCGGCGAAATAGATTCCACATGGCCGGAGAACGCCTGGTTGTTCAGCGCATCCACGGTAAAGCGCACCGGCAGACCGGTGTGAACGTTAGCAAGCTGCGTCTCTTTCAGGTTGGCGATAACCCAGCGCTGGGAGGGAACCAGCGAGGTGAGGTGGGTACCCGCCGTCACATAGGCACCGAGCCGCACGGCCATCTGACCCAGCTGACCATCGCGCGGGGCGACGATACGAGTGTTTTGCAGATCGATCTGCGCCAGCTCCAGCGCTGCCTGGGCATTCTCCACGTCGGCCTGCAGTGCCGCACGGTTGACGATAACCGTTTGCAGATCCTGGCGGGACGTCTCAAGGGTGGCCCGGGCCTGGGCGATATCGGCGCTGCCCTGCGCCGCGCTCGCCAGCGCCGCATCGCGCTCACGAATCGACAGGGAACCATCTGCCGTGAGATTTTTCACCCGGCGTAGATCCGCCTGCGACTTCTGGTTCTGCGCCTGGGCGTTTTGCAGCGCCGCCTCGTTACGCTTGATTACCGCTTCGGCGCTTTTGCGCTGTTGGAGGTTGTTATTGAGCGCCGCCACCTTCATTGCCAGCTGGGCCTCGGCCTGATGCACCCGCTGGTTGTAGATGCGATCGTCAATCTGCACCAGCAGATCGCCGCGCTTCACCACGGCAAAGTCCTGCACCTTCACCTCGGTGATATAGCCGTTGACCTGCGGGCTGATAAAGGTCGTCTGGCCGCGCACGTAGGCGTTATCGGTAAACTGGGTATGGCGGGTAAACGGCGGTAGCTGCCAGGCGTAGAGGATCACCAGTACGCCCACGATACCAATGGCGACGGCGGCAAAAATTGAAACCACCCGCAGGTTGCTGCGGGTATTCGCCTTCTCTTTAGCGGCGTCCTGCTGACTCATAACCACTCCTGTTGAAACACTGCTCTCATTCAATGCTCTTCCAATGCTATTTAGAATTACGCATCGCCTTTTTCAGGGACAGACGCGCAGTAATACGTAACCGCAGCAGCCGCCAGAAGATCCACAGCAGCGTGGCGGCGGCAATGGTGGCGGTCAGCATGTAAGTATCGTTGTAAGCGAGAATATTCGCTTCGATAGAACTGACGTTTTGTAGCTGGGCAACGGCCTGAGCGCTAAGCAGGGTACTGTCGCCAATCAGATTCTGATATTGCTGGGTGTAGAGCTGAAGGCGCTCGGTCACCAGCGGATCCAGCGTGGTAAGCTGATCCGCCAGCAGGCTGGAGTGATATTTCTCGCGCCAGACCTGGAAGGTGCCCAGCACCGCCGAGCCGAGCAGGCCGCCTAGGTTCTGGCTCATGCCGAACAGCACCGAGAAGCTCACCAGGTTACGTGGCTCGGTGACCACGCTACCGATGCCCGCCAGCATCGCCGGGGCCAGGAAAAAGGCGCTGCCGAAGCCCAGCAGGAACTGGCTCACCATAAACTGGTCGGGGCGGGTCAGGCTTGTCGATTGGCTGTCGAGCAGGGAGGCGACAATCATTACCGCCAGCGAGGTGACAATGGGCCAGGCCAGGCGCTGGGGCTTGATGGTCAGGCAGCTGGCGACGATGCCGCAGACGATACCGGCAAAAATAGCCCATGCCAGATGGGTCATCTGCTCGTTCTGCAGGCCGATATACTGTAGCCAGCCGATGGCACCGCTATTCTGCTCCGCCAGCACGATGCGGATCAGCACCATGATCAGCCCCAGCCGCACGATGCTGCCGCTGGAGAGCCAGCGCGTATTGAGCAGCGGGTTGCTGCGGTTGTGCTCGAAGACGATAGCGCTGACGATCAGCACCAGCGCCCCTGCCAGCGCCCAGCCGAGCCACGGGGTTTCAAACCACCACTCCAGACGCCCCAGCGACAGCACGGCGCAGAGCAGGGCCATACCCGGAGCAAACAGGATAAAGGTGATAAAATCCTTCTTCTCGAACACTTTTTTGCGATCGCCCGGCGGGAGCTTAAGCATCACGACGCAGGCCAGGGAGACCAGCGCCAGCCCCAGCTCAAACAGGTAAAGCCCGCGCCACTCGTCGGTTTGCAGCAGCTCGGTTGAGAAGAGCCGTGCCATCGGGATCGCCAGCGACGAGCCGGTGATGCCGATGGTCAACGCCTTGAGACGATGGCGGGCAGGCCAGGCCTGGATCTGATAGTAGATCCCTAGCGAGCTGAGGGCCGCCGCCACCATGCCATGCGCCGCCCGCACCATGATCGCCGAACTGAGATCGTTGACGAAGAGGTGAAAAAAGGTCACCAGCACGTAGAGCACCAGGAACCCTTCGGTAAAAGCGCGCAGGCCATACTGCTGGCGAAACTTCACCAGCAGCAGGTTTATTGAGACGTTGGTCATCACGTAGACCGCCGGTAGCCAGGCGATCTCCGTTGACCAGGCGGCAAAGGTCCCCTGCAAATTTTGCAGGTTAGCGGACACCATGGCATTGCCCAGCGCGCCGGTCAGACACACCAGCAGGCCCACGATGCCGTAGGCGATACGCTTAGGGACGGGGTGCAGCGGCGTTGAAGGGGATCCCAGCAGCATCGGTTTTTCATGCGCCGCCCATTCACGGGGTGCATAGGGGTCGCGTTTCGTCAGCTGTCGGTCATCCATAGATTGTTAACATTAACCATTCTGTATTGGTGAGTGTACTAATAGTTCTGATTATTTATCAAATTAATGAATAAAGCGAAATCAGCGATTAGGAGAGATCGCCTTTTCTTTACCTAAGGCTTTGTTAACCTGCTGGGATATATCCTGTAGGAGGTGACAATGTTTACTACCCGCTTTCCGACTCTGTCAGAAAAAACGCTGGCTGCCGTTAACGCGGTAGGGAGCTGGCTGGCCCAAAATGAGTTCGAAGGTAAGCCGCTGCCGGCTCAGGCCGGCTGCATCGTTCTGGCCGGTAACGCGGTGATCCCCACCATTGATGCTGCCTGTGAGCTGGCTGCCACACACAAAATCCCCCTGGTAATCAGCGGCGGAATCGGCCACTCCACGCCTTTCCTCTATGCTGCCATCGCACGTCACGCGCGCTATAACAAGGTGCGCACTACCGGACGTACCGAGGCGGCGATCATGAGCGATATTGCTCGCCAGTTCTGGAAAATTCCGGCAGACAAATTGATTCTGGAACAGCGCTCAACCAACTGCGGTGAAAATGCGCGCTTCTCATGGTCGCTGATCCGTGAGCGCAGTGTAGACGTTAAAACGCTGGTGGTCGTGCAGGATCCCACTATGCAGCGCCGGACGATGGCAACCTTTGCCCGCGTGCTGGAGGAGCTTAACCATGAGGTACGTTGCGTAAGCTATCCTGGCCTGACCCCAAGGCTCGACAACGGTCGCCATGGCCTGAGCTTCCTGCCGAAAAGGGAAGGTCTCTGGCCGGTGGAACGCTATCTGTCGCTGATCCCCGGCGAGCTGGCGCGGCTGCGCGATGATGAGCAGGGTTACGGTCCCAACGGACGCGATTTTATTGCTCATGTCGATATGCCTGAGGAGATAACCCGCGCGTGGGAGGTTATGCAGGCTGACGAGACGCTGAAGCCCACTCTACGCGCGCGGGCGCTAATATAAATGGCTGATGTAGCGTGCTGTTTATTATGAGATCACTCACAAATTCCGCCTGTGGCTCTGTGAATTATCCGCGACGCCTGTAAATTTTTAACAACAGATTTACGTGTTAAAAACAATCCCATTACAGGAGCAGGACATGACAGCACCCGTACAGCACCCGATGTATATTGATGGTCAGTTTGTCACCTGGCAGGGCGAGGCCTGGATCGACGTCGTCAACCCGGCTACGGAAGCGCTGATTTCGCGCATTCCTGACGGTACGGCGGACGATGCGCGTAAGGCCATCGACGCAGCCGCTCGCGCCCAGCCTGCCTGGGAGGCGCTGCCAGCTATTGAACGCGCCGGGTGGCTGCGGAAAATTGCCGCGGGGATCCGCGAGCAGGCCAGTGAAATCAGCGCCCTGATTGTAGAGGAGGGCGGGAAGATCCAGCAGCTGGCCGAGGTTGAGGTCGCCTTTACCGCCGATTACATTGAGTACATGGCCGAGTGGGCGCGCCGCTACGAAGGTGAGATCCTACAGAGCGACCGCCCCGGAGAGAACATTCTGGTCTTCAAGCGCGCCCTAGGCGTCACCACCGGCATTCTGCCGTGGAACTTTCCCTTCTTCCTGATCGCCCGCAAGCTGGCTCCGGCGCTGGTGACCGGCAACACCATCGTCATCAAGCCGAGTGAGTTCACTCCTAACAACGCCATCGCCTTCGCTAAAATCGTCGATAGCATTGGCCTGCCGCGTGGGGTGTTCAACCTGGTGCTCGGACGCGGTGAGACCGTGGGCCAGGAGCTGGCGGGCAACCCAAAAGTGGCGATGGTCAGCATGACCGGCAGCGTCGGTGCTGGAGAGAAGATCATGGCGGCAGCGGCGAAAAACATCACTAAGGTCTGCCTGGAGCTGGGCGGTAAAGCGCCAGCTATCGTGATGGACGATGCCGATCTCGACCTGGCGGTAAAAGCCATTGTCGATTCAAGGGTCATCAATACCGGACAGGTGTGTAACTGCGCCGAGCGCGTCTATGTACAGAAGGGCATCTACGATCGTTTCGTTAACCGTCTGGGGGAGGCGATGAACGCCGTGGAATATGGCGATCCTGCCGCCCGCAACGACATTGCTATGGGGCCGCTGATCAACGCCGCTGCGCTGGCTCGCGTCGAGCAGAAGGTGGCCGGTGCCGTAGAGCAGGGGGCGAAGATCGCCCTCGGCGGTAAAGCGGTAGAGGGCAGCGGCTATTTCTATCCGCCGACGCTGCTGCTGGACGTGCGCCAGGATATGACCATCATGCATGAAGAGACCTTCGGCCCGGTGCTGCCGGTAGTGGCCTTTGATACCCTGGAAGAGGCGCTGGAGATGGCGAACGATAGCGACTACGGCCTGACCTCCTCGATCTATACGCAAAACCTCAATACCGCCATGCAGGCGATCAAGGGGCTGAAATTTGGTGAAACCTACGTTAACCGCGAGAACTTTGAGGCGATGCAGGGGTTCCATGCGGGCTGGCGTAAATCCGGCATTGGTGGGGCCGACGGTCGTCACGGTCTGAACGAGTATCTGCAAACGCAGGTCGTCTATCTGCAATCCTGATTGATTCGGCCTGAGAATAATTAATGAAGTTTTAATTAAAGCCCGGTATGTTTGCTTTTTTACTGTTTTAGATAAGGGAAATCTGATGCGCAGCAAATATTCCGGGTTACAAATAACCATTCACTGGCTGGTATTTTTGCTGGTGGTGGTGGCCTACTGCGCGATGGAGTTTCGCGGATACTTTCCCCGCAGCGCCCGTCCGCTGATCAATATGATCCACGTCTCCTGTGGGATCTCTATTCTGCTGCTGATGGTTGCGCGTCTGCTGGTGCGCCTGAAATATCCCTCGCCGCTGATTACGCCCAAACCAAAAGCGATGATGACCGGCCTGGCGCATCTTGGTCATCTGGTAATCTATATTCTGTTTATAGCTCTGCCGATTATTGGCCTGCTGATGATGTGGAACCGCGGTAATAACTGGTTTGCTTTTGGGATGATGATGCCGCACGCCAGCGAATCAAATTTCGAACTGGTCGATACCCTGAAAAGCTGGCACGTTACCCTGGCGACGCTGGGCTACTACGTGATCGGTCTGCACGCCGCCGCCGCGCTGGCGCATCACTACGTGTGGAAAGACGATACGCTACTGCGCATGATGCCCGGCAGGCGGCGTTAAGCATAATATCGGGACCTGGCACTACTCTACCGGCTCGATCATCTCCGGTCCCTGATTTTTAATATTTCCTACCGCGCGCGTGACCGGATGCCAGGTAAACATCTCCGCCTGAACCGCGCCGCGCTTAGCGATATCCTCCGCATCCTTACCGCTGACCTCCTGACGCATCCACTCGCGGGCGGCTTCCGGCGTTAAGACCAGCGGCCGCCGGTCATGGATATCCACCAGCCCCTTATCCGCCGCAGCGGTAACAATCAGAAAGCCTTCGTTTTCGTCGCCGCGTTCAAACGGCGCGCTGCCGATGGCCGCCATCAGGATCGGCTGGCCGTCGCTGCGGTAAATAAAGTAAGGCTGTTTTTTATCCCCCTCTTTTTTCCACTCAAACCAGCCGTCGGCAAAGCAGATAGCGCGCCCATGCTGCCACAGAGGCTTAAACATTCGGCTGGTTGCCGCGGTCTCGACGCGGGCGTTGATTAGCGCAGGTTTGTCCCACCAGCCCGGTGCATAGCCCCAGTGCACCGGATCCAACGCCAGCCTGTCATCGCGCTCGCTCACTAAAAGAACTTTGGTTCCAGGCGCAACGTTGTAACGCCCGATGGGCTCGGGGTCGAAAGGGATATCGTGCTCTGCTTCACCAGCAAAGAGAGCCAGATAGTCGTCGCGCGCCTGCGACTGGGCAAATCGTCCGCACATAGAGGCCTCCTGTTTGGTTACTGGAAGTATAGAGGGGAAATCTTTTATAGTGTTGAGGTTAAGATTCTACACCTGCAACCTGTCGCTTTGAGGATCGCCCTATGCTGGAGCTAAGACCAAACTGTGAATGCTGCAATCGCGATCTGCTGCCGGATGCTACAGAGGCGCTGATCTGCTCGTTTGAGTGTACGTTTTGTGCCAGCTGTGCGGAAAAATTGGCGATGCGCTGTCCAAACTGCGGGGGTGAGCTGGTGAAAAGGCCGCGCAGGGCGGCAGAAAAGCTAATCAATAACCCTGCTTCGACAAGGCGGGTATATAAGCCTCAGGGCTGCGCCTGACTGTCTGGATGCGTTACAGCGTCATACCAATCACCGCATTCACCACCGATGAGCACATGAAAACGCCGCCGACGATGAGCCATACGGACCGTCTCTGCCGTGCCGCCAGAGTAAGAAATATGATGGCTGTGATGAAAAAGGGAATGGCGATAATAGTGAATGTGTTCATGTCGGCTTTTATCCGGTTTCAATTGAGGGGCCAGACTACCTCTACTTTCAATCTCTTAATACTCTAATAAAGAGTAGGTAGTCGTCAGCCCAGAATTTTGTTTTAATTAACAACAGGTTTAATTCTTTTGGCGTGAGGTTTACGTTGCATAAAGCTTTAATCGTATTCGCAGCTTTAATCTTGTCTGCCTGTAGCCATCTCACCGAACAGAACACTAATAGACCCAAGCCGATTAGCATGGACAAACCTGCTTACCCCATCTATGCGTCTAAAAATGGGATCTCCGGCGTTGTTCGCTTTCGATACGACGTTGATGTGCAGGGCAAAGTCAGTGAAATGAGGGTAATCAAGTCCGTACCGGATCATCTGTTTGACGATGCGGTCATTCGCGCTGTGGCAACGTGGCGCTTTGAACAGAATAAGCCAGCGAAAGATTTACCTATGACCGTCTATATGAAGATGGCCAAACCTGCGTTGATTGTGGATCCCTAAGCCCTTGTGCATGCAACGGCGCAAGCAGCACGATACCATCAGGATGTGGCACCCTATATTTTGAATGCCACTAACCCAACACCTGGAGCCTGTAGCATTGCTATGGCTCAACACTTTTCCAGTCGTTTAAGCGCTTCTGCTTCGGTTGTTTCAACCAGATCCTTACCAAAGTCCAACTCCGAGCCATCAGGTGTGGTCCAGGCATCGCCTGAATCATGCTTAAGCACATCGCCCACGTTTAGCTCACCATAGCCGGTAAGCAGGCCAAAGATAAATTTTCCTCTCTCACTCTTAAAAACATAGCCAGTCTGGCCGTTATGGGAGGAGCTTCGCTTGTGGGTAACGGTTAAGCTATTGGCATGAATCATATTACCTCCTGCACGCAATGAGTTGTTCAGAGGATGACTCTTTAAACTTAACAGGTATAAGGCCTTCTGCAATGCGTGGTTATCTGTTCAGGCACTTTAGTTTCAACAAACAGGCGATGGTAAGGATCAGCCCTAACTTAAAAGCATGATAGCCGCCTCGATGCCGCTTTTTTATTATCGGTGCCGAGCCTCGCAGTAGCGAGGCTCGGATAATACGCACCGAATGGGAAAAACTCCCGCTAACTACAAAGGGGAGAAATCTCACTCATGCGTCACCACCTATCACGATGAGCTTATCTATTTAAAACATGAGGCTGCTAACAAATGAAAACTATGCTTTTAGTGGCAGTGGCTGCTGGATTAATAGGTTGTACTTCTAAATCTGGGTCAAACCAACAGGCGAAAATAGCGCCGCAGAAACAAATACTTAATCCACAACTTCTGGTGAAAACAAAAGATTCAGGCGCGGTGGTCATTAAGCGCGACGGGAGCTTTGCGGGTAATACATGCTTAAGCCGGGTATATATCAATGGCAAACCCGTCGCTGATTTAGATACCTCCCAGGAGGTGATCGTCTATCCTTCCCCCGGAGAGTATGTCATTAGCACCTTGCCAAAGGATTTCTGCGGAGGAGGAATGAGCGCCCAGTCGGCCGAAGTTGACACTGGCAGTACGTTGACGTTTCGTATTGGGTACGCGAACAATGGTGATTTTGGTATTTATCCCTCCAGCCGTTGATACGTGAGTAACGCATTAATCAACCCACCTCGTGGTGGGTTGATTAATCTGGCCTTACACAGCGAAATGATATTTTCTTACATTCAGAACGACTCTTGTCTAATTCCATACGGGCATCGCTTGAACTTGCAGGAGGGAGTAATTGAGCACAGGCCATTAAAGTCTGGTGAGTTTGCTGGACAGGCGGTGCGTTGAATTAAATCAGTCCATAATGGAGCGCTGAACGGAAAAGCATGAATGATATTCAATTTGCAGAATCGACCATTGATGGCCATGCCGCTAATACTGGTCGAAAGGCTATGCCCGGAACGTAAGAAAAAATCACTTTGATACCACAATATGAGTTTTATGTTGCGAGGTGAGGATGCTGCGGCAAAAAGAGTCCCGGTTTCCGGGCAGACCAATGAATCAATTATTTTCCATTCCATATTGTCTCCTTCAGGTAAAGCAGGGCTGCGGTAATCTAAATATCTGTGCTCCGCAAAAGGTAATAGTTAATTCACGCCGCTAAAAATGTAGCAGTTTAACTTAGGTAATCAAAGATTTTTCTTATGATTTAATCTTCTTTCGGAAAAATATCTTTTACTTATAAAAGCTTACAAAAATTCTCCGCTATTTTTGACTTAAAGCAAATTCAGTCGTGAATATGGTTTCGAACTGATTATGATTTGTATTGCACTTCTACTCTTGTTTATTGCCAGGCGTTGCGGGTGGGGCGGTGCTGCTGCATAAAATTCATACTGTTTGTGACTGAAACGATTAAGCAGAAACTTTATTACTTCACATTTTTAAAGCAATAGAGCCGATGGATGCCATCATAAATGTGATACCCATCACATTAATTCTCTTCAAAAAGTGCCTTTTCTCACCAGGTGAACTTCATCACATTTCTTAACCTTATGAATAAGTAGATTTCCCAGCGACAGCTAAAAACGATTCAGCAAAAGGGAAGAGAAATGAAAATTAAACTGGCTTTAACGGTGCTGGCGGTCCTGGTTTCTGGTCAGGCAGCGGCGAAAACCTGGGTGCTGACCAGCGCTGAACAGGGCACAGACAAAGGAAACTGGAAGATCTCTAGCGATGAGCTGAACATCAAAGACAAGCCGTTCAGCATAGAACAAAAAGTGCTGCACGGCGGTAAGCAGGAAGGGAGTAAAATCCTCGTGATTACCAGCCAGGACGGGCTTACCATTACCTTGAGTCCTACCCGCGGAATGAACCTGCTGCACATCGAAGGCTTCGGCTCAAAAATGGGCTGGGATTCACCGGTGAAAGAGGTCGTTAATCCCGCGTTTATCAATCTGGAAAGCCGCAACGGCGTGGGCTGGCTGGAGGGCTTCAATGAGATGATGGTACGCTGCGGCTATGAGTGGACTGGGCATCCGGTTACCGCTGACGGGCAAATCTATACTCTGCATGGGAAGGTTGGAAATACGCCAGCCTCGCAGGTGGAGGTCGAGGTGGCTGACGCCGCGCCTCACGAGATCCGCATTCGCGGACTGGTCAAAGAGAGCACCTTCAAAAAGGCCGATCTGCAGACCATGACCGAGCTGCGCTATGTGCCCGGCAGCAACAGCTTCAGCCTGCATGATGTCCTGACAAACCACGCGGACTATCCGCATGATTATCAAATTATCTATCACAGTAATTTTGGCATGCCGATCCTCGAAGAGGGCGCGCGCTTCCTCGCCCCGATCTCCAGCATCAGTCCATTCAATGACTACGCTAAAGAGGGTCTGAAGACATGGCAGACCTATGCAGGCCCGACCAAAAATTTTGATGAGATGGTGTTCAACATTCAGCCGCTATCCGGGGAGGATCACCAGACCCTGGCGGCCGTCGTGAACAAGGCGGGCGACAAGGGGGCCTCCATCCAGTTCGACACGCGCCAGCTGCCGGTACTGACGCTCTGGAAAAATACCGATACCGTTAAACAGGGCTACGTGACCGGGATTGAGCCAGGCACCAGCTATGCCTATCCGGTAACCATTGAACGCGAGCAGAAGCGCGTTAAGCAGCTGCAGCCGGGCGCCAGCACCCAGTTTGACCTCACCTATACCCTACTGCACAGCAGCGAGCAGGTGGCGGACGTCGCGAAGAAAATTGCCGCTATTCAGGGCGAGACGAAAATCGAAGAGAACGCCACGCCGATAGCCAAAGAGTAATCTACCCTGGCGCGCTCCCGTTCAGCTTCAACGGGGGCGTGCTCTCAAAGTGACTCCCGTAGCAACAGCGGGCTTGCAACGCGAATGGTATCGTTGTGCGTCTCCTGATTAATGATATGCAGCGCGCTCAGGCGGCCAATATCATAGTGCGGCAACTGTACCGTTGACAGCGGCGGAAAGAACAGATCGCCAATGCCCACCATATTGTCGTAGCCCAGCACAGCGACGTCCTGCGGGATACGCAGTCCTTGGGACAGCAGCGTCTGGTACACCATAAATGCAATGCGATCGTTACCGCAAATCACGGAGTCAAATAGCGGCTTGCCCTGATGGATATGCGCCAGCAGCTGGGCGGGCATATCGCGGTAGTGTTCATCGCCAAATTCCATATAAACATGGTCGAGCGTGTCGGGATCGACATTAGCTTCGCGGCAGGCGCGCTCCAGCCCCTGACGACGACGTATGGTCGCCAGATGCTTTGCCGGTAGATGCAGGCAGAGCGGACGACAGTAGCCTGCGGCCAGTAACGCCTTGACGGCGGTATACTGGCCCTGTTCATCGTCCGGAATATAGCTCGCCACCGGCTCGTGCAGGCTTTCACAGTTTGCCAGTACGCAGGGCAGGGTCCGCAGCTTGGCGGGCAGCGGGACCTGACGTAGACCCATGGTGGTAAAGATAATGCCATCCGGACGGTGAGAGAGCAGTAGATCAACCATGGTTTCAGGGCTATCGTCGGAAAACATGTTGACCACAAAACTGTTCCAGCCGTGGGCACGAGCGGTCTCTTCGATAGAGAGCGTGATCTCCACCGAGAAGGGTGTCGTCACGGTATCCAGTGCCAGTACCCCAATAGTGCTCGGCGAGGCGTGGGCACCGCGGATCTTCTTGGCTGATAAATCCGGCACGTAATTGGTTTGCTGAATGGCCTGCTGCACGCGGGCAAGGGTCTCAGGTTTTAACCGTTCCGGGTTGTTCAGCGCACGCGACACGGTCATCAGCGATACGTTTGCCAGTTTTGCCACATCTTTCAGGGATGCCATCTGTCTTACTCCATCATTGCCGTGCTGCTTAGGCAGTATAACTAAGTTGCTGATGTAAAAGGATCATACGCTAATCTTCGCTCCAGGTGTTGCAGACCAATGGCAAGAAATGTTGACCACGATCTCATTCTTACTATGTTAACGTTAACTTATGTGATTAACATCATGAATCTCAGCAAAATGGCGTGAGCGCTGTCTTTTGTTAACGTTACCATTGGGTCATTACCCCAACATGAGATCGCCATGATGAAAGCCCATCATTCTCACAGTTATCCCTTACTCAGTGCCTTACTGTTCTTCTTTTTTGTCACCTGGTCCTCCTCCGGTTCGTTGCTGTCCATTTGGCTGCATCAGGAGGTCGGGCTGAAAGCAGGGGATACCGGGATTATTTTTGCGGTGCTGTCGGTCTCTGCCCTGTTCGCGCAGATCTGTTACGGCTTTATTCAGGATAAGCTCGGCCTGCGTAAACATCTGCTGTGGTATCTCACGGCGATGCTGATCCTCTCCGGCCCGGCCTATCTGCTGTTTGGATATCTGCTAAAAATCAACATTTTGCTTGGCAGCGTGTTTGGCGGCATCTTTATCGGCCTGACCTTTAACGGCGGGATCGGCGTGCTGGAGTCCTATACCGAGCGCGTGGCGCGACAGAGTCAGTTTGAATTTGGCAAAGCGCGAATGTGGGGATCGCTGGGCTGGGCGGTAGCAACATTTTTCGCCGGACTGCTGTTTAACATCGATCCGAAGCTGAACTTTGCGGTCGCCAGCGGCGCCGGGCTAATATTCCTGCTGCTGCTGGCCCGGCTGCGGGTCTCCTCTGCACCCCATGCCATGCAGGAGGCGGTGGCGGGGGGCAAGGTGACGCTTCAGGACGCGCTGCGTCTGCTGACCCTGCCGCGCTTCTGGGCGCTGGTGTTCTTCGTCGTTGGCACCTGTATTTACGGCGTTTACGACCAACAGTTTCCGGTCTATTTCTCCTCGCAGTTTGCCACGCCGCAGGAAGGCAATGCGATGTACGGCTATCTAAATTCGTTTCAGGTGTTCCTGGAAGCTGCCGGGATGTTTTGCGCCCCGTGGCTGGTGAATCGCGTTGGGGCCAAAAACGGCCTGATATTCGCCGGCATGGTGATGGCGATGCGCATGATCGCCTCCGGGATGGTGGAAGGGCCACTGCTGATCTCCATTACTAAACTGCTCCACGCCGTTGAACTGCCGGTGCTGCTGGTGGCGATCTTCAAATACAACAGCCTGAACTTTGATAAGCGCCTCTCATCCACCCTCTATCTGGTGGGCTTCGCCTGCACCAGCTCGGTGATCGCCTCGGTGCTGTCGCCGCTGGCAGGCTACAGCTACGAAAAATATGGCTTCGCTGAATCCTACCTGTTTATGGGCATGCTGGTGTTCGGCATTACCTTTATCTCCATGTTTTTACTGCGATCCGGCAACGCTTCGGCGGATCCGCAGCTGCCACAACTTTCCGCTATCTGACTGAAAAGAGTGAAGACTATGACCTACTCAATTGCTGACGCTGAACAGGAACTTAAGGCGACGCGCGACGCGCTCAACCTGCGCTGGTATCCGCGCTACCATTTGGCCGCCAGAGCGGGCTGGATGAACGATCCCAACGGGCTGGTATGGTTCGACGGCTGGTACCACGCCTTCTATCAGCATCATCCCTACTCCCCTCAATGGGGACCGATGCACTGGGGACATGCGCGCAGTCTGGATCTGGTCCACTGGGAACATTTGCCGGTGGCGATCGCCCCGGAAGGACCGGAAGACAAAGACGGCTGCTTTTCCGGCTCGGCGGTAGTAGACGGCGACACGCTGGCGCTGATCTACACCGGGCATAAATTCCACGGCGATAGCGATAACGAAGACAATCTCTATCAGGTGCAGTGCCTGGCGACCAGTCACGACGGTATTCACTTTGAACGCCAGGGCATTGTGGTAGAGACGCCGCCGGGCGTGCATCACTTCCGCGATCCGAAGGTCTGGCGCGAAGGAGAGAGTTGGTACATGGTCGTCGGTGCACGTCTGGGTGAGATCGGGCAGGTGCGGCTGTATCGCTCAGCGGATCTGCGCCATTGGCAGGAGGAGGGCGTTCTTGATCAAGCCGAGGCCGGAATGGGGTTCATGTGGGAGTGTCCGGACTTCTTCACACTTGGCGATAAGCGTGTGCTGATGTTCTCCCCGCAGGGCATAACCGCCCACGGCTTTAAAAACCGTAATCTGTTCCAGAGCGGCTATCTGCTGGGGGACTGGCAGCCCGGTCAGTCGTTTGTTCGCGCTGGTGAGTTTGTCGAGCTGGATCACGGGCATGACTTTTACGCGCCGCAGAGTTTCCTGACGCCGGACGGGCGACGCATTGTGATTGGCTGGCTGGATATGTGGGAGTCGCCGCTGCCGGAGCAGCAGGACGGTTGGGCCGGGATGCTGTCGCTGCCGCGTGAGCTGAGCCTTAGTGCGGACAATCGTCTGCAAATGCGCCCGGCAAAGGAGGTGGAATGCCTGCGTCAGAGCTGGTATCCCTGGCCGGTCAGCACGCTCAGTAATCAGCAAATTAGCGTTGCGGACAACGCCGACGCGATGGAAGTGGTGCTGAACTGGAAAGGCGCGGATAGCACCGCCGAACAGTATGGCCTGAGTCTCGGCGACGGCCTGCGGGTATACGTCGATGCTCAAATGCAGCGTCTGGTGCTGGAACGTCACTACCCGCAGCACGGTTTATGCGGGACGCGCAGCGTACCGTTAACGCTCGATTGCGACCTCACTCTGCGCGTATTTATTGACAGCTCATCCGTTGAGGTATTTGTCAATGATGGCGAGGCGTGCCTCAGCAGCCGTATCTATCCCGATGCCGGGCAGCGGGAATTACGTATATTCGCCTGGAGCGGCAGTGCGTCACTGTCCGACGGCGGAGCATGGCAGCTTGAATAAATAAACCATGCATGGTTAATAACCCGTCCCCGGCGATGGGCGGGTTAGTGCTGTCTCTATCGCCAGATTTCACCCCTACATAATTAATAACTGGTTACTCGATAATAAAAAGGTTTCCCGATGAAAATAGTCTGGGTCGGTTGTATGTTGACGTCTGTATTCAGCGGCGTGGTGTGTGCGCAGGATAGCCTTTCTCTGGAAGAGCGGCTGGCGCAAATGGAAAACAGATTGAAAGCCACCGAAGCGCGCGCCGCCAGTGCGGAAGCGGAGATCCGCGCCCTGAAGCAGCGGGAGGCACCCCGTACGGTGGCCACCACCGCACCGGCAAAGCCCACGCTACAGGTTAACGATACCGGCGATTTGAAATTTTATGGTGACGTGGAATTTAATATGGACGGAGCCAGCCGCACCGGCGGGCTGACATCGCTCAAAACCAGCGCCAATAAAAACTGGACGCCGGGTGAAAAAGAGCGCTGGGATATTAACGGCCGTATTCTTCTGGGCTTTGACGGCATGCGTAAAGGTGCTGACGGCAAATATGCTGGCTTCAGCGTGCAGCCGCTGGCGGACATGAGCGGTAAAATGAATCTCGACGATGCGGCTTTTTTCTTCGGTCAGGAAGATGACTGGAAAATTAAAATCGGGCGCTTCGAAGCCTGGGATATGTTCCCGCTGAATCAGGATACGTTTATTGAGTATTCCGGCAATACCGCCAACGATCTCTATAGTGACGGTTACGGCTATATCTACATGATGAAAGAGGGACGAGGACGCAGCAACAGCGGCGGCAATTTCCTGCTCAGCAAAAACCTGGATAACTGGTATGTTGAGGTGAATACCCTAATCGAGGACGGCAGCGCCCTGTTTGTCGATGGGAACTACCACGGCAACGCGCTGGATAACCGTAAAAACGTGGTATATGTCCGTCCGGTAGCCGCATGGCAGTCTGGACCGTGGTCAGTAGCCGCCGCGCTGGAGAGTAACCTCGTGAACAACGCCTACGGCTACCAGCAGGCGAATGGACGCTTCCAGGATCAGTCCAGCCGTACCGGTTACGGTATGACCATGACATGGAACACGCTCAGGGCCGATGCGGAAAACGGCGCGGTGGTGAACCTGAGCACCGCTTACCTTGATGCGACCGACGAGAAAGACTTCAGTGCCGGAATCAATGCGTTATGGCACCGCGTTGAGCTGGGCTATATCTACGCCCACAATAAAATCGACCAGTTCAATATGGCGGGCGTTAGCGCAGAGTGCGATAGCGACTGTGTGATCCTCGCGCCGGGCCGCTACGACATTCATACCATTCACACCTCCTGGCAGCTGCCGAACATCATGGATATGCCAAATTTCAATATCTATCTTGGGGCTTACGCCTCCTGGCTGGACTCTTCAGCCGCACAAACGGGCAGCGACGACCAACGCTACGGCGCACGGGTTCGATTTAAATATTTGTTCTAATTAACCGCTTACACTAAGGGGCGTTCATAAAGATATGGGCATTAGGCGACGCGGTGATTGCTCTGCGTGTACAGGCCAGTATGCCCATGACAGGCTGGGGTATCCTGAAAACTTTTGAAATTTGGATAATGCTCTCCTATGTTACCGGGAGAGCACAGGGATTAAACCACTAATATTGCCCGGATATCATTGACGTTAGTGAGCGTCGGGCCGGTGAGCAGGAGATCGTCAAGGGCATGAAAATAGCTGTAGCTGTCATGCTCATCCAGATAACTCGCAGCATTAAGGCCCTTTAGCCTGCCGCGTGCCAGGGTATCGGGGAAGATCAGGGCACCCGCTGCATCTTCCGTGCCGTCAATACCGTCGCTGTCACCGGCAACCGCCCAGATCCCACCTTCGCCCTGTAGCGCGCAGGCGAGACTGAGCAGAAACTCGGTGTTCCGTCCCCCTTTACCGGCGCGGCCATCGCGCACTGTGACCGTGGTTTCACCCCCGGAGAGCAGCAGGGCAGGCCCACTCAGCGGTTGGCCATGCTGCTTCACCGATTTGGCGATACCCGCCATTATGATTGCTGCCTCCCGACTCTCTCCTTCTATGGCATCGCCAAGGATAAGCGGCGTTATGCCACGATCCCGCGCCGCATCGGCAGCTGCCCTCAACGCCATGGCTGGAGTGGCTATCAGGTTAATCTCGCCGTTTGGTGCTCCGGCTGACGGAGGGCGTGGCTTGCTCAGCACAGCACGTACCGGCTCGGAGACTGCAATCCCGTAGCGTTCAAGTACCTTCAGGGCATCGCCCGGCGTGGTACTGTCCGCCACCGTTGGTCCAGAAGCGATATCCGCCGGATTATCCCCCGGGACGTCGCTGATGATCAGCGAGACCACGCGCGCCGGCTGCGCCATCGCGGCCAGCTTGCCGCCTTTGACTGCTGAAAGATGCCGCCGCACCAGGTTCATCTCCCTGATATTGGCCCCGCAGTGCAACAGGGCGCGCGTGATGGCCTGTTTATCCGCCAGCGTAAGGCCCGGTGCGGGTAGCGCCATCAGGGCCGAACCGCCACCGGACATCAGTGCCAGCACCAGATCGTCCCTGGTCAGCCCGCGCAGGGACTCTACAATCAGCATCGCGGCGGTTTCACTCATCGCGTCCGAGACCGGATGGGACGCTTCCAGGATCCGGATCCGTCCCGCAGGCACGGCGTGGCCATAACGCGTGACCACGACGCCGCTGACGTTCACATCTGGCCAGGCTGCATCCACCGCCGCTGCCATAGCGGCAGAGGCTTTACCGGCCCCCACCACAATACAGCGACCTTTCGGCTTCTGCGGCAGGGCGGGTGGGATGACAGGCCCGGGGCGGGCGCTATCAACAGCCTGCTTAAAAATATCCTGCAGGATCTCTGCAGCCTGTTCATCTCTCATCTTTACGCGCTCTCAGCAACGGTGGCCCGGGATTCAATAAACTGCACTACCGCGCGGGTGACATCGGCGGTTTTTGCCGTGCCGCCAACGTCAGGCGTCAGAATGCCATTGGTGCAGACATACTCAATCCCCTCCATGATCAGCGCGGCGGCGTCACGTTCGCCCAGGTGCTCCAGCATCTGCACGGCAGTCCAGAAGGTAGCGATCGGATTTGCGATGCCCTTGCCGGTGATATCAAACGCTGAGCCATGGATGGGTTCAAACATGGAGGGGAAACGACGCTCAGGGTCGATATTTGCCGTCGGTGCCACGCCAAGACTGCCTGCCAGCGCGCCAGCCAGATCCGATAAAATATCAGCGTGCAGGTTGGTCGCGACAATGGTGTCAAGGCTCTGCGGATGCAGCGTCATGCGATGCGTCATGGCATCAACCAGCATTTTGTCCCACTGCACATCCGGAAACTCCTGCGCCACTTCGGCAGCAATTTCATCCCACATCACCATGCCGTGGCGCTGCGCATTGGATTTGGTCACCACCGTCAGCAGCTTACGCGGGCGTGACTGGGCCAGCTTAAAGGCGTATCGCATGATGCGCGTCACGCCGACGCGGGTAAAGATCGCCACTTCGGTTCCGACCTCCTCCGGCAGGCCTCTGTGCGCCCGGCCGCCGTTGCCGGAGTATTCACCCTCTGAGTTTTCACGGACGATGACCCAGTCGAGATCGCCAGGCCCGCGGTTACGCAGCGGCGAGGTCACGCCCGGCAGGATTTTAGTTGGACGCACGTTCGCGTACTGGTCAAATCCCTGGCAGATCGGCAGTCGCAACCCCCATAGCGTAATATGGTCGGGTACATCCGGCGCGCCGACCGCGCCAAAATAGATGGCATCAAATTTTTTCAGCGTCTGCAATCCTGTTTCCGGCATCATGACGCCGTGACGCTTGTAGTAATCTGAGCCCCAGTCAAAGGTTTCGACAGTAAATTTCAACTCTGGATCCTGACGGGTGAGGGCATGGAGCACCTCGATGCCAGCAGAGATCACTTCAGGGCCGATACCGTCGGCGGGAATAGCGGCGATAGAGTAGTTACGCATGGTTGTTCTCCGTATCGATTAATGAGTGTGAATATGAGGGTGAGGAAGTTCTGTGGCCTGAGGCTTTTTCGCTTTTCCAGACAGGATCAGGACAATCAGCGCTGACATGACCAACAGGCCGGCCACAAAATAGAGTCCCCAGGTATAGCTGCCGGTTTGCTGACGGATGACGCCGATCATCATCGGTCCGACAAATCCTCCGAGGTTACCAATTGAGTTGATGGTGGCGATGCCTGCTGCCGCTGCCGGACCGCTCAGAAACAGCGTTGGCATGCTCCAGAGCGGCGGTTTCGACGCGCTGATGCCTGCAGTGACCAGCGTCAGAGCGATAATCACGGTAAACAGGGTGCTCACGTTACCGGCATAAACCAGCCCGGCTGCGGCCAGCAGACAGGCACCAATAACGTGCCAGCTGCGCTCGTTTTTCCGATCCGAGTGGCGAGCCCAAAGGATCATCCCGATAACGCCGACAACGGCCGGGCACGCGTTGAGGAAGCCAATCTCTAAGGATGAGGCGCCGAAGCTGTGAATAATTTGCGGTGCCCAGATACCCAGGGTGTAGAGTCCGGCCGAGGTGCCAAAATAGACCAGTGCCAGGGCAAGAACCCGTTTGTCGGCCAAACCGCGCCACGCGCTGGTGTGGCTCTGCCCAACTGCGCGGGCCTGCTCTTCAGCCTGCATCGTATTTTGCAGCCAGGTACGCTCCTCCTCGGTCAACCATTTCGCTTTGGCGGGGCGGTCAGTCAGGTAAAACAGGACGACGATGCCAAACAGCACTGCCGGGATCGCTTCCAGCACAAACATCCACTGCCAGCCGGCGTAACCCAGCAGGCCGTTCATCTCCAGCAGCATGGCGGAAATTGGCGAACCCAGGGCGGTTGAAAGGGGAGCGGCTGCCATAAAAATGGCGGTGACCTGGGCCCGTTTTGCTGCCGGGAACCAGTAGCTCAGGTAAAGAATAATGCCCGGGAAAAAACCGGCTTCCGCGACGCCGAGCAGAAAACGCAGCACATAAAAACTGGTCGTGCCCTGCACGAAAGCCATACAGCCTGAGACCAGTCCCCAGGTGATCATCACCCGGGCGATCCAGATACGGGCTCCGACCTTATGCAGGATCAAGTTTGAGGGTACTTCAAAGAGAAAATAGCCCAGGAAAAATATGCCTGCACCCAGGCCGAATACCGTCGGTGAAAAGCCCAGATCTTCGTTCATCGTCAGGGCAGCAAAACCAATATTAACCCGGTCGAGGAAGGCGATGAAATACAGCAGCATGATGAAGGGAATAATGCGCAGGGTAACCTTGCGCATAACCCTTTTTTCGAGGTCTTTGTTCATTACAGATGCTCCACGGTTGTGTAGGGTTGTTATCATTTTGTAATGAACTCAGTATGCTTTTTTAACTGGCTTTATCATCGGCAAGGGTTTATATAAATAATTTGTATAATTCTATGCGGGGGGAAAAATGGATATAAATCAGCTACGTTGCTTTGTCGTGTTGGGTGATGAGCTTCACTTTGGCAGAGCTGCCCGAAAGCTTGAAATGATGCCTGCGTCACTCAGCCGTTTCATCAAATTGCTGGAGGATGATCTAGGTATACGTCTGCTGAATCGCTCGACCCGAAACGTTTACCTTACCCCGGAAGGCGCAGAATTTCTGAATGATGCAAAAAGGGTGCTAAGCGACTTTGATGCCCTGCGGGAGCGTTTTCTCAGAAATAACGTCGCGCAGAAAAAGACGCTGCGAATTGGCGCCATTGACAGCGCAGCCAGAGGGTTGTTACCCAACCTGCTAAATCTTTTTGTCAGGCAGTTTCCCGAGGCGGATATACATATCATCGAAGATAAGTCATCCAGCCTTATTCCCCGCCTTGCCTCCGGATGGTTGGATCTGGTCTTTGTACGCCCTCCGGAGCAGGTTGACGTCATCCTGACCACCCGCTTTATCGCCTATGAAACCTGCGTGTTGGCCGTTCCTGCCCAGCATCGGCTGGTGGAGTGTGATCGAGTGAGCATTGATGATTTTCGCAATGAGCCGGTCATTGTGCCGGAGAGGCGTGCCCGCCCGCATAGTCATGACCTGACGATGGATATCTTCAGATCCGGGGGCTGTCTTCCCGTCATTGCGCAATACGCTGAGGAAAAACAGACGATCCTGAGCTTCGTGGCGGCAGGGCTGGGCGTCGCATTGGTACCCGCAGCGTATAAGAACATGAATGCTGATGGCGTAAAATATCTCTCTCTCGTCCCCATGGAGAATATCAAGGGGCTGCCGCTAAGCGTGATGTGGCACCAGGGAAACACCAACGTTTATGTCAAGGCGCTGCTGGATATCCTTGCCGAAAATAGCGAGGCTCTGACCCGAGGTCTATGTGTCTATAGACCTTTACATGTTGAAGAGTGATACATTTTTAACCTCCGCGTCAGGGTTTACCCGCTTTACCGTCGTTAAAAAATCAGCAAAGTTATGATTAAAAACGGTTAAGTTAGGGTAGAACTGCACCTGTTTTTTCTCACCCTCTTTAATGTATGTGATTGTCCACTTTCGCCTGTTATTGACTTTTGTATAGCCCGGTTTAATTTGGGTTATTTTGGTGAGGCCGATTTCATAGGTGGTTCTTTTATCAACTTCATACAGAAAATCGTCATCAAAATAGTAACTTTTATTCGACGATCCGCCAAAAAACGAGGGGTTGGATGATATTTTCTTTCTTCCATTATCTTCCGGAATGATGCGTTTGGGATGGCGCACGATCCTGGAAAAAGACGTTACCAGTATGAAAAGGACAATGATGGGGAGAGCTAATAATAAAAAATTTACTGTTTCCCGCATGTGCCTTCCTCGCCTTTAGCTAATATTACTCCTCACAGATGAGCACAACGCTATCACGTCTTAATGCAATTAGCGAGACGGTCACCACTGCCAGAAGCCAAACAGCCTATGCTGGGGAAAAATATGAAAGTTCATCATCTTAACTGTGGGTGCATGTGTCCAGTAGGGGGCGCACTGTTTGATGGTTTCAGTAAAGGCATTTATGCCCATCTGGTATGCCATTGTCTGCTCATTGAAACTGAGCGGGATGGGTTAATACTGGTCGATACAGGATTTGGACGGGATGACGTCCGCCAGCCAGAAAAACGGCTGTCAGGCTTTTTCCGCCTGATGAATAATATTCAAAGACGAGAGGCGTTGACGGCCCGTTCACGTATAGAAGCGCTGGGGTTCAAGGCAGAGGACGTCCGGCACATCATTCTTACGCATCTTGATTTTGACCATGCTGGTGGGCTCACAGACTTTCCTGGCGCACAGATACATCTGCTACAAACGGAAATCGATACTGCACAGCAGCGACACAGCTGGCTGGCGCGCGAGCGCTATCGACCCGGGCAGTGGGGTGGTCTGTCGGGCTGGACAGGCTATAAACCTCAGGGTGAAAAATGGTACGGCTTCGAAGCGGTTACGGCGTTGAAAGGGTTGCCACCGGAAATCCTGCTCGTACCGCTGGTGGGGCATACGCAGGGGCATGCAGGCATTGCGGTAAGCCAGCCACAAGGATGGCTGCTGCATGGTGGTGACGCCTGGTTCTATCGGGGCGAGATGGATTTGCAAAAACCTCACTGCACGCCCGGTCTGCGTTTTTATCAGTGGATGATGGCGATGGATAACGGAGCCAGACACCGTACGCAACAACAATTACGCGAGCTGTTTGGTCGCTATCATCAAGAGATCACGTTCTTTTGCAGTCATGATGCTAAAGAATTAAATGCCTTCGGTACCGAACACACACTTTGAATGGCAGGATAGCCCAGGCGCTTTCGAGCCGTTGCCTGGGCTGTCCATTACGCTTGTTGCACTCTGTTCAGATCTCTAAGCATCCGCTTGAGGCATTTAATTTTATTTTTATCGCCTATTGCCCTTGAAAGCTTACTGAGCTGGATTAACGTTTTATCGCCGAAGCCATCAATAACCTTAAAGCGATACTCCTGACGCGCGTCGTCCCACGCATAGACGATGTTTTTACAGTGCAGGGAGTTGATAATGACGCTGGTATTGACAAACCATGCCAAAAAAATATTCAGCTGCTGTAGCTTGCTGGCATTCAGATCTTTGTTCAGAGCAAGCTGATATAGCGTTTGCGCGATGTTGCCATGCTCATCGCACTCCTTCACAATGACTTGCCCTACGCCTCTATTTGTTTCAACAAGTCCTGCAATTTTTTGCATATAAAGTGAATCTGTTTGGTTCTTCGGCGTACACTCTTTTATGTCCCGATAGACTTCACGTAGCTTGCTTCTGTACTTCGCAATGCCGGGAATCACAGTTTTAATCAATAACTTATTATCTTGTGGATGCTGGAAGATGTAACGATCGTTACCTTTTGCCAGTAGATCTTTATCAGTCAATACAAGCGCTTGTTTCATTATAATTTGACTCTTACCTATTGGACATGGGAACGTCAAAATCGATCCTTCATCGACGCGTTCTGTAAGCCAAAAAATAATGCATGCATCTTTATTAACAATTGATATACGAACTGCGCGCTTGCGCAAGAAATAATCGCTTTTAGGTAGCTTGTATGGTTGGAGAGCCTGCTGAGGTGTACGCGTTGGTGACTGCCGATCGGTAGAGTCAGTGAGTCAAGTAGCCTTGTGGCTCTGGCTGAAAGTACCCACGCTAGTCAGCGAAATTCAACAGACCCAGGGCATAGGGGGCACCGATTACCACCAGATTCATCATCATATGCAGGACAACCGGCATCACTATTCCACCGGTAATGACCCGTCCCGCGACAAAAATAGTCGAGACCAAAAATAAGATCAGAAACGATCGCCAGTCCATGTACTGCAGATGGCATGCAGAAAATAAAATAGAAACAGCAACGCCAGCGGCGTAGATATTATTCCCTAGCCAGAATTTGAAAATAGTGAAAAGGCAGCCGCGGAAAACCATCTCTTCATAAACAGGAACAATCAGAACCATCATGAATGCGTTCAACCAGAATACGTGGCTTTCAAGTGCCATCTGGGAGGCAGACCAACTTTCGACCTGTTTTGCAGCTGTAATAGAGGGGATAATAAACTGCACGAAAAGCACACACAGAAACAGGGTCAGGAATATCCCGCTACGGAACTGCCCTTTGCCATGTCCCTCTCTGTTACGAAAGTATATGTAATAGAGAGGAGTAATAATCATAAACTCCAGACCGAAGAGCAAAGGATAGAGATATCCCTCTACTAAAAGCGCCTTACTGCCAGCATAAAAATTAGGCAAGAAGGTGATGCCAAGAAAAAGAGTGAACATGGCAAAACATCCGGTTACGGCTTTGCTTCTCTCAGTAAATTCACTGCTGTATCCGGAGATGTTCATCCTAATGTCCTGAAAGCAGGGGAAAAAATAATATATGTAATCGGTAGAAATTTGCCAAAACAGTAAGTACGCATACCAGCGCTCTTGGGCCTGATATGACGGGGTTGTTATTGACATAATTGGCTGTATGAATCAAAGAACCATGGCAAATCATCCCTTTCAAATTCATCCCCTTAAATGATAATGAGTATTATTTAACTACTTATGCTGATTGAAGCCTACCTATAACGTTATAAAATGTGATCAACATCACGATAAGGAGGCGGTACGCAGTCATTCACGTTCGCTAATATCGAATCAAACATAAATTTTACAGCAAGATAGTGATCCTGCTACTATACCCCCCTACAGTATAGGAGGGCGTATGCCACACTCACCTGAAGACAAAAAACGCATCCTTACCCGTGTTCGCCGTATTCGTGGTCAGGTTGACGCCCTCGAGCGGGCGCTGGAGTCTGGCGAACCCTGCATTGCTATTCTCCAGCAGATCGCCGCCGTACGCGGGGCAGCTAACGGCCTGATGGGCGAGATGGTCGAAATTCACCTCAAAGATGAGCTGGTCAGCGGCGAGACGACGCCGGATCAGCGTGCGGTAAGAATGGCGGAAGTCGGCCATCTTCTGCGCTCTTATCTAAAATAAACACTACTGTTCACATAAGGGAAGAGAGTCTATGAAATCACGTGCGGCTGTTGCCTTTGGCCCGGGTCAACCTCTGAAAATTGTTGAAATCGACGTAGCGCCACCAAAGAAGGGTGAGGTGCTGGTCAAGATCACCCACACCGGCGTCTGTCACACCGATGCGTTCACCCTCTCCGGGGACGATCCGGAAGGCGTCTTCCCGGCGGTGCTCGGCCATGAAGGCGGCGGCGTGGTGGTGGAAGTGGGCGAGGGCGTCACCAGCCTGCAGCCCGGCGACCACGTCATCCCGCTCTACACCGCCGAATGTCGCGAGTGTAAGTTCTGTAAATCCGGCAAGACTAACCTCTGCCAGGCCGTGCGTGCTACCCAGGGCAAAGGCCTGATGCCGGACGGCACCACCCGCTTCTCCTACAACGGCGAGCCGATCTACCACTACATGGGCACCAGCACCTTCAGCGAATACACCGTCTGCGCGGAGATCTCGCTGGCGAAGGTCAACCCGCAGGCGCCGCTGGATAAAGTCTGCCTGCTGGGCTGCGGCGTCACCACCGGTATCGGCGCGGTGCACAACACGGCGAAGGTGAAAGAGGGCGACAATGTTGCAGTCTTCGGCCTCGGCGGTATCGGTCTGGCGGTGATCCAGGGTGCAGTACAGGCCAAGGCCGGACGCATCATCGCGGTTGATACCAACCCGGAGAAGTTCAAGCTGGCGGGTGAGATGGGCGCAACCGACTTTATCAACCCCAACGACTATGACAAGCCGGTGCAGGATGTCATCGTTGAGCTGACCGACGGCGGGGTTGAGTTCAGCTTCGAGTGTATCGGCAACGTTAACGTTATGCGCGCGGCGCTGGAGTGCTGCCACAAAGGCTGGGGCGAGAGCGTGATCATTGGCGTCGCGGGCGCAGGTCAGGAGATCCGTACCCGTCCGTTCCAGCTGGTCACCGGGCGCGTCTGGCGCGGCTCCGCCTTCGGCGGCGTGAAGGGGCGTACCCAGCTGCCTGGCATGGTTGAAGATGCAATGGCGGGCAAAATCGACCTCGATCCGTTCATCACCCACCGTCTGCCGCTGGATCAGATCAACGAAGCCTTCGACCTGATGCACGAAGGCAAATCTATCCGTACCGTTATCCATTTCGGCGATAACTGATCCCACTGCCGGCGGTTTAGCCGTCGGCAGACATTTTAATGTGCGAATCTGTGACCGAGTTGGCGCTTTTAGCCATAAGATAAATCTTAGGGCTGCCGATGACTATCTGACAGGCGTGTATTTACGCATCTTACAATAAGAGAGTCGATAGCCATGGACAAAACAGCAGCGATGCACAGACCGCAGACAGTTGGCTTTTTACATCATATCCGCTTAGTACCCCTCTTCTCCGCTATCCTCGGCGGCATTCTTTTGCTTTTCGCCCTCAGCTCAGGGCTGGCAGGCTATTTCCTGATACAGGCCGATCGCGATCAGCAGGACGTCACCGAAGAGATTCAAATCCGCATGGGGCTGTCCAATAGCTCCAACCACCTGCGCACCTCGCGTATCAATATGATCCATGCCGGGGCGGCCAGCCGCATCGCGGAGATGGATGATATGAAGCTCAATATTGCCGAGGCAGAGAAGCGCATCGGCCAGTCGCAGGAGGGCTTCAACGCCTACATGAACCGCAGCGTGAAAACGCCTGCCGATGAGGCGCTGGATGGCGATCTCAAGGCACGGTTCGATGCCTATATCGCCGGGTTACAGCCGATGCTGAAGTACGCTAAAAACGGCATGTTTGAGGCGATCATTAACCATGAAAACGAGCAGGCCAGAGGGCTGGACACCGCTTATAACGAGGTGCTGCTGAAGGCCATTCAGATCCGCACCGAGCGGGCCAACACGCTCAGCGCGCTGGCGCACCAGCGTTCCCAGCTTGGGTTGATGTTTATGGCGGGCGCGTTTGTGCTGGCGCTGATGTTGACCCTCATTACCTTTGTTGTCCTGCGCCGCATCGTGATTAATCCGCTCCAGCGTGCCGCGCATCGTATCGAGCTGATTGCTTCTGGCGATCTGACCCATGCCGACGAGCCTACCGGACGCAGCGAAATTGGTATCCTCAGCCGCGACCTGCAAAAAATGCAGCACTCGCTGGTGAAAACCGTGGGTACAGTGCGCCAGGGCGCAGAGGAGATCTATCGCGGTACCAGCGAAATCTCGGCGGGCAATACCGATCTCTCGTCACGCACCGAACAGCAGGCGGCAGCCATCGAAGAGACCGCAGCCAGCATGGAGCAGCTGACCGCTACCGTGAAGCAGAACGCCGACAACGCCCATCACGCCAGCAAGCTGGCCGGGGACGCCTCCGGCAAGGCCACTAAAGGCGGGCAGATTGTCTCCGGCGTCGTGCAGACCATGGGTAACATCTCTGCCAGCTCGAAGAAGATCTCTGAGATTACCGCCGTGATCAACAGCATCGCCTTCCAGACCAATATCCTGGCGCTTAACGCGGCGGTGGAAGCGGCACGCGCAGGCGAGCAGGGCCGTGGCTTCGCGGTGGTTGCCAGCGAAGTACGCACCCTTGCCAGCCGTAGCGCCCAGGCAGCGAAAGAGATCGAGGGGCTGATTAGCGAATCGGTCACGCTGATTGAGCGCGGTTCCGGAGAGGTGGTAGCGGCAGGAGATACGATGGGCGATATCGTTGCCGCGGTAAAACGCGTCACCGACATCATGCAGGAGATTGCCGCAGCGTCCGACGAGCAGAGTCGCGGCATTGAGCAGGTTAGCCAGGCCATCACCGAGATGGATAACGTTACTCAGCAAAACGCCTCGCTGGTGGAGGAGGCCTCAGCGGCGGCGGCGTCGCTGGAAGAGCAGGCGGCGCGTCTGACCGAGGCGGTAGGCACCTTCCGGCTCAAGCAGGGCAGCCAGGCCCGGGAAGAGAAACCTACCGCGACAAAACCCTTTACGCCATCGCGTCCGGCGCTGGCCAGCGGCGATAACTGGGAAACGTTCTGATTTCACCAACCTTTGGGGGCCGCGAGGCCCCCTTTTTTTTACCGCTTATTTACTGTCAGGCAGCGCGTAGGCAATGATGTAATCCCCGCGATCCGGAGACTGACGTGCGCCTCCCGCGTTGATCACAATGTACTGCTTGCCGGTCTTCGGTGACACGTAGGTCATCGGGCCGGACTGGCTGCCTACCGGCAGACGCGCCTTCCAGATTTCGCTCCCCGTCGCGGTATCAAACGCGCGCAGATAGAAATCCTGGGTACCGGCAAAGAAGAGCAGGCCGGACTGGGTAGAGAGGGACGCGCCCAGGGTTGGCATACCGATCGGAATCGGCATATGCATGCGGATCCCCAGCGGGCCGGTATCCTGTACCGTACCTACCGGCACCTGCCACACCAGCTTGCCGGACTTCAGATCGACAGCAGACATGGTACCAAACGGTGGTTTCTGGCACGGAATGCCCAGCGGAGAGAGGAAACGCTCGCGCATCGCGCCGTACGGTGTCCCCTCCATCGGCACAATCCCCATCTCGATGCCGCTGGCGTTTTTCGCTACGTTAGCGCGCGGCACCATGTAGTTTGCCAGTCCCAAACGCATGTCGTTCACAAACATCAGGCCGTTATTCGGATCGACCGAGACGCTGCCCCAGTTCATGCCGCCAAGCGATCCCGGGAACTGCAGGGAGCGGTCGAGACCGGGCGGGGTAAAGACGCCTTCGTGACGCATCGCTTTAAATTCGATACGGCAGATCAGCAGGTCGATAGGGGTTGCGCCCCACATATCCGATTCAGTCAGCGTCTGGTTGCCGATCATCGGCATCCCTACGGAGTAAGGCTGGGTCGGAGAGTAGCGCTCGCCTTCAACGTTGCCAGCCGGAACCGGACGCTCTTCAACCTTCGCCACCGGCTCGCCGGTTTCTCGGTTGAGCATGAAGATCATACCCTGCTTGCTGGTCTGAACCAGCACCGGCGTCGTGCCGCCTTTGCCGTCAGGCAGATCGTAGAGCAGCGGCTGCGCAGGCAGGTCAAAGTCCCACAGGTCGTGATGGGTGGTCTGGTAGTGCCAGCGCACCTGGCCCGTGGTGGCATCAACGGCAACAATGGATGAGCTATACTTGTCGTCCAGCGCGGTACGCTCCCCGGCGAAGAAGTCTGGGGTGGCGTTGCCGGTTGGCAGATAGACCATGTTCAGTTTGGCGTCGTAAGACATCGCCGACCAGACGTTAGGCGTCCCACGCGTGTAGGTCTGACCTTCCGGCGGCAGGCCGGTGATCGCCGGGTTACCCGGATCCCACGCCCACGCCAGCTTGCCGGTGTGCACGTCATAGGCACGCACCACGCCCGGCGGTTCGCCCGTGGAGTAGTTATCCGCCACGCGACCGCCAACAACCACCACGTTACCCGCCACCAGCGGGGTGGAGGTCTGCTGATAGTAGCCAGGCTTGACTTCACCCATACCGACGCTGAGATCAACCGAGCCGTTGTCACCAAAGTCCGCGCACGGCTGGCCGTTATCGGCGTTGATGGCGATCAGACGGGCATCGGTGGTCGGCAGGAACAGACGACGCGGGCAGGCGGTGGGCTGCGCGGCAGGAACGGGTACGGCCTGAGCATCTTCGTAATAGCCGAGGCCACGGCAGCGCTGCCAGTTTGGCGCAGTGGCTTTGCTATCATAGCGCCACTTCTCTTTCCCGGAGTCAACGTCCAGCGCCAGCACCTTGCTGTACGGCGTACAGACGAACAGGGTGTCACCGATCTGCAGCGGCGTGTTCTGATCCTCCGCGCCAGAGCCGTTGCTCTGCGGGATATCGCCGGTATGCGCTACCCACGCCACCTCCAGCTGGTCCACGTTCTGCTTGTTGATCTGATCCAGGGCGGCAAAGCGGTCGCCATGGGTGGTGTTACCCCAGTGCTTCCAGCTGGTCTGCTCGCTACCTTTCGCCACCGGCTGCACCGGTACGGCTTCGTTGGCGGTGACCAGCGTCTGCGGCTTAAACATCCAGCCCGCGCTGACCAGCAGCGCGAGGGCAATCACGGCCGCAACGCCAAAAGCGGGCTTTTTGCTGCCTGAAGCGGTCATGAATGGCCAGAGCAGGGCGGCGAGGAGAGCCAGCACGCCAAAGGTAAAGAGCCGCGAGAAGAGCGGCCAGAAGTCCCAGCCTGCGTCGCTAACGGCCCAGATCGCCGAGGCGATAAACGCCAGCGCGTAGAGCACGATGCCGCTGGTGCGGTTTTTGATAATTAACAGTGCAGAGATCAGCATCACGACGCCCATCACCAGGAAGTAGACGCTACCTCCCAGCGAGACGAGTTTGATGCCGGGAATACCAATAGCCAGACCGATGATGATCATCAGCCCGACCAGAAGCCACTTCAGGATCCGACCGATCCCGCGCGGCGTGCTGCCAGTTGCCATGTCACTCTCCTAAGAGACCTCTCTGGTTTGCATGTGAACCAAAAAGGTAATTTAAACAGGGGTTGCCTTGTAAAATGGGTTCAAATCTTCACCATAATAAAATTTTATGAACCATATGGTGAATTGTGCGACATGATAGATCTGTTAAATTGTTTTACGCAATTGTTAAAAAAATAATTTCACACGTTTTGTGGGTGGCAAACAAAAAGCCCGTCACAAAGACGGGCGAGAAGAGAGGAAATTTGGCGTTAAGCGATGCGCAGCGTTGGCTGAGCTTGCGCTTTGGTCACGCGAACCGGAATCGATTTTGAGGTTGGCGTGCCTGTCCCTTCGCCGATGCGGGAGAGGGGAACCAGCGGGTTGGTCTCCGGGTAGTAGGCCGCAAGGTTGCCGCGTGGGATGGCGTAGGCTACCAGCTTGAAATCCTGCACCTGGCGCACAATGCCGTCATCGGCTTCGGTGGTGATATCCACCCGATCGCCATCCTGTAAACCCAGCGCCGCAATATCGTCAGCATGCATAAACAGCACCTCACGCTGGCCGTAAACGCCACGGTAGCGGTCATCCAGGCCGTAGATGGTGGTGTTGTACTGATCGTGGGAACGCAGGGTTTGCAGAATAAACGGCGCGTCCTCGCGTACGGAAACCGGCAGCGGCGCGGCGCTAAACTCTGCCTTGCCGGATGGCGTATTGAACGTCAGCGCGGCGGCAGCGTTGCCCAGCCAGAAACCACCCGGCAGATCGCAGCGGGCGTTAAAGTCAGCAAAGCCGGGGAGGGTGGCGGCAATATGATCGCGGATCAGGCTATAGTCATCCGCCAGCGCCAGCCAGTTAACGGCACCCTCACCGAGGGTGGCATGGGCGATATTGGCGACAATGGCCGTCTCCGAACGCTGGGTATCCGCCAGCGGTTTGCCGATCCCTTCGGAGGCGTGAACCATGCTGAAGGAGTCTTCCACGGTAATAAACTGCCGGCCGCTGGCCTGCACATCCTCTTCCGTACGCCCCAGAGTAGGCAGGATCAGCGAGGCTTTACCCGGCATCAGATGGCTGCGGTTGAGCTTGGTGCTGATGTAGACCGTCAGCCCACAGCGGCGCAGCGCTTCGCAGGTGCGCGGCGTATCCGGCGCGGCGGCGGCCAGGTTGCCACCGAGGGCGATCAGAACCCTAACCTCGTCCCGCAGCATAGCGTTGATGGCATCAACGGTGTGGTGGCCCGGCTTGCGCGGAGGTTCAAAGTTAAAGTGGCGAGCAAGGCTATCCAGCAGCGCAGCAGGGGGTTTTTCATCAATGCCCACCGTGCGGTTACCCTGCACGTTGCTGTGGCCGCGCACCGGACAAAGTCCCGCGCCGGGTTTACCGAGATGACCGCCGAGCAGCTGCAGGTTGGTGATCTCCCGCACGGTATCGAGAGAGTGTTTGTGCTGGGTAATCCCCATCGCCCAGGTGCAGATCACCCGCTCGGCGTTCTGCCAGATGCCCGCCGCCTCGCGCAGCTGCGCCTCCGTCAGGCCGGACTGCTCAACCAGCGTTGCCCACGGGGTCGCATCGATTTGCGCAAACCACGCTTCAAGGCCCTGGGTATGCTCCGCAATGAACGCCTCGTCAAAAATAGCGGGTTGGCCGTCAGCCTGCCGCTGGCGCTGGGTCTCCAATAGCGCTTTCGCCATGCCGCGCACCGCCGCCATATCGCCGCCAAGGTTAGGCTGATAGTAGGAGGAGCTGATGGTGCCTGCTTTCGGGGTGATCACCTCCAGCGGCTTCTGCGGATCGGCAAATCGTTCCAGCCCGCGCTCGCGCAGGGTATTGAAGGTGACGATGCTGGCCCCGCGATCGGCAGCGTGGCGCAGGCTGTGGAGCATGCGCGGATGGTTGGTGCCCGGATTTTGGCCAAAGACAAAGATCGCATCGGCAAGGTCAAAATCGTTCAGGTGGATGGTGCCTTTGCCCACCCCGATGCTGCGCTTCAGCCCGGCACCGCTCGCTTCATGGCACATGTTGGAGCAGTCGGGGAAGTTGTTGGTCCCGACCATGCGGCCAAATAGCTGATAGAGATAGGCCGCTTCGTTGCTGGCACGCCCGGAGGTGTACAGCTCCATCTGGTCCGGGTTATCCATCGCCTGGATGTGTTGCGCAATCAGCGTCCAGACGGCATCCCAGCTAATCGGCTCGTAGCGATCGGTGGTGGGGTTATAGCTTAGCGGCTCCGTCAGGCGTCCCTGGTACTCGAGAAAGTAGTCGGACTGCTGATTAAGGGTGCCAACGGTATGTTTGGCAAAGAAGTCGGCGTCTACCTGGCGGCGGGTTGCCTCCCAGGTCACGGCCTTGGCGCCGTTTTCGCAGAAGCTGAAGGTGCTTTTGTTGTCGTCGCCCCAGGCGCAGCCGGGGCAATCAAAGCCCCGGGCCTTGTTCATGCGCAACAGGTTGCGCATATTCTTCAGGGCGTTTTTGCTGTCGATGACGAAGCGAGTGGTCGCTTCCAGAGAGCCAAGCCCGCCGGCAGCGGCGTGGTATGGCTTGATGGCGGATTTAAATTTCATGCGTTCTTCCAGACGGCGGGTTCCTGCACCCATAATCAATAACGCGTTTTTATCATACAATTAACGTCATGTTTACCATTTGCGCAACAACTGCCGCTGGAAGAGGGCTAAAGCGCACGCTGCGTTAAACCGGCATCGATTTTCGGATAGCGCTAAGCAGCGTTTGCGCCCCCGCCGAGAGCGGGGCATCAATGCGGGTAATGATGCCGATCGGCTCGCCCGCACCCTGGGCCGGGATCGGTAGCGCCGTCAACGCCCCCTGTTTGAGATCGTCCTTTACCGCCCCGGAGGGAACAAACCAGACGTAGTTGTACTCGACGGTAAGCTGGCGGGAGAGAGAGGCCGACAGCGTTTCGATACAGCCTGAGGGCAGCGTGCACCCCTGGCTTGAGAGCAGCGCCTCGGTATGCTGACGCGGCGCGGTGCCCTGCGGGGCGACCACGACCGGCCACTCCATCACCCGGCTAAGGGTCACCGTATCCTTAAGTAACGGATGATTGGGATGGACTACCAGCTTCAGGGATTCCAGAAATAGCAGCTCGTAATTCAGGCCGCTCATCATCTCCGGGTCCGACATACGGCCGATGCCGATATCCAGCTCGCCGGTTTTCAGGCCAGCCAGCAGCATCGGGTTATTCATGGTCGCCACCTGGAGAGTAATATGCGGCAGGTGGTGATGAAATTCGCCAATCGCCGGGGGCATAATGCCCAGCGCAGCGGTGGGCAGCGCGCCGACGCGCACCACGTCACTGTTAACGCCCTCTTTATGGTACAGCGCCTGTCCGGCAGTATTTAGCGCATCCAGCACCCGCACCGCATGGGTCAGGAACTGTTCGCCCACCACGGTCAGGTGCGCGCCCATCCGCCCACGATCGAACAGTCGCGTGCCGGTAAGCTGCTCCAGCTCGTTAAGGGTTTTCGACAGCGCGGGCTGGCTAAGGTTGAGCGTTTCTGCCGCACGCCCCAGCGTTCCCTGTTGAGCGACGGCGACAAAGGTATGTAAGTGGCGCAAGCGAATGCGCTGACTGAAGAGACCATTTTTTTCCATAACCAATGTTAAAAACAGAGCACAACCGCTGACAAGAAAAGTTATCTAAATTTGATAACTTGCTAGCAAAATATTATTAACATTTAAGCGCTTTCACCGGCTATCTACGGCTTTCTGCCGACAATAAGTATAATTATTTGTTATGTAACTGATGCTTACACTCTTTGCCCCGATCACATTTTGTAATTATTTCCCGCGCCGGGTGAGGACCTTCTCTACACTCCAGGTAGATGAAGGGGAGAAATGAGATTATGGCGTATACCATCACGGCTGATGAGATCCGGGAAGAATTTTCACAGGCCATGTCGGCCATGTACCAGCAGGAAGTTCCCCAGTACGGCACCCTGCTGGAGCTGGTTGCCGATGTAAATCTGGCGGTGCTTGAGAACAACCCTAAGCTGCATGAACAGCTTGCTAACGCCGACGAGCTGGCGCGGCTCAACGTTGAGCGCCACGGGGCGATTCGCGTGGGTACGCCGCTGGAGCTATCCACGCTGCGGCGACTCTTCGCGGTTATGGGCATGCAGCCGGTGGGCTACTACGATCTCTCCGAGGCGGGGGTGCCGGTGCACTCCACCGCGTTTCGCCCGGTTGACGACGAGGCGCTGTGCCGCAATCCGTTTCGCGTCTTCACTTCGCTGCTCCGCCCGGAGCTGATTGAGAGCGATTCGCTGCGCCAGCGCGCTAAAAGCATTCTTGCCAGACGTTCGATTTTTACCCCGCGCTGTCTGGAGCTGCTGGCGTGTTTTGAGAAGCAGGGCGGATTTACCGCCGCTCAGGCGCACGAATTTGTCCAGCAGGCGCTGGAGACCTTCCGCTGGCACCAGCACGCCACCGTTGACTACGAAACCTACCATGCGCTGCACGCTGAACATCGGCTGATTGCCGACGTCGTCTGCTTTCCCGGCTGCCACATCAATCACCTGACGCCACGCACGCTGGATATCGACCAGGTGCAGGCCCTGATGCCGGAGTATGGTATCGAGCCAAAAATCCTTATTGAGGGACCGCCCCGGCGGGAGGTTCCGCTCCTGCTGCGCCAGACCAGCTTCAAGGCGCTGGAGGAGCCGGTGCTGTTTGCCGGAGAGCACCGGGGAACGCATAGCGCGCGCTTCGGAGAGATCGAGCAGCGCGGCGTGGCCCTGACGCCGAAAGGGCGGGCGCTTTACGATCGGCTGCTGGCCGAGGCGGGTACCGGGAAAGATAATCTGACCCACCAGCGTCACCTGCAGGAGAAATTTACCGCCTTTCCCGACAGCGAGCTGCTGCTGCGTCGCCAGGGGCTGGCCTACTTCCGCTACCGCCTGACGCCCACGGGAGAGGGGCATCGCCACGCCTTTGGGCCGGGGGACGATCCGCAGCCGCTGATCGAGCGTGGCTGGGTGGTGGCGCAGCCTATCACCTATGAAGATTTTCTCCCGGTGAGCGCGGCAGGAATTTTCCAGTCAAACCTCGGCAATGAGACTCAGCAGCGCCAGCATGGCAATGCCAGCCGGGAGGCGTTTGAGCAGGCGCTGGGCTGTTCGGTGCTGGACGAGTTTGCCCTCTACCAGGCGGCGGAGGTGCGCAGCCTGCGGCGCTGCGGATTGGTATAAAACTCTCATTGGATTCCTGGACGATATTGTCTAGAGTGGGCGTGCTTTTATTGCCGCTGTTTCGCTTGCGGGCGGAGCGCTTTCACACGACCAAAAGGACGTTTTTCCAGGCATGAACCGCAGACGTTTTTTAAAATCTTCTATGATACTGGCCGCTGCGAGCGGGACCTCTGGCCTCGCTTCGCTCTTCTCGCGCGCTGCCTTTGCAGCGGAACCCGGCATCGCCGATGGCCAGAGCCATCGTTTTGATTTCTCCAGCCTGCAGGCCTCGGCTCACGATCTGGCCCAGACACCCTGGGGAGGTGCGCCGCGTGCGCTGCCCGATACGCTGGCTACCCTGACGCCGCAGGCCTACAACAGCATTCAGTACGATGCGAAGCAGTCGCTATGGAACAACGTTGAGGGCCGCCAGCTTGACGTGCAGTTTTTCCACGTCGGGATGGGCTTCCGTCGCCGGGTGCGTATGTTCTCGTTGGATCCGTCTACTCACCAGGCCCGTGAGATCCACTTCCGCCCTGAGCTGTTTAACTACCACGACGCCGGCGTTGATACCAGGCAGCTGGAGGGGCAGAGCGATCTCGGCTTCGCCGGTTTCCGCGTCTTTAAGAAGCCGGAGCTGGCCCGTCGGGATATCGTCTCCTTCCTCGGCGCTAGCTATTTCCGCGCCGTTGACAGCACCTATCAGTATGGTCTCTCTGCACGCGGCGTCGCGGTCGATACCTTTACCGACACGCCAGAGGAGTTTCCGGACTTCACCTCATTCTGGTTTGAAACGGCTAAGCCGTCGGATACCTCTTTTACCGTCTATGCCCTGTTGGATAGCCCGAGCCTGACCGGCGCGTATAAATTTGTGATCCACTGCGAGCAGAACCAGGTGATCATGGAGGTGGATAACCACCTTTACGCCCGCAAGGATATCAAGCAGCTGGGGATCTCGCCGATGACCAGCATGTTTAGCTGCGGCAACAACGAGCGGCGCATGTGCGACACCATCCATCCGCAGATCCATGACTCCGACCGTCTGGCGATGTGGCGGGGCAACGGGGAGTGGATCTGCCGTCCGCTTAACAACCCACAGAAGCTGCAGTTTAACGCCTTTGAGGACAACAACCCGAAGGGCTTTGGCCTGCTGCAGCTGGATCGCGACTTCTCTCACTATCAGGACGTGATGGGCTGGTACAACAAGCGCCCAAGCCTGTGGGTCGAGCCGCGCAATAGCTGGGGCAAGGGGAGCGTTAACCTGATGGAGATCCCCACCACCGGCGAGACGCTGGATAACATTGTCTGCTTCTGGCAGCCGGAAAAACCGATCAAAGCCGGGGACGAGCTTGCCTTCCAGTACCGTCTCTACTGGAGCGCGCAGCCGCCGGTACACTCTCCGCTGGCCCGCGTGCTGGCGACCCGTACCGGCATGGGCGGCTTCCCGGAAGGGTGGGCGCCGGGCGAGCACTATCCGCAGGTGTGGGCGCGTCGTTTCGCCATCGACTTTGCCGGGGGTAACATCAAAGAGGCTGCGCCACGAGGCATTGAGCCAGTGATCACCCTCTCTAACGGCGAGGCGAAGCAGGTAGAGATCCTCTACGTGGAGCCGTTCGACGGCTACCGCATTCAGTTCGACTGGTATCCCACCAACGACTCCACCGATCCGGTAGAGATGCGCATGTTCCTGCGCTGCCAGGGCGAGGCGGTGAGCGAAACATGGCTCTATCAGTACTTCCCGCCCGCGCCGGACAAGCGGACCTACGTTGATGACCGCGTGATGCGCTAAGGAAAGGAGAGCAGATGCAGACCAGCACGGATGAGATTATCCCCGTTAGCGACACGCTAAGCCTGTGCGCCATCGATGAGCGCTTCGTCAGCGAGCTTCATCAGCTGGTGGTGAAGAACCGGGAGTGGCTCCAGCAGTCGCTGAACTGGCCGCAGTACGTGGCCAGCGAAGAGGATTCGCGGAAGAACGCCCAGAGCAACGTTATGCTGCACCAGCGCGGCTACGCCAAAATGTTCCTGATTATGCAGGAGGAGGCCATCGTAGGCGTGCTATCGTTCAATGCCATCCAGCCGCTGAACAAGACCGCCTATATCGGCTACTGGCTGGATGAGGCGCATCAGGGACAGGGCATTCTTTCCCGGTCGCTGGAGGCGTTTATTCAGCACTATGCCCGCAGCGGCGAAATCCGGCGCTTTGTGATCAAGTGCCGGGTAGATAACGCCGCCAGCAACCGGGTGGCCCAGCGTGCTGGTTTTGTGCTCGAGGGCTGCCTGAAAGAGGCGGAGTTCCTTAACGGGCGCTATGACGACCAGAACCTCTACGCGCGGATTATCGACGGCTAGTGCGATCCCAGTAGCGGCGTGCGGGTGATACGCTCCGCGCCGCTCATCACCTTCGGACCCCGCAGGTGAATATACTCCTCTTCAAGGGCAATCACCGCCGCATCGCCGCCGATCTCAATATGCTCCTCGATCAGCAGGTTGCCGCTGAGCTGCGCCCGGCCATGGACGAGAACAAAGTTATCCAGCACCAGCGGCCCGCCGCTAAGCCGCGCCTCGCCGCCGACCCGCACATGGTGCTTCAGCACGCAGTTGCCCTCTACCACCGCACTTTCCGCCACCTGCGCGCTGTAGCGCAGGGTAGGGATGGCGTCCTCGCCGCGTCCGGCCACAACACGCGCGCGATCGTAGACCTTGGCGCAGTCGCAGACCCAGACGTCATTCTCCTCGTTACCCTCCAGCAGGGCAAAGTCAAACACTTCGGCCCGATGCTCTACGAAGGCGTAGTTGACGATGGCGTCACCGTAAATCTGCGCCTGGTGCACAATGCGGGAGTGGTTCACCGTGGCGCGCTCGTAGATGCGCAGCGTGGCATCGTTATCGACGGTTAGCCCGCGGGCGGCAACGATCTCGCTGCCGTTGAGGATCCGGGCATCATCACTCAGCAGGCATTCGCCGCTGACTCGCGACCGCTGCACCAGCACGTTGCCGCTGAGACGGGCGCCCCGGCAGATATCCGATCCGTCCACCCAGGCATTGTCGCTTATCTCCACGCCATCATAGATGGTGCAGGGCTGGCTGACACGCGCGCTGTCGCGTATCCGGCTTCCACCAAATACCATGCTGTTCTCATCGTAGATCCAGCAGCTACCCTGCTGGCTAAGCACCTGCTCATCCTCTACCCAGCCGCCCGGCGAGCCGGCTTTAACATCATGAAAATCTACAAGGGCGACGATCTGGCGCAGGGTAACGTGCCGCTTCTCACCGTTATCCTGATAGCTAAATGAGCGGCTGGCATCGCTCAGGCGGTACTTATTCATTGTTAGTTTTCCGCTGATGGACTCTGTTAAACGTAGCAAATTTTGCCGCTCTGGCTATTGCCCGGGAACTTCCATAAAATGCATTTAAAATATCATTTTAATTTTCTCTCTTAGTAAGGATGTAATATGGCCCAGGTTGATGAGAATTATTTCACTGAAAAATATGGTCTGACCCGTACCCATTCTGAAGTGCTGGCTGCGGCAGCGCTGATCCCACCGGGCAACACCCTCGATCTCGGCTGCGGCAACGGTCGTAACAGCCTCTATCTTGCCGCGAATGGTTACAGTGTCACGGCATGGGATAAAAACCCAATGAGCATCGCCAATATTGAGCGCATCAAGGCGGCGGAGGGGCTTGAGAACCTTGAGATTGCCACAGTCGATCTCAACGCGCTTACTTTTGACGGCGAGTATGACTTTATCCTCTCTACCGTGGTGATGATGTTTTTGGAGCCACAAACCATTCCGGGTTTGATTGCCAATATGCAGCGCACCACCGTGCCGGGGGGCTATAACCTGATCGTTGCCGCAATGGATACCGAGGATCTCCCCTGCACGGTTGGTTTTCCGTTTGCCTTCAAGACCGGGGAGCTGGCGGAGTATTACAGCGGCTGGGAGGTGGTGAAATACAATGAAGACGTCGGTGAGCTACACCGCACCGACGCCAATGGCAACCGCATTAAGCTGCGCTTTGCCACGCTGCTGGCCCGTAAACCCGCTTAGCGCGCCGCCAGCAGGCAGAGCTGAAGCGCGACGTTGTAGGAGGCCTCGAAGGATTTCAGCGGCAGAAACTCAAAGCGAGAGTGGAAGTTGTGCGCGCCGGTGAAGAAGTTCGGCGTAAGCAGCCCCTTCGCCGACAGCGCCGCGCCGTCGGTGCCGCCGCGCATCGGGGTTGGCTTCGGCGTGATGCCCAGGGACTCCATCGCCTCAAACATCAGATCGATGGCGCGACGATCTTCACCGACAGCGTTGCTGATGTTGCTGTAGACGTCATCGATCTCATACTCCACCTTCGCGGTAGGGTGCTGCGCGGCGATAAGCTGCGCCACCTCGCCAATCTGCTGCTTGCGCTGCTCGAAGCGTGCTTTATCAAAATCGCGGATGCTGGCGCTGAGCACGGCGTGGCCCTGTACCGCCTCCATGCCGTTGAACCAGGTGTAGCCCTCGCGACCTGCGGTATGCTCCGGCGTCTGCTGACGATCGAAATGGCTGATATAGTCCGTCGCCATCAGCAGCGGGTTCACCAGCACGCCTTTGGCCGACATCGGGTGCGCCGTCACGCCGGTAAAGCGGATCTTCGCCTGGGCGGCGTTAAAGTTCTCATAAACAATCTCTCCCAGCTCGCAGCAGTCGATGGTCCATGCAAACTCGACGTCGAAACGCGTGAGATCGAGCGCCTTCGCCCCGCGCAGGCCCACCTCCTCATCCGGCACAAAGGCCACCACGATATCACCATACTGATGCTCAGCGGTCAGGTTCTCCAGCAGGGTCATCACCACCGTTACTGCCGCCTTGTTATCCGCACCCAGCACGCTGGTGCCGTCGCTGAAAATAATCTCCTCGCCCGGGTAGGCTAAAATCTCTGGATGCTCGGCGGTGCGCAGCCAGATATCCTTGCTGGCGTTCAGGCAGAGATCTGTGCCGGTAAATTGCAGGATCTGGGGATGAATATCCGGCGACAGTCCGACGTCTACGGTATCGATATGGGTGATAAAACCAACGCGCGGCGCGCCCGCCACGTTGCCCTTTTTAACCGCCGTCACGGTGGCGTGCTCGTCGATCACAATCTCTTCTAATCCCAGCGTTTTTAGCTCGTCAGCAAGGACGCGGGCCATCTCATACTGGCCTGCCGTGGTGGGCAGGGTGGTTGCGGCGGCATCGCTCTGGCTGGTGATGGAAAGGTAGCGAAAGAAGCGCTGGGTTAATTGACTGGCGAGTGGCGATGACATAGTGATTCCTTCTTTATTTGTTTTATCAGGTGCTTACGGTGTGATTTTAGTGTTATGTATTAATAGACACCTATTGATAGCACGTAGTGATAGCCAATTAAAAGACAGGATAAAGATGATAAGCAAACCCACATCACTTGCACTGGCGTTGGCCGCGCTCACGGTCAGTTCTACCGTGGCCGCGAAGACGCTGGTTTACTGCTCGGAAGGATCGCCTGAAAACTTTAACCCTCAGCTTTACACCTCGGGAACCAGCGTCGATGCCAGCGCCGTGCCGGTCTACAACCGGCTGGTAGAGTTTAAGGTTGGCACCACGGAGTTAGAGCCAAGCCTCGCCGAGAGCTGGGACGTTAGCGAAGATGGCAAAACCTACACCTTTCATCTGCGCAAGGGGGTGAAGTTCCAGAGCAATAAATACTTTACTCCGACGCGGGACTTCAACGCCGACGACGTTATCTTCTCGTTTATGCGGCAGAAGGATCCGCAACATCCCTATCACAACGTCTCTAACGGCAACTACTCCAACTTCGAAAGCCTGGAGTTTGGCAAGCTGATCACCAGCATTGATAGAGTGGATGACCACACCGTGCGCTTCACCCTGGCGCACCCGGAAGCGCCGTTCGTGGCCGATCTGGCGTGGTATTTCGCCTCGATCCTGTCGGCTGAGTATGGCGATGCCATGCTGAAGGCGGGCACACCGACGCGCGTCGATATGGACCCGATTGGCACCGGCCCGTTCAAGCTGGCGCAGTATCAGAAGGATTCGCGCATCCTCTTTACCGCCTTCCCGGAGTACTGGCAGGGCAAGGCGAAGCTGGACCGGCTGGTATTTAGCATCACCCCGGACGCCTCGGTGCGCTATGCCAAGCTGGAGAAGAACGAGTGTCAGGTGATGGCCTTCCCGAATCCGGCGGATCTGCCGCGGATGCGCGAGAACCCCAATATCAACCTGATGAGCAAAGCTGGGCTGAATACCGGTTTCCTTGCCCTCAACACGCAGAAAGCGCCAACGGATAACGTCAAGGTGCGCCAGGCGCTGGCGATGGCCATCAACAAGCCAGCGATTATTGACGCGGTCTTCCAGGGCACCGGCACGGCGGCGAAAAATCTGCTGCCGCCAGGCGTCTGGAGCGCAGACGGTGACCTGAAAGATTATGACTACAACCCTGAGCAGGCCAAAGCGCTGCTGGCCGAGGCAGGGTTTGCCAACGGCTTGAGCATTGACCTGTGGGCGATGCCGGTGCAGCGCCCCTACAACCCGAATGCGAAGCGCATGGCCGAGATGATCCAGGCCGACTGGGCGAAGATTGGCGTGCAGGCGAAGGTTGTCACCTATGAGTGGGGCGAGTACCTCAAGCGCGTGAAGGGCGGCGAGCATCAGGCGGCGCTGATGGGCTGGACCACCGCCACCGGCGATCCGGATAACTTCTTCGGCCCGCTCTTTACCTGCCAGTCGGCGGACGGCGGCTCCAACTCGGCGAAGTGGTGCTATCAGCCGTTTGATAAGCTGATTGCCGAGGCGAAAGCCATTACCGATCAATCCCAGCGTACCGCCCTCTACACGCAGGCGCAGCAGATGATGCATGACCAGATGCCCGCCGTGATGATCGCCCATTCGACGATTTTCGAGCCGGTGCGCAAAGAGGTCGTGGGGTATGAGATCGATCCCTTTGGCAAACACATTTTTTATCAGGTCGATTTGAAAAAATAATCACTCCATGCCTGCGGTAATGCGCAGGCATGATTTTTAGTAAAAGGGTGATCCAGCACTCTTTTCGTCACAACAACCGTAACTGAGTTTTGCTATAACTGCGTATGCATAGTCATAATTCCAGGAATAAATACATGCGTACTCACTCATTGATTCAGGTAGCGGTACTGTCGGGACTGCTGGCACTGACAGGTTGCGCGTCAAAAGTTACACAGCCAGATAAGTATTCAGGTTTCTTAAAAGACTACTCGAATCTCCAGCAGGCCACCTCCGCATCTGGTAAACCGGTGCTGCGCTGGGTTGACCCGTCGTTTGATGACAGCAAGTATGACAGCATTGTCTACAACCCTGTCGTCTACTATCCAACGCCCAGACCTACCACCCAGATCGGTCAGGATACCCTCAACGGTCTGCTGACCTATACCAATACCAAGCTGAAAGCCGCCGCTGCCCAGCGTAAGCCGCTGGTCGCTACGCCTGGCCCGCGCAGCCTGATCTTCCGCGGGGCGATCACCGGCGTCGATTCCAGCAAGCAGGGGCTGCAGTTCTATGAGGTGATCCCAATCGCGATGGTAGTGGCTGGTACCCAGGCTGCCACCGGACACCGTACCATGGATACGGCACTCTACTTTGAGGGGGAGCTGATCGATGCTTCTACCATGAAGCCGGTTATCAAAGTGGTGCGTAAAGGGGAGGGTAAAGATCTCAATAACCAGAATACGCCGCTTACCGTCGATACCCTGAAACAGGTTGTTGACGATATGGCCAGCGACGCGGCGCTGTTCCAGGTGAAAAAACAGTAATCAGCGGAGCGCCATCCCTGCGATGGCGCTTCTCTTTATCCCTCAGGCAGAGCGCTGACGCCACTGCCATATCCGCAGCAGGCTCTCCGGGCGGGTAAACATCACCATATTGCCCACCAGAATCAGCGCCAGGCCCACCACGGCATTGCTCTCCCAGCGGTATCCCTCGAACAGGGTAGAGAGCGTTAACGCGACCAGCGGAAAGAGCAGGGTGCTGTAGGCGGCATTGCTCGCCCCGATGCGACCCACCAGCGAGAAATAGACGCCGAAGGCAATGACCGAACCAAACAGGGAGAGGTAGACCAGCGCCCCCAGATAGCTCACCGTCCACTCAGGGACAAAGCTGTCTCCACGTACCAGAGCGATAAAGCCCATAATCAGCGTACCGTAGAGCATCGCCCAGCCGTTGGTGGTCATGGTTTCCAGACCTTTACGCTGGTGGCGCAGGCTGATCATATTGCCCAGCGAGAAGCCCAGGGTGCCCAGCGCCGACAGGCCGATGCCCAGCAGCAGGTTAAGGTTCAGCTCCTTCGCCAGCAGATCCTGCCAGAAGAGGGCGACGATGCCGGTCAGACCCAGCGCGGCGGCAAGGAAGAAGCGGGCGGGAGGGCGCTGGCCAAAGAAGATAAAGCTGTTAACCGCGTTAAACAGCACCGCCATGGAGAAGATAACCGACTCCAGGCCGGTGTTGATCCACGCGGCGGCGGTGTAAAAGCACAGAAAGTTGAAGCCAAACACGCAGCCGCCCTGCACCATACACATCAGGTGGTCCCTGAGCGTCAGCGCTCGCAGCCGCTTAAGCACCAGCAGCGTCACCATCATGATTGCAGTCGCCAGCGCGAAGCGCCAGAAGATGGAGACCGGCGCGGAGACCGGTCCCTGCTGCAGATGGATCGCGATCCACGTTGTTCCCCAAATCACCACCACCAGACCGTACATTAATGCATTCATCGCGCGCTACTCCGTGACTGAAAACGCTATTGTTCCTGACGGCGAGCGGTAACGCTTGCAGCGGGTTGCGGCGGACTTGCAAAATCTTGCGGTTTTTTTGTCTGCGGATGTCGTAACGCTTTCATCCGCGCCACACTCTTCATACACTAAGGGTCTGGTTAATCACTTGTTAATGTGGCTATGGCGGATACCTACGGTGCTTTTGAAAACCTGCGCAGGCACAGCGCAGTCCTGCATAATTCCGTTGCGCTAAATAACGGTATGCAGCTGGCCGCCTGGTCCAACAAGCGCGACAGGATCACTCAGTATTGCGATCACCACACGCTGAGCCTCTACGTTGCCGACGGCTATGAGAGCTACCACAAAACCCGTACCGGCTGGCAAAACGGCGGCGGGCCGGATCGGTTTTGCCTCTTGCCGAAAGAGAGTGAATCGAGCTGGGATATTCGCGACGATCTCTCCTTTGTGCATCTCTACTGCACCGATGCGCACCTGCGCAGCGTGGGGGAGCAGATCTGGGATCGCAGCCCGGCCTCGCTGACCCTGGATGAGAAGACCTTTGGGCAGGATGCGCAGATCACCGCCCTCTATCGCCAGTTCTTGCTCGACTGCGACTGGCAGCAGCAGGCTAACCAGCTCACCCTGAGCACGGCGTCAACCCTGCTGCTGACCCACATTATCCAGCGCTACAGCAGCGTGCAGTGGCGCATGCCGAGCGTTACCGGCGGGCTGGCTCCTTCAGTGCTGCGTAACGTGCTGGAGTATATTGACGCTAACCTTGCCCAACCGCTGACGCTCGCCGATCTCGCCAGCCAGGCGGCGCTGAGTGAGTATCACTTTGCCCGCATGTTTCGTCACTCGTCGGGCCTTGCGCCGCATCAGTACGTGATGCAGCGCCGGATGCACCAGGCCCGGGACAGGGTATGCCATACGACGCTGCCGCTGACCGAGATTGCGCTCGGCTGCGGGTTCAACTCCCCCAGCCACTTCAGCAACCGTTTCAAAAGCGTGTTCGGAGTGACGCCGTCACAGATGCGGGCGGCGCACGGCTGACAGCACGGCAAAGCAGATACCACCTACCACCACTCCCCAGAATGCCGATCCAATGCCCCACAGCGTCAGGCCGCTGGCGGTGACCAGAAAAGTGACCACCGCCGCATCGCGCTCGCGCTCGTTCACCAGCGCCTGGTGCAGGCTGCCGCCGATGGTGCCCAGCAGCGCCAGGCCTGCCAGCGTCTGGATCCAGCTTAGCGGCAGGGCGGCCATCAGTCCGGTTATCGAGCCGCCAAACAGGCCTGCCAGCAGATAGAAAACGCCTGCCGCCGCCGCGGCCTGCCAGCGTCTGTCCGGATCCGGGTGCGCCTCCGGGCTTTGACAGATGGCTGCGGTAATCGCGGCGATACAGACAGAGTAGACGCCAAAGACGCTACCGAGCAGCGCCAGCCCGCCGGTAAAGATCATCAGCGGTGAGGCGGGAACCCGATAGCCCGCCGCCTGCATGGTGGCGAAGCCTGGCGCATTTTGGGAGGCCATCGTCGCCAGAAAGAAGGGCAGCCCGACGCTGATCAGGATAGGCAGGGTAAAGTGCGGGGCGATCATCTCCGGTATCACTACGGAAAAGTGCAGGGAAGAGGTGACAACGTCACCGCTTAGCCAGGCTACAATCCCCCCTGCGATTAGAGTAGCAATGATGGCATAGCGCGGAGCCAGCGCTTTGCAGATCAGCCAGGCCAGCAACATGCTGAAACATAAAATGAAATCACTTTTCAAATTAGTAAAGGCCTGTAGCCCAAAACGCAGTAAGATACCTGCCAGCATCGCCGCTGCCAGCGAGTGCGGCACGACTTTCATCAGGCGGGCAAACAGGCCGGTAAGGCCGCAGAGCAGGATCAGGGCGTTGGCGAAGATGAACACGCCCACGGCCTCGTTGAGGGTAGCGCCCTCCAGGCTGGTCGCCAGCAACGCCGCGCCGGGAGTTGACCAGGCGGTCAGCACCGGTACGCGATAGCGCAGGGTCAATACGAGGGTGCTGATACCCATCGCCAGCCCCAGCGCCGTCATCCAGCCGGCGATTTGCGCGTTGCTGGCTCCGGCGACGCGCGCGGCCTGCCAGATGATGGCGGCTGAGCTGGCATAACCCACCAGCACCGCCACGAAGCCCGCCAGCAGGGTAGTAAAAGGAAAGGGACGCGGGGACATAACGACTCCATGGAGACTGTTTCGATAGGTAAAAATAGCATTGTGCGTTATAACGCACAATAAGCCATTCACACCATAAATGGAGTAAGAGTATGGATCTGCCACAGTATTTGTCTGCAACACTGAAAACGCTGCGTCAGACGCGGGGCTGGAGCCTGTCACGCCTCGCCAGCGAGACCGGCGTCTCTAAAGCGATGCTCGGCCAGATCGAGCGCAATGAATCCAGCCCCACGGTGGCAACGCTGTGGAAAATCGCGACCGGGCTAAACGTGCCGCTCTCTACCTTTATCACCGTGATGGATGCCAGCGCGCCGCAGGCCTACGATCCCGACCAGCAGGCGATGACCATAACCCCGGTTTTTCCCTGGGATGCCGAACTCTGTTTTGATCACTTCTCGGTAACGCTCGCTCCCGGCGCGTTCAGCGAGTCTACTCCGCACGAGCGCGGCGTCATTGAGCACGTAGTGGTGATTTCCGGCACGCTGGAGATGCGGATCGACGGCGAGTGGCAGATGTTACAGGCCGGAAGCGGGGTCAGATTTGCCGGGGATAAAACCCACGCCTACCGCAACAGCAGCGGCCAGACAACGCACTTTCACTCTCTGATCCACTATCCAAAAGAAAAAGCCGCAGGCGAGCCTGCGGCTAAACACGACGACGAATAACGACGAATAACAATAACGCACACATGACGAGGAATGTCCGGAATACGCAGCCACTGTACCCCCTTCGGCGCGTCGGGAGAAATGCGCATTATTTCAATGCATTGCTAATTAATGTATTAAGAGCGTCGCAGACATAGCAAAAATGTTTTCGTCCAGGCCAGCTTCTCACTACAATAGCGGCCATTTTGTTGATCCTGGATAATAACAACCGTATGCGCCTGCCCACTCATCATCTTGAACTGTTAAGCCCGGCCCGTGACACCGCCATTGCCCGCGAAGCTATCCTGCACGGGGCCGATGCGGTCTATATCGGCGGTCCCGGCTTTGGTGCACGCCATAATGCCAGCAACAGCCTGCGCGATATCGCCGAGCTGGTGCCGTTTGCCCATCGCTACGGGGCAAAAATCTTTATTACTCTGAATACTATTCTGCATGATGATGAGCTGGAGCCAGCGCAGCGCCTTATCACCGACCTCAATGAGACCGGCGTGGATGCGCTGATCGTACAGGATATGGGCGTGCTGGAGCTGGATATTCCGCCTATCGAGCTGCACGCCAGCACCCAGTGCGATATCCGCAGCGTGGAGAAGGCGAAGTTCCTCTCCGACGTCGGCTTCTCGCAGATCGTGCTGGCCCGTGAGCTTAATTTACAGCAGATCCGCGCCATCCATGAGAGCACCGACGCCACCATCGAGTTCTTCATCCACGGCGCGCTGTGCGTAGCCTACTCCGGGCAGTGCAACATCTCCCACGCCCAGACCGGCCGCAGCGCTAACCGGGGCGACTGCTCTCAGGCCTGCCGTCTGCCTTATACCCTGAAGGACGACCAGGGTCGGGTTGTGTCGTTTGAGAAGCATCTTCTGTCGATGAAGGACAACGACCAGACCGCCAACCTGGGGGCGTTGATCGACGCCGGGGTGCGCTCCTTCAAGATTGAGGGACGCTACAAGGATATGAGCTACGTGAAGAACATCACCGCTCACTATCGGCAGATGCTGGACGCCATCATTGAAGAGCGGGGCGATCTGGCGCGCTCGTCTGCGGGGCGCACCGAGCACTTCTTTATTCCTTCAACGGATAAGACGTTCCATCGCGGCAGCACCGACTACTTTGTTAACGCCCGTAAAATTGATATCGGCGCGTTTGATTCACCGAAGTTTATCGGTCTGCCGGTGGGTGACGTGCTGAAGGTAGGCAAAGATTACCTCGACGTTAACGCCAGCGAGTCATTAGCCAACGGCGACGGCTTAAACGTATTGATTAAGCGTGAGATCGTCGGCTTCCGTGCCAATACGGTAGAGAAGACCGGGGAAAACCGTTATCGCGTCTGGCCGAACGAGATGCCAGCCGATCTCTACAAGGTGCGCCCGAATCATCCCCTCAACCGTAACCTCGACCACAACTGGCAGCAGGCGCTGACCAAAACCTCCAGCGAGCGTCGTGTCGGCGTGGATATTGAGCTGGGCGGCTGGCAGGAGCAGCTGATCCTCACCCTGACCAGCGAGGAGGGCGTGAGCATTACCCATACCCTGGAGGGTGAGTTTGCTGAAGCCACCAACGCCGAAAAAGCGCTCAGCCAGCTGCATGACGGCCTGGCTAAACTTGGCCAGACCATCTACTACGCCCAGGATATCCGCGTGAACCTGCCGGGTGCGCTGTTTGTCCCCGCCAGCCAGCTTAACCAGCTGCGCCGTGAGGCCGTGGAGATGCTGGATAGCGCCCGTCTGGCAAACTACCCGCGCGGCAGCCGCAAGGCGGTAGCGACGCCAGCGCCGGTCTACCCGGATACCCATCTTTCGTTCCTGGCTAACGTCTACAACGAGAAGGCGCGCACTTTCTATCACCGCTATGGCGTGCAGCTGATTGATGCCGCTTATGAGGCGCATGAGGAGAAGGGCGACGTTCCGGTGATGATCACCAAGCACTGCCTGCGTTTCGCCTTTAACCTCTGTCCGAAGCAGGCTAAAGGCTCAATCAAGAGCTGGAAGGCGACGCCGATGCAGTTGGTACACGGCGACGAAGTGCTGACGCTGAAGTTTGACTGCCGTCCGTGCGAGATGCACGTAATCGGCAAAATGAAAAACCACATCCTGAAGATGCCCCAGCCGGGCAGCGTTGTGGCCTCCATCAGCCCGGACGAGCTGATGAAGACCATGCCAAAACGCAAGGGTACTTAAGCTTCAGGAAGATAGGGTTCGCCGAGGGTCAGCATCAGCCGGTTGGCCCAGGCAAAGAAGGCGGTGGACTGCACCAGATCCAGCAGCGCCAGCGTATCCAGGCCCTGTTCACGCAGGGCGCTGAGATGCGCTGCTCCCGCCGTTGGCGGCGTGGCAGAGAGGGCGGCAGCAAACTCAATCTCGGTCTGCCAGCGTGCGCTCTGCCCCTGGCTGAGCGACTCTCCAGGGGCGACCGCCAGCAGCTGCGCAATGGCCTCCGGCTGTTTCGACAGCTGACCGGCCTTGCGGGCATGCACCGAGGCGCAGTAGATGCAGCCGTTGACCTTACTGGCGACCGTGGCCGCCAGCTCACGTTCAGCACGTGGCAGGCCGTCAGCGGTATAAAAGATCCCCTTATCCGTTAGCGTCCTGGCCTCCAGCACCGGCAGATTGCGTCCCAGCAGGCGGAAATAGTCTGAGTCCTGATGACCAAAGCGTGTCAGCGTGGCCTGCTCGTCGGGGCTAAACTCAGTATAGGGTTTGGCCGCCAGCCAGGGCGTCCAGCCCAGCTCCTGGGCGGTAAAGGCCACGGGGGCTGCTCTGTCATCAAGCGTGCGCGGCTGGGTGTGCCACTCTCCCGCTAGCGCATTACCGGTGTTCCCGGCAACCGACTCCCCGTTAATCAGGCGCAGGCCGCGTACCAGCCGACTCTGGAAGCTGACGAAGGCAATAATCTGTGACAGTGTCACTATTTCTTCTGCGTTGAATCCATGGCTTTTCAGGACGTTAAGTCCTTCAGCGCTGGCCTTGACCGGATGGAAGGTCAGGGTCTCGGCATGTGCCAGGGCCGCGCCCAGACGCGGCGTGGACTGCGGGGTCAGTTTTTGCAGTAGGGTTCGATAGTAAGCCGAGAGCTGCTCTTCATGATGCCAGCCCGCCACCTGCAGGGCGATAGCCAGCCGCTCCTGACGACTCAGACCGCTCGGCCCGTCAAACAACGCCTTTTCACTTTTAATGATATTTTGCGTCGCCGCGTCGCGCACCTCGCGGGCAGCAGCCAGATCCGAGCCGGGCGCAATGACGGCAAGGGTGTTAATGGTATCAGTCGCGTAGCTCATAGTGTTTCCTTTGAGGTAGGTTCAACGTCGGGTTTTCGCTGCTGGCCGCTGTGCCAGCCCAGCGCCGGGGCAACCTGCTCTGCGAGCAGGGCGATGGATCGCAGAATAAATGGATGGGGCGGATCGATAGAGTGCACCTGAAAGGCCAGATCCGTTACCCGGGCAAGCGCGCTATCCTGACGCAGCGTCGCCAGCGTCTCTTCAGGCGTGCCAAGATGGACATCAAACGCGGCAATGTAATCCTCGAGCCGATCGCCGGTGACGACGTGGCCCTGGGCGCGAAACTGTACCGCCTGCTGGCGTAGCCCCTGTTCGGCAAAACGCCGGGCGTCCTCGCCGTTATCGGTGACGAAGGCGGTGCGCGAGCCGAGGATGCGCGGGGTTATGCCCTCCGGCAGCGCATCGAGGTAGGCATCAATAATGGGGTTCTGGATCGCATCCAGCGGCAGGTCAGGATCGCTCTGCGGACGCGGCTGGGTACGGGAGAGCATCAGCCCGTCACCTGCTTTACCTGCTCGCGCTGCGCCGTCGATGCTAAAGGTGGCCTGCCAAATCCGGCGGCCAAGCTGGCGGGCGGGTGGGTAGAGATGATTATCCGTGCCCGCCAGCGGTTCATCGTCGAGAGCCGCCCGCAGGAGCGTAAGGTGGCGGGCATAGGCCTCGCCCCGCTGGTCGCTCTGCAAGCCAAAGGGCGGAAAGGAGCTGGGGGTGCCGCCGGAGCCGAGTCCCAGCTCAAATCGCCCGTTGCTGAGCTGATCCAGCACCGCCGCATCCTCGGCAACGCGCAGCGGCGACTCCATGGGAAGGGTGATAATGCCCGTGCCGAGACGGATGCGGCGCGTCTGGGCGGCAACGTGGGCCAGAAAAACCAGCGGCGAAGGCAAGCCACCCTCGGCCTCGTGAAAGTGGTGCTGGGCTACCCAGGCGCTATCAAAGCCGCTGCGCTCGGCTTGCACGATCTGCTCCGTCGCCAGACGGTAGCGTTCGCCAGCGGGGACCTTATCCAGCAGGCGGGTAAAAAAACCAAGGCGTTTATAGGTCATGCGACATCCTTTTGTAACGTTCGGGTATCGGGAATGGCGCTCAGCAACAGGCGGGTATAGTCGCTCTGCGGTTGGGCAAAGAGGTGCTCCGTCGGCCCGCTCTCCAGCAGTTTGCCGCCCTTGAGCACTGAGACGCTGTGCGCAAAGCGGCGCACCGTCGTCAGATCGTGGGAGATAAAGAGATAGGTCAGGCCCAGCTCCTCCTGAAGCTGCTCCAGCAGGGTCAGGATCTGCGCCTGCACCGTCACGTCCAGCGCCGAGGTCGCCTCATCAAGAATAACGATCTGCGGGGAGAGGATCAGCGCCCGGGCGATGGCGACGCGCTGACGCTGGCCGCCGGAGAGCTGATGCGGATAGCGTGTCAGCACCTCGGTTGGCAACGCCACCTTCTCAATCATCGCCTGCGCCAGTTCATCGCGTGCGCTGGCGCTGTGATGGGTAAAGTTACGCAGCGGCTCGCCGACAATGGCCTGCACCGTCTGACGCGGATCGAGGGAGGAGAAGGGATTTTGCCAGACAATCTGGATCTTCTGTCGCAGCTGGCGGCGGGCTTCCCGGCTCAGGCCCTCGGTGTGAATAGCGTCAATAATCACCTCCCCGCTGTCGGGCTGCTGAAAGCCGAGCAGAATGCGGGCAAGGGTGGTTTTTCCGCTGCCGGACTCGCCCACCAGCGCATGGGTGGTCCCGCGGGCAATCGTCAGGCTGACATCGTCCAGCGCCGTCAGGGAGGCGTTGCCCAGCTGGAAGCGCTGGGTAACGCGGCGGATCTCTACCGCGGGCTGGCTAAAGACGGTCGGAGACGGAGGGCGAAAGCGCTGGCTGAAGGCGGGCGCATCGGCAAACAGCTGCCGGGTGTAGGCCGAGCGGGGCGAGCGGATCACCGTCTGCACGTCGCCGCTCTCCTGAATTTCACCCTGGCGGAACACCAGCAGCCGATCGGCCCGCTGGGCGGCCAGAGCCAGATCGTGAGTGACTAACAGCACCGCCGTGCCCGTTTCGCGGCGCAGCGAGTCTAAGAGATCGAGGATGCGCTGCGAAACGGTGACGTCCAGCGCGCTGGTTGGCTCATCGGCGATAATCAGCGCGGGCTTCAGCGCCAGCGCAATGGCGATCAGCACCCGCTGCTTCATTCCTCCCGAGAGCTGATGAGGATACTGCCTGGCCCGCAGGGCCGGTTCACTCAGGCCCACCTTTTCCAGCAGCGCCACCACCTCCGCGTCGCGCTCCCGGCGGCGTAGCGGCGTATGCAGCCGTAGCACCTCGCTCACCTGCTCGCCGATGGTTTTAACCGGATTCAGCGAGCTGCCCGGATCCTGCGGGACAAGACTGATAACCTGGCCGCGCAGGGCGTTGAGACGCCGGGCGGAGGCGTGGCTGATGCGTTCATCATTGAGGCGGATCTCTCCCTGCTCAATAACGCCGTTCTCGCCCATCAGGCCAATAATGGACTGGGCAAGAGTCGTCTTGCCGGAACCCGACTCACCCACAATGGCCAGCACCTCACCGGCATTAACCTGAAACGAGACGTTATGCACGACGCGTTTCACTTCGTGCCCCTGACGCCAGCCAAGGGTCAGATTATTTACGCTGAGTAACGGTATGCTCATGGTTGCCTCCTGGCGTAGTGGTGGCTCAGCGTGTTGGCCGCGAGCACCACGGCGATGACGATCAGACCCGGCAGGGTGGTCAGCCACCAGGCCGTGGAGAGGTAGTTGCGCCCTTCGGCGATCAGCAATCCCCACTCCGGCGTGGGTGGCGGTGCGCCATAGCCCAGAAAGCTCAGCGTGGAGATCGCCAGAATCGCCGAGCCGAATTGAAGCGCGGCAAAGGCCAGCACCGAGGTCAGGGAGTTGGGTAAAATATGCCGCCACAGCACTGAGAAAAAGGTGCCGCCGCTGGCCCATGCGGCTTCGACATAGTCGCTGTGGCGGACGCGGACCACCTCCGCCCGCGCCAGGCGGGCAAAGCTGGCCACCGAGGTTACCCCAACGGCCAGCGCGGCGTTTACCGTGCCAAAGCCGAGCAGGATAATCACACACAGGGCCAGCAGCAGGCCGGGGATGGCCAGCAGCACGTCCACCAGGCGCATCAGCGCCTGCTCAGTCCGGCCGCCCGCCGCACCTGCGGCGACCCCCAGCAGGGTACCGGCCACCAGCCCCACCGCCACCGCCACCAGCGCACCGGAGAGGGAGTGGGAGGCACCCCATACCACCCGGGCGTAGAGATCGCGCCCCAGTTGATCGGTGCCAAACCAGTGCTCGGCATTCGGGGCCAGCCGCTGCGCGCCGGGGGTGCCGTCGATGGCACTCCAACTGGTAAACAAGCCAGGAAAGAGCGCCCACAGCGCCACCAGCGCCAGGGTGAGCCAGGCGAGCGTCAGGGGCAGGTTAAACGACACGCGTGGTAGCCGGATGCGCCAGGCGCGGCGGGCGAACCGCCCAGTGGTATCAAAGGTTGTCATGAGGTAGCTCCTGCGGTGAGCGACAGGCGGGGATCCAGCAGCGGATAGAGCAGATCGACCACCAGATTGACGATGACAAAGCCCAGCGCGGCAATCAGCACGATAGCCTGCAGCACCGCCAGATCCTGATTATTGACCGCCTGCTGGGTAAGCTGCCCCAGACCACTCAGGCCAAATACGGTTTCGGTGATCAGCGCCCCGGCGACCAGCTCGCCCAGCAGCAGCCCCGCCATCGTCAGCACTGGCAAAAATGCATTGCGCGTCACGTGACGCCACAGTACGCCGGTATGGCTGGCTCCCTTTGCGCGGGCAACGGTTACAAAAGGCTTATGCAGCACGGTATCGATATTGCGGATCAGCAACTGGGCCAGCGGGGCGCTAATCGGCACGGCAAGGGTGACCACCGGCAGGATCAGCCCTTGCCAGAAGCCGGGGTTGATTACCGGTACCAGATGCAGCTGGAAGGAGAAGAGCTGGATCAGGGCGATCCCCAGCCAGAAGGTGGGAACAGCAATAAACAGCGACGGCAGGCTGGCAAACAGCCGCCGCAGCGCACGAAAGCCGTGCAGCGACGAGAGGGCGGCCAGGGCAAAGGCCAGCACCAGCGCCAGGGCGAAACCCAGCCCGGCCAGGCGCAGCGTGGCCGGCAGGTTATCGGCCAGCAGGGCGCTGACGGATACGCCCGCCTGTACCGAGTAGCCAAAATCACCCTGCAGGACGTTGCCCAGGGTCGTGACGTACTGCTGCCACAGCGGTGCGCCTGCGCCGTAGGCCACCCGCATCTCCTCAATCTGCGCCGCGCTCAGCCCCAGCTCCGGGTTCTGAAACTTAATGGCGATCGCGTCACCCGGCAGCAGCTGGAGCAGAATAAACGACACCGTAAAGCTCGCCCACAGCACCAGCACGGCCTGGGCAATGCGGCCTGCAAGATAGCGTGTCAGCATCAGTGTTTCTCCAGCCATGCGCCGTAGAAGGCCGGGCGGCCTACGGCTTCGAAGCTCAACCCCTTCAGCCAGGGCGCTCCGGCGAACACCTGCGGCTCCTCAAAGACAGGAATGACATAGGCGTTCTCAATCAGGTAGCGCTGCGTATCACCCGCTACCGCCAGCCGCTTTGGCCCGTCAACTTCGGATGAGATGGACTCCAGCAGGGCGTTGAGCTTCGCGTCGCTGAAGTCGGTTTTCTGGCTCAGGCCGCCTTTTTGCAGCAGTCCGTCGCGGTTGAGCGGGTGGAACTGGCTCTTGATCACGTCCGGATCGGCGCGGCCCACCTCGACAACGTTAACCGGCGTTTTCGCCGGGTCGAGGCTGTCCTGCACCTTACTGCCAGCATCTCCCGCCCGGACGTTTAGCTGCACGCCGACCTGCTTCCACTGCTGCGCTACCAGCTGTAATACCTCTTTGTTTTGCGGCTGCGGCAGCGACTCATAGACGGTCAGGCTCAGCGGCTGCCCCTCTTTTTCACGCACGCCGTTGCCCGCTTTTTTCCAGCCTGCCTCATCCAGCAGGCGGTTTGCCAGCGCCGGATCGAAGGCCAGCTTATCGCTCAGATCGACGTAGCCAGGGGCGGTTTTCGCCACCACCGAGGTGGCAACCGGATAGTTTGGCGAGAAGAGGGTATCGACGATCTGCTTCGCGTTGGTGGCGTGGAGCAGGGCCTGGCGGACCTTAACGTCCGCTACCAGCGGATTGGCAGGCCGGAAGGCGATGCTGTCATTCACCCCGCGCGTCGGCGCGGCATAGATCGGGAAGTGCTGGTCGCTGGCCTGTTTTTCATCATAGGCCTGCACCTGGCGGATCACGTCCGCCTGGCCCGCCAGCAGGGCACCAATGCGCACGCTATCCTCCGGGGTCACCAGAATCTTGATGCCGTCGAGATTCGCCGGGCCTTGTTGAGGACTGTTTTTCGGCCCCCACTGATAATCTTTCCGCGCCACCAGGTTTAGCTCCCGGCCCAGGGTTTCGCTCTCAACCACGAAGGGGCCAGAGCCAATGATATTGCGTGCATCGCCGAGCTGATCAAAGCTGCGCCCGAGGGTAGCCAGCGAGACCAGCCCGGAACCAATCGCCGAGGTGCCTTGCAGGAAGCCCGGCGACGGTTTCTTAAAGTAGAATTTTACCGTCAGGGGATCGACCACTTCGCTATGGTCATAGTTGTTGATCACCTCCGAGACCGGCTGGCGCAGCGCCTTATTGCCCAGTCCGTAGGTATCAAAGTTCTTCGCCACCGCGTTGGCGTCGAGCGGCGTACCGTCTGAGAAGGTGACTCCCGGACGCAGGGTGAAGGTATACTCGGTTTTATCGGCGTTGCTGCGCCAGGATTTGGCGATCCACGGCTCAATCTCCAGTGTTTCCGGATTTTGCCAGGTTAGCTTATCGGTGATCTGGTTGAGGATGCCGCCGTTCGGGTAGAAGCCGCCTGCCGGTGGGTAGAGATTGGTATGCGCCTGCTGCTCCAGATAGACCAGGGTGCCGCCCTTAACTGGCGCAGCCTGCGCGTTCAGGGCAAAACTGATAGCAAACGTGAGCGCAGCGCCGCGCGCGAGAGTAGTAACCTGCATAGTGAATGTCCCTTATTGTCTGTCGTTATTAACTGCTTTATGCGGTTATAAAAACGCAGCTTTTGCGGGAGGGGAACGAAGAAAAACGGCAATCGATTTGCGCTAAGCACATTTGGAGAGGAAACGGCTAAGGGGGACCCCTTAGCCGAAAGAACGTTAATGTGATTTAAATCCCGCCGCCGACATCAGCAGGCGAAACGCCATGCTGACTGCGGTAAGGGCCAGTACGCTGGCGACCCAGATAGCAATCAGCCAGAACAGACGCTTTGCAAAACGCGGTGCCGCCATTAGTGATATCCCTCCCCAGGCTGAACTTTGCCGCGGAATACGTAGTAGCTCCACGCGGTATAGACCAGAATCAGCGGAATAATCAGCAGCGCACCCACCAGCATAAAGCCCTGGCTTTGCGGCGGGGAAGCGGCATCCCACAAAGAGATGCTGGGCGGAATGATATTCGGCCAGATGCTGATCCCGAGACCGCTAAAGCCAAGGAACACCAGCCCCAGAGTAAGCACGAACGGCAAGGTGTGATGGGCATGGTTACTCAGGCTGCGCCACTGCCAGAAACTGAACAGGAGCACCAGCAGCGGCACCGGCAGGAAGAAGAAGAGGTTCGGCATGCTGAACCAGCGATCGGCGATCCCCTGGTGCGTCAGCGGCGTCCAGAGGCTGATCACGCCTATGGTCACCAGCAGCGCCAGCAGCAGCTGTTTCGCGCTGTGTCGCATCTTCTCCTGTAGCGGGCCGCCGCTCTTCATGACCATCCAGGTTGCACCGAGCAGGGCGTAGGCGATGGTCAGCCCTAAGCCGCAGAAGAGGTTAAACGCCGTGAGCCAGTCAAGCGCGCCGCCGCTAAAGCGGCGATCGGTCACCTCAAAGCCGTTCAGCACCGCGCCGACCACTACGCCCTGGGCAAAGGTGGCGACAATGGAGCCGAAGATAAACGACTTATCCCAGAATGGCCGGTGGGCGGGCGTCGCTTTGAAGCGAAACTCAAACGCGACTCCACGAAAGATCAGGCCCGCCAGCATAATCGTTAATGGTATTGTCAACGCATCGGCAATCACCGCGTAGGCCAGCGGAAAGGCGCCAAACAGCCCTGCGCCACCCATCACCAGCCAGGTTTCGTTGCCATCCCAGACCGGTGCGACGCTGTTGACCATCACATCACGATCTTCACCGTTGCGAATGAGGGGAAACAGAATACCGATCCCCAGATCGAAGCCGTCCATCACGATATACATCAGCGTGGCAAAGACGATTATCACAAACCAGATAACTGACAGATCGATACCCATTACTTGTTCTCCTCTGTCTCTAACGACTCACCGGCCGCAGAGAGCGGACGCGCCGGGCGGCCCTCCGTCGGGTGACGATCTTCAGGCTGCGGACCGTGCTTGATCAGCCGGCCAATATAGACATACCCCACGCCAAAGACGGCGGAGTAGACCACAAAGAATCCCAGCAGGGTGAGGCTCATCTGGAGCGTGCTGTGCTGCGAGACGGCATCAATCGTTCGCAGCTGGCCATACACCACCCACGGCTGGCGGCCCACCTCGGTGGTTACCCAGCCCGCCAGCAGGGCAACCAGTCCGGCCGGTCCCATCCACAGGGCAAAGTGGTGGAACGGGCGCGAGGTATAGAGCCGCCCCTTATAACGCAGCCACAGTCCGACTACGCCCAGCAGCAGCATCAGCAGGCCCATCGCCACCATCAGGCGGAACGACCAGAAGACAATGGTGGAGTTGGGGCGATCCTCTTTCGGGAACGACTTGAGCGCCGGAACCTGCTTATCCAGGCTATGGGTCAGGATCAGGCTGCCCAGCGCCGGGATCTCCAGCCCGTAGCGGGTGCGCTCCTGCTCCATATCCGGCCAGCCAAACAGCAGCAGCGGGGTCGGTTCGCCGGGCGGGTTCTCCCAGTGACCTTCGATGGCGGCAATCTTCGCTGGCTGATGCTCCAGGGTGTTCAGGCCATGCATATCACCCACAACGGCCTGGATCGGAGCCACCACCAGCGCCATCCACAATGCCATTGAGAACATCTTGCGGATGGCGGGGGTATTGTTACCTTTGAGAAGATGCCAGGCACCGGAGGCACCGACAAACAGCGCGCTGCTCAGGAAGGCCGCGATCGACATATGGATCAGGCGATAGGGGAATGACGGGTTAAAGATGACTTTGAACCAGTCAACGGGGATCACCTGGCCGTTGACAATCTCATGCCCCTGCGGGGTATGCATCCAGCTGTTGGAAGCCAGGATCCAGAAGGTGGACATCAGCGTACCGAGGGCCACCATGCAGGTTGAGAAAAAGTGCAGGCCGGGGCCGACCTTATTCCAGCCGAAGAGCATCACGCCAAGGAAGCCGGCCTCGAGGAAGAAGGCCGTCAGCACCTCATAGGTGAGCAGCGGCCCGGTTATACTCCCGGCAAACTGGGAGAAACCGCTCCAGTTGGTCCCGAACTGATAGGCCATTACCAGCCCCGAGACGACGCCCATCCCAAAGTTAACGGCGAAAATTTTCACCCAGAAGAGGTAGAGCGTTCGCCAGACCTGATTTTGCGTCTTGAGCCAGAGTGCCTCAAGCACTGCCAAATAGCTGGCCAGCCCGATAGTGATAGCAGGAAATAAAATATGGAATGAGACGGTAAAGGCGAACTGGATTCGCGCCAGATGAAACGCGTCTAGATCAAACATGCAGGACTCCGCGCATAGTTTACGTTATGTCAGCAAAAGTATAGGTGATGTCAATGAATGCGGGCAGAAACAGCACGCGAACGAAAAAGCATAACAGTTGCGTTCCGCTAAACCGTTAACGGCATAAAGCAGTTTCTGTTATAGAATGGGCAGAGGATGGGTTAACAGGATCGAGTAATGAAAAAGTATCAGCGGCTGGCGGAGCAGATTATTGAGCAGATCAACCTTGGCGTCTGGCAGCCCGGGGATCGGCTGCCGTCGCTGCGTGAGCAGGTTACCATCAGCCACGTCAGCTTTATGACCGTCAGCCACGCCTACCAGCTGCTGGAGAGCCAGGGCCGCATTATCGCCAGGCCGCAGTCCGGCTACTATGTTGCGTCGCCGCCCTCCCACAAACCGCCTATGCCCCCCGCCCAGGTGATGCAGGACGAGGCCGTGGACATTAATACCTACATCTTTGAGGTATTGCAGGCGAGCTGCGACGCCTCGGTACTGCCCTTTGGCTCGGCGTTTCCCGATCCGCGCCTCTTCCCGCTTCAGCAGCTCAACCGCTCCCTGGCCAACGTCAGCAAAACCGCTAACGCCATGAGCGTGATTGAGAACCTGCCGCCGGGCAACGCCGATCTGCGCCATGCCATTGCCCGCCGCTATGCCCAGCAGGGGATGAACGTCTCCCCCGATGAGGTGGTGATCACCGCCGGTGCGCTGGAGGCGCTCAACCTCAGCCTGCAGGCGGTGACCGAGCCGGGAGACTGGGTGATCGTCGAGAATCCCTGCTTTTACGGCGCGTTACAGGCGCTGGAGCGGCTAAAGCTCAAGGCGCTGGCGGTCGCCACCGACGTTGAGGAGGGGATCGATCTCGACGCCCTGGCCCAGGCGCTGAACGACTATCCGGTGAAGGCCTGCTGGCTGATGACCAACAGCCAGAACCCGCTGGGCTTCACCCTGAGCAATGAGAAAAAGGCGCGGCTGGTGGCCCTGCTGGCAGAGCACAACGTCACCCTGATTGAGGACGACGTCTACAGCGAGCTTTACTTTGGCCGTGAGAAGCCGCTCCCGGCCAAAGCGTGGGATACCCAGGAGATGACCCTCCACTGCTCGTCGTTCTCAAAGTGCCTGGTGGCCGGATTTCGTATCGGCTGGGTGGCTGCGGGGAAACACGCCCGCCGCATTCAACAGCTGCAGCTGATGAGCACCCTCTCAACCAGCTCGCCGATGCAGCTGGCGCTGGTGGATTATCTCTCCACCAAACGCTACGACGCCCACCTGCGTCGGCTGCGCCGCACCCTGGCGGAGCGCAAGCAGCAGGCCAGACAGGCGCTGCTGCGCCATCTTCCAACTGAGGTGAAGATCCACCCCAGCGACAGCGGCTACTTTCTCTGGCTTGAGCTGCCCGCCCCGCTGGATGCAGGGCTGCTGAGCGAGCAGGCGCTGGCACATCACATTAGCATTGCGCCGGGAAAAATGTTCTCTACCTCAGACGTCTGGACACCGTTCTTCCGCTTTAACACCTCCTGGGCGTGGGGCGAGCGGGAGGAGCAGGCGGCTAAAACGCTGGGGATGCTAATCCGCCAGGCGATGGTGTAACGCACCGGTATTAACTCGTTGTCTCTGCTCCAGAAGATGGCGGAGTGCGTCATCTGTCACAACCTAAGCAAATTTCTTTTGCGCCCTATGTGGGGCCGCAGCACGCCGTCTACCTTTACTGTGGGAGATATTTTTACGGCACGGCTACCGCACATTTGATTGCGACAGGAGTAATGGCTTATGAGTAAAACATTTGCCCGCAGCACGCTGTACGCGCTCGGTATGACTATCGTCACCGCGCAGGCAGCCGAGCCAACGGAAGTCGGTAAAGGAGAGGGGCGTCTTGATATCATCGCCTGGCCGGGATACATCGAGCGCGGCCAGACCGATAAACAGTATGACTGGGTCAGCGAGTTCGAAAAAGCCTCCGGCTGCCAGGTGAACGTGAAGACCGCCGCCACCTCGGACGAGATGGTGAGCCTGATGGCAAAGGGCGGCTATGACCTGGTGACCGCCTCCGGCGACGCCTCCCTGCGGCTGATCATGGGCAAACGCGTCCAGCCCATCAATACCGCCCTGATCCCTAACTGGAAAAATGTCGATCCGCGCGTGGCGAAGGGCGACTGGTTTAACGTCGGCGGCAAAGTCTACGGCGCGCCCTATCAGTGGGGACCCAACCTGCTGATGTACAATACGAAAACCTTCCCTACGCCGCCGGACAGCTGGGCGGTTATCTTTGTTAAGCAGAACCTGCCGGACGGCAAGAGCAACCAGGGCCGCGTGCAGGCCTACGACGGCCCGATCTACATTGCCGATGCCGCGCTGTTTGTGAAGGCTACCCAGCCGCAGCTGGGCATCAGCGATCCCTATCAGCTCACCGAGGAGCAGTATCAGGCGGTGTTGAAGGTACTGCGGGAGCAGCACGGGCTGATCCACCGCTACTGGCATGACACCACCGTGCAGATGAGCGATTTCAAAAACGAGGGGGTGGTCGCCTCCAGCGCCTGGCCCTATCAGGCCAACGCCCTGAAAGCCGAGGGGCAGCCTGTCGCTACGGTCTTTCCGAAGGAGGGGGTAACCGGCTGGGCGGATACCACCATGCTGCACACCGATGCGAAACACCCCAACTGCGCCTATAAATGGCTGGACTGGTCCCTGACGCCGAAAGTGCAGGGCGACGTGGCTGCCTGGTTTGGATCGTTGCCGGTAGTGGCGGAGGGCTGTAAGGCCAGTACCCTGCTGGGCGAAAAGGGCTGCGAAACCAACGGCTACGGCTTCTTTGACAAGATTGCCTTCTGGAAAACGCCGGTTGCTGAGGGGGGCAAATTCGTGCCCTACAGCCGCTGGACCCAGGATTACATCGCCATTATGGGCGGCCGCTGATCGTCAGGAGTGACGCATGACCTATGCCGTTGAGTTTGATGATGTATCCCGGATCTACGGTGACGTTCGGGCGGTGGATAGCGTGAGCCTGGCCGTTAACGACGGGGAGTTTTTCTCCATGCTGGGGCCGTCCGGCTCCGGCAAAACCACCTGCCTGCGGCTGATCGCCGGTTTCGAACAGCTCTCGGGCGGCGCGGTGCGCATCTTTGGCAAAGAGGCCAGCACGCTGCCGCCGTGGGAGCGCGACGTCAATACTGTCTTTCAGGACTACGCGCTCTTTCCGCACATGTCGATTCTGGATAACGTTGCCTATGGGCTAATGGTGAAAGGCATCGGCAAAAAAACGCGTCACGCCCAGGCCCATGAGGCGCTGGAGCGGGTGGCGCTGGGGTTTGCCCACGCCCGTAAGCCCTCCCAGCTCTCCGGGGGGCAGCGGCAGCGGGTCGCCATCGCCCGGGCGCTGGTTAATCAGCCGCGTGTGCTGCTGCTGGACGAGCCGCTTGGCGCGCTGGATCTCAAGCTGCGGGAGCAGATGCAGTTCGAGCTGAAAAAGCTCCAGCAGGATCTGGGCATCACCTTTATTTTCGTTACCCACGATCAGGGCGAGGCGCTGTCGATGTCCGATCGGGTAGCGGTGTTTAATAATGGGAAGATCGAGCAGGTTGATGCCCCGCGCGATCTCTATCTGCGTCCGCGCACCCCCTTCGTGGCGGGTTTTGTGGGTACCTCCAACGTTTTTAGCGCCGCACGGGCGCAGGCGCTGTGCGGCATGGCCGGTAACTACTCCCTGCGGCCGGAGCACATCCGTCTCGATTGGGCGGATGAGGTGCAAACCGAGGGCATTGTGCAGACGGTGCAGTATCAGGGGGCGGCGACCCGCGTTGAGCTGAAGCTGGCGGACGGGGAGCGGCTGCTGGTCAGCCAGGCCAATCTGCTTGATGCTCGCCAGCCAGCTTCGCTCCAGCCAGGGCAGGCCGTACAGCTCTCCTGGGCGCGAGCGGCAATGGTCCCGCTGCAGGAGGAGTAGATGGCAATGAGCGCTGTTCCTGCTCCGCGCCCGTCGGCGCATGGCCGTCTAAGCGGGCTGTTCTGGCGCAGGCCAACGCTGGGTCTCCTTTTGCTACTCATCGCCCCGCTGATGTGGTTTGGCATTGTCTATCTCGGCTCGCTGTTGACCCTGCTCTGGCAGGGACTCTATACCTTCGATGATTTCACCATGTCGGTGACGCCGGATTTAACCCTGGCGAATCTGCAGGCGCTGTTTCAACCGGCTAACTACGACATTATCCTGCGCACGCTGACCATGGCGATTGCGGTAACCCTTGCCAGCGCGATCCTCGCTTTTCCGCTGGCCTGGTTTATGGCTCGCTATACCCAGGACAAGCTGAAGGCTTTTTTCTATATTGCGGTGATGCTGCCAATGTGGGCGAGCTATATCGTCAAGGCCTACGCCTGGACGCTGCTGCTGGCGCGGGACGGCGTGGCGCAGTGGTTCTTACTCCACCTGGGTTTGCAGCCGCTTCTGGAGAGCGTGCTGACCCTGCCTGCGGTAGGCGGAAGCACGCTCTCGACCTCCGGCCTCGGGCGCTTCCTTGTCTTTGTCTATATCTGGCTGCCGTTTATGATCCTGCCCGTGCAGGCGGCACTGGAGCGGTTACCGCCATCGCTGTTGCAGGCGTCGGCGGATCTCGGCGCGCGTCCCGCACAGACCTTCCGCCACGTGGTGCTCCCCCTGGCGATCCCCGGCGTGGCGGCAGGGTCGATCTTCACCTTCTCCCTGACCCTTGGGGACTTTATTGTTCCGCAGCTGGTTGGCCCGCCCGGCTTCTTCATTGGCAACATGGTCTACTCCCAGCAGGGGGCGATTGGCAACATGCCGATGGCGGCGGCCTTTACCCTGGTTCCCATCGTTTTGATTGCCCTCTATCTGGCGCTCGTGAAGCGCCTGGGAGCGTTCGATGCACTCTGATCGCGCACCGCTGCTATTGAAAATTGCCGCCTGGGGCGGGGTAGTTTTTCTGCACTTCCCGCTGCTGATCATCGCTATCTATGCGTTTAATACCGAAGATGCCGCCTTTAGCTTTCCGCCCCAGGGCCTGACGCTGCGCTGGTTCACGGTAGCGGCCACGCGGAGCGATATCCTGGATGCGGTGACACTGTCACTTAAAGTGGCAGCGCTGGCGACCCTGGTGGCGCTCATACTTGGCACGCTTGCTGCTTGTGCTCTCTGGCGCAGCCAGTTTTTTGGCAAGAGCGCTATCTCACTGCTGCTGCTCCTGCCCATCGCCCTGCCGGGCATTGTGACTGGCCTGGCGCTGCTAACGGCGTTTAAAACGGTAGGGCTGGAGCCGGGGTTTCTGACCATCGTGATTGGCCATGCCACCTTCTGCGTGGTGGTAGTCTTTAACAATGTGATTGCCCGCTTCAGGCGCACCGCCTGGAGCATGGTGGAGGCGTCGATGGATCTCGGGGCCAACGGCTGGCAGACCTTTCGCTACGTGGTGCTGCCGAACCTTGGCTCGGCGCTGCTGGCAGGCGGGATGCTGGCGTTTGCCCTGTCGTTTGATGAGATCATCGTCACCACCTTTACTGCTGGACACGAGCGTACTCTGCCGCTGTGGCTGCTGAACCAGCTGGGCAGGCCGCGCGAGGTGCCCGTCACCAACGTGGTGGCCCTGCTGGTGATGCTGGTAACAACGCTGCCCATTTTAGGTGCCTGGTGGCTGACCCGCAGGGGCGAGAACGCCTTTGGCAACGAGAAATAATTGACCCTCAACCAGGATATGATTATGCAAGATCAACTGTTAATTAATGGTGAACTGGTAAGCGGCGAAGGTGAAAAGCAGGCGGTCTACAATCCCGCGACCGGTGAGGTGCTGCTGGAAATTGCCGAAGCCTCTGCCGCCCAGGTGGACGCCGCCGTAGAGGCGGCCGATCGCGCCTTTGCCGAATGGGGCTATGCGACGCCGAAAGTTCGCGCCCAGGCGCTGCTCGATCTCGCCCAGGCAATTGAAGATAACGCCGAAACGCTGGCCCAGCTGGAGTCGCTCAACTGCGGCAAGCCGCTGCACTGCGTGATTGGCGATGAGATCCCCGCCGTGGTTGACGTGTTCCGCTTCTTTGCCGGGGCGGCGCGCACCCTCAACGGCCTGGCGGCAGGTGAGTATCTGGAGGGGCACACCTCAATGATCCGCCGCGATCCGGTGGGCGTGGTGGCGTCGATTGCGCCCTGGAACTATCCGCTGATGATGGCCGCCTGGAAGCTGGCCCCGGCGCTGGCGGCGGGCAACTGCGTGGTGATCAAGCCCTCGGAAATTACCCCGCTTACCGCCCTGAAGCTGGCAGAGCTGGCGAAGGATATCTTCCCGGCTGGCGTACTCAACGTGCTGTTTGGTCGGGGTAAGACCGTGGGCGATCCGCTTACCGGCCACGAGAAGGTACGGATGGTCTCCCTGACCGGCTCGATTGCCACCGGGGAGCATATCATCGGGCATACCGCCTCCTCGGTGAAGCGCACCCATATGGAGCTGGGGGGCAAAGCGCCGGTCATTGTCTTTGACGATGCCGATCTTGACGCGGTGGTGGAGGGGGTGCGCACCTTTGGCTACTACAACGTAGGCCAGGACTGTACCGCCGCCTGCCGGATCTATGCTCAGAAGGGCATCTATGATGCACTGGTCGAGAAGCTGGGCGCGGCGGTAGCGAGCCTGAAGATGGGTGCACCGGATGACGAAAGCACCGAGCTGGGACCGCTCAGCTCTGCGGCCCACCTGGAGCGGGTAACCAACGCCGTTGAGGCAGCGAAAGCGCTGGGGCATATCAGCGTGGTGACCGGCGGCGCGAAGCGCGACGGCGCGGGCTACTATTTCCAGCCGACGCTGCTGGCCGGGGCTAAGCAGGAGGATGACATCGTCCAGCATGAAGTGTTCGGCCCGGTGGTAAGCGTAACCGCGTTTGATGATGAAGAGCAGGTGCTGGGGTGGGCTAACGACTCCCGGTACGGGCTGGCCTCATCGGTCTGGACCCGCGACGTGGGCCGGGCGCACCGGCTCAGCGCCCGCCTGCAGTACGGCTGCACCTGGGTCAACACCCACTTTATGCTGGTGAGCGAGATGCCGCACGGCGGGCAGAAGATGTCTGGCTACGGCAAAGATATGTCGGTCTACGGCATCGAGGACTACACGGTCATTCGGCATGTGATGATTAAGCACTAAAGTGTGAGCCCGGTGGCGCTTCGCTTACCGGGCCTACGGTCTGGCGTTGTTTGTAGGCTGGGCAAGCGTAGCGCCGCCCGGCGTAGCCACTGGCGGTACAAAACTGTACTGTCGCCTTCCTGCTTTGCTCTTCTTTTCGTCTTTCGCCCCCGACATAATCGACAGGTCCGGTTTCCCTCAACTTCACAGGGATAAAGCTTGATTTACATCAATAAAAAATGCATATTGCGCACGTTTTATTCTATTTTGAGCAAATGTCGGCTATGACCCTATACCAAAAAATGCTGGTCTTCTACGCCGTGATGGCGACTATCTGTGCACTCATCACCTGGTTCCTGTCAAAGGATCGCAAGCGGATCCGCTTCCTGTGCGCGTTTCTGATCGGCTCTACCTGGCCGATGAGCTTCCCGGTGGCGCTGCTGATCTCCCTGTTCTAAGCGAGCGGGTTTAAAGAGATTTCCCCGGCGCGCGCTGCGCCACCGGGGGACACGATGTCAGGGCAGAAGCGCCCGCAGCGTTTTGCGCTGGGCATCCGTCACGTCAGAGGGGTGCTGGTAACCAATGTTCTCGTTGCTGCGGGTATAGAGCGCCACCAGCCAGTCATAGACGTAGCGGGTAGCGGCATGAATCGGCTGCTCTCCCAGTCTGGTCAGTCTGCCTTCGGTGTGGGCTGGCGCGTCGGTACTGAAGATCGCGCTGCCTTTCTGAATACGGCTGGCCGGGCGCTGGCTTACTGCGACATCGGCATAGCCAAGCCAGGCGATCAGGTTGCCAATGGCCGCATGCAGCTGCGCTGCGCAGGCGTTATCCCGCTGCATCAGCGTTTGCAGCTGTCCGGCAAGGTCGAGGCGGTAGCTGGTGGTAATGATGGTGTCTGCCACCTCGCGTAGCGCAGCAGGGGTAATGCCCAGCCGGGTGGCGCTCTCCGCGCTGCGGCTCCACTGGCGCAGGTGGTTTACCCACATGGCGTGCGCCTGCTGACCCGCATCCCGCGCGGCGCTGGCGCGCTCCGGCGTCTCCTGAGCATCGGCAAAGAGATCGATCGCCTCGTTAAACAGGCCGCTCACCTTCTCCTCACGCGGCAGCTGAACCTTCCACAGGGCGTCAAACTGCTTCATCTCCGGAAGCAGGCCCTCCAACAGCTCACCGTGACGTCCGGCCTGGCCCTGTAGCTCGCGAATGGTCGCTTCGGCACGAGCGCGGCGCGTGTCCGCATCTTCCGTAAGCGGCGAGAGCAGAGGCTGCATCAGATTGCGTAGCGTCTGCTGATGGCGATCGCGCAGGGCATTCAGTCGGCTAGCGCGCAGCGATGGCGCGGTGGCCTGGGAGAGCCACTCAATCAGCCGTTGCAGGCTGCTGGTGTCCAGCGCCTGCAGGGTGCCCCAGCGCTGGCCGGGCTTGCCCAGCAGCTGCTGGACGGTTTCGTCCAGATTCAGCGAGGTGGTAAACCGCGCGTCCTGAGGCGTAATCGCCCATACCAGCCCCGGCAGCGCCGTCTCCTGGCCTGACTGGGTATCCTGAACCCAGTTCAGCAAGGCTTTGGCCGTAGCGGCGGTTTCGCTGCGCTGCGGCGTGGCGTTGCAGATCATCAATACGTCCGGCTGCAGCCGTTGACGATAGCGCTCCAGAAGCCAGCGGCATTTGCTGCGCCACAGCGGGCGTTCAGGCAGCGCTGCCGGGCAGGGAATATCGATAATATCCACCCCATCCAGCAGGCTGCTTTCAACGCACAGCACCAGCTCGCAGGCCAGCAACGACAGGGTGGCAAGAGGAATGCTCACCGCATTTTGCAGCTCGTCTTTTGAGAGAGGATGAACCACCACCTCAGCCTGCGCTTCAATGCCCCCTGACGCCAGCGGATTTAAAAAGCCCTCGGTCGGCAAGGCAAAGTTATCTACCAGCAGACTCAGCGGTGCGGCCAGTTCGGCAGCGTTGCCGGTCTGGTGCAGAACGTGCGCCAGAGCCAGCCACTGCTGGGTCAGCTCCTGTTGCTCACCCCACAGCAGCGACCAGGCGCTGGCCCGGGCGCGCAGATCCAGGGAGGGGATCAGGGTAGCGAACTGGTACCAGAGGCTGTCATCGATCTGCTGCTGCGCGGCGGGCACGGTGGTGCGCCAGAACGCAGCGACAGAGGCGACCTCTTCAGCGGTGATGCCCGCCACCGGGTGCGGCTGACGCAGCCCGCGCCAGCGGCTAAGGCGATCCTCAATCACCGTCCGATCGACGAGATGGCGTTCCTGCTGTCCAGCGGCATGGGCGATAAACACCTGTACCAGCTCGGCCTCGCTAATCAGGCGCAGGCGCAGGGGAAATGCATCGTCAATGCTCTCGACTTGGGTCGTAAAGCGCAGCGCCATGCCGGTAAGGGCATGGCCCGGATTGATATGGCTCAGGTAGTCGAAACTCTTCTCGCCCGCTTTGACATTCACCCGGCCGCTGCCGCTGCTGCACAGGGCGGCAAGCAGATGCGCCTTCGCCGCCTGGGCGTGGCCATAGAGACCCACGGTGCGGGTTTGGTCAGCCGTGCAGGCCAGCGCGCGCTCATGCGCGGCGGCGGCGGTCAGGCGCAGCTGCAGGGCGTCGGCGTCATCGTCAAGCAGCGGGGCGTGCTGGCGGGTCTCATCTATCCATGCCATTAATGCCTGGGAGGGTTTGCTCAGATCTCTCATTTCAGGTACACGCTCCCGCTGTCAATCCAGTAGTGGCTGCCGCTGTGGCGGCGGTCGGCCAGGGTATTCAGTTTAAATGTTAATGCATCGGCAGCTATCGGCGTACCATCCTGCAGCCAGGCCTCGCTCAGGGTGAAGGCTTCCGGTCCCAGCGCTTTGCTGCCGCCGGTAAGGGCCAGCCGCACGTTAAGCACCCCGTCTCCGGCGATGGCTTTCGCCAGCTCCGGCGAGTTGATGCTCAGGGTATAGAGCGGCGTGGCGGGCCAGCGGGCATTGGCCAGCTGACGGAAGCCCAGCGTGACGTTGCCGCGCAGTGGGAAGTGCAGGCGGGCATCCAGCTTCGCGCCGGGCTTGTCGAGGTCGATATCTTCGTACCAGACGTTCTCTTCGCGCAGGGTATTAACCACGTTATCCAGCACGCCAAGGTAGCGCACGGTGGAGTAGGCGCCGATATCCGCCGCTTTAAAGTTGAAGCGCGGCAGACGCAGATCCAGCGCCAGGCTGCACAGCATCGCCCCGACGGCGGCGGTGGATTTCGGGTTGCCGATCCGCCCCTGCTGGTTAAAGGGATACCACTCGTGCACCCGGTACTTGTCGAGCCACACCATGCGATTGACCGGCACCGGCTGTAGATGGCGGATCAGCGCCTGCACGCCCGGCAGGCAGCCCGGACGCCCGGTAACCAGCAGCACGTCGCAGGCGTAGTGGGAGATGGCTTCGCACACCGCATGGATCGGCGCGGTGAGGGTAAACTGTCCGCCGAGCATCGCCGCCTGCAGATCGCTGAAGTTAACCTGCAGCGGCACGGCAAAGAGATCAAACGCCGGAGAGCCGGCAGGCAGGGCGTGATCGATCGCCTGCTTCAGGTAGCTCATCACGTTGCGCGTCGGCTGCTGAGTGATCAGCTCGCCAAAGGTGGCGTGCAGCCCCGCCAGCGGATCGTTGATGTCGCTTCGCTCCCAGGCCGAGAGGATCGCATGGCCAATCGGCATAAAGAGCTGCAGCGTCGTTTGCTGGCGCAGTACCGCCTGGGTGTCGATGCGGCCGGAGTCGCCGAACAGCGTCGCCATCAGCGCGGCGGCGTCGGTAATGCCCGACTTTTGCAGCTGGGTTTGCAGGGCGGGCAGCACGCAGCGCTGGATAATATCCAGCAGAATATCGTCGCCCGCCACCTTAAAACCTTCCCGGAACAGCAGGTGTGGGGTGATCTTGACGTTACTGCCGGTGCCGTCATCCAGCTGGTAGTGAACGATGGCCATGTCGGTGGTGCCGCCCCCGATATCAATCGAGGCGACCCGCAGGGCACGGCCTGGCTTTTCGTTCGGGGCACCGGTGCGGTCCGGGCGGGCAAGGGAGGCAAAAAAGGTCTCCGTCTGCCCGGCGTAGTGGGAGATAGCTTCGTTATAGAGCCAGACCAGCTGACCGCAGCTGGCTTCGTCCCACTCCATCTGGATCTGCGGGACGGGCACCACGCTCTTCTCGCGCTGTTTGCTGCTGGAGAAATCCTCATCCTGCGGGTGCCAGCCCATCGCTTTCCATACCAGGGCGATGGCTTCATACATGCGGCGGCGGAAGATCTCCCGCTCCTGCTTCGGCATCGCCGAGGGCAGGGTCAGGATAATCGTACGCAGCTGGCGCGGCGAGGCCGGGAAGCCCAACCGCAGGCGCGTCGCCACGCTGTTGATCTGTCCCAGGGCCTGAGCCAGCAGTTCGCACAGCATATGGGTCATCAGGGTGCTGCGGCTGTACTGGGGGGAGAAGACCGGCAGACGCTCATCCAACGGCAGGGTGTAGAGCGGCTGGCCGTCGTCGTTCATCAGATTCATCAGCGGGAAAGCGGTAGCTAACGGCTCGCGCTGAGACTTGCTGTTCATCTGGCTAAAGCGCCAGTCCTGAAGCACCGGGGTCTCATCCCACAGGTAGCGGCGCGGGCTGGAGATGCCGCTGTTGCCCTCGGTGCCCAGACGCTGTGTCGCCAGCTTGCGGGCCTCGTCGCCGACGCGGACGATAGAGGGCCAGACGAAGGCATCCTCGCGTCCGCTCTCCACGGAGAAGTGCTGTTTGCCGAAGCGCGCCTCGGAGAACTCCAGCCGGCTGGTGAACATTGGCTCGTTCAAAAACTGCGGCTCGCTCAGGGAGCGCACCTGCAGCTCCGCCGTCTGGCGCAGGCCGTCGTTGGCATCGCCCTGATCCTCAATAATGACGCCGCAGGTGTGGGTGTTGCCGACGTCGAGGATCAGATCCACCGGAATGGCCGGAGTGCTCAGGGTGTGGGTAACGATTTTGACTTCTGGGACCGTCAGCTGCTCGCCCAGCAGGGTGAGCAGGTTGAGCCAGTGGGCCTGGTACTCAAAGCTGCGCAGCGCCTGGGCAATCTCCCGCTCGCTGCGGTTCTCGGCGTTGCTAACGTAGTGCAGAAACGCCTCGCGCAGCCAGCCGTCAATCCAGGTCTGGTCGAGAAAATCAAACACCTCATCGTCGCGCCACGCCAGCGCAAAACGGGTGCCGTTTAGGATGTCATTGGTGGCCGGAGCCAGCGCCGTCGGAGAGAGATCGTTGATCTGGCTGTCCAGCGCCAGGGTAACGCGGTGGGTGTTGCCTGCGCTATCCGGCTCGGCGAGCTTGCGGATCTGCACCCTGGCCCAGTTGTCCGGACCCTCCACGAAGGTACGCGGTGGGTTAAAGCGCAGGAAAGGTATCGGCAGCCAGACGCCGTCCAGTACCGCCAGCGACTCAAGCAGCGGCAGGGTACTCTCCGGCTTCACCACCTCGGGCTGGCCGCCGTCGCGCCCGGGCAGCGTATAGCGGTTGTTAATCAGATCGTAATCGAGGCGCAGCAGCGGCCCGTTAGCGGTTTTCCGTACGAAGCGTCCGCTCTGTAAGGACGCCTGCGGCGTCAGGCCAAAGTCGAGGAACTGTACGCCGCTGTTGGCAATCAGCGTGACGCTCTGTTTGTAATCGCAAAGATTAACCAGCATAAGATCAGGAACCTGTTTTTCTGAACGTCAACGGGACAATAGTTTTGGCATCATACCGGGCGGTGCACTCGGCAACGTCGCTGGTGCCTGCGGTGCAGGAGATCTCTGGCATCGGGTAGCGAGTACCGTCGCTGCAGCGCGCGTGGCCGCGGCTTTTTATCATCAGTACGCCGGTGTCGTGCAGGCCAGAGAAGATCTCGGATCGGCAGACGATGTTTTTACCCTGTACCAGGCGAGCTGTACCCTTGTTGTTCTGGATCTGGAAACGCAGGATAGGCGGCTTGCCGGTCACTTCGTCTTTGATATCCAGCAACACGCGCCAGCTGCCGTTGAGAAAACGGGTGCTGCCCGCTTTGACCAGGTTGGCATCCATCACCAGCGCATCTTTAGGAATGGCGGTGATAGTCGGCTCGCTGGGTTTCTCCTCTGGCGGCGCAGGAGGCGCTTTGGCTGCAACCACCTCAGCCTGGTGCAGCGGCAGCGCCGCCGTGAGCACTGGCGCAGGCTCTACGCTGACTGGAGCAGGCGCGATGGCCTGCGGAGCCGTAGGTTTCGCGGCATCTTTTTTTTCTGCGGATGACGTTTCGTTCACCGCAGGCGGGTGCGGCCAGAGCAGCGGGGCGGCAACGGCGGCGACCACCACGGCGGCCACCGGCAGCGCCCACAGGCCATAGCGGCGCTTGCTGGGGGTGGTTGTAGCTGCAACGGCGGCAGGAGGGGCAACCGGTGCGGGCTGCGGCTCAGGCTGCGGCGGTTCAGGAGGCTGCTGGGTGGCGATCTCCGGCACGGCGACCAGCAGCGGCTCATCGGCTCTGCTGAAGGTTGCCACCGCAGGCGCTTCCTCTTCCTCGTCGCGCTCCTCCGGCATAACTATAGCCGGGGCGGGCGGCTCCTCTTCCCGCAGGCAGGCAAGAACGTCCTCGCGTGCGCTCTCATTGAGGTCAACAAAGCCCCAGAAGGTAATAACCGGTTTGCCATCCACCAGGAAGACGTGGTTCACGCCGGGAAACTGTAGCGCTTTTGCCAGCAGGGAGCCAAACAGCTGCTGGGCCGTTTTCGGCGACTGCAGGCTTTTCCGGCTTAGCGCCGCGGCGCTGTCGAGAGTGCTCTCGAGAAAGCGCAGGGCGCGGAAGCGGGACTCATCGTCGGCTGCCTTCCAGCTTACCGCCCGGCCCTCAACCGGGGAGTACCAGTCCACGCGATCGCCGTCGTCGTTAATCTGCGGTATGGCGAGACAGTCCACCATCGCCTGCTGCTTACGCAGACGCAACGCTTCACGAATTTGCAATGCCGAATCAAAGACGGCCTGGCCGCCGCCGCCAACGGCCTGAAAATCATCCAGATCGCCGCTGCGCAAGAGAGTTTTTGCCACGTTTTCATCCCATAGACTTCTTCACGCCTCTACTTTACGAGATGTAATAGCAAGCAAACGGTGGAAGAGAGGCTAAAAGCGGTGAATTCTCGCGGCATTACGAGGAGTGCTTTTCGCTTGACGTTTGCGGAATGACTTAAGGCAAACTAAACGATGGCGAAAGGTGAAGAAATCAGCAAAATCAGCTGCTTTGGCATAACCTGATAGTGATTCGTTATTTGCCTCATTTCGGCTGCTATGCTGAGATCACGTTTTAATAAAATAATAAGGTTTTAATTATGTTTTCAGGAAATCTGTCTACCGGCAAAACGCTGCTCGCGCTGACGCTCAGCACGCTTCTACCCACAAGCGCGGCCTGGGCGGCGGCAAAAGATACCATTATCTACTGCTCCGAAGCCTCTCCGGAATCCTTTAACCCGCAGATCGCCAGCTCTGGCCCAAGCTTTGTCGCCAGCTCGCAGACGCTCTACAACCGCCTGATCAACTTCGACCCGGTAAAGAATACGCCGGTGCCGTCACTGGCCACCAGCTGGACTATCTCCCCGGACGGTAAAACCTATACCTTTACCCTGCGCCAGGGCGTTAAATTCAACAGCAATAAATTCTTCAAGCCGACCCGCGACTTTAACGCCGATGACGTAATCTTCTCGGTGCTGCGTCAGAAAGATGCTAACCATCCGTACCACAACGTCTCTCAGGGTAACTACGAATACTTCAACGATGTCGGCCTCGACAAGCTGATCAAAGAGGTGAAGAAGGTCGATGATTACCACGTCCAGTTTGTGCTGAACGAACCGAACGCTGCATTCCTTGCCGACTGGGGCATGGACTTCGCTTCGATTCTCTCTGCGGAATATGCGGATGCGATGCTGAAAAAAGGCACGCCAGAGAACGTCGATACCTGGCCAATCGGTACCGGGCCTTATGCGCTCCAGCAGTACAATCGTGACGCGCTAATCCGCTATATCGCGAACCCCAACTACTGGGACGGTGAGGTGCCGACGAAACATCTGATCTTCTCTATCACGCCAAATGTTGAAACGCGGCTGGCGAAGCTGCAGACCAACGAGTGTCAGATCATTCCCGCGCCGTCCCCGGTTCAGTTCGACGTCATTAAAAAGAATAAGGATCTGGCCCTGCACTCGGTAGATGCGCTGAACGTCGGTTATCTGGCGTTTAACACCGAGAAAAAACCGTTCGATAACGTGCTGGTGCGTCAGGCCCTGAACTATGCCACCGATAAGAACGCCATTGTTAACGCCGTCTTCTTAGGCTCCGGCACCGTTGCAAAATCGCCGCTGCCGCCGAATATGCTTGGCTTTAATAAAGATCTGAAGGATTACCCCTACGATCCAGAGAAGGCCAAAGCGCTGCTGAAGCAGGCGGGCCTGGAGCAGGGCGCAGAGGTTACGCTGTGGTCTATGCCGGTCCAGCGTCCCTACAACCCGAACTCGAAGCGTATCGCCGAGATGATCCAGAGCGACTGGGCGAAGGTAGGCGTGAAAGCGAAGATTGTCTCTTACGAGTGGGGCGAATACCTCTCCGGAATGCGCAAAGGCGAGCATGACAGCGCGCTGTTTGGCTGGATGTCCGACAATGGCGATCCAGACAACTTTGCCGACGTGCTGCTGGGCTGCGACAGCATTGAAACCGGCTCGAACGCCGCGCGCTGGTGCGATAAAACCTACGACGGACTGGTGAAAAAAGCCAAGCTCACCTCCGTGCCGGAGGATCGCGCGAAGCTCTACTCTCAGGCGCAAGAGGTGTTCTATCAGCAGGCGCCGTGGATCGCCCTGGCAAACGGTAAAACCTTCTATGCCACCCGCAGCAACGTAACCGGGTATAGTGTTAGCCTGATGGGCAGTGATTTCTCAAAAGCCAAAATCAACTAACAGACACAGGAGAGGATATGTCGCATTTGGAAGAAGTTGTCGCGCGCGTAGATGCCGTTATCAAGGAGAGCGTGATTGCGAATATGAACGAGCTGCTGGTCGCGCTCAGCGATGACGCAGAGCTGAGCCGGGAGGATCGCTACGCCCAGCAGCAGCGCCTGCGCAACGCCATCGCCCACCATGGACGGCACCACAAGGAAGATCTGGAGGCGCGCCACGAGCGGCTGACCAAAGACGGCACTATCCTCTAAGCCATGTGTTAAACGCCGGGCGGCGCTGACGCTTGCCCGGCCTACGGTAAGCATAGCGCCGCCGGGTGATTAACCTACCACTGGCGTCTGGCGACCAACCACGCGCCAATCACCAGCAGCACCGCCCCGCACACCGGGCCGACCAGCGCCCGCAGGGGTACGCCGTGGCTTTTCAGCAGATCCATCACCAGACCGCCGATCAGCTGGCTAGCCACCAGCACCGCAATGGTGGTCGCCGCCCCCACATACTGATAGCCGCTAATGCTGGCAAAAACAAAAAACGACCCGAGCAGGCCGGGGATCAGCGTCCACCAGCGCACCGTTGCCGCCAGCTCGCTAAACCCGGCCAGGCCATACTTCATTAGCAGAATGGAGACAAACAGAACGATACCCACCAGCGAGTTGAGCAGCATCGCAATCAACACGGTGGAGGAGGACTGGGTAATGCGCACCATCAGCGTATTTTGTACTACTAGCCCGATACCCGCCGCTGCCAGGAATAGCAGCGTCAACGACGAATTCATGCGATAGCGTCCGGTTCGCTGCGATCGTCCAGCTGCAGCTGCATAAAGGTGAGGTCAAGCCAGCGGCCAAATTTGGTGCCGACCTGCGGCATCTGGGCGGTGGTTACAAAACCCAGCTTCTCATGCAGATGAATAGAGGCCGCGTTCTGCGACTCAATCCCAGCGACCATCACATGCTTGCCAATGCGTTTTGCCTCCTCAATCAGGCGGACCATCAGCGCCTGGCCCAGGCCCTTCCCCTGATGGTCCGGGTGAACATAGACCGAGTGCTCAACCGTATGGCGGAAGCCGTCGAAGGCGCGCCAGTCGCCGAAGGCCGCATAGCCGGTAATCTCCCCGCTCTCTTCGCTGACCAGCACCGGGTAGCCCATCAGGGTACGGGCCTCAAACCAGGCGATACGGTTGTCAGCGTCAACGGTCTGGTCGTTCCAGATAGCGGCGGTGTGTAAGACGGCGTGATTGTAGATAGCGGCGATAGCGGCGCAGTCGTCTTTGTCCGCGTAGCGAATGGTCATGCTTAAAACCTCAGAGAATATGCACGGGATAGTCTGATATGAATACTATTACAGAGGCGATAAATCAACGCTTTGCCGATGCTGTTTCGCTGCGGGAGAGTATGACGCAGAATGTCAAAGCAAAGAGAGGGTTAAGACGCTACGCTGAAAGGATGTTTAACCGTTGAAGGAGACTACCGTGAGTCAAGAACAACAGCGTAACCGCCAGTGGCTGCTGGCTTCCCGCCCGCATGGCGCGCCGGTTGCTGAAAACTTTCGTCTTGAAGAGAGCGATATTCCCACCCCAAAATCCGGCCAGCTGCTGCTGCGCACCGTCTATCTCTCTCTCGATCCCTACATGCGTGGGCGCATGAGCGATGAGCCATCCTATGCCGATCCGGTTAACATTGGCGACGTGATGTGCGGCGGGACGGTGAGCCAGGTGGTGACGTCTGAGCATCCCGACTATGCCGAAGGAGATTGGGTGCTGGGCTACGACGGCTGGCAGGCTTATGCCCTCTCCAGCGGCGAAGGGCTGGTCAAGCTGGACAAGAGCCTGGAGCATCCCTCCTGGGCGTTGGGTGTGTTGGGGATGCCCGGTTTTACTGCCTACATGGGACTGTTGGACATTGGTCAGCCTAAGTCAGGCGAGACGCTGGTGGTCGCGGCGGCAACCGGTCCGGTAGGGGCGACGGTCGGGCAGATTGGCAAGATCAAAGGCCTGCGGGTAGTTGGCGTCGCAGGCGGCGAAGAGAAGTGCCGTCACGCCGTTGAGACGCTGGGCTTTGACGCCTGTATCGATCATCACGCCGATGACTTTGCCGAACAGCTTAAAAACGCCTGTCCGCAGGGGATTGATGTCTATTATGAAAACGTCGGTGGTAAAGTGTTCGATGCGGTGCTGCCGCTGCTGAATACCGCCGCCCGGGTGCCGGTCTGTGGCCTGGTCAGCGGCTATAACGCCACCGACCTGCCGCCGGGACCGGATCGCCTGCCGCTGCTGATGGGCACGATTTTGAAAAAGCGTATCCGGATGCAGGGATTTATTATTACCCAGGACTATGGCGATCGCATCGACGAGTTTCAGCAGGAGATGGGTAAATGGGTTCAGGAGGGCAAAATCCACTATCGCGAGCAGATCGTTGATGGGCTGGAAAATGCGCCAGAGGCACTTATCGGTCTGCTGGAGGGTAAGAACTTTGGCAAGGTGGTTATCCGTGTAGCCACGGAGAAATAGAGTTAAGCAGGAATAAAATGCTTAATAAAAAATCATGCAATTTTATTAATTATTGTCTTTAATTAAGCAGAGCTACATCAGCGAAGCGTAAGTTTCGCTGATGTATATTAATATGCATAATTAATAACTTTTAGTTCTAACGTTTTGCGTTAATCCAATACCAGGCATCTCTATACCTACTATATCTTATGGTTCGTGTGCGAATAATCACACGATTGGGTGAAAAGTAATAAGTATTCGACAGGACATGAATATGCTTGATTTGGAAAAAGCGCAGCGTCTGAGCCTCACTCAGCAGGTTGAAGTTAGTTTAAAAAATGCGTTAATCGTCGGTGCGCTCAAGCCTGGCGCACGGCTGATTACAAAAGAAATTGCGGACCAGCTCGGAACCAGTATTACCCCCGTACGCGAGGCGTTGTTACGTTTGGTCTCCTCGGGCGCGCTGCATGCCACTCCAGCGCAGGCTTTTTTGGTTCCGGAAGTGAGCCAGCAAACCTTTATCGAAATTACAGAAATTCGTAAGCGGCTTGAATCAATGGCCGTCAGCGCAGCCTGTAGCAAAATGACTGAGGATAAGCTGCGCGAGCTACGGCTGTTGGCGGATACCTTTAACGAATCCAGGGTAGGTGGGAACGTGGAGCAGGCTCTGCAGGCTAACCGCACCTTTCGATTTCGCCTTTACGAATGTGCTGAAATGCCGACGCTGTTCTCATTGATTGAGCAGCTGTGGGTACGTATTGGACCCTGCTTTAACTATCTCTATCCGATTTCAGACGATCTGGCAAAGGGTCACCATGACTATGCCGATCTCTTAGAGGCGCTGGAAAGAGGCGACAGTGAGGCTTGCCAGAACTCTATTCTCTGCGTTATTGATATGGGCGTGAAGATCGTTCAGCCGCAGTACATTCCCTCTTCTTAATGTTGATAATCGCTTAAAATAAAAAATGCCCGACAGCGTAAGCTACCGGGCATCAGCAGAGACGATTACGTTTTATTCAAAACTGTACGCCACAGAGAGACCCACGCCGTAGTTACGACCCGGCGCAGGCTCGTAGTAGCGGCCATTTGATTCGTTAACGATCACCGATCCGACATACTCTTTGTCGAACAGGTTATCAACCCGGCCAAATACATCCAGCATCCAGTTGTTGTAGTTGAACTTATACCCGGTGTTGAGACCCACGGTAGTATAGGAGGGCGCTTTCGCCGTGTTCTCATCGTTAGCTTCAATGTCGCTCATGTAGCGCATATCAGCCCCCGCGTACCAGCCGCTCTCCGGCACATAGCCAAGGGAGGCAAAGCCCATGTTGCGGGCGATACCCGGCATCCGGTTACCGTTGCAGTTGTCATCCCCGCAGACGTTGGTGCGGTAGGTGGCATCCAGATAGGTCCACGCCATCTTCAGCCGCCAGTCGCCGGCAAACTGCTGGTCGAGAGAAAGCTCAGCACCCTGACGACGGGTTTTCCCGGCATTTTTATAGGTGGTACGTCCGCCGCTGCTGGTATCGGTCACGATCTCGTTATCGGTCATGGTCTGGAACAGCGCGGCGGTGAACAGGCCGTTGCCGACGCGGGTCTTGCTGCCGATCTCATAGGTGTCGTTGGTAGAGGGCTGAAGGTTAAAGTTCAGGCCGCTCTGGTTGTTCGCACGATACGACAGCTCGTTGATGGTCGGCGTTTCGAAGCCACGGCCTGCGGCGGCGTAGACGTTCCAGGCGTCGGTCACGGCATACTTCAGCGCACCCGCCGGGAGCCACTCGTGATAGCTCGCTTCACCGCTGTCGTCGCCGTTGGCGGCAGTCACGTAGTGGTCGTTGGAGTCAAACCAGACCGAGCTGTAGCGTACCCCGGCATCCAGCGAGAGCTTGTCGGTCAGCTGCCAGCGAGACTGCATGTAGGGATCGGCGTTCCACATCAGGTTACGCTCGTTGCGGCGCAGATCGCCTTTCTGCCCGTACGACGGCGTGCCGTTATCCATCACAAAGTTCTCGAAGCCTTTACGATTTTCACTCATGTTTTCGTAGTTGAGACCGGTGGTAATGGTCACCGGTACCAGCAGCTCGCCACGATGGGTCCAGCGGGTATCGATCCCCTGGTAGTGGCGGCTTAGGTCGATCACCCCGCCCGCATGGGTGGGATTAAGCTGCGGCGCACGCGGAATCGACTGATACTGGGTGGTTTCACGCTCGCCAGCGTACATCATCACGCTCAGGTCATCCTGCTCGCTCAGCTGGCGCTCGTAGCGCAGGCCAGCCTGGGTCTGCTTGATGCTCTTGCGGGTATTGTACTGGTCGGCGCGCGGGGCCTGGTGCGGATCCTGCTTCCACTCCTGCTCGGTCAGGCCGCCCGGATCGTCCGCTTTGATATCGACGCTGTTAAAGATCAGGCTCAGCTTGCTGACGTCATCAATGCGCACGCCGAGTTTGGCGTTAGCAAGGTTTTTACGCGCGCCGCTGTGGTCGCGGTAGCCGCTGGTGATGAAACGGGTAGAGGAGACGGTATAGTCCACGTCGCCTGCCTGAGTCCCGTCTCCCATCGCACCAGTGGCCTTCAGGCCGTAGCGCCAGCTACCGTAGCTGCCGTAGTAGCTGCTGGCTTCGATGGTTGTCGGCTGCTGGCCAGTTTCAGTGGTGACGTTAACCACGCCGCCGGAGGCGTTACCGTACAGGGCAGAGAAGGGACCCCGCAGGACTTCAACGCTCTCGACGCTGTTGAGATCGATATTGGAGGTCTGACCCTGGCCGTCCGGCATGGTCGCCGGGATGCCATCGACATACATGCGGATGCCGCGCACGCCGTAGGTAGAGCGGGAGCCGAAGCCGCGCATAGAGAGCTGGAGATCCTGAGCGTAGTTCTGACGGTTTTGGATCTGCAATCCTGGCACGCTGGTCAGCGACTCGGAGAGGTTTACTCGTGGCGCAGCATGGCGCATCTCTTCCCCGTTAACCACGCTGACGGCAGCGGGCGTATCCAGTTCGGATACGGTTTGCGGCGTGGCGCTGACGATGAGGGTCTGTTCATCTGCGGCAAAGGCGTAGCCGCAGGCGGCTGGCAGCAGCAGTAGGGGAAGTGTAGCGTGCGTAATAGCAGTGATTTTCATTAAAGGAACCGGTTAAATAAAACGAACCAAATGGAACATGTGTGCACATGTTACTGTTTTTGTAAAAATTATGAAAACGATAACGGCACGTAGTGTTAAGTGATGTATCAGAGTGTGTATGGGGAAATTATGGAGATTATGGTCAACCTCGCAAGAAAGACTCTACATTTCATCAATTAATGATTATTATTCGCATTTGTAACATACGAATGGTTTAGTTAATCAAAGGGAGTCGTCATGTTTTTACGTCAATTAAGCTCGCCGCGCCTGCGTGGTTCACTGTTCCTCGGTTCACTGCTGCTGGCCGGGGCGTTTAACGCCAGCGCGGCGGAAGAGATGCTGCGTAAGCCGGTGGGTAAGGGCGCATATGAAATGGCCTTCAGCCAGCAGGAGAATGCGTTGTGGGTCGCTACCACCCAGAGCCGTAAGATGGATAAGGGCGGGGTGATCTACCGTCTCGATCCCGCTACGCTGAATATCACTCAGGCCATCCACAACGATCTGAAGCCGTTCGGCGCAACCATCAATAATCAGACCCAGACGCTGTGGTTCGGCAACACCACTAACAGCGCGGTGACGGCCGTTGACGCGAAAACTGGCGAAGTAAAAGGCCGTCTGGTGCTGGACGATCGCAAGCGCTCTGAGACGGTGCGACCGTTACAGCCGCGCGAGCTGGCGGTGGATGAGACCACCAATACCGTTTACATCACCGGCATTGGCAAAGAGAGCGTGATCTGGGCCGTCGATGGCGAGACGCTGAAGCTGAAAAATACGATTACCGGCACGGGCACCTTCAGCACCGGGCTGGCGATCGATGCCGTGGCGAAACGCCTCTACACCACCAACGGCGACGGCGAGCTGATTACCATCGATACCGCCAGCAATAAGATCCTCTCCCGTCAGAAGGTGCTTGACGATGGCAAAGAGCACTTCTATCTCAACCTGAGCCTCGACACTGCCGGACAGCGGGCGTTCATTACCGACTCGAAGCAGGCTGAGGTGCTGGTAGTCAATCTGCGTGATGGCAAGGTGCTGGCGAAGGTTGCCGCGCCGGAGTCGCTGGCCGTGCTGTTTAACCCGGCCCGCAACGAAGCCTACGTGACCCACCGCAAGGCGGGCAGGGTGAGCGTTATCGATGCGAAAAGTTATAAGGTAGTGAAGAGCTTCGATACGCCGACCTACCCGAACAGCCTGGCGCTCTCCGCCGATGGCAAAACGCTGTACGTGAGCGTGAAGCAGGCCTCTACCCGCGAGAAAGAAGCCACCGATCCGGATGATGTGATCCGTATTACGCTGTAAGCATTAATGAAAAATGCCCGACAGGATTGCCGGGCATTGTTTAAAACAGAGTTATGCAAGGATTAGCTGGACGTTTTCTCAACCAGCACGGCGCTTTCTGCCGTCTCTTCCACATGCACCGGCGCGGTGCTTTGGATCTCATATACCCGCTTACGCACGGCATACCAGCCCACGACCAGCAGGACCGCAATCACTGGAAGCGATGCAATGGTGTAGGTCCCGTTCGGATAGTCAAACGCCATCAGCACCAGCACGCTCAGCAGGAACAGCAGCGTCAGCCAGGAGGTCACCGGCGCACCCGGCAGCTTGAAGCTCACGTCAGCGGCTTTGCCCTCTTTAATGGCTTTACGCAGGCGCATCTGGCACACCACGATGAAGGCCCACGAGGCGATAATGCCCAGCGCCGCTACGTTCAATACGATCTCAAAGACGCTGGCCGGAACCAGATAGTTCAGCACTACGCCAAAGACGTAGATCGCCAGCGTCGCCAGGATGCCCGCGTAGGGAACATGCTGCTTGCTCATTTTGGACATGAACTTCGGCGCAGAGCCGCCCATCGACATGGAGCGCAGAATACGGCCCGTGGAGTAGAGACCCGAGTTCAGGCTGGAGAGCGCGGCGGTCAGCACCACCATGTTCATCACGTCGCCAATGTACGGCACGCCCAGCTTGCTGAAGAAGGTCACGAACGGACTCTGCCCGGCCTGATAGGCGTTCCACGGCAGCAGCAGCACCAGCAGGACAACGGACCCAACGTAGAACAGGCCAATACGCCAGATCACGCTGTTGATCGCCTTCGGTACCATGGTCTGCGGATCTTTACACTCGCCCGCCGCGGTACCCACCAGCTCAATAGAGGCGAAGGCGAAGACCACGCCCTGCACCAGCACCAGCGCAGGCAGCAGGCCGTGCGGGAAGAACCCGCCGTTATCGGTAATCAGGTGGAAGCCGGTAGTACCGCCATCCAGCGGTTTACCGGTGCCGAGAAAGATGGTGCCCACGACCAGGAAGACCACGATCGCCAGTACCTTAACCAGCGCAAACCAGAACTCCATCTCGGCGAACCACTTCACGCCGATCATGTTCATGGTGCCAACGATCGCCAGCGCGCCAAGGGCAAAGACCCACTGCGGCACGTCGCCAAACGCGCCCCAGTAGTGCATATAGAGCGCAACGGCGGTGATATCGACGATGCCGGTCATCGCCCAGTTGATAAAGTACATCCAGCCGGCGACAAACGCGGCTTTCTCACCGAGGAACTCACGGGCGTAGGAGACGAAGCTGCCGCTGGAGGGGCGATGCAGGACCAGCTCGCCCAGCGCACGCAGAATAAAGAAAGAGAAGATGCCGCACACCAGATAGACGATGGCGAGGGAGGGACCTGCCATCTGCAGGCGTGCGCCCGCACCGAGAAATAACCCGGTACCAATCGCGCCGCCGATAGCGATCATCTGCACCTGGCGGTTACCCATCGCCTGCTTGTAACCCTCTTCATGAGAGTTAAGCCAGCGGCGTTTTGCAGCCTGATGCTCTGCTGCGCTGTTGTTGCTGTTTTTCATTGCGTTACCTGTTGACCTGTCTGAATCATCGAGGATGTTTTCATCCGGCAAGGGCGAAACAAACGTTTGCCCTGGCGAATAAATATGCTGTCTTTCCCGCTATTTTGCGGATAGATAAGACGAAACATGGCGCAGCATCCTACCTGCAATTGATTAGCGACGCAAAAGATACCCGGCGAAAAAATGAGAGCTGTCGCGTGAATTTGTGTGGTCAGAGGAGAGGCGCTGTCGATACGATTCAGCCTTAAAGGCGTGACGCTGTCAAAGCGCACGCAGGATGGCCGCCGCTTAGCCACTTTTTAGCTAATTAAATGTAAATTAATTGTTTCACAGTCGTTTCCTGAGCTTTTACTAATAGGGACATGTTTCCTCATCTGAGCGTACGCATGTCATATCGAATTAGTCTGCTGGATAAAAGCCCCATCGCCGATGGCGAAACGGCAACGGAGGCGTTGGCTCGTACCCTGCAGCTGGCGCAGCTGGCCGAAGAGTGGGGCTATCACCGCTTCTGGATCGCTGAACATCACAATACTCCCCAACTGGCCAGCCCGTCACCGGAGCTGGTCATCGCGTGGATCATCGGGCAGACCCGGCGAATCCGCGTCGGCTCCGGTGGCGTCATGCTGCAACACTACAGCCCCTACAAGGTGGCGGAAAACTTTAACCTTCTCGCCACGCTGGCACCGGGACGTATCGATCTCGGGGTAGGGAAAGCGCCTGGCGGCCTGCCGCTCTCAACCCGCGCGCTACAGCAGGGACTGGATCCGGAGCGTTCGGGCACCTTTGCCGACAAGCTGGCTCAGCTCGACAACTGGCTTTCGCTCTCGGTAAACGATCGGCAGCAGGAGAGCCTGCTGGCAACGCCGGTGCCGTCCCACCGCGCCGACGGTTTTCTCCTTGGGGCAAGCGTAGAGAGCGCCCGCCTGGCGGCCACCCTTGACTGGAACTTTGTCTTTGCCGCCCACCTGAACGGGGATAAAGCCCTGCTGCGCGACGTGCTCACGGCATGGCAGGCCCATAGCCAGCGCAGCACGATAGTGGCGGTGCAGGCAATCGTCGCCGACAGCGATGCTGACGCGCAGGCGCTGGCGCAGGAGATTGAGCTGTGGGGCGTGGAGCTGGAGAACGGCCAGCGCGTCACGGTAGCCAGCCAGGAGCAGGCCCAGGCATTTGCCCGTCAGGCGGGCAGCCCGGCGAAGCAGATTGTCCGTCGGGACTCCTCGGCGCTGGTTGGCACGGCAGAAACGGTGCTGGCCGGGCTGAACGCGCTGCACCATGCGTGGGGCATTGACGAATTTATTATCGACACGCCGATTACCGGCGGCGCGGCGCGGATTAACTCCCTGCGCCTGCTGGCTGAGGCGTGGTCGCAGGAGAAGCGCGTTACGGAGGAGGCAGAATGCAGTTTGCACAACAGCTGATTGAGTGGCGGCGCGAGCTGCACCAGTACCCGGAGCTGTCGCTTCAGGAGTTTGAGACTACCCGGCGGATCCGCCAGTGGCTGGAAAACGCCGGTCTGCGGCTGCTGCCATACGATCTGCCCACCGGGGTAGTCGTGGAGATTGGCTCTGGCGAGAAGGTCATTGCCCTGCGCGGGGACATCGATGCGCTGCCTATCGACGAGGCCAGCGGCGTGCCGTTCAGTTCGAAAAACGCTGGAGTGATGCACGCCTGCGGCCATGACGTGCACACCACCGTGATGCTTGGCGCGGCGCTGCTGCTCAGGGAGAGCGAACACCGGCTGGCGGGCAGGGTACGCATTCTGTTTCAGCCCGCAGAAGAGAACTTTGGCGGTGCGAAACGGCTGATTAGCGCGGGCGTACTGAATGGCGTCAGCGCCATCTTCGGCATGCATAACGAACCCGGCCTGCCGGTGGGCGTCTTTGCCACTCGCGGTGGCCCGTTCTATGCCAACGTCGATCGCTTTGTCATTCGTGTTAAGGGCAAGGGAGCGCACGCCGCGCGGCCGCACGAAGGCAACGACGCGATCCTGTTGGCGAGCCAGCTGGTTAACGCCCTGCAAAGCGTCGCCAGCCGCAACGTTAACACCCTCGACTCGGTGGTGCTCAGCGTCACGCGAATAGCCGGGGGAAACACCTGGAACGTGCTGCCGGAGACGGTGGAGCTGGAGGGCACTCTGCGTACCCACGACGTAGAGGTGCAGCAGCAGGTGAAGAGGCGTGTAAACGAGATTGCCGCCGGGCTGGGGCAGGCGTTTGGCGCGGAGATCGCCGTCAGCTGGTACGACGGCCCGACGGCGCTGGTTAATGACCCGCGCTGGGCCGACTTTGCACACGACGTCGCCGACCGCTACGGCTACGAAACCCAGCACGCCGGGCTGCATATGGGCGGGGAGGACTTTGCCGTCTACCTGCAGCATATCCCGGGCGCCTTTGTCAGCATCGGCAGCGCCAGCGAGTTTGGTCTGCATCACCCGGCGTTTAACCCCGACGAAGCATTAATAGAAGGCGCGGCGCGCTACTTTGCGCTGCTGGCTGAAGAAGCGTTACTGCAACCCTAAAAGGATAATTTATGGCGACTGAAAGAGAGTTACGGCTGGGTACGATCCTGCAGGGCGCATCGGGAAATATGTCTGCCTGGCGTCATCCGGCAGCGGTGGCCGATGCCAGCATCAACTTTGAGTTTGTCAAGGAGACTGCCCGTAAAGCCGAACAGGGCAAGCTGGACTTCCTGTTCGTGGCTGACGGGTTATACATTAATGAGAAATCGATTCCGCACTTCTTAAACCGCTTCGAACCGCTGACGGTGCTCTCGGCGCTGGCCAGCCTGACCACCCATCTTGGGCTGGTGGGGACGCTATCAACATCCTACAGCGAGCCGTTTACCGTGGCGCGTCAGTTTGCCAGCCTCGATCATCTGAGCAATGGCCGGGCAGGGTGGAACGTCGTGACCTCACCGCTGGAAGGTTCGGCGAAGAACTTCTCCCGGGATAAACACCCCGAGCACGCGCTGCGCTACCGCATCGCCGACGAGTATCTGGAGGTGGTGAAAGGGCTGTGGGACTCCTGGGAAGAGGACGCCTTTGTACGTAACAAAGAGAGCGGACAGTTTTTTGACCCGCAAAAGCTGCACACCCTCAACCACAGCGGTGACTTCTTTCAGGTGGCCGGCCCGCTCAATATTGGCCGCACGCCGCAGCATCGCCCCATTATTTTCCAGGCCGGAGCCTCAGAGGATGGGAAAAAGCTCGCCGCCCGCCACGCCGACGCCATTTTTACCCACCACGACACCCTGGAGGAGGCTAAAGCCTTCTATCGCGACGTGAAGCAGCAGCTGGAGGCTAACCATCGCCAGCCTGAGGATCTTAAGATATTCCAGGGGGTCAGCATCATCGTGGGTGACAACGACGCCGACGTTGAGGCGCAGTACCAGACCACTGCCGCGCTGGTATCGGTAAACGATGCCCTGAACTACCTTGGCCGCTACTTTGAGCATCACGACTTTAGCCAGTATCCCCTCGACGCGCCATTCCCGGACATTGGCGATTTAGGGCAGAACAGCTTTCGCAGCACCACCGATGAGATTAAGCGTAACGCCCGGGAGCGTAATCTGACCCTGCGCCAGGTGGCGCTGGAGAGCGCCTCGCCGCGCCCACGCTTTGCCGGCACGCCGGAGCAGGTGGCCGATGGTCTCCAGCACTGGTTCGAGGAGCGGGCCGCCGACGGGTTTATCATTCAGGGCGGCACGCCGGAGAGCTTTGCCCACGTCGTAGACCGGGTGGTGCCGATCCTCCAGGCGCGAGGCCTGTTCCGCAGCGATTATCCAGGCACCACGCTGCGCGAGACGCTGGGTTTATCCGTACCTGACAATCAATTTATAAAATAATAATTTAATAAGGGAATACGCTATGCAGAGATCAACGCTACTCCTGGCCATTTCACTCGCCTTTGCGCCGCTGGCGTGGGCTGACGGCGTCAACATTAACGGCACCGGCGTGAGCCTTGACGCTAACAAAACGCCCATCAACACCGCCAAAAATGCCCAGGCGGTGGCGGAGCTGCCGCAGGGCTACCGCTTCGCCCAGCCGGGCAAGTTTACCGTGGCGGTGGCGGCATTAAATTCTCCTCCGCTGACGGTCTTCTCCGACGACAACAAGACGCTGCTGGGCAGCGAGGTGGATATTGCCCGGCTGGTGGCTGACAGCCTTGGCCTTGAACTGAACGTAGTGCCGACCTCATGGGAGGACTGGCCGCTGGGGGTCTCGTCCGGCAAGTATGACGCCGCCATCAGCAATATTACGGTTACCAAAGAGCGCAAAGAGAAGTTCGACTTTGCCACCTATCGTAAAGATTCGCTGGGCTTCTACGTGAAGTCTACCAGCCCGATCAAATCCATTGAGAAAGCCGAAGATATCGCCGGGCTGCGGATCATTGTGGGATCGGGGACCAACCAGGAGGCCATTCTGCTGGCGTGGGACAAGGCCAACCAGCAGAAGGGGCTGAAGCCGTTTACACCGGTCTATACCAAGGATGATGCCGCTCAGACGCTGGCGATCCAGTCCGGTCGCGCCGATGCCTTTTTCGGCCCGAACGTGATTGGCGCATGGAAAGCGGCGCTAACTAACAAGACGAAGCTGGTGGGCAGCGTCGATGGCGGCTGGCCGAAGGCGGCGCATATTGCGGTGACGCTGAAAAAGGGCAGCGGCCTGGTGGAGCCGGTGCAGACCGCGCTTAACGGCGCGATCAAAAGCGGCGACTACGACAAGGTGCTGGCCCGCTGGGGCGAGGGGGTGGAGCGTATATCCGCCTCGGAGATCAACCCGGCTGGCCTGGGCGACTAAGGAGAGAGCCATGCGCGAACGTTTTCGTGATCTCCCGATGGATGCACCCGAACTGCAACCGATTATCGAGGGTCTGTTTGGCGAATACGCCACCCGCTACGGGGACTACTTCTCCAAAGATGCGGAGGTGGAGCTGAACGAGTGGTATCTGCCGCCGCAGGGGCTGTTTCTGGTGCTCGAGCGCGACGGAGAGATTATCGCCACCGGGGCCTATAAACCATTCGACGCGCAGACGGCGGAGATCAAGCGTATCTGGACGCAGCGCACCCTGCGTCAGCAGGGGCTGGCGGGACGCATGATGCAGGCCCTGGAGCAGCGGGCGTCCCTTGCGGGCTATCGGCGGATCTTTCTTACCACCGGCTTCCGCCAGCCGGAGGCGGTAAAGCTCTACCTGAGCCTGGGGTATGAAGCCCACTTCGATCTCCATCGCGATCCCGAGGAGTACAGCCTGCCGCCCTATGACGGACGGCTGCGCTTTACCAAAACGCTGGACGTTGCCCTGCGCCACTCTGCCTGAGGAAAAAAGATGACCACACCGGAAACCATTAAAGTGATCCCCGCCCGCTATCCGCTGCGCACCCTGGGCGCGTTCGTGGCCCTGTTCGTGCTGGCGGTGGTGATCCAGTCCGTTGCCTTTAACCCGCGCTGGGAGTGGAGCGTATTTGCACGCTGGTTTTTCGATCCGGCGATCCTCTATGGCGTCGGCCAGACGCTGCTGCTGACCCTGCTGGGGACGGTGCTCAGCGTGATTATCGGTGGCCTGCTGGCGCTGGCGCGCCTCTCATCCTCCTGGCTGCTAAGCAGTCTTGCCTGGGGCTACATCTGGCTGTTTCGCTCCCTGCCCCTGATTGTGGTGCTGATTATTCTCTATAACTTCTCCTATCTCTACGACACGCTGACCATCGGTATTCCCTTTACCGCCATTAGCTGGGGCCAGTTCGAGACTATCAACGTGCTGGGACAGTTCTCAACGGCGGTGGTGGGGCTGACGCTGGTCCAGAGCGCCTATACCGCTGAGATTATTCGCGGCGGGTTTTTAGGCGTCGAGCACGGTCAGTACGAGGCCGCTGCTGCCCTGGGCTTATCGGCGTGGCGGCGCACCCTGCGCATCATTTTGCCCCAGGCGCTGCGCACCATTCTGCCGTCGGGCTTTAACGAGATCATCAGCCTCGCTAAGGGAACTGCGATGGTTTACGTGCTGGCGATGCCGGAGCTGTTCTACACCATCCAGATGATCTACAACCGTACCCAGGAGGTGATCCCCCTGCTGATGGTCGGCGCGGTGTGGTATCTGGCGATCACCAGCGTGCTGTCGATTATTCAACACCTTGTGGAGCGCGCTCTGGCCCGCAGCGAGCGCCGTTCGGCTATCAACGCCGCGCCGCGCGCCTCCCGTGTGACCTCTCCAGCAACCCACGTTAACGCCCAGGAGCCTGTTCATGCCCACCTCTCATAATGGCCATATCTCAATTACCGGCGTCAGCAAATACTTTGGTCGCCACAAGGCGCTGGACGGCGTCTCGCTGGAGCTGCCTCCCGGATCGGTAACGGTGATCCTGGGTCCCTCCGGCTCGGGAAAGTCAACGCTGCTGCGGGCTATCAACCATCTGGAGCGAGTAGATGAAGGCTTTATCCAGATCGACGGGGATTACATCGGCTATCGCCGGGAGGGGGACAAGCTCTATGAGCTGAAAGAGAAAGAGATCCTGCGCCAGCGCATCAACGTTGGCTACGTCTTTCAGAACTTCAATCTCTTTCCGCATCTGACGGTGCTGGAAAATCTGATTGAAGCGCCCATCGCCCATAAGCAGCTCAGCCGCAAAGCCGCCGTCGAGCGGGCCTATGAGCTGCTGGACGTGGTCGGTCTGCGCAACAAGGCCGACGCCTGGTCGCGCCATCTCTCCGGGGGGCAGCAGCAGCGGATCGCTATCGCCCGGGCGCTGGCGCTGCGTCCACGGGTTATGCTGTTTGATGAGCCGACCTCGGCCCTCGATCCCGAGCTGGTGGGCGAGGTGCTGGACGTTATCAAAACCCTGGCCCGCTCCGGTACCACTCTGGTGGTGGTCACCCATGAGATTGGCTTTGCCCGCGAAGTGGCGGACAAAGTGGTGTTTATGGTGGATGGGAAGATAGTAGAGCAGGGCAGCAGTGAGGCGGTCTTAAACCGCCCGCAGCATCCCCGGACGCAGCAGTTTTTGTCGAAGGTGCTGTAGAAAACGCGTGGCGCTGCTGCTGATTACCTTGTGGATTATAAGTGCGGCATGATGAATAATGGTAGAAATGCTATTCAGAACAGGTTAATAGTGCGTGAAAGTAGTAACGTTTCGAGCCGCAACCCGCCGTGACTTTCAGGCTTTTGTTGACTATTTTATCCCGGATTATGCCGCCGAGATCGCCAGCAACTATCGCCTCTCAGAAGTGGATGCTGTTGAGCAGGCGCGTCGCGAGCTGGAAGCCAGTTTCCCTGACGGCGAGAAGAGTGCGGCGCAGGTACTCCTCTGCATTATTCTTAGTGCGCCTGAGAAAGAACACCACATCGGCTATCTCTGGTACAAGCCGGATCCGCAGCTGCACTCCGCGTACATCAATGACTTCTATCTCTTCCCTACGTTCCGGGGCCAGGGTTTTGGCAGCGAGGCCATGAAGCAGCTTGAGATGCGTCTGGTGGAAGAGGGCTATAAGCAGGTAAAACTACGGGTAGCTGCTGATAATGCGCAGGCCAGACGGGTTTATGAGAATAACGGTTTTAACGTAACCGGCATCAATATGAATAAAGTGCTGGGTTAACAGCTCAGCCAGACGCTAAATAAACGAGGAGTTTGCTATGCCGCATATCGATATTAAATGTTTTCCCCGCGACCTGACCGACGAGCAGAAAACCGCCCTGGCGGACGATATTACCGCCGCGATTGTCCGTCATCTTAACAGCATGGATAGTTCGGTGAGCGTTGCTCTGAGCCAGGTCCAGCCGGAAGAGTGGAAGGCGCAGGTGTGGGATACCGAGATCGCCCCGCAGATGGCAGAGCTGATTAAAAAGCCGGGCTACGACATGTAGTTTGTGCTTCCTGCCCTTCGGGGCAGGGTAAACGGCTGATGTAGCAAAGTACAATTCCATTAAACGGTGATGGATGAAGGAATAATGCGAGGATAAGGAGGTTAAAGAATGAGCAAGTATTACTTGCCGTATCTTATTGGTGCGATGCTGTCGACCGTTACTATCAATGGTTTAGCAGAATCCACCAGTTCAAACATAAGATCACTGTAACCTTTTGATCTCTCATGAAATAATAGGTGCATCCCAGTAGTGTTGTTAGAACTGCAATAATTAGCATACGCATCAGCGATCGCTTTTTATCTTAATTGTGTTCGGGTTTAATAACGCCATCACCAGAGATAACATAACTTGCATCCGAGAAGCTAAACCTCTCTAATCCCTCTCTGGTTCGGCTAATAGTCATTAAGATATCTTTGTCGATACAGTTTGTTTCCGTATCCATGTCATCAAAACATAGCCGATCTTCCTTTCCTTCTTTTTTATAGCCATCGCCGAATTTTAATATTGTTATATAGTCAGGGCCACCATGTTCGTACGACGTTATATGGTGTTTATCCTCAAGTTCTTTTCGATTATCCAGCCACCATTTTATACGAGACTTCTGTGTTAAAGGCAGGCGATCAACAAGTATTTCTGCCGTGTATTTATTTTGGTGAATACCTTTAATATTTACATTAATATTATCACGCCAAAGATAAAAAGTGGTCGATGCAATGATAATAAATAGTAATAATATGATTTTTTTCATGATCTTACGCCTTGAATTGTTATAATTGCTTCCATATTGGTCAAAAAAGGTTTAAACCCAAACTTGTCATACCGCTGTAAAATAAACCATATTTTAAAGAAGTCAAGTTGATTAAACTTACGCTTGCGTATATCATCAACATCCAGTCCAAAATGGTCTTGCCCGATAAATTTGATGCAAGCTTTCCATCCCTGCTCCTCTACTTCAAGGCGTATTATATCTATTTTGGTTGCATGAACGTCATGGACAGTGATTCCCATTCCATTTATTTTATCGAGGAGAAAAGAGTCAAATTTTGGCAATGCACGAGAACGTATTATGTTAGATAGTTCTGGTATTCTATTTTGCGGATAGCCAAAGGTTGAGAAATTAATATGATCATTAAGTTCTTGTTGGATTGTTAGCTTGATACCATCACGTGAATTATCATCGATTATTTTGTTTTTGTAAGCCGCATTGAGTTGAGCATCACTAAAAGGTGTACCTGTTGAACGCTGAAAATGTTTCAACATCTGATTAATCAAATAACGATAGGGACCTACGAAGGAGTAAGGCAAGGATGTTTTCTGCATTTCCTCAAATAATAATCGGGCACAGTCTTGAATACTTACTTTCCCGCCTCGATGCATACCACCATAAACTCCCGCGAATCTCGACTGCGGGTTATCAAATGTTGTCAGGCGAGTTAATGTATAGGGATCAACAATATTTGATATATTCATTAATCCGAATTCTCGTTTAAGTCTAGCTTCGGAGATATCTCCGTAACGCATATCATCTGCGCCGTAATCGTTAAATGGCCGCTGGGTTATAAATATTGTCTGTGGAAATACAGCATTAGTCATATAATGTCATCCTTTACTTAGCTTCATATCAATCCATCATACAACGACCATAAATACGTGCAATAGATCATCATTTAACAATAACCTGTTATCAGTGCTGTAGTGATTCTATAGATGAGGCGCTGTTACTGGTCTGCGTTCCATTATATAAGTTAAAATACCAATAATGTAAAAAATATTATCAAGATGCTTCGTCAATCGAAGATCTGAGTGTAGAAATCATAGAACATCGTTCAGATGGAACGATTTGAGCAAAAAAACGGGCTACGACATGTAGTTTATTCTCCCTGCCGTTAACAGCAGGGAACACGGCTACTTATCATTAACGCTCATCTGCCTACCGCTGGCGACAAAGGTGCCGCCGCCCAGGTGGTGCAGGGTATTGAGCTTGTCATCATCAAACTGCCAGCGGCCATTGATAAACACGCGTTCGTCGGCCGCAGCGGCGACCACCTCGCCAAACAGGGTGTCGTACTTCTCCTGCGCGGCGGTGGCCGGCAGCAGGCGACACTCCATCCACGCCAGACAGCGCTCCTCAACCACTGGCAGGCCTAACACCGGGCCTGATATGGCCGGAATACCGTAGCAGTTAAATTTATCCTCATCGCGCCCGGTAACGCTCCCCACTGCGTAGGTCCAATTTTTGGCGGCAACACCGGGTACCACGATACCGAACATGCCGCTGCGCTCAATCAGCTCCCGCGACCAGGCGCTCTTGTCGATCACGATGGCGATGCGCGGCGGAGAGAACTCCACCGGCATTGACCAGGCAGCTGCCATGATATTGCGGCGATCGATCTGCTCGTCCCGGCTGGTAATCAGGACGGTGGGGCCGTGGTTAAGCAGGCGACTGGCGTGCTCCAGCGCAACGGGGCGGAAATGGCTCATTGTGACTCCTTTTAGTGACCTTGCTGCATTAAAGGCTGCATAGCCAATTAAATCAAGCCGCAACATTTGCGTCATCGCGTCGTAACAAAGCCTGCCTATAGTCGCCAGCAACCAAGTCCCAAAGAGGATAACAATATGTTTGCTCCCCTGTCTTTTGTACAGGTGAGTGCGGCCCGTCATTATCTGGCGACGGGGCGTTGTCGGCTTCCTGTAGCAGGAGGGCGATGATGCACGCACTGACTCGTATCCGTCTCGAAGGTGTCTCGTACGCCTTTGCATCCTATACCGTTCTTCATCAGATCGATCTGCATATCGAACCCGGCAGCATTGTGGCTCTGCTCGGGCCGTCCGGCTGCGGTAAAAGTACGCTGCTCCGCCTGCTCGCCGGACTGACGCAGCCTGGGGAAGGGGAGATCTGGTTTGGCGAACGTTTGGTGGCGAAGGCTGGCTGGGCGCTGCCGCCCGAAGCGCGCAATATTGGTATGGTCTTCCAGGACTATGCCCTCTGGCCGCATATGTCCGTGGCGCAAAACGTGGCTTTTCCCCTCAAAATGCGCAACCTGCCACGCAGCGAACGCGACGTACGCGTTGCCGAGGCGCTGGCGCGGGTAGGGCTGTCGGACTTTGCCGAGCGCAAACCCTCCGGACTCTCCGGCGGACAGCAGCAGAGGGTCGCTCTGGCACGGGCCATTGTTGCCCAGCCTCGGGTGCTGCTGTTTGATGAGCCGCTCTCCAATCTCGACAGCGAGCTACGGGAGTCGCTGTGCCTGGAGATGTCGCGCATCCTCCGCCACTCTGGTACGACGGCAGTCTACGTTACTCACGATCGTCGGGAGGCTGAACTTATTGCCGACCGTATTGTGCACCTCTCAGCGGGGCGCGTTGCTGCATCCAGTTCGGTTACGACTGAATTAGTTACAACATACAATGGAGCTTTATCATGAAAGCAGTGACGTCTGTAATTAAAGGAGTTGCATTAGCTATGGCATTGTCTGCAATAAGCGTATCCAGCGCTCAGGCGCTGACCGTCTACACCGCAGGGCCGGGATCGCTGGCAAAGGAGCTGGCAGCGGGCTATGAGAAGAAAACCGGCGTCAAGGTTAATATCTTCCAGGCAACGACAGGGAAGGTGATGGCACGTCTGGAGGCCGAACAGGCCAATCCGCAGGCGGATATTCTTATCTCCGCCTCCTGGGATACGGCGGAAGATCTGCACAATCGCGGCTGGCTGCTGCCATACCAAAGCGCGAACGCTGAAAAGGTGCCTGCTAATCTGAAAACCGATGACTATGTCGCCCAGGGCATTTCGGCGTTGGGTATCGTCTGGAACAGCAAGAGCGGCACACCTGAACCAAAAGAGTGGCAGGATCTCACCTCTGCCGACTTCAAAGATAAAGTCACCACGCCCGACCCGGCGCTCTCCGGCGCGTCGCTCGATCTGTTGATCGGTCTGCAAAACGGGATGAGCGATGAGGCCTGGAAACTGTTTGAGCAGCTGAAGCAGAACGGCATGGTGGTCAGCGGACCAAATGCCCAGGCGGTGACGCCAGTGATGCAGGGGGCAAAAGCCGCAGTATTCGGTGCGGTAGATTACGTCTCCTATGGCAACATCGCCCAGGGCGAATCCCTGAAGGTGATCTTCCCGGCCAGCGGGACGGTGATCGCGCCGCGTCCGATGATGATCCTGAAAACCACCCAGCATGCCGACGATGCAAAGGCATTTGTAGACTACGTGCTCTCACCTGAAGGGCAGGCGCTGGTAGCCGATGCCTGGCTGATGCCGGCGCGCACCGACGTTGCCGCTAAGCGCCCGCTGCTTAACGAGCTGAAAATTCTGCCGACCACCAACGACGGCAACAGCGAGCGCAGCGACGTGCTGAAACGCTTTAATACGCTTTTCGCGCAGTAATTACCCGGCGGGGGCAACCCCGCTTTCAGGATAGCCGTTGTGAAACAGAAATTTATTACGCTCACCACCGTGGCGCTGCTGGCGATCCTCGTCGCGCTGCCGTTGCTGTTTATTATCCTGCAGGCCATCTTCCCGCAGTTTAGCGCTGGCTCTCTGAGCGGGGCGTTTAGCGGCATCGCGCCGCAGTTTCAGGAGCCACAGCTGCCCGCCATGCTGGGCGGTACGCTGTGGATCGCCGCTGGCGTTGCTCTGCTCAGCGCCCTGATCGGTCTGCCGCTTGGCGTGATGCGCGGGCTGTTTAATCTTCCGGTCCCGAGGCTGTGGGACCTTATCTTCCTGATCCCGTTTCTGACGCCGCCCTATATTGCTGCGCTCTCGTGGATGCTGGTTCTCCAGACTAATGGTTATCTGGACCAGCTGAGCGGAATCGATCTCAACGATCTGCTCTTTAGCCGCAGCGGCATCGTGCTGGTCATGACCCTGAATATCTTCCCGGTGGTCTACTTCGCCGTTTCGCGCAGCCTGCTGGCCAGCGGGCAAAGGCTGGCGCTGGTTGCCCGGGTGCACGGCGCCACGGCCTGGCGAGCGTTCTGGCATATCACGCTGCCGATGGTCGCGCCCGCGCTGGCGGCAGGCATGCTGTTAGCCTTTACTCTGGCTATCGAAGAGTATGGTGTCCCGGCGGCGCTCGGCTCTCGTTCAGGGGTAGTGATGATGACGGTAGGTATTGAGAAGAAGCTCGCCGACTGGCCAATCGATCTGCCCGGTGCGTCTCTGCTTTCGATGGTGTTGATCACTATTGCCTTGGCCGGATGGTGGCTCCAGCGTCGTCTGGTAGGGGATAAAGAGGTGACCAGCGTAACCGGAAAGCCCACCGAGAATATGGGCGCTACGCTTGGCATCGCCGCCGTTCCGGTGGTGATGGTCATGGCGTTAACCGGTTTCCTGGCGGTAGGGCTGCCGGGTTTATCTATGGCGGTTACCGGCGTGATGTCAACGCTGTCGGGGGGGCTGGCATGGCGCAACGTGACGTTTCAGCACTACCTGGCACTCTTCTCCCAGCAGGGGGATGCGTTGTCAGCGCTGGGCACCAGTCTGTCGCTGGCGCTGGGCGCGTCGGTCATTACCGGGCTGCTTGGACTGCTGGTCTCGTGGCTGGTTGTTGTCAGGCAGATCAAAGGCCGCAGCGTGCTGGATGCGCTGTCGTTACTGCCTGCGGCGCTGCCGGGTATTGTCGTTGGCGTAGGGCTTATTCTGCTGTGGAACCGCACCTTCTGGCCCGTCTCGCCCTACAATACCTGGGCGATACTGCTGCTCTCCTACTGCTGCCTGCTGATGCCCTGGCCGGTGCGCTATATCACCAGCGCGCTGCGCCAGCTCGGCGGGAATCTGGAGCCAGCCGCCCGCGTCCACGGTGCGAGCGCGCTGCAGGCGCTGCGGTTTATCGTTATGCCATTGGTATTTCCGGCTATGCTGGCGGCAATGCTGATGGTGTTTGCCATCGCCTCACGCGAATTGGTGACTTCGCTGCTGCTCTCTCCGGCGGGAACACAAACCGTAGCGGTGTTTATCTGGCGGCAGTTTGAGCAGGGATCGGTCGGGCAGGGGATGGCGATGGCAACCCTGACGCTACTTACCGGGCTTATTTTGATGCTTACCGCACTGGCGATAATGCAGCGCAAAGGTCGTGGTTGATCGCTATTTATGCACGGGTCGTATGAATTTTAGCCGATCGAAATGAGAGATATTGCGCAGGCGTAATTTGCTGTCTACGTTTATTCCGGTAATAATTTTCTCTCGATATGGAGAGAGGCCAGTAACTTAAAATTGAAGGCATATTGATGCACAGCGCAACAACTGAAGATCACGTAAACGCTTACTTCGACCAGGGTATTCAGGCTTTTGAGTCCGAACGCGCGCTTATCAAAGAGCTCGCACAAAATCTCAAAAGTAACCGCATCGAGGTGAATAATAAAAATCTGATTCTGGCCCTCATCAGGCTGCTCGAAACAGAGGAAGATGTCGTCAAGCTCGATGTTTACCGCAACGCGCTTGAACTGATCGTGCAAAAAACACCGGACGATCTGTAATTATATTAACCACGCCCTGTCCCGGGTTATTTACCGGCAGGGCGTTAGCTTACGCTGGCTTCATTATCCGCGCCCTTAGATAAGCCACACAGGCATCCAGAGTACGTTTTTGCCGCGGATCTTTCACCATGATGCGCCGGGCACGAAGCACCATCATCAGGTTGTCTGCATTTACAGGTAATTGTGAGTTCATCAGCCACGTTGCGGCCTCGCCAACTACCTCTTGAATATTCTCAAGTCGAACCTGTTCATCTTCGATCAATTGCACTCTCAATGCTGAAGGGGTTTATCTTCCAGGCTTGTCAGCCAAGATCAAATTCACAGAGAGCATTTAAGGGAACATGCTGAAGGCAAGTCTGATTAGAAGGGCGAATCTAAATGTGGAAATGAACCTGCTAATCATAGAGATTTAACAGGCATCGATGATCAGTGCTTATACTCAGATTTCGCGTGATACAGGACAGAATCACGTCTGTTTAACTTAAGCGAGCGGGAAGGCGTTTCCCCTTCGTCAGGCAACGTTCTGAAGTGGTGCACCCCATTAATTGCGGTACGAAATGCTTCACGTCGTCCAAAGTCGGTTTCGTCATGCAGGGTATCCTGCAGTTGACCGATAAGCGCGTCAAAAGAGACGTTGTCATCGGCTTCAAGAAGCGTCATTACCGCTTCACCCATAATCTTATCAACCAGCCTGTCTTTATCATTTTTGCTCATTGAGCCTCTCAATAGGTATACGGCGCTGGAGTGCTTATCATATTGACAGTATGCCCACTTATGCCCGAGATTGACAGGTAAATTATGCTTATTAAGCCGTCATAACGAATGGTTTCGCAAAATCAGACGCATTACATCGCTGAGATGGGCATGCATAGTCTGATCGGTTGCGGCTTCAATCCTGCCAATCAGCTTAAGGCAGATAGTGCGTCTGCTGATAATTTGGCCGGACCGCAAAAGTGCCATAACGATATCGCCCAGCGTCTCCTCCCGTGAAGGGACACCCTGAATGACGCCGTACACGCTCTTTTTTAAGTTGCAATCAGGTGTATGTTTCACATCGTTATCGCACATATCTGCCGTTTCCGATCCGGTTAAATAATTTTTATGCTGTTAAGCGCGGCTCAGACACGCCAGCCAACTTATTTTGTTGCCTAATAATATCGATAAGAAATGGTAAATGAAAAGAAAAGAGATATTTTTTTAGCTGGCTTTGACCCAGGGTCACTGGTAACTCCTTTATTTGAAAGCGATATATCGCGCCCATCATTGTACATAAACCTTCCTTAAGTAGAACTGCACATCATAATCTGCACCATAGGCTATGATTTTATTTACACACGGTCAGAAGAGGTCGCTACCCGAACACCGTTTTAACACCCTTTCGTTACGTCTGCGTTTATTGAGGTATCTGCATGGAGTCCAGATCTTTTCTTAAAACCTGGGGGGCCGAGTTCGTGGCCGCCGACACAGTGCGTTTTCGTGTTTGGGCGAGCGGACAGGAAAGTGTCACGCTCAGGCTCACCGGCAAGGAATTTAAGATGAACCCGGCCGGAGAAGGCTGGTTCGAATTTTCTGCAAATGGGATCGCGTCTGGTACGGAATATAACTATGTTCTGGCCGATGGTACCGTTCTGCCGGACCCGGCATCCCGTGGGCAAAAGGCCGATGTTAATGGTCCCTCGCTGGTTGTAAACCCGGAGAGCTATCTCTGGCAAAATATGCAGTGGCAGGGTCGTCCCTGGGAAGAGACGGTTTTTTATGAGCTGCACGTGGGTACCTTTACCCCCGAAGGAAATTTTCGGGCCGCCATCGAAAAACTGCCTTATTTGGCTGAAACAGGTATTACCGCCATCGAGCTTCTGCCCGTGTCGCAATTTGGTGGTAACAGAGGCTGGGGCTACGATGGTGTTCTACTCTATGCGCCGCACTCCGCCTATGGTACGCCAGACGACTTTAAGGCCTTTGTTGATGCTGCCCATGGCTACGGCATATCGGTTGTGCTCGACATTGTGCTGAATCATTTCGGCCCGGAAGGTAACTATCTGCCGCTGATCTCACCGGAATTTTTCCACAAGGAGCGAATGACGCCCTGGGGACCCGGCATCGCCTATGACGTCGATGCGGTGCGCCGCTACATAACCGAAGCACCACTCTACTGGCTGAAAGAGTTCAACCTGGACGGACTGCGTTTTGATGCTATTGACCAGATAGAGGATAGCGCTGAGAAGCATGTCCTGATTGAGATAGCCGAGCGCATTCGCACGGAGATTTCCGACCGGCCAGTCCACCTGACCACCGAAGATAGCCGTAACGTCATTTTCCTGCATCCGCGTGATGAAGAGGGGGCAGCTCCGCTGTTCAGCGGCGAATGGAACGACGATTTTCACAATGCCATACACGTTTTTGCTACCGGCGAAACCCACGCCTACTACCAGGACTTTGCTGACGAGCCGGAAAAACAGGTGGCGCGAGCGCTGGCCGAAGGGTTTGCGTATCAGGGAGAGGTATCAGCCCACTCTGGCGAAGCTCGCGGCGTGAACAGCGCCGGCCAGCCGCCGGTGGCTTTTGTGGATTTTATCCAGAACCACGACCAGACGGGTAACCGCGCCCAGGGTGAGCGATTGGTCTCCCTGGCGGGAGCCGAACGAACGAAGGTGTTGCTGGCTGCGCTGCTTCTGTCCCCACACATTCCGCTGCTGTTTATGGGAGAGGAGTACGGCGAAAACAATCCTTTCCTGTTTTTTACCGATTTTCATGGCGATCTCGCCAAAGCCGTTCGCGAGGGCCGGGCAAAAGAGTTTGAGGGACACAGTGGCTACGAAGGTGACAGCGTGCCCGATCCCAACGCTGAGAGCACATTTATGCAGTCGAAGCTGGACTGGAATAAGCTGGAAAACCACGAAGGGCAATCCTGGCTGGCGCTGACCCGGGCGCTGCTGCGTCTGCGCCAGCAGCGTATCGTGCCGCTGCTGGCGACCGCTGGCGGCAATTCTGGGCGGGTCGTTAGCACTGCCGAGGGCTTCCTCGCCGTGACCTGGACCTTCCCAAAAGGCACCCTCTCGCTGGCGCTGAATATTAGCGCGCGTAAGCAGACTCTACCGGACCTGCCGGGCGAAACCATTTTTGCCTGGCCGAATGCGACAGATGAACTGTCGCAGAACTCAATTGTTGTTCGCCTTGCATCAGGAGAAGCAAAGTGAAGATCCCAACCGCGACCTACCGAATCCAATTTCGTAACGGCATGACCTTTGATCGTGCCGCTGCCCTTGTGCCTTACATGCAGCAGCTTGGTATTAGCCACCTCTATGCTTCGCCGATCTTTACCGCCACGTCCGGCTCGACGCATGGCTATGACGTTACCGATGCCAACGAGATCGAGCCAGCCATCGGTGGCCGCGAAGGCTTTGACCGAATGGTGAAGGCGCTTAAAGAGGCGGGCCTCGGCCTGATTCTGGATATCGTCCCGAACCATATGGCGGCCTCGCTGGAGAATCCGTGGTGGCGCGACGTGGTTGAAAACGGTGAAAAGAGCCGCTACGCCCGCTATTTTGATATCGACTGGTCGCGTCGTCTGACCCTGCCGTTCCTCGGCGATACCTTTGAAGCCGAGCTGGAGAAGGGTGATATTAGCGTGCAGGCGGATCCGCAGACGGGGAAACCCGCGTTCGCCTATTTTGAAAATTTCTACCCGCTTTGTCCGGAGAGCTACCAGGGACGCGAAGAGGAGGTGCTGAGGCTTACCGATAAAGCCGAGCTTATCGCCCTCCACGAGCGCCAGCCCTATCGGCTGATGACGTGGCGGGACGCGCCACGCGATCTCTCCTATCGCCGCTTCTTTGAAATCACCGGCCTGGCTGGCGTTCGCGTTGAAGACGATGCCGTCTTTGACGATAGCCACCGGCTGATCCTCGACCTGGTGCGCAGCGGGGCGGTAGACGGTCTGCGTGTCGATCACGTAGATGGCCTTGCCGATCCCAAAGGGTATCTCCAGCGCCTGCGCCAGCAGGCCGGGGCCGACTGCTACATTACCGTTGAGAAGATCCTCGGTAAAGGCGAGCACCTGCCGGATGACTGGCCGGTGTCCGGCACCACCGGGTATGAGTTTATTGCCGCGCTCTCGGACGCTCTGGTAGATGATGATCGGCTCGACGCTTTACGCAAAGCCTACGATAAGGTTCTTGATAAGCCGGCTGATATGAGGGCCGAGCTGCGGGCGGCCAAGCTGCTGATGGCCGATAGAAATTTCGAAGGCGAATTTACGACTCTGCTGAAACTGGCGCTGGCCATTGCTGGATCCGAGGGGATCGCCGCTCATGAAGCCACCGTGCGCGCTGCTTTACGAGAACTTTTGGTCGCCTTCCCGGTCTATCGTACCTATGGTACAGAAGCAGGCCTGCCACCAGCCGATGCTGAACTGCTGCAAAAAGTGGTAGCGAAGGTCAAAACCAGCGCGAACGCGCCGGATCCCGAAGCGCTGGATTTTATCACTCGTATTCTCGCCGGTTCGCTCTCTGATCCCGTCTCTGCCAGGGCGGCGCTTTTCCGCACCCGTTTTCAGCAGCTCACCGGACCGCTGATGGCTAAATCGGTAGAGGACACGCTCTTCTTCCGCCAGAACATGGGCCTGGCGCTCAACGAAGTCGGGGCCGAGCCGCTGCGGCGCGCATTCTCCCTTGAGCGTTTCCATGCCGAGATGAAGACCCGGCTGGAAAAGCAGCCCGATGCGCTCTCCGGTACTTCGACCCACGATACCAAACGGGGCGAGGATACGCGGGCGCGGCTCTACACCCTGACGGAAGCCCCGGCGCGCTGGGCAGTATGCGTTGCCCGCTGGCAGGAGATCAACCAGCACAAGGTGGTTCAGCTTGAGGATGGCCCAGCCCCGAAACCAGCCGGGGCGTGGATGCTCTATCAGGCGCTGGCGGGCGTGTGGCCCGTTACGCTCCAGCCCGACGACGCCGAAGGCCTGAAGGCTTTGGAGGCGCGCTTCCTGGACTTCGTTGAAAAAGCGCTGCGGGAAGCCAAGCTGCGTACCGACTGGGTTGACAGCAACGATCCCTTTGAAAAAGCGATGCTTGACTACGCCCGGCACCTGCTTTCGCCGGATAACCAGGCCTTCCTGCAGGATTTCGTTAGCGCGCTGCAGCCGTTTATTCGCGCCGGGCTGGTTAACAGCCTGACCCAGACGGTGATTAAGCTCACTGCGCCGGGCGTGCCGGATATCTATCAGGGCAGCGAGGCGCTCAACTTTAGCCTGGTCGATCCCGATAACCGCCGGGAGCCGGATTTTGCCACGCTGACCCAGCAGCTCGTCGGGGACGATCGGCCTGTTCCGACCAGCGAAGAGAGCTGGCAGAGCGGCCTGCTGAAGCAGCAGGTTATCGCCAGAAGCCTGCGCCTGCGTCAGCAGAAGCCTGCGCTGTTCCGGCATGGCGACTATCTGCCGCTGACGGTGACGGGGGAGCGGACGGATCACGTTATCGCCTATGCCCGGGTGACCCCTCGGATTCGAGGCGGTGATGCGCTGATTGTCATCGCGCCGCGCCTCGCGCTGCGTCTGCCTGACGATGCTGAAGCGGCTTGGTTTACTGATACCACGATTGCGCTGCCTGAAACACTCGCAGGCCGCCGCTACCGCAATATTCTCAGCGGAGAGGTTATCTCCCTGAACGATCGCCTTGATTTAACCAATATCACTGGAGATGTACCGCAAATATTGATAGCTGATTGATTTGAATCGTGAAAATTTGCAGCGCTTAACCGCGCCTGGTTGCTTATTGCCTGAAGGAATGTGCCCTTTGAAGTCCACATTCTATGGAGAAGAATGAATGAAACACCGTAACGCATATAAAATCCTGCCGGGGGATTATCATCTTCTCGGCGCAAACTACGATGGTGAGGGCGTCAATTTTGCCCTTTTCTCGGCACATGCAGAGCGCGTTGAGCTTTGCCTCTATGACCCAAGCGGCAAGAACGAAATTGCCCGCCTTGATCTGCCGGAAAATACCCATGAAGTCTGGCATGGCTACGTGCCAGGCCTGAGGCCGGGCGCGCTCTACGGCTTCCGCGTCCACGGACCGTTTGATCCGGAGAACGGTCATCGCTTCAACCCCAATAAGCTGGTGATCGATCCCTATGCCCGCGAGCTGGTTGGCGACGTAGAGTGGAACGAAGCGCACTTCGCCTACGACATGCTGCATGAAGATAAGGATCTGACCTTTGATAAGCGGGACAGCGCGCCGTTTATGCCGAAGTGCCGGGTGATCGACCCGCATGAGTTTGACTGGCAGGATAATAACCGTCCGAACATTCCATGGTCGCAGGCCATTATCTACGAAACCCATGTGAAGGGTTTCACCCAGCTCAACTCGGCGCTGCCGCAGGAGCTGCGCGGTAACTTTGAGGGGATGGGCCACAAGGCTACCGTGGACTACATCAAAAGCCTGGGCATTACCTCGGTCGAGCTGCTGCCGGTTCACTGGTTCCCGGACGACCAGCATCTGCTGGACAGAGGTCTGAAAAACTTCTGGGGCTACAATACGCTTGGCTTCTTTGCGCCCGCGTCGCGCTACTACGGGCCAAAAGGCATACAGGGCTTCCGCGATATGGTGCGCGCGTTCCACGATGCCGGTATCGAGGTGATCCTCGACGTGGTCTACAACCACACGGCGGAAGGAAACGAGCTTGGCCCAACGCTGTCGTTTAAGGGGATCGATAACTTCTCTTACTACCGCACGCTGCCTGACCAGCACCGCTACTACATCAACGACACCGGCACGGGAAATACCGTCAATACCTCTCATCCCCGCGTGCTGCAGATGGTGATGGACTCCCTGCGCTACTGGGCAGAGTCGATGCATATTGACGGCTTCCGTTTCGACCTCGGCACTATTCTTGGTCGTGAGCCGGAGGGCTTCGACCAGCGCGGCGGCTTCTTTGATGCCATGACGCAGGATCCGGTGCTGTCTAAGCTGAAGCTGATCGGTGAACCCTGGGATATCGGCCCGGGTGGCTACCAGGTAGGTGGTTTCCCGCCGGGCTGGGCAGAGTGGAACGATAAGTATCGTGATACGGTGCGCGAATACTGGAAGGGCGATAACGTGGCACCCGATTTTGCCTCCCGCCTGCTTGGCTCTGGCGATCTCTACGACATCCGCGGTCGTCGTCCGTGGGCCAGCGTTAACTTTATCACCGCTCACGACGGCTTTACGCTTAACGACATGGTGTCGTACAACGAAAAGCATAACGAAGAGAACGGCGAAGATAACAACGACGGCCATAACGACAACCGCTCGTACAATTACGGCGCGGAAGGCCCGACCGACGACGAAAATATCAATGCGATCCGCGAGCGGCAGAAACGTAACTTCCTCGCCACGCTGCTCTTCTCCCACGGCACCCCGATGCTGCTGGCAGGGGATGAGTTTGGCCGCAGCCAGATGGGGAATAACAACGGTTACTGTCAGGACAGCGAGATCTCCTGGGTGCAGTGGGACGATCTGCCGGCCTCCAACGAGGCGCTGCGCGAGTTTACGCGACAGATTATCAAGCTGCGTACCGAGCAGCCGCTGCTGCGTCGTGAAAGCTGGCGCGATGGCCTGCTTATCGAGTGGTTCAACGCCGAAGGGGGCATTCAGCAGCCTGAACACTGGCATGAGGGATCGGCCCTGGTGGTCTACATCAGCCGTCCGGATCTGAAAAAGGAAGAGGAGACCTGGCACGACGTGCTGATGCTGCTCAACCCGTTTGAGGAGAGCATGGAGTTCCGTATTCCGCAGCCTGGCGAAAGCGGCTGGGTGCTGGAGCTGACCACCTTTGATACGGAAACGCGCGGCATCGTTATTGATAGCGAAACGGACTTTACTCTGGAAGGGCGCAGTATTGCCCTGTTCAGAAGGCCGTAACGCTTACTAACAGCGCCTGCCCAGGCGCGAATCGATAATAAACGGCTCTGCTTTGACACTCAGCAGAGCCGTTTTTGCATCAGGATGTTCCGGGTTGAACAGCGCGTTCCACTCGCCGGTAATCGTGCTCGGGACACGTAGCAGCAGGCCATTGTTTATGTCGGCCAGCCACTGATCGCCAATTTGCTGGGTGGAGATCGGGGCTGGATCGGCCCGCCAGTCTTTTGGTAGCGTAGCAAGATCAAGTGTGGCGATCAGCGCAGTTGGGATCTCAATCGTCAGAAAGCTGTAGCCTTCAGCAATGTCCTCGATTTCCAGATGCACCAGCGTTTCAAGCACGCAAAGCGCCTTAGATGAACCAAGATAGACACACTCTCGGCCGCGAGAGTTCCAGCGGCCACCAAAGGTGCGTGCGCCATAACCATCAAATGCGGTCGCGACGTAACGCGACTTTACCAGCCGCCAGAAAAGCTGCGTTTCCATTAACTCAGCACGCCATGCTCAAGCCTGCCAACGAGAGTCAGTACCGCTTCGGCCCCGGCGGGGGTAGAGAGTAATTCAGCCGGTTTTTTACCCCCCAGGCCTTTAGCCGGTTTATTAAGCCACTGCGCCAGCCGGAGATTATCGTCGTTGAATAGTTCACGCGCCGCGCTGATTGCCCGGGCCAGGGTATAGACGCGGGCGCTCTGTTCAGGTGAGAAACGCTGTTCCTCGCTGTTCAGCCTTCGGCTATAGGTATTACGATCGATACCGGCCATTCGCAGCAGAGACGCCTCGTCGAGCTGGGTTGCGTCAGCAATGCTACGTAAGATAGTCGCGCTCAGGCCGATGTTGATGCTGTCGTGAGCGGCAATCGCCGCAGCAGGCAGACCCAGCGTGCTTAGCAAGTCATGCGGAAGGGGCGCTGCCTTGGGAGTAAAAAGTTGCATGGTCATCACGCCTCCTGTTCATTTGATATATATTTTAGTTCAAATGAACGGCTCGTACAATAGATTGTACAATAGTTCAGCGCTGGCGTGTGGCATACCAGCAGAGCAGGGAGCCGCCGCAGACCATCAGTGCGCCCTGCCAGAACGCCAGACCCAGCGGGGCGCTGAGCAGCGCGGCCGCCAGCGCCGACGACAGTACCGGAGTAAAGTAGGAGGCCGCCGCCAGCACGTTGACATAGCCGTGCAGGATCCCGGTATTCCAGGCGGCATAGCCAAACCCAAGGGCAAAGGCCACCATCAGAAGCTGAATAATAACCGGCCAGCTGAAGACCATCGGCGGCTGCTCGCTCAGGGCAAACTTAATCCACAGGCTGAGCGCAGTGAGCAGGATAAACAGGGTGATACCGTTGTGGCCATCGGCATATTTACTGGTGACGGTGCAGTAGGCAGCCCAGATGATGGCTCCGCTAAAGGCAAGAAGGTAGCTGAGCGGGCTGGAGATGATATTGTCGCGAATGTCGGCGACGTTCAATCCGCTGTCGCCTCCCAGCACCCAGCAGACGCCAAGAACCGAGAGCAGCAGGCCAGGCACAATCCACAGGTTGCTTTTTTGCTGGTTAAACAGGATAGCGAACAGAATAGTCAGGCTCGGCCAGAGGTAGTTGACCATCCCGACCTCAATGGCCTGATGGCGCGTGGCGGCATAGCCAAGGGAGAGGGCGAGGCACATCTCATAGCTGACAAACAGTACGCTGCCGGCCAGCAGATAGCGGAGCGGAAAGCGCCGAACGGCGGGGAAGCCAACCGTCACCCAAAGCAGCACGCCGCTTAGGGTGTAGATCATTGCCGCCCCGCCCACGGGGCCGAGTCCTTCACTGACGCCGCGAATTAATCCCACCATGGTACTCCATAGCACAATGGCGATTAAGCCGATCAGCGTTGCCCTTTTCTTTGTCATCCTACGTCCGTTGTAACGTCTATGTCTTTGAAAAGGGCATACTACCTTAATGACGGAAATCGATCACCATACGGCCACGGATCTGGCCTTGCTCCATCTCATGGAAAATAGCGTTGATATCTTCCAGGGGGCGGGAAGCGACTTTTGGCACCACTTTACCCTCGGCGGCAAACTGGAAGGCTTCGGTCAGATCCTGACGGGTGCCCACCAGCGAACCGACGACCTGAATACCGTCCAGCACCAGACGCGGGATATCGAGGCTCATTGACTCCGGCGGCAGGCCAACGGCCACCACGCGGCCACCGGCACGCACTGCATCCACGGCAGAGTTAAACGCCGCTTTAGCGACGGCGGTTACCACCGCAGCATGCGCGCCGCCGGTTTTCTGCTGGATGATCTGCGCCGCATCCTCATTGCGCGAGTTGATAGTCAGATCGGCTCCCATCTCAGACGCCAGGCTGAGCTGCTCATCGTTGACGTCGATCGCGATCACCTTGGCGTTAAAGACGTTCTTCGCATACTGCATCGCCAGGTTGCCGAGACCGCCGAGGCCGTAGATGGCAATCCACTGCCCAGGCTTGATGTGGGAGATCTTGATTGACTTGTAGGTCGTCACGCCTGCGCAGGTGATGCTGCTGGCGGCGGCGGGATCCAGCCCATCCGGAACTTTAACCGCGTAGTCAGCGACCACAATGCACCCTTCGGCCATGCCGCCATCGACGCTGTAGCCCGCGTTTTTTACCTCGCGGCAGAGGGTTTCGTTCCCGCTGTTACAGTATTCGCAGTGCCCGCACCCTTCATAAAACCAGGCCACGCTGGCGCGATCGCCCGGCTTCAGTGAGGTGACGCCGGGTCCCACTTCCTCAACCACGCCAATACCTTCATGGCCCAGAATGACCCCGGTCTTGTCACCAAAATCGCCGTTTTTAACGTGAAGATCGGTATGGCAAACCCCACAGCACTCCATCTTTAACCGCGCCTCGCCATGACGAAGGGCGCGTAAGGTTTTTTCTTTGATTTCTACTTGATGATCGTGAGTGACAACAGCAGCTTTCATTTTTATCTCCTTATGGATATGCAATTGGATGATGCATAACGTAATGCGTCACGGGAGACGCAATTACCCCTTTAGGATTAATGACTTCTGTATAAGATGCAACCGCCTGGAAATATTCTGCAATAATTTATGAGAATCATTCGCAAATGGAGCAGGAATTGTAGGCCCGGCAAGCGTAGCGCCGCCGGGCAACTGATTAAATCGAGGTTCGGCGATAGCTGCGGTACTCAGGCCGCCAGAAGTTATCGTCAATTGCCTGCTGTAACGCCTCGGCGGAGGTTTTCACCGCCACGCCTTCCTCCTGGGCGACTTTACCTACCGCGAAGGCGATAGCACGAGAGACGTGCTGGATCTCATCGAGTCCTGGCAGCACCATGCCGTTGTCGTTGGTCCGCAGCGGGGAGTGCTCGGCCAGGGTTTCGCTTGCGGCCATCAGCATCTCGTCGGTAATCCGCGACGCGCCAGCGGCGATGACGCCCAGCCCGACGCCTGGGAAGATATAGGCGTTGTTGCACTGGGCAATCGGGTAGAGCTTATCTTTCCACTGCACCGGCGGGAAGGGGCTGCCGGTTGCCACCAGCGCATTGCCGTCGGTCCAGGTGATAATATCCTGCGGCGTCGCCTCTACGCGGGAGGTCGGGTTCGAGAGCGGCATGACGATCGGGCGCGGGCAGTACTTATGCATCTCACGGATAATCTCCTCCGTGAACAGCCCGGTCTGGCCCGAAACGCCGATCAGGATGTCCGGCTTGACGTTGCGCACCACGTCCAGCAGGGAGATGGCGTCGCCGCTGGTCTCCCAGTTCTGGATATTCTCCTGCTTCTGCACCAGCTTGCTCTGGAACGGCAGCAGGTTAGGCATCTGATCCGTCAGCAGGCCGAAGCGATCGACCATGTACACTTTTTGCCGCGCGGCCGCTTCGCTCAGCCCTTCGCGCTGGGTCTGCGCGACGATCTGCTCGGCGATACCGCACCCGGCAGAGCCTGCACCGAGGAAGACAATCTTCTGGTTGCTCAGCTGGCTGCCTGCGGCACGGCTGGCAGCGATAAGCGTACCCACCGTCACCGCCGCGGTACCCTGAATATCGTCATTAAAGGAGCAGATCTCGTTCCGATAACGGTTCAGCAGCGGCATGGCATTTTTCTGGGCAAAGTCTTCAAACTGTAAAAGCACGTCCGGCCAGCGCTGTTTCACCGCCTGGATAAACTCATCCACGAACTCATAGTATTCGTCACCGCTAATACGGGGATGTCGCCAGCCCATGTAGAGCGGATCGTTAAGCAGCTGCTGGTTGTTGGTACCGACATCCAGCACCACCGGCAGGGTATAGGCCGGGCTGATGCCGCCGCAGGCGGTGTAGAGCGACAGCTTGCCGATCGGAATGCCCATGCCGCCGATGCCCTGATCGCCAAGCCCCAGAATACGCTCGCCGTCGGTGACCACGATCACTTTGATATTGTGCGCTGGGACGTTCTGTAAAATGTCATCCATCATGTGGCGGTTTTCGTAGGAGATGAATACGCCGCGCGCGCGGCGGTAGATCTCAGAGAAGCGTTCGCAGGCGGAGCCGACCGTTGGGGTGTAGATCACCGGCATCATCTCATCGAGATGGTTTTCCACCAGACGGTAGAAGAGGGTTTCGTTAGTGTCCTGAATGTTACGCAGATAGATGTGCTTATCGATATCCGTTTTGAACCCCTGATACTGTAGCCAGGCGCGTTCGGCTTGCTCTTCAATGGTCTCCACCACTTCAGGGAGCAGGCCGAGCAGGTTAAAGTTGCGTCGCTCTTCCAGGCTAAAGGCGCTGCCTTTATTTAGCAGGGGAAACTCTAACAGCACGGGGCCAGCATAGGGGATGTACAGCGAACGGTTTTTCTTGTACTTCAGCAACATCTCAAAAACTCCTGGGTAGACGGATCCCGGCGATGCACGGTTACCTGCGTGCGGACGGGGTAGGTAGTACGGCGGGGGGAGTATAAAGCATGCGTAGTGCAATTTCTTGTTACTTCGCTGAAACATATTCATAAAGAGAAACGCCACCGGAGCGGTGGCGCGGGAATGGATGATCAGTGGTGATTAAAGCATCACTGGGCGCGACGATGGCGACCATGTCGGTGGGTGACCACTTTTTCGCTGCCATCTTCACTACGCACGACCTTTCTCTGATTCGACAGCTTGTAGTCCAGACCTAAAATATGACGTGCCTGACGATTCGATCTCATGCTAACTCCTTAATTCTGTTAATAGTTTCAAGGACCGACCCGCAGCGGCGAGCCGGGCAAAGCGTATCCCATAGCTTGAGCAACATACCACTTTCACTGAACGAAAAATGTGCTGCGAGTTCGGTATTCAACCATTGCACGGGAGGTCGCCCTTTTTTTAGGGCTTAAGCGTAATAGCCTTACCGATATAGGACGATTTTTTAACAGCCTTCAGGGTGTAATCTTGCTTTAACAGCCTTTAGGGTGTATTGTTATAAAACAGCTTATAGGGTGTATAAAATTCAATTCTTGCGGCAAGCTTATTATGAAAAATGTCTATTCAGTTAAGACACTTACCCAGTTGCGTCCCTTGCTCCTTGGTTTTCGCAAAGCAAATGGACTGACGCAAAAAGAGGTGTCTGAAAGGTTAGGGGTAACCCAGCAGACTTATGCTCGCCTGGAGGCCAACCCTGCCAGTGCGAGCCTGGAACGCCTGTTCAAGGTGTTTACCGTGCTAGGCGTAGAGATCAACCTCACCTCGGGACCCGTCTCATCAAGCGTGAAGCAGACAGAAGAGGGCGATAAATTATCAAATTTGCCTGCCAGACTGGAGAAATGGTGAGGATATGAGCCGGAGACAGCAGCGTTTAGCAATAGCGGACGACTCCCAGGCCAGTTCCCGCAGGAAGTGGCAGAAAAAGTTTTTGATGGAATTAGACAGCAATGCAGGCGTCTGACTGAGAAATAGGGATCGATTTCGTGTAACCACCCGCTCCGCGAAAATAATCTAACTTTTACAGGTACCTTTAATTGCTGGAAAGGCTCAGGAGATGGACATGCACACCCCTCACGCTTCAGGACGTTCGAGCTTTGCCGTAGCGCTGTATGAGCTACTCAATCCCATTCCACTCGGCTTTTTTACCGCCGCCTGGATTTTTGACATTCTCTATATCAAAAGCATGCAGATTATGTGGACCGACGCCGCCAGCTGGCTGATTGTTATCGGCCTGGTGATTGCCATCATTCCGCGCCTGATCAACCTGGTGCAGATATGGGTAGGGCACCGGTATCCTTTTAGCTCTCCTATTAAGCTGCACTTCTGGCTAAACCTGCTCGCCATCTTGCTGGCGATAGTGAATGCCTTTATCCATAGCCGCGATGCTTACGCCGTTGTCCCACTGGGCGTGATCCTCTCTACCCTGGTGGTGATCCTGCTGCTGCTGGCTAATGTTCAACTCGCGCTGCGCCAGCGTAACGCTTAAGGAGAAGCCGTATGAAAAAACATAACCGAGCGTTACTCAGCGTGGCGATTGTTGCGCTGCTCAGCGCCTGTGATAATGGCGCCACTGTCGATCCGCAGAAGCAGATGGGACCGAATCCGGAGCTGCCGCAGGCGCAAAACTTCCTGCTGCCGCCGATGCAGGTGCCAGAGGGTGTGCCGTGGAAGGAGGGCGAGAAGCCCACCGTGCCCGCCGGACTGCAGATTGAAAAAATTGCCGACGGTCTGAAGCACCCGCGCCAAATCTATGTTTTACCCAACAACGACGTGCTGGTGGCGGAGTCAAATAGCACGCCGAAACCTACGACCCGACCCAAGCAGCTAATCATGGGCGTAGTACAGAGCGCCTCCGGCAAGGCCGGAAAAGGGGGCGACAGCATTACTCTGCTGCGCAACGTCAACGGCAAATGGGAGAAGCATACCTTTATTGAGAACCTGCACTCGCCGTTTGGTATCCAGCTGATTGGCAACACCCTGTGGGTCGCCAATGCCGACAGCCTGGTGAAGTTTCCCTATGAGACGGGGCAGACCTCTATCAGTGCGCCTGCTCAGGAGGTGACGGAGCTGCCGGGTGGGCCGATCAATCACCACTGGACCAAATCCCTGCTCGCCAGCCCCGACGGCAGCAAGCTGTACGTGGGCGTGGGATCGAACAGCAATATCACTGAGAACGGCATCGGGGCGGAGTATCGCCGGGCAGCCATTCTTGAAGTGGACGCCGCCAGTGGGGCAAGCCGCATCTACGCCAGCGGCCTGCGCAACCCCACCGGATTGGGATGGGAGCCGCAGAGCGGCAAGCTGTGGGCTATCGTTAACGAACGGGATGAGATCGGCTCCGATCTGGTACCGGACTATATGACGTCGGTGCAGGAGAACGGCTTCTACGGCTGGCCCTACAGCTACTTTGGTCAGCACGTTGATGAGCGCGCCCAGCCGCAGCGTCCGGATCTGGTCGAGAAGGCCATCAAGCCCGACTACGCCATTAGCTCGCACGTGGCCCCGCTCGGTCTGCTGTTCTATACCGGGGACAACATGCCGCAATATCGCGGCGGCGCATTTGTGAGCGAACACGGCAGCTGGAACCGTAAGCCGCTCAACGGCTACCAGGTGATGTGGGTCAAGTTTGAGAATGGGCAGCCGGTGGGGCTACCGCAGCCGGTGGTCACAGGCTTCTTAACTGATGACCAGAAGCAGGTTCGCGGCCTGCCGGTGGGGCTGGGGATGGATGCCCAGGGAGGGCTGATTATCGCCGACGATGCGGGGGACGCCGTCTGGCGGGTGAGCGCCGCACAGTAATATCAGTGAACAAGGCTGCCATAGGGCAGCCTTTTTTATGCGTTTCGCTTAACGACTGAATCCCGAACGATCAGCGAGCCTTTATGCAGCGACTGCGGGGCGCTGTCAGGGGATAACAAAATACGCACCGCATCGCGGATCATCTCGTCCATCGGGATATGTACGGTGGTCAATGTGGGGCTAAAGTAGCGGCCAATGATGGAGTCATCGAATCCGGCGACGGAGATGTCGTCCGGCACCCGCAGGCCGTGGTCGATTATGGCCTTGGTCACGCCGATCGCCATGTCATCGTTAGCGGCGAGAATGCAGCTCATGGGCCGATCCCTTTTCAGCAGGGCGCAGCCCGCCTCGTAGCCGCTCTCGGTGCTCCAGCTGCCGCGCACGATCAGCATTTCGTCAGGCGTCAGGCCCGCAGCGTTAAACGCATCGCGATAGCCCGTCAGCCGGCTGTCGCCCGTGGGCGATCCTTCGCTGCCGGCCACAAAAGCGATATCGCGGTGCCCCTGGGCAAGCAGATACTCCACCATGCGCCTGCTGCCCTGGTAGTGATCGACAAACACCGAGCTGCTACGGTTCCGCTTCAGCTCACGGTTGATCACCACAATGGGCACGCTGCTCTCATCAATAATGTCATCCAGTTCATCAACGCTGAGATACTTGGGGTAGATCATGATCGCCTCACAGCGCAGCTGCACCAGGAAGTTAATGGCGTTACGCTCATCCTCCCGGCTGTGCTTGCCGTCGGCCAGCACCAGCTGGCGCTGGAGATCTTCACTGCAGGTCGCCGCCTGGTAGATCATGGCGGAGAAGAACGGCCCGTTATACAGGCCGTTGGTGATCACCAGTCCCACTGAGTTGGAGCGGCTGGTCGCCAGCGTGCGCGCCAGCAGGTTAGGGCGATAGCCTGTCTCCTCAATGGCCTTGAAGATACGGGCCTTCACCTCTTCGCTGACCACTACCTTACCGTTTAGCGCCCGGGAGACCGTTGCTTTTGAGACTCCCGCCCGCCTGGCGACATCCAGTATCGTGACCATAACCTTCCCCAATTATTTAACAGGCTATCAGGAGACGGTCATTAACGGCATCTCCTGACGAATAGTGCCCCCGGACTGGAGCTTCGTCAGCTGAAATTCATCGCTGTTGATCACCAGCACCGGCGTGGTGAGATCGTACCCAGCACGCTCGATGGCCTCTTTATCAAACTCCAGCAGCGGCGTACCGGCTTTAACTACGTCGCCCTCCTTCACCAGCGGACGGAAGTGCTGACCCTGTAAATTCACAGTGTTCAGTCCAACATGGATCAGCAGCTCAGCGCCGTTGTCGCAGGCAAGGCCAATGGCGTGGCGTGATTCGATCACCGTTTCCACCCGGGCGTCGCAGGGCGCAACCACTTTACCTTCATGGGGCCGAATAGCAACGCCGTCGCCCAGCACCTTTTGCGAGAACGCTTCGTCTGCAACCTCTTCCAGCGCAATCACATCTCCGCTAAGAGGGCTGTTCAGTGCCAGGCTGGTCTTCGCTGCGGCGCTTGAGGTTGTGCCGATCGGCCCACTCTCTGGCGTCTCGGTGAGCGTCTCTTCCGCTACCGGATCGTCAAAGCCCACAAACTGCACCAGTATAATAGTCAGGACGATAGCCGTTGCGCTACCGGCAAGTTCACCGATGAAGGACATCGGCGCATCTGGGCTAATGGCATTCACCAGGGTAAAGAGTCCCGGCAGCGCCGCGTAGGCGTAGTAGAGGGAGCCAAACAGGCTGGCCACTACTGCACCTACCGCGCCGCCGATGCAGCCGCAGATAAACGGCTTTTTAAAGCGCAGCGTCACGCCGTAGATTGCCGGTTCGGTAATGCCGAAGATGGCGGTCACGCCCGCCGACAGAGAGGTGGTTTTCAGCTCGCGGTTGCGGCTCTTGAGGAAAACACCAAACACGGCGGCCATCTGGCCGATAACCGCGATGGTCTGGTAGGCCTGGAAGGAGTCATATCCCTGGGTATCAAAGTTGGCCATGATCACCGGCGTAATGCCCCAGTGCACGCCGAAGATAACGATAATCTGCCAGATGCCCCCGATGAGCGCAGCGGCCACCGCAGGCGCGGCGGCGAACAGGGCGTTATAGCCGCTGGCGATGCCCATCGCGGCCCAGGTGGTGATGGGGCCGATAACAATCAGGGTCAGCGGAACGATGATCACAAAGCAGATTAGCGGGGTGAACAGGGCGCTCACCACGTCCGGCAGGATCTTCTCCACTCGCTTTTCAAGCCAGGAGAGCGCCCAGACCAGGAACAGCGGCGGCAGTACCGATGAGGTGTAGACCGTCTTTGCCAGCGGTATAAACAGGAAGGTGATGGTCTCCCCATTGGCAATGCGACCCGCCATCGCGGACCACTCGGGGTTGATCAGCGCGCAGCAGCAGAGCACGGCGATAAAGGGATTACATTTAAAGTGGCGCGCGGCAGTGATGGCGATAAACACCGGCAGGAAGGCGAACGGCGTCCACGACATAAAGTTGAGGATGGCAAAGGTGCCGGTGGTTTTGATATCGGCGTCAATCAGACCGACAACAATCAGCACGCCCTGGAGGATCCCGGCCGCGGCCAGGATGTATACGATAGGGGCGAACACCGCAGACATGGTGGCAATTACCGCATCCAGCCAGCGGGTTTTGGGCCTGCTGGTCGTTCCGGCATGGTTATCACCGATCAGCGCCGAGAGAGCGTTAAACACGTCGGCGACGTGGGTGCCGATAACCACCTGGAACTGGCCGCCGCTCTCTACCACGGCAATGACGCCGGGCAGGTTCTGGATCCGGCTTTTCGCCTCGGCAGGGGTATCGTTCAAAACCAGGCGTAAACGGGTGGCGCAGCGGGTAAAGCTATTGATGTTCGCTTCGCCACCTACCTCCTGAAGAATGTCACTGGCTAACTTATTGTAATCCCTAATAATGGCCATTCTGATGTACCTTTTTTATGGGTTATTGAGTGTGTGACTTTTATTTGAAACCGGTTTCATGCTAGCAGTGAACGCACCCCTTGCAACCGGTTTCATGGCTAAAATGTGGGCTGAATCACAGAGGAAATAGGCAGAAAAACAGTGTGGGTTGTTACACAGAGTTGTAAGAATGGCCTATCGTGCCTGGCATTAATGGGCGTAGAGTAGAGTGGGGATCCCTTTAGTAACCTGGAGCATGCATAACGATGGATTATCTGTCCGGAATTATCATACACACGCCGCTCTGGGTGTGGGCGCTATTTATCTACCTGCTGATACGCGGCATCAAGGCGCGTCAGCCTGCGACGGTAAAACTAGAGAAGCTGCTGATCGTACCCGCTATCTTCCTGGTATGGGATCTCTACGATTTAATCGCTTTTCGCCCCCCAACGGTAGGGACATGGACTATGTGGCTGATCGGACTGCTGGCTGGGGCGGCAATCGGCTATCAGTTTATTAACCCGAAACGCATTCAGCCGGGCAGTGAACCCCGCACGCTGCACCGTCCTGCCGACTACACCGTATTACCGATGATGATGCTCGCCTTTTTGACCAAGTATATCTTTGCCGTGTTAACGGCCATCGCGCCCGCATCGATGGCGCAGCCGGGACTCAGCGGGTTCGCGATTGTCTCCGGCGGCGTATTTGCGGGGACATTTATGGGTAAATTTATGCACTACGTTCGCTGCTATGTCGCTTTTAACAGAAACTAATCTTTATGCCGGGCGTGAAATTCAAACCTGTAAGATTTCACTTGCTGGCAATCCCGATACCGGCGAGCTGTTAAAACGGGTTGAGCAATTTTGCGGCATCGCTAATACGTTAAATCAGGAAGAGAAGAAGAGGGCGATCTACCTGCACTTGACCGGTCACCGTCCGCCGATCTCAGTTAACGAAGCCAAGGCGCTGGCCCTGAGCGAAAAGCCGCTTACCGGAAGAGAGCTGGGTCAGGTAGCCCGCCAGCAGAATCTGGCCATCGCCGCATACCGCGCCGCCGTCAGCGACTACTTTGCCGATTGCGATAATAACTGGGAGCATATTATCCCCCAGGAGACGCTGGTGATGCACTACAGCGGGCAGAACAAACAGGCGGCCCAGTTCGTTGCCAAGGCTAACGGCATCGTAGCCCATACCGCATTAACCTATTTTGAGAATCAGCGTCGTCATGAGCGTCATACCGGCACCCGCTGGCTGATTATCGATAAGAAAAACCGTCAACAGACGCGGCCCATTCCCGTCGATGCCGTGTTCCATGACGCTCTCAGTTTCTATTATCATGAGCAGGATGAGAATGTGCGCATCTATAATTTTAAGGGCCAGCCGTTAAGGAAGGTTAACTGCAGTCCCGAGACCTCGCTTGCCGCTATTTTCGAACATGAGGTTGCCCGCAAACATTACGAAAATACGCAGGCGCGCTTGCTCAGAGCACAGGGGGATGTGGCCTCAGCTATTCAGCTCAATCAGCAGTATTATGCGGCGGATCCGCTCTGGCAGCAGGAGCGACACAACGGTAATGTACCTGATAAATCTGATGCCGTGGCGGATGCATCCTTCTATCAAGCCATCGCCAGAGGTGACAGTGTAACTTTCATCAGCGATGTTAGCGATGGGGAGCAGGAGAGCCTGCGGTTAACCAGGATTACCCTAACAATCGAAGACAAAATTGCGGCAGTAGCAGCAAGGCTCACGGCTACATTGGGAAGAGAGCCGCAGCCTGAGGAAATGAGAGAGATACTGGAACGATTTGGAATAGATTCAGGTTGTTCTGGTAGGCCGGGTAAGGCGGAGCCGCCACCCGGCAAAGCCTGCAACGCCTGATGGCGCTGCGCTTATCAGGCCTACATCACTACTGCATTAATTAAATATCATCCATCGTATGATCGACAACAATCTCCAGCGTTTTGCGAATAATATCGCTCTTCACCACGTCGCCGGTGGATTCGATCGCCTGGATAAGATGCAAAATAATGGCCTTGTTAGTGAGATGGCCACCGGAAGCAAGGATCGTTCTTACTACTGCACCCAGTACCGTTGATTCATCGGCCAGGACATCACCTGCGTTACGGAAGTAGGCGGAGAGTGCCGTATCGGGCAGCACTTCAATGGGATCTGATGATTGCTGGAGCATAGCCTGAAGCATAGTGTGTACCGTTAAAAGTTAGATAAATGTGTGCAGTCAGTGTTTTTTACTGGTGCTCTGCTGCTGGCTACTGCCAAACAGTTGAAACACGTTGTCCTTCTGCTCGCTTTCAGGATCCTTCTGCTCGCGTCCGGCCTGACGGCGCATTGATACTTTTGTATTGTTGTTGATTTCTGCAATAACGCGTCCAAGTATCTCACGTCGTCGGATGTCCGCCTCTTTTGCTTCCATAGCCCGCAGCCTCGTGACAAGCGCCCTTGTGTTGACAGGCCCGTTCTCACTGAGGAGGGATAAGACGGCTTCTCCAATCAGCTCATCTGTTAATTGTTCGATTTCACTTCTATTCATAACTGCGTCTCTGCTGCCACGCTGTTCCGCAATGGAAACGCGGCATGAGTCAGCGCCCGGTGGTGGAGGTGTTATCTTCCATGAATACCTGCCCACCAAAAGCGACGTAAAACTTAACTATCAGTTGCTGTGCATTTGCATGTCCTTAGCGATCAAACAGCAGGCCAATCAGCGTATGGTAATGACTCTCTTCGTCGGTATCGGAGGCCGTTTCAAGGCGGCTGAGCAGCTTGGTGCAGATTGCCTTACGGTTCAGGCTCTGACCACTACTCAAAATTTCCACCACAATCTGACCCAGCGTCTCCTGCTGGCTTGGCAGTGCAGCTTTATTGAAATACCGGGTAATGGCATTAGCTGTGTTCGGAACAAGGTTGTTCTGCTGCATATGTCACTCCTGTAAAATTCAGTAAGTTGTGATAACGAGTACAAAGTTATACAAACTCGGCAAACTTGTACATAGAAACTGTACAAATTTTCGTAATTTATTTTAGATATTTTTAATATATGCTTATTTTCAATAGGTTATAAGGGTAACTTACCAAGCTTTTAGAAAACTTGTACAGGTCTAACAAAAAGCTGTACCCTGTACAGAGCAGCATACTTATACACGGGGAAGATTGTCTTTAAAATCAGGCACAATCATTACAAGATCTGTGTGCTGTCATTTGTTAAGGTGGTCTTCCACACACTTATCTTCCCGGAATAACTATGCTTACAACCATTATTTACCGCAGCCATCTCTGCGACGACGTGCCGGTTAAAATGTTGGAAGAGATGGTCGATGCAGCAAACCTGAAGAATGGCCAGGCTGAAGTAACAGGCATTCTGCTTTTTAACGGAACCCATTTCTTCCAGCTGCTTGAAGGCCCGGAAGAGAGCGTGTTCAAAATTTACCGCGATATTTGCAAGGACACCCGTCACTACAACCTGGTTGAGCTGTTGTGTGACTATGCTCCCTCGCGTCGGTTTGGCAAATCGGGTATGGAGCTGTTTAATTTAAGAGAGTATGACCGGGACGATGTACTGCAGCGCGTGCTGGATAAGGGCACCTCTAAATATCAGCTGACCTACGATGACCGTGCGCTACAGTTCTTTCGTACCTTCGTCGAGGAGCGGGAAAAAGAGAACTACTATGAAATTCCCCCCGCAGACGCCTGGGATTTCATCTGTGATAACAACGCGACCCGCGCTGAGGCGCAGGCAGCGGATGAAACCGCGGAGTGCAGCTTCGCTTTTCAGCCGATGATCGATCCCTTTGCCCGCGAGGTGGTCTCCATCGAAGCCCTGCTGCGTACGCCGGGCGGGGACATTCCGGAGGCCTGGTTTGCAGGGCTGACGGGAGATGATGTCTACGAGGCCGACCTGCGCAGCAAAAAAGTGGCCTTTGCCATGGCGGCCGGGCTAAACATTGGTGAGCAGACGCTGTCGGTGAACCTTCTGCCGATGACGCTGGTGAAAATCCCCGGCGCGGTCGATTTCCTGCTGCAGGAGATCCAGGCCAACGGGCTGGTGCCGGAGCAGATCATCGTCGAGTTTACCGAAAGCGAGGTGATCTCTCGCCTCGAAGAGTTTACCGACGCGGTAAGGCAGTTAAAGGCAGCGGGCATCCGCGTCGCTATCGATCACTTTGGCGCAGGTTTTGCCGGTCTGCTGCTGCTGGCGCAGTTTCAGCCGGACAGGATTAAAATCAACCGCGACCTGATCAAAGATGTACATAAAAGTGGGCCTCGGCAGGCGATCATCCAGGCCATTATTAAGTGTTGTAGTTCGCTGGAGATCCTGGTCTCTGCCGTGGGCGTTGAGCAGCCTGAGGAGTGGATGTGGCTGGAGTCGGCAGGCATCTCTCAGTTCCAGGGCTACCTGTTTGCCCGTCCTGATTTTGCTGGTATTCCTGCCGTGGCCTGGCCAGAAAAAAGATCGGGTTTATGAGATAATACTATTTGAGCATGAGCGTAGCAGCGTTAAGTTTAGGGGAGTTGATGGCCTTTTACAGTATTGGCGATGTAGCTGAAAGATGCGGTATAAACCCGGTCACGCTCCGTGCCTGGCAGCGGCGCTATGGCTTGCTGAAACCGCAACGCAGCGAGGGCGGGCATCGCCAGTTCGATGAGGAAGATATTCAGCGAATCAAAGAGATTAAACGCTGGATTGAGAGTGGCGTCCCCGTGAGTAAGGTGAAGGCGCTGCTGGAAGATAATAAGGTTGTTGCTCACGATGACTGGGCGTCTCTGCAGGAAGAGATGATGGCCGTACTGCGCCTGGTTCGCCCGGCTAAACTGCGCGCGGCCATTGTCGCGCTCGGGCGTGACCACGCCGTAGACGTCCTTATCGACCATATCTTCGTCCCCGTACGCAAACGTCTCACCCTCGATCAAAACACGGCTCGCACCATGTCCAGCCTGCTGGACGGCGTCATTACCGAGCATGCTGTCTCATGCGTGATCAACGCGCGTAAAAAAGCGGGCAGGGAAGCGCTGCTCATTGGCTGGGGTAGCGAAGATCGCACCCGGCTGTGGCTGGAGGCATGGCGGCTATCGCATCGGGGCTGGCATATTGACCTGCTGGCGGAGCCGCTGGAGGTGCCGCGCCCGGAGCTGTTCCCCGGCCAGCATATCTTTTTGTGGACCGGCAAAGCACTGACGCACCGGCAGCAGGAGCAGCTGGAACACTGGCGGGAGCAGGGTTTTACGGTAGCGTTTCACGATCCATAGCCGATCCGTTAATGAGTTTTTGTTCCGATTAGTTCACCTATCCACAATTCCTGTACCAGGCTTACAGAAAAGGCAATAGCAATTGTGGAGCATTATGAAAGAGCAAAATCGTACTATCGGTATCAAACCCTATGGCGGTTCAGCAGGCGGTTGGGGAGCATTAAAAGCCGTAGCCGACGCCATACGCGGTCAGATGTCGGTGAAGCAGGACGTCATTGCCCTGTTCAAAGTTAACCAGCCACAAGGCTTCGACTGTCCAGGCTGTGCCTGGCCCGATCCACAGCACGCCTCCTCGTTTGAGTTTTGTGAAAACGGCGCTAAAGCCGTCTCCTGGGAAGCCACCAGCAAGCGTACCACCCCCGAATTTTTTGCCGCCCATACCGTCAGCGAGTTATGGGAGCGTAACGCCTTTGAGCTGGAGGGTGAGGGCAGATTAACCCACCCGATGAAATACGACCCCGCCAGCGACACCTACCAGCCCATCGAGTGGGAAACCGCCTTCAGAGAGATTGGCGAGCATCTGCGCAGCTATGACGATCCTGACAGCGTTGAGTTTTACACCTCTGGCCGCGCCTCCAACGAAGCGGCGTTTCTTTGGCAGCTCTTCGCCCGCGAGTACGGTACCAACAACTTCCCTGACTGTTCGAACATGTGCCATGAGCCGACCAGCGTCGGCCTGCCGGAGTCCATCGGCGTAGGCAAAGGAACCGTTGAGCTGGAAGATTTTGACCACTGCGATCTGGTGCTTTGCATCGGCCATAATCCGGGCACCAACCATCCGCGGATGCTGGGTACGCTGCGGGAGGTCTCCAAACGCGGCGCAACCATCGTGGCCATCAACCCGCTACGCGAGCGGGGTCTGGAGCGCTTCACCTCGCCGCAAAGCCCAATTGAGATGCTCTCCTTAAGCTCTACCGAGCTGGCATCGACCTACTACAAGGTGCGCGTCGGCGGCGATGCGGCAATGCTGAAAGGGGTGATGAAAATCCTGCTGGCGATGCATGAGGAGGCGAAAGCCAAAGGCGAGCCAGGGGTAATCGACGAGGCATTTATTCGCGACCATACCCAGGGGTTTGAGGCACTCAAGGCCGACCTCGATGCTACCGAGTGGGCGCATATCCTCAAGGTCTCCGGTATGGAGCGCAAGGAGATCCAGCATGTCGCCCGCCTCTATGCCAACGCCGAGCGGACCATTATCTGCTACGGCATGGGTATCACCCAGCATCAGTACGGCACGCAAAACGTGCAGCAGATCGCTAATCTGCTGCTGATGCGCGGTAACATCGGTAAAAAAGGGGCCGGCATCTGCCCGCTGCGCGGCCACTCCAACGTGCAGGGCGATCGTACCGTCGGGATTACCGAGATCCCCTCTCAGTCGCTGTTGGACAGCATCGAGAAGGTTTTTGGCTTCAAGCCACCGCAGAAACACGGCCATGGTGCCGTCGCGGCCATTCAGGCGATGCGCGACGGCCACGCTAAGGCGCTGCTCTGCCTGGGGGGCAACCTGGCCGAGGCGATCTCCGATCCGCAGGTGACCTTCCCGGCGATGCGCAAGCTCGATCTGGTCGTGCATATGGCGACCAAGCTCAACCGTTCCCATCTGCTGCTGGGCAAGCATAACTATCTTCTGCCGGTGCTGGGCCGTACTGAACTGGATGTGCAGGCCTCTGGCGAGCAGAGCATTACCGTTGAGGACTCTATGTCGATGGTGCATGCCTCTCACGGCTCGCTTAACCCGGCCTCGCCGCACCTGAAATCCGAACCTGCGCTGGTCGCCGCGCTGGCGAAAGCGACCCTGCCGAACACCGTTGTCAACTGGGACAGAATGGTAGGGGACTACAGCTTCATTCGCGATGCCATTGAGGCGACGATCCCCGGCTTCGACAACTTCAATGAGCGGGTGAAAAAACCGGGCGGCTTCCGCCTGCGTAACACCGCATCCGAGCGGATCTGGAATACGCCCTCGGGTAAAGCCGAATTTAAAATCATGCAGGGTATCAATGAAGATCCGCGCTCGCTGAAGTGTCACGACCTGGTATTGACCACGCTGCGTAGCCACGACCAGTACAACACCACGCTGTATGGTTTGAACGACCGCTATCGCGGCGTCACCGGCAGACGGGACGTGCTGTTTATCAACCCTGATGAGGCCGAGAAGCGTAATCTGCGGGTGGGCGATCAGGTCAACATTACCGCGCTGGATCATGAAGGGAACGCTACCGGGCGACGTATGCACAACCTGACCATTGTGGTGATCGATATGGCACCGGGTTCGGTAGGCGCCTACTATCCTGAAGCCAACGTCATGGTACCGTTAGACAGTCACGATACCAAAAGCGGGATCCCGGCCTATAAGAGCATCCCGATAGCGATGGAGCGCGTGGAGGCGGTTGCCACCTCCGGCGCGCTTCGCTAACTAACGTTCGCTAATCAACTGCCCCAGCGGCTCCGCAGGTAGTTCACCGCCTGCTGAGCCTGGGGCTGGTTGAGGTTATTCTCCCGGAACAGGATGGTGCCGCCGATCTCTGGCAGGGCATCGTTAAGATCCAGCTGCTTTTTCAGCTCCGGCACGCCGCCGTTAACCGTCCAGTCCGGCTCGGTTTTCGACGGTTCGCCTACCTTATACAGCGCCACGCCAATATAGAGCCGCGTATGGGTGGGTTTCACTACGTTTGCCCACCACTTCGCCAGCACATCATAACGCGCCGCATCCCGCGAGAAGGGCCAGTAGATCTGCGGAGCAATGTAATCCACGAGGCCTTTTTGCACCCACAGACGGGTATCGGCATAGGACTCATCATAGGCCGCCGCGCCACGCGTATCAGACCCGGCGGGATCGTGGGAGCGGTTGCGCCACACGCCGCTGGGACTCACGCCAAACTCTACGTTGGGGTTCAGCTGTTTAATGGTGCGCGACACCTGCTCGATCAGCTGCTGCGTGTTGTTGCGCCGCCAGTCCGCCTTTGAGGCAAATCCGCTGCCATATTTTTGATAGGTTTGATTATCGTTAAGGGTCGAGCCGGGCGACTCCGTATAGAAGTAGTCATCAAACTGCACGCCGTCCACCGGATAGTGGGCCACAACCTCAGCCACGATGCTGGTGATCCAGTCCCGCGCTTCGGGAATACCAGGGTCAAGTACGTAGCGATCGCTGGAGGTGCGGATCCAGTCCCGGTGCAGCACGAACACGCTAGCCGGATTGAGCGGCAGGGTACGGTTCAGCTCGGCAACGGTACTGGGTTTAGTGTTGGTAGAGACGCGATAGGGGTTAAACCAGGCGTGCACCTTCATGCCGCGCTTGTGGGCCTCATCCAGCATAAACTGCAACGGATCGTAGCCGGGATCGGTACCGATAGTGCCGGTAAGCATATCTGACCACGGCAGGATCTTAGAGGGCCAGAGCGCGGTCCCGTCAGGTTTTACCTGGAAAAAGACGGTATTCACCCCAAGGCGTTTCAGGTTGTCCAGCTTATCCGTTAACGCCTTCTGCTGCTGGCTGATGCGCAGCGCGGGGCTGGCGGTGACCGATGACGCTGGCGGCCAGTCGAGACGGGAGACCGTGGTTAGCCAGACGCCGCGCACCGGCTCATTGCTGCGCGCAGATTTATCCGGCAGGGGCTGCTTCGCCACGGGCGGAAGCGGGGTAACCAGTGACTTCGGTGGTTTAGAAGAGCAGCTGGCAAGTAAAAGCGCGCAGCCAACCAGTGCGCCTAACCGTGTAATGTGTCGCGCCATCTCTGTTTCAGCTCTTATTCAGGCGGCTAGTAGCCCATGGGTTAATGGCAGGCTCGTCCTGTTTCTGCGGGACGGCATCATCCAGTGAATCTAAATAGAGCGCTTCGACCTCCGCGCGCGCCCAGGGCGTGCGGCGCAAAAACTTAAGGCTCGATTTTACGCTGGGATCGTTTTTGAAGCAGTTGATATTAATAAGTTTGCTTAGTTCTCCCCAGCCATAGCGCGCCACGAGGGCATTCACCTGCATCTCAAGCGTTACGCCGTGCAATGGGTCTTTGGATACGTGTGTAGTCATAACCGGTCCGATGGTTTGGGATTTGCTGATTAGGATAGCGGGCTGGCAGTAAAAAGAAAGCGCTACTCTCTATCTCAAAATAGCGAAATATTGAGATAGATTGACGCAGATGCTATAACTATCTCAAAATGAGATTAAATTGAGATAGTTTTATGGCGATAAAAAAGGTCCCGGCACCCGTTCCCTTTTCTCAGCTAAGCGGCAGGGAGCTGGAAGCGTATCAGCATTATAACAGGGTAACCGACGGTAAAGGACGCTATCTGCCGTTTGAAGAGTTCCAGTATCGAATTAAAAAGGGAGAGGACGTAACTATAGCCTGGACGTTGACTCGCCTGGCGCGTAACGCCGCTCTTCAGCGCATTGGTTATCACAATGAGGCTGGCGAGCCGGCTGGATTTAATATCACCCCTGCCATATATGAAGTGTGCGAGCTGGCGGATAAGCATGCAACGACGCTGGCACTAAATGAACAGATCGAACGGCTGCGTGGCGCCGGAGCTGAGTTAAGTCAGCTGCGTTTTGAAGAACCCATTACGAGTTCACAGCTTGAAGGGGCAAACACCACCACGCTGGTGGCGAGAAATATGCTTGAATCCGGACGCGCGCCGCGTACCGAGGATGAGCAGATGATCGCAGGCAATGCGCGTTTGATGGCGGAAATTCCTGACTTAACAGAGGAACAGCTTACGCTGGGTCTGATTCGGAAGCTGCACGCGATCGGTATGGGCGGCATTAATGACAAAAAATACCGGCCAGGTGAGTTTAGAGAAACCGATGATGTCGTCATTGCTGATTATGACGGCAATATCGTTCATCAGCCACCGCGGGCAGTAGAGCTTGCGGCTCGGCTGCAAAACATCTGTGACTGGTTAAACAGCAAAGAAGAGTATATCCATCCCCTGATAAGAGCCTGCATCCTGCATTTTATGGTTGCTCACGAGCATCCCTTCAGGGATGGAAATGGACGTACCAGCCGGGCGCTATTTTACTGGTTCATGCTAAAGAGTGGCTATGACGCCTTTAAATACATCTCAATCAGCCAGCTCCTGCACGCTGCACCGGTAAAATACGCCCATAGCTACCAGTACACCGAGACCGACGGTATGGATCTCACTTACTTTCTTGAGTATCAGGCCAGTACCATTGGTCGTGCGCTCCGGATTTATCTTGAGCATATCGAAACGATTACCAACAGAAGCGCAATGATCGATCGTCGGCTATTTGAGACTGGCGCGTTGAGACGGTTGACCGCACGCCAGGTGACGCTGTTAAACGTCATGCTATCGACGCCAAGAAAAGCGTATACCGCCGCAGACGTCAGCGAGCTGTTAGGGGTATCGGATAATACGGCACGAAACGATCTGCGGGCGGTGGTTCGGGAAGGGTTTGCGCTTGAGAAGAGAGCAAACGACCAAAAAACAGTTTATGTCGGCCTGCTCTCTGGCATGAATAGTTAAAGTTCAGACCCGGCACGCATCTTGCTTTATCCCCGGTATGTTTCTTTTGCGCAGGTACCGACATGCCACTTTCCGCTCTCGATTTCGTGCTGGCTGCCAGACGAAGTGAAATAATCGGCCTACAACAGCTGCTGCAAATGAGCAAGCTGGTGGGGGCTGTCAGTCAGCTTATCCATGACCTGCAACGCGAGCGGGGCACGGTAAATATCTATCTCTGCTCGCAGGGCACGATCTGGAGCGACCGGCTTGATGAACGCGCCTGTCAGGTCCAGCTTGCTGCAGAAGCGGTAGATAGACAGCTCACGGCGCTGGATCTCAACGGAGAGATGGCTAACGCATCGCGACTCTTCAGCCGCATCGCCACCGCGCTGCATAGCCTTAGCAGCTTGCCCGCACTACGTGAGCAGGTTGCAGTGCAGAGTATTCAGCAGCCCGAAGCCATGAGCCGCTATAGCGAGGTGATACGCACCCATCTGGCGCTGGTATTCGATGCCGCCGATACCTCCGGGGATCCCACGGTGTCACGGGCGTTGCTGGCCATGTTCAGCTTTATGCAGGGTAAAGAGCTGGCCGGGCAGGAGCGCGCGCTGGCAGCGGCAGGCTTTGCCGCGCGTCACTTCGAAAATAGTACACATCAGCAACTGCTGGCGCTGATTGACGGCCAGGAGCGCTGCTTTCACACCTTTATGGAGTTCGCCGATGAGCGCTCTCTCACGCTGTGGCAACAGCAGCAGCGTGCCGACAGCAGTGAGCTGGAGCGTTTCCGCCGTATTGCCTGCACCTGTACCTCTCCCTCAGGCGAAAGCAATGACATCGCACTGCGCTGGTTTGACATCACCACGGCACGTATTGACGGCATGAAACTGATTGAGGATCGGCTGGAGGAGAGGTTAATGACCTGCTGTGAGCAGCGGATCCGCGATGCACAACGTTCCGGCGCGCGCCAGCAGCAGGAGATTGAGCAGCTGCTGCCGCAGGATACCCACTATGCGGCGCTGATCCCACCTCAACTCAGTCGTTCCGTGCTCGAACTTATTGAGCAGCAGTCTCGCCAGCTACAGGCCCAGGATGCCGAGCTGGCCGCGCTGCGCGCCACGCTTGCTGACCGAAAGCGGGTAGAGCGCGCCAAAGGCTTGCTGATGCAGCACCACGGCATGAGCGAGCCGCAGGCCCACAAAACCCTGCGAGACATGGCGATGAAACAGAATAAGAAGCTGGCGGAGATTGCGGAAGCCATGCTCTCCGTGGCGGCGGTGATGAGTAAATCAGCGCCATAACACTTAAGGAGTAGCTGCACCGACGGTGTGCAAATCGCAAACCGTTGCGGTGCAGACACAATCCATACTCACCGCTAATTCAACACTACCTTGCTGATTTTACAGGACTACAAGAAGTTGGCACACAAGCTGCATTATCAAAAAAGCACATAGCGGCTAAGCCAACGGCGGTTTAGCCAGCGTTTCGGATAAAGGCGTCCGTTAGCGTTCAGGAGACTGAGCGCTAACTGGACGCTTTTTTTTGCGCATTTTTTCACCATACAGGAAGCCGCAATGAAGCAAGACGATAACAACACCGTGGTGAGTCTCTCCCGCCGCCGATTTCTGGCAAGCAGTGCGCTGCTGGGCGGCAGCATGATGTTACCGGGCTTTATGAACAGCGTCTGGGCGGCAGGCTCTGATGCGCCCGAGAAGAAAGAGATCCGCGTGGGCTTTATCCCTTTGACGGATTGCGCCTCGGTGGTGATGGCGGCGGTGAAGAAGTTTGATGAGAAGTACGGGATCAAAATCACCCTCAGCAAAGAGTCCAGCTGGGCGTCGGTGCGCGACAAGCTGGTCTCCGGCGAGCTGGATGCCGCCCATGTGCTGTATGGGCTGGTCTACGGCCTCCAGCTCGGCGTCTCCGGCCCGCAGCATGATATGGCGATGCTGATGACCCTCAATAATAACGGCCAGGCGATCACCCTCTCGAACCAGTTGAAAGAGGCGGGCGTGACCGATGCGGCCTCGCTGAAAAAAACCGTCGATGCCAGCCCGAAGGGAACCTACACCTTTGCCCAGACGTTTCCCACCGGCACGCATGCCATGTGGCTCTACTACTGGCTGGCCAACGCCGGGATCCATCCGTTTAACGACGTCCGCAACGTCGTGGTGCCGCCGCCGCAGATGGTGATGAACATGAAGATCGGCAACATGAGCGGCTACTGCGTTGGTGAGCCATGGAACCAGCGCGCCATTCTCGACGGGATCGGCTTTACCGCTGCGACAACCCAGGAGATTTGGCCCGATCATCCAGAGAAAATTCTTGGTACCACCTCCGCATGGGTTTCCGCCAATCCCAATACGGCCCGCGCTCTGACTGCGGCCGTGCTGGAGGCCTCCCGCTGGATCGACACCTCCGATGCGAACCGAATTGAAACGGCGAAGGCCATCGCGGGGCGCGCCTACGTCAACACCTCCCCAGAGACCATTCAGGGGCGGATGCTTGGCGACTATGACAACGGGCTGGGCAAGAAATGGAAAGACGCCCACGGCATGCGCTTCTTTAACGACGGCGCGGTGAACTATCCGTATCTCTCAGACGGCATGTGGTTCCTGACCCAGCACAAGCGCTGGGGACTTATCGATAGCGATCCGGACTATCTGGCCGTCGCTAAGAAGATCAACCGCACCGACATCTATAAGCAGGCGGCAGCAGCAGCAGGGGGCATCAATCTGCCCACCAGCGATATGCGCAGCAGCACCCTGTTTGACGGCAAGGTGTGGGACGGCAGCAACCCCGCTGAGTATGCCAACAGTTTTGCGATGAAACGTTAAGTGAGGCCGACATGTCTATCAACACCAAAACGAATGTAGTTGCGCTGGCCGCCGAGCCGGAGAGCGCTGAGATCCTCCCCCTGAAGACGGCTATCACGACGCCGCAGCCAGAGGTGACAAAACCAGCGTCTGCAAGCCGCCTGCGTAAGGTCGTAGGCGGCGCAGTGAAAAAAGCGGTGCCCGGAGTGCTGGGAGCAGTTGTGCTGATTACCCTCTGGCAGATCGCCGCCCTGAGCAGCAGCGGCTTTCCGACGCCGCTGAAAACCTGGGAGGCGGCAAAGCTTATCTTCGCCGAGCCGTTTTATATCGCCGGGCCTAATGATATGGGCATCGGCTGGAACGTACTGGCCTCGCTCAAACGCGTGGCGCTGGGCTTCGGCCTGGCGGCGCTGGTAGGGATCCCCCTCGGCTTTCTCATCGGCCGCTTTAGCTTTATCGCTAACATGCTCAACCCGGTCATCGCCCTGCTGCGTCCGGTCAGCCCGCTGGCCTGGCTGCCGATTGGCCTGCTGCTGTTCCAGCGGGCAGAGCCAGCCTCGGCGTGGACCATCTTCATCTGTTCAATCTGGCCGATGATCCTCAACACCGCCGAGGGGGTCATGCGTATTCCGCAGGACTATCTCAACGTGGCGCGGGTGCTGAAGCTGAGCGAGTTCACCGTTATGCGCAAAATCCTCTTTCCCGCCGTGCTCCCGCACATTCTGACCGGGGTTCGCCTGTCGATTGGTATCGCGTGGCTGGTGATCGTTGCAGCAGAGATGCTTACCGGCGGCGTGGGGATCGGTTTCTGGATCTGGAACGAGTGGAACAACCTCAACGTGGAAAACATCATCATCGCCATCCTGCTGATTGGCGTGGTGGGGATGCTGCTCGAGCAGGGGCTGATGGCCATTGCTCGCCGCTTTAGCTACGGCAACTAGTTTGGGAGAGAGAGATGAAACATGAGAAAGCCATTATCCGCGTAGAGAACGTTACCCAGCGCTTTCAAACCGCAACAGGGCCGTTCCTGGCGCTGGACAACGTCAGCTTTGAGCTTGCCCGCGGCGAAACAGTCAGCCTGATCGGCCACTCCGGCTGCGGGAAATCTACGCTGCTGAACCTGATCGCCGGGCTGAGCCATCCTACAGAAGGCGTTCTGCTGTGCGATAACCAGGAGATTAGCGGCCCCGGCCCGGAGCGCGGCGTGGTGTTTCAAAACCACTCCCTGCTGCCGTGGCTGACCGCCGTTGAGAACGTGGCCCTGGCGGTAGAGCAGGTCTTCAAAGGCAAGATGAACAAGAGCGAGATGCGGGCGTGGATCGAACACAACCTCGAGCTGGTGCATATGGGGCATGCGATGCACAAACGTCCCGGGGAGATCTCCGGCGGCATGAAGCAGCGGGTCGGTATCGCCCGGGCATTGGCAATGAAGCCGAAGGTGCTGCTGATGGACGAACCCTTTGGCGCGCTGGATGCGTTGACTCGCGCCCATCTACAGGATGCGGTGATGGAGATCCAGTCCCGCCTGAATACCACCATTCTGCTCATCACCCACGACGTTGACGAAGCGGTGCTGCTCTCTGACCGGGTGATGATGATGACCAACGGACCCGCGGCAAAGGTCGGCGAGGTGCTGCATGTCGAGCTGGAGCGTCCACGCTCGCGGCTGACCCTGGCGAACGATCCGCGGTTCCATCACTACCGCCAGCAGGTGCTGCATTTCCTGCATGAAAAACACCGGGCCGTGGCCTGAGACTGAGACAGCGGGCGAGGGAAGCAGAATGGATAAACCTGTTCTGGTCGTGATTGGCAACGGTATGGCGGGCGTGCGGCTGGTAGAGACGCTGTGCGAGCTGGCCCCGGCGCGTTATCGGATTGTGGTCGTTGGCGACGAAGCGCAGCCTGCCTATAACCGGATCATGCTTACGTCGGTGCTGGCGGGTGAAAAACGCTTCGCTGACATCATTACCCACGACAGCGCATGGTACAAACGTTACAACGTCACGTTAATCGCCGGTTCCCCAGTGACGGCCATTGACTGCGAGGCACACACCCTAAGCATCAACGGGCAGACGCTGGGTTACGATCGGCTGGTTATCGCTACCGGATCGCTGCCCTTTATGCCGCCGCTGCCGGGAGCAGATTTGGCGGGTATCTATGGCTTTCGCAATCAGCGGGACGTAGAGAGCATTCTGCATGAGCTTGCTGCCGGGCAATCAACGGTAGTGATTGGCGGCGGGGTGCTCGGCATAGAGGCTGCGGCGGCGCTGGCGCTGCGTGGTATGCAGGTCACTCTACTGCATCGAGGTCCCTATCTGATGGATCAGCATCTGGATCCTCAGGCCGCAGCGCTACTGCGCGAAACGCTAATGGCGCGAGGGATTGAGACGGTACTGGAGGCAGAGACGGTCGCCTATGGCGCGGACGAAGCCGGACATGTGCAGGCCGTTAAGCTTCGCGACGGGCGCGCGATCCCGGCCCGGCGGGTTATCGTTGCCGCCGGTGTGCGTCCGAATATTGCCCTGGCGCAGGCCGCCGGGCTGGATTGTGCCCGCGGTATTGTGGTCAACGGTCGGCTGCAAACTTCCGATCCGCATATATCGGCTATCGGTGAATGCTGTCAGTTAGGCGAGCAGACGTTCGGGCTGGTGGCCCCGTGCTGGCAGCAGGCAGAGACCCTGGCAGCAGAGCTGGCAGGTATGAGCGCGCCGCCGATGGGCGTTCACGACGTACCGCTGCGGCTTAAGGTTACCGGTATTCATCTTTTCTGCGCCGGAACGCTGCACGGCGAGCATGACGCAGAGATCCATACCACCTTCGATCCCTTTGACGGCCACTATCGCCGCCTGCTTATACAGAATAACCAGCTGAAAGGCGTGCTGCTGTGGGGAGATATTAACGACGGGCCGGACTATTTCGCCCGCCTTGGCCATTCGCAGTCAAGCCTGTTTACCCCTGAAGCGCCTAACCCCATTTCCCTGAAAGAGCCGTTATCCCTGGAGATAGCGAGGAGCAATGTTATGTCAAAACCCGTATTAGTGATGGCCGGACACGGTATGGTAGGTCACCATCTTCTGCAACAGCTGGTCGAACGCGAACTGCATCTTCACTATCAAATCATTGTTTTCGGCGAAGAGACCAGACCGGCCTACGATCGGGTGCATCTCTCGGAATACTTCTCCGGCCGCAGCGCTGAGTCGCTGTCGATGGTAGAGAGCGACTTCTTTACGTCAACCGGTATTGAGCTGCGCCTCGGGCACGGCATCGAGCATGTCGATCGCAACCGCCGATTTGTGGTCGATAAGCAGGGGCGGCAAACCGCCTATGACGTGCTGGTTCTGGCGACCGGCTCTTATCCGTTTGTGCCGCCCATTCCCGGTAACGATATGCCGGGCTGCCTGGTCTATCGCACTATCGACGATCTTGATGCGATTCAGGCCTGCGCGGAGAAGGGCCGCGTTGGCGTGGTTGTCGGCGGAGGCCTGCTCGGGCTGGAAGCCGCTAACGCGCTGAAGCATCTTGGTCTGGAAACGCACGTCGTGGAGTTTGCGCCGCGTCTGATGGGCGTTCAGCTTGATGAAGGCGGTGCGGCGATGCTGCGCCGTAAGATTGAAGCCCTCGGCGTGCAGGTGCATACCAGTAAAGAGACCCGTGAAATTACGCGGGGGGAGAATAGCCACTATCGGATGGTCTTCGCCGACGGCAGCCATCTGGAGACCGATCTGGTGCTCTTCTCCGCCGGGATCCGTCCGCGAGACCAGCTGGCAAGAGAGTGCGGCCTGGAGGTGGGGCCGCGCGGTGGAATTGTAATTGACGATCGGTGTCGTACCTCCGATCCGGCTATATTTGCCGTCGGGGAGTGCGCCCTGTGGAACGGACAGATTTTTGGGCTGGTGGCACCGGGTTACCAGATGGCGCGTACCCTGGCGGAGACGCTTGCCGGCGGCGAGGCGGCCTTCACAGGCGCAGACATGAGCACCAAACTGAAGCTGCTTGGCGTCGAAGTGGCCTCAGTGGGCGATGCCCATGGCCGCACGCCGGGCAGCGAAAGCTATAGCTGGATAGATGGCCCGGCAGAGATCTACAAAAAGATTGTGGTATCAGCGGATCGCAAGCGTCTGCTGGGCGCGGTGCTGGTGGGCGACAGCAGCGAATACAGCACCCTGTTGCAGATGATGCTCAACGATATGCCGCTGCCCGCCAGCCCGGAAGGGCTGATCCTGCCCGCCAGCGTGGGCGGTGCCCCCCAGGCATTGGGCGTCGCGGCGCTGCCGGACGGGGCGCAGATCTGCTCCTGCCATAACGTCAGCAAATCCGACATCTGCAACGCCGTAAAGGGCGGCTGCGGCGACATGGCCGGGATCAAGTCCTGCACCAAAGCGGCCACCGGCTGCGGCGGCTGTGCGGCACTGACAAAACAGGTGATGGAGTTCGCGCTGAGCGAGATGGGCGTCGAGGTGAAGAAGGATATTTGCGAGCACTTCGCCTATTCCCGTCAGGAGATCTATCACCTGGTGCGCGTGGGCAACATCCGCAGCTTCGATGAACTTATCAGCAAGCATGGTCAGGGCCACGGGTGTGAGATCTGTAAGCCGCTGGTCGGTTCGGTGCTGGCGTCGTGCTGGAATGATTATCTGCTTAAGCCGCAGCATCTCCCGTTGCAGGACACCAACGATCGCTTCTTTGCCAATATCCAGAAAGATGGCACCTACTCAGTCGTGCCGCGCATTCCGGCCGGGGAGATCACCCCGGACGGGCTGATCGCCATCGGTCAGGTAGCCAAACGCTACAACCTCTATACCAAAATCACCGGTGGGCAGCGGGTCGATCTCTTCGGCGCACGGCTGGAGCAGCTGCCGGAAATCTGGCAGCAGCTCGTCGAGGCCGGATTTGAAACCGGTCACGCCTACGGCAAGTCGCTGAGAACGGTGAAGTCCTGCGTCGGCTCCAACTGGTGCCGCTACGGCGTACAGGACTCAACCACGCTGGCGCTGCAGCTGGAGAACCGCTACAAGGGCCTGCGCTCACCGCACAAAATCAAGATGGCCGTCTCGGGTTGTACGCGAGAGTGTGCCGAAGCGCAGAGCAAAGACGTCGGGGTGATTGCCACCGACAAGGGCTGGAACCTCTACGTCTGCGGCAACGGCGGCATGAAGCCACGGCATGCGGATCTGCTGGCCCAGGACCTGAGCACGGAGGCGCTGATCCGCACCGTGGATCGGTTCCTGATGTTCTACATCCGCACCGCTGACCGCCTGCAGCGCACCAGCACATGGATGGACAACCTTGAGGGCGGCATGGAGTACCTGCGTCAGGTGGTACTGGAAGATAGCTTACACATCGCCGCCGAACTTGAAGATGAGATGAACGCGGTGGTCGAGACCTACCAGTGCGAATGGCAGACTACGCTGGCGACACCCGATCGTCTCGCGCTATTTAAACCCTTTGTTAACAACGATGAACCAGTACAGTCGGTGCAAGGCTGGGTGGAGATCTGTGACCTGAGCGAGATCCCGGCCAATGCGGGCATGGCGGCCCGGCTGAAGAACCAGCAGATTGCGCTGTTCTCTCTCCCGGATCATCCGCAGAAAGTGTTTGCCCTCAGTAACCATGAGCCAAACAGCGATGCCAACGTGCTGGCTCGCGGCATGCTGGGCGACGTGAAGGGCGAGCCGGTGGTTATTTCCCCTCTGTATAAGCAGCGGTTCCGCTTACGGGATGGCCGCAGCGTAGACGATGGTCAAAGCACGCTGAGCGTCTGGCCAGTGAAAGTGGAGGGCGGACGCGTCTGGGTGCATGAGGATCCCGAGAGCCACGCGGCCCGGCCTGTCGAGATTATCGAGACGGTGAGCCTATGAACAGCACAACGGTTTCAACCACCTGCGCCTACTGTGGCGTAGGCTGTGGCGTAAAGATGCGGCCACAGCAAGAGGGGTTTACCGCCTGCGGCGACGATTCGCATCCGGCCAATCTTGGGCGGTTATGCGTTAAGGGCAGCGCCCTGGGGGAGACGCTGGATCTGGAGGGACGCCTGCTGCATCCCGAGATCGATCGCCAGCCGGTGAGCTGGTCGCAGGCCTTAGACGCGGTGGCGCAGGGATTGCAGGCTATCATTCGCGAGTATGGTCCGCAGGCGGTAGCCTTTTACGGCTCCGGCCAGCTGCTGACGGAGGACTACTACGTTGCCAACAAGCTGATGAAGGGCTTTATCGGCGCGGGGAACATGGATACCAACTCGCGGCTGTGCATGGCCTCGGCGGTGGTGGGCTACAAGCGGGCGTTTGGGGCCGATGCCGTGCCGTGCAGCTATCGCGATCTGGAGCTGGCCGACTGCGTGATCCTTACCGGGTCGAATACCGCCTGGGCACATCCGGTGGTCTATCAGCGGCTGGCGCAGGCGAAAAAAACACGACCGGAGATGCGCGTTATTGTCATCGATCCGCGCCACACCGCTACCTGTGATATCGCGGATCTGCATCTGCCGCTGCGTCCCGGCAGCGACGCGGCGCTTTTTTGCGGGGCGCTGAACGCAATGGCGGAGCGCGGCAGGCTGGATGTCGAGTCTTTACAGCATTATACCGAGGGGGCAGATGAGACCCTGGCGGCGGCAGGTGAATGGCCGGAGGCAAAAACCGCCGCGTTCTGCGGCCTGACGCTGGCGCAGCTGCGGGCGTTCTATCAAACGATTGCCGATAGCGATCGCCTGGTCACGCTCTATTCGATGGGCATTAACCAGTCCAGTTCGGGGGTAGATAAGTGTAACGCCATCATAAATCTGCATTTAGCGATGGGTAAAATTGGTCGCGAAGGCTGCGGTCCGTTTTCGATAACCGGTCAGCCAAATGCCATGGGCGGACGGGAGGTAGGCGGACTGGCGAACCAGCTGGCAGCGCATATGGGGTTTACTGCCGACGATATCGCGCGCGTAGGGCGCTTCTGGAAGAGTGACAACGTCACAAAAAGTGCCGGGCTAAACGCCGTCGAGCTGTTCCGCGCCATAGAGGAGGGGCAGATAAAGGCGGTGTGGATCATGGGTACTAATCCGCTGGTCTCACTGCCGGATGCGGATCGGGTCCGCGCTGGGCTGGCGCGCTGCCCGCTGGTCATTGTCTCCGATGTGATGCGCGATACCGACACCACCCGTGCAGCCCATATCTGCCTGCCGGCTCAGGCCTGGGGCGAAAAAAATGGCACCGTGACCAACTCTGAACGCCGTATCTCGCGCCAGCGCGCATTTCTGCCTGCGCCGGGAGAGGCGAAACCGGACTGGTGGATCCTCAGCCAGGTTGCCCAGCGGATGGGGTTTAGCGAGGCGTTTGCGTATCAGCATCCGGCAGAGATATTTCGCGAGCATGCCGCGCTGTCCGGTTTCGAAAACAACGGCGCGCGGGCGTTTGATATCAGCGGCCTGGCGCAACTCTCCAACCGGCAGTGGGATGAGCTGCGCCCGGTGCAGTGGCCGGTCAACGCGGCAAATCCGCAGGGCAGGGAGCGGCTATTTTCCGACGGGCGTTTCTTCCATGCCGATGGCAAAGCACGGCTGATCGCCATTACGCCGCGGCTGCCAAACAATCAGCCGACGGATGTTTATCCGCTGATTATGAACACCGGCAGGATCCGCGATCAGTGGCATACGATGACCCGCACCGGTAAATCTGCGCGCCTGATGCAGCATATTAGCGAGCCGTATTGTCAGTTTCATCCCGATGACGCGCCGCACATTGGCGCCGGGGATCTGGTCCGTGTCTCATCATCCCACGGCTGGCTGCTGCTGCGCGCCCAGCCTGATAGCCTGCAACCGCGCGGGAGCGTATTTGTGCCGATGCACTGGAACAGCCAGTTTAGCCAGCAGGCGAGGGTAGATGCGCTGGTTGAGGCGCATACCGATCCGCTTTCCGGCCAGCCGGAGAGTAAACATATGCCGGTCAGCCTGCGTCGCTGGCAGACCGCATGGCAGGGCGAACTGTTTATTCGCGGCAGCCAGCTGACGCCGCCCGCCACGGCGTACTGGAGCCGCATCGCGCAGCCGGGCGTTACGCACTATACGCTGGCAGACTCCTCCGCGCCGCAGGATTGGCTGGCGTGGCTGAACGAGTACGTTGCTACCGGACAGTGGACCTGTCAGTCAGCCCGCCTGGGCGATGGCGGCTTCAATCTGCTGGCGTGGGCGGACGGCGAGCTACAGCTGGCGTTTTACGCCCATCGCGAGCGCCCTGAGCTGGAACGGCAGGCGGTAGTGGCGGCGTTCAGCCAGCCTCCACAGACCGCGCAGCAGCGCCTGGCTCTGCTGGCCGGTAGGGCTGAAAACGGTAAGGCTCCAGCCGGGGCAACGATCTGCAGCTGCTTTGCGGTAGGTGCAGTGACCATCGCTGACGCCGTGCGCCAGGGGTGCGGCAGCGTCCAGCAGCTCGGCGCAAAGCTTAAGTGCGGGACTAACTGCGGCTCCTGTATTCCAGAGCTGAAAAAGATCCTCGCCGAACAGATCTCTTTGAATTCAGGCATGTCTTAGTCGTGAAAGGCTGTGGTTCTGCTAGCTTAATGATTTAGCTGATGTTGGTAACCGGAGGTTATCTTTGCTGATTAAACTCAAAAGAACACGCTCGCACAATGAGGACCGCAAGCTGGCCCTGTGGTTGGCGACGGCGGCAGGCCTGCTGAATGCTATCGCCCTTGGTGCCTTTGGCTTCTTTCCCTCCCATATGACCGGCAATACCTCCCAGCTCTCCAGCGAAGTCTCGAATACGGACCTGCGGGACGTGCTGTTTTTTAGCGCCATCATCGTTGCCTTTGTCAGCGGGGCAGTGCTGGCCCGCATCATCGTGCTGTGGGGGATCGTGCACAACTGTCGGCTGATTTTCTGTCAGATTCTGTTCGTCGAGGGCATCTTCCTGACCGGGATCTCGCTGTATGAGATCTACTATCATGCATTCTCATCGAACCGGGAAATCGTCGTTGTTCTTTGCGGTCTGATGGGCCTGCATAACTCGACCTCCACGCAGCTCTCTGGTGGCCGGGTCAGATCGACACATATAACCGGGACCTTAACCGATGCGGGGATCTCGCTAGCGTCGGTGCTGGCGGCCATGCTACGCCGGGATTTCTCCAAAGATAGCGCCGCGCAGAGGAGTCAGCTCAAGACCCATCTCACAACGATCTTCTCATTTCTAACCGGCGGCATCGCGGGCCTGTTCCTGTTCAGATGGTTTGGCTTTACGGCCATGTCGGCAGTCGGCGTGATGCTGATGGCGATTGCAGCGCTGTCGATTATTAGCGTTAAGGTTCGGGTCAGGAGAGTGCGCGGAGTAATGCGCGGAGTGTCGTAAACACCCTGGCCTCAAAGATGAGGCCAGGCACATTTTATGTCACTACTTAAAATAATAGGCTAACATCCGTTCATCCGCATCAAGGTTCGACACAAGATGGCGCGATATCATCTTAATCAAAAATTCATTAACCTTGTTAACTTCCTCAGAATTGAGCACGGAGGAAACACGGTTTGCTGAGAAATCATTCATAAAACATTTTAAGTCCGTATAGTCATGAGTGAAGCCTTTATTTCCATAAAATGCATCTCCGAACTGGATGATTTTCTTTCCTCTTATTGCACATTCAATACCAGCTTGAGAGCATAACGTGATGATATAATCTGAATGATTGCATAATTCATCAATGTCCCAGCTTTCAATAATTTCAAATCTTGACCGATCGCTATAAGGCTTTGTTAAAACATGCTGTACAATTTCATTGTGAGTAATTCTGCTTTTATTCTTTTTAATCTCCCATGGGTGGGTTTTTAATATCACATAATTGTTTTTGTTTTGCAGCAGGCAATCAATAAGCTGTTTATAAAATGCAACGGAGTTAAGGTAACTGCCTGTTGTTAGGATGATTGAGAAGTCATTAACAACCTGCGCGATTATTGTGATTGTACATTTTCCTGCGTTATCTTGCGGTATGTACCTATCTTGCCCCTCAGTGTTATTTTTATTTCTTTTATTGGCTATTTTGACGCTTGCATCTTTTAATAAGCGATCATAATCAACAATGCTTATGTTATTATAAATGTTATCGAATTTAAGATTGGTATTATTTGGCAGAGGCTCGTATTTTTCTTCTAGATAAAACTCATTGCCCGTAAAGAAACTTTCCATCAATAACGGAGTAATCTGTGAGCGTTTAGACACTTCAATCAATGCCATGTTAAATATTTGCGCACCAGAAAAAATACCTACATATTTATATTTCGACATGACATTCAATCGTGCAATCCAGTAATCCAACCAAAAAGCAGAGATGCATATACACATAACCAAATTATCTTTGTCACTCTCGAAAAAGGCATTAAATACAGACACTATTGAAGTATTTCCCTGCAATAACTCCCTGAAAGATTTCATTTTCAAATAATAAGAAAGAGCCTCGCTGCGATATATATCAAACAGGTTAATGCCATAGTGAGTAACATTGAGTAAATCATCTCGGGAATATGCCATGTACTGATTATGTTTACTTATGAACTCCTTTGACAGCTTCAGATGCTTATAGTCTCCAGAGCTGTATTTAAATGCTGCACTGTCATCATCCATAAGGTATGGAATAGAGTTATTGTCGAGATAACGAAATAATTTACCAAAGCTGGATTTATTTAAGTTTTTCCTGTCAGAAAAAAATACGCCTTTATTTCCGCTCATTTAAAATACCCTCATACATTTCAGAATACTGATTTACGACATTTTTCCATGTCAGCACGTGCTTTTTGGTTAATAATGTATTTACAGCCAGCTGGTTATATGTTCTCGCAGAGCAACTTCTTATGATCGACTGGGCGTAATTGTCATACGTTCCAGAAAGAATGACGCCATTATAATTATGTGAAATGAGATCGTTTGCCATACCTACTGGGGTTGTGATCACCGGAGTCCCTGTTACAATAGCCTCAGGAATGCTTGCTGGTCCCCCTTCATAGAAACTGGTTATTAACAAGAAATCAATTCTGTGGTAAACATCCGCGTATTGATAGTAAGGCAAAAAGTTAATAAACTCACTATCGAAACCAAGACTCATGAGTTTTGAATTAAGGATATCTCTCCCTTCACCAATCAAAATGAATTTAAAATCAGTGATAGGTAATCGCTTTGCTATTTCAATAACGGATGATTCACCCTTGACTCCACGAGGATAGTGTCTGGATAAAATGCCGAGCGTTATTTTGCCATTATCATGGACTTTTTTTGGTGAGACCATTGCTTTAAAAATATCATCATTATACCCGTGCGGTATCAGTTTAATATTCGTCAACCCGTTACCCTGCAAAATACTTTCTTGCGTATGGTTAAGACATACAACATATTTAGCTTCGCGATATCGAGATATAAATCGTTCTAGTCTGAAACATGATTCAAACTCATTGAGATCATGATGAACAATTGCAATCGAGTTCCCTGTAAGTTTGTGCTCCAGGTGCGGGCGATGATAGACATAAACATCTGCATTATCGACTGGCTTCACGGAGGTAATGATTTGATGGAACTTATCACTGTATTTATGGTGGTAATTTAATATGCTTTCAAAAATCATACTTTTGACATTATTTGAAAGCACATGATTAATAACAACTTTAGACATTTAACCCTCTCCCTTGATACTCTTTATTTAATTTACCAATGGATTCATAAAAATTGTAAATGCCTTACTATGATGTCAACTAATGCCAGTTTATTTCGTGCACATTTTGCTGTGAAAGGTGTAAGTTTTGCACCCTCTGCGAAGAAAGTAGCAGACCCACAACGCAGCGTCCGGAGTGGACTGTGTTCTGTGGGTTGCAGTTATACGGGCGGCAATGCGTGAAATGCCGTAAGCATTGTTTAATCGAACCAGGCCGGCCGTTCTGACGTGGCGATCTTCATGCTCACTTTTATCTGTTCAGGAACGATCCTTGTCAGCGACAGCTCCGGCAGCTCGTTAATGTCGAAAAAGCCAATATCGGTGGATTCGTGGCTTAAGGCCAGGCTTCCGCCGATCTCTTCGCACAGGAAGATATGCTTGTAAACGTGCCAGGGGTAGGGTGGATGGCCATTAAGGTTGCGATCCCAAACGCCCAGCAGTTTTGTCACTTTTACGCTGAACCCGGTCTCTTCTTTAACTTCGCGGCTCACGGCGATAGATGGCGAGTCACCAACGTCGGCCCAACCGCCAGGCAAACTCCACAATCCGTCGTCAGCTTCGCGAACCATCAGAACTTTGCCTTCGCGAAGGATGAACGCGCGAACATCCGTTTTCGGCGTTGCGTAACCAACTTCGGAAACGTGATTCCACGTCTCAGCGTTAATGTCAAAGCGGGAGCCGATTAGCTCAACGGCCATTTGCTGAAGGGTTTCATAACGTTCACGATCGAAGACATCTTTTGCATAGGTGAGTCCAGTCTGGGCGATAGCGTTGAGCTGTTGTGCGAGAACGGTAATATCAATAACTTTTGGATCGTTCGACATAGATCTCTCCTCAGGCTTGTCGTTATGGTTTGTCCGGGTAAAGACAAAGAAAGGAGATGATAGTCATGTTGGGCTACCGAAGAGAAGGGGAACAATGCTGATTCTAAAGAATTAACTGAGATGGGGTAAGCAGCCTGTAGGAACCCAATGCGCAATTTAACATAATATACATTATGCGCACTTAGGTTGTGGGGGCTTAATGCTAATGTCTATTTGTGGCTCATTCATTTATTAGGAATGTCCGGGTTATAGTTTCAAAGCTGCTTGACTAGACAACGACTCACTTTTCCTGATTAGGAATGTCCGGGTTATAGTTTCAAAGCTGCTTGACTAGACAACGACTCACTTTTCCTGATGAGGAGTTTTCTATGTCTGTACATGACACCGGGATGTTCACCGTGAAAGAAATCAACCGCCTCAAAATCCTTCAGGATGTCATCGACCGCAACCTGCGTCCTGGTCAGGCAGCCGAAATGCTCGGTATCACGCCGCGCCATTGCAGCCGTCTGCTGAAACGTTATCGTCAGTCCGGGCCACTGGGCATGAATAACCAGAGTCGTGGTCGCACCGGAAATCGCCTGCTTCCCGCATCATTGACTGATCAGGCCCTGAATATCATCCGTGAACGCTACGCCGATTTTGGCCCCACACTGGCGCAGGAAAAACGACAGGCATCTGCACCGGACCACAGAGGTTCAATGCTATAAAGCTTTATATCTGGATATATAGGTGCAGCGCCAGATAGCGCTGCACCCTTCCCTCACTTACTCCAGCGCCAGCAGCGCGAAGCTGGCCAGCCAGTGTCCACCGCTGTAGTGGCTCCCTACCACATGCTCGACGCTGGCAGCAAGATGGCGCTCCACCGCCTCGCTCAGCGCCTGCTGCGCCACATGATTTTCCGGTAACGCTTGCGCAATATGCTTCATGCACCAGGCGCGGCTGAGGTTTAAACCATCAAGGTGGGCAATTTTGGGATCGGTACGGTCGCTCACCTCCGCCGGGTTCATCAGCGCAGACACCGCGTCCACGTCAGGAAGAAACGCATCGAACCAGGCTGGGAAACGATCCGCTACCTTGCTCATCAGCAGTGCTTCCGTGAGCGCTCCGGAAATATACTCGTCCCCGCCTGGCTCATAGTGAGCCGGATAGCGCGTGTCAGAGAGATAGAATCGGTTTGCCGCTGCCACAATCGATTGCTCAAGCGCGTCATCCTCCACGGCGCGGGCATAGTCCAGCCCCAGCGCCAGCGCAAAAGCGGTGTTGTAATGGGTACCGACCCGAATCGGGTAGGTTAACTTACTGAGATAATCCATCAGCCTGCCGCGAATATCCTGCGTTAATGGCTGAAGCGTCTGATACCAGCCCGCAGCCTCGGGTAAAGCGGATTGCTCCAGCTCCTGAGCCAGCGCCAGCAACCAGCCGTACCCGTAAGGACGCTCAAAAGAGGCGCGAAACGGTGCGTTAAAATAGGCCAGCTCCTGCGCAACCTTCTCTTCCGTCATGTGTTCATCAAATAGCGCGACAATCTCGTCCCGGCACGGCAGCTCAGGATAGAGGCGTACGCAACGCAGCAGCAGCCAGTAGCCATGCACCGCCGAGTGCCAGTCGAAACAGCCGTAGAAAATGGGATGCAGCTCGCGGGGCGGCAATACGTCTCCATCGTCATTAAGCAGATGCATGATGTGGTTCGGGTACTCCTGGCGCAAATAGGTCAATGGCATTCTGGCAAACGCGTCTGCCTGATGTTGAGTGAGTTCCATAACAGCTCCTTAAGTCATTGCTACGCTTAGCGAAATACGAGGAAATACATTAAGAACACGTTAACCACCAGCAGGGTTAGCGCGGTCGGGATCTGGATTTTGATCACCTGGTACTTATCTTTAAGCTCCAGCAATGCGGCAGGAACGATATTGAAATTGGCGGCCATCGGCGTCATCAGGGTGCCGCAATAGCCCGCGTACATGCCAATCGCCAGCAGCGGAGCCGGGTTACCGTGGTGTACGTTGATCAGGAATGGCAAGGCGATACCCGCACTCAGCACCGGGAAAGCCGCAAAGGCGTTGCCCATGATCATCGTGAAGAGCGCCATACCTACGCAGTAGATCACTACCAGCATGAAACGGCTATCCGGGTTCACAAACAGGCTGACCACCTTCTGCACCGATTCGCCGGTATTCGCCACCACAAACACGCCGCCCAGCATGGCAAGCATCTGCGGCAGGATCACCGCCCAGCCGATGGTATCAACAAGGCGTCGAGACTGGCGGACCGCATGCAGCGGCGTCCCCTTCGTCAGCCACCAGCCGGTGAGGATCGCGGCAACGCACGCCACGCACAGGGCCGCGAGCGTGAGCTGTTTCTGGTCAAGCAGGTAGACCCCACCCACAGAAACACCTTTCAGGAACAAGGTGCCGATTACGGTCACCACCGGGATCATCAGCGCTGGCAGGAACAGCCAGTTTTTCAGCCGATTTGACGAGGCGACGCGTTCAGACTCGGTGGACATTTTATAGTGCCCTTTACCCACCAGCCCAAAACCTGCCAGCAAGGCAATGAGAATGACGCAGCCGCCAATGATCCGGTACGCCAGAGACTTGCCCAGCTCCTGCACCATGAGGTCGCCAAACAGGAAGATCCCACCGAACAAAAACCAGAACAGCGCGGTGGTAAAGCGCTTGGGATTGGCCCGATCCCGCAGGGTCATCACCACCAGCAGCATCACAACGAAACCAATCAGGTAGTACACGCGGTTAATAGTGATAAACGTCATCATGGTGCGATCTCCTGAGTACCCTGCTCGGCTCGCCAGGCCATTACGTCGCGACGAATGCTCGCATCGAGGCGCAGCAGACGCGTCATATGAATAACCAATGCCGCGATGGCGGTTGGAATGGCCCACAGACCGATATGCAGCGGTTCAATTCCTTCGATACCGCTCTCCTTCAGGAAGGCGTCAATCAGCAGCACTGCCCCAAAGGCGATAAAGATATCCTCCCCAAAGAAGACCGCAATGTTGTCGCACGCGGCGGCATGCGCTTTGATTTTGTCGCGGATATGCTGCGGCAGATCGCCATATTCATTCAGCGCCGCCCCTTCAGCCATCGGCGCAAGCAGCGGACGTACCGTCTGAGCATGACCGCCAAGCGACATCAGTCCCAGTGCCGCCGTCCCTTCACGCGCCACAAAGTAGAGCATCAGAATACGTGCCGAGGTGGCACTGGCGATCTTCGCTACCCAGGCCTGAGCACGCTCTTTAAGCCCGTAATATTCCAGCAGACCAATGACCGGCAGGATCAGGATAAAGGTTGCCAGCGAGCGACTATTAACGAACTTTTCGCCAAAGGTCTCCAGCAACATACCAAAATCCATGCCCACCAGCAGACCCGTCGCCAGCCCTGCCACCACCACCACCAGCAGCGGGTTGAAGCGTAGTGCAAAGCCGATAACCACGATGGGTATCCCAATCAGCGGCAATAATGTCGAACCGTCCATAAACGTTTACCCTATCCAAAGTGAGTGTTGCGCGCCGACGGCTATTTTTTTAATACTTCGTGTCAGGACGAAGCGTGATGCATTACGGCGAGCGATGTTGTGTTTTGCGCCTGGCTCCACAGAACCAGCACTAAAAAGCTATATCTGAACCACAAAAACATGTAAACAATTTATCAATAAAATGTTCTTATTTTATCGATTCGAGTTTACATTTTTGGCTAAGAGTCACACTCCCGTAAGGAACGTCATGACCTTAAAAAAACGTGCTTCATCAAACCACGACGATATAACGGATGGCCGGATCGTCTCTTCCCGCCACCTGGTGTCTGAGCGCTGTGCAGAGTTATCGGAGCTGGAATACGCGCTGATCATGACCAGCAACGCGTTCAATAAATGGATGGTGCGCTGCATGACCGCCGCCGGTGAACCCGATATGGGTGCCTTCGACGTCTCGCTTCTGCATCATGTGAATCATCGCAACCGTAAGAAGAAGCTGGCCGATATCTGTTTCGTCCTTAACGTTGAAGATACCCATGTGGTGACCTACGCGTTGAAAAAGCTGGTCAAAGCGGGCTACGTGACGAGTGAAAAAGTCGGTAAAGAGCTCTATTTCTCAACGACAGAGGAAGGCAAAGCGCTATGCATGAAATACCGCGATGTACGTGAAGCTTGCCTTATCACTATCCATGCGGAAAGCGGCATCTCGGGGGCGTCTATCGGTGAGACCGCGCAGCTGCTCCGCGCCATCTCTTCCCTGTATGACACTGCCGCCCGGGCGGCGGCATCACTGTGAGGCAAAAAGATAATGATTGATTATAAACAGCTTAGCGCAGTACAGGCCCAGCAGGTTTTAGCAGAGTTAGGGGATGTTCTTCAGGCCTGCGTCGCCGACGGCGCCAGCGTGGGTTATACCGACCCGGCAGACCGCGCTGCGATAGACCGTTATTGGCAGGGCACAGTTGACAGCCTTGCAAGCCATGAGTGCGACCTGCTAGTTGCACGTGAGAACGACACTGTCGTCGCCACCGTGATGATCGACTACTGCGGTAAGCCTAATGGCCGCCATCGCGCCGAAATCTGTAAGCTGCTGGTGCACCCTGCCGCCCGCCAGCGGGGCATTGCCCGCCAGCTCATGAAGCTGGCTGAGCAACACGCATGGGATAAAGGCATTACTCTGCTGGTTCTGGATACGCGCAGCGGCGATGTGGCAAGCCAGCTGTATCTCTCCTTAGGCTGGCAGGTTGCCGGTGAGATCCCCGCCTATGCAGAGTCCATTGAAGGACGACTGGATGCCACAACCTATATGTATAAACTGAATCATCGTTAAGAGTTCGGTAGAAACGTAACTAGCGATTCATCACTTCTCCTTGTTGTAGGGCTCTCTATCCCTGTATCCGTTTATACCATATGTAATGCCGGGCGGCGCTACGCTTGCCCAGCCTACATAACTGAGCAACAGGTAACTAACGCCCCCTGACGGCCGCCCCGCCGGTGATCAGCTGCTGCGCCATTGGTCGGGAGATAAAGCGCGCCGGGAAGATAGGATCAATGGCACTGGCTTCCTCCAGACGCTGGAGCTGCTCATCGGTGAGTGCGATCTCAAGCGCAGCAAAATTGTCCTCGGCCTGCGCGACGGTACGAGCCCCCATAATGGTGGAGGCGACAGCGGAATTACCTAGCGTCCACGCCAGCGCAATTTGTGACGATGACGCCCCGCTCTCATGGGCGATGCTGCTCACCACCTCCGCGATGGCCAGCGCACGCTCGTTAAGGTGGCCGGTCGAGGCGATGATCCCCTTACGCGTAGAGGCCACGTCGGCACCGTTCTCATCCGAGAGATCGGCCCGGCTGTATTTCCCGGTGAGGATCCCGCCGCCAAGCGGCGACCATGGCAGGACGCCAAGCCCCATCGCCTGCGCCATCGGGATCAGTTCGTGCTCTACCGTTCGCTCAACCAGGCTGTACTCAATCTGCAATGCGACAAAAGGCGACCAGCCGCGTAGGTCAGCGAGCGTCTGCATCTGAGCGATACGCCATGCGGGTGTGTTACAGATACCCAGGTAGAGAATTTTGCCATCGCGAACCAGATCGTCGAGCGCGCGCACCACCTCTTCCGGCGAGGTGGTAAAATCCCATGCGTGCAGATAGAGCAGATCGATGCGGTCCGTATCAAGCTGGCGCAGGCTGGTCTCAACGGATCGCACCAGGTTGTAACGATGGTTTCCCCCTGCATTAGGGTTACCCGCCTCCCGGGACATGGTGAACTTGGTGGCCAGCACGATGCGGTCACGCTTCGCCTTGATCATCCGTCCAAGGATCTTCTCCGCGCTGCCGTTGGTATAGTTGACCGCCGTGTCGATAAAGTTGCCGCCGCGTTCAACATAGGCATCAAAGATGCGTTGCGCTTCCGCGTCATCCGCGCCCCATCCCCAGTCCGAGCCAAAGGTCATGGTGCCCAGCGAAAGCGGTGAAACACGTAATCCAGAACGGCCCAGCAGGCGATAGTGGTCAAGAGCAGATGATGTAGTCATGATGTCCGATCTCCTAAAAGTGTTGGTTCGGCTATCATGCTCTAACAGAACGCCCTTAACGGGATAGAGAGGATGTCCGCGATGATTGCACGATCGTCCAGCCTGGGCGAAGCTCTCTTTTCGGGGTTGCTATTCAGGGATAACATGCCTGCTTATGAACAGACTAAATGCTCTCGTTGACATTATCGAACGCCATACTCCGGCGGATGGGACCTACCCCAGCACCCTGCCCGGCGTGACGCTGATACGCGCCTCGTCGCCGACCATGCCGATGCCGGTGATCTATACGCCAACGCTCTGCCTTGTGGCTCAGGGGACTAAGGAGGCGCGTCTCGGTGAGGCCACCTACCGTTACAATGCGGAAAACTACCTGATCGCCTCGGTCGAATTGCCGGTCATGGGCTCGGTCATAGAGGCTACAGAGGAACGCCCTTACCTCTGCCTGCAGCTCGATTTTGATATGGCCGCGCTGTCAGAGCTGGCGATCTGTTATCCTGGCGCACTAACCGATGTGCAGGATCCCCCGGCGGGCATTATGTTAAATAAGACGACGCCAGAGCTGCTTGATGCTGCCGTACGCCTCGCCAGCCTGCTGGATACGCCTCACGATATTGATGCCCTTGCCCCGCTGACCCTCCGCGAAATCCTTTACCGCCTGCTGACGGGACCACAGGGTAATATTATCCGCCATATGACCCAGGCCGAGAGTAGGCTTAATCAGATTGCCCGATCGATTATCTGGATCAGAACGCACTTTCGTGAAGCGTGCCGCATCGAGCAGGCAGCCAGCATTGCCGGAATGAGCCGCTCAGCCTTCCATCATCATTTTAAGGCCGTCACCACCATGAGCCCTATTGCGTTCCGCACCCATCTGCGTATACAGGAGGCACGCAGGCTAATGGTGAGCGATGCGGTAGATGCTGCCAGCGCGGGGTTTCATGTGGGGTATGAGAGTCCGTCCCAGTTCAGCCGTGACTATGTGCGCATCTTTGGTATGTCACCCGCCAGGCATGCCAACCAGTTACGTAAGCTGTCGTGAAAGAGATAACGCCGGGATAGATCCCGGCGTGGCGGGAATTAACTGCGGGGCGTATTGTGCCAGTGCTGTTCGCAACGCTCTTTAGCCTCGGTAACCAGGTCGCGCAGGTCCGGGAGCGGATCGCCAGAGCCATAGTCCAGCGTATTAGTCGCCTCTTCCTGCTCCTCTTTCACAGCAAAGCTCAGCGTCTCATCCAGCTTTTGCCAGCTGCCGTCCCGCTGCTGGTAAATCAACGCATAGGTTGGCGTCTGCTCATCGTCGCCATAAATCTCATATTTTTGCGTTGGTGCGCCTTCAGGACCAAATTGCAGGGTATCGATCAGGGTTGAATCAGCCATCTTTTTCTCCTCTTTGTTAAGGAGTAAGGTTAGCTTATAAATGGCGGGCCTGATGAGCTATCCGACTCAGGCTTTCATCACGGAGACGCCCTGCTCCTCTACCGATCGGATCCAGCCTTTATCAGTCTCATCCTCTACCACCAGCGTATTGATAAGCGACAGCTCGCCAATGACAAAAGGCGATGCGGTGTTAATTTTCTCCGGCGAGGCCAGCACCACCGTTTCGGCAGCCCTGCCGGAAAATGCACGTTTGATGCACGCTTCCTCATAATCCCCGGTAGTTAACCCCGCTTCCGGGTGAATACCGGTCACGCCCATAAAAAACAGATCGGCATGGATGTTACTCATACCCTCAATTGCGGCAGCGCCTACCGTGACGATGGAGTGCTTATAGAGACGCCCGCCAATCAGGATCACCTCAATGGTCGGATGCGTCACCAGACCCAGGGCGATGCTCGGGCTGTGCGTAATAACGGTAATCCTCAGCTGCGGCGGCAGCAGCGTAATCAGCTCCGACGTTGTGGTTCCGCCATCAATAATCACCACCTGCCCGTCGGAAATCAGCTCGACGCCTTTGCGGGCAACACGCTGTTTAGCCTCTATTTTTAGCGATTTTCGCTCTGAAAATGTGGCGACCGCCGATGATGATGGCAGCGCGCCGCCGTGCACCCGTTGCAACTGCCCTTCTGCCGCCAGCTCGCGTAAGTCACGGCGGATTGTATCTTCCGACACGTCAAAATAGGCGCTCAGATCTTTTGACAGAACCTGGCCCTCGGCGGCAAGTTTTTCAAGTATCAGCTGTTTGCGTTGACTGGTGAGCATAGGGTTTCCCATGGTTGCACGAAATATCTTGAATTTGCACGGTAGTGCTGTTTATGATGGCTAATCTACCTATCGGAGCGCTATCATGCAATCAAAACATGCAGAAGTACGTATCATCAACAGCCAAACCCTTTCCGACGACTGGTACACGTTAAAAAAATATACCTTTGCGCTACAGCGCCAGAATGGCGACTGGCAGCAGCAGAGTCGCGAGGTGTACGATCGGGGCAACGGTGCCACTATCCTGCTCTATAACCGGCAACGACGAACGGTGATCCTTACGCGCCAGTTTCGCTTTCCGGTCTATGTGAATGGACATGATGGTTTGCTGATCGAAGCGGCCGCAGGCCTGCTGGATAACATGGATCCGGAAAGCCGTATTAAAGCCGAGGCGGAAGAAGAGACAGGGTTTAGCGTTTCGCGGGTAGAGAAGGTTTTCGAAGCCTATATGAGTCCTGGCTCCGTGACGGAGAAACTCTACTTCTATATCGCCGAGTACCAGGCCGGCGATCGAACTGGCGCGGGTGGCGGTATCGAAGCCGAAGGCGAGGATATTGAGGTGCTGGAGATGACGCTTGTTGAAGCATTAGCCGCCGTTGAAAGCGGCCTTATTGTTGACGGCAAAACTATTATGCTGCTGTATCACGTTGCCCTGAAGGGTATTTTATAAATTCTTATACATAAACAGGCTCAGGGGATCTTCTTTATAGGGCGGGAACGGGTCGCACAGCTGATATCCGCAGCGTTGATAGAGCGTGATGGCTGGCTGCTGAAGGATGCCCGTCTCCAGCCGGAGGACACGGCAGGCGGACTGAACCGCAAGCTGCTCCAGGCGGGAGACGATCCGCTCGCCTATTTTATTACCCCGATACTGCGGGCGAATATAGACGCGCTTGATCTCCGCGGCGCTATCCCCCTGAAGAAAAATGGCCCCGCAGCCGATCGCTTCACCTTTATCGTCACGCACAATAATGCAACGAATATCATCCTCTTTAACCGTGGAAAAATCGAGGCAGTGGTTACTCTCGGCGGGATAAAGCGTACTTTGAAATGCATCCAGCTCACCGACTAATATCGCTAATTCTTCTGAATCCTTCTCAATTTCTATAACGTCAAACATTTTTCTTATGGCTCCCTTTTTCTTTAACTTTTATAAAGTTATATCACTCCTATTTTTGAAAGATAAAGCAAATATTCACTTTGAAAGCGCCGTGCCCTTCTGGGATGATGGGTTTAATAATAATTCTTAAACGCTCAGGAGAGAGAATGAAAGACATCGCGCAAACTGTCCCTACTGGATACTCCAACATTGCACCGGGCCATATCGCCACGGTCGTCACCTGTCTTGAAATGCGCGAGAAGCCTGCTGGTGCTCCGCGCCCTCTGCCGGAAGGGTTTTCGTTACAGCCGTTAACGGAGCGCGATCCTGACGCTTACCGCCGCCTGTTTCGCAAGGTGGGCGCGAACTGGCTCTGGTTTTCACGTCTCATCATGAGCGATGAGACGCTTATTAGCGTCCTGCAAAATCCCAATCGGGAGATCTACGTTATCCACCATAGCGGCCAGGACGTGGGATTGATGGAGCTGGACTTCAGCGAACCCGAGGAGGTTGAACTGGTCTTTCTCGGGCTGACGTCGGACGTCACCGGTAAGGGCATTGGCCGGGCGGTGATGAGCGCGGCAACGGAATTAGCCTGGGCGAAGCCTGTTCAGCGTTTCTGGGTACATACCTGCACCTTCGATCACCCTTCCGCGCTTGGTTTTTATATTCGCTCTGGTTTCGAACCTTACGAACGGCGAGTAGAGGTTCAGGCCGACCCGCGCCTCAGCGGCCATCTGCCGCTGGACGCTGCGCCCCATGTGCCGATTATTGCTGCCCGCTAATGCTTAGATAGCGGGAACGGGCTGGCGCAGAAATACCCGATCAAAAAGCCAGGTGAACACAAAAGCATAAACAAAGAAGAAGGTCAGCAGGCCAACTTCCATCATAAAGGCTTTCACGAGGCCGACGTCATAGAACCACATAAAGAACGGCACGATCAGAATGATAAACATCGCTTCGAAAAGCGTGGTGTGCACGATCCTGATCAGAAGCGTGCGTTGCTGAATGTTGTTCTTTCTCTCCCAGCGCTCAAACAGGGTGTTGTAGATGTAGTTCCAGACGACGGCCACAACGGAGGTAGTTACCGCCACCGGCAGAGAGCTTGCCACGTCACCGTCGCTCATGCCTGACAGCAGCAGTGAAGAGAAGAAGATGGCGATCAGCTCAAAGAGAGCGACATAGGTGAGCCGGCGGGGAACCGGTTTGAGATAGAACATCGTGAACCTCATGTGCGATGATATGGCTGAGATTACGTTGATCCCAGACCTGGTGGTTAACTGGCTGGCAAGTTAACATACGACCGTATTTAAATCAATATTGGGGAGATGCCCGTGGCACGACCAAAAACCATAGACCGGGAAAGCCTGCTGGATGCAGCGGAGAACGTGCTGGGCCGCGAGGGGGCAGCCGCCCTGTCGTTTGGCGCTATCGCGACAGAATCCGGCATCTCGAAGGCCAGCGTGCAGTCGGTTTTTGGCACCCGGGAGAAAGTTCTGGATGCCCTGCTGGAACGCTGGCTAAAAAAAGAGCAGGCGCGCTACCGCACGCTGCTGCCCGCAAACGCCGATGCCAAAGCCCGCCTGCTGACCCATATCATCGCCACCGAGGAGGAGACCTCCGAGGCCGGGATCAGAACGTTGACCCTGCTGGCCGCCCAGGCCGGGACGCAAAGCGAAAGCATGGTCAACTGGTATCGAGAGCGGTTTGGCGACCTGACGGCCACAGATGAGGCGTCCAGAAGGCGCAGGATCGCCTATCTGGCTACCGAGGGGGCGTTCATGATGCGGAACATGGTCGGTTATGAAAGCGAATCGGCGTTCTGGGATGAGGTGTTTAACGACTTGAAGGAATTTGCTAACTAACACGTAGCGGCTTGCCCGGCGGCGCTACGCTTGCACGGGCCTACATATCAAACCACTTCAACCAGCTCAAACTCTTCGGCAACCAGCTCCATCTCTTCCGAAAAGCCTCCTGCCTGCGTAAAGAAACGCTGATGCTCGGTGCGCCAGTAGGTCAGGCTCAGATCGCCTTCGCCCTCTTTACGGGCAAAGGCTTCATCGACGTCGCAGAACCTGACCAGGCGCAGCGACGTGATGCGAATGACGCACACCGGCTCCTGCTGGCCGTTGAGAATAATATGGTAGCTGCCCACTTTGGGTGGATTATTCTCAGACTGATACGCGGCTAGCGAGCCGCACGATGCGGTCTTCTTCCCCTTAACCACCAGATCGGCCAGCTCGTTTGCCAGCTCGGCGCTGTCGCCAATGGCCCATGCTTGTGCCTGCGGGTATTTAGCTTTTAAGCTTTTGACTGAAGTCACATTTTGTCCTTTATTTTTAATTAAATAGCTCAGATCCCTGCGGTAGAGTGTATCAATAATTCCTGTCTATGGATGAAATAAAATGGATAACCACTAATTACCGTGGTGCCGGGCGGTATTCTGTTTACTGCCGATCTGGTCAGAAAGTTAAATTTCACTATCGCGATGGACACAATATCCTGCCCGCATACCCCCGGCGACCGCAACAATCAGTCAGCAATTGTTTTTTACCCCACTATCGATATCAACGGTAAAGATGTGATCGTTGTCGATGATGCGATTGAGTCCGGCGGGACGATGAAGCGGCTGGTGGAGTATCTCACCAGCACTTATTCACCGAAATCGTTAGCCATTGCCACGCTATTCGTTAAGCCCGGCAGAGTTGATATTCCTTTCCGGCAGTTTTACGCCTGGGAGATGGAGAACGACGATCTGCTTATTGGCTACGGCCTGCCGTGGGAAAATAAATTTCGTAATATTCCCTTTATCTCGAAACTGAAGCGTTAATTAGCTCTCAGAGATAACGGCGCGATTGCGGCCCGCCACTTTCGCACTATAGAGCGCGGCGTCGGCCCCCTCTTTTAACAAACGCGCATCGTCATCGCTGCCGCGAGGGATAAAACTGTAGCAACCCGCGCTAAGCGTGACGACCTTGATACCGGCCAGCGATTCGTTGTGCGGCAGCTGGGCGGCACGCACGGCGGCTACGGCGCGCTGGGCTATGTTAAACGCCGCGTCGCGATCGGTATCTGGCAGAACGATAGCGAACTCCTCTCCGCCGTAGCGGGCAATAAGATCGGACTGGCGCAGGTTGAGCTTCTGCAACACCTCGCCGACGTGACGCAGGCAGTTATCTCCGGCCACGTGGCCGTAAAAGTCGTTGTAGCGCTTGAAGTAGTCGATATCGAGCATAATCAACGCTACCGGCCTGCCGGTCAGCGAAGCGGTTTTAAGCGCCTGAGAGAGGAAAAGATCAAACTGCCGGCGGTTCGCCAGCCCTGTCAGGCCATCGGCCAGCGCCATCGTCTGTAGCGTGTGGTTTATACTGGTCAGCTCATCACGCAGCATGGTTAATTCCGTCTGATCCCTGACGTTCACCCTCACCACCCTGAAGATCAGCGCCCCCATCACCAGGGTACCTAACAGCAGCATGGCGTTAAGAACAATATCTGGCAGGCTCTCGCGTAGCCAGTTATGCCACAGCGCAGGCTTATCGTAGCCAGCCGCCACAACCAGCGGGTAGCGTTCAAGGCGGGCAAAACCAAATATACGCTCAACGCGATCGATACTCGATCTCCAGGTCGCATTGCCACGGTCGTGACGAATAAGCTCCTGGGTAAACAGCGGACTATGCGAGATATTACGGTTTATCACATCGTCGTTAAACGGCCGGGCGTAGAGGACCGTCGCATCGGTGTTCAGAATGGCAAGCAGATCGCGACTGCCCAGCTCAAAGTAGCTATAGAAGTGGCGGAAGTAATCAATTTTCACCGTAGCCAGCCCAACGCCTGCAAAGCCGCCGGCAGCATCATTCAGGCGCAGCGACACGGGAATGATCAGATCGCCGGTTGAACGGCTACGGATCACATGTCCTATATGGACACTGTTATGACCATTTTTGCGGTGATAGACAAAATATTCCCGGTCAGCATTATTTGCAATAGCGGGCTGGTGGCCAAACGATGTGGACTTCATGTTTCCCTGTGAATCATAGACAAACAGGCCATGCAGCTGCGGCAGGCGCTCTTTAATCTCACTGAGGTAAAGATTAAATTTGGCCTCATCGATGGCCGAGATGCCCTGTTGCGGCACGTTGCGGCGAATATCCCGCAGCGCCAGCTCGGATTGCAGAAAAGTATCCTCCGCCTGGCGCGCCTGGGAGACCGACAGGTTGATGGCGTTACGCTCGCTCTCCTCAACGGTTCGCTCCCACGAACGTTTTAATGTCCATGCGCTGGTGGCCACTCCTGCGATGAGCAGCCCTGCCATAAACAGGCTAATAGTGCGACCAAGAGAGGAGTTTAACGCCAGCGCGTTTGAGATACGTTTTCCGACTTTCATTGTCACTCCTCCATGGTTCCTTTTCTTCAGTAAAGCACACAATGCCGTAGTCAATGCGCAGATTAAGACGGATGCCCTATTGCAAATTGTTTACGTCAATTCAACACCGCATTCATAACAATGTAAAACAAATTCAAAATATCATTTCAAAAAATAAAAAACATTCATTTATGTGATATCGATCAACCATTTAGATCAATGCTTTCCCGATATCTGCCGTTATTAGTCATACCTTTCTCTTCTAAGTTGTCACTATGAAAAAATTCGCGCAGGCTACGGTTTTAACCAAACTCTTAACCGGTTTCTCTATTCTTATCGTCATGATGCTGCTGCTGGGCATGGTCGCCATCTATCAGCTCAACATCAGCAACCAGCACATCGACAAATATCGTGAAAATCGCCTGCCCGGCGTTCGCTACTCGCTGGAGATGCGCGGCGTGCTGTCGGAAATGCGTCTCCAGCAGATCCAGTACATCAACTCGCCGACCATGCCGGAGCGTGAAAAGCACCGTCTGGAGCTGCTGCAGAACCAGGATATCTTCCTTAATGCGCAGAAGCACTACACCGCTATTGCCCGCGATCTGCCGGAAGAGATGCGTGGGCTGTTCGGCCGGGTAGTGGAGAACTTCACTCACTTTGTAGACGTTAACGGTAAAGTCATTGACGCAGTGAATGATGAGCGGCTCGATGAGGCAGCCAAAATCAGTGGCGCAGTCTCCGCGAAATACCGCACCCAGCTGATGAAGGATCTCGCTACGCTGGTGGATATGGAAGTGGCCATCGGGAACCGTGCGGGTGAAGCTTCCGCCCAGGGGTATCAGCGTGCGTTATACCTGCTCTCTGGCCTGCTGGTGCTGGCGCTGGTTGCAACCGGGATCATTGCCCTGTTCATTTCACGCAACCTCTCGCGTCAGCTGGGTGGCGAACCGGCCTATGCGGTGAATATTATGCAGCAGATTGCCGCCGGCAAGCTGAATACCGACATTGCGCTCAACGCCAACGACCATAATAGCCTGCTGGCCACCATCAAATTTATGAACGGCAGGCTGGCCGAAATCATCAACGGCATCATTCACGGCAGCGAATCTATCTCGCTGGCGGCCAGCGAAATTGCGATGGGCAACAGCGATCTCTCCCAGCGTACCGAAGAGCAGGCTGCTTCGCTGGTGCAGACCTCGGCCAACATGCAGCAGATCACCGTAAACGTGAAGAGCAATGCCGAGAACGCACATAAGGCCAGCGAGCTGGCGCGTCAGACATCGCATACCGCGGTGAAAGGCGGTAAAGAGGTGCACGATATGCTCAAGCGCATGCATGAAATTTCCGACAGCTCGCAGAAAATCGTCGATATCATTGCCGTGATTGAAGGTATCGCTTTCCAGACCAATATTCTGGCGCTGAATGCGGCGGTTGAAGCAGCACGCGCCGGGGAACAGGGTAAAGGCTTTGCCGTCGTGGCGGGTGAAGTGCGCAACCTGGCGCAGAAGAGCGCCGATGCGGCGAAAGAGATCAAAACGCTGATTGACGGCACGGTGGATAAAATTACCGAAGGATCCCGCTACGCCGATACCGCCAGCCGGGCAATGGAGGAGATTGTTAGCTCGGTGAATAAAGTTACGGGCATCGTGGCGGAGATCTCCACCGCATCCAACGAGCAGCACCAGGGTATTCGGGAAATCAGCATCGCTATTGAGCAGATGGATCAGGTTACCCAGCAGAACGCGGCATTGGTAGAGCAGGCTGCGGTTGCCGCCCACTCGATGACCGAGCAGAGTGAACATCTGCGCGACTCGGTGCGTTTCTTTCAGCTACGTGTGAGTTAACGGCTTCAACGCCCTCACCCTCAGGGGCGATAAGGCCCCTGAGAAGGCTCCGGCTTGTGGCAGGCAATAGTTACGGATAGTGATTACGGAAGCTCGCTCACAAACGAGAGATCGTAGGCGGTTGCAAATAGCGCAACGCAGGCAATCAGTACAACAACCATCTGAATTACTCTTTCCATCGGGTTTCCCTCCTGGCGGTTTAACCAGCCGGTAACGGGCGCATCCGGCTTGCGTTACGTTAGCTGGTAATACTTATCAGGCAGTATCTTCGCGGGCACAACGTTTTCATCATTCATCTGCAGCAGATCTATCTCAAGTGCATTGCAGATGGCATCCAGCGGCAAATCGTTATCTTCCACGCCAAACGGATCTTCAAGCTCTTCGGCTAAGGTATCAAGAGCAATAAAAGTATAGGAGATAAGTACTGAGACGAAAGGCGTCATGTAGTGCAAATCTACAACCAGCGCAAAAGGCAGCATAATACAGAACATGTAGACCGTGCGGTGCAAAATGAGCGAATAGGCAAACGGCACCGGCGTAAAGGCAATACGTTCACAGCCGGAGAGAACCGCTGAGATGTCATTCAGCCGGTTGTTCATGCTGTGGTAGAGAATATCAGACAGCCCATTCGGCCCGCGCTGGGCGGCCAGCCACTCGCCCATCATTAACAGAAGCTGGTTTGCTGGCGAGTGCGCCTTCATGACCCGGGCGAGTTCACCCGGCGAGAGATAGTTAGCCAGCGTCCCCTCCAGCGGTTTGCGGCGCAGGGTCAGGCGCAGGCAGTGCGCGAAGGCAATAAGCAGCAGCACAAAGTGGTGACGCCCTTCCCCCGCCGGCAGCGTCGTTTTGACCTCCCGCAGCAGCGAGCGTGACGCGATCATCAGCTGCCCCCACAGCACCCGTGCTTCGGTATAGCGGCTATAGCAGGCGTTATTACGAAAGCCGAGAAAGATAGCGACAGCGATACCCAGGATACTAAACGGCGCCACGGTGAGCTTAAAGCCCAGCGAGCTATACCAGGGGAGCATTAAAATCACCGCGACTGACAGGATAAAGTTAAGCAGCAGACGGGAGTAGATTTTGGGCAGCACCGAGCCATGCCAGACGAAGATACGCGTAAGCCAGTGCTGATGAGGACGAACAATCATGGTTATATTCAGGCATAAAGAGGAGTCGCGATTATTAAACGTGATCGCCCTTACGGTTGCAAGTTTGCTGCAAAAATGTAGTGGAAATCCTTAGCTGCTGGACGAATCAGGTGATGATGCTGAAGTTGTATAATTTGTAGAAATATATGTATGTTGTAACTATTTAGTGTGTCAATAAATGCCGGGCGGCGCTGCGCTTGCCCAGCCTACAGATCGCATCAGACCGTAGGCCGGTGCAAGCATCGCGCCGCCCGGCGTTTACTAAGAGATATCCCTTAGCAGAGCGGCTTGACGGCTTCGCGCATACCGCGCAGCAGGATGGCATCCAGATCCAGAGAGACCTGCTCTACCAGGCCGCTAACCTGAGTTAAATCCTGCTCCCAGTGGTCGCTCACGGAGAGCACGGCTTTTACCAGTTCGCTGGTGCTAATCTGCCGGTCGCGATGCTGGCTCCACAGCTGCTGGAAGCGTTCGATCCAGTGCGCGTCATCCTGTACCGGGAAGGTTTCGCCGTTACGCTCGCCGCGATAGAAAGCAATCAGGGCGGCCAGAGCGAAGGTCAGACGCGCCGGGAGCTTGCCGTTGGCCTTCTGCCCTGCCAGCAGCTGCGGCAGGATGCGGGTACGGAACTTGGTCATGCCGTTCAGGGCGATGGAGAGCAGCTGATGCTTGATGTAGGGGTTACGGAAACGCCCCGTTACGGCGCTGGCAAAGGACTCCAGCTCGTCGCGGGGCAGATCCAGCACCGGAATGATCTCTTCGTAGATCGCTTTCTCAACAAAGGCGCAGATTTCGCTGTCGTTCATCGCCTCGCCTACGGTATCCAGGCCCGCCTGGAAGGCCACCGGGACCAGCGCCGTGTGCGCTCCGTTCAGGATGGCTACCTTGCGCTCTTTGTACGGCTTGATGTCATCAACAATCAGCACGTTCAGCGGATATTTATCGAGGCGCAGCTCAGAGACCAGCGATTTTGGTCCCTGAATAACAAACAGGTAGAAGTGCTCTGCGGTATCGAGGAAGCCGTCGTGGTAACCCAGCTCGGCTTCGATTTTCGCTACCTCATCACGGGGGTAGCCCGTGACGATACGGTCAACCAGGGTTGAGCAGAAAGCATTGGCTTCGTTCAGCCACTGCACGAAGGCAGTCGGCAGCGCCCACTCGGTGGCGTAGCGCAGCACCAGCTCGCGTAGCGCGTCGCCGTTGTAGTCAATCAGCTCGCACGGAATGATGATCCAGCCTTTATCCGCTGCGCCGTTGAAGTGGGTATAGCGCTCGAACAGCAGTCGGGTCAGCTTCGCCGGATAGCTCACGGCCGGAGCGTCATCAAATTTATCGCCCGCGTGGTAGCTGATGCCCGCCTCGGTGGTGTTCGAAAACACAAAGCGGATTTCTGGGTTCTGCGCCAGCTTAAGGAACTCATCGTAATGGTCATAGACGCTGATCTCACGATTTACCGAACGGATCAGACGCGCGTCGCTCACCGCTTCGCCCTGCTCGTTCAGGCCGCGAATAATCGTGGTATAGAGACCATCCTGGGTGCTCAGCGACGGCGGGAAATCACTTTTGATCGGGCGGACGATAACCACACCAGCGTTCAGATCGGTGTGCTCATTAAGCAGATCGATCTGCCAATCGACAAATGCGCGCAGGAAATTCCCTTCGCCAAACTGAATAATACGTTCCGGATAGGTGGCTCCGGGAAAATCGCGACGGTTTATCGTGTTCACAATGGGTTCCTTTTATGATTAGTCATACAACCTGGGAAGATTGGTCCAATAACTTACCAGACTTTACGACCATGAAACCCTGTTTTGATCAAAATGGGACTCCTTATTCGCGTCAATGACTGAAACGAATATAAAATTGTGGAAGGCGTCACATTTCGTTGCGCTGGCGTGCTGAGCGATTAGCGGTTTTTCTGGTTGTTTCTCTCTTTCATGGCATACATCTTTTCATCAGCGGAGGCGATCCAGCTGGCCATATCGGGATTGCTGTCGTGATCGTATTCGCTTACCCCCCAGGAGAAGTTTAGCTGCCAGGGTTTATCGGTGGTCTGATTGAACACCTGAGCCTGCTCAGCCAGGTGCTGCATTGCGACCCACGCCCCCTTCTCATCGGTATCCGCGAAGAGAATGGCAAACTCATCACCGCCGTAACGGACCAGCAGATCGGCCTCGCGGAAGCTTTGCCGCAGCAGAGCGGCCATTGCTCGCAGGGCGTTGTCACCCTCTTCATGACCGAAGGTATCGTTGATGTATTTGAACTTATCGAGATCCAGCCAGGCGAGGGTTAACGGCTCCGCACGGCGGCGCGCGCTGGCGATCGCGTATTTTCCGAGATGATGAAAGCCCCGTCGGTTAAAGAGACCGGTTAGCTCATCGGTGGTAGCAGCACTAATGGCGGCAAACTCATCCTCAACGATGGCGGCAAAGTCCTTCAGCACCGCGACGTTGTCTGCGGTAAACTCGCGCGGCTCAGGCGCAATGAGGCAAAACGATCCCACGATTGGGCCGTCGGGCAGCTGTAACGGATAGCCCGCATAGAAGCGAATATGCGGCGGACCGACCACCAGCGGGTTATCAAAAAAGCGGTCGTCCTGCTGCGCATCCTCAACCACCAGCGGCTGAGTGCTGAGGATGGCATGGCCGCAAAAAGAGATGTCACGCAGCACCTGCCCATTAGGAATACCGTCGCAGGACTTGAAGTGCAGCGTATTGCTGTCAACGAGGCTTATCAGCGCGATGGGCACATCGAACATCCGTTTAGCCAGCCGGGTGAGCCTGTCAAAACGTTCATGAGTCCCAGAGTCCAACAGCCCGGATTCATGAAGCGATGCCAGGCGCTGTTGCTCGTTTTCAGGGAGTTGAGGAGTCTTCATACCGGGCCTTTTTCACTAAGCAAAACCTAAGCTTAGCGCATTTAACCCATTTGGTCAGTGGGCATAGATCCGGTTCTTGCCGGCGCGTTTCGCTCGGTAGAGCGCATCATCAGCCGCTTTTAACCAGTCGGTGACGGTCTCCATATCCTGAGCGGCGTTGGCAATGCCGATGCTGAGGGTGCAGCGAAACGCAGGATCCTGGGTTACCATCATCACGGCAGTGGCATCCATAATGCGCGTGGCGACCACGAGCGCCTCCTCCGGAGAGGTATCCGGAAGCAAAATAACAAACTCGTCGCCCCCCAGCCGCGCTGGGGTATCCGTTTTTCGGGTGGCGACGTGCAAAATTTTAGAGACCGTTACCAGCAGCGTATCGCCTACCTTGTGACCAAAACGGTCGTTGACCTCCTTGAAGTTATCGATATCGATAAACATCAGGGAGGAGTTATGGGCGGAGTCGCGCAGCTTCTCAAGCTCATGCATGATGCGTTTCTCCAGCAGGCGACGGTTGGCAATATCCAGCAGCGGATCCATCATTGCGATACGCTCCAGCTCCCGGCTCTTATGCCGCAGCTTTTTGGCGATGTTATCCGTCAGCACGCTGAGGGCCAGTATATAGATGGCGATAAGCGGCAGCGTGGCCAGCAGCGTGCGCTGAGAGACGTTAGGATCAAACGCCATGCCCTGCGCCAGCCAGGCTGCGGCAAATACCGCCAGCATGGTTGCGCCAGCCTTCCGCATAAGCGCGATACCGCCTGCCGCAAGGCGATCGGCAAGAAGGATGGTAGCAATGACAACGGAAGGCAGCGGGGTGACCGCCATCATGGCGATCCAGAAACCGCCCGCCGCAGCGTCAAAGATGAGATTATGGTGTTCACAGGTCAGCGGCTTTTGTGCCTTCCTGGCTCGCAAAAAGGCAATGGTCGGCCAGCCAAACGCATTTACAGCCAGCAGCGCGACAAGCCACGCAGGCTGATGATGCTCCAGCAGCACGGAGAGGATTGGGAAGAAGCAGAGCAGCGTCCCGAGCATACGCATCAGATACATCCGTCTTACAAAACGCTTGCCGGTGATCCGTTCACTTCTTTTTAGCTTGTCCGATCCACTCATCGCGCAAATTTTTCCGATACGTATACTCGGCTATAGTATTGACGTTGAAAATGGGTAGCAAGCAATTTAACGCGTTATTTCAATCAATTCCCGCGTAACCGCCGAGCGTTAAGTGACAGTGTCACGCACTCTCCGCGCCTGTATCACTCTTTTCTGCCGCTACCGATTCAGCAGGCCAATCCTCTTCCCGCGCGCTGGTACGATTACGTCCGGCTTTTTTCGATCGGTAGAGGTACTCATCCGCCTCAGCCAGCAGTTTATTGAACCGCTCCGTTAACTCCCACGACTGAGCTGTACCGCTACTTAAACCGATGCTGACGGTCAGGAACAGCGTCTGCTGCTGCCAGCGGAACGGATGCGCTTCAACGGCGTGCCGGATACGCTCTGCCAGCATGAATCCCTGACGGGGATCCTGGGTGGTAGCGACGACGGCAAACTCCTCGCCACCCATCCGCGCGACCATCCCGCTCTCGCCGACCACCTGCTGCACCTTCTGGGCAAAGGTGGTCAGCACCCTGTCGCCACACTCGTGACCAAAGCTGTCATTGATGGTTTTGAAATAGTCGATATCCAGCAGCATGACTGACAGATGTCGCGACCCGCTATCCCGCTCCCTGCCCAGCGCCTCATACAGGCCTGAGCGGGAGTAGACCCGGGTGAGAAAGTCAAAGTCAGCCCGCAGCGAGACCTGTTTCATTAGCGCATTAATGGCGTTTACGCTGACGCAGACGATGATCGGGCAGATGGCCATGGTGGCGATCCCCAGCCTCGCCGAGAACATCCGCGGCATCTGCAGCGGACTGGCAACGAAGATATTGATGGTGCCGTTGGCGACCAGGATAATCTCCAGCGCCCCGGTCAAGAAGGTCAGGAACGCCGTTGTCAGCAGCGAATAACGCACCGCGCACCAGATCAGTGCCGGGAGCGGAAACAGCAGGCTACCCGCCCCGCCGATAACCACCGAGGCAGTGAGTGAAACTGCCAGGGCCGCAATCGGCAGCAGGTGCTCAGCGCGGAACGGCGTGACCCAGCGCGGCCACGTCAGGGTAAGTACGCAGGGTAGGATCAGCACCCCAGTGGAAAACTGCTCGCTAAACCAGTCGGCAAACAGCGGCCAAAAAGTGAGATTATCAATACCTACCGACGCAAAGGCGCCAACCAGCGCACAGCCCAGCGCCCCCAGCAGGCAGTAGTTGAAGATCCGCAGGGCGTTAATTGGCAGGGAGCGCTTCTTAGGCCGTCGTTTGTCGCGGACGATGAGCAGCGCTACGGTGAGGATAAACACCATATTTGAGAGGTTGATAACCAGCGAGGTGGCACCCCAGGTGGTGGTCAGCGCGTCGTAGACCAGCATCGCCACGTAGCAGATGGCATAGTTGTGCAGTCGATTCAGCCAGGTATAGCGGGCAAAGACACCGGCCATCACTGCGTTCAACGGCCAGAACAGAGAAAGCTCTTCCACCAGCCTGAGCATCGCGCCGATAAAATAGAACAGCGTGGTCAGCAGAAAGATCAGCGCCGCGTTGCGCCAGGGTCTCTCTTTATGGAACGGACGAAAAGCGATGTTCAGTTGTGAAAGCATAGGATCCTGTCCCGGCAGATAAGGGTAACAACGCGGCAGGCCATCAGTAAACCGAACGCCTTAGCTGATGGCTGAGAGCTTCAAGCATAGCAATACCCGCCAGCGAGTTGCCTGCCTCATCCAGCTCTGGGCTCCAGACACAGATAGCCATCTCGTGAGGTACGATCGCCACAATGCCGCCCCCCACGCCGGACTTCGCCGGCAGGCCTACGCGCCAGGCAAACTCACCCGCGCTCTGGTACATGCCGCTGGTGGCCATCAGGGCATTAACCTGTCGCGACTGTAGCGGGGAGATAACTGGCCGGGTCAAATGGGGCGCCCGCCCCTCGTCGGCCAGAAACAGGAAGGTCTTAGCCAGCTCGACGCAGCTCATCTTCAGCGCGCAGTAGTGGAAGTAGTTTTGCAGCACCGTCGCCACGTCATTGTGGAAGTTACCAAAGGATTTCATCAGCCAGGCGATAGCCGCATTACGCGCCGAGTGGTCGAACTCGGAGCGCGCTACTTTGCTGTCGTAGGTGATATCGCTGACGTCGCTGAGCTGGCGCACCACCTCCAGCATTCGCTGGCGCGGCGCGCTGAGGCGGCTCTGTAGCATATCGCACACCACCAGCGCCCCGGCATTGATAAAGGGGTTGCGCGGCTTACCCTGTTCAATCTCAAGCTGGAGCAGCGAGTTAAAGGGGTGGCCGGAGGGATCTTTGCCCACCCGCTGCCAGATCTCCTCCTCCGGGTAGTGATCCATCGCCACCACCAGGCTCAGCACCTTCGAAATAGACTGAATGGAGAAGCGCTCATCGGCATCGCCAGCCTGAAAGTGACGGCCATCAATGGTGCTGACCGCAATCGCCAGCTTATTCGCCTCTACCGACGCCAGCGCCGGAATGTAATCGGCTACCTTACCCTGGCCTATCAGAGGCCGCACCTGAGTCAGAATAGACTCCAGCATGTCATTATCCATGACCGTCGCCACACTACACTCCTCACCGGCTTTAAAGGACCTGCGAGTATACCAGAGCCAGGCGGCGAGCGTCAGGCTGGAAGTCGAAAACGCGTGACCGCCTGCATAAGTTGTCGGGAGTCATCATGCAGCTGCTGCGACGCCTCGGCGGCGGTGCTCACCAGCTCCCCCGTACGGCGGGCAACCTGGTTTAAACCGTGAAGCTGGCGCGTCATCTGATGAATATATTCGCCCTGGTTTAGGGTCGCCTGAGAGATGTCATTGAGCAGGCCGCTGAGATGCCCCACCAGGCCAGTGACCTGCTGGAGATTGTCCTCCAGTCGGTTCACCGCCTGCGATCCAGCCTCGATTCCCTGCAGCGAGTGCTGGATCAGAGCCTGAATCGTCTGCGTTGAGTGGCTGCTTTTACGCGCCAGCAGGCCCACCTCTTTCGCTACCACGGCAAAGCCGCGCCCGTGGTTGCCCGCATGGGCGGCTTCAATAGCGGCATTCAGAGCCAGGATATTGGTCTGGAACGCGACGTTATCAATCAGCGCGACGATACCACGCATCTCATCTGAACGCGTCACAATTGCCCGCATCGACTCATTAACGGTATCCATCATTCTGTCCCCTCCGGCGGCGGCCTGACGCGCCTCGTCGGCACGCTGGCTGGCAAGCCTGGCATAGCCGGTATTGCCCTCGACGTGGGACTCCAGCTCGGCAATGTTGGCCGTCACCTCGTCCAGCTCTTTGGCCTGGCGGGCCGACTGCTGATAAAGCTTCTGGTTACCCTGCGCCAGGCTCTCGATGTTGTTCACCATCGAGGCGGTGGCATCGCTGACCTGGATCACCAGCTGCTGTAGCCCCCGTTGCATCGCGTCGATACTGACGCTGAGCTGGCCGATCTCTCGGTTAAAAGAGGTGACCGGCGGCGGCGCGACGGAGAGATCCCCGGCGGCCAGAAGGTTGATATGGGTTATCAGCCGCTTGAGAGGAGCGATCACCCAGCGCGACATGCCAAACCAGACGGCAATGGCAATCACCAGCAGCAGCGCCGGTCCTAAAATGAAGAGGTATTGCAGATTCGCCAGGCGGGCCATCAGCATCTGCCTGCCCGCTTCTGCCCGTGCGTCGCTGGCGGCGCGAAAGCGGGCGAAGTTATCATTGAAGTCAGCCTGAAACGCCTGGGCCGGTACGGCAAAAAAAGCGTCGATAGACTGGCTGCGGGTCAGGGCATCTGCCTGCTCTTTGATCGCTCCGTAGAAGAGCTGGTAGCTGTTAACTAACCCCTCATCCTCCGGGGGATTGAGCGCTCGCCACGCCTGCCAGCTTTTTTGCGAGGCCTCCAGCGCCTGCTGGGCCTCATCCATCAGGCTATGCCAGCTGCCTTCTGAACCGGTGGCCTGGTCCTGCATAAAATAGACCCCCGCGCGGTTAAGCAGATCGCTCGCCGCCAGCAGCGCAACGCGCGCTTCATCAACCTTTGCCTGCTGCAGGATAGCCTGCTGATTGAGCCGCTCATGGTGCTGGGCGTCGTGGAGAGAACGGGAGAGAAGAAGAGACGAGGAGATCTGAAGCGCGGAGAACAAGCCGATAATACACAATATTCCTGCCAGCAGGCCAAACTGCCGTGGCTTAGCCAGCCGAAAAACAGACGGAAAAATTTTAGTTAAGTTCATGATATTCTTCTGTAACTCATCTTCTGAAACAACACACTGCGCGTGAGTCTACGAAAGAAAAATGACAGAACCATGACAGCGCGGCGCCGCTGAATAAACAGCGGCGCCGCGCGGGTTAACAAGAGATGTTACAGACGATCTTTCCACACCGTCTGCACGTTGCAGAACTCATGCAGACCGAAATGTGACAGCTCGCGACCAAAGCCGCTCTTCTTCACGCCGCCAAACGCCACCCGGGCATCGCTGGCGCTGTAGCCGTTGATAAACACGCCGCCGCACTCAAGGCGAGCAGCCAGCGCTTTCGCCCGCGCCTCGTCAGCGCTGAAAATCGTTGCCGAGAGACCAAAGTCGCTGTCGTTGGCCAGGGCTAAAGCGTGCTCGGCGTCTTCGGCGACGGTAATCGTCGCAACCGGGCCAAACAGCTCCTGATGGAACGCGGTCATCTCCGGCGTCACGCCGGTGAGCACCGTTGCCGGATAGTAGTTGCCCTTCCCGCCGATCTTCTCCCCGCCAAGGCGCAGCGTAGCCCCTTCGTTCAGGGTGGCTTCCACCTGGCCATGCAGCTCGTCGCGCAGATCGTAACGCGCCATCGGCCCGAGGTAGTTCTCTTCTACATCCGGTGCGCCCAGCTTCAGCGCGGCCGCTGCGGCAGTGAATTTTTCGGTAAAGGCTTCTGCTACGCCCGCCTCAACGATAAAGCGTTTCGCCGCGGCGCAGACCTGCCCGGTATTCTGGTAACGACCGGCCACCGCCGCCTTAACCGCCAGATCGAGCGAGGCATCGTTAAGCACGATAAAGGGATCGGACCCGCCTAGCTCCAGCACGCATTTTTTCAGTGCTGCACCCGCCTGGGCACCAATTGCCGCCCCGGCACGCACGCTGCCAGTCACGGTCACGGCGGCAATGCGCGGATCGTTAATCGCCTGGCTTACGCCTTCGTTCGTGGCGTTTACCCAGCCAAAGACGCCCGCGGGCACGCCCGCCTCGCTGAAGATATCGCCCAGCAGCTCGGCGCAGCCCAGCACGTTGGGGGCATGCTTCAGCAGGTAGCTGTTGCCTGCCAGCAGGATCGGCACCGCACCGCGTAGCACCTGCCAGACCGGAAAGTTCCACGGCATCACCGCCAGGATCGCCCCCAGCGGACGGTACTCAATCACCGCCTGGTTATTTTCCACCTGGGTCGGCTCGCTCGCCAGCATCGCCGGGCCATGTTCCGCGTACCAGTCACAGAGATTGGCCGACTTTGCCACCTCAGCCCGAGCCTGCAGGATAGGCTTACCCATCTCGGCGCTAATCAGCTGGGCCATCTTCTCGCCATGCTGACGCAGCACGGCGCCCACGTTACGCAGCGCCTGGGCGCGCTGGTCTACGCTCTGCTCGCGCCACTGGCGGAAACCCTGCTGCGCGGCGGCCAAAGCCGTTTCGACCTCTGCAGAGGTTGCCCATGGGCGGGCGGAGAGCTGCTCCCCGGTTGCCGGGTTGATGGATATCGCATGCGTTTTGGCGGAAATGGACATTATTTATCTCTCTTCTAAACAGGGAACTTGCTTTATCCTGGCCTACTCTGTTATTTCTGAAAAATGAATAATATTAACCCATCCATTCACAAATCGAGAATACTATGGATTTAACCCAGCTTGAGATGTTTAACGCCGTGGCGCAGACCGGCAGCATTACCCAGGCCGCACAGCGGGTGCATCGGGTTCCGTCAAACCTGACGACGCGTATTCGCCAGCTTGAAGCCGATCTTGGCGTAGATCTCTTTATTCGTGAAAACCAGCGGCTGCGTCTCTCTCCCGCCGGGCACAGCTTTTTACGCTATAGCCAGCAGATCCTCGATCTGGTGGCTGAGGCGCGCAACGTCGTCGCCGGTGACGAGCCGCAGGGGCTGTTTTCCCTCGGTTCACTGGAGAGCACCGCTGCCGTGCGCATTCCCGCTACCCTGGCCGACTTTAACCAGCGCTATCCGCGCATTCAGTTTGACCTTGCTACCGGGCCGTCCGGGACCATGATCGACGGAGTGATTGAGGGTAGGCTAAGCGCGGCATTTGTGGACGGGCCGCTGATGCACCCTGGCCTGGAGGGCATCCCGGTCTACCGGGAGGAGATGATGGTCGTCGCCCCCGGCGGCCATGCCGCTGTCGAAGACGCCATGCGGGTTAACGGCATGAGCATCTATGCTTTTCGCGCCAACTGCTCCTACCGTCGCCACTTCGAGAGCTGGTTCAAGGCGGCAGGCGCAATGCCCGGCAAAATCCATGAAATGGAGTCCTACCATGGGATGCTGGCCTGCGTGATAGCCGGAGCCGGCCTGGCGCTGATGCCGCGCTCTATGCTGGAGAGCATGCCCGGCCATCATCAGGTTTCTGCCTGGCCGCTGGCGGAGGAGTGGCGCTGGCTGACCACCTGGCTGATATGGCGCAGGGACGCAAAGAGCCGCCCGCTGGAAGCATTTATTGCCCTGCTGCAAGAGCGGCCGCAGACATCATAGGATAATGCAATAGATGTTTCAGGATGTTGCGTCGATGAGCCGCAAGGGATACTTTTAAGCGGTCGCCATTAACGGTTAACGGAAAAAGAATGAATACCAAAGCCCGCAAAGTCATGATTATTGGTACCGGCAACGTCGGGGCATCGGCAGCGTACGCCCTGCTTAACCAGAACATTTGTGAAGAGCTTATCCTGGTCGATCTCAACCGCGATCGCGTCGAGGGACACGCCCAGGATCTGGCAGACGCAGCGGCCTATATGCCAGGGATGATGACTATCTCTACCCGTGAGGCCAGCGAGTGCGCGGATGTCGATATCGCGGTGATCACCGTCTCCGGCGGCCCGCTGCAGCCTGGCCAGACCCGGCTGGACGAGTTGACCAACACGGCAAAAATCGTCAAGAAGATCGTGCCGCAGATGATGGCGAACGGCTTCAACGGCATCTTTCTGATAGCCACCAATCCGTGTGACATTATCACCTGGCAGGTGTGGAAGCTCTCCGGGCTGCCGCGTAACCAGGTCATCGGTACCGGCGTCTGGCTGGATACCACTCGCCTGCGTCGCTCCCTCGCCCAGACGCTGGATATTGGCGCCCAGAGTATCGATGCCTTTATTCTCGGCGAGCATGGCGATACCCAGTTCCCGGTCTGGTCCCACTCTTCGGTCTACGGTTCACCCATCGCCGAAGTCTATCGGCGCAAGACGGGTCAAGAGCTGGATCGTGAGCGTCTGGCAGAGCAGGTTCGCCGTCAGGGTTTTGATATCTATGCCCGCAAAGGCTGTACCGAATATGGCATTGCCGGGACCATTGCCGAGATCTGCCGCAATATCTTTACCGGCAGCCATCGTGCGCTGGCGATCTCCTGCGTGCTGGACGGCGAGTATGGCGCTGAGAATATCGCCATCGGCGTGCCGGCGGTGCTGGCCCAGAGTGGCGTGCAGCAGATCATCGAACTGCAACTGGCGGAGGATGAGCAGGCGAAGTTTCGACACTCGGCAAGCGTGATTGCTGCAAATATCGCCCGCCTGCCCTGATTGCAAAACGTTACTGTGCGGCACCGCGCCGCACTAACAGCAGCGTCAGGCTAAACGACAGCACCAGCGAGATCAGCACGCCGGAAATAGCGTACGGGAACCACGGGCCGATGTAGGCTGGCAGGCTGAAGATGCTGGAGAGAATGTAGCCAAACAGCCGCACGCCAAAGAAAGCGATAAATGCAGACGCCACGCTGCTGGCAATTGTCGCGGCGATAAACGCCCGTTTCTCTTTGGTCAGCACGCCAAACAGCGCCGGTTCGGTGATACCCAGCAGCGCAGAGATTGCCGCAGAGAGCGTCACGGTGCGATCGTCGCGATGACGGTTCTGGAACCAGATGGCAAAGGTCGCACCGGCAATCGCCATGTTTGCCATGCACATCATCGGCATCAGCATGTCGTAGCCGTGTTCGCTAAAGTTTTGCAGGGCAATGGGCGTCATCGCATGATGCATACCGGTGAGGATCGCCACCGGACGGATCGCACCGACAATTAAACCCGCCAGCACCGATGAGGTATCAAACAGGCCCTGAATACACCACGCCAGCCCTTTGCCCAGCCAAATGCCCACCGGACCAATGACCACTAACGCCACCAGCGCGGTGATGAACAGCGTCAGGGTTGGCGTAAAGACAGTTCTCAACACCTCTGGCATGATGCGATCGACGGCGCGGTGAATATAGCTCAGGGCCAGCACCGAGAAGATGACCGGGATTACGCTGGAGGCGTAGTTGAATACCGATACCGGCAGCACGCCGGCAAACCAATAGGCCTGCACCGCCCCCGGCGCGCCGCTCGCCAGCTGCTTAGCGGCCTCAATCAGGGAGGGATACATCAGGCAGGCAACCACCGCCGCCGCTAAATATTCGTTGGTTTTAAACATTTTCGCGGCGGATACCGCGAGGAAAAACGGCAGGAACCAGAACACGCCGCTGGCAATCATATCGATCACCATTACAGTGTCACTTTTTGCCGAGAGCAGATTCATGGCAATAAAACCGGCCAGCAGGCCTTTGATCATCCCCGCACCCGCAATCGCCGGTACGATGGGGCCAAACACGCCTGACACCGTGTCCATAAATAGCGAAACCAGTCCCCTTTTCGCTTTAGGAGATGCCGCGCTGGCTGGCTCAGCTGCAACGTCGCCACCGATCTGCTGATACCAGTGATTGACCTGCGGGCCGATGATCACCTGATACTGCTCGCTTTGCAGCTGCGCGCCCAATACGCCAGGTAGCTGGGTCACGGCCTGTTGGTTGATCTTTGCCTCATCCACCAGATCGAAGCGCAGACGCGTCATGCAGTGCCAGACTTTATTGATATTTTCTCGACCGCCAACGCCCTGGATCAGCGCGTTGATGATGGCTGGATTACTCATTTCCTGCTCCTCGTCTGCCTTGATGACGGCATGTTCAATGCTGAAGAAGTCTACGGGAAGGTTGGTGTGATAAACAGACCAATAAAAAGTGACTATGCTCACAAAAGCAGGCATGAGAAGCAAACCAAACAGGTTTTACTCATAATTGGTCTGGTTTTTACGCCACTCACAGCCTCAAAGCAGACCAAAATAAAGTGCTGGTAATCGGTAAAAAAGAGCAGGAATAATAGTCGCCGTAATCTGCATTTAGTCAGCCGTCAGGAGCGACCATGATACCCACTATAATCACCAACGTTGAATGCTTTATCACCCGGCCGGATCGCCACAACCTGGTGCTGGTCAAAGTCACCACCGATAAAGATATTGTCGGCTATGGCTGCGCCACGTTTCAGCAGCGGCCGCTGGCGGTGAAAGCTATGGTAGATGAGTACCTGAAACCGCTGCTGATGGGGCGCGACGGCAATCACATTGAAGATCTGTGGCAGATGATGCAGGTGAACGCCTACTGGCGAAATGGCCCGGTGATGAATAACGCCATCGCAGGGGTGGATATGGCGCTGTGGGATATCAAAGGCCAGCTAGCGGGCATGCCGCTTTACCAGCTGTTCGGCGGTAAATCTAAAGACGCGATTGCGGTCTACAGTCACGCTGCAGGTGAAAGTATGGATCAACTCTATCCGCAGGTAGATACCCTGCTTGAACAAGGTTATCGCTACATTCGCTGCCAGCTCGGTTTTTACGGTGGTACCCCGCAGGACTTACATGCCACCCGCGAACCGACGGCGGGAGCCTATTACGATCAGGATGAGTACATGGCGAATACCATTGTCATGTTTAAAGCCCTGCGCGAGAAGTACGGTCACCGTTTCCATATTCTGCATGATGTGCATGAGCGACTGTTTCCGCAGCAGGCGATCCAGCTGGCGAAGGCGCTGGAGCCTTATCAGCCCTGGTTTTTGGAAGATATCGTGTCGCCGCAGCAGAGCGGTTGGCTAGCGCAGATCCGGGCGCACAGCAGCGTGCCGCTGGCGCTGGGCGAGCTGTTTAACAATCCGGCCGAGTGGCACGATTTGATTGTTAATCGCCAGATCGACTTTATCCGCTGCCATGTGTCACAGATTGGCGGCATTACGCCTGCGCTCAAGCTGGCGGTGCTGTGTCAGGCATTTGGCGTGCGTCTGGCATGGCACGGGCCGCCAGACATGACGCCCATCGGCGTGGCGGTGAATACGCATCTTAATATTCACCTGCATAATGCGGCGATCCAGGAGTTTATCCCGCCGCAGGCCAATACCCTGTCGGTGTTTCCCAATGCGCCGCAGGCGGAAGGCGGCTATATGTATCCGATTGACCGTCCGGGCATTGGTATGCAGGTGGATGAAGCAGCGTTGGCACGTTTCCCGGTGGTGTATCGTCCCCACGAATGGACGCAAAGCCGCCTGCCGAACGGCGCGATGCACACGCCCTAATCGCCGCTGCGAAAGCGCAGGTTATCGGCGTTAAACGGTGTGATGTAGGTACATTCGTAATGGATGTCGATCACTTCGCTCAGCACCCACACCTCGCCGCCGGAGAGAATGCCGCGATTGCTAATTTTCATGGCGGGAGTGCCGCGTTTACAGCCGAGCAGCGCGGCCTGGGCTTTGTCCACCGCCACCGCCTGGTAGTGGGTCAGGAAGTGAGAGAGCGTAAGGCCTTTGCCCATCGCATAGCGCTGTAATGAGCTTTCGATCGCTTGCTGATTGAGATCGGGAAAGCGTGCCAGCGGCAGGCTGGACGTTTCGATCTGCGTGCAGCGATCGTCCACGTAACGCAGGCGACAGAAGTACCACAGCCAGTCATCTTCCCCGATGCCAAATACCTGCTGCTGCTCTCTGTCCGGCAGCCTTCTATGCAGGCTAAGCAGGCGATAGCGCATTTGGTCAAAGCGTTTTTCGGTGATGGAGTTGTAGACCAGCGGATTGCTGCGCGCATTTTCGCTGACGTAGATGCCTGAGCCTTGCACGATGCGAATTATGCCGATGCTGACCAGCTTTTTTAAAGCTTCCCGCACGGTATAGCGCGAAACGCCATATTCCTCAGCGAGTTCGCGCTCGGCGGGTAACTTATGTAACGGCTCGCTGGCAGTTTGAAAGATCTTACTGAGCAAGTCCTGAGTGATAAATTCCCGTTTTTTCATGGCTTCCATCAAGGTTAGGGAAAAGAGCGTTTTAATTACGGGTTTAAATTGGGATCTAAATCACAAAACGATTGTATTTTCGCCAGTGAACGTTTTAAGATCGCGGCATCTTTTCCGCTCATCAACACTACTATAACCTTATGACAACGAACACCGTTTCACGCAAAGTTGCGTGGCTGCGCGTCGTGACGCTGGCCATCGCGGCCTTTATCTTCAATACCACTGAATTTGTTCCGGTCGGGCTGCTCTCTGATATCGCCGAAAGCTTCGGGATGCAGACTCCGGAGGTGGGCATTATGCTCACCATCTATGCATGGGTGGTGGCGCTGCTGTCGCTGCCGTTTATGCTGCTCACCAGCCAGGTGGAGCGGCGTAAGCTGCTGATTGTGCTCTTTGTCCTGTTTATTGCCAGCCACGTGCTCTCCTTCCTTGCCTGGAACTTTACCGTGCTGGTAATAAGCCGGATCGGCATTGCCTTTGCTCATGCTATCTTCTGGTCGATTACCGCATCGCTGGCGATCCGCGTAGCGCCGCCAGGCAAGCGCGCCCAGGCCCTTAGCCTGCTGGCTACCGGCACGGCGCTGGCGATGGTGCTCGGACTGCCGATAGGCCGTATCGTCGGGCAATATTTCGGCTGGCGCACCACCTTCTTCATCATTGGTCTCGGGGCGCTGATCACCCTGCTCTGCCTGGTGAAGCTGCTGCCGAAGCTGCCGAGCGAACACTCCGGCTCGCTGAAGAGCCTGCCGCTGCTGGTCCGCCGCCCGGCGCTGATGAGCATCTATCTGCTGACGGTGGTGGTGGTGACCGCGCACTACACCGCCTATAGCTATATCGAGCCGTTTGTTCAGCACGTTGCGGGCCTGAGCGCCAGCTTTGCTACCGTGCTGCTGCTGATCCTGGGCGGGGCGGGAATTATTGGCAGCGTCCTGTTTGGCAAGCTGGGCAACCTGCACGCCTCCACGCTGGTGAGCGGCGCGATTGCCGTCCTGACGCTCTCGCTGGTGCTGATGCTCCCCGCCTCGCATAGCACGACGTACCTGGCCGTGCTCGGCGTCTTCTGGGGCGTAGCGATTATGATTATCGGGCTTGGCATGCAGGTGAAAGTCCTGTCGCTGGCCCCGGACGCCACCGACGTGGCGATGTCGCTCTTCTCCGGCATCTTTAACCTGGGCATCGGCGCGGGCGCGCTGGTGGGCAACCAGGTGAGCCTGCACTGGTCGATGGCTAATGTGGGCTACGTGGGTGCGGTACCTGCCCTGGCGGCGCTGGTCTGGTCGGTGGTGATTTTCCGCCGCTGGCCTACGGTGCTGGAAGAGCAGACTCAATAGCGTTTACGCCGGGTGGCGCTGCGCTTACCCGGCCTACGTGGAGTGCGTTTCAGTGTCTTTACTATGAGAGTGGGTAGCTGGAGATAATCTCCAGCACCCCATTAATAATAAACTGCACCCCCATACAGACCAGCAGAAAGCCCATCAGCCTTGAGATGGCTTCGATACCGCTCTTCCCCACCAGCCGCATCACCGCCCCCGAACTGCGCAGACAGCCCCACAGGATCACCGCCACGATCAAGAAGATGAGCGGCGGTGCAGCCAGGATCACCCAATCGGGAAAGCTGGAGCTATGACGAAGCGTTGAAGCGGAGCTGATAATCATGGCGATGGTTCCCGGCCCAGCGGTGCTTGGCATGGCCAGCGGGACAAAAGCGATATTGGTATCCGGCTCTTCAATCAGCTCTGCTGATTTTGTGCTGGCCTCCGGCGACTCATGCGCTTTCTGCTGGGGAAAGAGCATCCGGAAGCCGATAAAGGCAACAATCAGCCCGCCGGCAATACGCAGCCCGGGGATTGAGATCCCGAAGGTATTCATCACCACCTGTCCGGCATACCAGGCAACCATCATGATGGCAAATACGTAGACCGACGCCATCAGCGACTGGCGATCGCGTTCGGCTTTGTTCATATTTCCCGCCAGCCCGAGAAACAGCGCGACGGTGGTTAAGGGATTAGCAAGCGGCAGCAACACCACCAGACCTAACCCAATTGCCGTGAATAGATCCTGCATAAGCTTCACTCCTCGACGTGAAATTTTCTGTGCGCATTATACCGACAAAGCCCCTTCTTGCGCAGCGGATATTACGCTAACTCAATGTATAACTTGAAGTTATTAATTTATTAGTTATTGCTAAAAAATTAGTACGTGAAACGTTTTAGCAAATTGTGGAATAAGTTAATGCATTCAGTTGACTTATAGTTGCCCCGGCAATAATATCTGCCGTGACTAATCTACTTGCCGGGGCAACCATTGTGAAAAGCACCAGTGACTTGTTCAATGAAATCATCCCGCTGGGCCGCTTGATCCACATGGTCAACCAGAAAAAAGATCGCTTATTAAACGATTACCTTTCGCCGCTGGATATAACGGCGACACAGTTTAAGGTGCTCTGCTCTATCCGCTGCGCAGGCTGTATCACGCCGGTGGAGCTGAAAAAAGTGCTGTCTGTCGATCTCGGGGCGCTGACCCGGATGCTTGACCGACTGGTATGCAAAGGCTGGATTGAACGCCAGCCTAATCCGCATGACAAGCGCGGCGTGCTGATTCAGCTTACCGCCGACGGCGCAGCGTTGTGTGAGCAAGGCCATAAATTAGTGGGGCAAGACCTGCATCAGGAACTAACAAAAAACTTAACGGCAGATGAAGTGGCAACCCTTGAGTACCTACTCAAGAAAATACTGCCGTAAACAGAAGAGGTATAATGATGTCCAGACGCAATAATGACGCCATTACTATTCATAGCATATTGGACTGGATCGAGGATAACCTGGAATCACCGCTGTCGCTGGAGAAGGTTTCCGAGCGTTCAGGTTACTCAAAATGGCACCTGCAACGGATGTTTAAGAAAGAGACCGGGCACTCGTTAGGTCACTATATCCGCAGCCGCAAGCTGACTGAAATCGCACAGAAGCTTAAGCAGAGTAACGAGCCGATTCTCTATCTGGCAGAGCGCTACGGCTTTGAGTCACAGCAGACGCTGACCCGAACCTTTAAAAACTATTTCGACGTGCCGCCGCATAAGTACCGCATGACCAATATGCATGGCGAAACCCGTTATCTGATGCCCATAAACCATTGTAACTGCTAAACGCCTGTTTTAAGACGTATCGAGGAAATCATGAAGTTTACCGTCGCCGCCGCCCTTTCTTTGCTGGTGCTGTTTTCTGGCAACAGCGTTGCGGAGCAGTCGCGCCCTACCGATCAAAAACAGCGCGACGCGATGATTATGCCTTCCGCCCATGACCAGTCACCGTTTGACTTTAACCACATGGGTTCCGGGAGTGATAAATCCGACGAATTAGGCGTGCCTTATTACAACTAAGCACGGCTAAGACGTTCTTGCCCCGCCCCGTGCGGGGCTTTTTTTTAGCGCGCCGCCACCGACGGACGCAGGCGAAAGCCAAAGATATTGATATAGAGACCCGCCATAATCAGCACGGCCCCGAGCAGCTGTAAAGCGTTCAGCGTCTCATTGAGCAGCAGCGCGGCGCTGGCCATGCCTACCACCGGCACCAGCAGCGAGAGCGGCGCCACGCGCCAGGTCTCGTAGCGCCCAAGCAGCGTTCCCCAGATCCCGTAGCCAATGATAGTGGCGACAAACGCCAGGTAGATCAGCGACAGCACGGTGGTGATATCGATCTGTACCAGACTTTGCACCATTACCGCCGGGCCATCAAAGATCAGCGAAGCAACCATAAAGGGAATAATGGGGATCAGCGCGCTCCAGACCACCAGTGACATGACCGCCGGACGCGACGGGTGCTGCATGATCTTTTTGTTAAAGATGTTGCCGCAGGCCCAGCTCAACGCGGCCGCCAGGGCGAGCATAAAGCCCAGCAGCGTAACGTCCTGGCCGTTAAGACTGGATTCGGCCAGCACCAGCACGCCAAAAACGGCAAGGGTAATTCCCAGCACCTGCTTGAGCTGAAGCCGCTCGCCGAAAGCTACCGCCCCAAGGACGATGGTGAAGAAAGCCTGCGCCTGCAACACCAATGACGCCAGCCCCGCGGGCATGCCAAACTTGAGCGCGCTAAACAGAAAAGCGAACTGGCCAAAGCTGATGGTCAGGCCGTAGCCCAGCAGCAGGCGCATCGGCACCTTTGGTCGGGCGACAAACAGCAGCGCCGGGAAGGCGACCAGCACAAATCGCAGACCTGCCAACATTAGGGGGGGCATATTGTGTAGCCCGACCTTAATAACCACAAAATTAAGTCCCCATATAATCACTACCAGCAACGCCAGCAGCCCGTCTTTCCGCGTCATACCTGCCCCTGAAGTTTAAACTTTTGTAAAAATATTACGTTATCGTAAATCTCTGTCGAGAGACAGATCACAATATTCGGTAGGTCAGCGTGGGCGATGTTATCGATCTGGTCGCTATACAGTGCGCTTTTGCCATGTTATTGCTGTTAGCGAAAGCAAAAATAAAAACTACGCACTGTCGGATACAACATGATCACAACTCAGCAACGCTCCATCATTGCACTGCTCGCTTCATCACTGCTGTTAACTATCGGGCGCGGCGCTACGCTGCCCTTTATGACCATCTATCTCAATAGCCAGTATGGCATGGCAGTAGATCAGGTCGGTTTTGCCATGACCGTGGCCATGACCGTCGGCGTCTTCTTCAGCCTTGGCTTCGGTATGCTGGCCGACAGGTTCGACAAGAAACGTTACATGCTGATCGCCATCGCCATCTTCGTGCTGAGCTTTATCGGTATTCCCCTCAGCCATAACGCGGTGCTGGTGGTCATCTTCTTCTCGATTATCAACTGCGCCTACTCGGTCTTTGCTACCGTGGTTAAAGCCTGGTTCTCCGATACGCTGGCGCCAACGGCGAAATCAAAAGTATTCTCGCTTAACTACTCGTTTCTGAATATCGGCTGGACGATCGGCCCGCCGCTGGGCACCCTGCTGGTGATGCAGAGCAGCGAGCTGCCGTTCTGGCTGGCGGCTGGCTGTGCAGCATTCCCGCTGGTGTTTATTCAGCTCTGGGTTCAGCGCGTTAGGGTGAAGAGTGAGAGAGAGACCACCCAGCCCTGGTCACCCTCGGTTCTACTGCACGATAAAGCCCTGCTGTGGTTCACCCTCTCCGGCCTGCTGGCCTCGTTCGTCAGCGGCTCCTTTGCCTCATGCATTTCACAGTATGTCATGGCCGTGGCCGATAACGCCTTCGCGCAGAAGGTGGTGGCGCTGGTGCTGCCGGTGAATGCCGCGATCGTGGTCCTGTTCCAGTACGTTATAGGCCGCTCGCTGCGAGCCAGCAATATTCGTCCGATGATGGCGGTTGGTACGCTCTGCTTCGTGCTCGGGCTGCTGGGCTTTATGAGCTCCGGCAGCCAGCTCTGGCTGTGGGGACTCTCCGCCGCCGTATTTACTATTGGGGAGATAATTTACGCGCCGGGTGAATACATGCTGATTGACCACATCGCGCCACCGGGGATGAAAGCCAGCTACTTCTCCGCTCAGGCCCTTGGCTGGCTCGGCGCGGCGATGAATCCACTCGCCACCGGTATCATTCTGACCACGCTCCCAGGCTGGACGCTGTTTGCAATCCTGGCGGCAACGATCGTTCTGGCCTGGCTGATGATGCTGCGCGGGATGCAGGTCAGACCGTGGGACAGCGGACTCAGCGTGGCAAAAGCATAAAAAAAGGGGCAGGAGATCCTGCCCGCTTTCGTGATTACCAGACCTGATCCGCAACGGCGGTTACCAGGCGAACCTTATCCCACTGCTGGGCTTCGGTCAGGCTGTTACCCTCTTCTGTAGAGGCAAAACCGCACTGCGGGCTAAGGCAGATCTGATTGATATCCACATACTGCGCCGCTTCCTGAATGCGCGCTTTGATCCCTTCCGGGTTCTCCAGCTCGCCATTTTTCGTGGTGACCAGACCCAGCACAACCTGCTGCTTGCCCGGACGGATAAAGCGCAGCGGTGCGAAGTCGCCGGAGCGGTCGTTGTCATACTCCAGGAAGAAGGCATCGACGTTGACCTGGCCGAAGAGCACTTCCGCCACTGGCTCGTAGCCGCCTTCTGAGATCCAGGTTGAACGGAAATTACCGCGGCAGACGTGCAGGCCAATGGTTAAATCCTCCGGCTTGCCCTCCAGCGCCTTATTCAGAACCCGAGCGTAGATACGTGCCAGCTCGTCAGGATCTTCACCGCGCTCGCGAACCTGGCGACGCTGATCGTCTGAACAGAGGTAGGCCCAGACCGTATCGTCCAGCTGCAGGTAACGGCAGCCCGCTTCGTAGAAGGCGTGAATAGCGTCGCGCCAGGTGGTCGCCAGATCGTCAAAGTAGGCGTCCAGCTCCGGGTAGACCGTGCTGTCGATATCTTTGCGGCCACCGCGGAAGTGCAGCACGCTCGGGCTGGGGATGGTCATCTTCGGCTGGGCGCTGCCGCTGATGCTCTGCAGGAAGCGGAAATCTTCCAGCATCGGGTGATCGCCAAAGCCCAGCTTGCCGGTCACGCGTACGCCGTGTGCTTTGGTCTGCACGCCGTTAAACTGGATGCCCTTATCGGAATCGTAACGCTCTACGCCCTGCAGGCCATCAAAGAAGTCAAAGTGCCACCAGGCGCGGCGAAATTCGCCGTCGGTAACGACGTGCAGGCCGCAGGCGCACTGCTGCTCTACCACTTTGCGGATCGCGCTGTCTTCAACCGCGCGCAGCTGGCCCGCATCGATTTCGCCGGCGGCAAACTGAATACGTGCCTGCTTGATAGCATCCGGGCGCAGAAAACTGCCGACAACATCGGCGCGGAACGGGGAGTGGTGACGCTGCATGGTAATCTCCTTGCCGTCGGGTAATGATAACCTGACGTGATAGTTCATGATTTAAACATTTTAGCCTTCTGGACGGCTATATGTCTAAAAATATGTCACACTCTCCCGGCCAACGCAACAGAGAATAATTCACGAGACATGAAAAACTTTCATGTGCCATGTTAATTCCCGCTGGCAAATGCAAATCCTTCATCTTCCCAGCCGGTAATACCGCCGATCATAATCTTCACCGGCAGGCCCAGCTTCGCCAGCTTTAGCGCAGCGCGGTCGGCACCGTTGCAGTGCGGACCGGCGCAGTAAACAACAAACAGCGTCCCGGCGGGCCACTCTTGCATCTTCTCCTCGCTTATCAGGCTATGCGGCAGATGCACGGCCCCAGGCAGATGACGTTTGGCATAGGCTTCCGGGCTGCCAACAACGTGCAGCAGGGCAAAATCCTGCTGCTGATGAGATAAGGCATGGTGGACATCGGCGCAGTCGGTTTCAACGCTCAGGCGCGTCAGGAAATGGCGGGCAGCCTGCTCAGCGGGGGCGGCGGGATATTCGCTTACGTAGCTCATGGTGCTTTCTCCTTGATTGTGTTAACAATTGTGTTAACACTACGCTAACCTAAAATTTATCGGTCCACCGCCTACCGCTATGCCAGAAAACGCCAGGATAATGACAACCTTACCTATCCCCCGCCCGCTGGTGGTCGCCGTCGCCTACGATGGCCTTTGCACCTTTGAATTTGGTATTGCCGTGGAGATCTTTGGCCTGCCGCGCCCTGAGCTGGGCGAGAACTGGTACCGTTTTGCCGTTGCCTCGGTGGATGAGGGTGAGCTGCGCGCTACCGGCGGCATCAGGCTGGTAGCCGACGGCGGCTTAGGGCTGTTGGCTCAGGCTGATACCATTATTATTCCCGGCTGGCGCGGTGCTGAAAGTCCGGTACCGGAGGCATTGTGTCAGGCGCTGCGCGAGGCCAATACCCGCGGCTGCCGGATCATGTCTATCTGTTCAGGGGTCTTTGTGCTGGCCGCCGCCGGTCTGCTTAATGGAAAGCGGGCCACTACCCATTGGCGCTATACGCCGCTGCTGCAGGCGCGCTACCCCGCCATCGAGGTGCTTGAGGATGCGCTCTATTATCATGAGGGTAACGTGCTGACCTCGGCAGGCAGCGCGGCCGGGATCGACCTCTGTCTGCACCTGGTTCGCCTCGACTATGGCACTGACGTAGCGAATAACGTTGCCCGGCGGCTGGTGGTGCAGCCGCATCGTGATGGCTCGCAAAGCCAGCAGATCGCCCGGCCGGTCGCCAGATCGCGAGAGAGCCAGCGGCTCGGGAAGGTATTCGATTATCTTCACCGCCAGCTTGCGGAGCAGCACTCCGTGGCCTCCCTGGCGAAGCTTGCTGGCATGAGTCCGCGAACCTTTTTGCGCCGTTTTGATGAGGCGACGGGAACCACGCCCGCGCGGTGGATTTTACAGGAGCGGCTGGCGCGGGCCAGGACGCTGCTGGATAACGCCGATCTCAGTATAGAGGAGGTGGCTGCCCAGGCAGGCTTTGCTACCCCCGCCTCTCTGCGCCACCATTTTCGTCAGCGTTTCGCCCTGTCGCCCCGTGACTATCGTAAAAATCAGGCATAAAAAAACCGCCAGTAATACTGGCGGCAAATGCTTGCATGGATAGATCTATTTTGGTCTGTACGTTATCCCGAGGTTTATTATTTGGGATAGCTGATCGTCACCATCATCGCACAGCATTTCTTAACAGAGGTTAAACGAGGCGGATTATAGGCCTACCGATTCTCCCGCCATGCTTTGATCATCTCTTTGGTGACTTCATCCTTATAGCAAACAGGCGAATAGCCACCGGCTTTGCTCCAGGCACTCCGTCTGCCGCAGGAGCTGCCGTTGCGCGCCCGGTTAAACGGGCAGGCACAGGTACCCGGATACTCGGCAATGGACTCTTTAATGATATTTTCTTTTACCTGGGCATCTGAAATAGCTGGGCCTTTCGCAAGCGCGATATTACTCACAAGGAAAGTCATGCAAGCCAGCAGGCTGACTAAGCAGCATTTTTTTATCATGGGTATTGCTCTAAAAGGAGAAGAGAGCATTAACAATAAAGCGGTGTTAATTAATAAATATTGATTAATGACAAAAGACAGATTGGTTGCATGAAAACACGTAGGCCTGATAAGCGCAGCGCCATCAGGCGTTACTGTGCTGACGCTGCCATGCCGGGCGGCACTGCGTTTGCCCGACCTACGGTGTTAACCTTTTTGAATACCGGTATCGATCTTCAGATAGCGCATCAGCCCTACGGTCGCACTTTTTTGCGCTTCGTCATTAGCGGCTACCAGATAGTAATCTGTCGCAACCGCGTAGGGGGCTTTGTCCGCAGGATACACTGCATATTTAAACACTAACTGGCCGCCACGGCGCTGGCACTCCATATCCCACCGGCCCTTCTCTGCTGGCGCAATGCCGCACTGCCCTGGACCGAAGCTGTTCGAAAGATAAGAGTCAACGCGGGATTCAGCTTTCGTAATATAAGCGGGTTTATCATTGTACATAAAACCGGTACAGACCGCGCCCGCTGCCGCAAGGAGCGGTAACGATAACAGCATTTTTCTTTTCATTTTGAAAAGCCTATTATTTAACAGAAACTCGCGCCGCATAGTATTCCCCTTATTATCAGAGAATGTAACTACCTTAATTAGCGGTTCTTAACATAAACCTTTTTTGTGACAGCGACGTGAAACCGTGTGCAGCAAAAAGCCGCCCGTAGGCGGCTATTCTTAGAGAGGCCTTGTGCGATCGGGATCGTCGATATCCGGATCATCAAAATCGGGATCGTCAAAATCGGGATCGTCAGGGTCAATAGGGTCGATATCGTCTGGCGGATAACGGTCGGGATCGTCCCGGTCCGGTCTGTCAGAGGGTAACGGGTCAATAATATCGGGACGTTCGGACATATGACCTCCAGCGCTGGTAACTGCTGTGAATGAGATTAGCGAGCCGCTATTTTTTATCCTGTCTTGGTTTTTTATTATCAGACTTCTCAGACCCAGACCGCCTTTCGGAATTTTTTGGCTGGTCTTTAGAAACGTTCAAAATGACGCTTTTCATGGGTAACTCCAGGTAGGATGACAGCTTTTGCTGCACCTGGAGTATAGGTAACCTTTTTCGATACCACCAGCGAGGCGGCAACGCGATGGCCCAGCCCCCATACCCTTCGCCATAGAAGTTACAGCGTCACCTTCCCTGCTCTACGCTATCAAAGCTACGGTTTTCAGCATCGGTTGAGTAACCGGACTATGCTATCCTTAGAAAAAACAAGGAGGTGAGATGTTTTCCTTTATCAACACACTTAAGCGGCTGATAAGCAATCAGCAAGAAGCTCCGTCCTCTCAGCCGACATATTCAAATGAACAGCTTTTGCAATGGGCCACGGGCTGCATGCTGGAGGGGCTTCCGGATGAGTTTTATGAAGCAAGGGTTAGGTGTGAATGCAGCGTGAATGAAGAAGGTCAGCAAACAGTAAATATCTCTCACGAATTCAAGCTTACTGAAGAATCAGAGTACTCCAAATTTTCCCCGCCAGACGATCTCTATGCAACCAACTGCATTGAACAGATCCTCACGGGTAAAAAATGGAAATATGCAGCAATCATTTTCAATCCTCAAACTACAAGATTTGAATGGAAATAAAACCCTTTGGGGAAGAAATACCGGGCATCGCGCCCGGTGTTTTTCTGGCTGAAAACGCCTTACGCGCTCAACCCCCGATTAACAAGCATCGGCTCAATCTTCGGTTCGTGCCCGCGCCATATCCGATAAAGTTCCGCTAAATCAGTGCTATTCCCGCGTGACAAAATCGCCTCGCGGAATTTCTGACCGTTTTCGCGGTTCAATCCGCCCTGCTCCACAAACCACTGGTAACCGTCATCGGCCAGCATCTGCGTCCAGATATAGGCGTAGTAGCCCGCAGCGTAGCCGCCACCGAAGATATGCGCGAAATAGCTGCTGCGATAGCGCGGCGGCACGGCAGCAAGAGCGAGCTCTTCCCGCTTAAGCACCTCGGCCTCAAAGGCAGCCACATCGCTCACCACGGCCTGTGATGTCAGGCTGTGCCAGTTCATATCCAGCAGCGCGGCGCTTAATAGCTCCGTCATGTCGTAACCTTTGTTGAACAGCGCAGCCCGATGCATCTTCTCCTGTAGCGCCGTCGGCATTGGCTCTCCGGTCTGGTAGTGACGGGCATAGCGGGCGAAAACGTCAGGATGGCTGGCCCAGTGCTCATTGATTTGCGACGGAAACTCAACAAAATCACGCGGCGTATTGGTGCCGGAGAGCGTGGCGTAGCGCTGGCTGGCAAAAAGTCCGTGCAGGGTGTGGCCAAACTCATGGAATAGCGTGATGACATCATCCCAGGAGATCAGCGCCGGGCCGCCTGCGGTGGGCTTCTGGTAGTTGCAGACGTTATAGATAACCGGCCGGGTTCCCTGTAGCGTGGACTGCTCAACAAAGTTACCCATCCATGCCCCGCCGCTTTTGCTGTCGCGGGCATAGAAGTCGCCGTAGAAGAGCGCCATGCCGGTGCCGTCAGCGTCAAAAATCTCCCAAACGCGCACGTCCGGATGATAGACCGGTAGATCGAAACGCTCGACAAAGGTCAGGCCAAACAGCTGGCTTGCCGTCCAGAACACGCCTTCAACCAGCACGGTATTGAGGACAAAGTAGGGCTTAATCTGCGCGTCATCGAGGGCAAACTTATCCCGACGCACCTGCTCGGCGTACCACGCCCAGTCCCACGCCTCGGCGTTAAAGCCGCCCTGCTGCTGGTTAATGACCTGCTGAATATCCGCCAGCTCCTGCTCCGCACGGGCGCGCGCTGCCGGAACGATATTGCGCATGAACGTCAGCGCTGCGGCGGGAGTTTGCGCCATCTGGTCAGCGGTTTTCCATGCCGCATAGTCGGAGAAGCCCAGCAGCGTGGCCTGCTCGGCACGGATCCTGGCCAGGCGCAGCACGATAGCGCGAGTATCGTTTTCATCGCCCTTTTCCGTACGCGACCAGCCCGCTTTGAAGAGTTTTTCCCGGGTCCGGCGATCGCGCAGCCCCGCCAACGCGGGCTGCTGGGTGGTGTTCAGCAGCGGGATAAGCCAGCGCCCGGACAGGCCACGCTCCTCAGCCGCCGCCCGCGCCTGGGCTTTCTCCCCCTCGCTCAGGCCATCAAGCTGCTGCTCGCTCTCTACGATCAGCCCGCCCGCCTTACCCGCCGCCAGCAGGTGCTGGTTAAACTGGCTGGTGAGCGTCGCCGCCTCGGTATTCAAACTTTTCAGCACCTGCTTCTCGGCGGTACCCAGCGTTGCCCCCGCCAGAATAAAGCGCTGGTGGATGACCTCCGTCAGCCGGACGGACTCTGCGTCCAGCCCGAGTTCATGGCGCTGCTGCCAGACGGCATCAATGCGTGCGAAGAGCGCCTCATCCAGGTAGATATCATTCGCCAGCTCGGCCAGCTCCGTGGAGAAGGCTTCATCAAGCTGCTGGAGATAGTCATTGGTGTGGGCGGAGGTCATGGCAAAAAAGATGCTGGTGACCCGAGTCAGAAGCTGCCCGCTCTGCTCCAGCGCCAGAATAGTGTTACTAAAATCCGCAGGCGCCGTCGCCTGTGAGATGGCGCTGACGTCAGCGCGCTTTTGCCGTACCCCTTCATCAAAGGCGGGGCGATAGTGGCTATCTTCAATCAGATCAAAGCGCGGAGCCAGATAGGGCAGCGTGCTTTCACTTAATAAAGGATTTGTCAGCGACATTTCAACTCCTTAAACATTGTCGTTTACCGCAGGCTCTTAACCCATGCTATCGTAATAACACACAAAAAGCGTTGAGGAACAGAATGATGATTATTTTAGTAACCGGGGCAACGGCAGGGTTTGGCGAAAGCATCACCCGCCGTTTCGTTGAGAACGGTCATAAAGTGATTGCTACCGGCCGTCGTCAGGAGCGTCTGCAGACCCTGAAGGATGAGCTGGGGGATAGCGTTCTGACCCTGCAATTAGACGTGCGCAACCGCGCCGCTATTGAGCAGGCGCTGACCTCCCTGCCTGCCGAATGGCGCGACATTGATGTGCTGGTCAACAACGCCGGTCTGGCGCTGGGCCTCGAGCCTGCGCACAAGGCCAGCGTAGAGGACTGGGAGACGATGATCGATACCAATAACAAGGGGCTGGTCTACATGACCCGCGCCGTGCTGCCGGGTATGGTTGAGCGCAACCGCGGCCACATTATTAATATCGGCTCCACGGCTGGCAGCTGGCCCTATGCGGGCGGTAACGTCTATGGCGCAACCAAGGCCTTTGTGCAGCAGTTCAGCCTCAACCTGCGCACCGATCTGCACGGTACGGCGGTACGCGTAACTAACATCGAGCCGGGTCTGGTGGGCGGAACGGAGTTCTCCAACGTACGCTTCAAAGGCGACGACGATAAAGCAGGCAAAACCTACGAAAATACCAACGCCTTGAGCGCAGAAGATGTGTGCGAAGCTGTCTGGTGGGTAGCGACCCTGCCGAAACACGTTAACATCAATACGCTGGAGATGATGCCGGTTAGCCAGACATGGGCTGGCCTGAGCGTGCATCGCGGCTGATATTTCCCTCCCGGCCTGCGGGCCGGGTATGGGATGCAGATCAAATAGATGGTATGGTAGGCCAGTCACTATTTTATTAAGTATGAGCGCATGGCCGTCGAAACCCATCTGAATCCTGTATTGCCCGTCAATCAGCAAATTTACCGTATCCTGCGTCAGGATATCGTACATTGTCTGATCCCTCCCGGCACGCCGCTGTCGGAGAAAGAGGTGTCGGTGCGGTTTGACGTCTCGCGCCAGCCGGTTCGTGAAGCCTTCATTAAGCTGGCGGAGAACGGTCTGATTCAGATCCGTCCCCAGCGCGGCAGCTACGTCAATAAGATCTCCATGACCCAGGTACGCAACGGCTGCTTTGTTCGCCAGGCGATTGAGTGTGCCGTCGCTCGACGGGCCGCGACGCTGATCAACGACGCTCAGCGCTATCAGCTGGAGCAGAACCTGCACCAGCAGCGGATCGCTATCGACCACAAGCAGCTTGACGATTTTTTCCAGCTTGACGACGAGTTTCACCAGAAGCTTGCCCTGATTGCCGACTGCCAGCTGGCGTGGGACACGGTTGAGAACATCAAGGCAACCATTGACCGGGTACGCTATATGAGTCTCGATCACGTCTCGCCTCCGGAGAAGCTGCTGCGTCAGCATCAGGCCATCTTTGACGCGCTGGCAAAGCGCGATGTTGAGGGCGTGGATAAAGCAATGACGGCGCATCTGGAGGAGATTGGCGAGACGGTACAGCTGATCCGCCAGGAGAACAGCGACTGGTTTAGCGAAGAGTAAGTATCGGCTGCTGTGTGGTGATATCCAGGCCGGGTAAGGCATTAAGCCGCCACCCGGCGTAACGGGCTGATGCGGCTATGTCGGGCGGCGCTTCGCTTGCCCGACATACGATCTACCTCTAGCTTTGGATGTACTGCGCCACCGTAGCTTTCGCCCCCTGCGCCAGCAGCTGCTGATAGGCCTGCTGTACCTGCTCAACGAAAGCCCGCTCCTGCGGCAGCTCCTTGCCAAAGATCGCTTCAATGCCCAGCAACGCTAAGACCCGGGACTCACCCTCTTCACTGCCGTTAACCGCCTGCTGAATAACCGGCAGCAGCGGATCGCTGATCTCAATCGCCTGCCCCTGCTCATCCACGCCGCCGACGTAGCGCATCCAGCCCGCTACGCCCAATGCCAGCAGTGCAAAATCGCTGTTGTGCACCAGATGCCAGCGCACCGAGTCCAGCATACGCTGGGGTAGCTTCTGGCTACCGTCCATGGCAATCTGCCAGGTGCGGTGGCGCAGCGCCGGGTTGCTATAACGGGCAATCAGCAGATCCGCATAGTGGGCCAGATCGACGCCCTTCACCTTCAGGGTCGGGGCCTGCTCGTTCAACATCAGCGCATGCGCGGCGCGGCGGTAGTTTTCGTCTTCCATGCACTCGTTGATGTGCTGGTAACCTGCCAGATAGCCAAGATAGGCGAGAAAAGAGTGGCTGCCGTTGAGCATTCTCAGCTTCATCTCTTCGAACGGCACCACGTCGGCTACCAGCTCTGCGCCCGCCTTCTCCCATTCAGGGCGTCCGGCAACAAAGTTATCCTCCACCACCCACTGACGGAACGGCTCGCAGGCCACGCCCGCCGGATCGCGCACGCCGGTCAGCTGTTCGATTTTGTCCAGCGTATCGGCCGTGACGGCCGGAACGATGCGATCCACCATGGTTGACGGGAAGGTGACGTTCTGCGCGATCCACTCCCCCAGCTCAGCGTTCACCGCCCGAGCGTAGGCGCAAACCACGTTGCGCACCACATGACCGTTTTCCGGCATGTTATCGCAGGACATCACGGTAAAGGCTGGCAGGCCGGCGGCCTTACGACGGGCAAGCGCTTCAACAATGACACCCGGTGCCGATTTTGGCTGCTGTGGGTTTTGCAGATCGGCGACGATCAGCGGGTGATCGAGCATCAGCTCGCCGCTGGCCGGTGCGTGGCAGTAGCCCTTCTCGGTAATGGTCAAAGAGACAATCGCCACCTGCGGCTCACACAGCGCGGCAAAGACGGTTTCCAGGCCATCGACCTGAGCGTGCAGCGCGCGCTTTACAACCCCTACGACGCGCGCTGTCCAGGCATCAGCGGACATCTCCGCCACGGTGTAGAGGTTATCCTGCTGCTTAAGATCGTCGATCTGCTGCTCGCCGCCGATCAGGTTGACCTCGCAGTATCCCCAATCGCTGTTGTGCTCTGCCGCCAGGATATCCGTGTAGACGCCCTGATGAGCGCGATGAAATGCACCAAAACCTAAATGGACGATCCGTGGAACCAGTCTGGAACGATCGTACTGGGGAAGAGTTGCTTTTGCTTCTAATAGCCGTTTTTCCATGATTAAGACTCGTTAATTGGTTGACTACACTGACTAGAATGGCAGTAGAGAAGAGATGCCGTCTGCCTCAAAGATACGTGAAGCGACGGCATTTATATTGATTTGTATTAACTTTTGCGCAATTGGTCTGATATCTTTTCAAAGCTATCAGACCACATTGCAGGGCTTGTTAATGACGGCGTGAGGATACCGCAGCATAGGCGCTGTGGTTGCCCAGCGAGCCAGGTTTACCCTGCGGCTCAGCGGCATCTTCCAGCGTGCTCAGATCGCGGTCGCGCACTTCCGGCATCAGGAATACCGAGACCAGACCAATCAGGGAGTAGCAAATCATCATCGCCACGATTGGCCACCAGGATCCAGTCATGTTACAGAAGATCCCTGCCAGCACCGGGCCAAAGCCGACCGCGACCAGACCGCCCGCCTCTTTCGAGATCGCCATCCGGGTAAAGCGGTTACGGGAACCAAACATCTCCGCCATGGTGATATTTTCCAGAGCGAACAGACCCAGCACGGCAAAGTTATGGATGATGATGATCGACATCATAATCACGCCTGGGGTATAGCTGTTATCCACGATAATCGACAGCATTGGGTAAGCGAGGATAATCGCCGAAATGTTCAGCAGGATATACGGCAGGCGACGCCCAAACTTATCCGACAGCCAGCCCAGCAGCGGGATAGTAATAAACCCAAGGATAGAGCTGATCATCAGCGCATCGGTGGGGATGCTTTTATTAAAGAGCAGGGTCTGAACCAGGTAACCGGCGAGGAAGGTCTGAATCAGACCTGAGTTGCCTGCCTGGCCGAAGCGCAGACCGGTGGCCAGCCAGAAGGATTTGCTCTTAAACATTGCGCCCAAAGAACTCTCCTGCGGATTGGCTTTCGCAGGGGCTTCCCCTTCGCTGACCTTCTCAAATACCGGGCTTTCCTTGAGGTTCATACGCAGCCAGATAGCGAAGATCATCACCACCACGCTCGCCAGGAACGGAATACGCCAGCCCCAGGCAACCAGCTCTTCCCGATCGAGGAAGAAGAACATCACCGCCCAGATCGCCGTGGCGCTCAGCGTGCCGCAGTTGGTGCCCATCGCCACCAGCGACGAGATAATGCCGCGCTTCCCTTTCGGGGCGTACTCAGCCAGCATGGTGCCCGCGCCGGAGATCTCCGCACCCGCGCCCAGCCCCTGAACGATACGCAGGGTAACCAGCAGGATCGGGGCAAAAATACCGATCTGCGCGTAGGTCGGCAGAACGCCAATTAAGGTGGTGCAGATCCCCATCATGGTGATGGTAATAAACAGCACCTTTTTACGCCCAACCCGGTCGCCCATTTTACCGAAGATAAATGCGCCGACGATGCGGGCAATATAGCCTGCGCCATAGGTCCCCATCGCCAGAATCAGCGCCATAGCGGCGGACTGCTCCGGGAAGAAGATCTCATGGAATACTAACGCCGCCCCCAGGGAGTAGAGCTGGAAGTCCATAAATTCCAGCGCGGTGCCCAGCCAGCCGGAAACGGCGGCTTTCACCAGGTCTGAGGTCGATCTTTCATGTTGTGCTTGAGTCATAATGGCTATCTCTACAGGGTAAGATGTGGACCACGTATCGCAGTATTTTTATTCCCCGAACGTGAGCAGAACCTTGCAGCACTGCCGCTGGTCTTTCTCAAACAGTTCGATTGCGTCTGTGACGTGGTGATAGTCAAAAGCGTGGGTAATCAATTTATCCGGGTCGATCAGCCCCTTCTTCAGCCAGTCGATGACGACCGGGAATTTGTTAGCGTTCAGGCGCGAGGAGAAGATCGACAGCTCTTTGCCGGTGATCCCCTGCTGAACAATCTGGCTCGGCTCGCTTGAGAAGCCCATCATCACAATGCGCGCCGCCGGTGACGCCAGGGTCACGGCCTCCTGTAAGATCGACGGATGGCAAGCAGCGTCAATAATCAGCGTCGGCTTAACGCCCCGCTCTTCCAGCGCCGCCTGCAGGGACGTTTTACCGTTGTTGATCGTCCAGTCCGCGCCGCTTTTTTCCGCCATCGCCAGCCGCTCTTCAATGCGATCGGTGACAATGATTTGCTTAACGTTGTACACGCCCTTCAGCGCCTGGACGGTGGTCAGTCCCATCGGGCCTGCGCCATAGACCAGCGCCACGTCCTGCTCGGTGGGGCTAACGTGCCCGGTCACCTGGGCGGCGATAGTAAACGGCTCCACCATCACGGCATGCTTATCCGGGATGGCGTCGGGAATAACCCAGGCGTTCTTTGCCGGCACTGCCGCATACTCGCTAAAGCCACCGTCACGATGGACGCCCAGCACCACCAGCGAGGTACAGACGTTGGGTTTGCCGACGGAGCACGGGTAACAGTGCCCGCAGCTGATCACCGGATCAACGGAGACTCGCTGCCCCAGGCGCGCCTCGTCAACGCCCTCGCCCACCGCGTCGATGACGCCGAAAAATTCATGGCCGATCACCCGTGGATATTTGGCAAACGGGTTATGCCCGCGATAGATGTGGCTGTCTGAGCCGCAGATCCCGGCGAGTTTGATTTTGACCCGCACTTCCCCTGCGGCTGGCGTCGGCACCGGCCGCTCTTCAATAACCAGCTCGTTCGGCTTCTGGATAACAATGCTTTTCATCATCAACTCCTCTTTACCAGTTCCACAGCGTGCCGTCTTCGAGGCGGGCTACCGGCAGGTAGGCAGGATCGTAGGGGTATTTCACCGCCAGCTTCTCATCGAACTCTATGCCGAGACCGGGCTTCTCGCCGGGATGCATATAGCCATTATCGAAGGTCCAGCTGTGCGGGAAGACCTCGAGCATCTGCTCGGAGTAGCCCATGTACTCCTGCACGCCAAAGTTCGGCACCCACAGGTCGAAGTGCAGCGCCGCCGCGTGGCAGATCGGCGAGAGGTCCGACGGGCCGTGGGAGCCGGTACGCACCTGGTAGAGCGAGGCGAAGTCGGCGATACGGCGCATGCCGGTGATGCCGCCCGCGTGGGTAATGGTGGTGCGGATGTAGTCAATCAGCTGCTCTTCGATTAACTGCTTACAGTCCCAGATGCTGTTGAAGACCTCACCTACGGCAATCGGCGTCACCGTGTGCTGGCGGATCAGGCGGAAGCACTCTTGGTTCTCGGCCGGCGTCGGATCCTCCATCCAGAACATGCGGAACTCTTCAATGCTCTTGCCGAAACGCGCCGCCTCGATAGGCGTCAGGCGATGGTGCATGTCGTGCAGCAGATGCTCATTAAAGCCAAACTTGCTGCGCACCGCGTCAAACAGCTTCGGCGTAAAGTCGAGATACTTCTCCGTTGACCAGAGCTGCTCTTCCGGCCAGTTGCCTTTGGTGGCGGGTTCATACGCCAGCCCTTTCCCTTTCGACATGCCGTAGGTGGTTTTCATTCCCGGCACGCCGCACTGAACGCGAATGGCTTTGAAGCCCATCTCTTTATGGCGGGCGTAGTCTTCCAGCACGTCATCAATGCTGTGGCCGGTGGTGTGGCAGTAGACCATCACCCCTTCCCGGGAGGCGCCGCCCAGCAGCTGATAGAGCGGCATGTTAGCCGCCTTGGCTTTGATGTCCCACAGCGCCATATCAATTGCCGAGATAGCGGACATAGTGACCGGACCACGACGCCAGTAAGCGCCTTTATAGAAGAACTGCCAGATATCTTCGATGCGATGCGCATCGCGGCCAATCAGCTGCGGGCAGAGGTGATCCTTCAGATAGGAGGCCACGGAAAGCTCGCGTCCGTTTAGCGTGGCATCGCCCAGACCGACAATCCCCTCGTCGGTGGTAATTTTGAGGGTGACAAAATTGCGCCCCGGACAGGTAACAAATACTTCAGCCCCTACAATCTTCATCTTCTGATCCTTTACATCTCGGTTGTGATGTAGAGAATCTACGCAACTGAACTACTACCATACAAGTATGATGATCGAAAAACCTTCGCTTGATCACAAAAAAGGCGCTATGCGCGCCCCCATCCTGCCACGATAATCAACATCCCGCAGAGTGCTACCAGCGCCCCCAGCCAGTCGTAAAGGCTGAGCTTGACGCCATCCACGACCCGCAGCCAGATCAGCGCGGTACAGACATAGACCCCACCGTAGGCGGCGTAAACGCGCCCGCTGGCCGCCGGATGGAGGGTTAACAGCCAGACAAAAGCCGCCAGCGCGAGTCCGGCCGGGATCAGCAGCAGCGGGCTGGCTCCTCGCTTTAACCACAGCCAGGGCAGGAAACAGCCAAGGATTTCGCACAGGGCGGTAATGAAAAAGAGCAGCGTGGTATTGAGAACAGTGATACTAAACATTAAAAATAACGGCCTTATATCGGCTAAGAAGAATGGTGTAGAATAGCGTTAGAAACGAGCCACGTCCTCCCTGGCGAACCGAGGAATAACAATGAACATGACCTTTAGTAAACGCCTCTGCCTGGCGGCTATGCTGACGCTGGGTGCTGGCATGATGAGTACCGCCGCCAACGCCGATACCAATAAGCTTATCATTGAGTCCGGCGACAGCGCCCAGAGCCGCCAGCAGGCCGCGATGGAAAAAGAGCAGTGGAACGACACCCGCAGCCTGCGCAACAAAGTGAATACGCGCGTGGAGAAAGAGTTTGATAAGGCCGATGTCGCCTTTGATGCCCGCGATAACTGCCAGAAGAGCGCTAACGTTAACGCCTACTGGGAAGAGAATACCCTGCGCTGCCTCGACCGCCGCACCGGGCGGCCGATCGGACAGTAAGCCTAGTAATAAGCGATGGTGTTTTTGATCGCGTACTGATGCTCAACGGCTGGGGTCACGCTTTCATCAACGATGGTCAGCGTGCAGCTTACCGGGTTGTCGTGGCGATCGTATTCACAGGCCTGCTTCACGCTGCCGATAGGCTTGTCGTTTAGCGTGCTGACGCCGGTGTAGTCGAGCTTCTTGCGTCTGTCCGATGAGGGCGTTGATTCCACGGACAGATGCATCTCCTTGCTGGTGGTCGATTTGCCGAGCGGGTAGCCTTCCGCATCGTACTGGTAGTTGATCTGCAGCTCCTTGCCGCGGGCAAGCACCACAAACCCCTTCTCATCCGTATCCCAGGTCACGCCCGCCGAGGGGAACTCCGCCAGCTGACATTTACCCTGTAAGCGCAGACGCTTCTCATGGGTCACGGCATCCACATAGAAATTAGCATTTAGCACCAGCGCCAAGCCGGTGTTGTTATCTACGTCATGAAGCTCCAGCGTATCGAAGCACCCCTCCTGCGAGAGCGTGCCGGTCACGCGTTTGGATACTTCACCCTTATCGTTGAGCAGCGTCTGGCTAAAGTCTTTCACCGGGCCACGCAGCGGGTCAAAGTCAAACTCATTAGAGAAGCTGGCCATCTCCGGCGTAAACGAAACCGGCGCTTTGCCGTCATCGCACCCGGCAAGCACTGCCGTTACCGCTGCCAGCATTACTAGCTTTTTCATACAAACCCCACGCGTTGCACCTTGTTAAAGCATCTTAGCAAATTCAGTGATTTATGAAACATCATCCCTTCGTATTAGCTTGTTCGTTGCGCTGTGACGGGGCGCACCTTTTTTGCTCAACGCTGCGCAGCGCAGGTGCAGCCGTATCTCGGCCTGCACTAAAAATTATTAAAATATTATTATTAAACAATCAATTAAAAACTGGCACGGCGCTTGCTATCTGTATTCCATCTTGTATACCAGATGGAATTGCCCACTATGACAATAATGACCGGCCAGACCCTGAGCGGGTGGCAGCAGCAGATCCAGCAGCGCGGCGACGCTTTATCCCTGCTGACGGCGCACCTGGCGACCCTCTCTGTCGATGACAATGCCTGGATCACCCTCGCCACCCCCGAGCAGATCGCCGCCCAGCTGGCAGCGCTAGCGCCCCGCTACCAGCAAAACCCCGCGGCGCTGCCGCTGTATGGCGTCCCCTTTGCCGTCAAAGACAATATCGATGCGGCTGGATTTCCCACCACGGCGGCCTGCCCGGCGTTTCGCTATATCGCCGAGCAGGACGCGACCACGGTAGCCCAGCTTAAAGCCGCCGGGGCGATTGTCATTGGCAAGACCAACCTCGACCAGTTTGCCACCGGTCTGGTAGGCACCCGCTCACCGTGGGGAGCAGTGAGCAACAGCTTCAACCCGGACTACGTCAGCGGCGGCTCCAGCTCCGGCTCGGCATCGGTAGTGGCGCGCGGACTGGTGCCCTTCTCCCTCGGCACCGACACCGCTGGCTCTGGCCGGATCCCTGCCGGTTTCAATAACATCGTCGGGCTGAAGCCCACCAAAGGCTGGTTCTCCGCCAGCGGCGTGGTTCCGGCCTGCCGCCTGAACGATACCGTGTCGGTGTTTGCCCTGACGGTCAGCGACGCCTGGACTATCGCCGAAGCGGCGGCAGGCTATGACGCCCGCGACGCCTACTCCCGCCGCGCACCGGCCACCGCCCCCGCCGCGCTGCCTAATCGCCCGGTATTTGCCGTTCCCGACACGCTGCAATTCTTTGGCGACGCCCAGGCCGAAGAGGCATGGGAGCGCGCCCTTGAGCAGCTGCGCGTCTGCGGCGTAACGCTGAAAAGTATCGACTTTACTCCGTTCGCCGAGCTGGCCGCCCAGCTCTATCAGGGACCGTGGGTCGCCGAGCGCACCGCTGCCGTAGGCGAGATAATCGAACGCCCTGAGGAGATGGATGCGACGGTGTATCAGATCGTCGCCGGAGGCAGCCGCTACAGTGCGGTAGAGGCCTATAAAGCCGAGTATCTGCGCGCCGAGCTGGCCCGCAAAATTCAGCAGACGCTGGACGAGGTTGATGCGCTCGTCGTTCCTACCTCGCCCACCATCCGCACCAAAGAGGAGATGCAGCAGGAGCCGATCCGCTACAACTCGGAGTTTGGTACCTATACCAACTTTACCAACCTGGCCGATCTCAGCGCGCTGGCCCTGCCCGCGCCGTTGCGCGCCGACGGCCTGCCTGCCGGGATCACCCTGCTGGCTCCCGCCTGGCACGATCGCGCCCTCGCCAGCTTCGGTATCCGCTGGCAGCAGCAGAGCGGTCTGACCCTGGGAGCAACCAGCACCCGGCTTCCCACAGGCGAAACAACGCTGCCTCTCTCAAAGGATCACGTGCGTATCGCGGTGGTCGGGGCGCATCTGCGTGGGATGCCGCTCAACCACCAGCTGCTCAACCGCAAGGCGGTATTTGTCGAGACCAGCGAAACCGCCGCCTGCTACCGCCTGTACGCCCTGGCCAATACCCAGCCGGCAAAACCGGGCCTGGCCCGTGCCAGCAACGGCGAATCTATTCAGGTCGAGCTGTGGGATATCCCGCTGGCGCGCTTCGGTGAGTTTGTCGCTGAGATCCCGGCTCCGCTGGGGATCGGCTCTCTGGAGCTGGCGGATGGCCGCTGGGTAAAAGGCTTTATCTGTGAGGGTGCGGCGCTTGGCGACGCGCAGGACATTACGGCTTACAAAGGCTGGCGGAACTGGCTCGCCAGCAAGGAGACTCAGCATGTTTGATCGCGTACTGATTGCCAACCGGGGCGAAATCGCCTGCCGCGCCATCCGCACCCTGCGTCGTCTGGGGATCGTGAGCATCGCCGTCTACTCCGACGCGGATAAAAATGCCGAGCATGTTAAGGCGGCGGATATCGCCCTGCCGCTGGGCGGAGAGAAGGCCAGCGACAGCTATCTGCGCATCGACAGCATTATTGAAGCCGCTAAGCAAAGCGGCGCCCAGGCTATCTGGCCCGGCTACGGCTTTCTCTCTGAGAGCCTGGCCTTTGCCGACGCCTGCGAGCAGGCGGGCATTGTCTTTGTTGGCCCGACGGCACAGCAGATCGGCGAGTTTGGCCTTAAGCATCGGGCGCGGGAGCTGGCTGCCCAGGCGGGCGTGCCGATGACGCCGGGTACCGGCCTGCTGAATACGCTCGACGAGGCGCTATTGGCCGCGCAAGAGATTGGCTACCCGGTGATGTTGAAAAGCACCGCGGGCGGGGGCGGGATCGGTCTGACCCGCTGCGCCGACGCCGAGGCGTTACGGCAGGCGTGGGAGAGCGTCCGCCGCCTGGGCGAGCAGTTCTTCAGCGACGCGGGGGTATTTATAGAACGCTGCATCGATCGCGCCCGCCACGTTGAGGTGCAGATCTTTGGCGACGGTAACGGTAACGTGGTGGCGCTGGGCGAGCGCGACTGCTCTCTGCAACGCCGTAATCAGAAGGTCGTAGAAGAGACGCCCGCGCCGGGACTGCCGGGATCCACCCGCGCCGCGCTACTCGCCTCCGCCGTTGAGCTGGGCAAGCTGGTCAACTACCGCAGCGCGGGCACGGTGGAGTATATCTACGACGCCGGGCAGGATGCGTTCTACTTCCTGGAGGTCAACACCCGGTTACAGGTAGAGCACCCGGTCACCGAGTCTGTTACCGGTCTCGATCTGGTGGAGTGTATGCTGCGCGTCGCGGCTGGCGATGATATCGACTGGGGGCGGCTCCAGCGCGCGCCGCAGGGTGCGGCGATTGAAGTCCGTCTCTATGCCGAAAACCCGTTAAAGAATTTTCAGCCGAGTCCCGGCGTATTGACCCACGTTAGTTTTCCGGCAAACGTGCGTATCGACAGCGGCGTGACCACCGGCAGCGAGGTCTCCGCCTTCTACGATCCGATGATTGCCAAACTGATCGTCCACGGCGATACGCGCGAGGAAGCCCTGCTCACGCTGCGCGAGGCGCTGGACGCCACCCAGCTGCACGGCATCGCCACTAACCTCGACTATCTGCGGCAGATTGTTGCCAGCGAGGCCTTTGTGCAGGGCAGCGTCTGGACGCGGATGCTCGACACCTTCACCCCCGCCACGGCGGCCATCGAAGTGTTGCAGCCTGGTACCTGGAGCAGCGTGCAGGACTACCCTGGGCGACCGGGCTACTGGGACGTCGGCGTTCCGCCCTCCGGCCCAATGGATGATTTTGCTTTCCGCCTGGCTAACCGCATCGTGGGCAACCACGCCTCCGCCGCCGGGCTGGAGTTTACCCTGCAAGGCCCGACGCTGCTGTTTCACAGCGACACTACCATCGCCCTGACCGGGGCCGACTGCCAGGCACAGCTGGACGGCCTGCCGGTAGCGTACTGGCAGCCGATCGCGGTGCAGGCCGGACAGACGCTGGTGCTGGGCCGCGCCCAGTCCGGATGCCGAACCTATCTCGCCGTGCGCAACGGTATCGACGTGCCCTGCTATCTCGGTAGCCGCGCCACCTTCGCCCTCGGCCAGTTTGGCGGCCACGCCGGACGCACGCTGAAGGTGGCCGATCTGCTGCCCATCTCCCGCCCCGAGCTGGCAGCCTGCACTACGCCCGCGCCGGAGCGGGATCCGCAGCCGCTGGCCGCCGGGCTGATCCCGGAGTACAGCGAGAGCTGGCACATCGGCGTGCTCTATGGCCCGCACGGCGCGCCGGATTTCTTTACCCAGGAGTCTATCGACGAGTTCTTCGCCAGCGAGTGGCAGGTGCACTACAACTCTAACCGTCTCGGCGTGCGCCTGACCGGGCCGAAGCCCTCCTGGACCCGACCCGACGGCGGCGAAGCAGGCCTGCACCCGTCCAACGTCCACGACTGCGAGTACGCCATCGGCGCCATCAACTTTACCGGTGACTTCCCGGTGATCCTCACCCGCGACGGTCCCAGCCTCGGCGGCTTTGTCTGCCCGGTGACCATTGCCAAAGCGGAGCTGTGGAAAGTAGGCCAGGTTAAGCCTGGAGATCGTCTGCGCTTCTATCCGATAAGCGTTGAGGAGGCGGTGGCCCTCGAGAAAGCGCAGCACCGCATCGTCGAGACGCTGGAGCCTGCCGAAACGCTGCCCGCGTTTGCCACCCCGTCGCTGGCGGATCGCGACGGCGTCTCCGCCGCCGCGCTGGTCTCCATTCCGGCCAGCGGCACGACGCCCGCCATCTGCTATCGCCAGGCGGGTGATAACTACATCCTGATTGAGTATGGCGAGAACGTCCTCGATCTGGCCCTGCGCCTGCGCGTCAGCCTGCTGATGGAGCAGCTTCAGGCCCTGGCCCATCCGGCGATCAAAGAGCTTTCCCCCGGCGTACGCTCGCTGCAGATCCGCTACGACAGCCTCGTTATCGATCAGTCATCGCTGGTGGAGATGCTGCTGGAGATTGAGAGCTGTCTGGGAGACGTCAGCGAGATGAAGGTGCCATCGCGCATCGTCTGGATGCCGATGGCTTTTGAAGACAGCGCTACCCTCGGGGCGGTCAGCCGCTACCAGGATACGGTGCGGGCCAGCGCCCCCTGGCTGCCGAACAACGTTGATTTTATTCAGCGCATTAATGGCCTGGCGGATCGCAACGCGGTACGCGACACGATATTTGACGCCAGCTACCTGATCCTCGGCCTCGGCGACGTCTACCTGGGCGCCCCCTGCGCCGTTCCGGTCGATCCGCGCCACCGCCTGCTGAGTTCGAAATATAACCCGGCGCGCACCTTCACCGCAGAAGGCACGGTAGGCATCGGCGGGATGTATATGTGCATCTACGGCATGGACTCTCCCGGCGGCTACCAGCTGGTGGGCCGCACCCTGCCTATCTGGAACAAGTTCCTGAAAAACAGCCAGTTCAAACCGGACGAGCCGTGGCTATTGCGCTTCTTTGACCAGGTCCGCTTCTATCCGGTCAGCGAGGAGGAGCTGGATCGCCTGCGGGATGATTTCCGCGAGGGCCGGGCCAACATTCGCATCGAAGAGGCGGTATTCGACTACGCCGAGCATCTGCGCTTCCTTGAGGTGAATGCGGCAGAGATTAGCCAGTTCCGCGAGCGTCAGGCCGCCGCCTTCAGCGAAGAGGTTGCCCGCTGGCAGCTGGATGAGCAGGCGCAGCCGGAGGAGATCGTGCTGCCCGCGGCCGATGCGGTGGACGACGGCGCGCTGGCGGTGAACGCCGATATGAACGGCAACGTCTGGAAGGTGCTGGTCCAGCCCGGCGATGATGTTACCGAAGGCCAGCCGCTGGTGATTGTCGAGGCGATGAAGATGGAGCTGGCGATCCACGCCCCGCAGGCGGGTCGCATCAAGCGCATCAGCTGTCAGCCGGGCCGTCCGGTAACGCCTGGCGATGCCCTGCTGTGGCTTGAGCAGTGAGCATCAGCAGTAAGCCGGGGCTGGCGGAGCGCATCTATCGCGCGCTGAAAAATGAGATCTTCACTTTTCAGCTGATGCCGGGAGATCGCTTTAGCGAGAGCGAGGTTGCCGGACGGATGGCCGCCAGCCGAACCCCGGTACGCCAGGCGCTCTACTGGCTGGAGCACGAGGGTTACGTGGAGGTCGCCTCCCGCAGCGGCTGGCAGGTGAAGCCGTTCGACTTCGCCTGGTTCGAGGCGCTGTACGATCTGCGGATCGTGCTGGAGCGCGAGGCGGTTCGCCGCCTGTGCGGAATGCCCCCCGGCACCTGCGCTGAGCATCTCGCCCCGCTGATTGCCTTCTGGGTGGATGCCCCGCCGCTGGCGGATGGGCTGGCGGTCTCGCCCTATGACGAGCAGTTCCACACCGCGCTGGTGGCGGCGACGGGCAACGGCGAGATGGCGCGCGTTCACGTCGATCTGACCGAGAAGATACGCATTATTCGCCATCTCGACTTTACGCGGGACGATCGGGTAGCGGCGACCTATCAAGAACATGGGCGTGTGCTAAACGCCATTTTGACACAGCAGACAGAGGAGGCGCAGCGGATCCTGACCGACCACATATTACAGAGCAAGGCGGTGGTCAGAAAAATCACACTACACAGGCTTCAGCAATCGCGGCTACCGCCGGTTTCATCGCAGGTATAACGTAATAATTTTCTTACACTTTTAGGGGTTAATGATGAAAAGACGTTCGTTAATTAAAGCCTTTGCCCTCTCCGCAACCATGGTCGGAATGGGGATCTCCTGGCAGGCGTGGGCTGCCGACACCATTAAGGTGGGTATTATGCATTCGCTCTCCGGCACCATGGCGATCTCCGAAACGCCGCTGAAAAACGTCGCGCTGATGACCATCGATGAGATCAACGCCAACGGCGGCGTGCTGGGGAAAAAGCTGGAGCCGGTGGTGGTCGATCCGGCCTCTAACTGGCCGCTGTTCGCCGAGAAAGCCCGCCAGCTCATCTCCCAGGATAAGGTCGCGGCGGTGTTTGGCTGCTGGACCTCGGTGTCGCGCAAATCAGTGCTGCCGGTGTTTGAGGAGCTGAACGGCCTGCTCTTCTACCCGGTGCAGTACGAGGGCGAAGAGATGTCGCCGAACGTCTTCTACACCGGTGCAGCGCCTAACCAGCAGGCGATCCCGGCGGTAGAGTACCTGATGAGCGAGGACGGCGGCAGCGCTAAACGCTTCTTCTTACTGGGTACCGACTACGTCTACCCGCGCACCACCAATAAGATCCTGCGCGCCTTCCTGCACAGCAAGGGCGTACAGGATAAAGATATCGAAGAGGTCTACACCCCGTTCGGCCACAGCGACTACCAGACCATCGTTGCCAATATTAAGAAGTTCGCCGCCGGGGGTAAAACCGCCGTGGTCTCCACTATCAATGGCGACTCCAACGTGCCGTTCTATAAGGAGCTGGCTAACCAGAGCATTAAGGCCACCGACGTGCCGGTCGTGGCCTTCTCGGTGGGCGAAGAGGAGCTGCGCGGGATCGACACCAAGCCGTTAGTAGGCCATCTGGCGGCATGGAACTACTTTGAATCCGTCGATAACCCCACCAACGCCAAATTTGTTGCCGACTATAAGGCCTATGCCAAAGCGCATAACCTGCCGAACGCCGACACTGTAGTGACCAACGATCCGATGGAGGCCACCTACGTCGGGCTGCACATGTGGGCCCAGGCGGTAGAGAAAGCGGGCACCACCGACGTGGATAAGGTACGCGCCGCGATGGCCGGGCAGACCTTCAAGGCACCGGACGGCTTCACCCTGACCATGGATCAGACCAACCACCACCTGCACAAGCCGGTGATGATCGGCGAGATCGAAGATAACGGCCAGTTTAACGTCGTCTGGCAGACCGAGCAGCCAGTTCGCGCCCAGCCGTGGAGCCCGTTCATCGCCGGTAACGATAAGAAACCGGATACGCCGGTGAAATCCACCGGGCAGTAACCCAGGCGCCCGGCGGCATGGGCTGCCGGGCAATATCTCCACCAGCAGATCGAGCGACCATGAAAATAGTTACGCGCTTCGGCCTCTTCTTTGCCTGCTGCCTGCTGCTCATCGGCACGGCCTCTGCCGGACCGGCCAGCGAGTACGGCGCTGCCAGCCGGACCCAGCAGGCGCAGCTTTTACAAACCTGGTCCGCCGCGCCCGATGCGTCGCGTTTGCCCCTGCTTCAGGCGCTTCGCCAGGAGAACGTGGTCGTCGATAAGCGCGGCCAGCTCTTTACCCAGTCAGGAGAGACTCTGACGCCGCTGGAGGGCAACGCGGCCCCGGAGGGTAACCCGCGCAAGCTGTTTATGAACAACCGCATCCGTACCCTCGTGGCTAACGCCCTTGCCGCCCACCAGCTGGTCAGTGACGATCGCACCCTGCGTCTCGCCGCCGCGCGTAATCTGCAAAACGACGCCACGGCGGAGCAGCTTCCCCTGATCCAGCAGCGGTTGGCCCAGGAGCAGGATGATGAGGTGAAAACGACCCTGCAGCTGGCCGTCGCCAGTTTACAGCTGGCGGATGCCGATCCGCAGGTGCGCCTGCAGGCGGTGAAACAGCTGGCTGAGAGCAGCGCGCCGCCGAGCCAGGCCAGCCTCCAGCGGCTGACCCAGCCGCAAAACGAGCCGGATGCCAGCGTGCGGGCCGCCGCCGCCGAAAGCCTGAAGCAGATCCAGCAGCGCCTGCGCTGGGGTGATTGGCTCGGGCAGGCCTTTAGCGGCCTGTCGCTGGGATCTATCCTGCTGCTGGCCGCCCTTGGTCTGGCCATTACCTACGGCCTGCTGGGGGTGATCAACATGGCCCACGGCGAGATGCTGATGCTGGGAGCGTATGCCACCTGGCTGGTCCAGGATCTTTTTGTCCGTCTCGCCCCGCAGTGGCTGGCCCTCTATCCCATCGTTGCCCTGCCGGTGGCCTTTTTCATTACCGCCGCGATGGGGATGGCGCTGGAGCGGCTGATCATTCGCCATCTCTATGGTCGCCCGCTGGAGACCCTGCTGGCGACCTGGGGCATCAGCCTGATGCTGATTCAGCTGGTGCGCCTGCTGTTCGGGGCGCAGAACCTGGAGGTGGCTAACCCAGGCTGGCTCTCCGGCGGCTGGGCGGTGCTGCCCAACCTGATCCTGCCCTACAACCGCATCGCGGTGATCGTCTTTGTGCTGCTGGTGCTGGCTCTCACCTGGCTGCTGCTCAACAAGACCCGTCTGGGGATGAACGTGCGGGCGGTGACCCAAAACCGGCGGATGGCCGACTGCTGCGGCGTGCCCACCGGGCGGGTAGATATGCTGGCCTTCGGTCTGGGATCCGGCATCGCCGGGCTGGGTGGCGTGGCGCTGTCGCAGCTGGGCAACGTCGGTCCCGAGCTGGGCCAGGGCTATATTATCGACTCATTTTTAGTGGTGGTACTGGGTGGCGTCGGCCAGCTGGCGGGCACGGTGGTGGCGGCCTTTGGCCTCGGCATCATCAACAAGCTGCTGGAGCCGCAGATTGGCGCGGTGCTGGGCAAAATCGCCATTCTGGTGCTGATCGTGCTGTTTATCCAGAAACGGCCGCAGGGGCTGTTTGCATTCAAGGGGCGAGCGATCGACTGATGACACAACCTATCACCCTGACGCTGGCGCAGCGCGCGCCCCGTCTGACGCGCACCCTGACGCTGGGCACTATCGCCCTGCTGCTGGCTCTGCCGTTTCTCGCCCTGCTGCCGCAGGATCATCCCCTGGCGATGTCCGCCTACACCCTGACGCTGGTGGGCAAGATCCTCTGCTACGCCATCGTCGCCGTGGCGCTGGACCTGGTCTGGGGCTACGCTGGCCTACTGTCGCTGGGGCACGGGCTGTTCTTTGCCCTCGGCGGCTACGCGATGGGTATGTACCTGATGCGCCAGGCCGCGGGCGACGGCCTCCCGGCCTTTATGACCTTTCTCTCCTGGAGCGAGATGCCGTGGTTCTGGACCGGGACGCAGTACTTTGCGTGGGCGCTGTGCCTGATCGTCCTGCTGCCGGGTCTGCTGGCGCTGCTGTTTGGCTATTTCGCCTTCCGCTCACGCATTAAGGATGTCTACTTCTCGATCATGACACAGGCCCTGACCTACGCCGGGATGCTGCTCTTCTTCCGCAACGAAACCGGCTTCGGCGGTAACAACGGCTTTACCGGCTTCACCACCCTGCTCGGCTTTCCGGTCACCGCCACCGGAACGCGCATCGGCCTGTTTATCGCCACCGTGCTGCTGCTGGTCGTCGCGCTGGGCATTGGCATGGCGCTGGCGCGCAGCAAGTTTGGCCGGGTGCTTACAGCAGTACGCGACGCCGAGAACCGGCTGATGTTTTGCGGCTACGATCCGCAGGGCTTTAAGCTCTTCGTCTGGACACTCTCCGCCGTGCTCTGCGGTCTCGCCGGAGCGCTCTATGTCCCGCAGGTGGGCATTATCAACCCAAGTGAAATGTCGCCCACCAACTCCATCGAGGCCGCCATCTGGGTAGCGCTGGGCGGACGCGGGACGCTGATCGGGCCGCTGCTGGGGGCGGGCATCGTCAACGGGGCGAAGAGCTTCTTCACCGTTGCCTTTCCGGAGTACTGGCTCTTTTTCCTGGGCCTGATGTTTATCCTCGTCACGCTGTTTTTACCGCGCGGCGTCATTGGCCTGCTGAAGCGGAGAAAGCATGACTGACACCCTTTTTACCCAGCCGTTGCCGCAGGATCGCTACCGGGAGACCACCGATCCGGTACTGCTGCTGGAGAAGATCAACGTCTCCTTCGACAGCTTTCGCGCCCTCACCGACCTGACGCTGGCGATTGGCGTGGGCGAGCTGCGCTGCATCATCGGTCCCAACGGCGCGGGCAAGACCACGCTGATGGATGTGATCACCGGCAAGACCCGCCCGGACAGCGGCAGCGTAGTTTACGACCAGAATATCGACCTCACCCAGCTCTCTCCGGTGGAGATTGCCCGGGCGGGCATTGGACGCAAGTTTCAGAAGCCAACGGTGTTTGAGGCGTTGACCGTGGCCGAAAACCTGGAGATTGCCCTGAAAACCGATAAGTCAGTCTGGGCCAGCCTGCGGGCGACGCTCAGCGGCGAGCAGCGGGATCGCATCGACGAAACCCTTCAGCTGCTGCGGCTGGCAAATCAGAGCCAGCGCCAGGCGGGGCTGCTCTCCCACGGCCAGAAGCAGTTTCTGGAGATTGGCATGCTGCTGGTGCAGGAGCCGCACCTGCTGCTGCTCGACGAGCCTGCCGCCGGACTGACCGACGCCGAGACCGAGTATATCGCCGAGCTGTTTCGCACCCTGGCCGGTAAGCATTCCTTAATGGTGGTGGAGCACGATATGGGCTTTGTCGATACCATTGCCGACCACGTTACGGTGCTGCATCAGGGCCAGGTGCTGGCCGAGGGTTCCCTGCGCGAGGTGCAGGCGAATGAGCAGGTTATTGACGTTTATCTGGGGCGCTAAGATGCTGGAAGTGAATGAACTACATCAATACTACGGCGGAAGCCATATCCTGCGCGGCCTCTCGTTTGCGACGCATCCCGGCGAGGTCACCTGCCTGCTGGGGCGCAACGGGGTGGGAAAAACCACCCTGCTAAAGTGCCTGATGGGGCTGATCCCGGCCAAATCCGGCACCATTAGCTGGCAGGGAAAGACCATCAACCAGCAGAAGCCGCACCAGCGGGTGCGCAGCGGCATGGCCTATGTGCCGCAGGGGCGGGAGATCTTTCCCCGGCTGACGGTAGAGGAGAACCTGCTGATGGGGCTGTCGCGCTTTGCCGGTTCGCAGGCCGGGCGGGTGCCCGAGGAGATCTACAACCTGTTCCCGGTGCTGCGGGAGATGAAGCAGCGGCGCGGGGGCGATCTCTCCGGCGGCCAGCAGCAGCAGTTAGCCATTGGCCGGGCGCTGGCCTGCCGACCGCAGCTGCTGATCCTGGATGAGCCAACGGAAGGGATCCAGCCCTCGGTGATCAAAGAGATTGGCGTGGTGATCAAAACCCTGGCCGCGCGCGGGGACATGGCGATCCTGCTGGTGGAGCAGTTTTATGACTTTGCCGCCGAGCTGGCCGACAGCTATCTGGTGATGTCCCGGGGAGCGATTGTTCAGCGCGGCAGAGGCGAAGAGATGGAGAGTCACGGCGTGCGCAATCTGGTAGCGATTTAACCGAAACTGCTAGACTAGAGCTATACCCCTGAAAACAGGAGCCGCGTATGAAAGCGTCCCGTTTGCTCATCGCTCTGGTGCTGTTTGCCGCCGCCCCGGCGCTGGCCGCGCCGGAGTATTGTGAAAAAGTCAGACGTGAGATCAAGCAGCGCATCATGGCCAACGGCCTGCCGGAGTCGGCGTTTACGCTCAATATCGTCCCGGCGGGCCAGGCGGATAAGCCTGATACCCACGTAGTCGGCCACTGCGCCAACGATACCTATAAGATCCTCTACACCCGCACCAGCAGCGGCAACGTGCCCGCCGCAGGCTCTTCACCGGATGGATCCCGTACCGAGCCGCAGTAGTCAATCAGGCCAGCACGCGATCGGCTATCAGCGTTCGGGTCAGCAGGGTGATGTCGATATAGTGGGCCAGATCGCGCTGCTCGGCGCGGGGCAGATAGGGTAGCTCGCCAATCAGCGGCGCGGGGATCTTTTTACCCAGCACGTTAATGATCTCGGCATAGTGGGCCAGGCCAGGGTTGATGCGGTTGGCTACCCAGCCGATCAGCGGCAGGCCGTCGCTGGCGATCGCCTGGGCGGTCAGCAGGGCGTGGTTGATGCATCCCTCCTGGATCCCCACCACCATGATCACCGGGAGCTGCTCCTGGACCACCCACTCCGAGAGCGGTCGCAGATCGTTCATCAGCCCGCGCCAGCCACCTGTTCCCTCAACCACCACGTGATCGACGCAGTCGCTAAGATGCGCCAGCCCCTTCGAGAGCAGGCCATAGTTGATGGGACAGCTGTGGGCGACGCTGCTCTCCTCTTCACTCAGGGCGATAGGATTCACCGCCTCGTAGGGCAGCGCCAGCGTTGAGACGCTCTGTAGCACCAGCGCATCTCGGTTGCGCAAGCCCTCTGGCGTCTCTTTACTCCCCTTCGCCACTGGCTTGTAGCCAGCCACGCTTCTGCCGCTGGCCGCCAGCGCCTGCAGAAGTGCGCGGGAGACCACTGTCTTCCCGACAGCCGTATCGGTACCCGTAATAAAGAAACGCTTAAGCATCACTCACTCCACCGTTTTGCCGCGAAAATATACACCAGGAAAATAATTCAGAGGAGAAAGTCTAAGTTAAGTCGTTAGGGACCAATTTGAGGTAGCGCAATTTTTCCTACAACTGCGCGAATTTGTTAGCCCTGCAACAGACGAATCAGCAACGAACCGTTATACATCGCGTCTTTTACCAGCGCCGCACCCGCCATGGTGCCCTGGTTTGAGAACTGCGTGCTCTCCACGGTGATGTGTCGGCTATAGGCGGGGAGCGACTGCTGGCGAATGCAGTTGCTGATGGCCGGGAAGAGAATATCTGCGGCCTGGCTCAGGGGGGAGCCAATAAGAATTTTTTGCGGGTTGAACAGGTTCACCATGATCGCCAGGATACGCCCAACGTTGGTGCCTACGCCGGTAATGATATCCGTTGCCAGCCGATCCCCCTCCCGCGCGGCCTGGCAGAGCGAGGCCACGGTGAGAGGCTGGCCGTGCAGCTGTGAGCTCATCGACTGGTTCATGCGCTGCTGCGCCAGCTCCAGCACGCTCTCTACGCTGGCGATGGTCTCCAGGCAGCCGTGGTTGCCGCAGTAGCAACGCTTGCCGTAGGGATCGACCTGAGTGTGGCCGATCTCAACCAGGCTGCTGCTGCCCGCGTGCAGCAGCCGTCCGTCGGTGATCACGCCTGCGCCGACGTTATGGTCGATCACCACCTGAATAACGTCCCGCGCACCACGGGATGCGCCAAACAGCGCCTCCGCCATGGTCCACGCGCTGATGTCGTGTTGAATATAGACCGGCACGCCGGTATGGCGCTCAAGGGCCTCCCCCAGCGCCATATCTTTAACATCCTCATAGAACGGCATCCGGTGCACAACGCCATTCTCCGTGTCGATGATGCCCGGCAGCGTAATCGCGATGGCGGTTAAGCGTTCGAGCTTGCTCTGGTGGCGGATAAAGAACTGGTCGATATGATGAACAACGCGGCTAACAAAGGGAGCGTGGGACTGCAACGGCAGCTCGCGCTGCTCCTCAACCACCAGCTTGCTGCTGAGGTCGCGCAGGGCAAGATGGATCTCCCCCCGGCTGATGCGCAACGAGAGATAGTGCCAGGCTTCGGTTTCCACCATTAACCCTACGGCGGGACGCCCACGGCTGCCCGGCTCCTGGATCTCGGTCTCCTGCACCAGGTGTGCTTCGAGCATTTCACGGACAATCTTGGTAATGCTGGCGGGGGCAAGCTGCGCCAGACGTGACAGATCGATACGTGAAACCGGGCCTAGCTGATCGATAAGCCGGTAAACGGCTCCTGCATTGGTCTGCTTAATCTGATCAATATGGCCGGGGGTACTATCAGCAACCACCTCATGCTCCCTTTATTTTCGCGCTTCGAAATAAACTTCTGGCTATGGTGAAGCAGTTCCTTGAGGCCGTCAAATTTTTGATTAGCCTTGTGATTTACCGCACAATTTCACCCTCTGCGGGGCAAATTCTGCTCGCTTTTAACGCTCTCCAGCAGCTGCTGCTTGAAATGCAGCGCGGCAGCCCCCTGCTCATGATGCCTCGACCAGACCAGCCACATCTGGGAGAGCGCATCGGCTTCGGCGATAGGCAGCCAGCGCATCTCGCTCAGCTGCACCCGGCAAAAGGAAGCGGGCAGGATCGAGACCCCAAGCCCCGCCGCCACCAGGCCAATAATGGTCATCGCCTCGCCTACCTCCTGGGCGATACGCGGCACCAGCCCGTAGCGGCGCAGCAGGCCAAGGATATCGTCGTACAGCCCCGTCCCGACATGAGGGTCGAAAAACACAAACGGCTCTTTCGCCAGCTGGCTCAGCGTCACCGCAGGCTGCGCCGCCAGGGGGTGATCGCACGGCACCATCGCCAGCAGCGGCTCGCGCAGGATCACCTCCCACGCCAGCGTCTCCGGCAGCGCGGTATTGCGCATCAGGCCCAGATCCAGGGTTCCCTCATGCAGAGGCGCGATCTGCTCGCGGGTATTGATCTCCCGGGTTTGCAGATGCACGTCCGGGTAGCGTCGCCGGAAGGTCGAGAGGGTATCCGAGACCGCTTTAATAAAGGGCGCGGAGGAGGTAAAGCCGACCCGCAGCTCCCCGGTCTGCCCCTGATGCAGGCGAGCGGCACGGGCGGCAGCGTCATCGACCTGAGTAAGGATCTGGCGGCTGTCGAGCAGAAACTGTTTTCCCGCCGGGGTCAGGGCCACGCTGCGGTTGGTACGGGCCAGCAGCCGGGCACCAACCTGCTGCTCCAGCAGCTGGATCTGCTGGCTAAGCGGCGGCTGAGAGATGTTCAACCGGGCCGCCGCATGGCCAAAATGCAGCTCTTCCGCTACGGCAATAAAGTAGCGCAGGTGACGCAGCTCGATATTCATATTTTTAATGTATTATTTGAGATTATTAATATATTAGACAGAATATTTACATTTTCCTACCCTTATCGGCAATCGCTCTTAATTAGCAACACACCATTAAGGATCCCCTCGTGAGCCGTACTACCGTCGTTGACATCGCCCCGGCGAGCGATGCCGACGCGCAGACCACCGCCATTTCCGCCACGCCCTATATTAAACGCGGCACGCCACAGTTTATGCGCGTCACCCTGGCGCTCTTCTCTGCCGGACTCGCCACCTTCGCCCTGCTCTATTGCGTGCAGCCGATCCTGCCGGTGCTCTCCCATGAGTTTGGCGTCTCGCCAGCCAGCAGCAGCGTTTCACTCTCGATCTCTACCGCCATGCTGGCCATTGGGCTGCTTTTTACCGGCCCGCTCTCCGATGCCATTGGCCGCAAGCCGGTAATGGTCACCGCTCTGCTGCTGGCCTCGTGCTGTACCCTGCTCTCGACGATGATGACCAGCTGGCACGGCATACTGATTATGCGCGCGCTGGTGGGGCTGTCGCTGAGCGGCGTGGCGGCGGTAGGGATGACCTACCTGAGCGAAGAGATCCACCCCAGCGTAGTCGCCTTTTCGATGGGTCTCTACATCAGCGGTAACTCTATCGGCGGCATGAGTGGACGTTTGCTTAGCGGCGTGTTCACCGACTTCTTTAGCTGGCGCATCGCCCTGGCGGTTATCGGCTGCTTTGCCCTCGCCTCGGCGCTGATGTTCTGGAAAATTCTTCCTAAGTCACGCCATTTTCGCCCCGCCTCGCTGCGGCCTCGATCGCTGGTGATTAACTTTCGTCTGCACTGGCGCGATCGCGGTCTGCCGCTGCTGTTTCTTACCGGCTTCCTGCTGATGGGATCGTTCGTCACCCTGTTTAACTACATTGGCTACCGCCTGATGCAATCGCCGTGGCAGCTGAGCCAGGCGGTGGTGGGCCTGCTTTCGGTGGCTTACCTGACCGGGACATGGAGTTCACCTAAAGCCGGGGCGATGACCGCACGCTTTGGGCGCGGGCCGGTGATGCTGGCCTCAACGGGGATTATGCTGGGGGGAGTGCTGCTGACGCTCTTCTCGTCGCTGGGGCTGATCTTTGCCGGGATGCTGCTCTTCTCCGCCGGCTTCTTTGCTGCCCACTCGGTCGCCAGCAGCTGGATCGGGCCGCGAGCGCGTCGGGCAAAGGGCCAGGCCTCTTCGCTCTATCTTTTTAGCTACTATCTGGGATCGAGCCTGGCGGGGACGCTCGGCGGTGTGTTCTGGCACAGCTATGGCTGGAACGGCGTCGGTGGCTTTATTGCCGTGATGCTGCTGGCCGCGCTGCTGGTGGGCCGTCGCCTGCACCAGCGGCTGCACTGAGTTATAACATGCTCATTATCGATGCTGCACCCATCATTTCCCGAATGGCATCTAATGCCATGAGTGCAGCTATTACCCAAATAAATGGATTCATCGTGGCTACCTGCCTTGATCGTTAAATAACGCATATGAATATTAATGCAGGAAGTATTACATAAATCTGAAAAGATGTGCAAAATTAAGCCTTTCGTTTGATGGCGATCAGTAAAACAGGTCGTAATTTACCTTACGTCATGAATAATGGGATTGACCCATACCGACAATAAACGAGGCATAATGGACACCAGCAACTATCAGCAGTTGACCCGCACCTTTCAGCGTCTATACCGTTTCTCCCACCTCTCCTCTATCGCCGGCTGGGATATGATGACCATGATGCCCGCCGCCGGGAGCGCTGCCCGGGGCGAAGCGCTGGCGGAGATCAGCGTCCTGAAACATCAGATCCTGACGGATAAAAAGGTGGCTCAGTGGCTGGAGGCGGCAGCGCAGGAAGATCTGAACGACGTTGAGCAGGCTAACCTGCGCGAGATGAGACGCCACTATCAGCAGGCGGCGGTGCTGCCAGAGTCGCTGGTAGAGGCGAAATCGCTGGCGGGCAGCCGCTGTGAGCACGCCTGGCGTAGCCAGCGCCCGGCGAATGACTGGGAAGGTTTTTCCGCCAATCTACAAGAGGTAGTAAAGCTGAGCCGTGAAGAGGCGAAGCTGCGCGCAGCGGCAAAGGGCTGCACGCCGTACGACGCGCTGCTGGACCTCTATGAACCGGATATGACCGCGGCGAAGCTCGATGTTCTCTTTGCCGATCTAAAATCCTGGCTGCCGGACCTGCTTAATCAGGCGGTGACTAAGCAGGCCCAGCGCCAGCTTATCGCGCCGGCCGGTCCGTTCCCGGTGGAGAAGCAGCGCGAACTGGGTCTGGCAGCAATGCGCACCCTTGGCTTTGATTTTGACGCGGGCCGTCTGGATATCAGCGCCCACCCCTTCTGCGGCGGCGTGCCGGAGGACGTGCGCATCACTACTCGCTATGACGAGAACGATCTGCTGGGCGCCCTCTTTGGCGTCGTGCATGAAACCGGCCACGCCCGCTACGAGCAGAACCTGCCCCGCACCTGGCTGGGACAGCCGGTAGCCGAGGCCCGCTCAATGGCCATCCACGAATCACAGAGCCTGTTCTTCGAGATGCAGCTTGGCCGCAGCAAGGCGTTTTTACAGCGTCTTCTGCCCGCAGTGATTGAGCGTTTCGGCGCTCAGCCCGCGTTTAGCGAAGAGAATTTCATCGCCTGGAACCAGCAGGTGCAGCCTGGCCTTATCCGCGTGGATGCTGACGAGGTAAGCTACCCCGCGCATGTGATCCTGCGCTATGAGATTGAGCGGGCGCTGATCAACGGTGAGATCGAGGTCGAGGATATTCCGGCCCTGTGGGATGAGAAGATGCAGCACTGGCTAGGTATCTCCACCGTGGGCAACTACCGCGACGGCTGCATGCAGGATATCCACTGGACCGATGGCGGCTTCGGCTACTTCCCCTCCTACACCCTGGGCGCGATGTACGCTGCGCAGCTGTTCCATGCCGCCCGTACCGCGCTGCCTAACCTTGATGCCGCCATTGCCGAGGGGGATTTCAGCGCTCTGTTTGAGTGGCTGCGGCAGAATATCTGGCAGCACGGCAGCCGCTTCACCACCGCCCAGCTAATTGAGTCTGCAACCGGCGAAGCGCTGAACAGCCGCTACTTCCGCCAGCATCTTACCGCCCGTTACCTGTAATGCCTCTGGCCGGGTTATTAACCGGCCTTTCTTTGCGGTTTGTACAAAGCGTTACACAGCGATACCAATCACTCACGGAAGCCTCGCATTGAGAAGCATATAGTCTCTTCACCGGCCCCGCAGTGGGGTTGAATGATGAAACCAATTCGAGGATATCAGAATGAAAAAAGTATTAGCTCTGGTTGTTGCCGCTGCCATGGGTCTCTCTACTGCTGCGTTCGCGGCTGATACCGCTGCGACCACCGCTGCGCCAGCGGCCACCGCTCAGGCTCAGAGCGCTGCCCCGGCTGCCAAAACCACGCACCACAAAAAACATCACAAAGCCGCTGCCCAGAAAGCGCAGGCTGCTAAAAAACACCACAAAAAAGCCGTGAAACATACCGCTGCTAAACCGGCTGCCCAGCCCGCGGCGTAAGTGTGACGCTTGCCACAGCGCCCGCCCCCGGGCGCTGTTTTTCGGAGGAACCATGCTGCAACGCTACCGTTTCGAGCTGATTTTGCTTATGCTGATCGTCTGCGCGCTGGTGACCCTCCGCTTCGCTCTTTCCTGAATGTAGCACGCTGATTTTACTCCCCCTTTCCTCCCGTCCCGTCTATAGTTGTTGCTTAGGGTTTGAATAATCATTAATGCCCCACCAGAGTGTGATATGCATAAATTCGGTATTCTGCTATTGGGTTCGGTTTGTTTATTTTCTTTTTCCAGCCATGCCGATGATGATGCTGCAGCCGCCGCTGAGATCAAGACGCTGTTTTTTAACCACGACGACCGGGTGCGGATAAGCAATCCAACGCAGTCGCCGTGGGATGCTATCGGCCAGCTGGAGACCGCCAGCGGCAATCTCTGCACCGCGACGCTGATCTCCCCGCACCTGGCGTTAACCGCCGGGCACTGCCTGCTGACGCCGCCCCGTGGCAAGGCCGATAAAGCCGTGGCGCTGCGCTTTGTGGCGCAGAACGGCAGCTGGCGCTATGAAATCCATGGTATCGAGGGACGGGTGGAGCCAACGCTTGGCAAGCGCCTGAAGCCGGACGGCGAAGGATGGATAGTGCCGCCTGCCGCCGCCCCCTGGGATTTTGGCCTGATCGTGCTGCGCTACCCGCCGTCGGGCATTACGCCACTGTCGCTGTTCGAGGGCGATCGCGACGCGCTCACCGCCGCGTTGAAGGCCACCGATCGCAAGGTAACGCAATCCGGCTATCCGCAGGATCATCTGGACAACCTATATAGCCATCAAAACTGTATCGTGACCGGCTGGGCGCAGGATAGCGTGCTTTCACACCAGTGCGATACCCTGCCCGGGGATAGCGGCTCGCCGCTGATGCTCAAGACCGACGACGGCTGGCGGCTGATCGCCGTGCAAAGCTCTGCGCCGGGAGCGAAAGATCGCTGGCGCGCCGATAACCGGGCCATTGCCATCACCGGCTTTCGCGATCGGCTCGACGCGCTGGCGCAGGAGCAGTAGTTAACCCTGGCGGCGCTGACGGTGCTGCCGCAGCGCGTTAATGGGCATCGGCGCGCCAAAGAAGTAGCCCTGAAGCCGATCGCAGCCCGCCAGGCGTAGCAGCTTCATCTGTTTTTCATTCTCCACCCCTTCAGCGATCACCGCCATCCCCAGCGCGCTGGCAATGCGGATCGTCCCCCCCACCAGCGCCGCCGCCTGCTCGTCATCATCTACCAGCCCGGCCAGCGACTTATCAATTTTGATGGTGTCGAAATTGAAACGCCGGAGATAGCCAATGCTGGAGTAGCCGGTACCAAAGTCGTCCAGCGCAATCGCGGTGCCCAGCGCTTTAAGGTTACGGATCGCTGCACAGGCGCGTTCCGGGTTCTCGAGAACATAGGTCTCAGTGACCTCCAGCTGCAGGCGATGCGCTGGAAAACGGCTATCCCTCAGGACGCCCGCTACCTTGTCTTCAAACTCAGGATCGCGAAACTGCGCCGGAGAGATATTCACCGACAGCTTGAGATCGCCAAAGGGTTGCAGGTCCATACAGGCGCGGCGCAGAACGAACTGACCGAGGGGGTGGATAAGGCCGCTGGTCTCAGCAATGGTAATAAACGCGTCCGGCGGCAAGGCCCCCGCAGGCCGCCCCGGCCAGCGCACCAGCGCCTCAACGCCCACCGTCTGCTGGCTGCGGGCATCAACAATCGGCTGATACCAGACGTCAAATTCGTTGCGCATCAGGCCATCACGAATATCGTTTTCGATAGTGAGCTGGTGTTCACGCGCGCTGTTCAGCTCCGCATCGTAATGAGTAATCTGCCCTTTACCGTTCATTTTCGAGTGATACATAGCGATATCAGCCCGGCGGAACAGCTCCGTGCTCGTACACTCCAGCAGCGTGCCGCTGGCAATGCCAATGCTGGCACCAATATAGATGGTGCGTTCGCCAAGGCGAACCGGCAGGTTCAGTCCCGCCAGCACCTGCTCTGCAAAGCGGCTGGCCGCCTCGCTGGCCTTGCCGCCACCGATCATCATGGCAAACTCATCCCCACCCATCCGTGCCAGCATGCCGCTGGGGGGCACCTTATCGCGCAGGTTTTTGGCAATCTCGACAATAAGACGATCCCCGACGTTGTGCCCGTAAATATCGTTGACGTCTTTGAATCCGTCGAGATCGATAAATACCACGCAGATAGCCTCGTTGGGATCCTCAAGACTTAACGCCTCCAGCCTCGCCAGCAGCGCCCGCCGGTTCGGCAGATGGCTCAACCAGTCGGTCATTGCCGTACTGCGGGCCAGCTTCTCCCCTTTGGCCAGCTTATAGAGACCGGCGCTACTCAATATGATGAACAGCAATATCAGACCGGCGACGAGGGCAGTAATCTGGCGGATCTCCCATGCCGCCGCGTGTGCCGCTTTCGCACCGGGAAGCTGCGGCTCCCAGCTCAGGTAACCCAGCAGGTCGCCCGCTGAACTTTTCAGCGGCACGCTGGAAGCATGGGTTCTGTTGAGGCTAAAGCGCAGATTATCAATCTGAAAGGTATCCCCCAGCGCTTTCAGATTTTGGGTATCAATATGGCGGGTGATGACCAGATAACGGCGCGTATCGCTCTCCGTTGGCGGTAGGCCAACAACGGGCCGGATCAGGCCAATACCAATAAAAGCGACGCCGTGGCGGGTGCGGGTGATCCCGGCGTAGATATTTTGCTCTCCTGGCAGCGCATGGCGATGCTGATTAATAAGCGCCTTAAAGCCCGCGCCAAAAAAATCGAGATTCTGCTCGTTAAAGGGTTCGCTGCGAAAGGATCCCCACAGAACGGAATAGCGCTCATCAAGAATAAAAGTACCGTCATAGAGGTTATTAATTTTATATCCCGCGCCCCAGGTATTATTGAGCCACTGCGTATTAAGCTGGGGGCGATAAACCTCGCGAACCGCGTCATCCCAGACGGCGTTATCAATCACCAGCGACCAGACGCGATTAACCGAGGTCTGTATTGCCCCCTGTACCGACAGTGCCGAGCGGTGTTCATCTATTTCATTCGTTTTACTGCTGACAAGGTGCAGAGAGAGATAGAGCAGTGCCACCACGGAAACAATCAATCCAATGCCCGCGATGACGATCATTACCGAGAGTGTTCTTGCAGTAGGGATATTACGCCAGCTTAACGGTTTAAACATTCACCGCCCTCTTATCCGTCTGAACGGCCATCATCTTTTCGTTGGTTTTCTCATTTAATCGTAATACAGAGAGCCGATTTCGCTGCCCGTTAATCGTGAATACTGACAGCGATCACAGCGGCAGCGAAAGGCTTTAGTGCAGATGTCGGGGGTGATGCTAGCTGGCTTTGAAGGGATCCTTATGATCGTCCTGGCTATCGTCCCGTTTGCGGGGAAGCTCGCCCTGCTTGGCGGGGTTGTCCTTAACCGGCTTGGTCTCTTCTGCTTTTAAGGGGAAAGCGTATCTGTCCGTCATTATGGTCTCCTGTTATTACCTCACCTGAAGTTTAGTCAACGATTCAGTAAGCGGGTAACAGAATCTATCTCCGCCACAGAGACCGCTTCCCGCCAGACCCGCGGGCCGGGCGAATAAGAGCATAGCCCAGCTCAATAAAATTACGGTTATCGATAGGCTTTGCCCCCTGCTGCTGCCCTTGCCATAGCCCCGTTAAGGCATTAAACGCCAGCTGTATCTCGCCTGCAGGGGTGTTAACAATATATTTTCCGCTCGGTAAATAACCGCACGAGTAACTTATTCTTCGCATTGGGGGCGCTTTCATAGCGTATTCAATTTTGCGAAAGCCGGTGGCCGCCGTGGTGAAAAGATAAAACGGCAGGCTGGTTATTTTTAAATCACCAAAGTCGGCAATAATTTCGCCATCACGGCGCAGCGTCAGCTCTTTTAAAACCAGGCTAACGGAATGGGATCCCTCATAGGTGGGATATTCAGCCTTAAAGTAGACAAAATTCATGTATGCCTCTACAACTCCTGTTTGCTGGCGCATTAAAATAAGATTAGCAATGAAAATGCAGCCGCAACGCTTTTTTATAAGTTGTAGAGTCAATCAGGCGGGAATTTCCGCAGCAGCAAAGGATTTATACGCTACTGCGGCTGGAAATCAGGCAGCTCAGGCAACTTTATCCGCTACGGGAGTTTCACACTGGCGCAGGCTGAGTTGCAGATCGTAGATCAGACTCTTAACCATTTCTGGGGATAGCTGGAAAAACTGAGAATCAAAGGTGCTTGCCCCCGTGGTGTGCGGAGAAGCACTAAAACCAAACTGAACCACAACGCCGTTATGATCCTCCACCGGGCCTACCTGCCAGCCAATGACTGGAAACGCAGGAAATACGGGCTTTTTGCTCATCCTAAATCTCCTTATAAACACGATGCATAATGAAATCTTTGCAGCCAATCTCGTTAGCGGGGCTTAAGATTCATCTTAAACTCACCAGCGGAATTTTCAGTTTAGCTTACCGTCAGGCAGACACAAGCCGACCCTAAAAATTAGGGGCTATGACATTGTAACCAGGAGCATTCTGAACCATTTCCTACCTGACGTTAACAGTACTTTCGTATGATTTGCTCTTTTGCGCACTTTATTTAGCACAGGTTTTACTGATTGCCAGAAAATTAGAAAATTATGTTAATAGCTTACTTTTTAACTGAGTAGCATAATTTCAACGTAAAAATAACCTTCACGTAAAGTTTTTAAAGTATCAGCATAATTTTTAAAAAAAATAGCGGATCGGCGTATTGCTGTCTACGTTTATTACTGGTTCATTTAAACGAGACGGATAATTATGACGACCCAAGATAACAACCTGCCACACTATCCACGCCCTCCTTTTGTAGAGCAAACTCAAAAAGTGCCGGGGCTTGCGTCAGAAATGAAGCCGATCCCCGATCATGGTGAAACCAGCTATACCGGTTCGGGCCGGCTGGCAGGGAAAAAAGCGCTGATTACCGGCGGTGACTCCGGTATTGGCCGCGCCGTAGCGATTGCCTATGCCCGTGAAGGTGCAGACGTAGCGATTAACTACCTGCCGGAAGAGGAGTCTGATGCCGAAGCGGTGATTGCCTTAATTAAGGCAGAAGGCCGTAACGCCGTTGCGCTGCCGGGCGATATTCGCTCAGAAACTTTCTGCCAGCAGCTGGTGGTTGAAGCCATCAATAAGCTCGGCGGGCTGGATATTCTGGTTAACAACGCTGGCCATCAGCAGTTCTGTGAATCTATCGAGACGCTGACCACCGAAGCCTTTGATGAGACCTTTAAGACTAACGTCTATGCGCCGTTCTGGATCACCAAGGCAGCCGTACCGCATCTGAAAGAGGGAGCAGTGATCATCAATACCTCTTCCGTGCAGGCTTTCCAGCCGAGCGACATCCTGCTGGACTACGCCCAGACCAAAGCCTGTAACGTAGCGTTCACTAAAGCGCTGGCCAAACAGCTGGGTCCAAAAGGCATCCGCGTAAACGCCGTTGCCCCTGGCCCGTACTGGACCCCGCTGCAGGTATGTGGCGGTCAGCCGGTAGAGAAGGTAAAAGCCTTTGGTGAATCTGCCCCCCTCGCCCGCCCCGGCCAGCCGGTGGAGATCGCCCCGCTCTATGTCCTGTTTGCTTCTGACGAAAGCTCCTTCTCGTCTGGCCAGGTTTGGTGCTCCGACGGCGGCACCGGTACCGTGTAATACGCAGGCAGGCCCCGCCTGCCTTATCGATTTTTGCAGGATAGGCATTAATGAAGAACCAACCTTTACCCCGAACCGAGCGTATCAACGGCTATGCAGGCCTTGGCGACTATGCCGCCATTGGCGATGGCCGGTCGGTAGCACTGATTGCGCCGGATGGCGCCATCGACTGGTGGTGCGCGCCGAACATGGACTCGCCGCCGCTGTTCGATCGCATCCTGGATGCGCAGTTCGGGGGATATTTTCAGATCGAACCGATCGACGACTACTGCATGCAGCGCCAGTATCGGGAAAACAGCAACGTGCTGGAGACCTGCTACACCACAAAAACCGGCAAAGTCAGATATACCGAGTCCCTCAACAGTAATAACGCGGGCCGTCTGCCCTGGTGTGAGCTGGCCCGACGCATAGAGGGGCTGGAGGGTGAGGTAAAGCTGAAGCTGGTCTTCGTGCCCGGCACCGCCGCCTATACCCGTTCCTCCTGGATAGGTGAATCGGCACGCGGTCAGATTGTTCATGTGGGCGATCTGATGGCAATGCTGCGCACCACCTCTGATATAGAGATCACCCTTGTCGATGACAAGGTGATCGAGGGCACCTTTACCGTAAAAGAGGGCACTCGTTCGCTGGTGGCCTTGCTGGTCAGCGACAACGAACCGCTGGCGGTGCCGCCGCTGGAGAAAATTGACGAACGTATCGACGTCAGCGACAAAAACTGGGCGTCATGGGCGGAACATCTGAGCTATGAAGGGGTGCATAAGCAGCACGTTGTACGCTCCGCGCTGGCGCTTAAGTTTCTGCTCTACTCGCCAACCGGCGCCCTGGCCGCGGCCCCAACTACCTCGCTCCCGGAGGGCATTGGCGGTGAAAAGAACTACGACTACCGCTACGCCTGGATCCGCGACGCCTGCCTGATCATTCGCGCCTTTGCCTTTATCGGCGCGCTTGAGGAGTGTAAAGCTGCGTTCTCCTGGCTGACCCACACCATCGTGCGCCATGAGGGCCAGCTTCGCGCCTGTTACACGCTTGATGGCGACGTGGTGCCAAATGAAACGTACCTGCCGCTTGAAGGCTATAAAGGGTCAAAACCGGTGCGGGTGGGTAATAACGCCCAGAGCCAGCAGCAGCTCAGCATGTACGGCGACATGCTGGATACTGCCCTGCTCTTTGTTCATGCCGGCCACGTTCTGGATCTTACCACCGCCCGCCTGCTTGCCTCGCTGGCGAACGAGTGCGCGGATACCTGGCGACAGGATGACTGCGGTATCTGGGAGCTTCCGGAACGACGTCACTATACCCACTCCAAAATGGCCTGCTGGATAACGCTGGATATTGCCGTGCGGCTGGCAGAGGACGGCCATATTGAAAAAACCTGGGTTAACCGCTGGACGCGCGAGCGGGATCGGATCAGCGACTGGATTGAAACCCACTGCTGGTCGGAAGAGAAGCAGGCCTATACCTTTTATGCGGGTAGCGACCATCTGGATGCTGCCATGTGCCTGACGTGGTACTACGGCAAGAAAGTTGACCCGGAGCGAATGAAATCGACTTATAAGGCTATATACGAAGAGCTGGGGCACAACTCACCGATGCTCTATCGCTACAGCGACGTTGAGAAAGAGGAGAGCACCTTTGTGGCCTGCTCGTTCTGGCTGGTAGAGGCGTGGGCACGACTGGGCGACACGGCTAAGGCCGCAGAGTATATGGATACCATTCTCGACAGCCTGTGCGACAAAGGCAACGTCGAGAACTTTAACGAGATGTTTGACGTGCGCACCGGTGAGTGGCGCGGCAATGTCCCGCAGGGGCTGAGCCATCTGTCACTGATCTGCGCTGCCGACGCGCTGTCGCGCTTTCGCGACGGCGAAAAGCAGTGGCACGTCTGACGAATCACCCCAGGGCTTCTATACTTCAGAGCGTAAGTGCTCTGTTAAATCCACAGAAGAGAGCAATAAATTATTAGATCTTACGAGGAGTGATTAACGATGGCGACTAACTATACCGAACACTATCATGACTGGTTACGCGACGCTCATGCGATGGAGAAACAGGCCGAGTCCATGCTGGAGAAGATGGCCGGCCGTCTTGAGCACTACCCCGATCTGCGGGCGCGCATCGTGCAGCATATCGAAGAGACCCGCCAGCAGCAGAAGCTGCTCGATCAGGTTATTGCTCGTAACAACATCTCGACCTCAACGCTGAAAGATGCGATGGGTAAACTCTCCGCATTAGGCCAGGCCGTAGGCGGCATGATGACCCCTGATGAAGTGGTTAAGGGCGCAATCAGCGGCTACGTCTTCGAGCACTTTGAAATTGCCTGCTATACCGCATTGATCAGCGCGGCAGAGATGGCCGGAGATCACGAAGGTGCAGCGATTTTCAGCCAGATCCGTGAGCAGGAGGTTGCCATGGCCGACTGGTGCCAGACGCATCTGCCTGACGTGACCGAACAGTTCCTGTCACGCTCTGCCCAGCCGCACACCGAAGCTAAACGCTAATTCTGTCCGGCTCCCTGCCCGCTTCATACCGAAGCGGGCAGTTTCCCTTTCTACACCCGATTTCGCCTCCTTCTGTTCCCTGCCGAGCGCGTAAAATATAATATACTCGTATTAGTTAAGCTGCGTAATTAATTAAATCGCTTATATTTTACCTGGCGTAAATATACGTAAAAATAGCTACATTACTATTTACCGTGGCTTAACGACTGCGCTTAGCATGCCGCTCCCAATTATCCTGTTTTGCCTGAGCAGATTTTCGTAGCGCAATATAACAGGCCCCGCTTCCACCATGATGAGGCAGCGCCTGACAAAATGCCTGCACGTCTTCAAACTCCGGCAGCCAGCGGGCAAGATAGCTGCGCACAATATTAGCGTGGGATTTATCCTCACGTCCTTTACCATGAATAATAAGCAAATTACGCAGGTTATCCTGCCGGGCCTGATGCAGGAAACTAAACAGCATCTGCCGGCACTGCTCAACGGGTTGCCTCAGGAGATTAAGGCTTGCCTGCTGGCTATACTTGCCGAGGCGCAGTTTATCAATGACCCCGCTCTGTAGCCCCTCGCGCCGAAACTCCAGCGGCGTCGCCAGCGGCACCACCTCCAGAAAATCGGTTGTCAGGAAATTTTCTTGCTGTAACAGATCGATACGCGGCGGCGTGCGCGTATTACGGCCAGGATGCCAGTGTACGTCGGCACAGCGTTTCAGGGGTTGGACATCTTCCATGGCGTCAAGAAATAGCGATTTGTCGTCAAGGTTCATGATCGCTCCTCGTGTAACGTTTGACAGCACAGGCGCTACTATAGCCATCTGGGCAGCAGGTCTCAACGATGTTGATTAATTTCCTGAACATTCCTGAAAGGTTCTGAATCCGTAAAGTATGCTCAGGTATAAGTATGTTAACCGCTACTTAACTAATACCACAATTACAGTACATCAAATGATTTAAGTTAAACCGCTGACAAACTCATTACTTATTTTTACTGGAAATAGTATTAAAGATGTCTATACTAAAATAAACCCGCACAAGGAGTGGTTGCGTTAAAATAAGGTATGGATGCACTGCTGTGTGTACTGTAGAGTCTGGCGGATGTCGACAGGCTCTATTTTTTTGCGCCAAAATCGGTAAGATAATATCCTATATTGCCACGCTGCATGTTCAGGATCCCCCATGTTAACCCTGCTGGAAGACAAAATTGATACCCCCCTTGGCCCTCTGTGGGTGATCTGCGATGAACAGTATCGCCTGCGCGCCGTTGAGTGGGAAGAGCACGCCAACCGCATGGAACTGCTGCTCAACGTCCACTACCGTAAGCCTGGCTACCGCCGGGTGACGGCCACTAACCCTGGCGGCCTAAGCGATAAACTACATGAATACTTTGCCGGCAATCTTGCCGTGATTGACGACCTGCCCACCGAAACCGCGGGCACCCCTTTTCAACGTGACGTATGGAAAGCGCTGCGTGCGATACCCTGCGGCCAGGTTATCCACTACGGTCAGCTGGCCGAGCTGCTGGGGCGGGCCGGAGCGGCACGCGCGGTCGGTGCAGCAAATGGCGCTAATCCCGTCAGCATTGTCGTTCCCTGTCATCGGGTGATCGGGCGTAACGGCACCCTGACCGGATACGCCGGTGGTGTACAACGCAAAGAGTGGCTTTTGCGTCATGAGGGCTATCTTTTACTGTGAAAAAAGAGGCCGTTTTGTGCCTTTTTACGCGGCTTTAATCGATAAACCCCTAATCAAAACAAGGAATTTCAATGAGTTAAACTTATTGATTTTTCAAAGGTTCCAATAATCGCTGTTTGACGTTTAACCAGGCTTACGTGCTCCGTAAAAAGATGTTAAAATTGACCAATATCAATTACGGCCTGAGCAGACTTATGATCCCGGAAAAGCGAATTATACGACGCATTCAATCTGGCGGTTGTGCTATCCATTGCCAGGATTGCAGCATCAGCCAGCTTTGTATCCCGTTCACCCTCAATGAACACGAGCTGGACCAGCTTGATAACATCATCGAGCGCAAAAAGCCGATTCAGAAAGGACAAACGCTGTTTAAAGCGGGCGACGAACTGAAATCGCTCTATGCGATCCGCTCCGGTACTATCAAGAGCTACACCATTACCGAACAGGGCGATGAGCAGATCACCGGTTTTCATCTTGCCGGTGACCTGGTGGGCTTTGACGCCATTGGTACCGGCCATCACCCGAGCTTTGCGCAGGCGCTGGAGACCTCTATGGTCTGCGAAATTCCGTTTGAGACGCTGGACGATCTCTCCGGTAAGATGCCCAACCTGCGCCAGCAGATGATGCGTCTGATGAGCGGCGAAATTAAAGGCGATCAGGATATGATCCTGCTGCTCTCCAAGAAGAATGCGGAAGAGCGCCTGGCGGCCTTTATCTATAACCTCTCCCGCCGTTTTGCCCAGCGCGGTTTCTCACCCCGTGAATTTCGACTGACCATGACCCGTGGTGATATCGGTAACTACCTCGGCCTGACGGTAGAGACTATCAGCCGCCTGCTGGGACGCTTCCAGAAGAGCGGCATGCTGGCGGTGAAGGGCAAGTACATTACCATCGAAAACGGCGATATTCTCGCCGAGCTTGCCGGCCACGCGCGTAACGTCGCCTGATCCTCGCCCGCTGAGTTACCCCCTTGCCAGACAGCAAAATAGTCCGATTTGTTGATCTGGCAAAGGTTCGCCTCTGTTTCATTTAGCTCATATAGGTTACTCTTTTACTTACAGACTGCGGTGACAGATGTAAGGAGACCCTGTATGGCCATGTATCAAAATATGCTGGTTGCCATCGATCCCAATCAGGATGACCAGCCGGCGCTACGGCGCGCTGTTTATTTGCACCAGAAGATTGGCGGCCGCATCAAAGCCTTTCTGCCGATCTATGACTTCTCTTACGAGATGACCACCCTTCTGTCGCCCGACGAACGGACCGCCATGCGTCAGGGCGTCATCAGCCAGCGGACCGCCTGGATCCGCGAGCAGGCAAAATTCTACCTTGATGCCGGGGTGCCCATTGATATCAAGGTTATCTGGCACAACCGCCCGTTCGAAGCCATCATTCAGGAAGTGTTAACCGGCCATCATGACCTGGTGCTGAAAATGACTCACCAGCATGACAAGCTGGAGTCGGTGATCTTTACTCCTACCGACTGGCACCTGCTGCGTAAGTGTCCCTGCCCCGTATGGATGGTGAAAGACCAGCCATGGCCTGAGGGCGGCAAGGCGCTGGTGGCGGTCAATCTGGCCAGCGAAGAGGCATACCATAACGCGCTGAATGAGAAGCTGGTGCGTGAAACCATCCAGCTGGCCGAACAGGTCAACCACACGGAAGTGCATCTGATCGGTGCTTACCCTGTCACCCCGATTAACATTGCTATCGAGCTGCCGGAGTTCGATCCGACCGTCTACAACGATGCGATCCGGGGTCAGCATCTGCTGGCGATGAAAGCCCTGCGCCAGAAGTTTGGCATCTCTGAAAAGCTGACCCACGTGGAAAAAGGATTGCCTGAAGAGGTGATCCCTGACCTGACGGAGCATCTGCAGGCGGGTATTGTCGTGCTGGGTACGGTCGGACGTACCGGTCTCTCCGCCGCGTTTTTGGGCAATACCGCCGAGCAGGTCATTGACCACCTGCGCTGCGACCTGCTGGTGATCAAACCCGACGACTATCAGTCGCCGGTGGAAATTGACGATGACGAAGATGATTGAGTCGTTGATGCCATAAAAAAACCGCCGTAAAGGCGGTTTTTTGTTTAATGCGTCTTTTACAACGCTTTGAGGATCGCATCCACGCTCTGCTTGGCATCGCCAAACAGCATCTGGGTGTTCTCTTTAAAGAACAGCGGGTTCTGCACGCCAGCGTAGCCGGTGTTCATCGAGCGCTTGAACACAATCACATTCTGCGCCTTCCACACTTCCAGAACCGGCATCCCGGCAATCGGGCTACGCGGATCGTCCAGCGCCGCCGGGTTGACGGTATCGTTCGCGCCAATAACCAGTACCGTATCGGTATCGGTGAAATCGTCGTTGATCTCATCCATCTCCAGCACGATGTCGTACGGCACCTTGGCCTCCGCCAGCAGCACGTTCATGTGGCCCGGCAGACGTCCGGCAACCGGGTGAATACCGAAGCGCACCTTGATGCCGCGAGCGCGCAGCTTCTCAGTGATTTCGGCGACCGGATACTGTGCCTGGGCCACCGCCATGCCGTAGCCTGGGGTAATGATGACCGAGTGTGAATTTTTCAGCAGGTCTGCGGTATCTTCCGCGCTGATTTCACGGTGCTCGCCCACCTCGTCGTCTTCACCCGTGGAAGAGCCGTCGGTGCCAAAGCCACCGGCGATGACGCTGATAAACGAACGGTTCATCGCCTTACACATGATGTAGGAGAGGATCGCACCAGACGAGCCGACCAGCGCACCGGTCACGATCAGCAGGTCGTTGCTGAGCATAAAGCCCGCTGCCGCCGCTGCCCAGCCAGAGTAGGAGTTGAGCATCGATACCACAACCGGCATATCCGCCCCGCCGATCGACGCCACCAGGTGCCAGCCAAAGGCCAGCGCGATAATGGTCATCACCAGCAGCGCCAGCACCTGCAGCCCTACGCTCTCGGTACGGACAAACACCAGCAGCAGCAGGAAGGAGACCACCAGCGCAGCCAGGTTCATCTTGTGGCGGTTCGGCAGCATCAGCGGTTTAGAGGAGATCTTGCCCCGCAGCTTGCCGAACGCCACAACGGAACCGGTAAAGGTCACCGCACCGATAAAGATGCCGAGGAACACCTCCGTCAGGTGAATATTCACCAGGATTGGCTCAAGACCTGGCTCGTGGTACAGGTAGCTATTAAAGCCCACCAGCACCGCTGCCAGACCCACGAAGCTGTGCAGGATCGCCACCAGCTCCGGCATCTCGGTCATCTCAACTTTCTTCGCCAGATGGATACCGATCGCGCCGCCGATAATCATCGCGACGATAATCCAGGCAACGTTGCCGGTATCCGGCCCAAAGATGGTGGCAATCAGCGCAATCGCCATCCCGGCCATGCCAAAGCGGTTACCCTGCTGAGAGGTTTCATGCTTTGACAGCCCGGCCAGGCTGAAAATAAACAGGATCGCGGCAACAATGTATGCAGCCGTAACTAATCCTCCAGACATGTGCTACCCCTTAGTTCTTCCGGAACATTTTCAGCATGCGCTGAGTGACGGTGAAACCACCGAAAATATTGATACTGGCAATCAAAACGGCAATAAAGCTCAGGAAGCTTATCCAGCCGCCGTGACCGATCTGCAGCAGCGCACCGACAACGATGATGCCCGAGATGGCGTTAGTCACCGACATCAGCGGGGTATGCAGAGCATGGGAGACGTTCCACACCACGTAGTAGCCCACCACGCAGGCCAGCGCAAACACGGTGAAGTGGCCGAGGAACTCCTTCGGTGCGACATCCGCCAGCCAGCCGAAGAGGATGATTACCAGCGCCATCACGGCGTATTTGCGCCACGGCGAGGCCGGAGCCTTGGGTGCCTCAGGGGCTGGGGCAGCTTTCGCGGCCGCCTGCGGCTGGGCAGAGACCTGAATCGGCGGCGCAGGCCAGGTGGTTTCGCCGTCGCGGATCACCGTGACGCCGCGCACCACCACGTCGTCAAAATCGACGGTAACGTTGCCATCTTTCTCTTTGCACAGCAGCTTCAGCAGGTTGACCAGGTTGGTACCATAGAGCTGGGAGGATTGAGTCGGCAGACGGCCCGGCAGATCGGTATAACCGATCACCTTGACGCCGTTGGCGGTGGTGAAGATCTCGTTAGGCACGGTGTATTCGCAGTTGCCGCCGTTTTGCGCGGCCAGATCGACAATCACGCTGCCCGGCTTCATGGAGTCCACCATCTCACGGGTGATGAGCGTCGGCGCCGGTTTCCCCGGGATTAGCGCGGTGGTGACAATAATGTCCACCTCTTTTGCCTGCGCGGCGAAGAGCGCCATCTCGGCTTTGATGAACGCCTCGGACATCACTTTGGCATAGCCGTCGCCGCTGCCCGCTTCCTCTTTGAAATCCAGCTCGAGGAACTCAGCGCCCATGCTCTGGACCTGCTCTTTCACTTCCGGGCGGGTATCGAAGGCGCGAACAATTGCGCCGAGGCTGTTGGCCGCGCCGATGGCGGCAAGCCCGGCGACGCCAGCACCGATGACCATCACTTTTGCCGGCGGCACTTTACCTGCGGCGGTGATCTGGCCGGTAAAGAAGCGGCCAAACTCGTGAGCGGCCTCTACAATGGCGCGGTAGCCAGCAATGTTGGCCATCGAGCTGAGGGCATCAAGAGACTGGGCGCGTGAGATACGCGGCACGGAGTCCATCGCCATTACCGTTACGTTACGTGCGGCCAGCTTCTCAAGCAGCTGCGGGTTCTGCGCAGGCCAGATAAAGCTCACCAGCGTGGTGCCCGGATTAAGGCGTTCAATCTCGTCATCGCCCGGGGCGTTTACCTTGAGAATGATGTCTGATTGCCAGATCGCATTGCCATCGACAACCTCGGCACCCGCCTCGGTGAACGCGTGGTCATCGAAGCTTGCTAACTTGCCCGCGCCGCTTTCGACCGCGACGGTGAAACCCAGCTTAAGCAGCTGCTCAACCGTTTTCGGTGTCGCTGCCACGCGGGTCTCATTGGCCAACCGCTCTTTTGGTATACCAATACGCATAGTTTTCCCTTCCATCGGTTTTGAATGATGGTTTGTCAGTTTTTTTTAACAGGTATCAAAAAATAAAACCGTAACAAACTTTCTATAACCTACTGAAAATAACGCTTGTGATCTACCGCAACAATTCAGAAATTAAGGTTTTATTAGGGAAAATTGAGCCAGCACGGGTATAAACAGCCCAATTTAACTTTAAATAACGGTAACGGCCCCATATTCCGCTTATACGAGGCGGCAAAACATGATTTATCGCCGGGCTAGATCCGTATTTTAACAAGGTATTAACTTAAAAAAGTCATATGCTTAATCGCTTTTCCTAGTCAAGCGCCTGTTTTTTCAACATATCGTGTTTTGTTATGCCTGCCCATCGCCTCGTTGGCTCTGGTGGTGAAAAATCTCGCAGACAGTCACAAGATTAAAATGCAATAATCACCCACGTTTTCAAGACATCTCTAATACCAGTATTTGGTTTGCGCAAGGCGAAGGACTATTTTTATGAAGCTTAAGAACACCCTCCTGGCATCCGCACTCCTGTCGGCAACGGCCCTGTCGGCTCATGCCGCGACCGAGTTGACGCCAGAGCAAGCGGAAGCGGTAAAACCCTACGACCGCGTCGTGGTCACCGGCCGCTTCACCGCTATCGGTGACGCCGTCACCGCTGTCTCTAACCGTGCCGATAAAGAGGGCGCAGATGCCTTCTTCGTGGTTGATACCTCAGATGTAGGCAACAGCGGCAACTGGCGCGTCACGGCCGATCTCTATAAAAATGATGCAGCCAAAGCAGACGCCCCGCAAAACCGGGTGATCAACGGCGTGACCGAGCTGCCAAAAGACCAGGCCATTTTGCTGGAGCCGTTTGACACCGTGACCGTACAGGGCTTCTACCGCAGCCAGCCTGACGTTAACGCCGCTATCACTAAAGCAGCGAAAGCAAAAGGTGCAGCCTCGTTCTATATCGTGCGCCAGGTTGATGCTAACGATGGTGGTAACCAACGCATCACAGCCTATATCTATAAGGCCGATGCGAAGAAGCGCGTGCTGCAAAGCCCGGACGCTATCCCTGCTGACTCTGAATCAGGCCGCGCCGCGCTGGCAAAAGGCGGTGAAGAGGCGAAGAAAGTTGAGATCCCGGGCATTGCTACCAGCGCCGCACCAAGCGCGGAAGTGGGCCGCTTCTTCGAAACGCAAACCTCCAAGGGCGGACGTTACACTGTCACCCTGCCGGACGGTACTAAAGTTGAAGAGGTGAATAAAATTACCGCTGCGCAGATGGTGCCATTCGATAGCATTAAGTTCACTGGCAACTACGGCAATGGGACCGAAGTCTCTTACCAGGTAGCAAAACGGGCCGCCAAAAAAGGCGCGAAATATTACCACATTACGCGTCAGTGGCAGGAGCGCGGTAACAACCTCACCATCAGCGCTGACCTCTACAGATAATTCTCCAAAAGGCGGCTGAGGCCGCCTTTTTCTCGCATTTCTGCAAATTTCTGCCATACATCATTGCATGCACATCTTCCACTACGTAAAATCCCGCGCCTTAGTATGATCCACGCTATTTATGCGCTCCGGCGAAATATTTATTCTGGATTTGTTGTTTTTTTAACAGGATGCCAATGGAAAAGAAACTTGGCCTGAGCGCGCTAACTGCGCTTGTTTTAAGTTCAATGCTGGGGGCGGGCGTATTCAGCCTGCCGCAAAATATGGCGGCCGTCGCCAGCCCTGCCGCGTTAATGATCGGCTGGGCGATTACCGGGGTCGGTATTCTGCTGCTGGCCTTTGCCATGCTGCTGCTCACCCGCCTGCGCCCGGATCTCGACGGCGGCATATTTACCTATGCCCGTGAAGGTTTCGGCGAGCTGATTGGTTTCTGCTCCGCCTGGGGCTACTGGCTCTGCGCGGTGATCGCCAACGTCTCCTATCTGGTTATCGTCTTCTCGGCGCTGAGCTTCTTCACCGACACGCCAGCGCTGCGCCTGTTTGGGGATGGCAATACCTGGCAATCGATCGTTGGCGCCTCCTGCCTGCTGTGGATCGTTCACTGGCTGGTGCTGCGCGGGGTACAAACCGCGGCGAGCATCAACCTGGCGGCTACGCTGGCCAAGCTGGTGCCGCTGGGCCTGTTTGTTGTGCTGGCCGGGCTAGCCTTTAATGCCGACAGGTTTAGCCTTGATTTTACCGGGGTAGCGCTTGGCGTGCCGGTGTGGGAGCAGGTAAAAAACACCATGCTCATTACCCTGTGGGTCTTCATTGGCGTCGAGGGCGCGGTGGTGGTATCCGCCAGAGCGCGCAACAAGCAGGATGTAGGCCGGGCCACGCTGATGGCGGTGATCGCCGCCCTGACGGTCTATCTGCTGGTCACCCTGCTGTCGCTGGGAGTGGTGCCTCGTCCGCAGCTGGCAGAGATGCGTAACCCCTCTATGGCTGGATTAATGGTTGACATGATGGGCTCCTGGGGAGAGGTGATCATCGCCGCCGGGCTGATCGTCTCCGTCTGCGGCGCCTACCTGAGCTGGACTATCATGGCGGCAGAGGTGCCTCTGCTGGCAGCGAAATATAAAGCCTTCCCGCGTATTTTTGCCCGTCAGAATGAGAACAACGCTCCGTCGGCATCGCTGTGGCTTACCAATGCCAGCGTACAGATCTGCCTGATTCTGATCTGGCTCACAGGTTCAGATTACAATACACTTTTAACCATCGCATCCGAGATGATTCTGGTACCTTACTTTCTGGTGGGAGCCTATCTGTTAAAAGTGGCCCAGCGTCCGCTGCATCAGGCTACGGGTATCGGTGCCTGCATCTATGGCCTATGGTTACTCTATGCCTCTGGGCCAATGCATCTGCTGCTGTCGGTCGTGCTGTATGCGCCAGGCCTGTTGGTCTTCCTCTACGCACGCCGCACCCATCCGCAGAGCGATTTGTTACAACGTCACGAAAAGGTGCTGATGGGGCTGCTGCTCGTTGCTGCTCTTCCGGCGACCTGGATACTGTTGGGGCAGTAACGCTGCCCCACGCTGTAAAACAAGGAGATTACGATGGGAAAAAACGACCCCTGCCCGATTCTGATCACCGGCGGCGGCCGCCGTATTGGCCTTGCCATTGCCCACCATTTTCTCAACCAGCAGCAGCCGGTTATCGTTAGCTACCGCACTCCCTATCCGGCGATTGACGTTTTACAGGAGGCCGGCGCGGTCTGCATTCAGGCGGATTTCTGTCACGATGAGGGTATCCTCGCCTTTGCCGAGCAGGTGAAATCGCTCACCTCCGGGCTGCGGGGCATTATCCACAATGCCGGTGCCTGGGTGCCGGAGAAGCCCGGCACGCCGATCACCGAGGTGCTCTGCGCGATGATGCAGATCCACGTCCATGCTCCCTATCTGCTTAATCATGCCCTGGAAAGCCTGCTGCGCGGCCACGGTCACGCTGGCGGCGACATTATCCACTTTACCGACTACGTGGTTGAGCGCGGCAGCGATAAGCATATCGCCTATGCGGCCAGCAAGGCGGCGCTGGATAATATGACCCGCTCGTTTGCCCGCAAGCTGGCTCCAGAGATTAAGGTGAACTCGATCGCCCCGTCGCTGATCCTGTTCAACGAGGGGGATGACGCTGAGTATCGGCAGAAGGCTCTGAATAAGTCGCTGATGAAAATTGCCCCCGGCGAGAAAGAGGTAATCGATCTCATCGACTACCTGCTTACCAGCCGGTTCGTGACCGGCCGCAGCTTTGCGCTCGACGGCGGTCGTCCGCTGCGCTAGTGGAAACGGCTCCAGCAGAAGATAAGCAGCCAGGCGCTGAGGCTCCAGCAGAGTACCGCTGCACCCAGCGCCAGCGGCAGCCGCATAGAGGCAGTGAAGTACCAGAGCGACAGCAGATATAAAAAGTAGGGAATAATCGCCCACATGCCAAACACGATGGTGGTGCGCAGCGCCTCAATACCGCGCTCGGAAGCGACGATATAGTGGGCTATCAGCGCAAAGGTAGGAAACAGCGGGATCAGTCCGGCAATGTAGTAATTTTTTGTTTTTGCTAACACGCCAATCAGCAAGACCACCAGTGCGCCAATCGCCGCTTTAACCACTAACCCCATGATTTATCCCTGACTCTTTATACATTGAAGCGACCAGCATAGCGGAAGCGTCGCCGTTTATGAAAGATTAATGGAAGCTTCCGGCAAGGCGGTGTATGTTGGCGTTTTTGTTCCTTATGATGACCTATGAATAAGATCGTTTTTGTGGAAGACGACCCGGAAGTGGGTGCGCTGATTGCCGCCTACCTTGGCAAGCACGATATTGAGGTCGTTCTGGAGACGCGCGGCGATCGCGCCGAAGAGATCATCCTGCGCGAAAATCCGGAACTGGTACTGCTTGATATTATGCTCCCCGGCAAGGATGGTATGACGCTCTGCCGCGATCTGCGCGGCCAGTGGCAAGGCCCTATAGTGCTCCTCACCTCCCTCGACAGCGATATGAACCATATCCTCTCTCTCGAGATGGGAGCCAGCGACTACATTCTAAAAACCACCCCGCCCGCCGTGCTGCTGGCACGCCTGCGCCTCCATCTGCGCCAGAGTACCGGTGCCACGCGCCCCGCTGCCGCATCGCTGACTCCGCACAACGCGCTGCACTTTGGCAGTTTGTCTATCGATCCCGTCAACCGCCAGGTGCTGTTAGCCAACGAGCCGGTGGCTCTCTCCACCGCCGACTTTGACCTGCTATGGGAGCTGGCGACCCACGCCGGGCAGATCATGGATCGCGATGCGCTTCTGAAAAACCTGCGCGGCGTAAGCTACGACGGGCTGGATCGCAGCGTTGACGTGGCTATCTCGCGGCTGCGCAAAAAGCTGCTGGATAGCGCCACCGAGCCATACCGGATCAAAACCGTGCGTAACAAGGGCTACCTGTTTGCTCCGCACGCGTGGGGCAATCCGCAATGAAAAAGCTGTTCGTTCAGTTTTACCTGCTGCTGTTTGTCTGCTTTCTGGTGATGACCATGCTGGTCGGCCTGGTATACAAATTCACCGCTGAACGCGCAGGCAGACAGTCGCTGGACGACCTGATGAAAAGCTCCCTCTACCTGATACGCAGCGAGCTGCGGGAGATCCCGCCTCACGAGTGGAGCAAAACCCTGAAGGAGATGGATCTTAACCTCTCCTTCGATATGCGTATCGAGCCGCTGAACAAGTTTCACCTCAGCGCAGCCACTACCCAGCGTCTGCGCGAGGGGGACATTGTGGCGCTGGACGAAGAGTATACGTTTATCCAGCGCATTCCTCGCAGCCACTACGTGCTGGCGGTGGGACCGATCCCCTATCTCTTCTATCTGCATGAGATGCGCCTGTTTGACATCCTGCTGATGGTCTTTATTGCTATCTCCCTCGCCTTCCCGGTGTTTATCTGGATGCGCCCCCACTGGCAGGAGATGCTGCGGCTGGAGTCCGCCGCCCAACGTTTTGGTAACGGACATCTGAATGAGCGGATCCATTTTGCCAACGGTTCGAGCTTCGAGCGCCTTGGCGTTGCTTTTAACCAGATGGCGGACAATATCAACGCCCTGATTGCCAGCAAAAAGCAGCTGATCGATGGCATTGCCCATGAGCTACGTACCCCGCTGGTACGCCTGCGCTACCGTCTGGAGATGAGCGATAACCTCACGGAGGCCGAGCGTCTGGCGCTGAACCGCGATATTGGGCAGCTGGAGGCGCTCATCGAGGAGCTGCTGACCTACGCCCGCCTCGACCGTCCGCAAAACGAGCTGCAGCTCTCCCAGCCGGATCTGCCCCGCTGGGTCGCGAGCTATGTGGATGATGTAAAAAGCATTCACCCCGCCCGCGCGCTGATGCTGTCGGCTGACGCTGAAGATAGCTACGGTGCGCTGGATATGCGGCTGATGGAGCGCGTGCTTGATAACCTGGTGAATAATGCCCTGCGCTATAGCGAGAGCACCGTGCAGATTGCACTCCGGCATAACGGTGCGCGGGCCAGCCTGATCGTGGAGGACGACGGTCCGGGCATTGAGCCGGATGCGCGGGATCGTATATTTGAGCCTTTTGTCCGGCTTGACCCAAGCCGGGACCGGGCCACCGGCGGCTGCGGCCTGGGGTTGGCAATTGTGTACTCCATCGCCCAGGCCATGGGCGGAGAGGTAATATGTGATGCCGGTGAATTAGGCGGGGCACGCTTTACCTTTAGCTGGCCGGTGTGCCATTCGATCTAAACGTCGTCTCCTTTGTTTATGTAGCCCGTAGGTCGGGTAAGCGAAGTGCCACCCGACACGACCGAGTCATAACGCCGGATGGCGGCTAACGCCTTATCCGGCCTACAGGCTGGCCTGTCACCCTTGCACTGGTCGTAGGTCGGGTAAGCGAAGCGCCACCCGACGTGACCGCACCATAACGCCGGATGGCGGCTGCGCCTTATCCGGCCTACAGTCTGGCCTGTCACCCTTGCACTGGTCGTAGGTCGGGTAAGCGAAGCGCCACCCGACACGACCGAGTCATAACGCCGGATGGCGGCTAACGCCTTATCCGGCCTACAGGCTGGCCTGTCACCCTTGCACTGACCGTAGGTCGGGTAAGCGAAGCGCCACCCGACGTGACCGTGCCAAAGCCTGTTGACTCTGTGGCTTGACCGAACGCTGTGTGCTAACATAAAAGTATGTTGTAACTAATGAGGTTAACCATGGCCAGCTACGACCTGATTGAGCGTTTAAACAGTACTTTCCGCCAGATTGAGCGCGAGCTTGCGGAGCTAAAGCGCGAGCTTAGCGAATGTCGGCTGCTGGCCGGGCGCGTATTTGAGCTGCCGGAGGTGACTAAAGAGGCCGAGCATGAGCCGCTGACCACTATTCAGGTCAAGCAGCACGTGGGCAAACGCGCCGCCGAGCGCGCCCTGCACCACTTCTCTCACCTTTTCATCCAGCAGCAGTCGGAGAATCGCAGCAGCAAGGCGGCGGTTCGCCTGCCCGGCGTGATCTGCTACCAGACTACGCTGACGACGCGCGACAGCCTCGAGGCCCGCATTGCGCTGATTAACAGCCTGAAAACGACCTTTGAGCATATTGTTACCGTTGAATCTGGCCTGCCCTCCGCGGCCCGCTTTGACTGGGTACACCACCATCTGCCGGGCCTGATCACCCTGAATGCCTACCGAACGCTGACCGCCCTGCGCGATCCGGCGACGCTGCGCTTTGGCTGGGCCAACAAGCACATCATTAAGAATTTCACCCGCGATGAGGTGCTGGCCCAGCTGGAGAAGAGTTTAAAAGCGCCACGAGCGGTAGGCGGCTGGACGCGGGAGCAGTGGCAGGCCCGGCTGGAGCAGGAGTATAACGACATCGCCGCCCTGCCGCAGAAGGCCCGGCTGAAGATCAAACGGCCTGTAAAAGTGCAGCCCATCGCCCGGGTCTGGTACGCCGGTTCGCAAAAGCAGGTGCAGCACGCCTGCCCAACGCCGATCATTGCGCTGATCGCTGAGGAGAGCGGAGGCCGGGTGCCCGACATTGGCGAGTTGCTGAACTATGATGCCGACAACGTCCAGCACCGCTATAAGCCTGAGGCGCAGCCGCTGACGTTAATCATTCCCCGGCTGCACCTCTACGTTGCAAACTAACGGTGGCTAATTAGTTACCGGATGGCATGCTGCCTACCATGGTCTCCGGGCGCACCCAGGTGTCAAACTGCTCCTCGGTCAGGTAGCCCAGCGCCAGCGCCGAAGCCTTCAGGGTCAGCCCCTCTTTGTGCGCCTTCTTGGCGATTTCGGCGGCCTTGTCGTAGCCAATGTGGGTATTCAGGGCCGTTACCAGCATCAGCGACTCGTTGAGAAGCTGATCGATACGTGCCCGATCCGGCGCGATGCCGATGGCGCAGTGCTCATTGAAGCTCTCCATACCGTCGGCCAGCAGGCGCACCGACTGCAGGAAGTTGTGGATAATCATCGGACGGAAGACGTTCAGCTCGAAGTTACCCGACGCACCGCCCATATTGATGGCTACGTCGTTGCCCATCACCTGACAGCAGAGCATGGTCAGGGCCTCGCACTGGGTCGGGTTGACCTTGCCCGGCATAATGGAGCTTCCCGGTTCGTTTTCAGGAATAGTAATTTCACCGATGCCGCAGCGCGGGCCAGAGGCCAGCCAGCGCACGTCGTTAGCTATTTTCATCAGCGATGCCGCCAGCCCCTTCAGCGCGCCGTGGGCATGCACCAGCGCATCGCAGGTTGCCAGCGCCTCGAACTTATTCGGCGCGGTGACAAACCCCTGGCCAGTGATAGCCGCCAGCTCATCGGCCACACGATGGGCATATTCCGGATGGGTATTCAGCCCGGTTCCTACCGCCGTGCCGCCGAGGGCCAGCTCTGACAGGTGCGGCAGGCTATTTTCGATATGCTTCAGGTTATGCTCCAGCATCGCTACCCAACCGGAGATCTCCTGGCCCAGCGTCAGAGGCGTGGCATCCTGCAGATGGGTACGGCCAATTTTGACGATCTCGGCGTAGGCGCGGGATTTTTCCGCCAGGGTGCGGGTCAGCTCCAGCAGCGAGGGGATCAGATCCTCACGCACGGCGATAACTGACGCCACGTGCATGGCGGTGGGAAAGACGTCGTTGGAGCTTTGGCTTTTGTTGACGTCGTCGTTGGGATGCACCTTACGCGCCATCCCCCGTTCGCCGCCCAGCAGCTCGCTGGCGCGGTTCGCCAGCACCTCGTTCATGTTCATGTTGCTCTGGGTGCCGGAGCCGGTCTGCCAGATCGCCAGCGGGAACTCGTCTGGATGGTCGCCGTTGAGCACCTCATCCGCCGCGCTGATGATGGCCTGCGCTTTCTCGGCGGCCAGCAGGCCCAGATCCTGATTAACCTTAGCTGCGGCCCGCTTGGTTAAGGCCAGCGCACGGAGTAGCGAGACCGGCATTTTCTCGGTCGAAATACGAAAATGCTCGAGCGATCGCTGGGTTTGCGCGCCCCATAGCTTATCTGCCGGGACGTCGATTGCGCCCATCGAATCTTTCTCACTGCGATGCGAAGTCATATACGCTCCTTGAATACGTTGCGATGTGGGTTACAGCACTGCTCACCTGCCCAAAGAGTTATTAGTATTGATGATTTTCAAACGCCAGCGGCAAAAAAAACCGCCCGGTTGGGCGGTCTAAGGTTACTTCACGCAGCGGGCACAGGCCGAGGCGTGGATCTGCTGGAAGAAGTCGTTGCCCTTATCATCCACCAGGATAAAGGCCGGGAAATCGACCACCTCAATTTTCCAGATGGCTTCCATACCCAACTCCGGATACTCGACGCACTCCAGGCTGCGGATACTGCCCTGGGCCAGCACCGCCGCCGGGCCGCCAATGCTGCCGAGGTAGAAACCGCCGTGCTTGTGGCAAGCATCGGTCACCTGCTGGCTACGGTTGCCCTTCGCCAGCATGATCATGCTTCCGCCCTCAGACTGGAGCTGATCGACGTAGGAGTCCATCCGCCCTGCCGTGGTCGGCCCGAGGGAGCCGGAGGCGTAGCCTTCAGGGGTTTTCGCCGGTCCGGCGTAGTAGATCGGATGATCTTTAACGTACTGCGGCAGGCCTTCGCCGCGGTCCATGCGCTCTTTCAGCTTAGCGTGAGCGATGTCGCGGGCCACGATAATGGTGCCGCTCAGCGACAGCCGGGTGGATACCGGGTACTGGGAGAGCTGCTGCAGGATGTCACGCATCGGCCGGTTGAGGTCGATACGCACCGCTTCACCCTCGCCCGCCTGGCGTAGTGATTCTGGGATGTATTTCCCAGGGTTCTGCTCCAGCTTTTCAATCCAGATCCCGTCGCGGTTGATTTTGGCTTTAATGTTGCGATCCGCAGAGCAGGAGACCCCCATTCCCACCGGGCAGGATGCGCCATGGCGCGGCAGACGGATCACCCGCACGTCGTGGGCAAAGTATTTGCCACCGAACTGCGCCCCGAGGCCGAGATCCTGCGCGGCACGCAGCAGCTCGTTCTCCAGGGCAACGTCGCGAAACGCCTGACCGTGCTCGTTGCCTTCGGTGGGCAGGCCATCGTAGTACTTGGTAGAGGCAAGCTTGACCGTCTTCAGGGTCGCCTCGGCTGACGTTCCACCGATCACAAAGGCAATATGGTAAGGCGGACAGGCCGCCGTCCCCAGGGTGCGCATCTTATCGACCAGGTAATCTTTCAGCTTACCCGGCGTTAACAGGGCCTTGGTCTCCTGGTAGAGATAGGTTTTATTGGCCGAACCGCCGCCCTTGGCGATGCAGAGAAACTTATATTCGTCGCCATCCACGCTGTAGAGATCGATCTGTGCCGGCAGGTTAGTACCGGTATTGACCTCGCGGTACATATCCAGCGCCGCGTTCTGCGAGTAGCGTAGGTTATCTTCGATATAGGTGTTGTACACGCCACGCGCCAGAGCGGCTTCATCGCCGCCGCCGGTCCATACCCGCTGTCCCTTCTTACCGCTGATAATGGCGGTGCCGGTATCCTGGCAGGTTGGCAGAATGCCTTTCGCAGCAATATCAGAGTTGCGTAAAAACTGCAGCGCCACGTAGCGATCGTTTTCGCTGGCTTCCGGATCGGCGAGGATATCTGCCACCTGCTGCTGGTGCGCCGGACGCAGCATAAACGACGCGTCGTGGAACGCCTGCTGTGCCAGCAGGGTCAGCGCCTGGGGTTCAACTTTGAGGATCTCATGGCCTTCAAACTCCGATACGGAGACGTGGTCACGGGTAAGCAGATAGTATTCGGTTTCATCCTTTGCGAGGGGGAAAGGATCCTGATAGTGAAAAGATTTTATCGACATTGTGCTCTCACTTACTGCCCGGTCTGGTTATTGTCTGGGCAAACGTTCCGTTGCCCTGCTTAAAAGCGAGTCTGCCTATCCTACACAATTTTTTAACAAAAACTGAGATAAGGACGACTTTTTAAGTCCGGTAATTACTTACCCTGGGTTTATTGGTTTAATAGACACATAATCCTCAACGTAATACAGGGCTTGATAATGCAAAAACTCATCAACTCAGTGCAGAACTATGCCTGGGGAAGTAAAAGTGCGTTAACGGAACTCTACGGTATTGCCAACCCCGACGGCCAGCCGATGGCCGAGCTGTGGATGGGGGCGCACCCGAAGAGCAGCTCAAAAATCGAGAACGCGTCTGGTCAACCGCAGTCGCTGCGGGAGATCATTGAACAGGATAAAACGGCGCTGCTGGGCCAGGCGGTAGCGGAGCGCTTTGGCGAGCTACCGTTCCTGTTTAAGGTGCTGTGCGCCGATCAGCCGCTCTCGATTCAGGTTCATCCCAACAAGCAGGCCTCGGAAATAGGTTTTGCGAAAGAGAACGCGGCGGGCATACCGCTGGATGCGGCCGAGCGTAACTATAAAGATCCCAACCATAAACCCGAGCTGGTGTTTGCCCTCACGCCGTTCCTGGCGATGAATGCGTTCCGTGAATTTAGCGATATTATCTCCCTGCTCCAGCCGGTAGCGGGTGCCCATCAGGCCATTGCCCACTTCCTGGCGCAGCCGGATGCCGACAGCCTAAGCCAGCTCTTTGCCAGCCTGCTCAATATGCAGGGCGAGGAGAAGTCACACGCGCTGGCGGTGCTGAAGGCCACGCTGGCGAGCCAGCAGGGCGAGCCGTGGGAGACCATCCGCTTTATCTCTGAGTTCTACCCGGACGACAGCGGTCTCTTCTCACCCCTGCTGCTTAACGTGATCAAGCTTAATCCGGGCGAGGCGATGTTCCTCTTCGCCGAGACGCCGCATGCCTACCTTAAGGGCGTGGCGCTGGAGGTGATGGCCAACTCCGATAACGTCCTGCGTGCTGGCCTGACGCCGAAATACATTGATATTCCCGAGCTGGTTGCCAACGTTAAGTTTGTGCCGAAGCCAGCGACCGAGCTGCTGACCACGCCGGAGCAAAACGGCGCGGAGCTGGATTTCCCTATTCCGGTTGCCGACTTTGCTTTCTCTCTGCATGAACTCTCTACGCAGGCATCAACGCTTGCCCAGCAGAGCGCGGCGATCCTCTTCTGCGTCGAGGGCGAAGCCGTGCTGAGCAAGGGCGAACAGCGGCTGGTGCTCAAGCCGGGCGAGTCGGCCTTTGTCAGCGCCGGAGAATCGCCGGTTGAGGCGAGTGGCGTTGGCCGCCTCGCCCGCGTGTACAATAAAGTGAACTAAGTACTGACCTTTTTGCCCCTTATTGCTAAGCTTAGCAATACCTTACGACTCTCCAGGCGGCCTTTTCCGCCTGGTTTCATTTTTAGGGATAATCGCTATGAAGAAAACGCTTGTCGCTGCGGGCATCATTGTTGCACTGGGCGTCGTCTGGACGGGAACCGCCTGGTACACGGGTAAACAGCTGGAAAAACACCTTGCCGACATGGTTGGGCAGGCCAACGCCGAGCTTAAGCGCAGCGCGCCGGGAGCAAATCTGGAAGTGGCCTCGCAGAACTACGAGCGTGGCATCTTTAAAAGCCATCTGCAGCTGCTGATCAAACCGGTCGAGGGCGGAGAGAACGCCTGGCTGAAGCCTGGCCAGAGCGTGGTGCTGAACGAGACGGTCGATCACGGCCCATTCCCGTTTGCCCAGCTTAAATCCTTTAACCTGATCCCGGCCATGGCGTCGGTGAAAACCACCCTGGTGAATAACGATGTCTCTAAGCCGCTGTTTAATATGGCCAAAGGCGAGTCGCCGGTTGAGGTGAATACCCGCATTGGCTACGGCGGTGATACCGGTTCCCACATCGCATTTAAGCCGTTGAGCTATGAGAACGAGGGTGAAAAAGTCGCCTTCAGCGGCGGTGAGTTCCAGCTTGATGCCGATAAAGACGGCAACGCTATCTCCCTGAAGGGCGAGGCGCAGAGCGGCCTGGTTAGCACCGTTAACGAGTATGGTCAGCATGTGCAGGTCACCTTCAACAATCTGAAAACCGACGGTGACAGCAAGCGCGCGCAGTTTGATGAGCATCTGGGCAACCAGAAGCTGAGCGTTGAGAAGCTGGCCATCGCGGTAGAGAACAAAGAGATCGCGGTGATGGAAGGCACGGACCTGGCCATCAAAAACGATCTGGTTAACGACGGCAAAAACATCAACAGCCAGATCGACTACACGGTCAACAGCCTGAAGATTCAGAGCCAGGATATGGGCAGCGGCAAGCTGACGATGAAAATCGGTCAGATTGACGGCCAGGCATGGCATCAGTTCCGCCAGCAGTACAATGCGCAAAATCAGGCCCTGCTCTCTCAGCCTGAGGTGATGAAAGATCCGAATCTGTACCAGCAAAAATCCACTGAAGCATTCTTCGGCGCGCTGCCGCTGCTGTTGAAGGGCGAGCCGGTGATCACCGTTGCTCCGCTGAGCTGGAAAAACAGCAAAGGCGAGACGACGTTTAACCTGTCGCTGTTCATGAAGGATCCGGCAGCCACCCCTGCCGCTCCTACACCGCAAACCCTGGCGCAGGAGGTCGATCGCAGCGTGAAGTCGCTGGAGAGCAAGCTGACTATCCCGATGGATATGGCAACCGAGTTTATGACGCAGGTGGCTAAGCTGCAGGGCTATCAGCAGGCGGATGCTGAAAAGCTGGCGAACCAGCAGGTGAAAGGCCTGGCGGCGATGGGCCAGATGTTCCGCATCACCACGGTGGCGGATAATGCGATTAGCACCAGCCTGCAGTACGCTAACGGCCAGGTCAATCTCAACGGGCAGAAGATGAGCCTCGACGAGTTTGTCGGCATGTTTGGTATGCCTGAGCTGGGGATCCCGCAGGTGGAACCGGCTCCGGTCCCTGCTCCAGTACCTGCTCCGCAGGCGGCTCCTGAAGCGGCCCCAGCGCCTGCTCCGCAGGCGGCACCGGAAGCTACACCGCCGGCGGCAGTGCCTCAGCAGTAACCTACCCGCCCCTCTCCGGAGGGGCTATTTTTTGACAATTAACCGGGCATGCAACGTTTGGCTGCGGGCCGGGCTATCTTCCTTCGCAATACGCTGCATGATCCGCTCCGCCAGGGTATAGCCCATCTCCCTTGCAGGCGTCGTTACCCAGATAATTGGCAGTTCATCCAGCGCACTCTCGGCGACATCCGCAAAGGCGGCCAGGGTCACCTGCTGTTCAAAGTAGCTGTCCATCCCGGCCTCACCGCTCTGGCGTCCCGCCCGCATTAAGCCAAACCAGGCCCCACGGGCAATAACATCGTTGTAACAGACCACCGCGCTGATGGTGGGATTATGCCGTAGCAGCCCAGCGACCGCTTCGGCGCTCTGCCTCTGGCTGGTGTCGCACTCAACGACCCATTCGCTGTGAAAGGGTAAGCCATATTTCAGCAGGGTGGCGCAGTAGCCACCCACTCTCTCTGCCCGCGTTAGCGAGGCGCTGTTGCCGCCCAGCCAGGCAATACGCTGATGACCACGCTGAATGAGATACTCGGTGAGCATCTGTGCCGCCTGCATATTGTCCGGCCTGACGCAGTCAGCATCGTCAAGATAGCTGGCGCGGGAAGCAAACACGAGTGGCGTACTCTGCTCGGCGGCCCAGGCCTGAAGTTCACCACTTACCCCTGCTCCTCCGGCGATGACGACGCCGTCCACCCCCTGTGCCAGCAGGGTGTTGAAGCGCTGAAGGAGCTGCTCCCCGCCATCGCCGCCGTGCAGGAGAAACACCATCCGTCCCTGGGCTTCAAGCGCTTCCGTAAGCCCTGCCGTGAGTTCGGCATAAAACGGTGATGAGAGGTTGCGGACGATCAGGCCTATCACCCCGCTCTGCCCGCCACGCAAGGCGGACGCCTGGCGGTTACGTACAAAGCCCAGTCGCTCGATTGTCTGATTCACACGCTCGCCGGTTGCCGTGGAGATACGCCCCTTTCCGCTGAGCACCAGCGAAACGGTGCTGACGGAAACCCCGGCCGCGACGGCCACATCGTTAATGGTTATTTTTTTTGGCGTCATCATAAAAAAGCAAATCCCTGGTACTGGCGTAGATAAAACGATTTATCTATATGACATATTTATACACCGAGTTATCGCTCAGCATTGTGATTTGTAGCGCATAAAATTCAGGTAAAACGTTTTATCTTTCTCGCACAACAACCTCATCTGCACCTCTTTTCGACAAGGAGTCGTTTATGACGACGAAAACCGTTCAGAAAATCACGCTGTGGGAATTTTTCCAGCAGCTGGGCAAAACCTTTATGCTGCCCGTCGCGCTGCTCTCCTTTTGCGGGATCATGTTAGGCATCGGCAGCTCGCTGAGCAGCCGTGACGTCATGACGCTGATTCCTGTATTGGGTAATCCGGTGCTGCAAGCTGTCTTCATCTGGATGAGCAAGATCGGCTCCTTCGCCTTTAGTTTTCTGCCGGTGATGTTTTGTATCGCCATTCCGCTGGGGCTGGCGCGTGAGAATAAGGGCATTGCCGCCTTTGCCGGCTTCGTTGGCTATGCGGTAATGAACCTGGCCGTTAACTTCTGGCTAACGGCGAAAGGGATCCTGCCGACTACCGACGCGGCGCTGCTGAAGGCCTACAACATTCAGAACGTGCTTGGCATTCAGTCTATCGACACCGGGATCCTCGGTGCGGTCATTGCCGGGGTCATTATCTGGATGCTGCATGAACGCTTCCACACCATCAGGCTGCCCGACGCGCTCGCATTTTTTGGCGGCACCCGCTTCGTTCCTATTGTGACCACCGTGGCGATGGGGCTGGTCGGCCTGGTGATCCCGTTAATCTGGCCCGTGTTCGCAATGGGGATCCGCGGCCTGGGGCAGATCATTAACAGCGCGGGTGATTTTGGGCCGATGATCTTCGGCACCGGTGAACGCCTGCTGCTGCCGTTTGGCTTGCAGCATATCCTGGTCGCTCTGATCCGCTTCACGGACGCAGGCGGCACCCAGGAGGTCTGCGGCCACACCGTCAGCGGCGCGCTGACCATATTTCAGGCTCAGCTGAGCTGTCCGACCACCCACGGTTTTTCAGAGAGCGCCACGCGTTTTCTCTCACAGGGAAAAATGCCCGCTTTCCTGGGCGGCCTGCCCGGCGCAGCGCTGGCGATGTACCACTGCGCCCGCCCGGAAAACCGTCATAAAATTAAAGGGCTGTTGATTTCCGGCCTGATCGCCTGCGTGGTCGGCGGCACCACGGAGCCGTTAGAGTTTCTGTTCCTGTTCGTTGCCCCGGTGCTCTACCTTATTCATGCCCTGCTGACCGGCCTCGGCTTTACGGTGATGGCGGTGCTGGGTGTCACCATCGGCAACACCGACGGCAACGTGATTGATTTTGTGGTGTTTGGCATCCTGCACGGTCTGGCGACCAAGTGGTATCTCGTGCCGGTAGTTGCCGCCGTCTGGTTTGCGGTGTATTACCTCATCTTCCGCTTCGCGATCCTGCATTTTAATCTGAAAACGCCGGGCCGCGATGTTGAAACGGCCAGCACCGTGGAGAAGACGATGGCAGGCGCGCTGGGACGATCGGGCTATAACGTCCCGGCAATCCTCGCCGCGCTGGGCGGGAGTGAAAATATTGTCACCCTTGATAACTGCATCACCCGCCTGCGGCTGTCGGTGAATGATATGTCCCGCGTTAATGTGCAGGCCCTCAAGGACAATCGTGCCATTGGCGTCGTGCAGCTTAACCAGCACAACTTACAGGTAGTGATTGGCCCTCAGGTGCAGTCGGTGAAAGATGAGATGGAAGCCCTGATGAACTCGGTGCAGGCATAAAGGATAAGGCGATGTTTGACTTTTCGACGGTGGTCGATCGACATGGAACGTGGTGTACGCAGTGGGACTACGTGGCGGATCGCTTTGGCGTGGCCGACCTGCTGCCCTTCACCATTTCGGATATGGATTTTTCTACCGCTCCCTGCATTATTGACGCCATCCAGCAGCGGCTGGCGCACGGCGTGCTGGGCTACAGCCGCTGGAAGAATGAAGATTTTCTTGGCGCGGTCTGTCACTGGTACAGAACCCGCTTTGCCACCGAGATCGATCCCGAGACCCTTGTCTATGGCCCATCGGTGATCTATATGGTCTCGGAGCTGATCCGTCAGTGGTCCGCGCCGGGAGACGCCGTGATAATTCACACTCCGGCCTACGATGCGTTTTACAAAGCGATTGTGGGCAACCAGCGGCGCGTCCTGAGCGTGCCGCTGGAGAAAACCGCTACCGGCTGGCAGTGCGATTTCACAGCGCTGGAGGCCGTGCTCTCCCTGGCGGAAACAAAAATCCTGCTGCTGTGCAGCCCGCATAATCCGACGGGTAAAGTGTGGACGCGTGACGAGCTGGAGGCGATGTCCAGGCTCTGTGAACGTCATGGTGTCAGGGTGATTAGCGACGAGATCCATATGGATATGGTATGGGGCGAGGCGAAGCATACTCCCTGGTGCCAGGTGGGTCGAGGCGAGTGGGCGCTGCTCACCTCCGGATCGAAAAGCTTTAATATTCCGGCCCTCACCGGGGCGTATGGGATAATTAGCAACGCTCAACGCCGGGAAGAGTATCTCGCTGCGCTCAAGGGCCGGGACGGACTCTCCTCCCCGGCGGTGCTTTCGCTCTGCGCGCATATCGCCGCCTACCGCGAGGGCGCGCCCTGGCTGGATGCGCTGCGCGCCCACCTGCAGGGTAATATGGCGACCATCGCCAGCCAGCTCAATCAGGCATTTCCCCAGCTTCGCTGGCAGCCGCCTGAGGCAAGCTATCTGGCATGGATCGATCTGCGGCCGCTTAATCTTAACGACCAGGTGTTGCAGGATGTGCTTATCCACCAGCAGAAGGTAGCGATTATGCCGGGGTATACCTATGGCCCCGAAGGCCAGGGGTTTGTACGGCTCAATGCAGGCTGCCCAAGAGAGAAGCTGGATGAAGGGCTACGCAGACTGATTGCTGGGATCAATGCGTTGTTATGATTGATGTCCGCTTTGTGACAGAAGCGGACTTTAAGCGATGCTGAGTCGTTTGCAGGTCATTTACAAATCTTGCCAGTCAGGCAGTTTATTGACCCTTTTACGCCATCCGTGAAACGCTGCCATCATTACGCCAAACAGAACTCCACTTGTGAGACTCCATAATATCGCCCAGAAAGGTTGAACGCCCATACCTTGCCAACTGGAAAACCACATCATGATGCCCCACGTCAGACCAAACATAAGTCCCATCAGAAGCGTAATTTGCCAGAATGAAACGAAAGGTAATGGTGGTATTTTTAGTCCTAACTTCCATAAGCCACGTAACAGAGGTGGAGCATAGTTACTGCGCCACATGTTTTTACTTTCCATAATGGCAAGTGCACGCTCCTTTTTTCGCTCAAAGCTTATCTTTTTCTCCCTGAATGACACTTAGTCTGTTTGCAGGACTCAAAGAAAATCTGCCGGGGCCGACGCTGTGACTGTCACCCGGCAGGGTGAAATGTTTCAGTTGGCGAAACCCAGCGAGGCATTTCTGAATGTATGCCAGGTCTCTTTATCCGGAGCCGGCGGGATTTTCGCGCGGGAGACGGCTGAGAGAACGGCCTGACAGTATTCAGGATCGCCTTTCTCAATCGCTGCGCTCAGCAGCATTCCGTCGGGCTGTATGAAAATCCTGACGGTACAGCTTTTTCCCCTGTATGACTGACTACCCGAAAACTGTTCAGTCACTGCCTGGCGTATCTGTAATAAATATCTCGCGTTTTTATCAGGTTTCGCCTGGCTCATTCCCCATATATCTTCAGGCAGAGGGGGCTGTTGTTTATCGCCGGCACAGGCACTCAGCAGAAATGGCAGGACTAACAGCAGCGGTTTGATACGTTGTGATGGCATTGAACACTGTCCCTGTATGTACTGAAAGGTGATATGCTAATGCCACGATTCAGGGAAAGTAAACGCCTGGAAATGGTGTTCCTGTGGAATTTTTTCCGATAAAACGCTACCCGGCAAGTTCGGCAGTGTAGTTATGAATGTGCACAAAAATTATCAGGGGCGCTTTTTCGCGATCACGCTAGGGCAACGGGGCTGGAAACGGCCCGGCGGCCGCAGGAACGCGCTGAGGGCCTCTCATGCTGTTAAAGCCAGGTTCAGATGTCTGGGTCAGGACAAAACTGAAATGTCCGCTTTGTGCCAGAAGCGGACGTTGCTGAAATCCAAATATGAAGCCAGTTGCTTTCTGTTAATTATCCAGCCAAACCTGCTGTCGGAAATCTGTTATCAACAAGCGGAGAGATCAGAACGATCGCCACGAGTTGTCGGATGAGAGATGACAATAAATTCTACAGGTAACTGGCTGTCGTTCCTGGCTTGATGCTTTGCCCCCGGGGGGATTTCAAGTCCCTGCTGAGCTTTGATTTCATGTTTATCACCTTCCAGTTCCATTGTCAGGCTCCCCTTAAGAACATAAAAAAACTGTCTGGAAATGGAGTGAAAGTGCCGCTTTTCGTGCGTACCTGGGGGCATTTTTTCATGAATAATGAGCATGTCCTGCCGATTAAGCAGATACCAACCGTCGCAATTATCACCCCAGATATAATGCTCGGCATTATCTTTTGAAATCATCGCCCTTCTCCTGTTTACACCTGTATACCCTTCAAGTTTTAAGTTAGTTATACAGAAGTAAGCCATTGATTTGCAATGGGCAACGTTTGTGTTAAAGAGTTAAGTACGGAGCGGAATGCCAAAGCTGATAGCGTGTAGAAATTCAACTAGGCTCGTTTATTCGAGAACGGAGAATCTCTGTGAATTCTTTGCGCGTCCTTGTTGCCCACTCAGTATTGATGGCGAGCATTAGACTGTATTGCTTCCTGAAATAAATATTCCTGAATTCACTTTCTGGTGTTGTTTGTGATGCCGCATAGCTTGAGGCCAGACCCTTCACGCCACACTCAACAAACCAATAAAGGATCTCATCATCACTCAGAGTCACTTTTCGGGCTAGTTCGGTACCTCTTTCACTGACGATGAAATGGTATTCTTTGCCATGAATCTCCAGATAGGGAGTCGCAGCATTATCGGGTTGCTCAGGGATAATGAAGTAATGATTTGGTCTTGTCCCCCCACCTAATTGCTCCCCAATTTTGAGAAGTTCTGTGCGGAGTTCTTCAATCGTTTTCATAAGCATCTATTTTCTTGTAGGTAAACCACTTATTCCATACATCCGCAGTGTTTGCAATTTCTGCCACCCACTCGGTAGCAGCATTATCGCAGAGGGTACAGATATACTAATGTTACATAATCTTTATGACTCTTGGATAAAATTATACATAATTTCATTTTTCTATAGTCAGGAAAACCAGGGGCTTATCCGGCTGAATGCAGGGTTCCACCAAGAGAAGTTGGCTCAAAACCTCGGCCAATTGATTACCGGACTCAATGCTTTATGATGATTTATATTGCGCAATAGAAATTTTCTTTGCGCAATATAGCTTTCCGTAGCGTTTTATTTTTATAATGCTCTGCACTTTATCTAAAAAAGAGTGCAACCATGATTGACGCTAACCTACCTTTGACCGACATTCATCGCCATCTTGATGGCAACATCCGGGCGCAAACCATCCTTGACCTTGGCCGTGAGTTTTCTCTTGCCCTGCCCGCCGACTCGCTTGAATTGCTGCGCCCGCACGTACAGGTGACCGCTAACGAACCGGATCTGGTGAGCTTCCTGGCGAAGCTGGACTGGGGCGTTAAGGTGCTGGCCTCGCTGGACGCCTGCCGCCGCGTAGCGTTTGAGAATATGGAAGATGCCGCACGTAACGGGCTTCACTATGTCGAGCTGCGCTTCTCCCCCCGCTATATGGCGATGACCCACGGCCTGCCGGTCGCGGGCGTAGTTGAGGCGGTGATCGAGGGCGTGCGTCAGGGTAGCGAGGCATTCAACGTTCAGGCGCGCCTGATCGGCATTCTGAGCCGTACCTTTGGTGAATCCGCCTGTGTAGAGGAGCTGGATGCGCTGCTGGCCCACCGCGATGCGATTACCGGACTGGATCTGGCCGGTGACGAGCTGGGCTTCCCCGGCAGCCTGTTCCTGACCCACTTTAACCGTGGCCGCGATGCGGGCTGGCACATTACCGTTCACGCCGGTGAAGCCGCCGGGCCGGAGAGCATCTGGCAGGCTATTCGCGAGCTGGGTGCGGAGCGTATCGGGCACGGCGTCAAAGCCATTGAGGATCGGGCGTTGATGGATTTCCTCGCCGAGCAGCGTATCGGCATAGAGTCCTGCCTGACCTCTAACATCCAGACCAGCACCGTGGCGTCCCTTGACGTGCACCCGCTGAAGGCCTTCCTTGAACACGGCATTCTGGCAACCATCAACACCGACGATCCGGCGGTTCAGGGGGTGGATATTGTTCATGAGTATAACGTGGCGGCTCCGCAGGCGGGCCTGAGCCAGGCGCAGATCCGCCAGGCGCAAATCAACGGTCTTGAGGTGGCTTTCCTCAGTGCGGCAGAGAAACAGGCGTTGAGAGATAGCCTGCGCGCCGCGTAAAATAAGATGCCGCCCGGTTGGGCGGCACATTAAGTACGTCAGGCCTCGTTACGCCAGGCACAGGGTCGAGCGGTGCTTCGCCGACTCCATGCCTAACTCAATCAGCTCCATAATCTGAATCGCCTGGCTGGCGGGCACTGGGTTTTCGCCCACGCCGTTCAGCGCATCGCGGATACCGGCATAGTAGGCTGGATAGTTCCCCGGCACGGTGAGCCAGCTCTCCTCCACCACCTCTTCACCGTGGACACGGGTTAATACGCCATCGCGCATATCATAGCCCCAATCCTCCTGCGGCAGGCGCTCGCCGTTTTTCAGCCGCTCCTCCTGCGGATCGAGTCCATATTTTACGTAGCTGCCGCGCGTGCCGTGAACGATATAGCGGGCCGACTCCGCCGCCGCCAGCAGCGTGCCGTGGAGCACTATCCGGCGTTGGGGATAGCTCAGCACCGCATGGAAGTAATCCGTCGCCTGCGCACCGGGACGCAGCTGGGCCAGATCGACAGTAATGCTCACCGGCAGGCCGAACAGGTTCACCGCCTGGTCAAGCAGATGCGGACCTAAATCGTACCAAATGCCGCTACCCGGACCGGCCAGCTCGCGCCAGCGGTTACGCACCTGCGGACGGAAGCGATCGAAATGTGACTCAAAATAGTTCACCTCGCCTAAGGCACCTTCCGCTATCAGGGCCTTTACCGTCAGGAAATCGCTGTCCCAGCGGCGATTATGGAATACCGAGAGCACGCGGCCCAGGCTGCGAGCCAGCGCGTCCAGCTCGCGCGCTTGTGACAGTGTCACGGTAAAGGGCTTATCGACCACCACATGCTTGCCCGCCTCCAGCGCCGCCTTTGCCAGCGGAAAGTGGGTATCATTGGGCGTCGGAATAACAATCAGATCGAGACTGGGATCGTTGAAGAGATGCTTAGGCTCAGAGACCACCGGCACCGCAGGCCAGTCCGCCTTAACTTTTGTCTCATCGCTACTGGAGATAGCGGCCAATTCCATACCCGGCGTGCCGTCAATCAGCGGAGCGTGAAATGTCTTACTGGCGTAGCCGTAGCCAATTAATCCGACCCGAATTTTATCGTTCATATGCTGCCTCTCATCAGTGCGCGGGGATATTTCTATCCTCAACAAAGTTGTCACAATAATGTGCAGTTTATAACTTATCTAAAACATCCTGTAGCGCAGTTTAACGTTCCAATTGCGAATAGGCTGAAAATATGGTTTGTTACTTGCTGAGGCCTTTTTACGTCGATACTATGCCATTTCTATATACAGGGAGAAATAGAAAAGTATGTCCGGGATAATGAACCGAATCATTGAGTTAGCTGGGTGGGTCGTGCTGGGCGTGAGCGCTATACTGCTGGGTGTTGCCAGCCACATTGATAACTACCAGCCGCCGGAACCTGCCGCTACCGTTCAGGCTAAATAGCGTTCGCCCGCGTTATTCTTACCCGCGTGATAGTTAACCGCTTGCCGCTGCGGTCATTTGTCGCCGCGTGCGGTAGCAAATAGCGCGGGTAGCATTCGCTGTATAATGCTTTATACTCTCGCCCTGCCAAACTACATTAACCATGCCAGGGGAGAAGATGAAATGACCGCAACGCCTGCTGAACGCATTGGAGGCTGGTTGCTGGCTCCGCTTGCCTGGCTGCTGGTCTCTTTACTGGGTACGCTGTTTGTAGTGGTACGCTTTATTACCGTGCTGCTGACGCCTGAGATCGTTGCCGTGCTCAATGCCCAAAGCGCCGGAGATAAAGCGCTGTGGTACGCCTCGCTTACCTTTGCCGTTGCCATGGGTGCCTACACCCTGTGGCTGACCATAGCTTTCTTTAAGCGCCGCAGGCAGGTGCCTAAGCACTATATTATCTGGCTGTTGATTTCAACTCTGCTGGCGCTGAAGGCCTTTGCGTTTTCACCGGTCTCGGACACCCTGGCGCTGCGCCAGCTGCTGTTTCCTTTATTGGCTGCCGCCCTGATCGTCCCCTATTTCAAACGATCGCAGCGGGTGAAGAAGACCTTCGTTAACCCGTAATTAACCCTATACGTTGTACTGTTGTCGCCCGGATTGATTTATCCGATAATAGGCGGCTACTCTTTTTCAGGCTGAATAATGACTGATTATCTGTTGCTGTTTGTCGGAACCGTACTGGTTAATAACTTTGTGCTGGTTAAGTTCCTCGGTCTCTGCCCGTTTATGGGGGTCTCCAAAAAGCTGGAAACCGCCATGGGGATGGGACTGGCGACCACCTTTGTAATGACCCTGGCCTCTATTTGCGCGTGGCTGATCGATACGTGGATTTTAATTCCGCTGGATCTCATCTACCTGCGTACCCTGGCCTTTATTCTGGTCATCGCCGTGGTGGTGCAGTTCACCGAAATGGTGGTACGCAAAACCAGCCCCGCCCTCTACCGCCTGCTGGGGATCTTCCTGCCGCTCATCACCACCAACTGCGCGGTGCTGGGCGTGGCGCTGCTAAACATCAACCTTGGGCATAATTTCTTACAGTCGGCGCTGTACGGTTTTTCCGCGGCCGTCGGCTTCTCGCTGGTCATGGTTCTGTTTGCCGCTATTCGCGAACGTCTGGCGGTGGCGGATGTACCAGCACCGTTCCGCGGTAACGCCATCGCGCTGATTACCGCGGGTTTGATGTCTCTGGCCTTTATGGGCTTTAGTGGTCTGGTGAAGCTGTAATGACTGCAATCTGGATAGCCATCGCTGCCCTGAGCGTGCTCGGGCTGATCTTTGGCCTGATTCTCGGCTATGCCTCGCGCCGTTTTGCGGTGGAGGACGATCCGGTCGTCGAAAAAATTGATAACCTGCTGCCGCAGAGCCAGTGTGGCCAGTGCGGCTACCCTGGCTGTCGCCCCTATGCCGAAGCCGTCGGCAGCCAGGGCGAAAAGATCAACCGCTGTGCCCCAGGCGGCGAAGCGGTAATGCTTAAAATCGCTACGCTGTTAAACGTCGATCCTCAGCCGATTGGTGACGATGCCGAGGCCGTAGAGCCGGTACGTATGCTGGCGGTGATTGACGAACCCAACTGCATTGGCTGTACCAAGTGCATTCAGGCCTGCCCGGTTGACGCCATCGTCGGCGCAACCCGCGCCATGCATACGGTCATCAGCGATCTCTGCACGGGCTGTAACCTCTGTGTTGCCCCGTGCCCGACGCAGTGTATCGACCTGCGTCCCGTCGCGACAACAACCGAAAGCTGGAAATGGGATCTGCAAACCATTCCGGTGCGCATTATTCCTGTGGAACAACATGCTTAAGCTATTCTCCGCCTTTAAAAAAGATAAGATCTGGGATTTCAACGGCGGCATCCATCCGCCGGAGATGAAAACCCAGTCAAACGGTACGCCGCTGCGCCAGCTTCCGCTGGCCAGCCGTTTCGTCATTCCTCTTAAGCAGCACATCGGCGCTGAGGGCGAGCTGTGCGTGGCCGTGGGCGATCGCGTTCTACGCGGCCAGCCGCTAACGCGCGGCCGTGGCCGCATGCTGCCGGTTCATGCACCCACCTCCGGCACGGTGGTGGCGATTGCCCCCCACTCTACTGCCCATCCGTCGGCGCTGGCCGAGCTGAGCGTGATTATCGATGCCGATGGTGAAGACCGCTGGATCGAGCGCGACGGCTGGAGCGACTTTCGCTCACGTACGCGCGCCGAGCTGATTGAACGCATCCACCAGTATGGCGTGGCGGGTCTCGGCGGCGCGGGCTTCCCCACCGGCAATAAGCTGCTGGGCGGCGGCGATAAGATCGAAACGCTAATTATTAACGCCGCAGAGTGCGAACCCTATATTACCGCTGACGATCGCCTGATGCAGGACTGCGCCGCGCAGATTGTTGAAGGCATCCGTATCCTTGCGCATATTCTTCAGCCGCGCCAGGTGCTGATCGGCATCGAAGATAACAAGCCGCAGGCCATCTCGATGCTGCGGGCGGTGCTGGCGAACGCACATGACATCATCCTGCGCGTGGTCCCGACTAAGTACCCCTCCGGCGGCGCGAAGCAGCTGACGCAGCTCCTCACCGGCAAGCAGGTTCCGCACGGCGGGCGTTCGTCAGATATCGGCGTGCTGATGCAAAACGTCGGCACCGCCTTCGCCGTTAAGCGTGCGGTAGTCGATGGCGAACCCCTGACCGAACGCGTGGTGACGCTGACCGGCGAGGCCGTTGCGCAGCCGGGCAACGTCTGGGCGCGCCTGGGTACGCCGGTACGCCACCTGCTTGACGCGGCAGGTTTCTGCCCCTCCGGCGAACAGCTGGTGATTATGGGCGGCCCGCTGATGGGCTTTACCCTGCCGTGGCTGGACGTGCCGGTGGTAAAAATTACCAACTGCCTGCTCGCCCCGTCGGCCAGCGAAATGGGCGAGACGCCGGAAGAGAAAGGCTGCATTCGCTGCAGCGCCTGCGCCGACGCCTGCCCGGCGGATCTGCTGCCCCAGCAGCTCTACTGGTTCAGCAAAGGCCAGCAGCACGATAAGGCTACCGCTCATAACCTGGCGGACTGTATCGAGTGCGGGGCCTGCGCCTGGGTCTGCCCTAGCAACATTCCGCTGGTGCAGTACTTCCGTCAGGAGAAAGCCGAGATCTACGCTATCGCCCAGGAAGAGAAGCGCGCCGCTGAGGCAAAAATTCGCTTTGAAGCGCGTCAGGCTCGCCTGGAGCGTGATAAAGCGGCGCGCCTTGAGCGCCATAAAAAGTCTGCTGCCCAGCCAGCCGCGAAAGATAAAGATGCGGTGAATGCCGCCCTGGCCCGCGTGCGTGAAAAACAGCAGCGCGCCGCCCAGCCGGTCGTTGTCCAGGCCGGTGCCGAGCCGGATAACAGCGCGGTAATTGCTGCCCGCGAAGCCCGTAAGGCCGAGGCCCGCGCCCGTCAGGCCGAAAAAGCCCAGCAGCCTGTCGTAGAGGCAACGGCTGAACCCGTCGATCCGCGTAAAGCCGCCGTTGAGGCCGCTATTGCCCGTGCTAAAGCGCGTAAGGCTGCGCAGGCGGCTGTGCCTGAAGCGACGCCTGAACCTGCTGCCGAAGAGCCTGCCGCAGCAGTCGATCCGCGTAAAGCCGCCGTTGAGGCCGCAATCGCCCGAGCTAAAGCGCGTAAGGCACAGCAGCAGGTCGTTGAAAAAGTAATTGACACTCCGGCGGCCAATGACGACCCGCGTAAAGCGGCCGTCGCTGCAGCCATCGCCAGGGCTCAGGCTAAGAAAGCCGCAAAACAGGCAGTTAACGAGGAATAGATGGTCTTTAGAATCGCAAGCTCCCCCTATACGCACAACCAGCGCCAGACATCTCGGATTATGATGCTGGTTCTGCTCGCGACCCTACCCGGGATCGCCGTGCAGACCTGGTTCTTTGGCTGGGGTACGCTGCTGCAGATCCTGCTGGCAGGTGCGAGTGCCCTTGCTGCTGAAGGGTTGATACTTAAACTGCGTAAGCAGAACGTAGGGGCGATCCTCAAGGATAACTCCGCCCTGCTCACCGGCCTGCTGCTGGCGATCAGTATTCCGTCATTCGCACCATGGTGGATGATAGTGCTGGGTACTGTTTTTGCGGTGATTATTGCCAAGCAGCTCTACGGCGGTCTTGGGCATAACCCCTTTAACCCGGCCATGATCGGCTATGTGGTGCTGCTGATCTCCTTCCCGGTGCAGATGACCACTTGGTTACCGCCCCACGACATTGCCGCTAACGTGCCCGGTTTTATGGATGCGGTGCAGGTTATCTTCACCGGCCACAGCGCGGGTGGCGATATGGATACCTTGCGGATGGGCATTGATGGCGTCAGCCAGGCGACGCCGCTGGACACTTTCAAAACGTCGCTGCACGCCGGACACAGCGTCGAGCAGATCATGCAGTACCCGATCTACAGCGGCGTGCTGGCGGGTGCGGGCTGGCAGTGGGTTAACCTTGCCTATCTGCTGGGCGGGCTGTTCCTGCTGGGGAAAGGCGCTATCCGCTGGCATATTCCGGTAAGCTTCCTTGTCACGCTGACCCTCTGCGCCACGCTGGGCTGGATCTTTTCGCCGGAGAGCCTGGCCTCGCCGCTGCTGCATATTTTCTCTGGGGCTACGATGCTCGGGGCGTTCTTTATCCTGACCGATCCGGTCACCGCCTCGACGACCAACAAGGGCCGCCTGATCTTCGGCGCGCTGACCGGGGTGCTGGTCTGGCTGATCCGCAGCTTTGGTGGCTACCCGGACGGCGTCGCCTTCGCGGTGCTGCTGGCGAACATTACCGTGCCGTTGATTGACTACTATACGCGTCCGCGCGTCTACGGCCATCGCTGAGGAGACCGCCATGTTGAAGACCATGCAGAAACACGGCGTGACGCTGGCGCTCTTTGCCGCCTGCTCTACCGGCCTGACGGCGGCGATCGCCCAGCTGACCAAATCGACCATTGCCGAGCAGGCCGCTATTCAGCAGAAGGCGCTGTTCGATCAGGTAGTGCCTGACAATCTCTATAATAACGATCTCAGCCAGAGCTGTTTCCTGGTTAATGCCCCGGAGTTGGGCAAGGGCGAGCGTCGAATCTACATTGCCCGCCAGGACGACAAGCCGGTGGCGGCGGTGATGGAAGCTACCGCGCCGGATGGTTACTCCGGCGCTATTCAGCTGCTGGTTGGCGCTGACTTTAGCGGCACGGTGCTGGGCACGCGGGTGACCGAGCACCATGAGACGCCGGGCCTGGGCGATAAGATCGAACTGCGCCTCTCGGACTGGATCACCTCTTTCAGCGGCAAGACGATTGCCGGCGCGTCGGACAGCCACTGGGCAGTAAAAAAAGACGGCGGTGATTTTGACCAGTTTACTGGCGCAACCATCACCCCACGCGCGGTGGTGAACGCCGTCAAACGTGCCGGACTGTATGCGCAGACGCTGCCAGCCCAGCTTAATTCCTTACCTTCCTGCGGAGAGTAAACCATGAGCGAAGTAAAAGAGGTTATTGTTCAGGGGCTGTGGAAGAATAACTCGGCGCTGGTGCAGCTGCTGGGCATGTGTCCGCTGCTGGCCGTGACCTCTACCGCAACTAACGCCCTGGGCCTCGGCCTGGCGACGACGCTGGTGCTGACCCTGACTAACCTGACTATCTCCGCCCTGCGGCGCTGGACCCCTGCGGAGATCCGTATTCCGATCTACGTCATGATTATCGCCTCGGTGGTCAGCGCGGTGCAGATGCTGATCAACGCCTATGCCTTTGGTCTCTATCAGTCGCTGGGGATCTTTATCCCGCTGATCGTCACCAACTGCATCGTGGTGGGTCGTGCGGAAGCCTTTGCCGCCAAGAAAGGCCCGGCGCTTTCGGCGCTGGATGGTTTCTCAATCGGCATGGGGGCCACCTGCGCCATGTTCGTACTCGGCTCCCTGCGTGAAGTGCTGGGCAACGGCACGCTGTTTGACGGTGCGGATGGCCTGCTAGGTAGCTGGGCGAAGGTGCTGCGTATCGAAGTATTCCATACCGATTCGCCTTTCCTGCTGGCGATGCTCCCCCCCGGGGCGTTTATCGGCCTGGGCATGATGCTGGCGGTGAAGTACCTGATCGATGAACGGACTAAAAAACGCCGGGCGGCTGCGGCTGTAGCCACGCCTGCTGTAGAAACCCCTGTCGCGCCCGGGAAGGCTTGATGAATAAAGTAAAACGGCTGGAGATTTTGACCCGGCTGCGGGAGAACAATCCGCACCCGACCACCGAGCTAAACTTTAACTCACCGTTTGAGCTGCTGATTGCGGTTCTGCTCTCGGCGCAGGCCACGGACGTCAGTGTGAATAAGGCGACGGCGAAGCTCTATCCGGTCGCCAATACCCCTGAAACGATGCTGGCGCTTGGCGTCGAGGGGGTGAAGTCTTACATCAAAACTATCGGCCTGTTTAACAGCAAGGCGGAGAACGTCATCAAGACCTGCCGTATCCTGCTGGAGCAGCACGGTGGCGAAGTACCGGAAGATCGCGCCGCGCTGGAGGCTCTGCCCGGCGTCGGGCGCAAAACCGCTAACGTGGTGCTAAACACTGCTTTTGGCTGGCCGACCATTGCCGTCGATACCCATATTTTCCGCGTCTGTAACCGTACGCTGTTCGCGCCGGGAAAAAACGTTGAGCAGGTGGAGGAGAAGCTGCTGAAGGTCGTACCGGCGGAATTTAAGGTTGATTGTCATCACTGGCTGATTCTGCATGGCCGCTACACCTGCATTGCCCGTAAACCGCGCTGCGGCTCCTGCATTATCGAAGATCTGTGTGAATACCGGGAAAAGGTTTACGAGTAAATTTCCCCTCGCTGCTTTTGCTCTTTATAACGCCAGCTTATGTTTTCATGCCTGTACACGGCGTGATAAAACTCGGCTGGTTATGACTTTTGAGGGTTAATCGTTTTTTTAATACAAAAAATTTCTATACGTTTGTGAAGCCGATCGCTTTGCTAAGGTAATGTTAAAAATTCGTCATAAGCTTCAGCTTTGTACCACTTCCCTGCCACATTCCATAAGCCATCAGCGATAGATTAAACCACCATTTTTAGCAATGATGGGCCATTACGCTGCAAGTGACGCGAAATAGCAGAACATATCGCCAAAGACCCATTTTCGCCAATTTCTTTTAGTGAAAAAAACTATCAAATCGCTAATGTCAAAATTTAACGCTGTATAACAATCTTTCTGTCGGAGCATTATAGCGGGCATTTTATATGTAACAGTTTATTACAAAGGTATTGCCTCAGCGTCCCGGATAGGGAACATTACCCGCCGTTTCCCCTCCCTTATAACTATAAGCTCGATGGACTCTGGCCATCGCGCATTGAACACCCCCGTTAATATGGGATGTAAAAAAAGAGGTATATGTGTCCACTGCAAACAACAAACCATCTGAAAGCGTTAGCATGAACGCTTTCAAACAACCCAAGGCGTTTTACCTGATCTTCTCCATTGAGCTGTGGGAGCGCTTCGGTTTCTACGGCCTGCAAGGGATCATGGCGGTGTACCTGGTTAAACAGCTGGGTATGTCTGAATCCGACTCTATTACGCTGTTCTCCTCCTTCAGCGCCCTGGTTTATGGCCTGGTGGCCATCGGCGGCTGGCTGGGTGACAAAGTGCTGGGTACCAAGCGCGTCATTATGCTGGGCGCGATTGTACTGGCGATCGGCTATGCGCTGGTGGCCTGGTCCGGCCATGATGCGGCCGTTGTCTATATGGGTATGGCCACCATCGCCGTGGGTAACGGCCTGTTCAAAGCCAACCCCTCCTCGCTGCTCTCTACCTGCTACGCGAAGGATGATCCGCGTCTCGATGGCGCATTCACCATGTACTACATGTCTGTAAATATCGGCTCGTTCTTCTCTATGCTGGCGACGCCGTGGCTGGCAGCGAAGTTTGGCTGGAGCGTGGCTTTCGCATTGAGCGTCGTCGGGATGCTGATCACCGTAGTGAACTTTGCCTTCTGCCAGCGCTGGGTCAAACAGTACGGTTCGAAGCCGGACTTTGAACCGCTGCGCGTCGGTAGCCTGCTGGCCACTATTGCGGGTGTGGTTGTACTGGTCGCGGCGGCAACCTGGCTGCTGCATAACCAGGGCATTGCCCGTCTGGTGCTGGCGCTGGTCGCGATGGTTATCGTCATCATCTTTGCGAAAGAGACCTTCTCTATGCACGGCGCGGCGCGTCGCAAGATGATCGTGGCCTTTATTCTGATGCTGCAGGCGATTCTGTTCTTCATCCTCTACAGCCAGATGCCGACCTCGCTGAACTTCTTCGCGATCCGCAACGTTGAGCACTCCATCCTGGGTATCGCCTTCGAGCCGGAGCAGTATCAGGCCCTGAACCCGTTCTGGATCATCATCGGTAGCCCGATTCTGGCCGCTATCTATAACAAGATGGGCGACAACCTGCCGATGCCGTTCAAGTTTGCTATTGGGATGGTGCTCTGCTCAGCGGCGTTTCTGATCCTGCCGTTAGGAGCTAAGTTTGCCAGCGACGCTGGGATCGTCTCCGTGAACTGGCTGATTGCCAGCTACGCCTTCCAGAGCATCGGTGAGCTGATGATCTCCGGCCTTGGCCTGGCGATGGTGGCTCAGCTGGTTCCGCAGCGCCTGATGGGCTTCATCATGGGCAGCTGGTTCCTGACGACCGCCGGGGCTAACCTGATCGCTGGCTACGTGGCTAACATGATGGCCATTCCGGAGAACGTGACCGATCCGCTGATGTCGCTGGATGTCTACGGTCGCGTGTTCCTGCAGATTGGTATTGTTACCGCCGTCATCGCCGTGCTGATGCTGCTGACCGCGCCGAAGCTGAACCGCATGACGCAGAGCGATGATAAAGACGCAGCCGTGTCTGAGACCGCTACCGCGTAACGTGCACCGGGAAACGCAAGCCAAAGAAAAAGCCGCTGAGAGATCAGCGGCTTTTGTTATTGTAGGCGTTGTGAAAACGCCGGGCGGCACTGCGTTTGCCCGACCTACACCTCTGTGGCGCGGAACAGATGTTCGGGCCGGGCGATGCGATCCTGGGCGGCAACCACCTGCAGCTCATACTCGCCCATCTGTTTGGTGGTGAGCATGATCTCATATACCGCCGCCGTCACGTGCTCCAGCGCATCGCGCAGGGATGCCCCCTGAAGCAGCTTAACCAGCAGCAGGCCACTGGTGACGTCGCCCACGCCAACCGGCTGGCGCATACCAAAATCTACCAGCGGACGGCTGATGTGCCAGGCCTCGCGTGCCGTGACCAGCAGCATCTCAAAGCTCTCCATGCTTTTGGCCGCGCGGGCCAGGTGTTTGATCAGCACAATCTCCGGTCCCTGCGCAATTAGCTCACGCGCGGCGGCAACCGCCTCGCTGATGTTATTCACCGGGTGACCACACAGCATCTCCAGCTCAATCAGGTTTGGGGCGATGATATCGCTGGCGGGCAGCGCATAGCGGGCGTGGAACTCCGCCACGCCGGGGGCAACGATGCACCCCTTCTCCGGGTGACCCATTACCGGATCGCAGAAGTATTTTGCCTGCGGATTCGCCGCTTTTACCTGGCGCACAATCCCCAGAATATGCTCGCCCTGCTCGGCAGAGCCAAGGTAGCCGGTCAGCACCGCATCGCAGCTCTTCAGCTTGTCGATATCGGCAATGCCCTGCACGATCTCCGTCAGATGTGCGGGCGGCATCACGCAGCCGGTCCACCTGCCGTACTGGGTGTGGTTGGAGAACTGAACCGTATTGAGCGGCCAGACGTTGGCACCAAGGCGGCGCATCGGAAATTCAGCGGCGCTGTTGCCGGCATGACCAAAGACGACGTGAGACTGGATGGCGAGGATGTTCTTCATTTTCTTACCCGGACATAAAAATAAGGGAGTGATTTCTCACTCCCTGTGCTTAGTACATTACTTCCAGCAGATTAAACAGTAATTTTTCTTACCGCGACGCAGCAGCGTATAGCGGCCAAACAGGCGATCGCTGTCGGCGAAGGTGTATTCCGCATCAGACTGTTTTTCACCGTTAATGGTGACCGCGTTAGAGGCGATGGTCTTGCGTGCCTGGCCACGAGATGGCTGCAGCTCAGAATCCACCAGCGCCTGCATCAGATCCGCGCCCTTCTCCATTTCAACCATCGGAACGCCGTCCTGCGCCAGCTGCGCGAAGTCTGCTTCGCTCAGATCGCTCAGGGTACCGTTGAACAGGCTGGCGGTAATGCGTTTCGCCGCTTCCAGCCCCTCTTCGCCGTGCACCAGGCGGGTCACCTGCTCGGCCAGCACGTACTGGGCGCGCGGCGCTTTACCGCTGTTCTTATCTTCCTCTTCCAGCGCGTTGATCTCGGCGATATCCATAAAGGTAAAGAACTTCAGGAAGCGGTAGACGTCGGCATCGGCGGTGTTGATCCAGAACTGGTAGAACTTATACGGGCTGGTTTTCTTCGGATCGAGCCAGACTGCGCCGCCCTCGGTTTTACCAAACTTGGTGCCGTCGGCTTTGGTGATCAGCGGCACGGTCAGGCCGAAGACCTGATTCTGGTGCAGGCGGCGGGTCAGGTCGATACCGGAGGTGATATTACCCCACTGATCGGAGCCGCCAATCTGCAGCGCTACGCCGTGCAGCTTGTTCAGGCAGGCGAAATCGTAGCCCTGCAGCAGGTTATAGGAGAATTCGGTAAAGGAGATGCCCTGATCGTCACGGTTCAGACGCTGCTTCACCGCCTCTTTGTTGATCATCTGGTTTACAGAGAAGTGTTTCCCGATATCGCGCAGGAAGGTCAGCACGTTCATGCCGCCAAACCAGTCGTAGTTGTTCGCCGCAATCGCTGAGTTGTCACCGCAGTCGAAGTCGAGGAAAGGCGCAACCTGCTTGCGGATCTTATCCACCCACTCCTGGACGGTATCTTCAGTGTTGAGTTTACGCTCGGCGGCTTTAAAGCTCGGATCGCCAATCAGGCCCGTTGCGCCACCCACCAGCGCCACAGGCTTGTGGCCTGCCTGCTGGAAGCGTTTCAGGCATAACAATGGAACCAGATGCCCCAAATGCAAGCTGTCAGCGGTGGGATCGAAGCCGCAATAGAGCGCGATCGGGCCTTGCGCCAGTCGCTCTGCTAACGCATTTTCGTCCGTCACCTGGGCAACGAGGCCCCGCTCTTGCAATTGTTTAATCAAGTTACCGCTTGCCATCAAATTCTCCATGTATCAAACGCTGCACCTTTGCCGGTACACGACTTTTCGCTCGTTACGAAAGAGGGATAGAATAAAGCGCTGGAACCAGGAGTACCAGCGCTTAAATCAACATTTTTCAGCGATTAAGGCGCCAGACGATCGATTTTCCAGCCGCTGTTTTCACGCTGGTATAAAAAACGGTCGTGGAGACGGTGCTCCCCCCCCTGCCAGAACTCCATCTGCTCGATGCTGACGCGGAACCCGCCCCAGAAGCTGGGCAGCGGCACTTCGCCCTGCTGAAACTTCTGCTTAAGCTCAAGAAACTTGCTTTCGAGCACGCCACGAGCCGAAATGCGGCTGGACTGCTGGGAGACCCAGGCGCCGATCTGGCTGTCGCGCGGGCGGCTATGGAAGTACTTCACTACTTCCAGGGTTGAGAGACGTTCCGCTTTACCGATGACCATCACCTGGCGCTCCAGCATATGCCAGGGGAACAAGAGGCTGATTTGCGGATTGTTTTCGATATGGTGCGCTTTACGGCTGCCGAGGTTAGTGTAGAACACCAGCCCTTTTTCATCGTAGTGCTTGAGCAGAACGATACGCTGGTAAGGCTGGCCTTTCTCATCAACCGTGGCGACAACCATCGCCGTCGGATCGGCAAGGCGGGCTTCGCAGGCCTGGCTAAGCCAGCGTTCAAAGAGTTCTAACGGCTGGGCAGGGAGATCGGTGCGACGCAGGCCGCCTTTCGTGTACTCCCGGCGCAGGTGGGCAATATGCTGCAGATCGCTGTTATGTGCATCATTGTTGTCTGACATGGCGTTCGCTACGTAAAGATTCAGGTGGCGCTATTGTGCGCCGCCTGGGTAAAAATCTCAACGCTGCGGGTTTTGTAGCTGGCAGTTGTTTAAGATAATGCGATCGTGCTTGTAAACCGTGGCGTTATCCCCTTTAGACCAGAAGACGTAGATGCCGTCGGTATAGCGCGCCCCGGAAGCAGAAAGCCCCTGCTGCAGCGTCAGCGGCGTATCGTCCAGCATGAAATGCACCTCCTGGCGGGTCTGGTTTAGCTTGACCTCCAGTGGTTTCTCATCGTCGCACTGGTACTCAAGGGTATCGGTATGCATGCGCTCCACAAACTGGTTGTAGGTGGTACATCCGGCAAGCATCACTGGCATTAAGGCAATCAATAATCTTTTCATGATCCATCCTAAAACGTGTTCCGGGGCGAAGCGTAACACGGCCCTGCCCCTGCATCGTTTTAGTCTAACGTCTCGTTACAAAAGAAAATTTAGGTTATGTCTGATTATGGCGCGGATTGGCCGGGAATATGGCGCCCAGCACGCTGGCCTGCGAGGCTCCGGTGACCGAGGGCAGATTCCCCGGCAAACCGGCTACCGTGCGCCACGCCAGCCAGGCAAAGGCCAGCGCCTCCATATCGTCTCCGCTAATACCCGCCTCGTCGGTGGTACCGACTTCAATACCCGGCAGCAGACTGGCCAGCCGCGCCATCACCAGCGGATTACGCCCCCCGCCGCCGCAAACCAGCAGGCGCTCGCAGCCACCGCTCAACAGTACCTGCTCAGCAATGCTGACCGCCGTCAGCTCTGCCAGGGTGGCCTGCACATCACTTCCCGAGAGGCCCGGGAAATGGGCAAGCTGGCGTTCAAGCCAGCCGTAGTTAAAGTACTCCCGCCCGGTGCTTTTCGGCGCGGGCCGGGCAAACCACGGATCGCTGAGCATCTGCTGGAGCAGCGGGATAATGACCTTCCCCGCACCTGCCCAGCGGGCGTCTTCATCATAAGGTTGGCCCTTCTGTCGCCAGATCCATGCGTCCATCAGCATATTACCCGGGCCGGTGTCATAGCCTCTGACCGGCTGGTCCGGGAAGAGCAGAGAGAGGTTGGCAATGCCGCCAATATTGAGCACCATGCGCCGCTCGACAGGATGCGCCAGCAGCGCCTGATGGAAGGCGGGAACCAGCGGCGCGCCCTGGCCGCCAAGAGCGATATCCCGGCGGCGGAAATCCCCTACTACCGTAATCCCCGTGCGGGCAACGATCTGATTGTTATCGCCAATTTGCAGCGTATGCGGCGCATCGCCAACCGGCTCATGCCAGACGGTCTGCCCGTGGCAGCCAATGGCGACGACATCCTGCGGGCGCAGGCTCTCCTGCTTAAGCAGCGCCAGGACCGCATCGGCAAACAGTTTGCCCAGCCGGCTATCAAGCTGCCCCAGCTGGGATAGGGTCAACTGCTGACCCTGACAGATATTGAGAATGGATTCTTTGATCGACACGGGAATAGGCCAGCTCAGGCTGGCCTGCTGCGCCACCATGCGATCGTCAATTGCCGCAAGGACTACATCTACCCCATCAAGACTGGTGCCTGACATAACGCCAATATAGCGACCCGATTTCATATGCCGTCCTTCTCTCTGCGTGCCTGTGTTCCACTATCCCACCTTAAAACGTTTGCCCAGGATAGGGGTAGCGCTATTGTGATCTTTCAGTCCGAATTTGCACAGGTTAACTTGTCCATTTATGGCTTGTTTAAGTAAAGTTAAGCTCTGCAACCGTACTATTTTCGCATTGTGTTGGCAGAAGGTGTGCCCTGTCATCTTTAAATGCCATATAATTTAAGCATGACGGATGCTCGTCCGAACGTTTTTAGGTGAACAGGAGATTCATAGATGATTTTACGTACACTGGCAGTTTCCCTGATTGGCTTCACTCTGGCAGGCTGCGTGAATGACAGCAGCCTCTCCGGCGACGTTTACAGCGCATCCGAAGCGAAACAGGTGCAAAGTGTCACTTACGGTACCATTGTTAACGCCCGTCCGGTGCAGATTCAGGGCGGCAATGAAAATAACGTGATCGGTGCTCTGGGTGGTGCGGTACTGGGCGGCTTCCTCGGTAACACCGTCGGCGGCGGCACAGGCCGATCGCTGGCGACCGCCGCAGGCGCAGTAGCGGGCGGCGTTGCCGGTCAGGGTGTCGAAGGTGCGATCAATAAAAGCCAGGGCGTAGAGCTGGAGATCCGCAAAGACGACGGCAACACCGTTATGGTTGTGCAGAAACAGGGCAACACCCGCTTCGCAGCAGGCCAGCGCGTCGTGCTGGCCAGCAATGGCAGCCAGGTTACCGTCTCCCCGCGTTAATCATTACCGGGGCCGCCGCTGCGGCGGCCCGTTTACCTCTCCACCATAAAAAAAGCCCTGCTTTCGCAAGGCTCTTGTCAGCGTCAGTCACGCGATTGTAACTCAATAATATTATGCTCAAGCCGGCCAATCAGGCTGATGAGCTGTTCCAGCTCGCTGGCTGAGATACCGGCAAGGATCTCACCCCGCGTTTTATTGATAACTGACTCCATCTCATCAATGATCGGGGCGGCTTTCTCAGTGAGCTTAATACGTTTTGCACGTCGGTCGCTGGCACAGGTTTGCCGGGAGATAAGGCCCTTCTCTTCCAGCTGATCCAGAGTACGCACCAGCGACGGCTGTTCAATGCCGATCGCTTTTGCCAGTTGAATTTGCGACTGTTCGGGCGGCAGCTGATGGATGTTATGCAGCGTAACCCAGTGCGTCTGCGTCAATTCCAGAGGTTTTAGGCGATGGTCAATCAGTGCACGCCAGATACGTACTAAACGTGCCAGATCAGAACCCAATGGCGATTCCAATTTCATCTCCTTATAATTAGCTTGCTAAGTTATTATGCTCATTTTAGAATAGTGTGCAATATTTATATTCCCAAAACAAACGTATTGCTTATTTCACCTGTAGCTGATCCGATCAGTTTAGAGCAGAAAGAGGGTGCGTTAACGTGGTTTTTGCTAAACCTATAAACAATGATAGTTAATGCAAAGGATTACGATCTGTGACGCTTATGCTTAGTGCAACAGGATTGCCCGTACAGGATCTGGTGATCGGTGCCTCTCTCTATTTTCCTCCATTTTTCAAAGCCTTCGCATGTGGCTTCATTATCTGGCTGGTGGCGCATCGTCTGTTGCGTGACTGGATCTATTCGGGCGAAATATGGCATCCCCTGCTGATGGATCTGTCGATCTTTACGCTTTGCGTCTGTCTGAGTTTCGTATTGCTGATTGCGTGGTGAGTATGTCGTTTAAAACCGTTAAATATTTTTCTACGATTGTGATCGCCGTCGTTGCGGTGCTGGCGGGATGGTGGTTGTGGAACTACTACATGCAGTCCCCGTGGACCCGTGACGGCAAAATTCGCGCCGAGCAGGTGAGTATTACGCCTCAGGTTTCCGGCAGCATTACCCGGCTCACTATTAAAGATAATCAGTTCGTCAATGCCGGCGATCTGCTGCTGACCGTTGATAAAACGCCTTTTAACATAGCGATACTTAATGCGCAAGCCGAGCTGGCTAAAGCGCGATCGGACCTCGCAAAAGCGACTAACGAAGCCAGCCGCCGCCAGCATTTGTCACGCAACTATATCTCCGCAGAAGATATGGATACCGCGAACCTGAACGTTAAAGCGGCCCAGGCCACCGTAGAGGCAGCCGAAGCGGCATTAAAACAGGCGCAGTGGCAGCTTGAGCAGACCGAGGTTCGCGCGCCGGTCGCGGGCTGGGTAACCAATCTTTCGACCCGTACAGGGGATTACGCCACCACGGGGCAGCCGTTGTTCGCTCTGGTTGACAGCCACTCTTTTTATGTCATGGGTTATTTCGAAGAGACAAAACTGCGCCATATTCGCGAAGGTGCACCGGCCGTGATTACCCTCTATAGCGGCAACGTAAAGTTACAGGGTCACGTTTCCAGTATTGGCCGCGCTATCTACGATCAGAGCGTAGAGAGCGATTCGGGCCTGGTACCCGACATTAAGCCCAATGTTCCGTGGGTGCGCCTGGCCCAGCGCGTGCCAATACGGATAGAGTTCGACTCGCTTCCCCATGATATCACGCTGATTTCAGGTACGACGTGCAGCGTTGCCATTGGACAGCGCTAATGCGTGTTTCATCTTTTAGCTGGCGCAATACGCCCTGGTTTAAAGCGACAACCGGGCAATGGCGATATGCATTACGTAACGCCATCGCTATGTGCCTCGCCTTAACGCTCGCCTACTGCTTTAACCTGGATGAGCCGTACTGGGCGATGACCTCCGCCGCCGTGGTGAGCTTTCCAACGGTGGGTGGCGTCATCAGCAAAAGTCTCGGTCGTATTGCTGGCAGTTTACTGGGCGCTACGGCTGCGCTAATTATCGCCGGTCATACCTTAAATGAGCCGTGGCTCTTCTTACTTAGCATGGCGGCCTGGCTCGGTCTCTGTACCTGGGCCTGCGCATACTTTACCAACAACGTCGCTTACGCTTTCCAGCTATCGGGCTATACCGCCGCCATTATCGCCTTTCCCACCGTTAACCTCGTAGATACCGTCCAACTGTGGGATATTGCCCAAGCCCGCGTTTGCGAGGTCGTGCTCGGTATACTCTGCGGTGGAGTGATGATGATGATCCTGCCCAGCACGTCCGACGGAACCGCCCTCCTCACCGCGTTGAAAAACATGCATGCGCGCTTGCTGGAGCACGCCCATCTGCTCTGGCAGCCAGATATCAACGATGCTATTCGCTCCGCGCATGAGGGGGTCATCAACCAGATCCTGACGATGAATCTGCTACGCATTCAGGCGTTCTGGAGCCATTACCGCTTTCGTCGCCAGAATGCCCTGCTCAACGCCCTGCTGCACCATCAGCTGCGGCTGACCAGCGTTATCTCCAGCCTTCGCCGCCTGCTGCTGAACTGGCCCAACCCGCCGCCGCAGACCCGTGAGATCATTGAACAGCTGCTTTTGGCGCTTGCCACTCCTCGTATGGATGCTTACAGCATCGCACGGATTATCGCCCCGTTACGCCCCCTGGACAGTAGCGACTATCACCACCTCGCCTTCTGGCAACGGCTACGCTATTTCTGCGCACTCTATCTGCAAAGCAGCCGCGGGTTAAGATCGCTGGAGAACGGCACGTCCGTCCTCTTGCACGCCGCCAGGGGCAGCTCGGGACTGGCGCGTCATACCGATAGCGTGGAGGCCTTATGGAGCGGTTTGCGCACCTTCTGTACGCTAATGGTGGTGGGTGCGTGGAGTATTGGCACACAATGGGAGTCCGGTTCCAGCGCGCTATCTCTGGCTGCAATTAGCTGCGTACTCTATTCAATTGTCGCTACCCCGTTTAAATCGCTCTCCTTGCTGATGCGGACCCTTGTGCTGCTGTCGTTATTCAGCTTTGTGGTGCAATTTGGCCTGATGGTACAAATAACCGAACTGTGGCAATTTTTGCTGTTCCTTTTTCCGCTGCTGACCACCATGCAGTTGCTGAAACTGCAAATGACGAAGCTGGCAGGGTTATGGGGCCAGCTGATTGTTTTTATGGGATCGTTTATCGCCGTGACCAATCCGCCCGTGTTCGACTTTGCTGATTTTCTCAATGATAACTCGGCAAAAATAGTCGGCGTTGCTCTTTCGTGGCTGGCGTTTGCTATTCTGCGCCCCGGCTCGGACGCCCGTAAAAGCCGCCGCCGTATACGCGCCCTGCGCCGCGACTTCGTCGATCAGCTCAGCCGCCGTCCGGCGCATAGCGAATATGAGTTTGAATCGCTGGCCTATCATCACATTAGTCAGCTCAGCAACAGTCAGGACGCGCTGGCGCGCCGCTGGCTGTTACGTTGGGGAGTGGTACTGCTCAACTGCTCGCATGTCGTCTGGCAGCTTCGAGAGTGGGAAACCCGTTCCGATCCGCTTTCACGGGTCAGGGATATTTGCATTGCTCAGCTACGCGATGTGATGAGCGAGCGGGGAGTAGACCAACGGCATCTGGCCAGCACGCTGCAACGGTTACAGCGTATCTGCGACACCTTATCCCATCATCATCAACCCGCCGCCCGTGAGCTGGCGGCGCTTATTTGGCGGCTACAGATTTCACTGTCGCAGCTTGTACAAGCGCCACCCCCGGGGATGCTAAGTAATTAGTGGATCACGCCACAGGCGTAGCGTGCCCCGCCGCCGCCCAGCGGCTCCGGTTTGTCAGAGTAGTTGTCGCCACCAACGTGGATCATCAGCGATTTATCTTTGACCTCATCCAGCTTTTTCAGTCGAGGGGAGACCACCGGCTCGGTCGCTTTACCGTCGTTATTGACCTGCAGCACCGGCAGATCGCCCATGTGGCCCGCCCCTTCTGGCCCTTCATGTTTGCCAGTGGTGTGTGGATCAAGATGCCCACCCGCCGCTTCAGCTGCAGAAGGTTTGCCCTCCTTCATAGCAGGCTCGCAGGTACCTTTAGCATGCACGTGGAAACCATGATCGCCGGGCGGAAGTGCTTTCAGATCGGGCGCAAATTCCAGCCCTTTATCGGTTTCGGTAATTTTCACCGTCCCGATGGACTGACCCACGCCTTGAGAAGTGACAAGGTGCATCTCAACCTCTTCACTGGCAGCCTGCGCACCGGTGCAGGCTAACAGTGTTAATACGGCCAGGCTTAATCGCTTCATTTGACCTCCGGTTAGTGTCTGTTACCCCTGAAGTTTAAACCAGGGAAGCAGATATCACCGGAGAATCAGATTATTAACTATCAGGGAACGTCGTATCCCAGCGCAGCTTTGCGGATACGGAACCACTGCTGACGGCTCAGAGAGAGCTTTTCAGCAGCAATGGCTGCGCGCACGCGCTCGATTTTGCCGGAACCGATAATCGGCAGTGGCTTCGACGGCAGCATCAGTACCCAGGCATACACCACCTGTTCGATGGTTTCGGCATGGATCTCTTCTGCGATCTGCGCCAGCTCGTCGCGCAGCGGCTGAAAAGCCTCGTCGCTAAACAGCTGACCACCGCCAAGGCAGGACCACGCCATCGGGCGAATGCGCAGCTGCTGAAGCTGATCGAGGGTGCCGTCAAGCAGTAGCGGCTGATGCACCGGAGAGATCTCGACCTGGTTAGTGGCGAGGGTAAACGGCAGGCGCGATTGCAGAAGTGCAAACTGGGCCGGGGTGAAGTTGGAGACGCCAAAGTGGCGCACCTTCCCGCTCTGATGGAGCTGAAGAAACGCCTCGGCCACCTCATCGGCATCCATCAGCGGATCGGGACGGTGGATCAGCAGCAGATCGAGGCGATCGGTCGCCAGGTGAGCAAGCGACTGCTCGGCGCTGCTGATGATGTGCTGCTTATCGGTGATGTAGTGGCCGATAACGTGCCCGGGGCGCGCGGTCGTGGCAATCCCGCATTTAGAGACGATCTCCATGCGCTCACGCAGATGTGGCGCAAGCTTAAGCGCTTCGCCAAAGGCCGCTTCGCACTGATAGCCTCCATAGATATCAGCATGATCGATCGTGGTAACACCCAGGTCCAGATGCGCTTCAATAAAGCTAACCAGCTGGCGAGGAGAGATGTTCCACTCCATCAGACGCCAGTAGCCCATGACGAAACGTGAAAACTCCGGTCCCTGAGGTGCGAGGGTAATACGCTGAACCATAACCGTTTCCTTACTTTGCAAAGAGGAGAGAGGCAGAGAGTATACGGAAAACGGTACTTAAAACAGTGAGGGCTGCTGCGGTTCTTCGCCTGCCGGCTGGTTACCTGCGCGCATTTTGCGCAGGGCACGCTGGCGGCAGAGGCGCAGCACGTTCTGCTTTTCACTGTCGCTCATACGCTGCCAGTTAAAACGTTCATCCCGGCTGCGCAGGCAGCCCCGGCAGTAGCCCTGTTCATCGGTCTGACAGATCCCCCGGCACGGGCTTTGAATGGGGAAAAACTCCAGCTGTTCCGGCACGTCCTTCCTCCTGCTAACGATCGATAATACTATTGAAGACGCCCTCAGGGCAGAAAGCAACCCTTGCATTAGACCGAATGGTCTATTAGAGTAAACATCATGAACAGAGATACCGAACACGATACCCGTGAACACCTACTGGCAACCGGCGAGCAGCTCTGCATGCATCGCGGGTTTACCGGTATGGGGCTAAGCGAGCTGCTAAAGACGGCGGAAGTGCCGAAAGGCTCGTTTTATCACTATTTCCGCTCGAAAGAGGCGTTCGGGGTGGCCATGCTTGAGCGTCACTATGTTGGCTACCACCAGCGGCTCACGCACCACTTCTCTCATGGTAGCGGCAACTACCGCGACCGGTTAATCGCCTATTTTCAGGAGACGCTGAGCCAGTTCTGCCAGAAGGGAACTATCAGCGGCTGTCTGACGGTGAAGCTCTCTGCCGAGGTATGCGATCTCTCTGAGGATATGCGTAGCGCAATGGACAGAGGCGCTGGTCGTGTTATTGCGCTGCTGGCCGAGGCGCTGGAGAACGGGCGTGATACCCGCTGCCTGAGCTTTGAGGGCGATGCCCTCACCCAGGGGCAGGTACTCTATGCGCTGTGGCTGGGTGCCAACTTGCAGGCTAAAATTTCCCGCAGCGCCCTGCCGCTGGAGAGCGCGCTGGCACACGCTAAAACTATACTCATCACGCCTGAATAGTTCAGGCGTTTTATTTCCCTTTTAACTAGTTGACCGGTCTATTCAGGAGTAGCTATGTCGAACAAACTGTTTACCCCGCTGAAAGTGGGTGCGATTACCGCGGCAAACCGCGTCTTTATGGCCCCGCTGACACGTCTGCGCAGCATCGAGCCGGGTGATATCCCTACCCCGCTGATGGGCGAATACTACCGCCAGCGCGCCAGCGCCGGGTTAATCATCAGCGAGGCAACACAGATCTCTGCCCAGGCAAAAGGCTACGCCGGTGCCCCTGGCCTGCACAGCCCTGAGCAAGTTGCCGCATGGAAAAAGATCACCGACGGCGTTCACGCTGAAAACGGCCAGATCGCAGTCCAGCTCTGGCATACCGGCCGTATCTCCCATGCCAGCATCCAGCCGGGCGGCAACGCACCGGTTGCTCCATCTGCGCTCAACTCAGGCACCCGTACCTCGCTGCGCGACGAGAATGGTAATTCGATCCGTGTTGATACCACAACGCCACGCGCGCTGGATATCAGCGAGATCCCCGGCATCGTTGACGACTTCCGCCAGGCGGTAGCAAACGCCCGCGAAGCCGGTTTCGACCTGGTGGAGCTGCACTCCGCCCACGGCTACCTGCTGCACCAGTTCCTCTCTCCGTCGGCGAACCAGCGTACCGATGAGTACGGCGGCAGCGTTGAGAACCGCGCCCGCCTGGTGCTGGAAGTCGTTGATGCCGTAAGCAAGGAGTGGAGCGCAGAGCGTATCGGCATTCGTCTCTCTCCGATTGGCTCTTTCCAGAACACCGACAACGGTGAAAACGAAGAGGCAGATGCGCTCTACCTGATCGAAGAGTTAGCCAAACGCGGCATCGCCTATCTGCACCTCTCCGAGCCGGACTGGGCCGGTGGTCAGCCATACACCGACGAGTTTCGTGAAAAAGTGCGTGCGCGCTTCCACGGCCCGATCGTGGGTGCCGGGGCCTATACGCCTGAGAAAGCAGAGAACCTGATCGCGAAAGGCCTGATCGACGCGGTCGCCTTTGGTCGCGACTACATCGCTAACCCGGACCTGGTGGAGCGTCTGCACCGCAAAGCGGAGCTGAACCCGCAGCGTCCGGAGAGCTTCTACGGCGGCGGCGCGGAAGGTTATACCGACTACCCAACGCTGTAACCAACACTCTTTAACTGACATTGATAGCGGCAGGGATCCGCCGCTATACTAAAACAGTATTTCTTTATTTTATGCCTGAGCAAAAAAACGAAAGAGGATATTATGCGCTTACTTCATACCATGCTGCGCGTTGGCGACCTGCAACGTTCCATTGAGTTCTACACCAAGGTTCTGGGCATGCAGCTGCTGCGCACCAGCGAAAACACCGAATATAAATACTCGCTGGCGTTCGTTGGCTACGGCCCGGAGAGCGATGAAGCGGTGATCGAGCTGACCTATAACTGGGGCGTGGATAGCTACGAGCTGGGTACTGCCTATGGTCACATTGCCCTCAGCGTAGAGAACGCAGCCGAAGCCTGCGAGCGCATTCGTCAAAACGGCGGCAACGTAACGCGCGAAGCCGGCCCGGTTAAAGGCGGCACTACCGTTATCGCCTTTGTTGAAGATCCAGACGGTTATAAGATTGAGCTGATTGAAGAGAAAGACGCTGGCCGCGGCCTGGGTAACTGATTTTGACGGGCGCGCTCTGCGCCCGTTGTTTCATCTGTGCTATACAATCCCTGCCTAAAGTTTGCCATAATGCGCGCTGCTTTTTCCTGTATTAAGAGATCCTATGTCCGATAACGCACAGCTCACCGGTCTTTGCGACCGTTTTCGTGGTTTTTACCCTGTCGTGATTGATGTCGAAACCGCCGGGTTTAATGCCAAAACCGATGCGCTACTGGACATTGCCGCCGTGACGCTAAAGATGGATAGCAATGGCTGGCTGATGCCGGACAGCACCCTGCATTTCCAGGTGGCACCTTTTGAAGGGGCTAACCTTGTCCCTGAGGCGCTGGCGTTCAACGGCATCGATCCCAGCGATCCGCTGCGCGAGGCGGTAAGCGAATACGACGCGCTGCACGCGATTTTTAAGATGGTGCGCAAAGGGATCAAAGATTCCGGCTGCAACCGCGCCATTATGGTGGCCCACAATGCCACCTTCGATCACGGCTTTATGATGGCCGCCGCTGAGCGCGCCTCGCTCAAGCGCAACCCCTTCCACCCCTTCGTCACCTTCGATACCGCCGCCCTAAGCGGGCTGGCGCTGGGGCAAACCGTGCTGTCGAAAGCCTGTGCGGCCGCCGGTCTATCGTTTGACAGTACCCAGGCCCACTCGGCGCTATACGATACGGAGCAGACCGCCCTGCTGTTCTGTGAAATTGTCAACCGCTGGAAACGGCTCGGCGGCTGGCCGCTGCCGATAGCGACGGACGAGGCGTGACGCCGCGCGTAAAACAAAAAAGCCGCTCCAGTGAGCGGCTTTTTTTATACGGAACGAAACGCTTACTCTGCGTCAGGCTCTTCCGTTTTGTACTTCGCCGCTGTCTCTTTGATCAGCGTTTGCAGCTCACCGCGCTGGTACATCTCGATGATGATATCGCAGCCGCCAACCAGTTCGCCATCTACCCACAGCTGCGGGAAGGTCGGCCAGTTAGCATATTTTGGCAGCTCGGCGCGGATATCCGGGTTCTGCAGAATATCAACGTAGGCAAAACGCTCGCCGCAGGCAGAGAGCGCCTGTACGGCCTGGGCGGAGAAGCCGCAGCTCGGGAGCTTAGGGGAGCCTTTCATATACAGAAGGATTGGGTTTTCAGCGATCTGCTGCTGAATTTTCTCTACGGTTGTGCTCATTGTCTTGCTTCCTTAACTTCTTACGGCGTGATGTGACATTCTAGCTTTTCACACCACTGGGGAAAATAACATTTTGTTCACCAACCGTTAGTTTATCGTCTGACGGATAAAGTTGCCGTAAAAATCGTGCTGCTTAGCCCTTCAGCTTAACAACTGGTCATCTTGTGAGCGCTAAAAAGAGACGGCTGCTGCTTTTTTTTGCGCTTGCTAACGAAACAGAGCTGTGATGCGAAAAGTTTATTAACCTTTTACCATTTTATGCTTTAGAATCGACGCGTTTTGTAAATCACACGCAAGCATTATTAGTTGCTTAACTGACTCAGGGGATTGCTCAGTGGCGCGGATAAATAAAATCTCGATCACGCTCTGTGCTTTAGTTTTTACCTCGCTGACGTTCACGCCGCTGTCCTGGGCGTCCGAACAGGCGCGGCCCTCTGCCGTGCAAAAAACGCATTTGGCAAAAACATCAGAGCAAAAGAGTAAAAGCACTAACCAAAAGACCGCAAAGAAAAGCAGTGGCACTGCAAAAAGTACAACTAAAAAGAGCGATAAAAAAACAAGCGCTTCCAAACCCGCCTCTTCCAGCTCCAAACGCGCTACCAGCAGCGCAAAAGCCAGTAAAGTCGCCTCCCGCCGTACAAAAAACAGCCCTGATAAGACCGCTTCTATCGCAATGGCGGAAAAGTGCACCGTGCGTAAAGGCCACAAGACACGCTGCGTGAAGGCAAAAGGCGGCAAGCCAGAGACGCTGGCGGATCTGCATAAGGCCCGGGTGCAAAAAGCGCAGAAGACGGCAATGAATAAATTAATGGATCAGATCGGCAAACCCTATCGCTGGGGTGGCTCCTCCCCGCGCACCGGCTTTGACTGCAGCGGTCTGGTCTATTACGCCTATAAGGATCTGGTCAAGTTCCGCATCCCTCGTACGGCCAATGAGATGTACCACCTGCGCGATGCCTCCCCGGTAAATACCGGTGAGCTGCAGAGCGGCGATCTGGTCTTCTTCCGTACCCAGGGCCGTGGCACGGCCGATCACGTCGGCGTTTACGTCGGCAATGGTAAATTCATTCAGTCTCCGCGCAGCGGCCAGGATATCCAGATCACCTCCCTGAGCGAAGATTACTGGCAGCGCCACTATGTCGGCGCACGCCGGGTAATGACCTCTAAGACCCTTCGTTAATTAAGCGTCCTGCCAGCCCGTGGCAGGACGCTCTCTTCTGCCTTACTCGACCGCGTATTCGCGTTCGGCCTGACCACGTCCTGATACCAGCACCAGCAGCAGCGCCAGCACCGCAATCAGCGCCCCGGTCACAGGGACAGCGCTGTAACCTAATCCGCTGGAGATCACCGCCCCGCCCGCCGCTGCACCCAGCGCGTTACCGAGGTTGAAAGCACCAATATTAACGGATGACGACAGGCCGGGTGCCTCATGGGCTACGCGCATGACGCGCATCTGCAGCGGCGGCACTACGGCAAAGGTCGCCGCCCCCCAGATAACCATGCTCACTGCCGCCCCCAGCTCGTTACGCGCCAGCAGCGGGATCGCCAGCATAATTACGATCAGCAGCAGGAAAAAGCCCTTCAGGGTACCGCTTACGGAGCGATCCGCCAGCTTGCCGCCGAGGTAGTTGCCGATAGAGAAGCCAACGCCAATCAGCACCAGCATGGCGGTAACAAACAGCGGCGTGGCATGGGCAATCTCATGCAGCACCGGCGCGATGTAGGTATAGAGGGTGAACATTGCCCCCGCCCCCAGCACGGTAGTCAGCAGCGCCGACAGCACCTGCGGACGCATCAATACGGCCAGCTCCTTACGCACCTCAGGACGCTCCCCGGCGCTGCCTTTCGGCAGGGAGAAGAAGAGGCTCAGGATTGAGATCACGCCCAGCCCCGCCGTGGCAAGAAACGACATCCGCCAGCCGATGGTTTCACCCAGCCAGGTCGCCGCCGGTACGCCGCCGATGTTAGCGATGGTCAGCCCCATAAACATGGTGGCTACCGCGCTGGCCTGCTTCTCTTTCGGCACGACGCTTGCCGCCACCACCGATCCGAGGCCAAAGAATGCGCCATGGTTAAGGCTGGTGATAATGCGCGACAGCAGCAGAGTAGTGTAGTCCGGGGAGATGGCTGACAGCACGTTGCCCAGGGTAAAGATTGCCATCAGGAAGATCAACGCGCTACGGCGGGCACGATGAGAGAGCAGCAGCGTCATCAGCGGTGCCCCCACCATTACGCCAATGGCGTAGGCGCTGATGAGCATTCCCGCTGCCGGAATAGAGACATCGACCCCGCGGGCGATAGTCGGCAGCAGACCCATCGGCGAGAACTCGGTGGTTCCAATGCCAAATGCCCCTATCGCCAGGGCCAGCAGGGGAAAATTGATTTTCATGTTTTGACTCCAGAATTGCCGTGTCGAACAGGCGACACCGTCACAGAAGGCAAAAGCATGACATTTATCACAAAAAAACAGAAGTTATCAAACTAACAAAAGTTTATTGCCATTTTGATAACAATAAGAGAGGGGTGGAAACAGCAGAGGGAGAGCGCTCTCCCTCATGCTAAATCAGTTTAACGCAGCGGTCAGCGCACCAGCAACAATCAGGCCCAGCACGACAACGGTAGTCATCAGGGAAAACTTCAGATCTGCACTCATCAATTTCTCTCCATTCTTATTACCCCACAAAAAGTGAGCCAGCTCATTTTTACACATTTATGGGCAAAAATCTTCTTTGATTTGGGGTGATATGCGTTTTAACGCTTCCCCTTTTCATCAAGATAAGACAAAATTCCACGCTAAATTTATTCGCGTACCGGCCATAGACCCCTCCTGACGTTCCGTGTCGTTTTCCCGGCAAATCGCAACCCAAAGGTTGTATGAGGGCTGAGTAGAGGCAAACGTTTACCTACACTATTTTCAGGAGCTTACGTCGTGGTCTGGAGTGACATTGAATGGCAACTATAAAAGACGTAGCGAAACGAGCAAACGTTTCCACCACAACCGTATCACATGTTATTAACAAAACCCGCTTTGTCGCGGAAGAGACGCGTAACGCGGTGTGGGCAGCCATCAAAGAGCTGCACTATTCACCCAGCGCCGTGGCCCGCAGCCTGAAGGTTAACCACACCAAATCAATCGGCCTGCTGGCGACCAGCAGTGAAGCGCCCTATTTCGCCGAGATTATCGAAGCGGTAGAGAAGAACTGCTTCCAGAAGGGCTATACCCTGATTCTCGGCAATGCCTGGAATAACCTCGAGAAGCAGCGTGCCTATCTCTCGATGATGGCGCAGAAGCGCGTCGATGGCCTGCTGGTGATGTGCTCCGAATATCCTGCTCCGCTGCTTAGCATGCTGGAGGAGTATCGCCATATCCCTATGGTGGTAATGGACTGGGGCGAAGCGAAAGCGGACTTTACCGACTCGGTGATCGATAACGCCTTTGAGGGTGGCTATATGGCTGGCCGCTACCTGGTCGAGCGTGGCCACCGTGAGATCGGCGTGATCCCGGGTCCCCTTGAGCGCAATACCGGCGCGGGCCGTCTGGCCGGCTTTATGAAAGCCATGGAAGAGGCGCTGATCAACGTGCCGGAGAACTGGATCGTGCAGGGTGACTTTGAACCCGAATCCGGTTACCGGGCGATGCAGCAGATCCTCTCCCAGCCGCACCGCCCTACCGCCGTGTTCTGCGGTGGCGATGTGATGGCAATGGGTGCCCTCTGCGCCGTCGATGAGATGGGTCTGCGCGTGCCGCAGGATGTTTCGCTGATCGGCTATGATAACGTGCGTAACGCCCGATTCTTTACCCCAGCGCTGACCACCATCCACCAGCCAAAAGACTCGCTGGGGGAGACGGCGTTCAATATGCTGATGGACCGCATCGTCAACAAGCGTGAAGAGTCACAGTCGATTGAGGTGCATCCCCGCCTGATCGAGCGTCGCTCGGTGGCTGACGGCCCCTTCCGCGACTATCGTCGCTAGTGGATCTTCGGGAGCCGACTACTCTGGCTCCCGCAGCCACTCCCCGTTAAGCGTGTCGCTATCCCCTAAATAGTCCAGCAGCCAGCCCAGCGCAGGCGAGTTATCGTTTTGCTGCCAGGTCAGGCAGCAGGCCGCGTCCGGAAACGGCTCCTCCAGCTGTAGCTCCACCCACTCACCGCGATCGAGCCACGGCCGGGCAAAATGGCCCGGCACCATGCCTACGCATAGCCCCGCGCTCAGGCATTCAGCGGAGGAGGTCCAGTCCGGCACCACCATTCGCCGCTGGTTATCCAGCAGCCAGGTGATCCGCTTGGGCAGCAGGCGAGAGGTATCTTCCCACACCAGCGACGGCCAGCCGCGCAGGATGTCATCGCTCAGCGGGCCACGCATGCCCGCCAGCGGGTGGTGAACGGCCACGACGCAGCGCCAGTTGAGCATCCCCATATCGCGAAAAGCAAAGCGCCCACCCACGGGTATGGCTCGTGTGGCCCCAATGGCCAGCTCCACGCGCCCGTCGGCCAACGCATCCCATACGCCATTAAACACCTCTTTTTGCACCAGCAGCTCAACGTCGGAAAAATGGCGATAGAAGTCAACGATCATCCGCCGGGTGCGCTCGGGGCGGACAATGTTGTCCACCGCGATGGCTAGCTGACCGCGCCAGCCGTTGGCAATCTGCTGGCACTGCTGCCGGGTGACCTGCATTTTTTTGATGACAGATCGCCCCTCCTGTAAAAAACAGCTGCCAGCGGGCGTCAGCACCACGTCCCGGTGCCGTCGCTCAAACAGCGGCACGGCCAGCCACTCCTCGAGCTGACGTACGGTGTAGCTAATCGCCGAGGGAACCCGGTGCAGCTCCTGGGCTGCGGCGCTGAAGCTGCCGGTACGGGCGACGGTATCTACCACTTCAAGCGAGTAATCTGACCACATATTCTGCCTGCAAAATTTTTGAATGCACCGCGCAAATATTACCGTTTCACAACCGGTCTTGCACTGCCTACACTTTGCGGCTTTGTAATCTGCGCTGTTTATCACCTGTTTCGTGAAAAAATAACAAGAAGGAAAGATGATGTTACCTGGTAAAGGATTTTTAGTCTGGCTGGCGGGATTAAGCGTGCTGGGCTTCCTGGCAACGGATATGTACCTGCCGGCGTTTACGGCCATTCAGCAGGATCTCAATACGCCCGCATCGGCGGTTAGCGCCAGCCTGAGCCTGTTTCTGGCCGGTTTTGCCCTCGCCCAGCTGGTATGGGGACCGCTCTCGGATCGCTTTGGCCGTAAGCCGATACTGCTCTGCGGGCTGGGGCTGTTTGCTTTCGGCTGCATCGGCATGCTGTGGGTACGTGATGGCACCACGCTGCTGGCGCTGCGCTTCGTGCAGGCCGTAGGGGTGTGTGCCGCCGCGGTGACATGGCAGACGCTGGTCACCGACTACTATCCGGCCCAGCGGGTTAACCGTATTTTTGCCACTGTCATGCCGCTGGTAGGGCTGTCGCCTGCCCTCGCCCCGCTGCTGGGAAGCTGGATCCTCGCCCACTCCCACTGGCAGACCATCTTCGCGGTGCTGTTTGTCATCACCCTGCTGCTGATGCTTCCCGCGCTGCGCCTTAAAAAACCGGCGAGGAAAAACCAGCCGCAGACTGCTCCCGTGACCTTCGGGCTGCTGTTACGCTCCCGCTTTTACTGTGGAAACGTGACGATCTACGCCGCCTGCTCGGCCAGCTTTTTCGCCTGGCTTACCGGCTCGCCGTTTATTCTTAGCGCGCTGGGGTATGGTCCTACGGCGATTGGGTTGAGCTACGTCCCGCAGACCATTGCCTTTCTGGTAGGCGGCTACGGCTGTCGGGCAGCCCTGCAACGCTGGCAGGGTTCGCGCCTGCTGCCCTGGCTGCTGGCCCTCTATGCTTTCAGCGTGGTTGCCGTCTGGCTGGTGGCCTTCATTCCGCAGGTTTCGTTAACGCTCTTGTTATCCCCGTTCTGCGTGATGGCGATGGCTAACGGCGCAATCTACCCGATCGTTGTAGCCCAGGCGCTAAGTCCCTTTCCCCAGGCGGCAGGACGTGCGGCGGCGCTGCAAAATACCCTCCAGCTGGGCCTCTGCTTTTTCGCCAGCCTGCTGGTCTCGACGCTAATCGCCACGCCTCTGCTCACCACCACCAGCGTTATGCTGCTGACCGTTCTGCTTGCCGGGCTGGGTTATCGCCTGCAAAAACAGGCAGCTAAATAATTAGCTAGCTAACAATAATGGGTTGAATCACCTCATTTTGAGGCCTATAGTCAATTCGATAATTTTTATTAACAAAAATATGATGTTTTCGCAGGCGCAGGGGTGCGCCTGTTCTCCCATGGACGGCATTTTCGGCAAGGGCTATCTCCCTTCCTCTGTTCTACGTCGGATATCAAGCTCACGGCCCGTTCCGTGGGATTTCTCACAAACCATTAAAAGCGTCTACGCTGTTTGAAGGTTCTGATCACATAGGGTGATGGAGAAGCTATGAGTTCATCGTGTATAGAAGAAGTCAACATACAGAGCGATAACTGGTTCCGTATCGCAAACGAGCTGTTAAGCCGCGCGGGCATCAGCATCAACGGCACCGCCCCCTCGGATATTCGGGTGAAAAATCCCCGTTTTTTTAAGCGCGTGCTAAAGGAAGGCTCGCTCGGGCTGGGTGAGAGCTATATGGATGGCTGGTGGGAGTGTGACCGGCTGGATATGTTCTTTAGCAAAGTGCTTCGCGCCGGTCTGGAAAACCAGATGCCGCGCCATCTCAAAGATACGCTGCGCATCGCAGCAGCGCGGGTGCTCAATCTGCAAACCCAGAAGCGCGCCTGGATAGTCGGTAAAGAGCACTACGATCTTGGTAACGATCTCTTCAGCCGCATGCTTGACCCCTATATGCAGTACTCCTGCGCCTACTGGAAAGAGGCGCAGACGCTGGAGGAGGCGCAGCAGGCCAAGCTGCGGCTAATCTGTGAAAAATTACAGCTGCAGCCCGGCATGCGCGTGCTGGATATCGGCTGCGGATGGGGTGGTCTGGCCTACTTTATGGCTAAAAACTACGGCGTCAGCGTGACCGGCGTGACTATTTCAGCCGAGCAGCAAAAAATGGCCCAGGCGCGCTGCGAAGGGCTGGATGTCACCATCCTGCTGCAGGATTACCGCGATCTGAACGATCAGTTTGACCGCGTGGTCTCCGTCGGCATGTTTGAGCACGTCGGCCCGAAAAACTACGCCACCTATTTTGAGGTGGTCGATCGCAACCTCAAACCTGAGGGCCTGTTTTTGCTCCACACTATCGGCTCAAAAATAACCGATAACAACGTTGACCCCTGGATTGATAAGTATATCTTCCCGAACGGCTGCCTGCCGTCGGTGCGCCAGATAGCGAACGCCAGCGAGCCTCATTTCATTATGGAGGACTGGCATAACTTTGGCGCAGATTACGATACTACGCTAATGGCATGGCATGAGCGGTTTATGGCAACGTGGCCGGAGATTGCCGATAACTACTCTGAGCGCTTTAAGCGCATGTTCAGTTACTACCTGAACGCCTGCGCCGGAGCATTTCGCGCACGGGATATTCAGCTCTGGCAGGTGATGTTCAGCCGCGGCGTCGAAAACGGCCTGCGCGTGGCGCGCTAAAGGTTATTAAAAAACCCCGGCTCGCCGGGGTTTTTTATTGGATTACTCTTCGCTGCCGCTGACCGAGGCGGCAATCATCGCTGCCTCACGGCTGGCCAGCACGCGCTCTACCGTGTCCACAATGGCCTGGGTCTGCGGATCGATCTCAATATTGACCTTATGCCCCAGTTTTTTATTACCCAGCGTGGTGCGCTCAAGGGTTTCGGGGATCAAATGCACGCAGAAACGCGTCGGCGTCACTTCGCCCACCGTCAGGCTAATACCATCCACGCCGATATACCCTTTATAAAGAATATACTTCATCAGGCTCGCGTCCTGAACTTTAAACCAGATTTGACGGTTATTTTCTGAGGCCAAAATTTTCACTACCTCGGCGGTAGTAATAATGTGTCCCGACATCAGGTGGCCGCCAATTTCATCGCTAAACTTCGCTGCACGCTCCACGTTCACCTCGCTGCCCACGCTCAGCTCGCCAAGGTTGGTAATACGCAGCGTCTCCTTCATCAGGTCGAAGCTCACCAGCGGGCCGTTGATGCTGGTGACGGTCAGGCAGCAGCCGTTATGCGCCACGGACGCACCGGTCTCCAGCCCCGGCAGCATCGCCTCCGGCAGTTCCACAACGTGGGTGCGGAAGTTGGGTTTCTCATCAATAGACACGATTTTTGCCGTGCCCTGTACAATACCAGTAAACATGCCTACAACTCCTGTAACCATTAATTCGGCGCAAGCCGTTTTGATAATTGCACAATAACAGGTGGAAAAAGAGGTTGCCAGCGCTGCACCCGCCCTGGCTGTTTTTTCTCTGGCATATTCGCCGTTCCCCGTTACAATGGTCTGGCTATTTATCCTGCAAACTCTTCTCGCTGCCAGTAAAGGCGGCTTTTTCATCCTTTCCTATAACAACAATATACAGGTGTTTCCGTGCAGAAGTATTTTATCGAAGCGCGCCAGCTGCTGGCGCTGGCTATCCCGGTGATCCTTGCGCAGGTCGCGCAAACCGCCATGGGATTTGTTGATACCGTCATGGCGGGGGGCTATAGCGCCACCGACATGGCGGCCGTCGCGATCGGTACCTCCATCTGGCTGCCGGCGATCCTCTTCGGCCACGGCCTGCTGCTGGCCCTGACGCCGGTCATTGCCCAGCTAAACGGCTCCGGCCGCCGGGATCGTATTGCCCAGCAGGTGCGCCAGGGGTTCTGGCTGGCTGGCTTTGTCTCTGTGTTAGTGATGATCGTCCTCTGGAATGCAGGGCATATTATTCATGCTATGCATAACATTGATCCAGCGCTGGCGGATAAAGCCGTACGTTATCTCCGCGCCCTGCTCTGCGGCGCGCCGGGCTACCTCTTTTTCCAGGTAGCGCGAAACCAGTGCGAGGGGTTGGCAAAAACCAAACCTGGCATGGTGTTTGGTTTTCTCGGCCTGCTGGTCAATATTCCGGTTAACTATATCTTTATCTACGGCCACTTTGGCATGCCGGAGCTGGGCGGCGTCGGCTGCGGTGTCGCTACGGCAGCGGTCTACTGGGTCATGTTTATCTGTATGCTCTCCTACATTAAACGCGCCCGCTCCATGCGTGATATCCGTCAGGATCAGCACTTTGCCAGGCCCGACTTCAGCGTTCTTAAGCGCCTTGTGCAGCTCGGCCTGCCTATTGCGCTGGCGCTCTTCTTTGAGGTGACGCTGTTTGCCGTGGTGGCGCTGCTGGTCTCTCCGCTGGGCATTGTTGACGTGGCGGGCCATCAGATCGCCCTTAACTTTAGCTCGCTGATGTTTGTCCTGCCAATGTCGCTGGCGGCGGCGGTGACCATTCGCGTCGGGTTTCGCCTTGGACAGGGTTCGACCCTGGACGCGCAGACCGCCGCCCGCACCGGCCTGGGCGTCGGGGTTTGCATGGCGGTAATTACCGCGATCTTTACCGTGTCGCTGCGGGAGCAGATCGCCCTGCTCTACAACGATAACCCTGAAGTGGTGCACCTGGCGGCACAGCTGATGCTGCTGGCGGCAATCTATCAGATATCCGACTCTATTCAGGTAGTGGGCAGCGGCATCCTGCGCGGTTATAAAGATACGCGCTCGATCTTTTTCATTACCTTCATTGCCTACTGGGTGCTGGGATTGCCGAGCGGCTACGTGCTGGCGCTGACCGATCTGGTTGTCGATCGTATGGGTCCGGCTGGCTTCTGGATGGGCTTTATCATTGGCCTGACCTCGGCGGCGATCATGATGATGCTGCGGATGCGCTTCCTGCAGCGTCAGCCTTCAAGCGTGATCCTCCAGCGCGCTGCGCGATAATTCACCGTTAGCCGCCTGCGGGCGGCTGTTTTATCAACGTTTTGTGCAGTTGTTCCGCAATTACATTGTCTTTTACAAAACTTCAGTCACATCATTAATTTACTTTCAATACATAAACTTAGGAACCTACCCTAACGGCCATATACGGTCATTCAAGGTCGTTTTGTTGTCCCAAATCTTGCCCCCTGTGCCACAAAATGCCCCCAAATTTGCCCCCAGTTATTTAGCTAATTAGCTCGCACCATCGGCAGATGTGATCACCACATGGTATAGCGCGGCGAGAGCATTTCGCGTTTTGTCTGCCTGGCTTGCTAGCTGAGGATCTCCGCAAGGCAAGTTCAGGTCTAGGCTAACGAGGCACGTATCAATGTCTGCTTTGTGCCAGAAGCGGACATTGCTGCAGCAGATAGATAATAATATATGGGTTGAGCCGGTTAACCTGACTAAAGTTTTGCAATTATGATAAAGTGTTGACCAACGCGTAATAGTAATTAAAACAGGGATTAGCAGTGAGGGACGATTTCTCTAAAGCAATTAAACAGAGGTTGGCCGAACGAGTAGCATGGCTTTGCTCCAATCCGGATTGCAGAGTTGTGACTGTTGGACCCCATACGGATCCTACCAAGCGAGTTAATGTTGGACAGGCATGCCATATTGAAGCCGCATCTGAAGGTGGACCCCGCTACAACAAGGAAATGCAAAAAGCTCAAAGATGTTCTTTTGACAATGGCATTTGGCTTTGCTCTATCCATGCAAAAGAAATTGATGTTGATGCAGACCGCTTCTCTGTTAAGCTTCTTCGTAAATGGAAGCTTACAGCTGAACAGTATGCGCAGAGTAAAGTAGGCAAAGCGAGAGATGAAGTATCTCAGGATGTCTTTACAGAAAATGTAAAACGTCATCGTGAACTTTTTTCAAGCATTCGTGATATTGAATATTTTAGTTTATATAGGAACGCAAATGATAAATTCTTTACTTTGCGTGGCGTCGGGCCTTTAAATATAATCGTAAAAGATCGTAGGATAGATATCTTATTTAAAGATATATTCAATTCCATCCAATATAGAGATAATTCTATTTACATAGGCTTAATATACTTGCCAGTAAAGGAGTTGATTGACTATGTAGTATTATCTTGCGAGTTTTATGAAACAATTGAGTCCTTTAATGTGACATTCAACTTTAGTCCAAACCCATCAAGTGAAATGTATTTTTCGATCCGCAAGGACACTGTTAACGTTAACCCACATATGGGTGGTATTTGTTATCATGGCGATTACACGGTAGAGAATGATAAACTAACAGATGATTTAGGTAGGGATTTACCACCTTATCTGCAGGACATCTACCTTAAAATCATTGTAGCGACTTATAACATTTATCGCCGAATTGTAACATTCAAATCATAAGTATTTATTTACATTTTTTTGTACTGTATGCCACGCGAAACATTTAATCAAAATTTAATATATTCTAACACACCCTTCTTTATTCAAAAAATTAGATTGAGTAATGAACTAATACTTTGCAGATTCCCCTTCCTATACTATATACCGTAAAAGTATAAATCTTATCTATGGAAGTGCATCTGCTCGCCAGCTCCTCCCCGATCTTCACATGGTAGTTTTAGTAATTTATTCAGGGCGAACTTCCGATGTTCGCTCATAGGTGACCTTAGTATGGTGATATGTCCGCTTCGTGCCAGAAGCGGACATACGAACAAATAGTACTATTAAATTACTTATGAATTTAAATGCATTCTTTTTTATAATTCATGAAGTTAACGATTATTTTAAAATAACCGTCACCTTCGTGTTGCTGAGATGCTGCTTATCTCCCTTTCGCATGTTTTATGAGTTCTTCATTTAATCCATCAAGAATATTTATTCTTTTTGACTCCTGCTGCATAAGATATTCCGTCGCAGCAGTCATTGCATTAAATATATTCTCGGACAATAAATCATCATTTACGTTACGTTCCCGTATAGCTCTAGAAACCTCAATCAAATTTGTGAGAGTAAAGGATCCCATATCTCCATTGTCAAAGGCAAATAAAATAATTTTTGCTTTTTCTCTGATATCTTGAATTGCATCGAGAATTATAATCAACTCTTCGAGAAGCCTCTGCGATTTCGCTTTAAAAACATCTCTATTGATGCCATATCCGCGAGTATTTTTTGAAGATATAAGTACTTTATAAGACTCTATTAGATGCTCTTTCTTCTTTCTACTATTAGTTATAGTTGGTATAATCTTATATGTAACCTCAATGTATCTATCTGCCCACCGGAAATCATTTGTTCCTGATTTAATAGCATTTCTACAAATATCCAGCACTGTGGTGTTTGATTCATTCTTTAAAGAAAAATCATACCATTGTTCAAAAAATTGTTGTTTCCTTTGCCCCTTAATATAAGCTTGCTGAAACGCATGACTTACAGTTTTTGGCTCAGAAGCAGGGTCGGAAAACTCAATAGATGCAGAGAGATAATATAAATCTTTATTTTCTTTAAACTCAGGATCTTTAATTAAACTTTGTAACGTTTCTCTAGCCTCTGAATATCGACTTGATTTTAATAAAGCATTACATTGTCGGACAGCATCACCTACGCGAGGGTGGTATCTTCTGGAATTGGACTGTAAGCCATAATAAGCTTTCTTTATTTTACTCAAAAAATTATTGGCTTCAGGTATAATCTCAGAAACCATATTGGCTATAAGATAACTAATTGAGGATGATGATTCATACCGAGGTTCGGATTCAATGAATGGCGTGCTATTCAGCAAAAATAAGAGGTCTAGTTCTTGGAGTGCACTCCCAATGTCCGTATGTTCAAGGTCAGTAAGTTGTCTGATTTCAGATTTCGAGCATGAACCTACAGTGCAAACAGTTACTAGAACCTTTTTAGCCTCTAAAGATAATTCGCTAACCTCTTTCTTTAAAGCTGCCTCTCTTGCTGCCTCACCACTTTTACCTGTCCATTCCTGAATAGCCAAATCAATAGAACTTCCTTGTTTAAACAATCTCAATATTGATTCTGAAAACAATGGAGATCCTTCAGATGCTTTTTCGAGTTTAGCTAAATTTTTATCATTAAGTTTCTGTAAGTTAAGTCTATCACATAAAGTATTTATAAGATCTTTAAACTCATCATCAAACATTCCGGGGATCAAGATTGAGGAGTCTAATGAGTAAATGCTATTAACTCTAGTAGTTAATAATATTTTTGATGATTCAGATGAAATAGTCCTTGCCATTTCTAATATTCTTTTTTGTTCTTCAGGAGTGCTTGAATCGACATCATCTATAACAATAAATGAAGGGTATTCTTTTAGGTTTTGCTTGGCTAACTTTGTCAATTGCACTACTGATAAATCCTCAAGGGTATTTTCTATCGAACCAGTTCTAATGCAAAGTTCCTTCAACAATGTGGACATGTCGTTAAAATGTGTCTCAGGTACAGAGACATATTCGTTGAATATGGGCTTGAATTGCTTATTTTTTGCAGTGAGCCATATAATCTGCTCAATTCCTTCAACCCTCGTTGTAATTAATAGCTGGCAAAATTCATATGCAATTGAGGTTTTCCCCTTTCCTCCATCAGCTGCTAACACTTTAGAATGCTGTAGTTCATCAGCTAGCCATGCCCATAATTCATTAAGAATCCCAAACCGCCCAACAAATATGGGACAGATAAAGGATTTATCAGGTAGGTTATGATCTATAAAAACACTTGGAGTTTTATACTGTGATGATTGTTCCCCAAACACCCTTGGACTTGATATGAAAATAAAATCATCTGTACTCACAACTTTCTTACATTCATCCTCCGTTCTGAAATAGACAGTATTTTTTTCAAGGATGAATTTTGACTTTTCATCAGCAGCATCAATTATTGGAGCTAATGATCGCTCCGAGTTTTTCCTTTTAGGTATAAATAAAAGACCAACTAGTTTTTCGCCGTTATTAATGGTTATTTTTATTTCTTGGTAAAGTAAAGGTATTCGCTTTCCGAAATATTTATCAAATTGCCCCCTTAGTTTCTGTTGATCAATATGGTTACTCTTGACACCGACGACAACAAATTCGCTATCTTTTATCTTTTCACTGATCCCATAAATGATATAGCCGCCGTAAGTATTATAAAGGCTTACTATGCTTTTTAACGTTTTTTTTAGTCCATGCGTTGAATCATCAAACTCAACCTTATAATCCCATAGGACACTTTCTAAAGGTAAAACTGTGCCATCTTCCTTTATGAATGTATTGATAACATCTTGAGATACTTTTCCCTCGAGTATCATGTCACTGACAGAAGATTTTATTTTTTCTATTTCCATGAATTAATCACTCGTCTTAAGCAAAAGCTATTAGGTTTAGGGGAATGCTTACTACCAGTATGCCTGGATTCGCAACATTCTCAAGAGAACAATCAGAAACGGACTAAATTTTCATAAAACGAAGCGAAGTGATGCTATCAGTTAGCATTCTCCCTGCCAATTCTAACGTTATTGATTGTCCGTTCCTCGCTCATAGCTGCCATTGGCCATGCATGCACAGGGTCTAAATGAGCTATCGAGCTAGCATAATGGATTGTTTCGCATCTATTCAATTTGCCCGGACAATCGGCAGATCTGACCATCGTGTTGTGTAACGCGGCGAAAGCATTTCGCGCTTCATCTGCCAGGCTTGCTGGATCCCCTGCCCTGCAAAATACAGCGTGCCCCGCCCCTTCTGGTTCAGCCTGTCCATCAGCGCCATTAACTCCTCGCTGCCCGGGCGCGGCGCGTTAGCGTCAAACAAATCGAGCTGGGCAAGGCCCTGGCTGTAAAAATCCCCTAACATGATCCCCGCCTTCTGGTAGCGATGACCGTCACGCCATACGGCCTCCAGACAGCGTGTAGCCGCCGCGATAATGTCGCGAGTGTCCTGCGTGGGCGTCATCAGTCGCGTGGCGGCGCTGTTCCCGTAATATGGCTCGCCGGAGTGAGGGGAAGTCTTCACAAACGTGGAAATGTAGCGGCAGAACTGGTGCTCGCGACGCAGCTTCTCCGCCGCCCGGGACGCGTAACTGCAGATCGCCTGACGCATCGCCTCATAATCGGTGATGCGTTCGCCAAAGCTGCGGCTGCAGACGATCTCCTGCTTCGTCGGCGCAAATTCCTCCAGCTCGAGGCAGGATTCACCGCGCAGCTCCCGCACCGTTCGCTCGAGCACGACGCTGAAGTGCTTCCGGATAAACCTGATGTCGCTGTCCGCCAGCTGCAGTGCATTGTCGATCCCCATCGACTGCAGCTTTTTGGCGATGCGCCCGCCAACGCCCCAAACCTCCTCCACCGACATCAGCGCCATCAGTCGCCGTTGGCGTTCCACGTTCGACAGGTCCACTACCCCTCCCGTTTGCGGCCACATTTTGGCGGCCCTGTTAGCTAATTTCGCCAGGGTTTTGGTCTGGGCAATGCCGACGCCGCACCAGATGCGGGTATTGCGCCGGATAGTGGTCCGGATCTCCCGGCCAAAATCGGCCAGGTCCCGGCAGTTACGCACGCCAGTGAGATCGCAAAACGCCTCGTCGATGGAGTACACCTCCACACGCGGGCACATCTTCTCGAGCGTCGTCATGACGCGATGCGACATATCGCCGTACAGCTCATAGTTGCTGGAGAACGCGATCACCGGCTCCGGGAACATTACCGACTTCAACTGGAACCAGGGGACACCCATTTTGATGCCCAGGCGTTTGGCCTCAGCGCTGCGGGCAATCACGCATCCGTCATTGTTCGAGAGTACGACAATCGGCCGGCCCACAAGATCGGGCCGGAACGCGGTCTCGCAGCTCGCATAAAACGAGTTCATATCAACGAGCGCAAACATGGTTTCGACGCAGTGTGGTAATGACTGAAATGACAACGCCGACAATGTCTAAACCGTCGGCGTCATAAATTTTGATAGGTGGGTAAGCGGGGTTTTCGGCAACCAGCTGGGCCACCGGGTGAGTCACCAGTCTTTTGACAGTGAACTCCCCGGCGATGTTCGCGACAACAATGTCGCCGTGCTGTGGGTGGATGCTGAAATCAACCAGGAGGTAGGAACCATCGGTGATCCCGGCATTAATCATTGAATCGCCCGACACGCGGAGCGTATATGTCGAGGAGGGATGCGGGATTAACTGAGAAATCAGGTCGATGCCCGATTCTATGTAGTCAGCCGCCGGGCTTGGGAAGCCGGCGGATATTGTGTCCCCGTAAATAGGGATCTTGATCTGCTGTTCAGGAAAAATTAAGCGTTGCAAATGCATTTTGGTTACCTCCTTTGTAAAATACTGTTTATATATACAGTAGATTCTCAAAGTGGGTATTGCAATACGGCGCGGCCTATTGATTATCAGGATTTACATCTTGCTCCGCATTTTCAGCGGCTTTTATCGCCAGTGCCGCCTGTTCTTTAATCATTACCTCTTCGGCCGCTTTCAGCTTTTGGTTATAAAGTGAGTTCTCTGGCATTTCCACGCGGACCGAAATAAACAGCCCTGCCGGAATATCAACCGGATCTCCATTTTTATAACCGGCGCGCTCATTGCGGGCAAATTCAGGAGCATCCGGATAGGTGCGGTGGTACGTTTTAACCAGCACGGAACCCTCGGCATTGACTTCATAATCCAGCCAGATCAGCGGCTGCTTGTTACGGTCCAGGGGGATCTCGAAACCGCCATCCGGACCGCCCCAGGCTGCGTCCGCATTCAGGCCCATGCAGCCGTCAATGAGGTAAACACCTTCACTCTGCCGCGTGACTTTCACGCCTTCTGACTCGTCATTGACAGAGAACCCATCTGCGCGGATTTGCACAATTGGAGATGCCTGTTTGATAAATCCGTTACCATCAACGGTGGTGTTTCGCTGGTTCCAGATTTTGAAAGTCTGGAGATACCAGTTGCCGTCTGTGTTATAAATAGGGATACGGAGCGCCTGCAATGAATGGTTTACTGCCATTTGCCAACAAGCAGCACTACCGGAGGTATCCTGCCATCCCCTTACAGAAAGCAGACCGATATAATCACCTGCTGCCCCGTATTTAGACGCCGACTGAATGCCTCCCGTCACACCTCGTGGAAAATTACCTATAAAATCATAACCGACGACTGAGCGAAAATCGGCGTTTACCTGAAGTGCTACCCCTCCCCCCGCCGTATCACCATATGATGATGTGTGGACATTTTTTGTCGCTGCGCTTCCGAGACCTAACATATCCCGGGCTTCACTCTCGGTGGTAGCGCCGGTGCCGCCGGATTTTACTGGTACCGCCCCGTTTGCGCCTTTCTGAACCAGTGACTTTTGCGTGGGCACCGTGACCGACACACCATTGATGGTGATAGTCACGTTGCCTGTGCCGGTCATCACGTCAGCAAACCCGCTTATATACCGCTGGTACATACCGAAAGTCTCGGCAATATCCTGCGCCAGTCCGTCCACGCTCAGGCTGTCGCTCAGCAGGATAGAATAACGGGTGCCTGCCGGGATCGCCGGATTGACTGCAGGTGTTACAGCCAGCTGCGTGGCGCTGTTGACTGCTGTGATCTGAAAGACCTGTACCGGGCTGGTCATTACGATGACGGTACAGCCGTTGCGGATCAGTGTGCCCGCCGCGGCGAAATTGGTGCCAGTACCGGTGAGAGTGTTGCCGCTGCCGGCGATCGTGCCAGTGGTGTAAATCATATTTTCTCCGGACAATAAAAAACCCGCTCTCGGCGGGTTCTGTATGGAATGTGGGTGGCTGTCAGTCGTAGTTAGCGAGGTTCAGCGCGTAAACGCTGTTTTTCATATTGTGGTAAGCGAGGTTTGATACGCCGCTTCCGGCGGTTCCTCCGGTGGTAGCCTGCCCGATTTGGGTAGTGCCTCCGTTGAATACCGCTGAAAAGAAATACTGCGAGGACCAGGGCCGCGTACCGCCATCGAGGATCACACCAGTCGCCAGGCCGGACATTGACGGAACGATGCCAAATTTTCCCGCCAACGAGGTGTTAATCGAGAAGCCCGCGCTGTCGCTGCCGTTTGTGCCGATCGCCTGAACATCCGTTAATACCCTGGTTTCGTTTGTCAGGATGCAGGTGCCCTGTTCGTCCCAGATAGCTATACCCCAGTCCGGCAGCGGCTGTTCGAAAATCGTGAAAAAGTACACGTATGCGGTACCGGCTGCCGTTGAGTTGCGGAACGTCACTGTGCAGACATTCCCGCCTACGGTGTAACTGACAACGCAGTTAGTGGTCGAGTACACGAACGGGATAACAGGCCTGCCGGAAGGAAATGCCTGTGAAATGGTTGTGACCGAACCGGCAGAGCCGGATATGCCCGCGCTTTTTTTGCTGTACATCGCCAGCGGTATCGACTGCGGCGTGATAAATGGCGCGCCGTTCTCAGTTACCAGTAGTGCTCCCCAGTCCATTACGCGGCCCTCAGATAAGCAATAACGAAGCCGTTAATAGCCGGGTAGGTACCAGCACCGAAGTTTGTTTCCGCCGCCACGCTCAGGGTGATGGTGCCTCCTGACACCGTAATGGAGCGGCGGGTAGTGGTGTAGCTGTCGCTGGCGGTTACCTGCAGGAACTCCAGCCTGAACCCCGCCGGTACCGTATAGCTCGCCACGCCTGACTGCTGCCCGGCGGCGACCGCGAAATAACCCAGCACGCTGATCGGCACCAACCCGTAGTTATTAGGATTGCCGTTGGTATCCCATGTCTGAATGCCCCACGCCATCAGAATACCCCCGTTAATTTGCCGAACTGCACCCGCAGACGGTTTGCGTCCCTGATGCTGATGGTGGTATTGGTCTGCTTCATCGCGCCGGTAGCGTCGCTTCCGTAGTTCTCAAGTGTTCCCGTTTTGAAGTTGATTGACAGCCCTGCCTGGCCCGGAGAGTAATTTACGGAGCTAAGCGTCTCTGCCAGCTTTGCTCGAGTAATCGTTGCATCCTGAATGAAGGTATCGCGGATAAAGGTCTGACCGTTCTGGATTACGAACGGCAGCGTTACTGTGCTTCCGGCATAGCTCATCACCGCGAACCGATCGGCGAGGAATATCACCTGAGACTGCATGCCTGACGGCGTATTTTGCACACCCAGCCCCATCCCTGCGGCATACCTCACGCCGTTCGCATCAACGCCCACCTTGATGCTGTACATCGCATTCAGGTTGTTGTTGATATCGGCAGTGGCCTGGGCGTTCGTCGTTACCGCTGAGCTGACACCTCCAATCGTGGCCGTCAGGGAGGTGATCTGCGATGCCGTGGACTGCCGGTAATCAGCGAACGTCTGGCTGATGCTGTTGATCGAGGAGACGGCCCCGTCCACCCGGGAGGATATCTGCAGAAGCGATTGTGCTGAGGCTTCCCGGTCGCTGGCCGCTACTGTATCGATGCGGTCAATCTGGGCGCTGTTGGCAGCATTCACCGCTGTCAGGGTCCGCCGGGCGCTGACCTGCGCCAGTGTGTTCTGAATCAGGGCTATCGCCGTATTCTGTACACTGCCGCTGGCCTCTGACGTCTGGCCCTCCAGCTCATCGAACCGTGAAGCCGTGGCGCTGTCCAGCGTTGTGACCACCTGGTCAAGCTCGGTGATAGCAGCAGTGTTCTTCGCCACCTCCTTAGTTGCAGCATCGGCTGCATCAGTTGCCGCATCGGCTTTATCAGACGCGGTTTTCGTGGCCGCCGTCAGCTGGTTAACCGCCGTGGCCCGCGCTTCTTCCTCGGTAGCGATCGCCTCGCGCACCTCAGTGATGTCCGCTGCGTTTGCCGACGTCGATGCCTCAAGGCGAGTGACATCGGTAACCCGCGCATCGGTCTCTGTGGCAATCACCTGGCGCAGCTGCTCAAACTGCGCCGAGTTCTCACCGTTCTGAGCCGACTGCCGGAACGTCACCTCTGCGATGGCCAGAGCGTTTTTAATGACGCCCTCGGCGGTCTCCCGGTTTGCGCCGACGGCCGCCGCCAGCTGGTCGGCATTTTCGGCTATCGAGGCGGCCATATCCGCAACGGTCTGGCTGGTCTCGACGGCGTTCTCGATCAGGTCCTTGAAGAGTTCAGTCTCCTTAATCTGATCCAGGATAGCGTCAGTAATGTCAGAAACGTCGATGCTCGCCTGCCCGCGCACCAGATCAGTCCACCCGGACTGGTTACCGATACGATCCACCAGCCGTGCCCGGTACCAGAACTCCTGCCCCGCCCTGAGTCCCATCTGCTGGTAAAGCTGCTGCGGATAAGGCACTGCGGCGAGCAGCACAGGCTTTTCGCCGTCAGCGGTCACGCTGTACTGAATCTCGGTGCTCAGCGTGTCTCCGCTGTCTGCCGGAAATGCCCAGGTGATGTTGATGCCGAAAACGACATCATCCGTGGCGGCCAGGCCGACGGGCTTCGGCACATCGCCCGAGCGCCCGGAGAGGTGAGTAAGGGTCGAGGAGGCCCACAGGCTGGATGCGCCGCCGGAGTTGATCGCCCGGACACGCACCAGGTAATCACCGGCAAATATGCCCGGTACCTCGATGCTTCTCAGCCCCGTTTCCGGGGTGTTGATCCACTCGTTGTCCCCGCGCTTCCACTGCGCCTGGTAGGCAACCACATCGGCCTGAGGTTTGCCGTTTTTATCCAGCGGTGCGTCCCATGTTGCCACCAGTGTGGCCACGCGCTGCCCCTGGCGAACGGTATCATAGCCAGAGATCGTGACGTTACCCGGTTGCGCCACCAGCCCGGTGGGGATAAGGCTGATCGGCGGAATGTCCAGCCGGGCATTATTATCCACGGCATCGTATTTCGAGGTGTTGTACTCAGCGCCGGTAATAGTAAAGGTGTTTTCCTCGTCGTTGTACCTGAGGTTAGTCACCCGGAAATACTGCAGGCGCAGCTGCCCTGCATCAATGACAAAGACCGCGTCCGGTGCTGGCGCCCCGATGAAGGGAGTGGCCACAATCAGCTGACTGCCGTTTACCGCCTGGATAATGCGGCTCTCCACGGTACCGCCCTGCGTGCGGATCATCAGCGTATCACCGGGTACCGCGCTGGTGCCCCGGTCAGTGGTGACCGCCCGGATCGATGCGTCATAATCCGTTATGCGCCCGCCGTATACCCGGCCAGAAACGCGTTCATCTGCAAAGGCGAACACGGTACCGGGCATAAAGGCAACGCCGTCCAGCCCCGTCTGAACAGTAATGATGCGGTCAAGATAGTTGGAATACACCGCCCAGCCGCCGCGCCGCTGCGCCTCGCTCTCGCGGGTACAGCCGATGGCCGTTATCTGCGTCTGCTTAAACTTGAACTGCTTCACCAGGTCAGGGAACATCACCGCCGTGGTGCGGTCCTGATAGTGGTTATCCGGGTCGCTGAAGTTAATCAGCGCGCTGGAATAGCGGTTCTTCTCGCTTCCGCTGGAGTACGTAGGTTTGTCCACCACTGAGGCACGGGTGAGGATCTGCAGCTTCGACGTATCAACTGGCATATCGGAGACAACGTTAAACATGTTGTTGCCCCAGAATGTCATGCCGTTAAAGCCTGCAGCGATATCCTTGATTACCTGCCAGGCATCGGCCTGCGACTGGATGTAGACGTCGAACATGAAGCGCGGCTCTGTGGCGCTACCTCCTTTACCGTCCGGAACCGGCTGATCGCAACGCTGTGCGATGCGGTAAAGCTCCCACTTATCCAGCATATCCGGCGTTACGCGGCGACCGAGGCCAAAGCGCGGCTCGGTCAGGACATCAAACCAGATCCATGCCGGGTTATTCGACCAGCCCCATTTAAACGTGCCGTCCCATGTGCCGGTGTAGATCCGCGCTATCGGATCATAGTTCGAGGGGATGCGAATAATGCGGCCTTTTGGCCTGCAGGAAATCTTCGGGATGTTGCTGAAGGCTTTAGCATTAAACGACACGTAAAGCAGTGCGGTGTGCGGATAACGCAGGCGTGCGTCGATCACCTCGGTAATGGCCTGCACCTGCGTCTTGTTCTGCAGCAGCTGGCTGGTGCTGTCGGCGGTGTCGCGCACGACGCGGATCTGCCAGCCCGTACTGGCCTTCGGCAGGTTAATGCGGTGAGTGAGTTCATACAGCGAGCTGAGCTTTTCGGTCACCGTTTTAGTCATGACCGTTTCGTAAGAGCCACCATCAGTGGCCACATCGATATGGTAGGTGACAGAGGTGCCGACAATATCGCCGTCGTTTTCCTGCTGCTGCAGGCCGGAGATACCGATCCGGACCAGCACGGCGTCAATCTGGGTATTGCTTAATGCGCGTGTCCAGGGCGTGGCGTTCGTCAGTGATACGCCAATGGTGGTTTCGTTCTCCACCGCCGGGAAGCCGGGGATAGGATCCTGCATCTGGGTGCCCGGGCGAAAGTCCCAGGAGACATTTTCGAAGTTCATGCTGCCGTCAGCATTGCCCAGAGGCGTACCGTCCAGGTAAATGCGTGTGGTATCCAACCCACCGGCGAACTCCCCCTCACCCAGCGCCAGCAGCATGCGACAACGCGCCATCGACTGGGCACTGTCAGGCTGTTCTACAGGCGTGTGCTGCTTTTGTTTGCCACCCTTCGCACCAGTGATCGTTGCCATATTGCGTCCATAAAAAAACCCGCCGAAGCGGGTTATTTGGTTTGAAAAAAACCGCAGTTAAGCGGGTCAGGAAAGGCCTTAAAATTTTGCAGAGTTTTTTAAATAAGGAAGTAAAAAGCCCACCTGAGTGGGCTTTCAACGCTACTGCGCCTGTGGAACCATTACGGCAGTAACTTGCTTTGGTTTTAACGTATACATCCCGCCATTAAATGGATCGACTGCAAGCCAACCGATCAAACCACCAAACACAATATTTCCCCCTATGTACCAACCATTAGCGCTTGCCTTAATAGGCAAGGTTACGGGCGAGAATCCATCTTTGCCCATGGTAATCTGGTAGCTCTTTTTACCAAAATAGCTTCCATCAGATTTAGCCAATGTAACACCCTGCGGCGTTGTACCCTGAGCAACAGTAGCCCCAGTTTCATCTTTAATCTGGAACTGTACTCCGGTTGGTTCGCTGTTTACCTGAACAAGCTGTGTATCATCACCCACAATAGTGGCGCATCCAGATAACAAGATGGAGCCAGCTAAAAGACCTAAAATTTTCTTCACTTCATGTTTCCTTTTAAAAAATCGGAAACATCCTAAACACCTTCATCTTGATGTTCAATGTAAAACTCAATAGAAAATCGGGTAGCGACTATCCATCATTTTCATCCTGAAGAAAATCAATCAGTCTTTTTGCGTCAGCGCATTTGGCCTTATCTTCATTTTTTACATTTGCAATGCAATTTTCGGTGTAAAACCCTGCATTTGTCATTGCGAAATTGGCTGCTAATAAAACCACTTTCCGGCAAGTTCTATAATTCGAGTCGTTTACGCAAGCACTGTCAACTGCCTGGTTCATTGTGCTAATAGAGTTCGATTTTTGTGCATTCGCAAGCATCGGAAGCAGCAAAATCAGAGCCAATGATAACTTTTTCATATCCTTACTCTCATCAGTAAAAGTCAGGATTAATCCTGACAGGGGTAAGGGACTGAAACAAAATTCGCAGCGATTTCTAAAGCATAATTAGTATCAAATATCCTCGGCGACGATGCCCGCGCTTATGATAGCTCCACCGATCTCACGCTCTCCGTAAAGGACCGGCACCGGATTACCCATGGCGATAGTGTTCACAGCGCCGCCAAAGGCGTATGAGGGCTTGTTGTCAGGATCCTCACGGCTCTGAAGACCTTTTGGTTGAGGTGAAAGCATTTGATAGATCCCACCAGCCATCATGCCGACACCTCCGGCTGCCAGCCCTGCACCAAAAGTCGCCAAAGTTCCTTCGCTAAGAGTGGCTATTGCTATCCCGGCGACCACCATTACCGCGCCGAGAATGGTCTGGAACACCCCTGCCTTTTTAGCCCCCTCCATTACCGGTGCAATACGAATGTCGTTATTGCCACCAAGGCTCTGGTAGTCCTCCACCCCGATGTTGCGTTTACCCCTGAACACGGCGAAGACCATGCCATTTTTCTTGGCATTCATGAGATAGCTTTCAAATCCATCAAAGTTGACGCACAGGGCTTTCACCGCTTCTGCTGAGGTCTGGACCGCCAGGCGGTGAATGCGACCAAACCGCGCGCCGAGAGCGCCATACAGGCGGATAGTGGTTAAACGCGCCATGGTTTGATTTCCTTCGGTAAGTTTTTATGGCGGACGCATATCATCGTCCGATCTTTGAAGTAACCACGAGCATATGGCGTGGTGCATGAATGGTGCCCATAAAGGTGATGGAGCAACTCACCGTCTTCAGTAATGATCCCGGCATGATTCCACTTATCAGCCTGCACCTGCATGATGACCATGCAGCCAGGCATCGGATCGCATTCAACGAATCCCTCTTTCTCCCAGTTGTCGAGATAGAGGTTGTCCGGGTACTGACTTTCCCACCAGGGGTAGTCCACGCGGAAATCATTAAGCGTAACGCCCTGGGTGGCGTGCCAGTCCATTATCAGGCCCCAGCAGTCGTCAGAACCGAGAATGAATGGGCGATCGAGTAGCGGTGCCTCTCCCGGTGTAATTTCCGCATATTCGTCGCAGTCGGGCGCATAGACGCCCCAGACAACGCCGGAGTTGTTGCACTGCTGGCGATCAAGGTCTGAGGGTATAGGCCGGGCACCATCGCCCGGGTGCGAATGAATGACGCGGATAATCGTGCCGGTGTCCTCGGCATTCGCCCAGTGCTCACCATCGATGCGGAAATGCTCTGTCGGGTTTTCGTGACTGTTCGGTACCGGGACGTAGCGCTGGCGGCGGCCTGCCTGAATAACGAAGCCACAGCACTCGCGCGGCGACTCCTCCAGTGCGTGTGCCCGGATTGCTGCCATTATCGTTTTGTTCATGGGAAACCTTATCGGGAGATCAGAACCGTGCTGGGGTAGCCGCCAAAATCGAGAATGGCGGTGTTGGGTTCGGCCAGGCCAGCGCCGAAGCGTTTACGGCAGTCGCTCAGGCAGCCGCCGCATGCATCCAGTGCCGGGTCAGCAACAGGATTGCCTTTGGCGTCGAAATACGCCGTGCCGTTGTAGGTGCAGCCGTCGCCGCTGCGGTACAGGCCGCGCATCGCCCACTCGCAAAGAGACGTGATTTGCCGAGTGGGAATCACCAGCCCCTGCAGGTCCGCCGGGCTGCTCATCGACCACGCAACCGTTTCGTCGTGCTCGGCCGTTTTCGTATCAAGCCAGAAGGTCTGGAGAGAGAACATTGTCGGGTCAGCGGTCGGATTCACGCCGCCCGGGAAATTTACAGCATCGAGATAAACAGCATAGGTGTCGATAATGCTCACCTTCGCGTTGACCATATCCCGGAACTGCAGGCATAGCGCCGTGATGTGTCCGTCCAGATTCGACACGCTGAGATCCGGCTCTGCCGCCTGGTCTGTTGAAAGCTCCAAGCCGGACATCTGGAACGGCCAGAACTCATAAACCTCGCCATCCCAGATAATGGGCTTCGGCCCGAGCTTGTCCTCGTCACCGTTTGCCGCATCGATTTCTTCAGGGGTATGCGGGAACGGGCTGTAATGGAAGCGGTGGATCCCGCCACTAAATTCTGACGCATCCACCTTGATTAAGCGCACCCTGCCGCCGGGTGCCAGTTTTGCAGCCTGATCGACCAGTGCCATTATGCGTAAACTCCGTAAGCCCGCTTGATGGTGAACGTCAGTTCTGCGGCATTGCTGCTTATCAGGTTCTTACGCACTGAGTTAGCCACGACGCGATAAAGGCCCTTTTCCTCTCCCGGCGGGATGATGATGAAGGCTTTGACGGTGTGGGCCAGCAGGAAAGCGCGGATCTCATTAACCTCAGTATCCTTACCGACATATTTCATCGGGACATGAATGGCCGTGGAGTTAATGCCGTTTTCGGCGACCTGCTCATACCCGTCGCCAAACTGGGCCGAGCGGATCGCCTGGGCATACTCAATGGCCCCGCCGCCCAGCTGCACAGGCCATCGGTAAGTGTCGACTGCCATATTTACTCCATAAAAAAAGCCCACCAGAGTGGGCTATCTGCCTTTAACAAAGTTGTAAATCATCCCGCCATTCTTCAGATGCTTCTGCACTATCTGAGTGGCTGCGTTCTGCATCTCCGCCGCCATCGCCCGGCCCATTGCATCGCCAGAGCCTTCTGATTGCGCCGAGGCGTTGCCGTTAGCGTCTACGTTCACTGTGGTGTTTATCACGGGAGCCGAACCGGCCGCACCCGCGTTATTGCCCAGGCCGAACATGGGTGCCCGCCCGACAAGACCACCGCTGGCATATCCACGGGCGTTTCGCATGAGCGCGTAGAGGTTATCGACGCCCAGCGCGCTGGTGGCCTCTTTAGTGAAGACGAACTCGTCTTTATGAACGATGCCTGCAGGCTCATATTTTCCGCCGGGGCCGGTGTAGCCACCAGAGTCATAGAGGCTGACGCCTGAATTAGCCGCGCTGGCGTAAGCACCTGATGGCGTGCTCCCGCTGCTGCTGACGCTGCCGGTTACCCACCCCAGCGCAGATTGCACGGCGTAGGCCACCAGCAGCCGGTTAATGACGTCAGCAATCATTTTCATCATCGACGCGGCAAAGCTCTTGAAGCTGGCCGTGCCGGTGGTGACGAGGTTCGTCATCATGTCAGAGATGCCGCCCATGGCTGACTGCGCCACGCTCTGCATCGAGGCGTAGACGTTTGTCGCCGAATCCAAGTATTCGGACCACCCTTTCTTAAAGCCAGCCCGCCAGTCACCGCGAAGCTTATCCTCCGCTTCGTAGTAGTCGTTAGCAGCTTTAAGCTCCTTCTGGTAGCCCTCATCATCAAGGCTGCCGCCAGCATTTATCCAGCCACTGCGCAGCTGAGAGAGTGCCGTCTGGCGGCTTGCCAGCCTGTCGCTCATCGTTGCGCCTGATTCAAGCCCGGCCCGCTTTTCAGCCATCTGCGTGACATACTTACTGGCTGTGTCCATGCGCTTGTTCAGCTGCTCCTGGGCGGTGATCTGGTCACCCAGCAGCGCCTTCTGGCGCGCCAGCGCCAGTACCTGGTCTTTACTGACCAGCAGCGATTGCTCCTGCTTCGACAACTGCCGGGTGCGGGCCGCCTCTTCCAGAACGGCGAACTTTGACTGTGTGGCATACAGGTCTTTGCGCTGCTGGCTGATAGTGTCATTGACCGAGCGGTGATCCTGCAGCGTTTTCAGCTGTGCCTGCAGGGCCAGCAGTTCAGCCTGGGCAGAGTCTTCGGCACGATCGCCGGCAGCAACTGTTACCCCTTTTGCTTTGGGCGTTTTAGGATCCTGATACAGCTTGTCAATGCCAGCGCGCGCCTTTGCAATATCTTCCGGCGTCCACAGCGTTGCCGTTCCGTCTCTGGCGGCCTTAGCATTGTCAGCGATAGCCTTGTTTAACTCTTCCTGAGCTGTACGACGTTTCTCCGCTTTGGTAGTCCCGGCATCCAGATATCGATTGATAACCAGCTGGGCATCGATCGCATCTTCGTTAATTTTGTTGCCTGACGTTATGGCGCCATTCAGGCTTTCCTGAAGGGTGATCGCCTGCTGCATTGGGTTAATCTGGGCTTTCAGTGAAGCTATCGCAGCAAGCTGGGCCTTACGGCGATCATCGTAGTCCTGATCCTGCGAGCTGGTGTCATAGCTATAGCCATACCCCAGCCGCTGGCGCTCAGGAAGCAGATTTTTTTCCAGCGCAGCGAGCTGGCTTTCCATCTGCTTAAGCATGTCCTGGGGTGCCTGCGGGCGGCCAATATTCAGTAGCTCATCCCACATACCCTTAAGCGCATTTTGGGTGGCATTCGCCGCCCTTTCCACCAGCCCGAGGTTATCGAGGATCTGCTGGCTGCGCTGCTGCTCTGATCTGCTGTAGGCGTCTGCTGCAACCTGACCCGCCGCTTCCTTATCACCCCGTCGTTCAAGCGCAGAAATGTATTCGAACTGCGTGGCTGTCAGGTAATGCATCTGGCTGTTCAGCTCGGCAGATGCTTTGGTCGGGTCGTCATATAACTTTTTAAAGTTGGCGATCGTCTCAGACACGGCCTGGCCGGTAGCCTGCTGCATGGCTATTGCCGCGCGCGCAACTGATTCAAATTTGTCCGCGTTAAATTTACCGGATCCAACCACCTCGGCCAGAATGCTGGCGCTGGCGTACTGCGTGACACCATTGCCGGAGAGGGATTTTGCCAGCGCGGATAACTGCCCTGCGGTCTGCCCGGCATAGTTCCCTGTCAGGATGAGCTGCTTGTTGAACTCAGCGTTCTCTGCCGATCCCTTGAAGTAGGCTACGGTAAGCAGCGTTGCGGTACCGGCCAGAAGCGCCAGGCCCACGTTAACGGGAGTGATCAGCCCGCCCAGGGCTTTCAGCATATTGCCGATGCCGCCGAACGAGTCTTTGATCTGCCCGCCCTGCTGGATAGCCACCAGCCAGATTGGCATACCTGACGCGAGCGAAGTAAAAACGTCAGTGATTTGTGCAGGTAGCTGGCGCATGGCCTGCTGATATTGCCCGGCGCTGATAATGCCCCTCTCCCAAGCCGTCTCCTGCTCCCGCAGTTTCGCAATAAACGGGGCTGCCTGCTGCGACACACCCAGCTGAGCGGCCCTCATCTCCAGCAGTTCTGCCCGTGTTTTGCCGATCGCCGCGGCCTGGTCTTCCAGTGAACGGGTGAATGAATCGCGGACAGCCTGCGCCCGTTGCGCCTCGGCGGCTTCGGCCCGCTCTGCCGCCTCCAGCTCTGCAATAACCTGCCTGAGCATACGGGACTGGCTGGCGGCGATCTGGCGCTGGGCAGCTTCCTGCTGGACGGTGCGCTCCTGCTCACGCAGCCTTGCGATAACCGGGGCGGCCTCCTCGGCGATCCCCATTTGCGCCGCCCGGTACTCGGCCATGTCCGCCTTACTGGCACGGAATGTCGCCGCCTGGTCAGTGATGGATTTGAGGAAGTTTTCCTGCGCGGCGGTGGCGCGCTGCGTCTCCTGCGCCTGCTTTAACCGCTCCTGCCCTTCAGCAGTCTCGGCCTCCATGACCCTGCCGAGCTTTTCCCGGGTGGTTTCCAGCACGCTGTTGTAACGGGAATAATCTGCATCTGGCACCAGCCCGCTCTTACGGAACCTGCTCAGACTTTCCTGCAGGTTGTCCAGCTCGTCCAGCGCCCTGTTCACCGGGCTAATTTTATTCAGCAGGTTCTGCAGCTCCTGCTGCTGCTCTTTCAGGCTCTGGGTATTCTTTTTCTGATCGGATGCACCCGCGCGAAATACCGAGTTCAGATCATCGGCTTTGTTCGCCGCGCCGCCGGCTGTTTGCTGGAAATCGTCCAGCGCCTTGTTGCCGCGCTCCAGCTCAGCAGTATTCACCCGGAGCGAAATAGTAGCGATATCAGTCATTAATTTTCTCCGGACGAAAAAAAACCGCCCTTGAGAGGCGGTTTAGAAATTCGCTTTCGCTTGAGTTTCACAAGCTCATCAGCAGGCTTTGCCTGAAGCGGCGGCTACCCACTTCAACTAATAAAGCATTACGAAGCATAATAAACATATCCTTAACATAATATTTAGTCATAAAAACCACCTCCTTAGATATAAAACTTGCCATTAAACTAATACATTCTGCTATTGCAAAGTTGTGCATAAAACCAATAACACCAGTACCAATTCCAAAATAAGCAAATGTCATTATCAGTCGAAGGAGTAAGCTCTCGCCGCCTATTTCTAAAATGATTCAATCATAAATGTATATGGTTGTCATTATTTCCACACCTACCAAAATTAGCTAGTTGTGAATAATCTTCAGCGCTGCACTTTCCATTACGCGGATATCCGTTAACGCGGTTGCCTCATCCTCCACTCCGTTCAGCTTCATCAGCCAGGGCAGCACGTTGTAATCCAGCCCGGTGATGCCACCCATGCCCGTGCGCCACTGGGTGCCCATCGACTGGAAGACGGCGAACGCGGGCCAGACATCCGGCCATACTTCAACGGTCTGCTCTTCCTCGGTGTAGTCATCAGCACTCAGGCCAAACGCGGCCAGGTCTTCGGTGGAGGGTTCAGGCGTATAAAACGCCGAGGCAACCGCTATCAGTTTTTTTCGCGGTTACCCGTCAGTTCGCGGTAATAGGTGCCGACGATCGCTTTCATCGCGCCCGGGTAGTTGTCCAGCAGCACTTCAAGATTTTCCTGACTGAACGCGTCCGGCAGTGCCCAGCCCTCGGTGATCTCCACCAGAAAATCGATGGCGGTCTTATCTTCCAGCGTCTCAAGCGCTGCCAACTCCTTAAGCGGCTTGTGGCGGAAAGTAAACGTAAGCATGCCATCATCATCACCCGCGCGCGGGATCTTAACGTCGGCTTTGAAAGTAGGCTTGGGCTGAAGCTGAAATTTAGTGGCCATGTGTTCCTCGAGAATAAGATAGGCCCGCTGACGGGCCTGTTAACGGGCTGGGTTACGCTGCCGCCTGCGGGGCCGCATCTTTGTAAAAGGTGATATCGCGGGACTGAATAGCAAACGCAGGCTGTACCGTTTCGACGTTGTTTACGGCAGTGGTCGGCTGCGGGTCAAAAGACGCTTTTCCGGACCAGTAACGCATCTCTTTTGCCTTTGGTACGTACATGCGCAGCGGCAGCGTGTCACCGGAACGATCGGCAGCTGACAGCACGCTGTAAATCGGTAGCGTGGAGTCGTGCGCCATGGTGAAAGTCTGCGACTTGGCCGCCTTATAGGTCGCCAGGTTGCGCTGACGGTCATCGGCAAGGAACTGGATCTGTGTGTACTGCTGGTCGCCGCCGGACTGTGCAACTTCGGTGATCTGCGGGATTTCAGTCCATTCGGCTACTTTACTCAGGGAGCCGGTGCCGGAGCCTGCCGGGAAGAAGTTGGTATCGGTGCTGTTAATCACCCCAATCGTCACGCTGGTGGTCGTCTGCGCCGTGACGCGCGCCACCAGGCTGTCAATCAGTGCCCAGCCACTGGAAACCAGCACCACATCGCCGACCGCGAGGCCGTGGCCGTTTGCAACGGTAAAGACAGCGCCTGCGGCATTGCTGACGCCCGTCACTGCCACAGACGTGGCGAGTTTCGAGCCGACGAATACCGTGGCGCCATTAGGTAATGCGAAGCCCATAGGGATTCTCCGTGTAGAAATATAAAACCGGCAGCGCCGGAGGGGATGATCAGGCTGAGATATCAGCCCGGTAGTTAATGCTGACGGGGATAGAGTAGGACACGCCGTCCGGTATGCCGGGGAAGATGGCAGGCGGTGATGTCACCCAGGCGGTAAAGCCGTCGCCGGGTATTTCCTGGTTCTCCGGGAACAAGCCGGCAACGCGGCGGGCCAGCTCTCTGGCCTGTGATTTGCCACCACCCGCTGGCGCGACGACGGTGACCTGATACACGCCGGGGTAGACCCGGCAGCCACCAGCCATATCAATGCTGTACGGCTGCGCGGGCATATCATGGGAGATCAGATACAGCCCGTCGTCTGGTGGGTCGAACTGAATGTTATCCCACGCCACCGGCACGCCCTCGCCGTCTGCCCACAGACCCAGCATGGCCTCAAGCGCCGTTGTGATGTCCGGTATCATTTTTAACCTCGCTGACTGCCTCGCTGAAGTATCGCTGGAACTCGGCGGCAGTGATGCGCACCATGCCGCCGGGGGCCTGGCTGGAATGCCCCATCTCCAGCGGGTAGGCGTACGGGACGTTGTTACAGAAATAGACTGCCGTGGTACCGACTTTGAATTGTTCCAGCACCAGGTTGCCTGCGGCGATCGTCTCGTTGCCAGCCTTGTCGATGCGCCCGGTCTCGCCTCCGGCCCGCCGGTCAAACGACACCTGCCAGTTACCGCGAAAACGCCCGCCCGTATAGCCCGGCGGCGCTTTCAGGTCCATGCCGTCGTTAACTTTGCGGCCTGGCCGCAGCCGCCCTGCTTTCGTCAGGTTGTCCGGGTTCTGCCGCAGCAGACTGTTATGCTCGGTGACCGCCGCGTTATAGGCCGCCGCCGTCTGGTTGACCGCCCACAGCTCGGGATTGCCGACAGGCGACATCTGCACCAGCCGCGCCAGGATTTTGATGCCGACCACGCGCACCACTTCCTCCTGTCGCTCCTTTGCCTGGCTGACGAACGCATTAATGGACATCATAAAAGCCTGGTTGTCTGCCATGTTATGCCCTCAGCTGCGCGCGGTAGCAAAGCAGCAGTTTGCCAGGCTTAACCGGGTTGGGCTTCTCAATGCGGTACCATTTGCCGTCCACGTCCACCATGTCGCCGGTGCGCAGCTCGGTATCAGCGGTAAACACAATGCGCGTGTCGCCGTTTATGATGACCGTGCCGTCAATTTCGCCCGGTTTATAATCAGTCCGCACACCGATTGCAGTGAAGGTCTTATCCGGTTCGCGGTGCTCAACGCCGCCGGTGACCGTCACATTGCCTTTGCGCTTGATTGCGTACGCCGCGCCGTTCTCCATGAGCAGGCGGGTGCTGGTGGCTCTCATACGAGGGTAGTTGACAGGCATGTTATCGGCGCTCAATATTCACGTTAATGAAATCCATCTTCAGCGACTCCAGCGCCCCGACGAGGACATAAGGTCGGCCGCCGTTGTGCCAGCAATCCAGCGCGTTACCGTCACTGTCGATAAGCAGCAGCGCTACGCTATGGCATGAGCCTTTACGGGCATGTTCCAGGGCATCGGTGAGCAGTCGGATCACTTCAGCATTATCGGTATCGGATCCAGGCTTTGGCTTGAACGGTACGATCGTTAAATCAGGCATGTTATGCACGCTCCGCAAAAGTATTCACTGCATAGCCACGACCACCAGCCAGATCGCCGAGCAGGGCCATCACCGCCGGGTAAAACGGTCTGAACACCTCACCATCAGCAACGGCATACGTCGTGGTTACGGCACCCTCCACGCGCTCGGACTTCACGGCCGCCTCACGCACACTGCCCAGCAGATCGCCATCCATCGCTTCGACCGCCAGCATGCACTGCGCGGTAACAACCTGACGCGGTACCTCACCGGCAGGCAACTCGTATCCGTCAAGGATGATCCCGCCGCGCGGCCACGCCAGCGCCTGATTCGGTTTGCTCCGCCAGCCAGCCCAGTCCAGCCCTTCAAGGTAATCCATCGCTCTGATGAGCAACGGAGCGATCTTTTCCGGCAGCGTAATGTCGCGCAGTTCTGCGAAGGCTCTCAAATCCCCCTCGCCCGCGTAGCTGTTCATGGCTGATGAAGTGGTATCGGTAATGATCATCGTTGCACCCAAAGAAACGGGGCTTTCGCCCCGTCAGTTACTCTCCGGCAGCGGCAGTGAAGGTGATTTCTTCACTGGTTTGCGCCACACCATCAACCGTACCCGTTACGGTGAACGTTCCGGCGATATCAGAAGTGAGTTTCACCGTGGCGCCACCTGCAGAGCCAGTCTGCGATCCCGCAGTGCTCAGCGTGCCATCAGTAGATGACCAGGCGACAGCCGCTCCGGACACGCCCGCGCCGTTACGCGTGTATTTCAGGGAAAGGGTAACCGCATCGGTACTGTCAGCAGTTGCGGAGGTTTTATCCGCTGACAGTGTTACTCCCCCGGGGCGGTTCCCAGCTTGATCAGCACGCCAGCAGTGGACTTGTTGCTGGTGAAATGCTTCCTCCAGTTACCGGCTGTGCCGATGGCCGTCAGATCCGGGTTCTCACCTTTAGTCGTGTCCCAGCTGTAGCCCAGCAGTTCAACGTTAACCGTACCCTCCGCACGGTAGCCAACAGCGAGGTTTTCCTGGTCGTTAATGTCATAGGAGCGGAAGCCCGGCGCCTGCGATTCGGTCACGGTCACCGCACCGGCCACCAGCCCCAGAATTGCGGCAGCGTCCATGGTATCGGTCACCAGCACCGGCTTACCCAGGGTGCCCGGCTGACCGCCGTACACTACCACGCCCGCTTCTTCGTAAATCTTGCTGGCGATCGCCTCGTCCACGATGTCGAAGTAGGTAGCGGAGTGCATGACGAACAGCACCACGCGGTTAAATTTGTCACCGTATTTGCGCAGCCCGCGCGTCAGGGTCTTCTTTCCGTCGGTTTCGATATCGGCGGTCACCACCATATCGGCATTCGCCCCGAGCGCCGCCGTTAATGCTTTCAGGCCATATTTCACATAGCCTTCCAGAGTGGCATCAGCCACATCAACGCCGATCACCTCGGAGAACTCATCAACCGTGCGGCCACGGCGTTTGAATGCCTCTTCAGTGGTTTCGTACGGACCGTATTTCCACGGGGCTTTAACAGACACCGCTTCGCCTGCACCGATTTTTTTACCATTTACCTTGCCGGTGGAGTTCACATCACGTGACTCGATGGAGCCACCTACCTTGTAGAAAGCGCGCTTGCGGAAGTCGCCTTCAATCAGCTCGTTATCCAGCAGGATCGCACCATTGGAAGAGGTGTTGAACAACTCAAGGTTATCCTGGCGGCGCTCGAGGAAAGCGGTCTGCGCCAGATCGTCATAGATGACCAGATCGTTATTAACAGTTGTAGCCATTGAGTAAGTCTCTTATTTCGGGAGTTTGAGGAAGGCCTGCTGGCCATGCTTGCGGATATAATCCGCCTTTTCGCTGGCGCTCATTTCTGAGCGTTTATGGCTGCCACCACCGCCTGGCTTGTGTCCGCCCGCGCCGGTACCTTCGGCGCGCGGGAACAGGTGCGGTGCCATCTCTTTGAGCGACTCCGCCCATTCAAGCGGGCTAAGTGGGGTTTTGCCATCTTTGCCGAACAGAACGTCGCCATTTGCATCAACTGCCACGGCCTCGCCTTCGTCGTTGAGCTGGAATGTACCCCTGGCACGCAAGATCAGATCATCGGATGCTTCCGCCAGCGCGCCAGCTTTTGACGCTGCCACCCGGATGGCATCACCGAGTACACGATCCCGGAACTTGCCGGAGAAGGCTTCGGCCTTTTCCGCGCGTTCATTGGCTGCTTTAATCTGCTTATCGACATCAGCGCGCAGGCGCTCGGTGCGTTTATCCAGCACCTCGTCAATTTTCCCGGCAGCGATCAGCTTCGCTTCTTCGTCGTCGGAAAAACGCTGCAGGATGCCGCGCACGGCATCAGGATCGATACCTTCAAAGCGGGACAAGTTGTCTTTCTGCTGCTTGATCGTGCCCAGCAGCTCGGAGTTTTTGGTTTTCAGGCCGTTCACCTGAGCTGCGACCTGATCATCAATCAGCTTCTGAATTTCTGGCGTTATTTCGGTACCGCCGCCCCCTCCGCCCTGGCCATCGTCTTCAGGTGCGTAGTATTTCATGAGCATATTTCGGATTAGCATGGTTTCCCCTTGGGATGTTATGGGCCTCGCCCAATAAAAAATGCCGCCTGTAGGCAGCCATGTGTGAAAAGGTGTTGGGATTAACTGAGCGCTTTAAGGCGGGCCAGGCTTATCCACTCGCCTTTGTCCGTGAACATCTCCCCGAGCTTCAGCTCGCCGGCGCGGTAAAGCGCTGCCCGCTCCGGCCCGAGGATCTCATCCTGTCGCTGCGGCGACTGCCGGGCCAGCCAGCCCAGATAAGTGGTATTCGCTGGCACCTGCCCGTCCATGCTGGCGCGGGTACCTTCATCCAGCTCGTCACTGTCGATCCCAAGCTCACGCCATGATTTGGTAATCAATGTTTCCGTAGAACGGCAGCAAAAGTGAATTTTTCCCGGCCCCTGCAGGTAAGGCACCTTGTGACCGATCGGTTTGTTGTTCAGGGTGTAACGCAGGCGATCACGGATGATGCACGTCGGCGTGGTTTTATTGTCCAGCGTGGAGAGCCACTGTTTACCTTTCAGGACATCGTCGTTGACCTCTGCAAAGTTAGCCCGTGCCGTGGCCGCCAGATGATTCACAGCCGTTTTGGTAATGCTGGCGGCATTGGTCCGGCTGAGTTGAAGCGCCCCGTCCTTATAACCTTTGCTGGCGATCCCGCGAACCTGCCGGGCAATCGTCTCCGTGGTATCACCCAGCAGGTAACCCCGGCGCACTGCATTAACAACACGCGTCATGCGGTCGGCTTCCAGATTATCGGCCCACTCGCTCAGTAACCGCCCCTGAAAGGGCTGCGCCATAGCCGCCGCGTAAAGCTGTTCAGGTGATATGCTCTGCAGAGGGTACCGCTCTTTCACCTGCTGCGGTAGAAGCGTATCAAACAGGCTCAGCTGATAGCCTGCTTCGTGCCCGGCCAGCTGCAGAAGCTCATCCACCAGGCTGGTCTGCATGCCCGCGATGGCCTTCTGGTTAAGCTCACGTACGCTGCCCAGCAAACTTTCGAGTCGGGCCACGGTAAACTGGCTGGTGGGCAGACTGTCCATCGCCACCAGCAGACGCGCGGTGAGTTCGGCGTCGCTGTCGTTCAGCAACTTCACCATGCGGTTTGCCACACCAGTGCTGTAGCGAGTGATCCAGACGGTGTGGGCTATGGCTTCGTCACGTAATGTTTCATTTACCGTTGCCATTGTAACCGCCGATCAAGGTGGGATTAGGGTTGTGCAGCTCGTCAATAATATCGTCGGGGCTGTCTGCCGGATTGATGAGGTCAAGCTTCTGCAGCGCCCGGACCATATCAGTGTCGCGGATTGCGCCGGACTGCCATGCATTCACAATGGCGGTAACCATCCCGGACTCGGCGACCTTCGCGATGAACTCCTGACTGATTGCGTAGGCTGCCTGCTGATCGCCGATGCCCAGATATTTCGCGCACCAGCCGATGGCCAGTGAATAGGCCTCCGATACGTTCGAGATGCAGATCCCCAGTACAGAAGTGGACGATGTCTGCTCGCTGCTGGACTGCGTTGCGGTTTTCACCGCCGCGTTCTGCTCGATGAGCCGGGCACCCAGCTGCACCATGTAGTCGCGCTTACTGTCCATAGCCTCTTTCGCCAGCATGTTGGGTTGCGCCTGGGCATAACCAAAATTGCCCTCTCTGGGCAGCAGCAGCGGCGAGCGGGAGCCAATTTTAACCCCCTTCTTTTCCAGATGATCGCGCCATCCTTCATCAAGTCCCGTCATGTAGGGCTGGACCTGGCCGCAGAACCACACGCTGTCTTCGTAATCAGCACTGTTCCGGAAGTGACCATGGTTTATCTCCACCAGCGCGGCGAGTGGTGAGTCGTCGATAGTCGGATCGTTGTTCTGTGCGCCGACGAAGGTGAACGGGATTTCGTCCCAGCTGTCTTTGCCTTTGGGCTTCGGCTGGTATTCACTGGTAACAGCGTATGCAGCGGAACCGGCATCCGCGCTGCGGCGCCACACCCGGCAGATGAACCGGCCCTCTTCAAGCGCAAGCTCGCGATACTGGACCTCATCCTTAAACGCGTAGCCATCCTCCTTCTCTACACATTCACGCAGCACCACCAGCACCAGCTGATCGCGACCGTTAATGCGCTTCGTGCGCCAGTTGATAATATTCTCAGCAAGGTAGCGCAGAATGATGGCCTGGCCACTGCCTTCAGCGTAATCAACATAAAGCCCGTCGCGGGCCACCTCCAGCACGTTCTCGGTCACCAGCTGCGACTGCTGGTAAATGCTGGTGCCAGCGCCGTCGGCGTTCTTCAGGAGATAGCTCAGTTTCTCCGGCGCGGAAAAGGTCGGATCCTTTCGAAAGGCCAGCCCGAGGAGACCTATTTTGGTATTGCCCGTGATCGCGTAGAAGACCGCCCGCTGCCGGTAGTCTTCGTTGCGCTTGCGGTTGCGCATGCTTTTGTCTGTGGGGTCGAGCAAAGGCAGGTAGTTATTGCCCGGTTCTTTTACCGCCTCTGCCCCTTTGCAAAAGTCCCTGATTTTCTTCCAGGCAGCACTGGCCGCCCGGTGTTCAGGACGAACCCAGGTGATGTCGTTATTAGCCATATCAGAAGGTGGTATCCATGGTGATTGAGTATGCTGGTTTAACGATTGGGTAATCCTTCACAATGAAATACCCGCCACCATCGTTGGGGTGGTCGTTATCCGCCTTTTTATCCGGCTCGCCGTTTTTATCCCATACCTGCTGCTCAAGGCTTTCCGTATAAACCGGGCAGCGCTGAACGTTGACCATGTAACGCCGTTCGCCCAGCGCATTGCAGAACATGGCGTTCATCGAGTTGATACGATCCTTCACCGGCGGGTTGGAAGCGTTAACCATCACGCTAAACCCTGCCTCTCTGAGCTGAGCAATATCGGTCAGGCTGGCGCAGTTGGATTTGCGGCTGTCGCCGGAAGCATCCGGATAAACGTAGATCTGGCGGCTCGCGACGTAGCGGCCGCCCTCGTAGCGCCAGAACTCTTCCTGAATACGTTTGATCATCGCTGGCGTGTCGTAGACCTTCACCAGTTCCCGCACCGCGCGCGGCAGCCCGTCACGCTTCACATGAACGATGGCGGCCATCTTGCCGACGTTAAAGTCCATGCCGATAAACAACGGCTCGCCCGGCTGCTCTTCATCTGTGCAGTTGTTCAGCCGGCGATCGAACTGGTGGTAAATGGTGCCGCTGGTCAGGTTGGTAAACTGCCCGCGCAGGTAGGCCTTAATCAGTTCTGGCGGATAGCTCGCCAGCAGCGAGGGAATATAGTCATCAGGCAGGTTCGCTTCGTTATCGAACGTTGAGGCCTGTACGAGTCCATACAGGGTTGCCAGCTCAGGCTTGTCGCGCACTGCTTTGACGAACTGCTGGTAAACGAACTTATACCCTTCCGGCGTGGTGGTGACGTCGATGCCGTTACGCAGGCCATCTACCTTATAGCGCATACGGGCGATGATTTTCCGCCAGGCCTGCTGCGCTTTTAACGCGGGCATTACGTCCAGCTCGTCCACCAGCGCGTTGCCGATTTTGAAACCGACGATCGTGGCCGGCTTTTCCATCGAGCGGCAGATGGTGGTGCCCCGATACTGCCGCCCGGCGTAGAAATGGACCTCTTTGTTACTCTCGTTGATCTTGACCTTCAGGCCCCAGTCAAACGCCACCTCCTCCACCGTCGGATAGAAGATGTCGCGGATCTGCGGATAGGTCGGCGCGAAGTAGCCCTGGTTGATTCTGGGGTGCTCCCACATCCCCTTGCAGATGCCACCGCAGCCCACCCAGGTCTTACCAGAACCGAATCCTGCAACGTAAGCCTTGAACTTGTGCGGCATCGCCAGAAACTGCGCCTGCGGTACGTTAAGGGTCGGCGATATCCCCGTCATCGTCGTTCCTTACGCGGGCATCCGCGACGTTGATGTTGATTGTCACGGGCAGCGGTACCTCATCTTCCGGGTCGGCTGCCAGCTCTTTGCGGAGCTTTTCCACCTCCAGCTGGCGGCGCTCGATTTCGATCTGCTGCAGCTGCTGTGCAAACTCACTGTCCGCCAGGCCAAGCCGCTTCATCATGGCTTCATACATGCGCTCGCGGCTGATAGCGGTAATCTCAACGCCGCTCTTACCGAGCTTGATGCCGGAGTACGCCAGACGGGAAACAGGCGGCAGCTTACGGGTATCAGCGAAATACGGCTGGCCGATGCCGTCACCATTGCAGCGAGGGCATGTCGGATTCGGCTCCCGGTTGTGGTCATAGCCATAACCGCCGACATCTACCGGCTCTTTACCCTTCTTCTCGATCGCTGTTAGTCGATGCTCTTCAAACTCCACCATATCGCGCCACTGGTAGTTATGGCCGAAGCCCCAGCAGTACCGGCAGGATCCCCGACGGTATTGCGAAAGCTCATTCGCATCAAACGTGGCGAGCTGCCACATCTGCGCCAGCACTTCATCAGCACTGGCGAGCGTGCGCATCAGGGAGGCCTTTTGCTGCTGCGCAATAGCCTGCGCAACGTGAGGAATCGTGAGGAGCTGACGACCATAACTTGCATCGCTGTAACCTGCCCTTGAGGCGGCGGCCGTAGCGTTCTGGTCTATGAGGTATTCAGCAACGAAGCGCTTTTGCTGGGCGGTAAGCTCGCTATCCACCAGCACATCTGCGCTCTTTTCTTTCTGCGCACTGCGCACTTTTTTCTGCGCAGATTTTTGCGCACTTTGCGCAGCGGGCTTTTTGATATGACGACGGGCGGTTGCGTAGTTCAGTCCCTGCGCTTCACACCAATCTTTGGGAGAAATGCCGGTGCTGGCATGATCGGACAGGAACCGCTGCTGAAGCTCGCCCCAGTCCGGTTTTGCCATTATTTCCTCTGGTTTTTATTCAGCAAAAAGTTGATATTGTTAATGCAAATCGATGAGGTACTCGCGACAGAACATGTCTTCTTTGTCGGTGAGTGCTATGTATATCTCATTTAAAAAGGGAGCTTTATGTCTAAAAGTGAAATCAAACCAAAATTTAAGACCGGTGATATCGTTTATTTAGTTTCAGCCGGCCCGGCGATGGCTGTTCAGGAGCCAATCGTTAACACCTATAAGGAATTTACTGGCGATTACTGGTGCCAGTGGTTTGCGGGGAGAAAGCAAGAAAGAGCAAGATTCCCTGAGGACTCACTGACCGCAACCAACCCAAAGCCGTAAACCCAAACGCTCCGAAGTTATCTTTTACTGACGTGACGAACTGGATGATGGCGCAGTTGAAAAATGACGATTGCCTCTATCAGCAAGACGTAGTTGATTATTTAGTCAAAGTCGATAATGAACAGCTTCTGAAAGAAAATGCTGATGGTAATCTGGTCTTATCTACGCCTGTCATTAACCAGTTCCGCAAAGTAAGCGGTGATGAAGTGGTTTGGGTTAAGCCTGAGCGATACTGGCGATACCGTGTCACTGAAGACGAAGCAGGTCGCGAAGCTCGCGGTTAACGTTTAGGGCGATAATCTCGCCCTTCTTTTGCCATTACGATGGGGCTGCTCACGGTGATGTCCATAAAAAACCGCCCGCAGGCGGTTTGTACTGAATCAGTCTGTCAAAACTTTGGAGCCATCCCGTACTTGGGCGACTTGATATTGGCCGCCCAGACTTTTATGTCTCCCTGAATGACCGCAGTAAAGTCTGATTTCAGGTGCCCAACCAGGGCGTTGACCCTGGCTGCGTCATCAACGAAGTAATGCTCAATTTTGTCCTTGCCTACCGGGACACATTTGTAAGCAGCAGGTACCACCGTATTATTTATTTTGAGCGACGGCGTACCGCCGGAACATCCTCCATTAGACATATACGAAACAGCAAGGTTAGCTGTTTTATAGTCAGCCTGAGCAATGCTTATCATCACAGGGTTGTCATCGACGGTTTGTGTGATGTCGTATAAAACACGATCTTTCTCATACCAGGTATTGAGCTCACGCTCTTGCCAGGTTGCGTTGCTGTGTGCAGAAAACAGCAGCAAAAAGCTGCTAATCACTTTTAAGGTTTGCATGGCTATATGGTTGTTATAAAAGGCATAACAATCATTACAAGATGTAACACAGCAAATCAACAACCTAAGAAAAATCCTACTAACTTTAGTGATAGTAGTTTCGAATAATTTTAAAATATTTGCTTTAGGGAATAAAAAACCGCCCGGAGGCGGTCAGTCTTCTTTCATTATTGCGGGCCGTGTGTTGCAGCCCCGCAGTTGGTAATCGCCGTGCTCAGTGCGCAGCTCAATATCTATCTCATCAAAGAACCGGTCATAAAGCTGGTGGGCTGGCTCGTTCTGCAGCGCCTGGATGAAGTGGATGCCGTGTACGAGCGACGCGTTTTTCGTTGAGAATCGGAACTCTAACTGCCAGACGACCACCGTATTCGGATCCACAGGCTGTTTCATATCCCCTCCGCTGTAATTAGCTGCGGTCAGGATAGGTCATTAAACAAACAATTAATATTGCCATGTTGTTAAATTTTGAGCGATGCCGCATTAGCCATTATCACAGGCACTCAGTGAATGCCTGCTGTAATGCCTTAGCAGTCGGCATCAGGCCGGGAAACAGAACGGCAGGCCGACATGCATGCTACTTTCATATCCATTTCAGCTTTGCGGATCCATTCCACAGCTTCCCAATCCTGCGGAGCGTTCGAAGTGATGTCACCTGCGTGCACTCGCAGCAACTGTATGAACTGGCGGCTCAGCTCCTTGAACTGGTTCATCTTGCCGATCTCACCATGAGACAGCGTTCGGTAACCCTTAACAGTGTTGCCGTCCTGCGGTTTTGCTTCGCTCATTGTTTTACCTGTGTTTAGAAGGGGCAGCGTTGCAACGCTTATTTGCGTAGCTATGTTATGCTTCAAAATAATTAGTAAGGAGGCTGACCATGCGAATAAATACCAAGTACAGACTTGGAATTCTGCTCTACCTTATGGCAGCACATGCTGTCGCCCTGCCACTGGTTGCCCTGGTTTTAGATCTGTTGATTGGGGGTAGCCTTATTGATATATGGAAAGGTTCATATTCCTTCTCTGACCTGCTTAATCATCGCGAGGGACTTTTTCTCATGATGGCAGGACTAGGTGCTGCCACAGGATTTGTCTACTGGCTCTTTTTTTACAGGAAATACCAGCATTACGACCCAATGGATAAATACTTTAGGTAGTTACGGGCATTGCGTTTTGATGTAATCCTGCAGGTAACCTACCTGCTTCGTCACTGTGGCGATCCGCTCTCTGAGGGTGAAATAATCCCGTTTAGCGGATCCAGTAAGTTCGGGGCCGGAAGCATCGCCCAGGCTGCCGGTGCTGGCCGTTCCGCTCGCTGGACATTCTGCGTTGAGCCGCAGCCGCTTACGGCCAGCATCAACATCACGCTCAAGCTGATCGATAGTTTCCTGGGCATCAGCCAGTTCTCCGGTGTATTTGGCATCCAGCGCGGCCACGTCTCGCTGGCGCGTCTGCATGTCGGTGATGGTCTCTTTCGCCAGCTGCAGCGCGCTGGCGGCCTTATCTCGCTGGTCTTTATAGGTGATGGCGTTGGTGTGGTAGAAGTTTGCGATGCGACCTAACACTACAAGCGCCACCAGCATCAAACCGAAAAGCATTGTCTTCCAGTTAAATATCATGGCTACTCTCCGCCAGGCACATCGAGCGCTCCATCTCGCGCCGGTTCTGCAACCCTTTCCAGCGCATGCCACCAGCGTAAACCCAGCGGCGCATTTCTTCGCATGCCCCCTCGTGATCCCCACGGTTGAGCTTATGCAGCAGCGTTGATTTCGAGAACGCGCCAGAGCCAACGTTGAACACGAAGCTGTAGAGCGCGGCACGCTGATATTCGCCCAGCGACACCTTAACCAGGCTATCTACTGTTCGCTTGGCTGGCTGCAGGTCTTTCCACAGCAGCTGGTCGCACTCACGATCGGTGTACCGCTTCCCTCGGACGATATCCCGGCCTGTATGACCATCGCAGACGGTCCACACTCCGGCCACGTCTTTATAGGCTTCGTACTTTCGCCCCTCGACGCCATCTCGCCCACCGAGAAACAGCGAGGCGATCAGCATTGCACCACCACCAGCGGCGGCGATGATTTTGTTACGCAGGCTGCTGGTCATTGGCATATTAATCATCTCCAACTTTTATCGTCGGGCCGTATTTCTCCAGTGCCCTTACCTGGGCATTGGCAACCTTCCGTTTGAAGTACCAGTTAATAAGCCCGGTGATGACGATGCCCGCAATACCTGCCAGCACGCCGACAGCACTCCATTCATCAGGGCTCAGTTTTGTCAGAACACCATTCAGGATGGTGCCGCCGGAAGTGCCGAGCGCGACACCGGTTACGAGTTTGCTCATATGGGACATGTCTCTCACCTCCGATTAGGTCGGGGTGCTGTGTGAAGGGGAATAAAAAAGGCCGCCGGATGGCAGCCTGATCGGATAATTTGTGGGTGTTACTGGTTTAGCCCATAGTGACTACATACGGCCTGGCGTAATGCATTTTTGTTCATAACCAGCTGGCGTCTCTCGCCAGGCTTTACCAGTTTATATTCGTCGCCAAACGGTAAAGGAACTATCTTAAACCACTCCCCAAAAACGAGAATCCAGCTCATACATCTCCTTAACTGCTTTCGAACCAAACATATCAAGCCTAGCGGCCATGCCTGATTTTGGTTAAGGATGAGTCTGAATGTCTCGTATACGCTTTTGAGCACACTTCCGGAGTTCAAACGAGAAAATAAGTACTCACTGGCAGCCTTCTTTCAAAGTAATGCTGTCAATGATGTGGAAATAAGTCCATGATACCTTTTTCACACCCTGGACGTGCCATGAGCGATGAAGACTGGATTATCGGGAGGGCTGTCATTGACATCCTTCAGTCAGAACCGGAGCAGGAAATGAGCAAGGAACTGCTCATCAAGTCTCTCACAAATAAGTACGTAGCTATTTACGAAAGCAGTGCTGAGGTGGATGAAATTTTACTCTATGAATCAGCGTTAAACAGGGTACTAACTTCTTCTGATTAAACAGCAACGTAATCAAAAAATAGCACTCTGTTAACGACCTCTAATTCAGGTCTCAGGAAGAGTGTTATTTCGTTTTCTTTAGAAGCGCCAGAGCTGTAGTACTACCCCGCCCCCATCACGCCCTCAGCCAGAACCGACATCAATTTGCTGATAAAGCCTGACGTTCAACAGACACAGCAGCACCCCCTGTAGAAGCCGGTCATTACTCGACAAAATAAAAAGGCCCGCGTATGCGAGCCTCTGTAAATTCTTTGCCACTTCCCGGAGTGGCCACGCTCATGCCCTTGAGGTGTTGTCGCTTCATCGCCGCTAATAACCGGTGCACGTATGGCGTTCGCGCTGCTTTACCGGAGCTTATTTTGATCTATGAACCCTGACCCATCACTACACAGGCTCGCCCGATGGCGACTCGGGGCAACATCATAACTGCTGCACTACCTTGCGGCTGCGGTCTGCCCGCTCAGATATGCATTTTCTTACCCTCCAGAAACGACAAAGCCCCACGGGATTAACCGCAGGGCTTTAAACGAAGGCAGTAACCCATCGTTAGAAAGAAATTAACACAGATTCGGGAAAAGTAAATAGCCCACGATAAAATTGCAGGCTATTTTAATGAACTCTATTTTGTTATGTGCTTGAGTTGCTGTTCGGCCCAGGCCTCTTCAATATCGAACTTGGTAATAAGTTGGTCGTAGAAAGGCTTGACCGATTTCTTCCAGGTGTCGAGGGTAACGGCGTCAGTAATCTGGCAAACAGCTGCGTGTGCCTCAGTAGATGGGATCCGCTCATAGCCACGCCCACTGCAGCGCTTGCAGTCCGCCAGAACTGGTACGCCCTGCTTTTCAGTGAGTTCCTGATTAACGGCTTTCCCGCGCCCGTGGCAATCGCTGCACGCTGCGCTGACCTGACCGGTGCCATTACACTTTTTGCAGAGAACATTAACGGTTTCTTTGACCTTCACCATCCCGGACACGGTCATCATCCCTTCCGGCTTGCGAAACTTGTTGGTGAACACGTCAGCCTGAATGAACCCTTCTCCATTGCAGCAATCGCACTGCTTCACGCTGGCGGCGCTGCGCGAATAGTCCTCAAAGGCGAAGATGGCCAGCTGGCGCATCACCAGTGGCTTAACTCCGGCGTCCAGCTTGCGCAGCGCAGCCACCTTGTCGCATTTGGTCAGCGCGTATTCGGCCAGCAGCGCGATCGCCCTCTCCCGGTCGTTATGGCTGATCCCCATTTTGCCCAGGAAGGCGCTATAGCCCATCGCAGCGCGTTCCTGCGTCATGCCCATGGCAGCCATGATATCTGTGCCGGTAAGCGAGTCTGAGCCAGTGGCGCGCGGAGAGTCGCTGATCATCGTCGATTTGGCGAAGTGGTATTTCACAGTATTTTCGAGGTTCATGCCCTGGTCCCTGCCATCTGGTAAATGCGAATAAAGTTGCGAAGAATGCGGTAATCCACCAGCACCGAACCCGGGCGGCGATAAATGCGTAGGCGCTGCCAGCGCGCCCGGAGAATGTCGATAAGTTCTGTTTTCAAGCTGCCACCTGCTTTTTAAGAGCGCGTAAATCTGCCAGGGCGGTGAGCCTGATTGCTCTCAGTTCCTCAACCGTCCAACGATGTGGTGTGTTGTTGCTTTCCAGATCCTGAATCGTCTCTTCGCCATAAAGCTCGACCAGTGCGGCGCGGTAAGCCTCAATGTTGCCCGATTTATGGATATTACAGACGTCACACTGGAGATGGATGTTGATACGCGTAAAGCGTAAGTGCCCGGCAGCGGCGGTGGTCCGATAATGGCCGGCATGCCAGGCAAATGGTTTTTTGGTACCGCAGGATATGCATCCCTTCCCGGCGGCCAGCTCGGTTTCACGGCAGATATCGTTTACGGCACGCTGTGTCAGATCTACCCAGTGTTTGAGCGGTTTAACCGCGGCTTTCCGCTGGCGCCAGGCGGCACGCTCTTTTTTATCAGTTGCCTTCTGGCGAGCAGTTTCTTTGCGCTGCGCCGCTGCACGAGTCTTCGCAGCCTGCTCCTTACCAAACACGGTGGCGCACTCGTAGCAGCACACCACTTGTTGATCGCGCACCGGATGGAACCACAGGCGGCACTCTTTGTTTGCACACTTACGGCGGGGTTTCTTAGCCATCTCAGCCCCCGAAGTGCATGAGCTGTGCGGCGGCGTTCTCGGCCTCCGCCTGACTGCGGAATGCGCGGGAGAGAATCCAGCGCCAGAGCACATCGAGCGCTGCGCGATAGAGCTGCTGGAACTCCAGCTCGTCCATGCTGGCGAACGCGATGCTTCTGGGGTGTTTGCGGAGAGTGCCATCAGGCAGCTGGATGGCGTCGTAGTGACCGGCCTCAACAATCACCCAGGACCGGTAGGCGTCAAACGATTTGCAGATGCTGATGCTCCCGCTTCGGCGATCGGCGATGCGCGCCAGATACTGCTCAGCGGCGTCCAGCAGCGCGCCTTCGCTGCCGCCGAACGTGGACAGGAATTTAGCGTAGCCGGTGACCAGCCTGCGCTCGTTGGAGGAGATCGCCCCGCCGGCAGGCTCCCAGTATTCGAAGCCCAAGTTAAGCAGTGCGAAGAATTTACGATGAAATGCCGGGTTGCGGACCTGTTTAAAGTCGGCCACCAGCACGGCACCCAGCTTACATTTTGAATGCAGATAATCGCTGGTCTCCGCTGTAGCGGGGATCAGGATATTAGAAGAATGCTTTATGAGTTGTAACTGCTGCGCCATGGTGTTCTCCGTGGCGCATCGTGGTCAGGTTACCGGTTGTTCAGACCGGTGTAGCCATTATGCTATTCAGGTACCAGAAAGGTCAATTGCAGGCTGACAACTCCCTCACGATCTCGACGAGCGTTTCTCGTGAAGTCACGCGTTCATCAGCAAGGAGATGTTTGTGGCCGACCTCTGAGCCATCGCTGGAAAGCAGTACGCGATCCCCGGCCCTGAGATGAAACGAGCATACTCTTGTTCCATCGGACCGCGTCACATGAAAGAAATACTCCTCCCCATCAGAACATACCTCAGCCACGTCACCCCCCCTTCTTAGCTATCCACAAACGCCTTCTCCCGGCGGGGAGAAACCCTCTTCATAGAACCAAAATATCAAATCGCGCAAATTTCCTAATAGGTTCGCCGGAAGAAAAATAAAATTTTTAACTGGAGTGCTTCAGCCACACATCAATTACTGTATAAATAAACAGTACACTCAATGGTGAGAATGATCAACTTGTTAAGCGTGCAAAGAACCTGATGACGACTTCTTAATCGCTCTGTAAACCATTGAATAAAAAAGCCACAATGAATGTGGCTTAAGGTTTTGTGTGTCTATCTGATGTCTGCTTTGTGCCTGAAGCGGACATTGAAGTTCTTATTTCAGATTTAATTCACTTATAACAGTAGCGATTTCTGCAATATCGCTCGCAGAAAGCGGGCGAAGAGGCCGTGGCAGGCAGTCTGTTTCCGTCAAACCGAGAACCCCGGCGGCAGCGGCCATTACGCGGATGCTACCGCCATGCTTACGGAAGAGACCCCAAAGCGGCTGCAATCGCTCACTAAGCTGTACAACCCGTACATGCTCTCCCCGGGCCGATGCGTCTGTGATTTCTTTTGCGGTGAGCGGAAACAGGCCGCCGCACACGGAATACCAAACTTCGCAGCCGGCGTTGAGGCCTGTTGCGGCGCTGGCGTCTCCGCTGATACCAATTGTTACCCCTTCAGGCAGTTTCGACTTTAGCCGCTGCACCCGCACCCTTGCGTCAACCGGTGAAGACGGAACGCCCGGAATTTTAACTGATCGGATACCTGGCAGCCTGGCGATGCGGCCATGAAGTTCGTCAGAAAATTCGAAGCGCGTCGTGCCTGGATTGTCGTAGATGCAAACCGGTACCGATACGTGCTGCATCAGCGTCTCAAACAGTCCGAAAACCTCATCCTCCCTGAGCGTTTGATAAGAAACCGGCGGCAGTAACAGTGCGTCAGCACCGACAGTTTGAGCGTCATCAGCCAGACGCAGCACCTCGTCGGTGCTTACAGAGCCCACACAGACCATGACCGGAATGTTTCCCGCATATGATTTAGCGATAGCTGCAATTCGGCTTCGCTGCGGACGCGTCAGATAGGCGTAGCTCCCCGTTGAGCCAAGAACACCGATCGAATCGGCACCGGCGGACGTAATACGTTCAAGAATGCGAACGAAGCCGGGCTCGTCAAAGCCAGCGTTCGTGACGGGCGTCAGCGGAAAAGCGCTCAGACCAGAAAACATAAAATGCTCCTGCAAGTTCATTTTGTTTAATAATGGCGAGAATAGCAGCAGTAAAAATTATTGTCACATGACAATAATTGCAGGGAAAGTATAATGCCCTCAGGCATTATTTTTTTACGGCACCGGTTTTCAGCCGCAACCACCAGTAGGTAGTGTAAAGCCTGTGCCAACAGTTACTTCTTATGGAAGGCCAGCCAGGACTGGAACAGAACAATGACAGCATCCGAAATTTTTGAATCCGTCAGGCAGAAAGTACGTACTGGCAGGCTCAGGCCCGGTGATCCGCTACCGCCCGTCAGGGAGCTGGCCGTCCGGCTTGATGTCCACCGCAACACCGTTGCCTCAGCTTACAAGAAGCTTGTGGCTGCCGGTATCGCGGTCACCAACGGGCGCTATGGCACTACCATCACGCAGCCTGACGATGTCACGGAACAGGAAGGCTCCGCCAGTCAGACAGTATTGACTGACGTTTCTGGCGGCAATCCGGAGCCGTCAGTGCTGCCAGATCTGGCATCACTGCTGCAGGCCGTCAGCCTGACGCCACGCTGCTATGGCGGGAGCGTCATTAATCCGGGTCTTGAGAAAGCGGGCCGTGAGTGGTTCAGCCGTGATGTACCCGGTCCATTTGGCCTGGGTCTGACGCACGGGGCAGTTGACGCCATTGAACGACTGATGACCGGCTACCTTACGCCTGGCGAGAAAATTGCGGTTGAGGAACCCTGCTTTCTGAGCAGCATTAACGCGATTCGCAGTCTCGGGTACGTTCCGGCAGGCGTTCCGGTTGACCGGCACGGCCTGCTTCCTGGCCCGCTGCGGGAGACTCTGGAAGCAGGTGCGCAAATTGTGATCGTTACCCCCAGAGCGCATAATCCCACTGGCTGCAGCCTGAGCCCGGAGCGGGCGGAAGAAATCATGGGCGTACTGGCCAGCTTTCCGCACGTGATGGTTATCGTAGACGATCATTTTTCGCTGCTTTCAGGGCACGAGTATCAGAACGTGATTTCTGCCGGAACGCAGAACTGGGCCGTTATCCGCTCGGTTTCCAAGTTTTACGGCCCGGACTTGAGGATGGCGTTGGTCTCCTGCAATCCCGGCACGGCGGAAAAGTTAAGCCGGCGTATGGCCTCAGGCACGCAATGGGTCAGCCATATCCTGCAGGATATGACGGAGAAAGCGCTGTTATCTGAGGCTGTGGCGCAGAAAGTCAGTCATGCTGCAGCACTTTACCGTGACAGGCGCAACGTCCTGCTCACTGCGCTTCAAGTCTGTGGCGTGGAGGCTGCGTGGGAATATGACGGGCTAAACGTCTGGCTTCCGCTGCGCAAAGAACCTACATCGCTCATCAGCCTTATGAAAGCACGCGGCTGGCTCGTCCGCGCGGGCGCAGGCTTTTATCTTGCGGAGCCGCAGTATGCTATCCGCCTGACACCCGGCTCACTAAGTGATGAGCAGGCAGAGGCCCTGGCACAGGATCTGGCTGACGCGCTTCATGAGTCAGGCAATGCGCTCAAGCTGGCCTGACGGGTCGGTAACTTCCGCTTTTCGCTCAAAGCCGCCCTGATGTCCATTTCCGGGCGGTTTAAAAAAATAGTCTATGCAGCACGCTCCCTTAACGTACACATCTCCGGCAGGTTTGCCCGCACCAGAGCCTCGGCAAACGGCGGCGGAACGGCGTTGCCGCAGCGCGCCACCTGTTTGTCTTTGGCGTAGCGGTTGCCCATATAGTCGCGGTCGATGATGTACCACTCCGGGAAGCCCTGAGCAGCATATAGTTCTCGCGGCTGTAGCATGCGCATACCGATATCAACGATGCGGTAAACTACGCCGCTGATCGTCACCAGCCCGTCGCAGTCCGCACCGCAATACTCTTGCAGGAACGCCAGCGTCTGATCCGCACGCTGCTGGTCGTAGACCTCAGCCGACAGAGTGGTTTTAACCTCGCCAACGTGCTGACCGCCAGCCGTGATAGTAGGCATCGGCTCGTCTGCGCGCTGGCCGTCCCGGCAGGTCCCCCTTAATTTCACAAGGTGCGATGTAACCAGCCCGTGGTGATTGCCAGTGGTAACAGTGTGTGCTGGCTGGTCAGCAGCTCCGCCAGGGTGACCGGTGTTATTCACCAGCAGCTGCGCCGTTACCAGTGCATGATGATCCATCGTGGTGACAGAGTGCGCTGGCTCATCCAGGCCAACGCCCGGACCCGTGTAGTTGCCGCCGTAGTGTTTAGCCAGGAAGGCGCTCACCGCAGCGAATTTGTTTCCGCCAGCCGTGACAGTGCCCAGTGGGTTATTCATCTGAAGCACGCGAGGTGCCTGTCCGGGTCGTTCGCCATATCCCATTTGAATGAGCGTCGGGCACACCAACTGCGACTTCCCGCCGCCGCCCGCAGTAACCGTAGCGCTCGGCTCGTCGGCTCGATGCCCGATACTGGCCCCAAACTGACGGGCGATCACCGGAGCAATAACACAAGAATGATTGGTATTGCAGACGGTATTAAAGGGCCGCTCTGCGCTGCGCGGTTTCGCTGAGTACTTCGGCCCACCAGCGCCAACAAAGAACGGGGTAAGCTGAGCTTCAACCAGCCCCAGCGCGTGCCCATTGCCGCCCGGTCGCTCCGACGTGCCAGCCGTAACGGTTGGTACCGGATCAGTCACAGCTTGCCCTGTTGCGCCGGTACGAAACTTGGTCAGATGCGGTACCGCGATAGCATAGCCGTGGGTTTTGGTGATTGTCTGCAGCGGCTCCGCCAGCGCCTGGCCCCGGAAACAGTCGTAGCTCGTTTTAGTGCTGGTGTGGTTGCACTTCACGATAAACGGCGAGGCGCTATCAATCACAAAGCGCTGAATGCCGCGCGCTATGCGCTTAAGGGTGTTCTCTGCCAGCGGCTTCTTGCGGTCGAATATGGATAAAGCCGGGATGCTCCAGTCGATACACTCCGCCGCAGTCCGCCAGGGCCTGAGCTTGCCGCTCTGCACCGTTGGCGTTTTGGGATCGCCGTGGGTCGCCTCCGGCCAGCTCACCGGCACGCCATCGCAGCGCATCACCATGAAGAAACGTTTCCTGATGGTCGGCGCCCCAAAGTCGCACGCTCGCAGCTCCCGGTGATCGACGGCATAACCCAGGCCTTTAACCAGCTGCTGCGCCAGCTCACCGTCCGCAGGAATATCAAGAAACTCGCAGCACTCGAGCAGCGCCGGGTGATCCGCCGGGACGCCGCCGGAAAGCATCCCGCAGAACGCTTCAAAGGTTTCCCCGGCTCGCGCCGGATCAGGCCGCATCTCGGCAGTCAGCAACGGTCCCCACGTGCGAAACTCCTCGACGTTCTCCAGCATCATCACGCGCGGCCGCACCGCCAGCGCCCAGCGAATGACGATCCACGCCAGACCCCGGATCGATTTTTCCACCGGCTTCGAGCCTTTTGCTTTAGAAAAATGACGGCAATCCGGAGAGAACCATGCCAGCCCTACCGGGCGGCCAGCAGTCGCCGTTCGTGGGTCGATATCATAGACGCTCTCGCAGTAATGCAGCGTGTCAGGGTGGTTAGTGCTGTGCATCGCCACCGCGTTCGGGTCGTGGTTAATGGCAATATCCACGCTGCGACCAATCGCCAGCTCGATCCCGGTGCTGGCCCCGCCGCCCCCGGCAAAGTTATCAACGATAATTTCCTGTAAGTTCACGCGTATTTCTCCATGGCAGCGGCCAGCGAACGGGCAGCGGTTACGATCGCCGGTACCGGCATTTTTTCGAGCCACATCCGGTTGATGTGATGCTTCAGGCGGCGCTGGTGGTGTGCCGGGAGATCCCCGGCGCTTTCAACCTGTGCGTACACCAGTACGACCTCGGCAGGCCAGACTGTTTCCGGCACATCCACCAGCAGCAGACGCTCCAGCTCTATGATGCGGCTGGTGGCGTATTGCATGAGCGGATCCATCACACTTCCTCGCCCGGCGCAGCGGCAAGCATGGCCTGATATCTGGTTTTGAGTGCTCGTTCCGTCCACCCTTCAACGAGGCACATTTCGGCTAACATTTTGGGTGTAGGTTCAAGCGGTACAAGCCTCCATCCTTCTGGAATAGCTGGCGCTTTCAGTTCGTTTACCGCTGCAGCTGTCGCTGGCTGCCGAAGCACCTCCAGTGCATCGAACAACAGCGCGGAGGCCGGGTTCAGCGATTTCTGCACCGGCTTAATGCCACTGGCGCTGTACTGCCAGACCAACTGGCCGATAATTTCGGCACGGGCCACGTTGTCTGATGTCAGCGCATCACGCTGTTTGACCGTTTCGCGCAGCGCAGCCGTGGTGCAGTCCAGCCGTTCGGCCAGGCGCGTAATCATTTTCGCGATATCGATCAGCGGCATGTCACTCGACATCAGCCGTGCAAATTGATGGCCTGCGGCCACCAGCTCTTTGTTGTTCAGTGATTCACTCATACCCGTGCACTCCCAAAAATTTTATGAATTTCGTAGCCCTGCCAGTTCTGGCGGCAAACGTCCGCGATAGACGGCCCCGAAGGTGCTGGCGCAGCTTTTGCTGGCGGCTTTGCTTTTACCGCTGGCGCTGCTGGCGCTGGCGGCGCAACTGGTTTGGGTCGTTTGATGTTCGACTCCCCGCCAGGCAGCAGCGTAAATACCGGGTGATGCGGCTCGCCTGTGCGGAGAACCACAGAGCGCCGGATTAGGTGCAGCAGCAGGTTGTGAGCTTTTTTGCAGTCGCATCCCAGCAGCGTCTGCACCTGGCGCGGCGTGATGGTCTGGTTTTCATGGAGGAAATCAACTATCGCCCAGAGGGATTTACTTGCCATGTTGATCTCCCGATTCATTTCGCGACACGCAGATGGCTGACGTTTTTGCGATAACTCGTCCAGCCGAAATTAACCCAGATACCGCCGTCCATCTGGAGGCGATCCATAACGCGCGCGCCAAGAGTAGTGACCAGCTCGCTGTGATTCAGGTTGGTCAGGATGCCCACTGGCCGCATGGCTGAAAGCCGGCGGTCGATAACCTGGTTGATGATCACCTTCTCACCGCTGGAGCCGCGCTGAATCCCTACTTCGTCCAGCACAAGGAGATCGACGTTGCAGAGCTCATTCAGCAGTGACGATTCGGACTGCCCGTCGTCGTAGCACTCGCGAACGCGCAACATGAGATCAGGGATGGTCACCACCAGCACGGAGTGCCCGGCTGCCAGCAGGTGATTGCCAATAGCCGCAGCCAGATGGTTCTTCCCGGTGCCCGGCGCGCCGCTGAAAACGAAGCTTGCGAACCCACCGCCGAAGTTCTGGGCGTAGCTTTTCGCCATGCTGTACGCCTGGCGCTGCTCCGGGCATGACACGTCGTAGTTTGCAAACGAGCAGCTACGGTGAAGGGCCTGTATGCCAGCCCGGCCAAATATCTTCTCTGACCGCACCCGCTGGTTCAGCCGGTCGATTTCCTCAGAGCGTTTGCGCCCTTCCGCTTCCTGCCATGCCTGCCACTCCTGAGCATTGCGGAATTTAGGCTGCACATTGGCCGGAATGATTTTCTTGAGGCGCTCAAGGGCGCTGCCGGTACCAATAATATTTTTCACGCTTACCCCCTGAATCCGTCTGGAATGTCGTTACCTGGCTGAGAAATTTGATTCACATCCCGGCCCGCCTTGCGACCGCTGAGGCCGAATTTTGGCTTGAACAAACCCTGGTACCCGTTAGCGATGCTGGCGTTGATCACGTCCACCGGATCGTGTCCTTCGTCCAGGCACTGCTTCAGCAGGCTGAACGCCTTGGTGACGGTCAGCTCGGTTTTGATGGGCTTCCCGGACTGGCGGCGATACGCGACCCACTCATTCCAGGACGATGCATTCAGCCATTCAGGAACCGGTATGCTCAGCGGATCGAACTTTACCTTCCCCCCTGGGGGACTAGAGGGGGTTAGATCTTTTATATTTGTCTTTGAAAGAATGTCTTTGGTGTTCCCTGTTTTCGGGGATACCTTTCCCTGTTTTCGGGGATAACCATCCCCGTTTTCAGGGATGGTTTGAGGGGTATTTCCACCATCCCCATTTTCAGGGATAGCCGTCCCCATTTTCAGGGATGTTCTTCCCTGATTCTGGGGATAGTTGTCCCCGTTTTCAGGGATGGTAATTACCCATGTGCCAGCTTCAGCGGACGGGAAATCCACCGGGCACTTCATGCAGTTCGGCTTGGTATAAGCCCACTTATCCAGGCTGGTATTAATCCCTATGTATCTGGTTTGCCCGATGCGGCGCAGGATAATGATGTTCCGGTAAGCGAGGCTCAGCACGGCTTCAGAGACATGCTTAACTTTCAGCGTCGTTTTGTCTGCGATAAGGCTGTTGGCGATCCGGTCTGATTTCTTTGACCAGCCATAGGTCAGCCGGACAATCGCATTCAGCACACGGAATTCACGCCCTGATAACTCGACGATACATAAGGCGTCCTGGATTTGGTTGGCTAAACGCAGATAGCCATTTTCCAGATCAGCCATACGGCTCTCCTGTTGCGCCGGAGGAAGCGCAGGGAATTTGTATATTTCAGCGGTGTTTGACATACTGGTCTCCGCAATTACCTACCGTTTTTGCACCCGAAAGCCGTTGCTGTTCCACCAGCGCGGCTTTCACCATTTTCAGACCTGTCATATTCCTCCCAGCATTGTCGTAACCATTGCCATCAGCGGCCCGGCCAGGTCCGGCTCAAGCCTGAAAAGCGCGGCTATCCCCTCGCTCATTTCTTTCAGCTTCTGATGCCTGGGCGCGTCCAGCAGCACTGCGCGCTTGGCCTCTGCAACTTCTTTCTCGGCATGCGCCAGGCGCGTAATTTTGCAGTCACCGCCCACCAGCGCGGTGCGATGCTCCAGCGGCAGAACGGCCAGGATCGCAGGCGTCAGCTGGCGCACCCGCTCCCGGCAGTCCTCCGTGTCGAAACGGTTATCCAGCCAGCGGAATAATTTCTGCCGGGCACGGCTGATATCTGTCGAAAACTTGATTCCCTCCCCGCCGCAGCTGCGCCACTGATCCACGATGTGAGCGGCAACGACGTCCTGCCCTGCTGTTGCTGCCCAGGCGCGAACGGCGTCACGGATATCGACATGACTCGGCTCCATGACTTGAGAGCGATTTATCATCGCTGTCTGTGAAAAAGAGGTACTCTGTTGAAAAGTAAGTGTTTGCATGATTAAGCCTCTTGCCGTGGCAAACCATCTGTGGGGTTGGGATATGCCTGTGGATCGATTTCATGCGGAGTCACTTGCCAGTCGAGGAGCTGACAAAGCGGAATAATTCGCTTTTGAGGTACTCCATTTGCATAGATCCATTTGCCGACAGCTTGGCCACTAATGCCAAAATGCTTGGCGATATGAGCCCGCGATGCGGCTTTACTTATTTTTTCTTGCGTCTCTTTGTTCATGTGGTCTCCTTCAGTGAATGAATCGAAGCATACCTGATGAAAGTTATTGTTTCAACATAACGAAAGATATTGTTTTGATGCTAAGCGAAACTATAGGTTGTAAAATGCGCATATGAATGAGATTCCATTTCCAATCTTTGCTAAAAGAATTCAAGAAGTTATGACGGAAAACGGCTGGTCGAAATCCGATCTCGCCAAAAAGGTCATGCTTTCGCATACGGCTGTTCAAAACTGGGCTAAGGGAAAGAACGTAGCTAGTGGTGATAGGTTGAAACGATTGGCTGCAGTGACAGGGAAACCGGAACACTGGTTTTTCATGGATCCAGACCAAGATGTAGAAGATTCGAGTCTAGCGCCACCAACCTCAAAACTAGACGAAAAGGAACAGGCGTTACTATCTCTCTTCAATCAACTGCCCGAGGCAGAGAAACTTCGCCTTATCCTCCATACTAAGACAGTTCTTCATGAGATAGAGCTTCTTAAAAGTGATGTTTTTGACATCATCAACAGCTCTAAACAATAAATCGCTCTAAATAAAAACCAACTTAAAACTAAAACCACATGGTGCCTTTAGCGGCGCCATTTTTTTTGCCTCTAATCGAAAGTTTTACTTTCTTACGCTTTACAAGCGAAACTTTATGTTGCAATATTACCTCATCGACAACAAGCGCAGCGTTGTCAGGTTAAACAAACGTTCTGACGCCGGGAAAGACCGGGAGGATGAGATGGCAACTACCAATCAGGCAGTACCAAACAGCGGGAAAGCAGTAGCAATGCGTAACCAGCGCACCGGCGCAGCTTGGCTCGTCTCGTTTAACTACACCGATGGCACTTACTGGCATGAGCCGCAGGGCAACCTGCGCCACATTCGCCGCCCGTATGCCGCCCGCAACATTGAGCCGCACCTGGTACCGGCGGGAACGCACTGATGAATACCTTATTCGCGTTAGTGCTGACCGTGGGTATGACCAACGGCGATTTTCAGGATGCGGTGCTGGGTGTGTATGAAAACGAGCGCCAGTGCGAAGAGGCCGCAGTTGAGCAGCAGGTGGCAGGGAACTGTTATCCGGTGGAAAGAATTGTCCGCGCCGATGAAGTGCCGGCCGGTACCAATGTCCATTTATGAGGAGTTGATGATGTGTAACTCAACCAAATGCGCGTACTGTCGCAAGCCGATTGAGGGAGGGAAAGAAGTTAAAAACACCCTGCTTTTCATTCGCGGCGCGCAGCTGGACCGCGAGCAACGCGATTACTGTTCTGTTCGCTGTGCCTCTTACGACCAGATGGCCCACGAAAGCTAACGTAAACCCGCGCAAGGCGGGATCTACGTCCGGTGCCACCGACCAAAGTACACCGGAAAACAACTTTAAAACCAAAGTTCACCCAATGGGCGCTATCTCTGGCCCGGGGATCTTACATCCAAAAAAGAGGATCCGACATGGAATTTTTCTACTTAATCAAGGCAACGCAGAAGTCAGGGAAACCTGACGGCGTTATCTGGTTCAGTGCCAAAACCGAAGCACGCGCCGCTCTGACGCTCGACGTAGAGCTGGAAGAGGCTGGCATCGAAACTGGCCGTGGTAAAGACTACGCCAAGCCTGTACGCACCGACTTCCCGGTGTTCAATGACCTGCCAGAAGAAAGCACCATCGATTACACCTGGCGTGAACGCTACACCCTGGCCGAAGACCAGCGCACCTGGAACGTGATCTCCGGCAACGCACATCAGGATGAAACCACCCTTGCCCCGGCGACCACCAGCGATGCGGACCTCTCTGCAGCGCCGGTAACTGCCACTGATACCGCAAACGCTGGCAGCACCTCCCTGCTTGAAAATCGCACCCCGGCTGTCCGCTTCGCCGTGCATCTATTGGGCGACAAATACCTTTCGGAGATCAGCCAGGATCAGCAGATCGTCGCCAACGAATTGGCGATTGATGAGGAGAATGGTTACTTCCAGAATCTGCTGCAGGCTAAAAATGACGTTCCTGATTTGAGCGAACTTACCTTGCACGCTGAGTGGAAACTGGTGCAGGCCGTTAAAGACGTTTTCCCGCAGGATAAAGAACACGAACCCGCGCTGCTGGCTGCTTTCATGTCGAGCTGGATTAAAGCCGAAGCAGGCGATCGCAATCAACTGGTTGATGACTGGCTCAGCGGCAAGCTGCCCGCCCCAGAAATCGCTGACACCAGCGAACCTGATGATGAAACCCCGCAGGAAGGTACAGCCGAAGAAGCTGCCCAGGCGCATGCTCTCGTCCAGGCGTTTCGCGATAAAAACATGACCGTGCTGCACGCAGTCCCTAGGCTGTCGTTCCGTCACCGCCTCCTTGCGCAGTTTATTACCGAGAAAGAGTACGCTTATCACATAGACGATGAGCAGTTGGCCACTGTCCGTCAGCTGGAGATGGACACCGATAACTCCTACGTGCAAAACCTGCTGCTGGCCGCAGAGAATGTTGAAGGGATGAAAAAGCTCAGAGACTTCGAGTTCTGGATGCTTACCGATGCTGTTAAGCGCGTATTCCCTGCTGAAAAAGCGACGCCTGATTTAGCCCTGATGCTCCAGTTTATGAAGGCCTGGAAAACAACGGACTATATCGATCGCGGCCTGCTCGCTAAAGAGTGGATTAACGGTAACCGGGTCTCAACCATCCAGCGCACCGACACTGGCACGAACGCGGGCGGCGGCATCAAGACAGACCGTAACGCGGACTATGAGCATACGCTGGACACGCTGGATATAGAGATTGCCTGCGCAACTCTGCCGATGGACTTTGATATCTATAACATCCCCGGTTCTATTCACCGCCGGGCCAAAGAAATCGTTGCCGCAAAGGAAAGTCCATGGAAGGAGTGGTCCGCCGCACTGCGTAAAACTGCGGGCATCTTGGATTACTCACGCGCTGCAATTTTTGCCCTGATCCGCGAGGCTTCTGAATGTATTACTCCGTTTCCGGATCGGCTGACTGGCTACATCGGCGCGAAGCTGACCGAATATCAGCATGATAAACCTGCGGCAGAGATCCTTGCTGCAGCTCGTCAGATTGACAGCGCGGCTGTGGTTGCCGGAGTCATTCAGGGCACCCAGCCATTAGAGAGCCTTGAAGCGCTCTCCGCCGAATTTGCGAATGCCGGAAAAGCTGCTGCGCAAGCCGCGCAGGAACAGCAGCCGGTAGCAACTTCTCAACCAGCAGTCTCCAGTCTGGGCGGTGGTGTATTTTCCATCGAAGGCCTGCTGGGCACCCCCTCAAATGAAGTCGAAAAACAGGAAGCGGAGAGCGTCGTACATGTGCAGATGGAAGAGACTGACCCGGGCAAAGTCGAAGCTGGTGCTGCGTTACCAGCGGTCGAAGGCGCTGATGCAGCTGCTGCGCAAGCGGGCAGCGTAAACCCGGCGGGTATTCTCACAGCCGCTGCCCCCGAGCTGGCGAGCAACATCGCTGTAGATCTGGACCAGAATATCGAACCTCTGAGCCAGGCTGAGCCGGAATTACCTCAAACTGAACCAGAAATGCCAGAAATCGAGCCAGCAGCGGTTATTCCCGAGCTAGAAGTGGCCGCGAAGGAATGGCCCGCGTATTTTGAGCCTGGCCGTTATGAATGTCTGCCGAACGACGTTTATCACGCGGCGAACGGCATCAGCAGCACGATGGTTAAAGACGCCCGTGTTTCCCTGATGTACTTCAACGCCCGCCACGTCGAGAAGACCATCCAGAAGGAGCGGTCGAAAGTGCTCGACATGGGCAACCTGGTACATGCGTTGGCGCTGCAGCCGGAAACTCTGGCCGCCGAGTTCAGTATCGAGCCGGAGATCCCGCAAGGAGCTCTCACCACCACGGCGACGATCCGCGCCTGCATCGACGATTATAACGCCAGCCTGCCGCCGCAGTTGAACGCTGACGATATCAAAGCGCTACTGGAAGCACACAACGCCACCCTGCCCGCGCCGCTGCCGTTGGGCGCAGCAGTAGACGAAACCGCAGAAAGCTATATGGCGCTGCCGGTGGAGTTCCAGCGCATCGAGGCTGATAAGAAACAGACAGCCGCGGCCATGAAAGCGTGCATCAAAGAGTACAACGCTACCCTGCCCCCGCTGGCTAAGACCACCGGCAGCCGTGACGCACTCCTCGAGCAGCTGGCGATCATCAATCCTGACCTGGTTGCGCAGGAAGCACAGAAGCCCGCGCCGCTGAAAGTGTCCGGTACCAAAGTGGATCTAAGTCAGGCGCTCAAAGCAGTCCGCCCGGATGCCGTGTTCGCCGACGACCTGCTGGATGCGTGGCGCGAAAACCCGGAAGGCAAGGTGCTGGTGACCCGCCAGCAGCTGGTGACCGCGCGTGCAATTCAGTCTGCATTACTGGCGCACCCGACCTCCGGCATGCTGCTGACACACCCGAGCCGCGCCGTAGAGACCAGCTATTTCGGCATTGACGAAGAGACCGGGCTGGAGATCCGCGTGCGCCCGGACCTTGAACTCGAGCTGGACGGCGTCCGTATCGGTGCAGACCTAAAAACCATCAGTATGTGGGATGTGAAAGCAGATGCGCTGAAAGCCAGACTCCGCCGTGAAATCCGGATGCGTGATTACCACCTGAGCGCGGCCATGTACTGCGAAACCGCGGCGCTGGATCAGTTCTTCTGGATTTTCGTTAACAAAGACGAGAACTACCACTGGATCGCCATCGTCGAGGCATCGCCGGAGCTGCTGGAGCTGGGCATGCTGGAATACCGCAAAACCATGCGTGCTATCGCTACCGGGTTCGACACAGGAGAGTGGCCAGCGCCGATCACCGCTGACTATACCGATGAACTTGACGACTTCGACCTGCGCCGCCTTGAAGCGCTGCGCCTGGCTTAATGGAGAAAATGACCATGCAAAACACCAACATAATTGCTGCTGAGCAGACTCCTAACACTATTTCTGCCAGCAACGCAGTATTCAACGTGCAGGCGCTCGGCCAGCTGACCGCCTTTGCCGAATTGATGGCGCAGTCAGCTGTAACCGTACCAAAGCACCTGGCGGGGAAACCCGCCGACTGTATGGCGATCGTCATGCAGGCCATGCAATGGGGTATGAACCCTTACGCCGTCGCGCAGAAAACGCATCTGGTCAACGGCGTGCTGGGTTACGAAGCCCAGTTGGTCAACGCGGTTATCTCCAGCTCCAGCGCCATCGTGGGCCGCTTCCATTACGAATATGGTGGCGACTGGGAAAAGATCGCCGGCAAGAAAGATGCTCGGGATGAATCTGGCCTGTTTATCCGGGTCGGCGCGCTCCTGCGCGGCGAAACTGATATCACTTGGGGCGAAAACATCTACCTGGCTGACATCACCACCCGGAACTCACCGCTGTGGAAAACTGCACCTAAGCAGCAGATCGCTTACCTCGCAGTGAAGTACTGGGCACGCCTGTATTGCCCTGAGGTCATCCTCGGCGTCTACAGCCCGGATGAAGTGGAGCAGCGCGCAGAGAAGGAGATCAACCCGTCATCCGTCCAGCGCGTGAGCCTGGGTGATATCAAAGGTGACGGCGTAACAACCACACACAGCGCGCAGGAATCGGCAACCAATATTGATGCTCTGGCTGATGATTTCCGGGATCGCATTGAGTCCGCTGAAACTCTCGATGAAGCCACCAGCGTCGGCAACGAAATTAACTCTTCAAAAACCGCACTCGGAACCACGCTGTTCACTGAGTTGAAGAACAAGGCCACGCGCCGTTATCACCTGGTGAAGCACCGTAATACGGTTGACGCGGCGATTAACTCCCTGCCCCAGCCTGGTGAACAGGATGCTGCTAAGCGCTTCGCAGAGGCTGAGCGCCTGCTGGTGTCGGCTAAGCGCCACCTGAGCGACGAGCTGTATGACCAGTTCGCCATTACCCTGGGCGATATGAAGCCGGAATACGTGAGCTAAGGGAGGCGGGAGGGGTAACCCTCTCGGTAACGAGATGAGCGAGAAACAAACCCGCTGGAGCAATAGCGAGCTGAAGCTGCTGCTGACCCACAACAACCAGCAAATTGCCGAGCTGACCGGCCGGCCGCTGGTAGAGGTAGAGGATCGCCGGCTGCTGGCGAATATCGAGCGGAACTGCTGGGACGTCTTGGATCCGGAGCGTGCTGAATGAGGCTGATCAACCGAAGCAGGAAGGACTCGCCACTGGCCCGCCGGGCATGCGATGCCGCGCTGGCGAAACATGTTGAGCGATTCGGCGATTACGCCAGCCGGGCCACCCGTAGCGAATATACGGTGCAGGTGGACGGAGCGAAGATAAAGGTTGAGGTGGAAAACCGCAGCACCAGCTACGTGGCGACGGCCATCACTGGCGCGCGACGTCTGCGCCGCCTGGCCGGCAGAATGTCTTGATATCGAAATATCATCACCACGCGATCGGCATAGTTATACTCGTGCCGGTCGCCAGGAGTTTATATGGCACACATCGTATTCAACGAAGAATGGGTCGTCGAGTCGCGCCTGGTGGAAAAAACAGGACTTACATCGCGCCAGATCAAAAGCTATCGCCTCGGCTGTTGGGTAGAGGGGATTCACTTCAAGCGATTACCGCAAACACCCAGCGCCACTAAAGATAAGGCGCTGGTTTGGTACAACTATCCAAAAATTAATCAATTTGTACAGGATGCTCGATGAACCACCCCACTGGAGTAGAACTTCATAATGGAAAAATAAGGATCTGGTTTCTATATAAAGGAGTCCGTTGCCGCGAGGTTTTACAGGGCTGGTCTGTTACGAATGCAAATCTGCGAAAAGCAGGAAACCTGCGTGCCACTATCGTTGGAGAGATCCAGCTGGGTACCTTCGACTACGCAAGCAGGTTCCCGGAGTCCAAAGCCGCAAGTAAATTCAGTACAGTCAGAAGAGTGGCCACTTTTAAAGAGCTCTGCGACGTCTATCTTTCCGCAAAGTCGCTGGAAGTTTCAGCGGCTTCTTACGACTCTCTGGCCTCGAAGATATCAACTCTTCGAAATGTGGTGGGTGACAATACTCCGATCGCTGAAATCCAGCATTCGGATATTCTTAACTATCGCCATGAACTGCTTACCGGCGACGTGGTTAATCTGAAAGCACCCTGGTTCAACAAAAAAGGTCGAGGTGCCTCAACAGTTAATAATTTGGTAGGTGCCTTGTGCGGTATGCTCAGGCTGGCGCATCAAAGCCAGTTCATCAGCCACGCACCTTACGAGCATTTGAAATCGCTTAAGGTTTCCAAGAAGGATCCTGATCCACTTCTAATTGGTGAGTATCATAGTCTGCTAAAGGCTTTGCCTCGTCGCTTTGCGCTGATATGGATCGTTGCAGTACATACCGGACTGCGACACGGTGAACTATGCGCCCTGGCTTGGGAGGATATTGATCTTAGCAAGGGTGAGATCCATGTTGGTAGAAACCTTACTGCAAAGGGGCTGTTTGTTCCGCCTAAAACCGAGGCGGGGATCAGGACCATTACCCTACTACAACCAGCACTGGACGCGCTCAAAGAGCTGTTTGCTATATCTGGAAATTATCCATCGAGTGATATTGTTTTTCATCACAGAGAGCATGGGCGCACTGAAGAGCAACGCTTAAAGTTTGTTTTTTCACCGGGTGCAAGAAAGGGTCACTACTCAAAAAGATCTATCTCATACAGCTGGCAGCGCGGGATCGACAAAGCGGGCATACGATATCGCCATCCCTATCAGTCCAGACACACCTTTGCCTGCTGGTTACTGTCTGCCGGAGCTAACCCTTCCTTCATAGCAAACCAGATGGGACACGATAACGCTAAGATGGTTTACACGGTTTACTCGAAGTGGATTTCAGATATGAATGTGGATCAGATAAGCATGCTGAACGGAAAACTACTATCAGTAATGTCCCCCTGATGCCCCCAAGGCGATTTACGATTAAAATTTATCCTTATGCATCAACGAAATGTGAGTTTTATGTATAAAAGTTCCGCAATCGCGTGAAATCAGTGATAAAAGTGCTTTTTTCTGCTTGCCACGGCCGCCGCCTGCCGCTAATATTCGTCCCCGTTGTCACACACAACGTTGCGTTCATAGCTCAGTTGGTTAGAGCACCACCTTGACATGGTGGGGGTCGTTGGTTCGAGTCCAATTGAACGCACCATCTTCTTCGTGCGTCCGTAGCTCAGTTGGTTAGAGCACCACCTTGACATGGTGGGGGTCGGTGGTTCGAGTCCACTCGGACGCACCAAATCTCTTGCAGTACCCTTCTTAATACTTTTCTTTTTTTTACCCAGAAAATAAATATCCCTTTTCTATATTGTAAATAACCATCCTGCGCTCTCTTTAATACTTAAGATCCCTTCACTTTTTTTAAACATCCTCCGTACTTTTTTTGACCGACCGTAACCCTCGATTATCAATATAGTTTCCGGGTTCCGCAGAGATTATCTGTTATCTGGAACATTCTATTAAATATGAGGGTTAATTATGTCTACTGTAAATGCTACAAATACTATTGCCTCAGTCACGGCTGAGCCGCTGAGCGCTAAACCAGGAACTGATGTTACTTTAACCGCTGTCGTACTGGATGCTACCGGTGCGCCTGCTTCCGGAGTCACGGTCACCTGGGTTTTACTTAAAGATCAAACTTCCACCGACACTGTTACTGACGATTCTGGTCTGGCAACGCTGACCGTAGTGAGTGACCAAGCCGCTGTTATTGCCTATGCAGTTTACGTTGATGATGATACCTCCACCGTCACCCTGGGTGAGGCCCGTTTTTATGACTCCACTCTTCAACCTATCTTTCTGCCTAACGGTATGGATGGCGAGTTGGATAAGTATGATATTTCCAACCCGGTTGAGGTTATTATTGAGAAATTTACCAATGCCCGTGCTGAAGATATTATAACTTTCTGGTGGGACGATATTCATAGTTTCACTACGCAAGTCCTCGATCCAGACACTGATTTCCCTATCACTATTGATATCACTAATAATTTCCCGCCAGCCTGTCTGTCAAACGGAACCTATCAGCTGTTTTATCAGTATTTTGACCCTCATGGCAATTATGCCGTCTCTGTTCCGTGGACTGTAGACGTTACCGGCGGCGAGCTGCCGCCAACCCTGCCTGCTCCGGAATTCCCACAAGGTAACGACGGTTGGATTAATAAACGCGAAGCCGATGAGGGTACTCAGATCAATGTGGCATACGACGGTATTGCCGAAAACGATCAGATTACGCTGACATGGCAGGTATCGGATGAGAAACATGTTCAGGTGAATAACGTGGTCAAATCTCACCCTGTTAGTGCTGATGAGTATGCCCAGGGCTTCGCCCAGATTGTGCTCTCCGCGGATGATGTCCCAGCTGTTCAGAATGGTTCCGCCGAGGCGTGGTATGTAGTGACCCCGGCAAACCATGGCGACGTTCAGTCTTCCATCGTTGGCGAAATCGGCGTCGATACAATTGCTTAATTAAACTCTAAACCAATGGCTATCTTCGGATAGCCATTTTTTTCCGTGAGGTATTTATGAGCGAAACTTTGATTCCGCCCAAACTCCCCCAAATGTCTGCCGATGGTGTGATTAATCAGCAGGATCTTACCCAGGGTGAGGGTGTACTGATCGTCATTGAAGAGTCCCCAAATGCGCGCCAGGGTGACTATTTAACTGCCTACTGGAACGGTATGCAGATTGGCCTGCTCTATATAGCAGACGATCCAGCGGCACAGTTTCCCTGGACGTTGGTCATTCCTGCCAGCCTGGCGCCCGACGGCAATTACCAGGTCTGGTATAGCCGCCTTGATGAGGCGAGTAACCTTATCGCCTCGCCCATCGTTACGGCGGTGGTACAACGCAATGATATCGGTACCCTTCCCGCGCCAGACTTTCCTGAGGCAGACTCAAGTAACACGATTACCGACGGGGATATTGCCGATGGCAGTACATTGGTACACGTTCCAGCCTACACCGGCATCGCAGTGGGCGATCGGGTTTGGGTTTACTGGGTGGGTGCCAATAGCAGCGGCATTACCATTCCTGAAAGCGTCGTAACCCTGACCTATACCGTCACCTCGACCGATCTTAGCAGCGGTTTTGATGTCGCTGTTGCAGCCCCCTACGTCACGGTTATTGACGTGGGTAGCGCAACAGCATGGTATACCGTTACGCCGTTCGCAGGGACTACTGCTGAAAGCTCCGACAGCGCAACCGTCAACATTGATATGACAGGCGTCACGCTTCCCCCTCCCACCTTCCCTGAAGGCAACGATGGGTGGATCGATGCAATCGAAGCCGCTGACGGCACGCCAGTCGCTATTCCCGCCTACGACAATATCAGCATCGGGGATACCGTTACCGTACACTGGCAGGGCTATAACGACGGGACCCCGGTTACCGGCGCGACATGGACAACGACCTATGTCATCACCAGCGGCGACCTTAGCAGTGGGTTTTCGGTGACGGTTCCTTCTGCATCAATCCTGCCGATAGGCATTGGGACAGCGCAATCCTGGTACGAAGTTGCGTTTATCTCTACGCAGTCAGGCGGCGTCTCCTCTGCCGCGTCGGTGAATATTGATACCGTGCATTCAACGCTGCTGCCTCCCCCCGTATTCCCGGAAGCTGCAGGCGATAACACTATCGACAGCACCGAGTACATTGACGGAACGCCGATGGTCATCGCCTATTCCGGTATGAGCGTTGGCGACGGCGTCAACCTTTACTGGCAGGGTTATGAAGCTGATGGCACTACCCTTGTACCCGGTACGACATGGAGTGATATCTACACGGTCACCCCGCAGGATATGACGGCAGGCTCCTTTACCACAACCATTCCTGCCACCTTTATTACGCCAATTGGCACTGGCAAAGCCACCGGTCAATATACGGTCAGCTTCTATGCGGGTGGCTACGCTGAATCCTCTACTGCTCAGGTAAACATTATGACAAAATCAACGACTCAGCTTTATCTGAACGCCGCAACGGGCGCGCCATGGCGCGATAATACCAGCGCCCCTGTTGTTCCCGTTAATACCCTTACCGTTTCTGGCCCGGCAGGTGCAGGCATTGCGGTTTCGCTTTCACAAAATGCCTATTTCAACGAAACCGGAACCTCGGTATGGCAAAGTAATCTTGACGAAAACGGCAGCGCTATTCTGCACGTATTCAGTTTTGCTCCAGGTTTAATCAGCCTCAGCGCCTATCTCACCTCTAACCCAGGCATTACGGCAACGGCCAGTATGATGTTTGGTGACTACCTGCCCGGGACAGGATCGCTGACGGGCTACGCGATTTCCACGGGTGCAGCGGCAAATGGTCGCTCTCAAGGGCATCTCTATGTTCGCTCTCATCCTTCAGAAGATATTACTACCGCCCGCATCAGCCTTAACTCGGGTAGCGCAACGATGGAAGGTTACCCTTTTTCTGTAGCCAGCATTCCGCTGTATGACGACGGATCCTGCAGCGTCGCGGTACTGGATACCGTTGTAGAAACCGTGAACTTTACTATCAGTCTTCCAGAAGCCTCCGGCTCCGCGGTAAGCTCGGATATTGTGTTTATCTCTTTCCCGCCCGTTGCTATTCAGACTGAAACCGATCGCTAATATTTAACTGCTATTAACCAGCGCTTCACTGAGTGGAGCGCGGGTAAAGCAGGTCAGCGCCGTCTCCCGGCTACAGTTAACCACCTTAACGCTATTAGCAAGAAAGCCTGCCAGCCAGATAAAATCGCTCTGCCATATTTTTATCGCGTCCTGATTAGGATTGCCAAGGTCGGTATGGTCACCGTGCCAGTGGCTCCCGGAGGCAATGGAGCAGTCGAACCCCAATAGAATGATATTGCTGGCCCCGCAGTAGCGGGCAAAGAGAATCGCCCGCAGGCCGGAATTAAACGATCCGCGATAATCAGGCTCGAAATAGTTCAGGTTAAATTCCGCGCTGGCCGGTTTGCTGCAGGTCCAGCGCTGCGGGCCTGCTGGTAAATGGGTCACGTTCTTCTGCCACCAGCGACGATCGGCAGCGTAGATATACGTACATTCTGGTACCAACTGCCATGTTGAGTTGACTGCAATAACAGGAACGCCAGCGCGAATAACCGCCTCACAGTCCTCTCGAACTAGCGAAGGGCCAGATGCGCATACGGCAATAGTTTTATTTAGTGTCATAGATTATTGTCCAATCAGAAAAAAGCAGCCCCGTCGGGCTGCTTTTTGGAAAGACCACAAATCAGGCTTGAGTATCTACAAACTCTACTACAGGGGCAGACGTAACCGTCTCTCCTGTAGTTGGGCGCACTACCGTTCCCGTTGCAGTAGATATCAGACTATTCTCGTGCCCCTCAAGCGGCTGTAAACCATCCACGAGATCCTGAGGTACCGTAAAGTCAATATCTGAGCCGACTTCATCTGCTGTGACCGTATGTACCGCAGAGGTGTAATCCGGTAGTACCTGCAGTTTTGATTCCGGAGCCATTTGACCCTTAATCACAAAATGGACCGTGGCTTGATCACCAACCGCCATTCCTGGCCAGGCTTTCATCCTAATGAGTAGCCCGCCAGTAACTGTGGTATGGTTGATACCGTTGTAATGAACATTTGGGTATTCGATGGTCACCGGGCCAAAGCTAGCCTCAATAAACGAGGCCGTGGTCTGCCCTGATTTACCGCCAGCGGATGCGGTGATGGTTAACGACTCCGCCGTGGTGTCAACAAAAGAGAGTTTGGCTATACCATTTTCATCCGTAGTGCCGGTCAGCGATGTCTTGGGCACGGCATTGCCCGCGCTAATTGACCAGATCACCTGCACGTTTGGCATCGGCGCACCGGCTTTGTCCGTGACTACCGCCTGCGCTTCGTCGGTTGCTTTGCCGTCGGCCATTGCCCCGTTGGTTAACATGGTGACGGCGACGTTACCTGCAGGCACCTCGGTGAATACGGCAAAGGCCTGACCCGATTTACCCCCTGCGCTGGCCGTTAAGGTCACAGACTCAACGGTGGTATCAACGACGTTCAACGTTACATAGCCGTTCGCATCGGTCACAGCGGTAAGGGACGAGGTCGCTTTCGCATTACCGCTTACGCTCCAGGTCATACTGACGCCCTGCATCGGCTGCCCTTTATCATCGAAAACCTGTGCCTGGGCGATATCCTCCGTTTGGCCATCTGCGGGAGCGCTATTGGTGGTCATCGCTACGGTAATGCTGTTCACATTAACCTGGGTAAAGGTTACGCTGACATTGCCCTCCATACCCCCTGCGCTGGCCTTAACCGGCACGGTTTCCGCCACGGTGTCGGTCAGGCTGAGCTTAGCCACCCCGTTAGCGTCGGTAGTAACCGAGAGCGGCGTCGTGGCGCTGGCGTGACTGCTGCCTAAGCTCCAGACCACACTGACCCCGGACATAAGGTTACCTTTAGAATCGGTCACCACAGCCTGAACGTCGTTAGTCGATGAACCATCGTTAGGCGCATTGTTTGTAATAACGCTGACGTCAATACCTTTTACGTCCGCCTGGGTAAAGGTCACGCTGGCGCTACCCTGCTGACCACCGGCGCTGGCGTTAACCGTCACGGTTTCCGCTACGGTGTCGGTCAGACTGAGGCTGGCGATGCCGTTAGCATCCGTCGTTACCGACAGCGGCGTCGTGGCGCTGGCGTGGCTGCTGCCTAAGCTCCATGTCAGACTGACCCCGGACATCGGATTGCCCTGAGCATCCGTAACCACTGCCTGAACGGCGTTGGTGGATGAACTATCGGCAGGCGCATTGTTTGCAGTCACGGTCACGTTCAGGCCAGAGACCGCAACAGCGCTGAATACCGCCTGCGTCTGACCACTGACCCCGTCCGCGCTTGCCGTTACCGCCTGGCTCTCTGCAACCTTATCCGTTAGCGTTAGCGTAGCGATACCGTTCTGATCCGTGATGCTGGTCATGGGCGTGGTGGCCTCCGCGCTACCGCTTCCCAGACTCCAGGTGATGCTTTTCCCGGCAAGAAGATTGCCATGGTCGTCCACGGCCTGGGCCTGGGCGACGTTGGTACTTACGCCATCCGCTGGCGCATTATTCTTGCTCATCGTAACTTTCAGGACAGAAACGCCTGCGGACTGGAAGGTAGAGCCGACCGATTCTGTTTTACCAGCCGCCGTGGCGGTGAGATTAACGGCACCCGCCTGCGAGCTGGTAAAGTGTACGCTTGCCTGCCCGCTGCTGTTGGTCGTGGCATCGCTGCTGGCAATGTTAGCACCGTTATCCACTTTCCAGCTGATGGCAACGCCGGCCATAGGCTTTTTGTTTGCATCTTCAACGGTAACCTGGCCAGCATTTTGATCCTGGCCGTCAGCCTGGCTGTTGTTTTTGGTTAACTTAAGATTGAGCGAGGAAACGGACTGAACAAAGGTCGAGGTTGTGCTGCGGGCGATGGAACCCGCGGTTGCAGTGACGCTAATTTGTTCGGCCGTCATATCGGTCACATTGACGGATGCATTGCCGTTAGCATCGGTGATCCCTGATGTAACGCTGAGTTTACCCTGCCCTGTGATGCTCCAGGCGATTGCTACATTGCTGAGGGGTTTATGGTTACTGTCAACCGCCTGAACCGTAACGGTATTCGCCGTTATACCATCTGCCGGGCTGCCGTCTACAGCAGGATAAATGGAGAGATCGGACAGGACCGCCGTCTGCTGTTTCTTCTTATACTGCAACACAATTTCATTGTTACGATCGACAAGATCGTAACGGCTGCCTGCAAGGCTGCGACGGAACGCCACCTGATCAAAGGAGAGCTGTGACTCAAGAGACTGACCAAGCGCATAGCGGAAATTCAGGCTGAAGCGGGTTTCGTCCATCGAATCCTGGCCGCGCTTATAGTCTACCCCAGCGGTAATGAGCGGCACGGGCGTATAGTTAATGCCCAGGGTGACTGCCGACGGGTTACTTTGCAGATGATCGGTATCGAAGAGGGCAACATCATCGCCATAGTACTGCTCGTACATGGCCTTGACGCCAAGCTGGGGGTACGCAGGCAGATAGCCTTCCGCCCTGACATCAAACCCATCCGCAGGTTTTTCGTTATAGTCATCGAAATCGCGGGACGTGTGCCAGTCAGTCGTCCCCATGTAGACGTTGCCAGCCAGCTTCAGATAGTCTGTCCAGGCTTCTGAACCAAAGCTGACGCGCCGGTTTTTACCGGTAAAGTCATCGTCAAAGAAGACGTTTCCACCCAGCATCCAGTCTTTTAAATAGAAGGTACGAACGCCAAACCCCATATTACCGGTCAGGCGATCGTCCGGGCTACGTAAGCCAATCTGTGAAAACAGCACTGACTTTTGGTTATCATACAGCGGCGCCAGGAAGTCAAAAGCGCTGTCATCCCAGTTGCCGTTGTCATCAACGTTTAGCTGGACCCGGGCTGTACCAAACTGACTCAGCCACTCTTGCACGGAAGAGGCGGCGTAGCCTGTTGCAGCGGAAGTGGCTGCACCTGTTAAACCCGATGTCCCTGTTGAAGAGAGGGCGCTGGCAACCGTGCTGAAATTGGTGCTACCAGGAAGGGATGCCGGTGCGGATCCCCGGTCTACGGAAAACGGCGATGCGGGCGCCGTTGCCGCCTGCGTTTCGGCATGGGCATTAATACTGGCTATTGAGACCAAAGGCATTGCCGCCTGTAATATAGCCTGTAGCCATACCACGCCGATAAAGGCGCGCTTTCTTCTTAACTTAGAAAATAACGTCTTCTCACTCATATAGGTACCCATTTTTAGGCAGCGCAATAATATAGCGCTGCCATTTTTTTGAACTACGAAAAATCCATTAACCGCTCGAAATGCTTTTATGGCATATAAATTAAATTTTAGTGCTTTCGTTAAAAGGATTGTTCAGATAAATACCTGACCCTTTCGCGAAATAGAGATCGTAGCAGAAATTCATTTTTCCTTTAACCTCACCTACACATCCTTTATGAGACAGTAAAAAAAATTGACTCATGCTATTGCTTCAGAAAATTCTTCACAACTGTTAAAGCAGAGGGGCTAAACCCCTCGGCAAAAATGCCGTATCTGACTAAAAAAAAGCTATCCGAAGGCAAAAACCGCGCACCTCTTTTTATTGAGAAGTTTAATTATTCGCGATGGCCTTATCACATCATTTAACATATGCGATTAACAGGTTTACTTTAGCCGATTTCTCATAACCTTGGCGCAGAGTCTAAATATTCATTAGAAGAATGAATATCCGTTTATTGTGGAGCATACAAGTGATACATCGTTTATCAACCTCAACCAGAGCAATTATTGTTGCATCAGGCCCGTCGGCTAAGAACTTCACTCCCCCGCCAGGCGTAACTATCATTGCGGTCAACGGCGCTATTGAATGGCTTCCTCGCGCAGACCACTTTTTTACCCTCGATCCCTCTGCCGATAATATTGCTCGTTTGCGTAACAGACGGGATGGCGTCACCTACCATGCCGCGGGCTTAAAAAGCCCGATTGCTGGGGTCATCACTTATCACCGGCTGGCTCAACGAGGCCAGGAGCCACAGGAAAAAGGGTCCCCAGAGTGGTGGCTATGGCGCTGGTCTGCAGTATGCGGCTTGTCAGAAGATAAAACTGTCATTCACTCAGGCAACAGCGCCTATGGCGCACTCGGACTGGCTTACCACCTGGGGTTTAAGGAGGTTGCGCTTATCGGGGTCGATGCAACCCATCAGCCCCGGATTGAAGGCGGTATGTCAAATAACTTCTCCCACCTGCCGCTGCTTTTTGCCAGCGCCCGCCCACAGATAGCGGTTGTCAGCTGCGGACAGCTGACAGGCATTCCTCAACTGTCGTTAGAGGCGTGGTATCGGAGAAGCTAGAGGTGCTATCCACGGCAGGCTCAGGCTCCAGGGTCTGGGCCTGCCATGGAAGCAGACGATTTTTGCTGCCGCCGGTAGCGCCCCGTTGCCATGCGAAAACCTTGGGCTATATCCGGCCATTCGACTCCCCGCAATATGTGCTTTATAGCTAATAATTTCATCCGGATATTGCTCCTGCAGGAAATCAAAGCCTACAATATTGCGTAGCAGCTCCCCATCTCCTTTATAGTTTATCAATTCATCTTTCGACATCAACCTGAGCGCCTGCCAAATAGCGGGCTTGGCTGCATGGGGAATACGCATGATGCCGGAGGCGGCATACTCAGGGAAATAGAAATCTCTTAGCGCCGCCAGGCTATGATCTTTAAGCATATGATCGAAATTGCCCACGACAACCGTATCCAGATCGATATAGAAAATATCATCTTTAAGCAGGTCCGGATCAAAAAGCTCCAGTTTAGCGAACCAGCCAGGCCAGTCAGTTTTCAGTGCCAGATTCCTTAAGCCCTCTACTTTCATATCTGTTAAACAAATATGCTCATAGCGTGAATGGAGTTGTTTATCAAACCAGCGGACATGTTCAGCGGTGTACTCCCCTCCACTGCGTAAAACCGTCACAATTTTCACTTTATTACCCTCATAAAAAAAAGCCATCTCGCACTCTACATGCCATCAGCGGGGTAAATTCACTGAAACACATCAACAATGTGCAATTAAAAGCATACTCTTTTCTATTTTCCTCATTTTGCTGCTTTATTTGCGCAACCTACGCTCTCCCAGCCGTTACGGTTTCATTGCCTCTGCCGATCCTTTCCTACGTCGCTGGTTGCCTGTGCCATCAAAAATGTGTTCAGATTTTATACGCAGCCACTGAGCGGTTATCGTCCAGGATCCCCTACCACGACCCTTTACTTGACAGATACCTCCTCCTTCCATCTAAGTGATACCGCATATACAGTCACTAGTAGTTATATTCAACAAAATGCCACAACCTTTATTTCAGGCTCGGGCTGGACCGCAAATCTATTTGACGATGGTGGTGCATACGAACCTATTCCCGATATTTACCCCCCCGCAATGCAAAGTGAATAAGACCTGAAATTCAGGCGTTATTTCAGTGCTTTATGCAAAAGTAATGCTTGCGCAACATCCGGACTTTTTATTTTCATATTTTACCCTCTTATCCGCTTTATTTGCACAATGCGTCTCCCCCTTGACGCTACAGTCTCTTTGCACTTGAGGGTTCTCTCATTTTATTTTCTGTTTAAGGAGTTTTATCATGGAACCATCTATAAATGGCGTTCAGGCTTCCTCATTGGTTTTCTACTCGCTGCCCAACTACGCGGGTACTGCACAACGCGTTGTGCACGGGCAAACGGGTATTGTTGCCACGTCCACAACCTCATGGGCCGAACAGTCTGTCTCTGTTCCCGGCTCCGATAATATGTTCACATTCTTGTGGAGCGGCGTTGACACCGGCAACCCGAATTTCGTCTATACCAACCATCTGGAGCAGTACATCACCGCTAGTATTCCTGATATTTCGTCCGTCTTTCCCACCCCTCAATACCCGGTGCAGTTTCTCGGCATTGATGCCACCCTCGCAGTACCGGTCTTTGTACAGCTAAGTGGAGAGTTCATTGCGCAAAACTGCTTTTCCTCTTCCTCCCTGGTGCCAGGCTCTGCCACCAGCGTGACAACTTTCGTTTCGTTTGCAAATCCAGGCGCACTCGCTTTTATTCAGAATATTAATGGTGCATCTACCCTCGCTTCACTGATAATCGGCGCGCTGGACGAGGCGTCCGGCACGGTGACCTGGTCCGACTCCGGCTCGGTCATGCTTATCTATAACAACGATACGCTGACCTTCTCTTCTGTCTCCGGGCTTCCAGACGGCTGGACCTTCAGCGATCCGACGCTTCAGGCTGACGGCTCCTGGCTTGTGACACTTTCGCCAGGCCAGGCCACTGATATCGGCACCCTTTTTTCCGGCTCCGGATATAGTGGTACCAGTCAGATCCTTAGCCCACATCAATCTTTGCAAGCCAACCCTGGCTCTGGCTGGATCTGGCGCTCTGTTAAACTCTTTGATATGCCCGTCCTGCTTTACTCCTCTTTTAACCCCATCGATACAGCTTTCGACTATACCGGCTATCAGCTAGTACGTATGAATGAGGATACGCCAGACTTTACCACTCTCTTTACCGGTCACGTTCCGGCGCAGCTCCTTGCTTTGGACAATACCGATGTCCAATTAAACGTGACCCTTAGCACAACCGGTACCACAGATGAGGTGATAGCCGTAACCCAAAGCTATCCATCTACCTTTTACTCAGCCGTTACGCGCGGTCATAGCGGATTGCTGGCTGTTATTCCTGCAACAGGAAGCGTACAGACCCTCTCATTACGTTCTGGCGCCTTGAACGCCAATGGTACAGCTAACCTCTCCATCTCCGGCTCTTTCTCCGTCTCTCTTGCAGGTGGCGTCCCGGTCATCACTGCGGGTGCTGGCATCCCTGGTGACTGGCGCTTTAGCGACCCGACCCTCCAGTCTGATGGATCCTGGCTTGTTGTGCTTTCAGATGATTCTCTGCCCGCAACGGCAGAGATCGGTAGCCTGACCAGTGACAAATCCAGTATTGAAAATAACGGGGTTGATACAGCTACTTTCTCAGCTACTGTTATCGATTCCGCTTCCAATTTGCCGCTTGCTAACGTCTCCGTTGAGTGGAACACGACTCTCGGCAACCTTAGCGCCAGCGCTTCTTTAACTAACAGCAGCGGCATAGCTACCGTTGCCCTGACCGATACGGGCGATGTCGGTACCGCCACGGTAATGGCACGCATCAGTAACGGCAGCGCTAAATCGTATAATATTCAAGTAACGACCACTAAATCATTTGCAGTTATCCGTGGCGCACGCGGTTGCAGTCGCGGGGCGGGCCAGATTCAAACAGGCTGCCTGGCCGCGCTCGATCCACTAACGCTTAGGCCAATATCCGTGGTCTGGCGTTATCAAAACAGCGTGAATTACGCCATAAGTAGTTATTTCATTGACACGCATCCCGATCAATATCTCGAGGTCAGCAATATTAACGGCGACACCCTTACGCTTAATGTCGCAAATATTATTGGCAACGGAGTATGGACCGACACAGATATTTCAACAGGCGCGTTTGCGGCAAAATTAAACAACGACAGCTATGTAGGATGGGGAGTATCCGATAAGGGTGGGTATACGCTTTCTGAGGATATCAATTACGATGTGCAATCTCTTTATGCTTCATACTACTCTTTTGCAGCTATTCGTAATGATTACTCTGTTTTTGCCTGGGGGGATGAAAGTGAAGGGGGCGATGTTCCTCTTAGTATAGCGACGAGCCTTAGCATAGTGGATATTAAGGCGTCCCGGGGAACATATGCTGCGCGTTCGGTGACCTACCCCTATATTCAAACCTGGGGATGGGGTGTAAACGATGGCGAATCGATAGATTTATCTGTCCCCAGCAATATTGCAGCAATGAGCGACATTCGTTCAATTATTGCCAATGAAAATGCGTTTGCAGTAATTAATCAGGCTGGAAAAGTTTTCGGCTGGGGAAGCAAAACAGCGGGAGGAACTGTACCGCAAGTAATAAGTGCGCTCAGCGGCATCGATGATTGCTGCGCCAGCCGCCGCGCCTTCGCTGTCATCGCAAATGGTGCAATAAAAGCGTGGGGTGATACCGACTATGGTGGCGATGCAAGCAAAGTCAGTACTATCAACAATGCCTCACGACTTATTGCTACCGAGTCTGCTTATACGGCAATGCTTACCAGTGGCGGTCTTGCATGTTGGGGGAACAGCAGCTATGGCAATAGCCTGCCTGAGCAGTATAAATCGCGAAACGATATTATCGATGTAAAAAGTACCTATGGCGCTTTTGCCGCACTTTGTGCTGACGGGACCGTTATTGCATGGGGCAATGCCGCTTATGGTGGAGATACAAGCGCCGTCGCCTATTTATTGAATGATATTTGTTCTCTAAGCGCCAACGGCAGTAGTTTTGCCGCATTAACACGATCGGGACGTGTTATCACCTGGGGCGACTCAGCTACGGGGGGAATGAATGCATATATTTCTGGCCTTGATAGTGTAGCGGCTATTTATAGTAATACCAGAGCCTTCGCAGCCTTAAAAACGGATAATTCCCTCTTTGTTTGGGGCGACGTCGCGTCTGGCGTAGCTGATTTTCCAGCAAACGATATTAATGGCAACATCTCTTACTACGTAGAATAAAAACCTTAAAAAATACTGGCGAATTTATTATCGCCAGTATTATCCTATAAGAGAGTAAATCATGAAAAACATATTATGCATTATCACCTTCTTATTAATTTCTTTTAATCTATTTGCACAAAACAATCTGCAATCTACCCAGGAGGGATGGCAGGATTTACATGGTGAACAGGTTGCACTAAATTTAACCAATCAATATAAGAACAGCGCTGCTGGCTGTATAAATAACGGTTTACCCGCTTTTAACTGTTCTGGCGTCGAGCTTAGAGGAACCGAACACTCTTCAAGCTACTATGCATGGAATCCAAGCCCTGCGTCAGTAACCAGTGGCGGTGTCTCTTTCTCTTACCTTCGGACAGATTCAAAATATGATAACTTAGCTTATAGCTACTATAACGGTTTTTTCGTGTATCCCAATAATAACAAACCTGAGGGTAAAATTGCCCTTGATGTGCTCTGCGCCTTCCCTATTGATGCGGCAACAAACAGCCGTTCGGATGCAGGGTGCGGGATGTATGGTGTACAGATCCAAAGTAGAGAGTGTCAACTTCAAGGCATTACCGATGCTGACGGCTGGTACGATCACTATGTCAAATATAACAGATCGCACACCTCACAGTGTGGTTTTGGCCTTACGGATAGTTATACCAACGTAGCGGATGCCTTTTACCAGACCATCCTCAGTATGGCCAAAATCAGCAGCGAGTCTTTCAAAACACAAAATGAGTTACGTATCGCGACCTGGGAGCAGAACATCCCTGATAAATTACCTATCCAGGCATTTTTTTATCTTAACAGTGCCGGACTTGCGGCTGCCAGGGCCGATCAGAGCGACTTTTTCAAGCAAACCAACGGCATGTTCGTTCCTGTTATAAAATTGGTTTTGCCAGCCACTCAGAATGCTGACGCAACTTTTACCTACGATCCCACGGCACAAGCGGAAACCGACTCTTTATCCGTGAGCAATATACAAGCTATACCGCCGACAATCGAAACGTCCGGTGATAAATCGCTTACTCAACTCACGGCAAAAGTCCTCTCCTCAAACGGCGAGGCCATTTCAGGCGCGCAGGTCACCTGGATGACGACATCTGCAACCGGTAAGCTGGCGCACAATATCACCTACACTGATGCGTCTGGTACGGCAACCACCACTTTTACCGATACTAAAGCAGAGAATGCCTTTGTTTACGCCTACGGTCCAGATGGTAAAAATTATGCCGTCAGAATTATCCCAGTAAAAGAGAGTGTTACGCAGGATCTTTATATTGATGGCCTAAGCATAAACAAGACGACTATCGTTGCTGATGGACAGGATACCGCAACCATCACAGCGTTTGTGAAGAGCAAAACAGGTGGCCCGGTGACAGGGACGAATGTCAAGTGGGCGACAACACTGGGTAATTTGAGTTCAGCCACGTCAACTACCGATGATACAGGTGCTGCAGATGCCACCCTGAGCAGCACAACGCCAGGGGAAGCGATTATCACCGCGACGCTGGATAACGGCAGCGAGCAGTCAACCTGGATAGACGTGGTCAATTAAACACTCCTGCCAGGCTGGCTACGTGCCGCCTGGCATAGGACTTCTCGGCCTGGCCCATCCCTCCCTTACCCTCCGGTGTCTATACTGTAGTGTTCTTGCGCTACACACTGGAGGTAAAATGGAGTATCTGGCACGGCTGAATATCGTTACGGTGCTGATGTCGCCGGCGTTTTGGATCAATCTGGCAATCGTCTTTTTTGTCACCCTCATCACTTACTGGTTGACCAACCGACTGCTTAATTTTGTTTACAAGAGGATCCAGCAGGCCAGTAAAAATGAGAGTAACAGCACTCACTCACGCTTTATTGCCTTCGATATACTGAAGCGAACCAACAAGGTTCTTCTCTTTATTGCGGCGTTTCTGTTCAGCCTGCGCTTTGTCGATCTCCCTGACCGTCTGTTCTCAACCGTCTCCCACATCTGGTTTTTTGTCATCGCTATCCAGATTGCTATCTGGCTCGATCAGGGCGTGCAGTCATGGATGCGCCATCTGCTCTATGCCCCAGGAACCAATAAGAATCCGGTGACGCTGGTGATCCTGGGCATGATCCTGCGCGTGGTTGTCTGGTCAATGATGCTGCTGTCGATTCTGGCAAATATTGGCGTTGATATTACCGCGCTGGTTGCCAGCCTTGGCGTTGGCGGTATTGCTATCGCGCTGGCGGTGCAGACTGTGCTGAGCGATGTTTTCGCCTCCTTGTCGATCGGTTTCGATAAGCCCTTTGAGATCGGCGACTTTGTGGTATTCAACGACGTGGCGGGCACCATTGAGCATATTGGGCTGAAAACCACCCGCATTCGCAGCCTCAGCGGGGAGCAGATTGTCTGTGCCAACGCCCAGCTGCTGCAGCAGACTATTCACAACTACAAGCGTATGCAGACCCGCCGCATCGTCTTTACCTTTGGTGTCGCTCTCGCTACGCCGCCGGAAAAGCTGCGCCTCATTGGTGACATGGTAAAAACGATCATTACAGAGGTTGGGGAGACGAAATTCGACCGTGCCCACCTGCTGGCGTTTAATGCCGATCGCCTGACCTTTGAGGTGGTGCATATTGTGAATACCGCAGATTACAACAAGTACATGGATATTCAGCAGGAGATCAATATCCGTATCATTGAAAAGCTGAATGAGCATGAGGTTGAACTGGCGCTGCCTAGCCTGGTCGTCAGAACGCCAGCCCAGCCTGAGGCGACGCCGTTCCCTGTCACCATGCAGCGCTGGCGCAAGGAGGCCTGATTCTGCTGCCGGTAGCATTTCTCGCCATCCCGAACGGATGACATATAATGCTAAAGTAGCAAATCAATCAGCTTAAAAAAGGGGTAGCTAATGGAAATTGATCTCGACAACCTGGAGTTTGCCGGGCTTGAAGAAGCGCAGGAGCGCAATGCGGAACGTCTGGAAGATGCTGATAAAAAAGCCCAGGCAATCATCGCCGACGACGACTGCGGCGACGCCTGCAAAATCTGATGTTTAAACCGGCCGCTCTGGCCGGTTTTTTTATATATTGACAGGGCAGACGGCGGCAAACTCGAGGTGCTGCTCCGGCTCTGGCTTGTACTGTTCCAGCCGCTCGAAAAGCGTCTGGACCACCTCCAGCCGCTCCCTTTGCGTAGCATACTCCCGCTGTTGCAACGCATTCTGGGTTAAGCTCTCTATCAGAGCTTTCGCCTCCTCTGCCGCCGCGCTGCGCATAGCGGGCGGATAGAGAGGATCCAGGGCGATATCAATGTTCATATCCGTCTGCAGCTGGTTACTGTTGACGACGACAGGGCTTTCCGATGGGAACGTTTCCGTAACCAGACGGTGGCTTAAGGCCACCAGCTTGATGTTGTAATCCTGGCGGGGGGTCTCCGCAGGCCTGGTGATATCGACGAACTGCGCGATACGGGCAGCAAAGGCAACGGCTTCGCGATCGGATTGGTCATACTGAGCTTCAGCCACCGAGAGCATCAGAAAGGCCAGCCCCGCCGCCTGTTTGGCTTGTGTTTCCGCACGCTCGGCTGCAGCAGACCCCAGGCCCAACACCACTAACCGTCTTGCCAGGCGCAGGTTGGTCTCATCCAGCCCCGTCTCGCTTTTCAGCAGCGGATAGCGTTTGATAAATTCCAGCATCGCCTTCATACCAGCACCATCCTGCTGAATGTGATTCAGGCCACCTTCCAGCAGATGAATACGCTGCCGGGCGACGGTACACATCAATTGGGCGATATCATGCTCTACGCTGACCCTCTCTGAATAGGGCGGGAAACAGACCTTCTGGTAGCGCGCGATCGTCAGCCTGTCCACCTCTTCATTTTGCCGATCGGTAAAGACGCTGTTATCCGGATCGCTGGCCCAGGCCCAGGCAAAGCGCGCCTCCGCCAGCAGCCAGGCCGGGGGAGCATTCATCTCTTCAATCTGTGCCAGTGCGGCGCCCGTCTGCTGCCGATAAGCCTCGCGGTCCAGACCCGCCTCTGCTGCTACGTCGCCCGTCTGGTAAACACGGTCCAGCAGACAGCGCCCACGTCCAGCCTCGTCCGGGCTACTGCTGCACTCCGCCGGGGGATCTGGGGGATAAAACCCCCAGGCGTCATACGTTTGTAGAGCGAAGATAGTGACCAGAAGAAGCGCCACAATATTTCGGCTTCCATGCTCAAAAGCGAGACGTGCTGTTATCGACATTAAAAGAGACCCGGGGACGATCGGTCCCACGAGTATAGGCAGCCCGGGAGAAGCTAAAGTATGAAATTATCCCACCCTTTTGTTTCATATTCCTGTGACATACTATCGTGTATGTCAGCACACCTGCGAACAAGGAGATAACGATGCATAACATGGGTGAAGGTTTAACGCCTGAACAGGCGCTGGAGAAGCTTGACGCGCTGTATGAGCAGTCGGTCAACGCGCTACGCAACGCCATCGGCCAGTATATTGAGGATGGCTCGCTGCCTGACACCCTGACGCGTGCCCAGGGGAAGTTTGTCTATCCTGAGCTATCAGTCTCGTGGGATGGCAATACCACTAATCCGCCAAAAACCCGCGCCTACGGTCGCTTTACACACTCGGGGCGCTACACCACCACCATCACGCGTCCAGGGCTGTTTCGCCCCTATCTGCTGGAGCAGTTAACGCTGCTGTACAATGACTATGGGGCGGTGATTGAAGTGGGTCCCTCCCAGCATGAGATCCCCTACCCCTACGTGATTGATGGCTCGGCGTTGACTCTGGATCGCTCCATGAGCGCAGGGCTGACTCGTCACTTCCCGACCACCGAGCTGGCGCAGATTGGCGATGAGACCGCTGACGGCCTGTTTCACCCGACTGAACTCTATCCGCTGTCGCACTTTGATGCCCGCCGTGTCGATTTCTCACTGGCTCGCCTGCGTCACTACACCGGCACGCCCGTCGAGCACTTTCAGCCCTTCGTGCTCTTTACCAACTACACTCGCTACGTGGATGAGTTTGTGCGCTGGGGCTGTAGCCAGATCCTCGATCCTGACAGCCCCTATATTGCGCTCTCCTGTGCAGGCGGAGTCTGGATCACCGCCGAAACCGAAGCGCCGGAAGAGGCAATTTCCGATCTGGCATGGAAAAAGCATCAGATGCCCGCCTGGCATCTGATCACCGCCGACGGGGAAGGCATTACGCTGGTCAATATTGGCGTTGGTCCGTCGAACGCCAAAACCATATGCGATCATCTTGCCGTACTGCGTCCTGCATTATGGCTGATGATTGGCCACTGCGGTGGCCTGCGCGAAAGCCAGTCTATTGGCGACTACGTGCTGGCGCATGCTTACCTGCGCGACGATCATGTTCTCGACGCCGTGCTGCCGCCGGATATTCCCATCCCAAGCATTGCCGAGGTGCAGCGCGCGCTCTATGACGCCACTAAAGCGGTCAGCGGTATGCCCGGTGAAGAGGTCAAGCAGCGGCTGCGTACCGGGACGGTCGTCACTACCGACGATCGCAACTGGGAGCTGCGCTACAGCGCCTCGGCTCTGCGCTTCAACCTGAGCCGCGCGGTGGCGATCGATATGGAGAGCGCCACCATCGCCGCCCAGGGATATCGCTTCCGCGTCCCTTACGGCACCCTGCTCTGCGTTTCTGATAAGCCGCTACATGGCGAAATCAAGCTGCCGGGGCAGGCGAACCGTTTTTACGAGGGAGCCATCTCCGAGCACTTGCAGATTGGGATCCGGGCAATTGACCTGCTGCGCGCCGAGGGCGACCGCCTGCACTCGCGTAAGCTACGCACCTTTAACGAGCCACCGTTCCGATAAGACCAACACGAAGCCTGCTATAAAGCAGGCTTTTTTGCATTATCTTTCACGACAAACTGTAAAAAATCATCGCGCCAGGCGCTTTTTATTTTTGCATTCCAGGCCACGCCAATATTCCAGCGAATCTGATTTTCCGGCGGTATGAGCAACTTTACGCCAGCGGGTAAAAAATGCTGAACGCTCTCCGGCAAAAAAGCGATACCGTTGCCACCGGCAACCAGCGCCAGGAGCGTGGTCATATCCTCCGTTACCGTGACGGGCCTGGCACTAAGCTGGTTAAGCTGGAGAAACGCTGCCGTCTGCTCTGCAAGGCACGGGCTGGCAGAGGGATCCAGTTGAAGTAGCGTATAGGTTGATAAAGCATACTGAACACTCCACGCTTCAATATGAGTTTCTGCCGGGATCGCCAGAGCCAGCGTCTCCTGATGAATTATTGTCGATGAGAGGCCTTCGATTACCGGCATTCGCACAAAACCGACATGCAGGCTTCCTTCCAGTAACATTTTCATCTGCACGCTGGAAGGGAGCTGATTAATGACCACATCACATTTAGGAAATTGCTGATGAAATCGGTTTATCCATATAGGAACTTTATGAAATGATGAAATTCCAAACCCCAACGCTATTTTTTCCTGCCTTTTTGCCGTTAGCTCTTGTGCATAGTTGAGGAAGTCAATATGGGACTGTAAGAGCGCATTTGCTTTAGCAAAAAGCAGTGTCCCAAAGTCAGTCAGAGTCGCACCATGGCGACCACGCAGGAAAAGGTGCCCGCCGGTCAGTTTTTCAAGCGTTTGTATTTGCTTAGAGAGCGCAGGCTGGGTGAGGAAAAGCGTTTTTGCAGCATCACTATAACTACTTTTTTCCGCCAGCGTAACAAAAGCACGCAGCAATTTTATATCTATTCCTTTCATTTATTGAACCCTGAATAAAATGGAATTATACAACTCTCTATAACAAGCACATGATAACTATATAAGGTGATAATGAAACCTGATTTTCATCCCCGGCCAGTCGAACCATTGCCCGCATTAATTAGTTTCATGAATAAAAAGGAATATAAACATGCCAAATGTCGCTGTACTCACTAACGATTTACAATACGAGTTCACCTATAAAATTACCCGCTTACCTCAGGAACTGGAACGAAAACTTGCTGATTTTAATCATTTCCTCGATGGCATCAGAGAGCTAAACCAGATCGTTATCCATCTGCAGCTTATTAATGATCCTGATGACCCCGCAGTACAACGACGCTATAAAAACCGTGAGGCCGGTATTCCCGCCCTTGCTGGCAGGCCTGAAAACCAAATTATTGATACTATTCATCATCCTTCGGATCTGATAATTGTAAAAGGCAGAGACAGCGGTTTCTTTAATAACAATCTGGATGAAACGTTGCAGCAGCTAGGAGTAAAAACCGTCATAGTGACGGGTTTGCAAACGCATGTTTGTGTGCAAACAACGGCCGCAGACGCTTTTTTCCGCGGATATAATGTCTGGATCCCTGATGATTGCGTTTTTGCCCCCTCGGCGGAAGATACCGAACGGGCTTTAGCGTGGCTTGCAGATTACTGCGCGACCGTTGCACCATCCGCTGAGATCCTTTCCCTGTTAGAAAAGTATAACGATCTACCGGAACGCGGTGAAAGGAGTGCCTCATGAACAGGTACACCACACAGGCAGGGAACCCTGTTGAGAGGATAGTGCTGGATCATGGCACAGGCGCTCGCCTGAGCCGCGAACTGGTCGAGCGGATCGCAGCAATTCTTGGTGAGACCTATCTTGGAACCATGGAGGATAGCGCCTTACTCACACTACCCTGCCAACACATTGCCTTCACAACGGACTCTTTTGTTGTCACTCCCCTTATTTTTGGCAACGGCGATATCGGTAAGATTGCCGTATGCGGCACCGTCAACGATCTTGCCGTAAGTGGCGCACGCCCGCTCTACCTGACGCTCAGTCTAATTATTGAGGCTGGAATGGCGATGTCTGATTTTGACACGATTATTAAGTCGGTACGTGATACCGCTATTGCCGCGGGCATCAAAATCGTTGCAGGCGATACCAAAGTTGTCGGTAAAGGAGAGGCCGATCGGCTCTTTATTAACACCGCTGGCGTAGGCGTTATTGAAAACACGGCTTTTTCCATTAAAAACGTGCGTCCTGGACAGAAAATCATACTGAGTGGCTATATTGGCAACCACTCAATTCACCTGTTATCCATGCGTGAAGGGCTTGGATTTGAAAGAAATATTCTTAGCGACTGCGCCCCGCTTAACCATATGATCCAGCGGCTCATTGATTCCGTTCCCGCAGGAAAAATTGCTTCGATGAGAGACGTGACGCGTGGCGGCCTGTCTGCCGTCCTCCATGAACACGCCCGTGCCGCAAATCACACTATTCGCTGTGACCGCCGGGCATTGCCGATCCAACCTGAGGCGTCCATGGCTGCCGATATGCTTGGCGTGGACGTCATCAACCTTGCCAATGAAGGGTGCCTCTGTCTTTTCGTTGAACCTGAGATCGCAGAGCAAGTCCTCATGCTATTGCAGGCCCACCCACTTGGGCAAAAGGCAGCGATCGTTGGCGAAGTCTTGCCGGCGCCCGAGGCGAGAGTGTGCATGGTTGAAGCGGATGGAACCCTGACGACAATAGAGGAGCTATATGGTGCCGAATTACCACGACTCTGCTGAGCAATCCGACGCCAGGGAAACCCGGCGTTATCGCATCTGCGGTATTGTACAAGGGGTAGGATTCCGTCCTTTTGTTCACCGGCTGGCGCGAACCTTTAACGCCACAGGCTGGGTACTTAATGACTCAGAGGGCGTGCTGCTTGAGCTACAAGCAGCACCGGTGAATATTTCCCGCATAATGGATGAGCTGGTATTAAGTCCGCCGCCGCTGGCCAGAATAAGCAGCATCGAAGAGGTTGAATCAGACGATGCAGGTCAACGCTACGAGGCATTTACTATTCGTAAAAGCCGTCAGCTGGCGAATATGGACACCATTATCCCGCCCGACTCTAACGTCTGTCAGGATTGCCTTAACGAAATGCGCGATCCTAAAAACCCACGCTATCGCTACGCGTTTATTAACTGTACAAACTGTGGGCCGCGCTACTCTATCATAAAAGGGATGCCTTACGATCGTGCCCAGACGACAATGCGCACCTTCGCTATGTGTCCGGCCTGCCAGCGGGAATATAACGACATTCAGAGCCGCCGCTATCATGCGCAGCCTAACGCCTGTCCCGTATGCGGCCCTAAGCTGCAATTAACCTCGCGGAGTGGAACGCCAATACATACCCGCGATATCGTCAGGTTTGCCATAGCAAAATTGCGTGAAGGGGCAATTGTCGCGATTAAAAGCCTGGGTGGTTTTCACCTGGTTGTTGACGGCAATAATGAGGATGCCGTAAAGACGTTGAGAAAACGTAAGCGCAGGGATGCAAAGCCTTTTGCCGTTATGGTGGCTGATGCGGAGCAGGCTTTACGCATTGCCGACGTTAGCCCTGATGAAAAAGCACTGCTTGAGAGCGTGGAACGCCCTATCGTACTGCTGCGCAAACGCCAATCCGGACTTCCCGAGTCCATCGCGCCGCATAATCCCAATATCGGCGTCATGCTACCCGCCACGCCTCTGCAATACTTGATGCTGGAAGATCCGGCTCTCTCCACCCTGGTTATGACCAGCGGTAATCTCTCAGGTCATCCCATCGTCATTAATAACGCTCGGGCGCTCGAACAGCTGGGTGATATAGCCGACTACTTTATTCTTAACGATCGTGATATTCATACCCGCGTTGATGATTCCGTCATTCGCGTCATGTCGCATCGTGACACGGAAAAATGCACTCACTTATTTCTTCGCCGCTCCCGTGGCTATGCTCCCTATCCTATCTACCTTGCCTATGATGTCGATACTATCGTTGCGTTAGGGGCTGAGTTAAAAACCACCGTCAGTATCGCTAAAGGCAGTAAGGTATTTATGAGCCAGCATATTGGCGACCTCAAAAATGACCTTACCTTTACCTCGCATATTGATTGTATTAATCATCTGCAAAAGCTTCTTGGTGTTGAGGCCTCGACGCTGGCCTGCGATCTTCACCCTGCATTTCGCTCAACACGGAGCGCAATGAGCCAGTCGCAGCGTCGTGTTATTCAGGTCCAGCATCATCACGCCCATATGGCTTCCTGCATGGCTGATAATGGCCTATCCGGAAAGACGATTGGCGTGATATTTGACGGCACAGGTTACGGAACCGACGGTACGATTTGGGGCGGCGAATTTCTTATCGGGGATACCAGAAGCGTCGATCGCGCGGCACATCTTCGTCAGATAGCCCTACCGGGAGGGGATAACGCAGTCAAAGAGCCTGTCCGGGTCGCTATCTCGTTATTAACCGAGATCTATGGTGAACATCTCCCTGACTGCCCTCTTCCCGGCATAAGAGGTTTATCATTCGAACAACGAGCGATATATGCAAAGATGGCGGCAAGAAGATTTAATGCGCCGGTAACCAGCAGCATGGGCAGGCTTTTCGATGGTGTCTCTGCATTGATGGGCGTCTGTACACATATTGAATATGAAGCGCAGGCGGCCATTGAGCTGGAAGCGCTGCTGCAACGCGATCTTGAGATGGGGCAGCCCTTTAACGTTGACATTGTTGAGCGTAATGGCTGTTACGAAATTGATTATCGCCCAATGATAAATGAGCTTGTTTTGGCTCTTACGTCAGCCCTTCCGGACCTGGCTGAACTGAGCCGGCGCTTTCACTCCACCCTCGTAGAGACGATCGTAGCAGTCTGTATGCGGCTGTCAGCGCGCGCAAATACCAGGCAAGTTGTTTTAAGCGGAGGGGTATTCTGTAATGAATTTCTGCTTATCAATGCCATGGAGAGGTTGAGCGCTGCCGGGCTGGATCCTTACTGCCATCAACGCGTTCCCACTAATGACGGCGGCATTTCATTGGGGCAAGTTGTCGTAGCCGCGAGTCTGGCTGGAAAACCCGATACGCATAATAAGGAAATTGCGCATGTCTAGTTTTACCCCCTGCGCTGCCGCCGTACTGTTTGATATGGACGGCGTGCTTATTGATTCCAATGCGGTGATAGAGAGAGCCTGGCGTGAAGCGGCGGAGATGTATGGCAAGACGATATCTGCAGACGATATTATCCAACACATTCATGGGCAGCCCGGTCCGCATACTATCCAGGCTCTGTTTAACGACCTGCCGCGCAAAGATCGGGAAAGCGTGCAGGCGCATATTATCCATGTTGAAAATACGGCGGAGTACGAACCGATCCCCGGCGTGACGCAGCTGATTACCGCCCTGGATGCAGCAAGAATCAAGGTCGGCATCGTTACCAGCGGCTGGAGAGAGAAAATCGATCGGGTAACGGCCATGCTCGGAGTTCAATCCTGCATCTCTGTCGTCGTAGAACGGGACGATGTGGCGCGGGGTAAGCCGTTCCCCGATCCCTATCTTCTCGCCGCCGAACGACTGGCTATGCCTGCCGGGAAAACGGTGGTGTTTGAAGATTCGAGAAGCGGCGTGACCTCAGCCGTTTCAGCGGGCGCTTTTTGCGTTGGCATTGGAGGCATTGAGCTGGTGGCGTGTGGCGCCAGGCTTGCGATCCCTGATTTCACCGGGGTTGAAGTCATCCCACGGCTTGACGGGAACGCGGCAATGTCATTTTGTCCCGGACATATAGTCGTCATGGCGACAGCCAGCACACCGCAGGAGATATCAAAGCAGTAGAAAGCAAAAAGCCCGCTAAAAAGCGGGCTTCTTAAATTTGGCTCCTCTGACTGGACTCGAACCAGTGACATACGGATTAACAGTCCGCCGTTCTACCGACTGAACTACAGAGGAATCGTGTGAACGGGGCGAATATTAACGGTGGGGGGTTGGCTTGTCAAAGGGTGATTTAAAAAAATCGTCCGATTGCCCAATTATTCCCCATGTTGCACAAAACAGAGCAACGCCCCGATGATTTACTGTACTTTTTGCCGTTTGGCACGCGGATATTTCCACAGCCAGCGGCCGCTGATCATGCGCCAGTAGAAGAGTACGCCGCGTACCGCCCAGTCGAGGAACATCCCCAGCCAGACACCCACCACGCCCATACCCAGCACCACACCCAGCGTATAGCCTGCGACAACCCGGCAGCCCCACATGCCAAGCATGGAGACCCACATCGCAAAGCGAGCATCACGCGCCCCCTTCTGCCCCGCCGGCAGCACCCACGAGGCCGCCCAGATAGGCATAAAGGCGGCGTTAAGCCAGAGCAGCGTTTTCACCACCTCCTGCACATCCGGCTCCGGGGTATAAAACGCGGCCAGCAGGCCTGCAAACGGCGCGCTGAACCAGGCGATGCAGGTCAGGCCAAGAGTTGAGAGCCAAAAGACATGGCGCAGCTGGCGTTCGGCCTGGCCAATCTGCCCCTTACCCAATCGCCTGCCGGTAATAATCGTTGAGGCAGAACCCAGCGCATTACCCGGCAGGTTGATCAGCGCCGCCACGGAGAAGGCGATAAAGTTACCGGCGATAACGTTAGTGCCCATGCCCGCCACAAAAATCTGCGTCAGCAGTTTGCCGCTGTTAAAAAGCACCGACTCGATGCTGGCTGGAACACCAATTCCCATCACCTCCCAGACAATGGCAAAATTAAGCGGCTTGAAGTAGCTTTTGAGCGTGATCCGCAGCGCCGGGTTGAAGCCAATCATCAGCACCCAGATGATGGCCACCGCACCGATATAGCGGGAGATGGTCAGCCCCAGCCCGGCCCCGGCAAATCCCAGCCCAGGCCAGGAGAAGACGCCGTAGATTAGCGCGCTGCTAATGATAATGTTGAGAATGTTCATGCCGCCGTTGATCATCAGCGGAATTTTAGTATTCCCAGCCCCGCGCAGCGCCCCGCTGCCGATCAGCGCAATTGCCGCCGCCGGGTAGCTAAGCACCGTTAACTCCAGATAGGTCAGCGCCAGCGCTTTGACCTCTGGCGTCGCCTCGCCTGCGACAACGTCAATAATCTGCGCGCCAAAGTAGTGGATCACCGCCGCCAGCACGGCGGCAAAGAGCGTCATGATCACCAGCGACTGCCGTGCCGCCGCCCGCGCCCGCCGCCTGTCACGCTTGCCCAGGCTGAAGGCAACCACCACGGTAGTCCCCAGGTCGATAGCAGCAAAAAACGCCATTACCACCATATTGAAGCTGTCAGCGAGGCCCACGCCCGCCATCGCCTCTTTACCTAACCAGCTGACAAGAAAGGTGCTCAGCACTCCCATCAGCAGTACGCAGGTATTTTCCAAAAAAATAGGTACCGCCAGCGGAGTGATCTCACGCCAGAAAAGAACTCGGTAACTATTGCGTTTTTTAAACCAGGACGTGCGTACGACGGCCTGTCGTAGAGCGGCAGTGACGTTCAAAATGGACCTTAGCGAGAGTGCGAGAGAGAAAGTTGAAACCTCATTTCAAATGATGAGGGAGAAATGCCGATCCTGCAAAGTATTTTCCACAGATTTTGTTGGCAAAAGCACCAGAGTGGCGAGAGAAGCAGCAGACGAACCACATTGATTCAAATGGGGTTTGACAAAAATTTTTATGCCGCTATTATTCGCTGCGTTCACACGATTCCTCTGTAGTTCAGTCGGTAGAACGGCGGACTGTTAATCCGTATGTCACTGGTTCGAGTCCAGTCAGAGGAGCCAAATTTAAAAAGCCCGCTTTTTAGCGGGCTTTTTGCTTTTCATTCTACGCCAGATATCGCCAGCCTCTGCAACACCCCCTTCAGCCAGTCGGTTGCGCCGCGCTTACCGCTTCGTTTATGCGAGTAGATCTTCACCTCGAACGGAGGCACGTTAAACGGCAGCTCGAAAATCCTAACGCCTGCCGTCTGGGCAACACGTTCGGCCGCCAGTCGCGGAAGAGCCATAAGCAGATCGCTTTCGGCGACAATAAAGGGGGCGCTCAGCATTGAGGGCGTTTTTATCGTTACCTGACGCTTGTGCCCCATCTGCGCCAGCTGGAGATCCAGCACGCCCTGCCTCTCATTCCACGGCGTGACGACCAGATGGCGGGCAGCGAGGTAGGTCTCCAGGGTGAGTTGGGTTCGTGCATTATTGCTAATGACTACGTATTCATCTTCAAGCCAGCAAATCTCATCCAGCTCCGGCTGGGTGGGATCGTCCGGCGCGCTGAACCCCAGCGCCAGATCGACCTCTCCCGCCAGCAGCTCCGTTAGCGCCGGGCTATGCGGAAGATAGCGTAGCTCAAAGCGCAACCCGGGCGCATCGCGTTGTAGCCTGGACATCAGCGTGGGAAAAATAGCCAACGCGGTAAAATCCGTGATGGCAATCTGCAAACAGTCGGTGCTGGCAGCAGGATCGAACTTCGGCTGCGGGGTTAGCTGTAGATTAAGCGAGTTCAGTGCCGAAGCAACAGCAGGTGCGAGTTGGGAAGCATACACGCTGGGGCACATACGGTGCCCTTCCCGGAAGAAAAGCGGATCGTTCAAGGCTATCCGCAGCCGCGATAGCGCGTGGCTAAGCGCTGAGGTACTCATTGCCAGCTCATCCGCCGCCAGCCTGACCGAGCCGTGACGATAGACGGCATCGAACACGGGTAGCAGGTTCAAATCAAGTCGCCGTAGGGCAGAATGCATACTATTCAACAATCCATGATTTCATTGCACTTAATTCTTTTTAGAATAACGCTTATGCTAGACGCCATCAATTTAACTCCCGACAGCAAACCACAGGAAAACGGATGAGTATCGCGATTCGCCAGGCCCTCCCAACAGACGTTAACGCTATTTACGATATGATCTACGAGCTGGCAGTATATGAAAAAGCGCCTGAAGAGGTGGTAACGACCCCGGAAGAGATCGGTAACACGCTGTTCGGCGCTGAAAGCAAAACCGAAGCGCTGATCTGTGAAATCGACGGCAAAACGGTGGGCTATGCCGTATTTTTCACCAGCTACTCTACGTGGCTTGGGCGTAACGGCATCTATATGGAAGATCTCTACATTTCGCCTGAGTATCGTGGCAAAGGCGCGGGCAAAGCGCTGCTGAAGTATATCGCCCAGTGCGCGGTAGCACGCCAGTGTGGTCGCCTGGAGTGGAGCGTTCTCGACTGGAACCAGCCCTCTATCGATTTTTACCTCAGCATCGGCGCGCTTCCCCAGAGCGAGTGGGTGCGCTACCGCCTCGATGGCGACGCCCTGCTCGACTTTGCTGAAGGCTAATTCTTCGATGCATAGCGCTCTTACCGGGTTCGCCAGGCGTGAACCCGGTTTTTATCCGTTAGCCTCCTTACTGTCTGCACGTAGACAAATATCTGCCGTCAATCAATTAAAATTCAAATAACAGACTCATGAACGAGTCCAATAAAAGACACTTTCTATTGAAAATTATTTGTAAGAAAGGTTTTCAATATCTCTCAAGGCAATAATGGGATAGCGATAAACGCAACGGTGCTCAAATTCATTATAAAATATAATGACTGCTTCGTTAGCAGAAATCTTAATAACGCAAAATTTCTCTCGACACTTTTCCGGCGCATGGAAGAAGTCATAACTCACGCTCTCTTTAATCATGGTGACGGGCACAATCTCTTTCAGCGTGCCAATATCATAGAGGCTGAGACTTACCCACCCTTCAACAAGACTCACCTGTGACAGAAGTAAAACGTCCTCAAACTGAGTGGCCGTTGGAAAAATATTTTTCTCCCGACCAATATAGGTGGATTGAAGGAGATCAATCCGCCTGACGGTAAATGTGTTATCGAAGTTGAGCAGGTAGGTTCTGGAGTGTTTGTGGCGGGGATCGATCCAGGCCAGCCAGGTAATCATAATATCGCTGGTCGTCTGCCCTTGAACAAAGCTGAGATCCTGAATAGCATATTCGCATGAGTAGATATCATAAATCTGGCCATTTTCAATAACCCTTATCGACGATCGCCCATCCGTCTCAGACACATCGCAAAGCAAATAGAGCAGATTACCCTGGTGATAAAACAGATCGTGACTGATATTCATCAATCTCGCCTCCCTCTAAATAATTTAAACCCGTGCAATTATTTAAATTAACTAATATTATTAGTTAGTTTACACCTATTACGTTGATTAAAGGTTGGCAGCACTTTCAATAACCACCGTTATATATTGATCTTTTCTCTCTTCCCCTTAATCAAAAAGGCCAGATCGCCCTCAGCAGAGAACAGGGCAATACAGAACAGAATATTGATAACCATCTGAGCCAGCTCGGCTAGCCTGAAATGGCCGTGAGAGATCCAAACGATAAGAGCGCTACAGGCCACAGCTAATGCCCACGTTACCCAGGAGTAGGCAGGATGGTGGTTAGACGGAACTACGCGTGTAAAAACGATTTTGGCAATAATCAAGCCTGCAACAAGAATATTAATCATGTAACTAAAATAGAGTATGTTCATTTTTCACCTTTGCTGAACCTATGATCAAAAATTGACCCAACCTTCTTAGGACGGGTAGTGAGATACATGAGTAAGCGAACGGCTACTGCCGCACTGATCACTGCGCCTACTCCGGATGGGACGTTAAGGACGAGTCCCAATAATTTATGGCTTAACTGGGATAACACCTGCGCGCAAAATTCTGAGCATATCAGACCCACTATCATTGAAGCGGCGAATAATAGCAGCCGCGCCCAGACGGCAAAATCGATAGCGGAAACCACGAATATGATACTGCCAGCAAAAGCAGCGATAAACGTATCCGGGTCCTGGCTAATAATCGTTGAGAGTGCCATAAGTATTACTACCTTTAATGACTTTGTGCCATTGATAATTTATAACTGTATTATTGCTTTTTTTCATCTACCGTGTCCCTCTTGAGCATTGTAGATCGATGATATTATCACTCCTGTTAAATAGTGTTCATAAATAGCCTAAAGTTAATCGAAAAATGATGCTGCCTGCGGTTGCATTAGACGTTAATTAAATACGTATAATGCACAAGAAAATGACATTACATCTTTTAATCAATATAGTTTTAGATGTACGGCCATTGTATTCACCCTACTCTCATAATCATCATCGGAGAAAACCCAATGGGCGCATTACTTGCGAAAAAAATGAAATATTTTATGGTAACAATGGAAGAGCGCAATTTTGCTAAAGCAGCCGAGGCACTATGTATCACCCGCTCGCCTTTAAGTAAAGCCATCTGCGAGCTGGAAGACTATCTTGGAGGTAAGCTCTTTACCCGCACCTATAACAGCCTTGAGCCTACCGAGCTTGCTTTTGACTATTATCAAAAATGCAAACCTATTTATGAAATGATACTGGCGCTTGAAAACGAATGTCGATCAGGAAACACTGATATACCGTTAACTATTCTTTTTGATATTAGCGTGCCTGAGCTGCTGTATCAACAGATCGTGATGGCGATGAAAAGTGAAAACCTTCTCTTTAATTGTGAAAGATATGTTATTAATTTGTCTGATATTGATGACGTTGCACGTAAACACACGCTCGTCGTTTCGCTACGCGAGATCGCCTCTAACACCACCTGTGATGTTGATAAGTGGCAAGGTGATGAGATAGTGATCTGCACGCCAATGAGCTACTCTATGCCGCACAGCATGACACATCTTTTTATCTGGAAAGATCTCACTTCAAACTACCTTCAGCGCAGCTTTTCCCAGCTGGTTAAAAATTATCTCCCTGATGCCACTTTTATTGAACACAATTTCAGCCTCACCGGCCTGCTTTATAATATTCGTGCAGGCAAAGGCTGTTCGCTTCTCACGCGCAAAATAGCCACCATGTATAAAGTAGATGGCGTTGAATATATTCCCGTAAAAGAGAAAAGGCCAACTATCTACATGTATCACGCGTCTGAAAAGAAAATAAGCAAAGTTATTTCCCAGATTAAAGCCATCATAAATGATTTTATTTAAATATAAAGATGAAGCGAGTTGAACTCGCTTCTCTCGTTTCTATCGACTGTGCCGGAAAAAGATTAACTTCTCTCATCCCAATGGGCAACAACATTGCGCACATCAATATGCGTAAAGCTATCATACCGCCCCATGGAGCACGCTTTGTGAACGTTCTCAACGTAGTCAGCCACGCTGTCAGGATGGACATTCATCACTGTAATATCTGCGGCCATGCCAAGAACATGCTGACTTTTTTTAGCGCCACCTACTTTTTTATTATAATCCGCACACCGACATGCCGAGTTTATAATTAATGGCCTATCAAAATGGTGACGAATCGCCTCCAGAACTTCATTTAATTGCTTATCAACTACGGCAAACCCGCATCCGCAGCGACAGGCGAACTCCTGGCGATTAAAATGTGTAGAGATATCCCCCATACTTGCCTCCTGGCGATATACTCGCCGCGCCAAATTTTGAAATAGTGGCTGCTACCCAAAGAAATAGTAACGCGCAAAGCCTGGCGGGAGAAAAGTATAAAGAGGCGCGGCGATGCAAAAATGAGCGAATCTCTCTGCGTCGTTGCGGCGAGCGTGACGATCGCTATTTGCGGTTTTGTGAATACTTAACACCTTGATCACACTTCGTTGTGAAACTGCACAGAACGTTTTTGAAACGCTGTTTTCATTTTCCTTTTGCGCTTTTTTCAGCGTATAATAGGTGCCTGGTCGCTATTGAATGGTTTCAGCTCATTGAACTGTAAAATTCAACTATCACATCGCATACTCCCGTTTTGGGCTGAAACTCAAGCACACATTACTCTGCACGCTCTTTTGATGTCACCTATCCTTAGGCTGTGGCATCGCAACTTTCGCAACACAGGTTTGACTCCGCGGCGGTGCGCCCCCGGAGCGCTATTCTCCTATCCTTCACAACTTAAAGACTAAGACTGTCATGAAAAAGACCAAAATTGTTTGCACCATCGGCCCGAAAACCGAATCCGAAGAGATGTTGACCAAAATGCTGGACGCCGGGATGAACGTTATGCGTCTTAACTTCTCTCACGGTGACTACGCAGAACACGGTCAGCGCATCCAGAACCTGCGCAACGTGATGAGCAAAACCGGTAAAAAGGCCGCCATTTTGCTGGATACCAAAGGACCGGAAATCCGTACCATTAAGCTGGAAGGCGGTAATGACGTCTCCCTGAAAGCAGGCCAAACCTTCACCTTCACCACCGATAAATCCGTCGTCGGTAACAACGAAATCGTTGCTGTGACCTACGAAGGTTTCACTACCGACCTCGCCGTCGGCAACACCGTGCTGGTTGACGACGGCCTGATCGGTATGGAAGTGACCGCTATCGAAGGCAACAAGGTTGTCTGTAAGGTGCTGAACAACGGTGACCTCGGCGAAAACAAAGGTGTGAACCTGCCGGGCGTCTCTATCGCCCTGCCGGCGCTGGCCGAGAAAGACAAACAGGATCTGATCTTCGGCTGTGAACAGGGTGTCGATTTTGTTGCAGCCTCCTTTATCCGTAAACGTTCTGACGTTGTTGAGATCCGCGAGCACCTGAAGGCGCACGGCGGCGAAAACATTCAGATCATCTCCAAGATCGAAAACCAGGAAGGCCTGAACAACTTCGACGAAATCCTCGAGGCGTCTGATGGCATCATGGTTGCCCGTGGCGACCTGGGCGTAGAGATCCCGGTGGAAGAGGTTATCTTCGCGCAGAAGATGATGATCGAAAAATGTATCCGCGCGCGTAAAGTGGTGATCACCGCTACCCAGATGCTGGATTCCATGATCAAGAACCCGCGTCCAACCCGCGCTGAAGCTGGCGACGTAGCCAACGCTATCCTCGACGGTACCGATGCTGTGATGCTCTCTGGTGAATCTGCCAAGGGTAAATACCCGCTGGAAGCCGTGACCATCATGGCGACCATCTGTGAGCGTACCGATCGCGTGATGACCAGCCGTCTGGACTTCAACAACGACAGCCGTAAGCTGCGCATCACCGAAGCCGTCTGCCGTGGTGCGGTAGAGACTGCTGAAAAACTGGAAGCGCCGCTGATCGTTGTGGCCACCCAGGGCGGAAAATCTGCTCGTGCAGTGCGTAAATACTTCCCGGATGCGACTATCCTGGCGCTGACCACCAACGAACTGACTGCCCGTCAGCTGGTGCTGAGCAAAGGCGTTGTTGCGCAGCTGGTGAACGAGATTGCCTCTACCGATGATTTCTATCTGCAGGGCAAAGAGATTGCGCTGGAGAGCGGCCTGGCACAGAAAGGTGACGTGGTTGTAATGGTTTCCGGCGCCCTGGTACCAAGCGGTACAACTAATACCGCTTCTGTACATGTACTGTAATTATTAACAGCTCTATTAATTTGCCATAAAAGCGCCTTCCGGGCGCTTTTTTTATTCCATCAATAGCTGCTATCAATAGAAATGCAAATCGGCTAAAACTATTTAACGTCGTATTTCATAAGATATATCCGATGAAAGTGGTCTGTTTTCACACAGTTTTTTTACCTCCCTCGTAAAAGTCGATGCATCTTTGAGCGAACGATCAAATTTAGGGGTATTCCCATCAAAAAAATATTCTCAACATAAAAAAGTTTGTGTAATACTTGTAACGCTACATGGAGATTAACTCAATCTAGAGGGTATTAATAATGAATCGTACTAAACTGGTACTGGGCGCGGTAATCCTGGGTTCTACTCTGCTGGCAGGTTGCTCCAGCAACGCTAAAATCGATCAGCTGTCTTCTGACGTTCAGACTCTGAACGCTAAAGTTGACCAGCTGAGCAACGACGTGAACGCAATCCGTTCTGACGTTCAGGCTGCTAAAGACGACGCAGCTCGCGCTAACCAGCGTCTGGACAACCAGGCTCACTCTTACCGTAAGTAAGAGTTCCTGTAATAAAATGGCGCACACTGTGCGCCATTTTTTTTGCCTGCGATTTAGCCCCCACTCTGACTACTGCGTCATCGTCACGCCCGAACCCTCACTCCCTGCTCCGGTCACTGCGGAAGAGCTGCTGTTGTGCGCCGAAAGCACCGCCGCCGGACCAGACTCGCTCTTTGCCGCCGGCACGCTCACCGGATAGCCCGCACGCCGTAGCATAGCTTTATCGATCGTTGACCGATCTCCTCCCGCCTGGCGAATGCTATTGCTAAAGGTTGCCGTCAGGGAGATAGGCACGGTTTGCGTGTTCTCCTCGGGCAGCTGCGACAGCGGACGGTGCACCTCGATATACTGCTTACCATCAGGCTCTACCGAGTACTTTACAGGCTCATTGATGATGCGTACCGGCATCCCGGTTGAGGCCTGAGAGAAGAGCGCCTGAATGTCCGGGGCAGCCATACGGATACATCCGGAGCTGACGCGCAGACCGACGCTGTCAGGCGCGCTGGTCCCATGGATCAAATACTCTCCCCTTCCCTCTGCCAGACGCAGCGCAAAGCGCCCCAGCGGGTTATTTGGCCCGGCAGGAACCACGGCGGGAAGCGTGATGCCTTTCGCCAGCGAGCGCGCCCGTATGCCCGCCGGTGGAGTCCAGGTAGGGTTAGGTATCTTCTGGCTTATTCGGGTCAGCGTGACGGGCGTTTCCAGCCCCTGCTGACCGATGCCGATAGGATAGACCTGCACGCTGTTTTCACCCGGCGGATAGAAATAGAGCCGCAGCTCGGCCAGGTTAATCACAATTCCCTCCCGTGGCGTATCGGGCAGCAGCATCTGCGTAGGAATAGTCATTACCGTACCCGGCTTCGGCACTGGCGCAATGGTGTTGTTTGCTTCAATAAGCAGCATTGCAGGCGTGTCAAAGTGGCGGCCTATCGCCTGCAGATTGCGATCCTGAGGCTGTACGGTATAGGTTTGGTTTTGACCAATAAGACGGCTACCCGGCGGCGGCAGTAAATAGTCTGCTGCCCGGGCAGTTTGAATAGCGCTAAAAGCGCTGAGAAGGCTAACTGTTATTAGAGACGCGCGTTTCATACTGAAGTTCCCGTATTCACTGGCCCAGCGCCAGAAAGCTGAAAATTACACGAGGCGGAGATCCGCCTCACGTAACAGGATGAAAGCTATATAAACAGTTTAGCTAATGTTAGCGGCTTTGTTACGAATTGCGCGGATCATGGCCTCCAGGCCCTGAGAGCGCGAAGGGGTGAGGTGCTGGGTAAGAGCCATTTTTTCAAACCATGGCCGGACATCAAAAGCGACGATATCCTGCGGCGTCATCTGCTGATACAGAATAAAGACCACGGCGATAAGCCCTTTTACGATAGCCGCGTCACTGTCGCCCTGAAGCTCAATAATGCCGCTCTCGTTTTGCTGCATAACGATCCATACTTGGCTCTGGCAGCCCTGAATGGTGTTTTCGGCGCTATGCGCCTGCTCGTTCAGCGCCGGCAGACGCTGACCCAGCTCGATGATATAGAGATATTTCTCTTCCCAGTTAGCGCAGCGCGTAAAATTACGCAGCAGTCGCTCTTTATCGGGTAATTCAGCCATAACCGCTCCTTTGTTAGCCCAGCAGCTGATGAATGCGTTTCAGCCCGGCTACCAGACGATCCACCTCTTCCTGGGTGTTGTAAATAGCCAGCGATGCACGGCACATGGCCGGAACGTTATAAAACGCCATCAGCGGCATTGCACAGTGGTGGCCGGTACGCACCGCCACGCCGTAGTTATCCAGGAAGCTCCCCACGTCATACGCATGGTGTTTGCCCAGATTAAAGGCGATCACGCCCTGGCGATGCGCGGGACCATATAGGGTAATATCCGGCACGCTGGCCATTTCAGCCAGCGCATATTCCATTAGCGACTGCTCATAAGCCTGAATATTATCGAGGCCCAGCGTGCTAACGTACTCTATCGCTGCGCCAAGGGCGATAATCCCGCCGGTGTTGGGCGTCCCCGCCTCAAAGCGCCAGGGCGCCCGGGCATAGGTGGTGCCATCCGTCAGGCTAACGGTAGCGATCATCGACCCGCCCCCTTCCCACGGAGGCATTGCCTGGAGAATATCCTCTTTGACATAGAGAATACCGATGCCGGTAGGCCCATAGAGCTTATGGGCGGAGAAGGTATAGAAGTCGCAGTCCAGCGCCTGGACATCCACGCTATGGTGCATTACCGCCTGGGCACCGTCCACCAGCACCTTCGCGCCATGCTGATGGGCTAATGCGGTCATCTCTGCAACCGGGTTTTCGGTACCCAGCACGTTTGAGACATGGGTAATGGCCAGCAGTCGGGTGCGATCGTCGAGCAGTTCGCGCCAGGCCTCCAGCTGCAACGTGCCATCGGGGCTGAGGGGGATCACCCGCAGCTCCGCGCCGGTACGCTCGCACAGCATCTGCCAGGGCACAATGTTGGCGTGGTGCTCCATCATTGTGATAATGATGTTGTCCCCCGCCTGGATTTGACTGCTGCCCCAGCTGTTTGCCACGAGGTTAATGCCCTCGGTGGTGCCGCGAACAAAGACAATCTCCTCCGCCGTTCGGGCATTAAGAAAACCGGCCGCCTGCGCGCGCACGTTCTCCATCCGCTGCGTCGCCTCTGCGCTCAGGGTATGGATCCCCCGGTGCACGGCCGCGTAGCCGTGACGATAGAACTCCGCCTCGGCGTCGATAACCTGATTGGGTTTCTGTGCGCTGGCGGCGCTGTCGAGATAGGCCAGCGGCACGCCGTTAACTTCACGCGCCAGAACGGGAAAATCCGCCCGTACGTCGCTCACGGAATAGCTCATGCGTTGCCCCTTGCCAGGCGCTGGCCAATGCGGCCAAGCACCTGCTGCTTTAACGCCTCGTCACTGATGGCTTCCGTCAGTTCAGCGGCAAAGGCATAGATAATCATCTGCTGCGCGGCCTGTCGATCAATACCACGGGAGCGCAGGTAAAACATCTGTTCATCATCAATACGGCCAACGGTGGCCCCGTGGCTGCATTTCACATCGTCTGCATAGATCTCCAGCTGCGGCTTGGTGTCCACCTCCGCCAGGCGGCCCAGCAGCAGATTGTTGTTGGTCATCTGCCCGTCGGTTTTAATGGCGTGCTGGGCCACGTTAATCATGCCGTTAAACACCGCCCGGCCTTTGTCGCTGACAATGGTCTTATGCAGCTGACGGCTATTGCAGAAGCCTTTGTTATGCTCAAGCCAGGTACGGGTATCGCATACCTCATTGTTAACCGGCATTGCCAGGCTATTAATGCGCAGAGTGGTGTTTTCACCGTTGAGCTGGGTGCTGGTATTGTGGCGCAGCACCGCTCCGCCGAGCAGGAAGCTGTGGCTCCATGCGGCGGCATCCGCCGCCATAAAGAGATCGTTATGGGCAAAGTGGTAGCTGCCCGCGTTCTCAAAGGCCAGCTTCACATGGTGCAGCTGTGCGTTAGCCCCCACGTTCATCGTCAGGCGCGAGCCGGTAAAATGGCCGCTGCCGTTCAGGCTGACATAGTGCTCATAGAGCGTCGCCTCAGCGCCCTCAGCCAGCTCAAGGTGGTGCCGGTAGTGAGCGGTGTTCATCTCGTCCCCGTCCAGCCCCTGGGTAATGTGCATCAAGAGCAGCGGCTTAGAAGGCCGTTGGTTGCGGGCCACGCGAATGTGCGTCACGCTCGCCGCAAGGCTTTCGGTGAGATGTAAAAACACCTCTGGCTGTACCGGCGCGGGCAGCGCGCTACGCTCGTCGCCAATCGTCACGCTATACCCGCTGTTATCAAGGCTGTCACTCAGGTCCGCATCAAACTGCCCGTCAACAAAGACCAGACGCAGAGCGTCTATCGGCATCGCCAGAGCATCACGCTGTTCAGCGCTAATGCGGCTGCTTTTTGAGACAAACTGGCTCTTCAGCAGCCCGTCCAGCGAGGTGTATTTCCAATCTTCATGCTTACGCGTCGGCAGGCCTAAGCGCAGCATCTGCTGTAAATGCTGCTGAGCCTGCTCTGACCGGTTTCCGCTCTGGGCCTCGAACAGATGATGCCACTGTTGCAGCGCGTTACTGTTGTTCGGTAAGCCAGCCATAGCCCTGCTCCTCCAGCTGTTTGACCAGCGTAAAATCACCTGATTTCACAATGCGCCCCTGATAGAGCACATGCACGTAGTCCGGTTTGATGTAGTCCAGAATACGCTGGTAGTGCGTCACGATGATAAACGCGCGCTTGTCGTCACGCAGAGAGTTCACGCCGTCGGCAACAATCTTTAGCGCATCGATGTCCAGACCGGAGTCTGTTTCATCCAGAATACACAGCTCAGGTTCAAGCACCGCCATCTGCAGAATGTCATTGCGCTTTTTCTCACCGCCGGAGAAACCGACGTTGACCGAACGCGTGAGCAGATCTTCCGGCATCTTCAGCAGCTTGATCTTCTCTTCCATCAGATCCTGGAAGTCGAAGCGGTCCAGCTCCTCCTGGCCACGATGCTTGCGTACGGCGTTCAGCGCGGTTTGCAGGAAGAACTGGTTGCTGACGCCGGGGATCTCAACCGGGTACTGAAACGCCATAAAGACGCCTTCGCCCGCGCGCTCTTCCGGATCCAGCTCCAGCAGGTCTTTACCTTTAAACTCAACGCTGCCGCCGGTGACCTCATAGTCTTCCCGGCCAGCCAGGGTGGCTGACAGCGTACTTTTACCGGAGCCGTTGGGTCCCATAATGGCGTGTACTTCCCCCGGGCGGACCTCCAGGCTCAGGCCGCGCAGGATCTCTTTATCTTCAACGGATACCTGTAAATCTTTAATACTTAACATAGGGATTCCCTTATTCCTTAACCGACGCTGTGTTCAAGGCTAATTGCCAGCAGTTTTTGTGCTTCTACGGCAAACTCCAGCGGCAGCTCGGAGAAGACATCTTTACAGAAGCCGTTAACAATCATGGATATCGCATCCTCTTCGCTAATACCGCGCTGCAGGCAGTAGAAGAGCTGATCTTCGCCAATGCGCGAGGTGGTCGCCTCATGCTCCAGCTGGGCGCTATTATTGCGGCACTCGACGTAGGGGAAGGTATGCGCCCCACAGTCAGGACCAATCAGCATTGAGTCGCACTGGGTAAAGTTACGTGCGTTGGTGGCCGTCGGCATGATTTTCACCAGCCCGCGATAGCTATTCTGGCTCTGCCCCGCTGAGATCCCTTTCGAAATGATGGTCGATTTGGTGTTCTTGCCGATGTGGATCATCTTGGTGCCGGTATCGGCCTGCTGATGGCCGCTGGTCAGCGCCACGGAGTAGAACTCGCCGATGGAGTTATCGCCGCGCAGGATAACGCTGGGGTATTTCCAGGTGATCGCTGAGCCGGTCTCCGACTGCGTCCAGGACATCTTGCTGTTCTCGCCTTCACACAGCGCGCGTTTGGTAACGAAGTTCAGGATGCCGCCGGTATTGTTATCCCCCGGGAACCAGTTCTGCACGGTGGAGTATTTCACCTCCGCGTCTTTATGGATGATCACTTCCACTACCGCAGCATGAAGCTGATAGCTGTCGCGCACCGGTGCCGAGCAGCCCTCAATGTAGCTGACGTAGCTCCCCTCATCGGCTACCAGAATGGTGCGCTCGAACTGGCCCGTTTTTTCCGCGTTAATGCGGAAATAGGTCGATAGCTCCATCGGGCAGTGCACGCCTTTCGGCACGTAGATAAAGGTGCCGTCGGAGGCAACGGCGGCGTTCAGGGCCGCAAAGAAGTTATCGTTGCCCGGTACAACGGTGCCGAGATATCTCTTCACCAGCTCGGGATGGTCGTGGATCGCTTCCCCAAACGAGCAGAAGATAATCCCCTGCTCCGAGAGTTTCTCCCGGTAGGTGGTCGCCACGGAAACCGAGTCAAAAATAGCATCTACCGCTACTTCACGCCCTTCGCGCACCGGAACGCCCAGTTGGTTGAACGCCTCTTCCACCTCGTTGGTCAGAAAGGCGTTTGCCCCGGTCTGCTGCACCGCTCCCGGCTCTGAGGCGCAGGTGTCGTCGCAGTTACCGCAGGAGGGCGCGGAGTAGTAGCTGTAGTCCTGATAGTTGAGCTTATCGTAGTGCGCCTTGAGCCAGTGCGGCTCTTCCATGGTCAGCCATGCCCGGTAGGCATTCAGGCGGAACTCAAGCATCCATTCAGGTTCATTTCGTTTGGCCGAAATAGCCCGCACAACATCTTCATTGATGCCGTGAGCCATCTCGTCAGTTTTTAACCGGGTAAAAAAGCCCTCTTTATAGTTAAGGTGGCCTGACCAGGTCTGGACATCGTCCATTGCTTCAGTTTTATGAGACTCAACATTACGAGACATAGTACCGCCTATACCCCAAAGCTTTCACCACAGCCGCACTCGTGCTGAGCTTTCGGGTTATAAAATTTAAATATCTGGTTTAATCCTTCGCGCACATAATCGACGGTCGTTCCATCAATAAACGGCATGGCCTGCAGTGGGACATACAGGCGCGCACCGTCTAGCTCAAACAGCAGATCGTCTTTTGCTGGTTCAGTCACGGTGTCCAGCACATAGCCGAAACCGGCGCAGCCTGTCTGCTTGATGCCGAGACGCACACCGCGTAGCTCAGGCTGCTTGCTGGTCAGGGCGCGAATGTGCTCCGCCGCTGCGGGGGTCAGGATCAAACCTTGCCAGCCCGGATTGTTTGGATCGAAAGTCCCTGAATGCAATTCCATAGGTATACCTCACATGATTACGTCAGCAGGACATAACGCTATGTTAGTGATAATGATTATCACTTCAACCTCTAATCCGCAGGGTTATTCGCGTTAGATGCCCTTTTTGAACACTTCTATTAAGCATAGACCCTGCTGTCAGGGTTAACAGGAAAGGATTGCGTTGAGCAATCTGTTGATCTTAATAGATTTTAAATGAAGACTCTGCGTCTTTGATAACAAAATTGAAACATGTATAGGCAATGCCTATTTATGCGATTAGAGCAGCAGGCGCTAAAAATAATTTACTTAGTTTTGGCACCTGTCTGTAATTGACTAAAAAAGATGCTACTGTGGTGTTTCCACTCAACGGGCCGGAGGGGCTATCCCCAATCTCGAGTTCAAGTGCCCTGTCTGCAACGGTGCTAAGTTCATCTTCACAACTTTTTGCCCTGACAAACATTATCCCCACGGGGCCGTCTGTTCCGTCTGCGGAGCCAGACTCACCGCGAAAACCACCATCCCGAAAAGGCGGCGATGGAAAAAAATTGCATGAACACAGGCCTCACGCGAGGCCTGCCTGAAAAAGCCGCCCGCATCAGCAGGCAGCTTTTATTTAAGAATTAGAGATAGAGCGAGGCTTCGCCCATGGGGCGGGTTTTAAAGCGGCGGTGGATCCAGAGATACTGCTCGGGGGCGCGCATAATCTCCCGCTCAATCACCCGGTTCATATAGCTGGCAGCTTCGAACTCATTGTCCACCGGATAGTCCGTGAGCGCCTCGCCGATATGCAGCTGATAGCCGGAGCCGTCGGGCTTACGCACCATGGTCACCGTCAGCATTGCCGAACCGGAGAGGCGCGACAGCACGTAGGTACCGTTGGTCGTCGCGGCGTTTACCGAGAAGAACGGCGCAAAGGTGCTGCCTTTACGTCCATAGTCCTGGTCCGGAGCAAACCACACCGCTTCACCTTTGCGCAGTGCGCTGACGAGGCCCTTCAGGTTACGACGGTCGATCATCGACTTATTCGAGCGCATACGGCCCCGGGTCTGCACCCACTCCATCACCGGACTGTTGTGCTGCCGGTAGGTTGCCATCATCGGCTGGCACAGCCCCATCACCCGTCCACCCAGCTCCAGCGACATAAAGTGCACGCCAACAACCATCACGCCATTATATTTTTTCTGCGCTTCCACCAGGTTTTGATAGCCTTCCACGTCGAACCAGCGGCGCACCCGCTTGTCCGGCCAGAACCAGGCCATACCGGTCTCGATAAGCCCCATGCCCAATGACATAAAGTTCCTTTCGATGAGCGTCTCACGCAGCGCAGGCGTCATCTCAGGGAAACAGAGCTCGAGGTTGCGTCGGGCAATACTCTCCCGCCGTTTCAGGAACGGACGCGCTACACGGCCAAGGCCAGTGCCGAAGCGGTAGAGGAGAGGATAAGGCAGTTGAACAAGAAGCCAGAGAACGGCAAGGCCAAACCAGGTTGACCAGTGACGGGGATGCAGAAAAGCCAGTTTAAACGAAGCACACATGACGTTGTTACCTTTAAGCTTATAGTAAGTAGCGCTTAAGGAAACAACGAATCCCTTCATTAGGTCAGTCAGCGTTACGGTCTTCGAATAAGACAATAGTATTAGACGAAGATTCAATCGCGCGGATTTTAGCACGTTTTGAAAAAAGCACATCCGGGAAAGAAAAAAATAGATCGGCAGTAAACGGCAGGCAAAACCTGCCGTAAAATCTCAGACGACGGCGGTAGTCAGCCGTGAGGAACAGCACAAACGATCCTGCTCATCAAAGATATCAATCTGCCATACCTGATGGCGGCCACCGGTATGCAGCGCGGAGCAGACGCCGCGCACCCGGCCGCTGCGTACGGCGCGAATATGGTTGGCGTTGATCTCGATTCCTACCACGTTATGCTCGGCCTCAGTGCAAAGATAGCCCGCCACCGAACCGAGGGTTTCCGCCAGCACCACCGATGCGCCGCCGTGCAGCAGACCAAAAGGCTGATGCGTGCGGGCATCCACGGGCATCGAAGCTTCGAGCACATCGTCGCCGATGCGCTCGAAACGAATATCAAGCAGCCCTACCATATTGCCCTCGCCCATCGCGTTCAGCGCTTCGAGGGTAGCCGTACGTTTCCAGATCATCCCATTATCTCCAGCAGAGCCTGTAGCGGATGGCGCACGCCGCTGCCCTCGATGCGTTTCACCTGGCTGCGGCACGAGTACCCCGTCGCCAGGCAGCGGTTGCGCGGCAGGCGCTGCATGGCCTGGTGCCACGATAGCTCGTAGATGCCCAGCGAGTTCGCGTGATTGTGGACCTCATGGCCGTAGGTTCCGGCCATGCCGCAGCAGCCAACGCTAACGTTCTCAAGTTTAGCGCCAAAGCGGGCAAAAATGTTTGCCCACTGTCCCGGCGCGCCCGGTAAGGCGGTGACCTCGGTACAGTGGCCAAACAGATACCATGACTCGCCCCCCGGCACCCGATCCTCATGAGATGCCAGCGCGGCGGGTAGCCACTCGTGCACCAGCTGAACGTTAAACTCGCCGCGCTTGTCCCCTAACGTCTGCTTATACTCATCGCGATAGCAGAGCACCAGCGCCGGATCGACGCCGACCATCGGCATTCCCAGCTGTGCCACCCGCGCGAGGAAGTCAGACGTTTTCTGCGCCGTTTTGGCAAAGCGCATCAGGAAACCTTTGATGTGCTGCGCCTTACCGTTCGGGGAGAACGGCAGCACCACGGGCTGATAGCCCAGCTTCTCCACCAGCCGGACAAAATCGCTCACCACCTGAGCGTCGTAATAGCTGGTGAAGGGATCCTGCACCACCAGCACCGTTTTTGCCCTCTGTTCTTGGCTAAGCTGCTCCAGCTCGTCGAGGGTCATATTGGCCGAGCGATGCCCAACCATCTGCTGCTGGAGAGAAGGCACCGACAGCAGAGGCAGATCCACCATCCCGATGTGGGTGGCCGACAGAGAGCGCACCCACGGCTGGCTCATAAAGAAGTTAAAGGTCTTCGGCGCACGGGCCATCAGCGGCGCATAGCTCTCTACGCTGGCGATAACGTGGTCGCGCAACGGGCGCAGATAGCGGGTGTGATAGAGCTGGAGGAAGCGCGAGCGAAACTCCGGTACGTCAATTTTAATCGGACACTGGGTCGAGCAGGCCTTGCACGCCAGGCAGCCGGACATCGCCTCTTTCACCTCGTGGGAGAAGTCATACTCGCCGTGGCGGGCGTGCCAGCTGTTACGGGTGCGTTCGATCAGGCTCCGCAGGCTGGCGCGTTTCTCCGGCAGCTCCTTCTCCAGCTTGATGGGATCGATACCGCGATCCGCCAGCAGCCGCAGCCACTCCCGCACCAGCGTGGCGCGGCCTTTAGGCGAGTGGATACGGTTGCTGGTGATTTTCATCGACGGGCACATCGGGCTTTTTGCATCAAAGTTAAAGCATAACCCGTTGCCGTTGCACTCCATCGCCCCGCGCCACGAGGAGCGCACGCTGATGGGGATCTGTCGGTCAAAGGTGCCGCGCTTCACGGCATCAACCTGCATCATCGGCGCATCAAGGCCCGTCGGCGGGCAGATTTTACCCGGGTTGAGTCGGTTCTGCGGATCGAACGCCGCTTTGACCTTGCGCAGCTCGCCGTAGAGCTGCTCGCCAAAGAAAGCCGGGCTGTATTCGGCGCGGAAACCTTTGCCGTGCTCACCCCAGAGCAGACCGCCATACTTCGCCGTCAGGGCCACCACCTCGTCGGAGATCTTTTTCATCAGCATCTCCTGCTGCGGGTCGCACATATCCAGCGCCGGACGAACGTGCAGCACGCCCGCATCCACGTGACCAAACATGCCGTAGTTCAGCCCGTGGCTGTCGAGCAGGGCGCGAAACTCAACGATGTAGTCCGCCAGATGCTCCGGCGGCACGCAGGTATCCTCCGCAAAGGGGATCGGCTTCGCCGCGCCTTTAGCATTCCCCAGCAGCCCGACCGCTTTTTTACGCATCGCATAGATGCGCTCAATCCCCGCCAGCTCGCTGCACACCTGCCAGCCAATGACTCCGCCCTCCTCGGCAGCAATCAGCGTATCCAGACGCTGGCAGAGGGCATTAACCCGACCGTCAATCAGCTCCGCATCGTCGCCAGCAAACTCAACGATGTTGAGTCCCAGCATAGTCTTATCCGGCACGTCGGTAATCAAATCGTGAACGGAGTGCCAGACGATATCCTCCCGCGCCAGGTTAAGCACCGTAGAGTCAACGGTCTCAACCGACAGCGCCTGGGCCTCCACCATAAAGGGGGCGTTACGTAGCGCCGAGTTAAAGGAGTCATATTTGACGTTGACCAGCCGACGCACCTTCGGCAGCGGCGTAATATCCAGCCGCGCCTCGGTAATAAAGGCCAGCGTCCCCTCTGAACCGGTCAGGATGCGGGTGAGATCGAAGGTGGTCATCTCATCATCAAAGACGTGACGCAGATCGTAGCCGGTCAGGAACCGGTTTAGCTTGGGAAACTTATCGATAATGAGCTGGCGATTGTTGTAGCAGCTCTCATATACCGTTTTATAGATCCGTCCCTGGGCGGTCTGTGCTTTACCAAGCGTGCGCGCCAGCTCCAGCGAGACCGGCTGCGTATCCAGCAGATCGCCGCCCAGCAGAACGGCCCGCACGCCCAGCACGTGATCGGACGTTTTACCGTAAACCAGCGATCCCTGCCCGGAGGCATCGGTATTGATCATGCCGCCGAGGGTGGCACGGTTGCTGGTGGAAAGCTCCGGGGCGAAGAAGAAGCCGTACGGTTTCAAAAACTGGTTAAGCTGATCTTTGATCACCCCGGCTTCCACGCGCACCCAGCCCTCTTCGGGGTTGATTTCGAGGATGCGGTTCATATAGCGGGAGAGATCGACAATGATGCCCTGGTTTAGCGCCTGGCCGTTGGTGCCCGTCCCCCCGCCGCGCGGGGTAAAGACCAGCGACTGGAAGCGGGCCTCACCGGCAAGCCGGGTGATCAGGGAAACATCGGCGGTAGAACGGGGAAAAACCACTGCATCGGGGAGAAGCTGGTAAATACTGTTATCGGTCGCCATGGTTAGCCTGTCGGCGTAATCCGTGGCGGTATCACCTGTAAAACCCTGTTGCTCCAGTGCCTGCAAAAAATTGAGCACCAGCTGAACGACGCCGGGTGCTTGAGAAATCTGTGGGATCATTACCGTTGACCCTGCCTGACTGTTAATGTTGTAAGTGTATCGTTTGCGTTATGCGTTTATCGTTGTATCACATTTTTTTATGCTACGCCCATTTGAATTACGGGCAAAATAGCGCGGCCAAAACACGCTGAAATAAACAGCGGTATTCTTGTATTACGCGCCGACGGTTCGGCGAAAACAAAAGGTGGATAGATCTTATGATCAATAGTCGTCAGCCCGGAGATGTGGCTCAGATCCTGCTCTCGGTGCTGTTTTTAGCCGTTATGATTGTTGCCTGTCTATGGATAGTGCAACCCTTCATTCTTAGCTTTGCCTGGGCCGGCACCATCGTGATTGCCACCTGGCCGCTGTTTTTACGCTTCCAGCGCGTGCTGGCGGGCCGTCGCTCCCTGGCGGTGCTGTGTATGACCGTGATCTTAATCCTGGTATTCGTTATTCCTATTGCCCTGCTGGTAAACAGCCTTGTTGACGGCAGCGGCCCGGTGATCCGCGCCATTACCTCCGGCGATCTGACCCCGCCGGATCTGGCCTGGCTTAAGAGCATTCCGCTGGTGGGGCATAATCTCTATCTTGGCTGGCATAACCTGCTGGATATGGGCGGCAGCGCGATTATGGCCAAGGTACGCCCCTATCTGGGCGCGACCACCACCTGGTTCGTCGGCCAGGCGGCGCATATTGGCCGCTTTATGATGCATTGTGCGCTGATGCTGCTGTTCAGCGCCCTGCTGTTCTGGCGCGGTGAGCGGGTCGCCCAGGGCATCCGCCACTTTTCTACCAGGCTGGCTGGCAAACGAGGTGATACCGCCGTGCTGCTGGCAGCGCAGGCGATCCGCGCCGTGGCCCTCGGCGTTGTCGTCACCGCGCTGGTGCAGGCGGTGCTGGGCGGCATCGGGCTGGCCGTCACCGGCGTCCCCTACCCAACCCTGTTTACGGTGGTCATGATCCTCTCCTGCCTGGTGCAGATTGGTCCGCTGCCGGTGCTGATCCCAGCCATTATCTGGCTCTACTGGAGCGGGGATACCACCTGGGGCACGGTGCTGCTGGTCTGGAGCTGCGTAGTCGGAACGCTGGATAACGTCATCCGCCCGGTGCTGATCCGCATGGGGGCCGATTTACCGCTGATTCTTATTCTTTCTGGCGTTATTGGCGGACTGATCGCCTTTGGCATGATCGGCCTGTTTATCGGTCCGGTTCTACTCGCCGTTTCATGGCGTCTGTTTGATGCCTGGGTTCGTGAAGTTCCTCCCCCGGGTGAGGTTAAAGATAATCTTTTAGAAAAGGTTAAAGATCGCGAATTGGATAATAAATAGTCATTAAAGCGGGGAAACCCGCTTTACTATTAAGCCCCGCTTATCAATTATTTATATTCCCTATCTGGTCCGACCCTGCAACTCACTATATATACGCTATATCCACTATTTTGCTTGTCTCAAAATCGTAACTTATGGTTAACTATTGAGACGAATCTGATCGACGCAAATAAGGGCGATGCCTACTATTAAGGCACGGTTATAAATCAAGGCTTTGATTTATAAGCATGGAAATCCCCTGAGTGAAACAACGAATTGCTGTGTGTAGTCTTTGCCCATCTCCCACGATGGGCTTTTTTTTAACCTAAATCCCGTCCTTAAAATAACCATAAAAAAAGCCAGACCGGAGTCTGGCTTGATGTTTAAATAACAGACAATATTATCTGGTGCGATCGGTCGTCGTTACCTGACGCGGCTGAGTACGACGTCCTACCATACCCATGGCACCCGCCAGTACCGCTTCAATGAGCAGCATGAAGAAGGTAAACCAGCTGGCTTTCGCCGTAGCGGCTGCCGCTTTCTCACCGGCTTCACGCGCCTTCTGCTCCGCCTGCGCTTTCAGCTCGTCAAATTTTGCCCGGGCCTCCTGATAGCTTTTCTCGGTCTGGGCGACAATCTGTTCCGCCTCGGCATCAGATTTACCGGTACGCGCCTGAATAATATTTTTCAACGCTTCGCGGTCGGCTGCCTGGAAGGTATCTTGATTTCTGTCGATTAAGCCTTTAATAAACCCTGCGACATCAGTGTCAGCCGTCTGCGGCGTGTTAGCCGTTGCCGCCGCCTGATTCTGGGCATTGTTGGCTTCATTCTGCGCCTGGTTTTGCAGCGCCTCCGGCTGCAGCTCAGGCTTACCGGTTTGTCGCAGCGTCGTCTCCAGCTCTTGCTGTAAGCTATCGAGATTAATATTGTTCTCTGCGAGTTTTTCCTTCGCCATATCCTTAACCGACGGTGCAACCGCCGTGACACCACTGCCTACGGCCTGCAAGCCAGCGCCCATAATATTCATCGCACCGGTCACCGCGCTGCTGGCTAGCGTAATAACAAACCAGGCGCTGATGATGGTATTGACGCCAAACATTAGCACTCCATGCAGAGCGCCCTCTCGCTGTGCCAGCCTGCCTGCGGCATAGGCCCCCGCCGCAATGGCGATCAGCATGCTCAGGCCGGTCCAGATCGCCGCCCCCATGCCGATACCCCCCATCGGATTTTCCTCTTCCAGAGGATCGATAGTGGTGGTACCAATGGCCGTTCCAAGAATAGCCAGCATCAGGTAGAGCACCATGGAAATAATGACGCCAGCGAATACTGCACTCCAGGAAATACGTTTTAGTGGGACGCCTCTACCCGGCGTATATATGTCATCGTAATCGTTTCGGACATGCACATGTTGATCGGTCATCTCTTCTTCTCCCTTATAACCTTACGGCTTATGTCGCAATTTTCGACGGTTTAAAAAGTAGAGCTGAAAATAGATCAGCTTTAACCTCTGTAAGAGTAGTCTGCCATCAGTAAATAAACCTGGTTGTCATCACATCAGCGGAATTTATTTTGACCAGAAGCAAACCGGCAGAAGAAAAGAGAGCCTTCCGGGGAGGGGAAGGCTCTGGGGGCAGGAAGGGTTACGGCTTAATCTCGGCGAGGCTCAGCCAGGTCTGAACGACGGTATCCGGGTTCAGCGACAGGCTATCGATCCCCTCCTCCATCAGCCAAGCGGCAAAGTCCTCGTGGTCTGACGGCCCTTGACCACAGATGCCGACGTATTTGCCCTCTTTTTTCGCCGCGCGGATCGCCATGGAGAGCAGCGCTTTGACCGCCTCGTTACGTTCGTCAAAGAGTTCAGATACCACGCCGGAGTCGCGATCCAGGCCCAGCGTCAGCTGTGTCATATCGTTCGAGCCGATAGAGAAGCCGTCAAAGTGCTCAAGGAACTGCTCCGCCAGCAGGGCGTTGGACGGAATTTCACACATCATGATCACCTTCAGCCCGTTCTCGCCGCGCTTCAGGCCCTGACGTGCCAGCTCGTCTACCACCGCCTTCGCCTGCTCAACGGTGCGGACGAAGGGGATCATAATTTCGACGTTGGTAAGACCCATATCGTTACGCACGTGTTTTACCGCCTCGCACTCAAGGGCAAAGCAGTCGCGGAAGCTGTCAGAGACATAGCGGCCCGCGCCACGGAAGCCGAGCATCGGGTTCTCCTCTTCCGGCTCGTAGCGTTCACCGCCTACCAGGTTTGCATACTCGTTGGATTTGAAGTCAGAGAGACGCACAATAACGCGCTTCGGCCAGAAGGCCGCGCCGAGAGTGGCAATGCCTTCGCTCAGCCGACCGACGTAGAAATCTTTCGGTGAGCTGTAGCCCTTCATCATCTCGCGAATTTCGTTTTGCAGCCCCGGCTCCTGGTCGTCGAACTCCAGCAGCGCTCGCGGATGCACGCCAATCATGCGGTTGATGATGAACTCCAGGCGCGCCAGGCCAACGCCTTCGTTCGGCAGGCAGGCGAAATCAAAGGCGCGATCCGGGTTACCCACGTTCATCATGATCTTCAGCGGCAGATCGGGCATGGTGTCTACGCTGGAGCTTTGCACGCTAAAGTCGAGCATCTCGGCATAGACATAGCCGGTATCGCCTTCGGCACAGGAGACGGTAACCTTCTCGCCATCGCGAATGCGTTCGGTCGCGTCACCGCAGCCCACCACTGCCGGAATGCCCAGCTCGCGAGCGATGATCGCCGCATGACAGGTACGTCCGCCGCGGTTGGTCACGATGGCCGCCGCCTTTTTCATGATCGGCTCCCAGTCCGGGTCGGTCATGTCCGTCACCAGCACGTCGCCGGGCTGAATGCGGTTCATTTCGCTGATATCGTGGATCACCTTCACCGGACCCGCGCCAATGCGGTGCCCGATGGCTCGGCCCTCGGCAACGACTTTACCCTGAGCGTGAAGCGTATAGCGCTCCATAACCTGACCACGGGAGCGCACGGTTTCGGGACGCGCCTGCACGATGAAGAGCTTGCCGGTATGACCATCTTTAGCCCACTCAATATCCATCGGGCGGCCATAGTGTTGCTCAATCAGCACCGCCTGCTTCGCCAGCGCCTGGACTTCATCGTCGGTCAGGGAGAAGAGGTCGCGATCGGCTTCAGGAACGTCTTCAATACGTACCTGCTTGCCATGCTCCTGGCTTGGGGCATAGACCATGCGGATCTTTTTCGAGCCCATGGTGCGGCGCACAATGGCAGGACGATCGTTTGCCAGCGTCGGCTTGTGCACGTAAAACTCGTCCGGGTTGACCGCCCCCTGTACGACCATTTCGCCCAATCCCCAGGCGGAGGTGATAAATACCACCTGATCGAAGCCGGATTCGGTATCGATAGAGAACATGACGCCGGAGGAGGCTAAATCGGAGCGCACCATGCGCTGCACGCCAGCAGAGAGCGCTACGCCACGGTGGTCGTAGCCCTGATGCACGCGATAGGAGATGGCGCGATCGTTAAACAGCGAGGCAAAGACGTGCTTCACCGCCACCAGCACCGCATCGTAGCCCTGGACGTTGAGGAAGGTCTCCTGTTGACCGGCAAACGAGGCATCCGGCATATCTTCCGCCGTGGCGGATGAGCGTACGGCGAACGACGCCTCGGCATCCCCCTCAGAGAGCTGGTCATAGGCCTGATGGATAGCCTTTTCCAGCTCCGGCTGGAAAGGCGTATCGATGATCCACTGGCGGATCTGCGTCCCGGCCTTCGCCAGTTCGCCAACGTCATCAATGTCCGTTTTATCCAGCAGTTCATAGATACGCTGGTTGACGCCGCTTTGGTCGAGGAACTGATTAAATGCATCCGCCGTGGTGGCGAACCCGTTCGGGACTGATACCCCAGTTTCGGACAGGTTGGTGATCATTTCACCCAGGGAGGCATTTTTGCCCCCAACGCGGTCAACATCATTCATGCCGAGTTGGTTATACCAGAGCACCAGCGGTGACGAGACATTGTTGGACATCGGACAATCCTTTTTTGATATATGATTGAGTTAGCAACACCTGACGTACCTATTTATCCTGGCATAACTGACTCGCTTAAAAAAACGGTGAATCGTTCAAGCAAATTTATTTTTCTATTTTTCGGACAGTTTCACGCTATTTTGTAACCTGCTGATTTGGTTGCACTCTAATTAGGATTTTTTGTATACATGAAAAATAAAAGTGAAATGGACATTTCATTAAAAATAAAAACACCATTTCATTTTGTGCAAATGCGCAATGCGCAGTAGTATGGTACCGACATTATTTTTGACGTTAACACCATCATGCAAACGGGGGATAAAAAATGGAAAATTCAGCCGATCGCCAGGTGTTTTATATTTCTGACGGCACGGCCATTACGGCAGAAGTGCTGGGGCATGCGGTCATGTCGCAGTTTCCCGTCTCTATCCACAGCATCACGCTGCCGTTCGTCGAAAACGTGCAGCGCGCCAACGCGGTCAAGGAGCAGATTGACGCTATTTTCCAGCAAACGGGCGTACGGCCGCTGGTCTTCTACTCCATCGTGATGCCGGAGATCCGCAATATCATTACCCAGAGCCAGGGCTTCTGCCAGGATATTGTCCAGGCGCTGGTTGCCCCGCTCCAGCAGGAACTTAAGCTCGATCCCAGCGCAGTCGCCCACCGTACCCACGGACTTAATGCAGGGAACCTGACGCGGTATGATGCCCGTATCGCCGCGATTGACTACACCCTGGCGCACGACGACGGCATCTCCATGCGCAATCTTGAACAGGCGCAGGTGATCTTGCTGGGTGTCTCCCGCTGCGGCAAAACGCCCACCAGCCTCTATCTGGCGATGCAGTTTGGTATTCGCGCCGCTAACTACCCCTTTATTGCCGATGATATGGATAATCTGGTGCTGCCCGCTGCGCTCAAACCGCTTCAGCACAAGCTGTTTGGCCTGACGATCAATGCCGAGCGTCTGGCAGCGATCCGGGAAGAGCGCGTCGAGAACAGCCGCTATGCCTCAATGCGCCAGTGCCGGCTGGAGCTGGCCGAGGTGGAGGCACTCTACCGTAAAAATAATATTCCCTACCTGAACAGCACTAACTATTCGGTGGAGGAGATCGCGACAAAGATCCTCGATATCATGAAGCTGAATCGCAGCATGTACTAATTAGCTAGTACAGCCTCCCTTTTTCCGCTATCATTGCCCGCAACACTGTGATGTGCATCACCCTCATACTTGAAAACATCAGGGATTGGTTTATCGTGATGCCCATCACTTCCGGCACCTCTGCCGTTGAAGCCACAAATTTCTGAGATAAGTCATGAACAAAACTGATGAACTCCGCACTGCGCGCATTGAGAGCCTGGTGACCCCGGCCGAGCTGGCCGAGCGCTATCCCGTCTCCCGGCCGGTTGCGGAACACGTAAACGCCTCGCGTCGGCGGATAGAGAAAATTGTAAACGGCGAAGATCGTCGCCTGTTGGTTATCGTGGGTCCCTGCTCAATCCATGACCTTGATGCGGCCATGGATTACGCTCATCGTCTTCAGGGTCTGCGCGAAAAGCATCAGGATACGCTTGAGATTGTGATGCGCACCTATTTTGAGAAGCCACGCACCGTCGTGGGCTGGAAGGGGCTGATCTCCGACCCGGATCTCAACGGCAGCTATCGGGTCAATCACGGTATGGCGCTGGCGCGTAAGCTGCTGTTGCAGGTAAATGAGCTGGGCGTACCGACCGCCACCGAGTTTCTCGATATGGTGACCGGACAGTTTATTGCCGATCTCATCAGCTGGGGAGCAATCGGCGCGCGCACCACGGAGAGCCAGATCCACCGTGAAATGGCCTCGGCGCTCTCCTGTCCGGTAGGCTTTAAAAACGGTACGGATGGCAATACCCGTATTGCGGTTGACGCCATTCGCGCCTCACGGGCGAGCCACATGTTCCTCTCCCCGGATAAGAATGGGCAGATGACCATCTATCAGACAAGCGGCAACCCCTACGGCCACATCATTATGCGCGGCGGCAAAACGCCTAACTATCACGCCGAGGCCATAGCTGAGGCCTGCGATACGCTGGGCGAGTTCTCCCTGCCTGAGCATCTGGTGGTAGATTTCAGCCACGGCAACTGCCAGAAGCAGCATCGTCGCCAGCTTGATGTATGCGATGACGTATGCCAGCAGATCCGCAGCGGCTCGACGGCCATTGCTGGGATCATGGCGGAGAGTTTCCTGCAGGAGGGGACCCAAAAGATTGTCGCCGGGCAGCCGCTGACCTACGGACAGTCGATTACCGATCCGTGTCTGCACTGGGAAGATACCCTGCTGATGGTGGAGAAGCTCTCCGCCGCCGTAGCAACCCGCCTCTGAAATACTGCCCGCCTCGGCGGGCAGCCTTTTCTAGCTTGAACAGCTCACTTCCAGATGTTTGCCCCAGTCAGGCGGCCGGCTGACGTAGTCATCACTCCGATCGCTAAAGGGATCGCGTAACGCCTGGTGCAGGCGCTCCAGCTCCTGCGTATCGCCCTGCTCAGCATCGCTGATGGCTCGCTGGGCCAGCCAGTTACGTAGCACTAACGCCGGGTTAACGCTTTTCATCTGCCGCTGGCGCTCGGCGTCGTCAATCTGCTCGCTCTGCAACCGCGCACGGTAGTCACTAAACCAGGCGTCAAATCCGCCACGATCGATAAACTCATCGCGCAGCGGCGAGCTGGCGCTGTGCTGTTCGGTGCTGCTCAGCATGCGGAACGTTCGCGTATAGTCGCTGCCCTCACGCGCCATCAGAGCAAAGAGCGTATTCAGCAGCTCGTTATCGCCGCGCTGCTCGGTAAACAGACCCAGCTTACCGCGCAGTAGTTTACCGTACTGCTCCAGCAGCACCTGCTGATACTCATCCAGGGCAGCGTTCAGCGTGTCAACATCGATAAAGGGCGACAGCGTCTGGGCAAGACGCTGCAGATTCCACAGGCCAACGGCAGGCTGGTTATCAAAACGGTAGCGGCCCTGGTAGTCGGAGTGGTTACAGATAAACCCGGGCTGATAGTCATCCAGAAAACCGAACGGACCATAGTCGATGGTCAGGCCAAGAATCGACATGTTGTCGGTATTCATCACGCCATGGGCAAAGCCTACCGCCTGCCACTGAGCGATCAGCCTCGCGGTGCGCGCGACAATATCCCGCAGCCAGAGCACATATTTATCGCCCTCATCAGCAAGATGCGGCCAGTGGTGACGAATGGCAAAGTCGGCCAGCTGGCGGACCTTCTCTGGCTCGCGGCGGTAGTAGAAGTGCTCGAAATGGCCGAAGCGCAGATGGCTCTCCGCAATGCGCATCAGCATGGCTCCCCGCTCGGTGGTTTCTCGCGCTACTGGCGTATCGCTGATAGCAATCGCCAGCGCCCGGGTAGTCGGGATCCCCAGGTAGTGCATTGCCTCCGAGGCCAGACTTTCACGAATGGTCGAGCGCAGCACGGCACGTCCATCACCCATGCGGGAGTAAGGCGTCTGCCCTGCCCCCTTAAGGTGCCAGTCTACCGTTTTGCCATCCGCCAGCAGCTGCTCGCCGAGCAGGATGCCACGGCCATCGCCCAGCTGCCCGGCCCAGACGCCAAACTGATGGCCGCTATAGACCTGAGCAAGCGGCGACATGCCCGGCAGCAGCGCTTCACCGCCCCAGACGCCCGCCCCCTGTTCAGGGGTAAAGAGCGTATCGGGCACGCCCAGCGTCTGAGCCAGCTCGGCGTTATGCCACAGTACGCGCGCGTTACGCAGCGGCGTAGGGGAAAGCGAGGTGTAAAAGCCCGGCAGCTCGTCCCGCCAGTGTGTTGTAAACGAAAGGGTCATGGTTCCTCCTTTTCCTGTAGTGTAGAAGGTATCAGGAGGAATAAACACTGGCAGAGTGCGCGGTTATCCCTGCACCAGCTGGGTCACCTGCTGCGGAGGCACCGGCGGCCACAGGCGTCCCTGCATGGCGCTAAAAGAAAACGGCGCTACTCTTTTCAACGTCTGCTCGCTGTCTATGCCCGCAATCATCATTGAGCGACAGTAGGGTTTTATCTGGGTAACGATAGCCTGCATAAATGGCTGAAAAGACCGCGCACTGAGGCGCTGATTAACAAAATGTTTATCCAGCGCAATACGGGTAAAGAGACCATCAAATATGGCCCGGGTTGAGGCCGCTCCCGCGCCGAAATTTGCCAGCACAAGGGAATAGCGATTGGCCAGTTGAACCAGTAAAGGATTCTCATTCCCCCTATTTAGCTGCGGGTAATCCTCATTGATAGTAAATTCAATAAAGGGGAAACGCTTTACCGAAGCGGCCAGCTTCTCATCCATCATAAGCGCGCTAGCAATAAGCGGATTAATATTGATCCAGGCAATAAGATGATGCTGAATAAAAAAGAGCTGGTAGGCATCAATCAGCTCCAGCTGTTCGGTAAATAGCGCAACAGCCTGCTGTGACGTCAGACGCGGCAGCACACGCTCTGCCGGAGTGCGCACGTCAGGGTCTATACCAATAAAGTTAACGACAATCTCCAGTCCCAGAAGCTTTCCTTGCGCATCGCGCGCCGGGTTGAATAGCAGCTCAGAGCACCAGATATTGTCGAGCGATACAATCATTGTTTCTGCTCCACAATTCCAGGATAATTAACAGACATTCCCTTGCCAGCAATTAAGATTATCCTGGGAAGAAGATAATTGCCAGCCAGACATTATAAATTAGTACGATAGTTGATAATTATCATCTCTCTCATCAGTAAGTATTAATATATTGAGGGGATATTTTCCAATATGTAAGAATGTTACGTTATGCAAAAAAAAACGGAGCTATGTTATGGCTCCGTTTATATGATATAGCTAAAAAATTAAATTCTTCGCGCCTGCCAGAATTTTTTACGCCAGTAGACGTTATCAAGGGAGGACTTCATTACCCCCCGGCTGGTTGAAGCGTGGATAAACTGGTTATCGGTATCGTAGATGCCGACGTGCAGGCCGCTCTCCCCCGACCCGGTTTTAAAGAAAACAAGATCCCCGGGTAACAGCTCGTCTTTATCAATCTCGGTACCGATTTTGGCCTGCTGACGCGTTTCCCTTGGCAGTCGCAGATCGAACCGGTCCCGGAAGGTCATTAGCACAAACCCCGAGCAGTCGATACCGCCCCGGCTCATACCGCCGTAGCGATAAGGCGTGCCTCGCCAGTGGCTAAGCTGATCGTTTAGGTTGGCAATAACGGTGATCGAGTCTGCCAGCCGCGGATTCGGCGGTGGAGCCTGGTGGTGGCTACACCCTGCTAACACAAGCACGGCGGCGAAAAGAAACCATAGGCGCATTCAGGGCGGATCCTCTGCTTTATTATTTTTCCAGTAATTTAGCGTGGCGGGAAAGCGCCGCGCAATATGCTATGCGTTTACAGTGTAGAAATAAGTACGCTATGCCCCTCTACGTTAAGGCGTCGAAAAGGCATACCGTAGGCCTGGGCCAGCCTGGCCGGCGTCAGGACGCTGTTGCGTGGACCGCTGGCGATCAGCTTGCCGCTGCGCAGCAGCCATGCCTGCTGAGCATGTCGCAGAGTATGGTTGAGATCGTGGCTACTCATTACCACCGTAATGCCCGCCCGATAGAGCGCGTTAAGCAGGCGATCGAGCGCCGCCTGCTGAGCAACGTCCAGGCTGTTCATCGGTTCATCCAGCAGCAGCAGCTCTCCCTCTGGATTACCGGCCGGATGGATCTGCAAAATCACCGCCGCCAAACGCACTCGCTGCCACTCCCCGCCCGACAGCTGAGTCGCCATGCGCCCGAGCTTATCCTCAAGCCCGAGTGCACCGGCAACGTCATGCAGCAGCTCAGTGTGGCTGCGATCGGGCTGGTGCAGCGTCAGGTAGTGCCAGACCGGCATGGCAAAAGGCGGATTTTGCTGCTGGGTAAGGTAAGCGCGACGCCTGGCCAGCGCGGTTGCGTGCCAGGCATCAAGCGGTTTGCCGTTCAGCGTGATGCTTCCCGGCCCGCTCGCCAGCCCCGCCATCCGTGCCAGCAGGGTACTTTTTCCGGCGCCGTTAGGCCCCACCAGATGCAGGATCTCACCGGCATTGACCGTGGCCGTGACGGGTCCCAGCCTGCCGGATTCCGCTACGTCCTGTAGCGTCATTAACGTTTTCACTATTTTGCTAATGCCAGCTTGATGGCTTCCATCACGATAGGATCTTCCGGCGTCATGTCCGGCGCAAAGCGCTGGATAACCTGACCATCCCGGCCAATGAGGAACTTTTCAAAGTTCCAGAGAATATCGTCAGGATAGAGCGGCGCGCGGCCTTTGCTGGCGAGGCGCTCGTAGAACCCACTCTTCTCCGGCGCCACGGCGGTTGGCGCGGCGGCGATCAGCTTCTGATAAAGCGGATGACGGTTCTCACCGTTGACGTCAATTTTGCTGAACATCGGGAAGGTGACGCCATAGGTTGTGCTGCAGAAGGTTTTAATCTCCTCTTCGCTACCCGGCTCCTGGCCTAAAAACTGGTTGCAGGGAAAGCCGAGCACCACGAAACCGTCTTTCGCCCAGGCCTTTTGAATGTTCTCCAGCTGCTCATACTGCACCGTCAGGCCGCATTTTGACGCCACGTTAACCACCAGCAGCACCTTGCCCTGGTAATCTGCCAGCGTGGTCTTCTCGCCATCAATCGTCGTCACGTCAGTGTTCAGAATATCGTGTTGCATAGCATCCCCTTGGTTATCAAACGCGCCACCGGTTCAGTCGCCGGCCTTTAATAATAGACAATAAGACGGCGTGCATTCATCCGCAATTTTATACTAAAAGTTTCTTCGCGAGAGGGAGTTAAGTGCGGTGGCGCGATTACCGCGCCGCCTTCAGCAGCAGCCAGATAAACACCGGGGCGCCCAGCGTTGCGGTCACCACGCCGATGGGCAGCTCCGCCGCGTTAAGCGCCTGACGGGCGACAACGTCAGCACACAGCAGCGCAGTTGCCCCTGCCAGCGCACAGCCGGGCAGCAGTACGCGGTGATCGGTCAGGCCGCAGAGGCGCAGAATATGCGGGATCACCAGGCCGATAAAACCGATCGATCCGGCCAGCGCAACGCTGACGCCTACCATCCAGCCGGTGGCCACCACCAGTATGTTGCGCCAGAACCACAGCGGCAGGCCCAGCTGGCGGGCGGAGGTCTCCCCCAGCGCCAGCATGTTGAGCGGCTGCGACTGCATGCAGACCCACCCCATCACCGGCAGCAGGGCCAGCATCAGCCACCCCTGCTGCCAGTCAACGCCGCCGAAACCGCCCATCATCCAGTACATCAGCTGGCGGAGATCGAATGAGGTTGAGAAGTAGATGGCCCACGTCATCAGCGCGCTACAGATAATGCCCAGCGCAACGCCCGCCAGCAGCAGGCGGCTAATGGAGAGATGACGGCGGGCGAAGTGCAGCAGGATCAGCGTGATAATCAGCGCGCCGGCGATGGCGCACAGCCCGAGCGCCCAGACGGGCAGCGCCCCCTGCCCCAGCATGACGGCGGCAATCAGGCCCACGCCCGCGCCGTTAGAGACGCCAAGCAGCCCAGGCTCCGCCAGCGGGTTTTCAAACAGCGCCTGCATCAGGGTGCCGCAGAGCGCCAGCGCCGCCCCCACCAGCACGACCGCGAGGGTACGCGGCAGACGGATCTGCCAGACAAAGAGCTGCCCGCGTGGGGTGAGCCAGTCGCCGGGCGCAATCCATTGATCGCCGGCGCAGAGGCTTACCACGATAGCCAGTAGCAGAAGCAGTGAGAGTCCGCCAAGCCAGCGGGCGTGGCGACGGATTTGTAGGTGGGCAAGAGCTAGCATAGGATCCATCCTGCTTAACGTCATGAGGTTGATTTTAAAATGCCGGGCGGCGAGTGAAAAGAAAAAAGGCCGCACGGGCGGCCTTTTTGGTTAGTTCAGATTACTCTGCTTTGGGCGAAGCGTTTTCGACACGGCTTTTCAATTTCTGACCGGGTCTGAAGGTCACCACGCGCCGGGCTGTAATGGGAATATCCTCGCCCGTTTTCGGGTTACGTCCCGGGCGTTGATTCTTATCACGCAGATCAAAGTTACCAAAACCGGAGAGTTTTACCTGCTCACCATTTTCCAGAGCGCGACGGATCTCTTCGAAAAATAGCTCTACCAGCTCTTTGGCATCCCGTTTGCTAAGCCCAAGCTTATCAAACAGATATTCTGACATTTCAGCTTTTGTAAGCGCCATAGGTTCAATCCCTCAATGATGCCTGGAATCGCTCTTTCAATGCCTCTACACATCTGGCAACGGTAGCGGCAATCTCCTCTTCTTCGAGTGTACGGCCGGTATCCTGAAGGATCAGGGTGATAGCGAGGCTCTTATAGCCCTCCGCTACGCCCTTGCCGCGGTACACATCAAACAAGTTTACGCCAACTACCTGATTTACGCCAACTTTCTTACACTCAGCCAAAACTTCTGCTGCCGGGACGTTTTCCGCGACCACAACCGCGATATCGCGACGGTTTGCCGGGAAGCGTGAAACCTCCCGCGCCTGCGAAATCACACGGTCTGCAATGGCGTTCCACTCAATCTCAAACACCAGCGTTCGGCCGTTAAGATCCAGTTTACGTTCCAGCTCAGGATGCACAACCCCAATAAAACCAATACGTTCGCCTTTCAGATAAATCGCGGCGGACTGGCCTGGGTGCAGCGCCGGGTTGGCTTGAGCTTTGAACTGAACGTCAGCCAGTTTGCCGGTCAGATCGAGAACGGATTCCAGATCGCCTTTTAAATCATAGAAATCGACGCTCTCTTTTGCCAGGTTCCAGTGCTCTTCATAGCGACTTCCGGTAATAACTCCGGCCAGCATCACATCCTGACGGATCCCCAGATTAGCCTGCGTATCAGGTACAAAGCGCAACCCGGTTTCAAAAATGCGTACACGGCTCTGCTGACGGTTCTGGTTATAGACCACCGTCCCCAGCAGACCGGTCCACAGCGAAAGGCGCATGGCCGACATTTCGCTGGAGATCGGGCTTGGCAGGATCAGCGCTTCTTCGCCCGGATGGATCAGCTGCTGCAGTTTCGGATCCACGAAGCTGTAGGTGATCACCTCCTGGTAGCCTTTGTCGATAAGCATGGTTTTTACCCGCTTCATCGACAGATCCGCTTCGCGGTGGCTGCCCATGATCAGACCCGCCTGTACCGGCTCATCAGGGATGTTGTTGTAGCCGTAGACGCGCGCAATCTCTTCAACCAGGTCCTCTTCGATCTCCATATCGAAGCGCCAGCTCGGCGCAACTGCCTGCCACGCGTCCTGACCTTCGGTCACGTCACAACCCAGGCGCTTAAGGATATCGCTGACCTGCTCGTCAGTAATGTGGTGGCCAATCAGGCGATCCAGCTTGCTGCGGCGCAGGGTGATGGTGGCACGCTTCGGCAGCGCGGCGTCGTGGGAGACATCGATCACCGGACCGGCTTCACCGCCGCAGATATCCAGCAGCAGACGGGTAGCACGCTCCATCGCTTTATACTGCAGGGCCGGATCGACGCCGCGCTCATAGCGGTGGGAAGCATCGGTGTGCAGACCGTGACGGCGAGCACGGCCGGTGATGGAGAGCGGGCTAAAGAAGGCGCACTCCAGCAGTACATCCTGGGTTTCGCCATTCACGCCGGAGTGTTCGCCACCGAAGATGCCGCCCATCGCCAGCGCTTTGTTATGGTCGGCAATCACCAGCGTATCGGACTGCAATTTCGCTTCGCTGCCGTCGAGCAGGACCAGCGTCTCACTCTCTTTCGCCATACGGACAACGATCCCGCCCTCAATGCGGCCCAGATCGAAGGCGTGCATCGGCTGACCCAGCTCCAGCAGAACGAAGTTGGTCACGTCCACAACGGCGTCGATAGAGCGAATGCCGCAGCGGCGCAGCTTCTCACGCATCCACAGCGGGGTCGGCGCGGTGACGTCGATACCCTTGACTACGCGGCCCAGGTAGCGCGGGCAGGCGTCGGCAGCTTCAACGCTGATAGGCAGCGTGTCGCTGATGGTGGCCGCAACCGGCGCGATTTCAGGCTCGGTAAGCGGCAGCTTGTTCAGCACGGCAACGTCGCGGGCCACGCCAATAATCCCTAAGCAGTCAGCGCGGTTCGGCGTTACGCTGATCTCGATAGTGTTATCGTCGAGCTTCAGGTAGTCGCGAATATCGCTGCCGATCGGCGCATCCGCCGGCAGCTCGATAATTCCGCTGTGATCGTCGGAGATACCCAGCTCGGAGAAGGAGCAGAGCATCCCTTCGGACGGCTCGCCGCGCAGCTTGGCGGCTTTGATTTTGAAATCGCCCGGCAGCACCGCGCCGATGGTCGCCACGGCGACCTTCAGCCCCTGGCGGCAGTTTGGCGCACCGCACACGATATCAAGCAGGCGTTCGCCGCCGACGTTAACCTTGGTTACCCGCAGCTTGTCCGCGTTCGGGTGCTGACCACACTCAACCACTTCGCCAACCACGACGCCGTTAAAGCTACCAGCCACGGCGTCAACGCCGTCTACTTCCAGGCCTGCCATGGTGATTTGATCGGAGAGCGCGTCACTATCGACCGCCGGGTTAACCCATTCGCGTAGCCACAGTTCACTGAATTTCATTATTTTTTCCTGCCTTTATTTAAACTGTTTGAGGAAACGCAAATCGTTTTCGAAGAATGCGCGTAAGTCGGTCACGCCATAGCGCAGCATGGTCAGGCGCTCCATTCCCATGCCGAACGCGAAGCCAGAGTACACCTCCGGATCGATGCCCACGTTACGCAGCACGTTCGGGTGCACCATACCGCAGCCCAGCACCTCCAGCCATTTACCGTTCTTACCCATTACGTCCACTTCAGCGGAGGGTTCGGTAAACGGGAAGTAGGAGGGACGGAAACGTACCTGCAGATCTTCCTCAAAGAAGTTGTTCAGGAAGTCGTGCAGGGTCCCTTTCAGGTTGGTAAAGCTGATATTTTTATCAACGATCAGCCCTTCCATCTGATGGAACATGGGGGTGTGGGTCTGATCGTAGTCGTTACGGTAGACGCGGCCCGGGGCGATAATGCGGATCGGCGGCTGCTGGTTCTCCATGGTACGGATCTGCACCCCGGAGGTCTGGGTACGCAGCAGGCGGGTAGCATCGAACCAGAAGGTATCGTGGTCGGCGCGCGCCGGGTGGTGGCCTGGAATGTTCAGGGCGTCAAAGTTGTGGTAGTCATCCTCGATTTCCGGACCGGTTGCCACGGTAAAGCCCAGCTCGCCAAAGAAGTTCTCAATGCGATCGATGGTGCGGGTTACCGGATGCAGACCGCCGTTCTCGATGCGGCGACCCGGCAGAGAGATATCGATAGTCTCCGCCGCCAGACGTGCGTTCAGCGCGGCGCTCTCCAGCGTCTCTTTACGGGCGTTCAGCGCCTGCTGCACCTGCTCTTTGGCTTCGTTAATCACCGCACCAGCCGCCGGACGCTCTTCAGGCGGCAGCTCACGCAGGGTTGTCATCTGAAGGGTTAGCTGCCCTTTTTTGCCCAGATATTCGACGCGCACGTTATCCAGTGCGGCAATATCTGTAGCCTCGTTAATGGCTGCCGTGGCGCTGGCAACCAGCTCTGCGAGATGTGACATGGTTTTCCTCATTATGTCGGTGCTGACACCGTTATGGTGATCTCATATTTTCCATACAGGCATAAAAAAAGCCTCCCTGGGGAGGCTTTTTGGCGCTGTTTTTCGTTTCTTCTTTCACGCGCAAGCCTCCTGGGATCAGGTGCTAAAGTAAAAAAAGAAGCGGAAAATAGCAGCATTCATGCTTGCGTTACCTTGTGTGATAAAGAATAAAAAGAGGGAGCCAGGCTCCCTCTCTCTAACTGGCTTAAGCCAGAGCTGCTTTCGCTTTTTCGACCAGGGCAGAGAATGCCACTTTGTCGAATACAGCGATGTCAGCCAGGATCTTACGGTCGATTTCAACAGAGGCTTTTTTCAGGCCGTTGATGAATTTGCTGTAAGAAATACCGTTCTGACGTGCTGCTGCGTTGATACGCGCAATCCACAGTTGACGGAACTGACGCTTTTTCTGACGACGGTCACGATAAGCGTACTGACCAGCTTTGATAACAGCCTGGAAGGCAACGCGGTATACGCGTGAACGCGCACCGTAGTAGCCTTTAGCTTGTTTCAAAATTTTCTTGTGACGTGCACGTGCAATTACACCACGTTTTACGCGAGCCATGATGCTCTCCTGTATCTATTCTTAAAAAAGGTTAAAAGGTAAACGACTTATGCGTACGGCAGGCACGCGATGACCAGGCCCAGATCGCCTTTAGAAACCATGGCTTTCGGACGCAGGTGACGTTTACGCTTGGTAGCTTTTTTGGTCAGAATATGACGCAGGTTAGCGTGCTTGTGCTTAAAACCACCTTTACCGGTTTTTTTGAAGCGCTTAGCAGCACCGCGTACGGTCTTAATCTTTGGCATTTTAATAACTTCCACTTCGCATTGTTAATAAACGAAACAAAGGCGAACCAGACCTGTGAGCTTGTGGCCCACAGGTATGATTACTTGATGGCCTTACTGTTTCTTCTTAGGAGCAAGCACCATAATCATCTGGCGGCCTTCGATCTTCGTTGGGAAGGATTCGACTACTGCCAGTTCATTCAGATCTTCTTTCACGCGGTTAAGCACTTCCATACCGATCTGTTGGTGGGCCATCTCACGACCGCGGAAACGCAGTGTGATCTTGGCCTTATCGCCCTCTTCGAGAAAGCGAATCAGGCTGCGGAGTTTTACCTGATAGTCGCCTTCATCTGTACCAGGCCGGAACTTGATTTCCTTAACCTGGATAACTTTTTGCTTCTTCTTCTGTTCCTTAGAAGATTTGCTCTTTTCATAGAGGAACTTGCCGTAATCCATTATACGGCAAACGGGCGGCTCGGCGTTAGGGCTAATTTCAACTAAATCGACCCCGGCTTCTTCAGCTTTTTCCAGAGCCTCTCGCAGACTCACAATGCCAAGCTGCTCGCCTTCCAGACCAGTTAAGCGAACTTCCGTGGCGCGAATCTCGCCATTAATACGATTGGGACGCGCCGTTTGAACTCGTTTTCCGCCTTTAATACCTTATTCCTCCAGTTGTTGAAGACTGCGGCTGCGAATCTCTTGTTGCAGCTTCTCGATAACATCATTTACGTCCAGGCTACCCAGGTCTTTACCGCGACGGGTACGCACGGCTACTTTGCCGGCCTCAACCTCTTTGTCACCACAAACCAGCATATAAGGGACACGACGTAAAGTGTGCTCGCGGATTTTAAAGCCAATCTTCTCGTTTCTCAAGTCCGCTTTTACACGAATGCCCGCATTTTGTAGTTTACGCGTCAATTCGTTAACGTAATCGGCCTGAGAATCGGTAATGTTCATGACTACAACCTGCACTGGCGCAAGCCAGGTCGGGAAGAAGCCCGCAAACTCTTCGGTCAGGATGCCGATAAAGCGCTCCAGCGACCCAAGAATGGCGCGGTGGATCATGACTGGCACCTGGCGCTCGTTGTTTTCGCCCACGTAGGAGGCGCTCAAACGAGACGGCAGAGAGAAGTCCAGCTGTACCGTACCGCACTGCCATGCACGATCGAGGCAGTCATACAGGGTAAATTCAATTTTCGGACCGTAGAACGCGCCTTCACCCACCTGATACTCAAACGGGATGTTGTTCTCTTCCAGCGCGACTGCTAAATCCGCCTCAGCACGATCCCATGTCTCGTCGCTGCCGATACGCTTTTCCGGACGAGTAGAGAGCTTGACCACGATCTTTTCGAAGCCAAAGGTGCTGTACATATCGTAGACCATACGAATACAGGCGTTCACTTCATCACGCACCTGATCTTCAGTACAGAAGATATGGGCGTCATCCTGAGTGAACCCGCGCACGCGCATCAGGCCATGCAACGCGCCCGATGGCTCGTTACGGTGGCAGCTACCAAACTCCGCCATACGTAATGGCAGGTCGCGGTAGGATTTTAGTCCCTGATTGAAAATTTGCACGTGGCCAGGGCAGTTCATGGGCTTGATGCAGTACTCACGGTTCTCGGAAGAGGTGGTGAACATTGCATCTTTGTAGTTGTCCCAGTGGCCGGTTTTTTCCCACAGCACACGGTCCATCATGAACGGGCCTTTTACTTCCTGATACTGGTACGCTTTCAGCTTGGAGCGCACAAAGGTCTCCAGCTCACGGAAGATAGTCCAGCCGTCATTATGCCAGAAAACCATGCCCGGCGCCTCTTCCTGCATGTGATACAGGTCGAGCTGCTTACCAATTTTACGGTGGTCGCGTTTAGCGGCCTCTTCCAGACGCTGCAGATAAGCGTTTAACGCTTTCTTATCTGCCCATGCGGTACCGTAGATACGCTGCAGCATTTTATTGTTGCTGTCGCCGCGCCAGTAGGCACCGGCAATTTTCATCAGCTTGAAGTGATGGCAGAAGCGCATATTTGGCACGTGCGGACCGCGGCACATGTCGATGTACTCTTCATGATGATACAGGCCTGGCCTGTCGTCATGCGCGATGTTCTCATCAAGAATTGTCACTTTATAGCTTTCGCCGCGCGCAACAAATGTTTCACGCGCTTCGTGCCAGCTGACTCTCTTCTTGATGACGTTGTAGTTCGTTTCGGCGAGCTCGTGCATACGCTTTTCGAGCGCGTCGATATCTTCCTGAGTCAGCGTGTGGTCAAGATCGATATCGTAATAGAAGCCGTTATCCACAACCGGGCCAATAGCCATTTTGGCGTTGGGCCACAGCTGTTTGATAGCATGACCTAACAGGTGCGCACAGGAGTGGCGGATAATTTCCAGGCCATCTTCATCTTTGGCGGTGATAATCGCCAGCTGCGCATCGTTTTCGATAAGATCGCTGGCATCAACCAGCTCGCCATCAACGCGACCGGCGATGCAGGCTTTCGCCAGGCCAGGGCCGATATCAAGGGCAACGTCCATGGGGCTAACGGGGCGATCAAACTGGCGTTGGCTGCCGTCAGGAAGGGTAATTACAGGCATGTGAGATCCTCTATTTGCAGTGGTGACCCACACGAAAGGTCACATACAAAACTATTTTTCAAATTATTATCAACAACTTAAAGCAGGCTTTCGTCTTCACTCTGACAAATTTGTACAGAAAACATGCTGTACCCTGCTCTGCTGTTGATAAGCTCACCCCAGATACTACACGTCTAATCAGTGAGTTAAAAGGCTAGCGTTGCATTCCACTACGGTATTGGGTCAGACTTAATTATTTCAAGGAACATAATCAGGCTAATTGTAATAAATGTGTAAAATAAAAAATGAAACGGCTTATCAATAAATGTAATAAAGCTTCATAAAAGCATTCAGAAGAGCGAATTAGGCATCTTGACAAAAAAAGCGCTATTTACTCGACGATATATCCCTCAAAGCGAAATAGACGTGTTAGGGTAGTGTTTCCACTCAACGGACTGGAGGGGTTATTATTAACCTCAAATTTCAGTGCCCCGTCTGCAATGGCTTTAGGTTTCAGTTTTCAACGTATCACGCTGAGAAAAAGCTTCCGCATGGTGCAGTATGCGCAACCTGCGGGGAACGCCTTACCGCATCGATGTGCATTCCCATCGCCAGGCAGATCAATAAAGTGACAAATTAAATAAAGGCTTCGTAAGAGGCCTTTCTGCTGTTCAGGCTTTGCCTTCAGGAACGAGGGCGTTAATGACCGTCTCCATGGCCTGGCGAGTGAGGTCGGAGCGTTTAATTCGCTGGTTAGCGAGCGACGTACGCAGTACCCCGGCAATCACGATATGCTTCGGCTCCTGGCCTAAATCACGCATCTCCAGCACGACCTTACCGACCACGCGGCACATCTCATCATATAGCTCGCTCTCTTTTGCCTGGTTACCCATAGCGCCCTCTTTCCGTTTGTCTCTGAATTTAAAGGCATAGCACATAGAAAAACCCTGCTAACGTCAAGCGATCCGGCGCACTCTATCGATAATTAAGCGATTGAATGCCCGGCGTAGCCGTTTTTTATAGGCGGCATGTTTAAAGTTAAGCCAAATTTTGCCGATGATATAGCCTACATTGGGCAAACAGCATCGCGACACAACATATGCAATCGATAAATCATAATGGTATTGCAGGCCTCAGTCTCAAAGCCCGGCCGGGAACCTCATCGATCCTTCAGCAATCGATCGAAAGACTCGCGTCCGGACTGCGGATTAATGGTGCCAAGGATGATGCCGCAGGTCTCGCTATTGCCAATCGGATGGGCGCAAATATTAACGCTGACTCGGTGATCTCCCGGGGGCTTGATGATGCCATCAGCCTTGCGCAGACCGCAGAGAGCAGCCTCGGTTCAATAAGCTCAATGCTTATTCGCGCCAAGGGGCTTGCTATCCAGTCGGTGAACGACACGCTTTCGGAGAGCGATCGTGCCAGCATCCAAAACGAATTTGCCACTATTCTCGCCGGGATCAACAGTATCTCCGAAGGAACCGAAATATTTGGCCTTTACCCACTGGCTACCGACAGTCCCGAGTTGCAGCCTGCTCTGCTCGGCAACGTCGCTCCAGTAAGCACCAAATTCCCGGTGGCCAGCAAGGACTACTCTTTCAGTTCAGGCATCGTTCCGCTGGCCTATATTCCGGCCGGTTCGACCAATATCGCAATTACCATCAACTCCCTTGGCGCGGATGATGATATTCAGCTCTTTACTCGTGATGGTAAACATCTGGCGGGCACCCCCATTAACGGCAGCGATCCGGATTTCACATGGGTCAGTAAAGGGATTACCGACTCCGCTAGCGCCGACACAAACCTTCTCACTGAAGCTAATGGTTTTAAGAGCGATGCCGCTTATGATGATTCCATGCTTATTTCGGGCGGTGCAGCCTGGGATATCAACGGCAGTGAATCGGTGAGCTACAAAGGTATGAACATTGCCTATAGTGGAGATGGTGATCGCTATGAGGACAGCACCAACGGCGGGTTTAACGACGGCAGCAATGGTTCAAATCTGCTGGAGCGGGTAACGATTGATAACGTTAAGGAGGATCTGCTCGTCGTTGTAGTCGGCAATGGTGCATTTACTGCTAACATGACCTGGGGAAACCTGGAGACGCCGACCGAGCAGCCTGCCGAGCCGCCGAAGAAGAGTATCCCCTATCAGGTTGTTACCAGCGCCAACTTTGGCGATAAAATCGAAACCATCACGTTGGATACCACCCCTGCGGATACCAAAACGCTGGGCATCAATGAGGCACGGCTGGATACCGTTCAGTCGGCGCAATCGGCGATGGGTGCACTGGATAGCGCGCTGGCAAAGGTAGATGGATACCGTTCACAGTATGGCGCAGCGATTAACCGCTTCGAGTCAAGCAAGTCGGTACTGGCGCAGCAGAAGATTGCAACGCAGTCAGCGCAGAGCCGGATCCAGGATGCTGATTACGCTCTGGAAACCAGCAAAATGCTCAAAGCGCAAATTTTGCAGGAGAGTCAAAACGCAGTGCTGAAAATAGCGAACCAGGCTCCGCAGAATCTGCTCGCATTATTACGCGGGTAAATACAATAATTAGAAAACTTTACACTGAATGACAGATTATAAAAAAACCGGGACAGCACTCTCCGGTTTTTTTGTTAATCGGGCAGCGCCCTAAATGTAAAACAGCAGAATTTGTTAAATGCTAAGGAAATTAATACCATTCACCGGCTACCAGAGTATGCACATCGAAAGCATCATCTGTAGAGCGTCCGGTATTCTGCGAGCCAGGCTGGATGTTCGAGCCGGCTTCAATATCCGCAGCGTTGAACGTAGCGCTTGGGTTGGTGGTTTGACTGGCAGTGTTATAGCTTGGCTGAGCCGCGAATGCGCCAAATGAGAGTGCAGAAAGCACCGTGGCGGCAGCGAGTGTTTTGATTGTTTTCATAATGTTTCTTCTCTGTTTGAATTAGTACATTATTGCGGAGGCGTTTTTTTGCCTGTGGGTAAAGTGTAGATCTAGATCACACTTTTGCCTAGTCAGTTTATTTATCAAAAAGTGTCAAATAAATTGAATGTGTTGCAGCAGATAAAATTAAGGAGAGAAAAAGGAGAAACTCTTTTCCTGCGGAAATAAAACATTGTTGCAGGCTTTAATAGCACGAAAAGATAATGTCGAAGCGGGCCGGAATAACCGGCCCAAAATCAATTACATTTTATAGCCGAGCGAAATGACGGTACGACGATCGGTATGCTCCGGGGCGGAAGCCGGCGGCTCAGAGTTCCACGTTACGTTGTAAGCCAGCTTCAGACCGAAGTGCTCGTTAATGGCTACGTTCAGCGCGGTCTCAGAGTTGACCGTAGTATCGTCTGCGCCAAATACCGATACGCCCTGAGTAAACTTAGCGTTGTCGGTAAACTGCCAGCTATACGCGCCTGAGGCATAGCCCAGCGGCTGGGTTTCGCTATCGCCGTCGGTGTACTCGTCATAACGGACACCCGGACCGAATTCAAAACGCAGGCTGTGCACCGGACCATTGAGGAACTGGCGACCGTAACCGGCAGTCAGAATATCACGCTGACGGTAACCGTTATAGCGGTCAGTCAGCCAGCTTGCCTGGCCAAACACGTAGTCCATGTCGGTCACGTTATAACGTGTACGACCGCCCACTGCATACTTCTCTGAAGAGCGTTCATCGTTAGAAGAGGTATTGCTGGCGTTTCCCCAGAGCGACCATGCGGTAGTATTGCCATACCAGGTCAGCGTTGAGTCAGCGGTCAGGGAGGTACTTTTCGTATTACCTGACTGGTTCAGGTAGCCTGCATTCACATTACCTTCGAAGGGTTTCTGTGCTGAGGAGGGATCGTCCATGACAGTAAAAACGGTATCATCTGCGGCAGCATTCATCGACGCAAGCACGCCTCCCGCCAGGATAACAACAGCGGGTACTGTCTTCAAAAGCTTCATTTATAAAGAGTCCGTACAGCAAAAAAAAGAGGACCTACGGTCCTGGAAACTTCCTTCAGGATCAATGTTTAGCAATCTGAAGAAAGGTAACAAATTATAAAAAGGCCCAAATAACATAGCAATGTATTCTTCTTTCGTTTTTTGAATAAGAGCGCTCTCAAACCCCCAATAAACGTATAATGCCCTCCCCTGACGTTTATCGTTATTTATTTGAAAAATCATGCTGTTATTTACTTTCCCTTCCGCTCATTAAGTGCCAGGCTTAGGACAACCAAGCGAAAGGAGATGAAAATGACAGCAGTCTATACTCTGACCCTGGCCCCGTCGCTGGACAGCGCAACGCTGACTCCACAGATCTATCCTGAAGGTAAGCTACGCTGCACCGCGCCGGTGTTTGAACCCGGCGGCGGCGGAATTAACGTCGCCCGCGCTATCGTACATCTGGGCGGACGGGCCACGGCGATCTTCCCTGCGGGCGGGGCAACGGGGGAACATTTAGCCGCCCTGCTGGCGGATGAAAAGGTCACGACAATCCAGGTGGCTACCCATGACTGGACTCGACAGAACCTGCACGTGCACGTTGAGTCCAGCGGCGAACAGTATCGCTTTGTGATGCCTGGCGCAGCGCTGAGCGATGATGAATTTCGTCAGCTTGAGGAGAAGGTGCTCAATATTGAAGAGGGTTCACTGCTGGTGATCAGCGGCAGCCTGCCGCCGGGCGTCAGGGTGGAAAAGATGGGCCAGCTTATTAAAGCCGCGCAGAAAAATGGCTTACGCTGCATCATTGACAGCTCTGGCGAGGCGCTGGCCGCTGCCCTGGACATTGGCGGTATTGAGCTAGTGAAGCCTAATCAGAAAGAGCTGGCGGCGCTGGTTGACCGGGACCTGACCCAGCCGGATGATGTTCGTCGCGCCGCCCAGGAGCTGGTTAACAGCGGCAAGGCTAAGCGTGTTGTCGTCTCCCTCGGTCCGCAGGGGGCGCTGGCGGTAGATGAGCAGCAGTGCGTCCAGGTCGTCCCGCCACCGGTTAAAAGCCAAAGCACGGTAGGCGCGGGCGACAGCATGGTGGGCGCAATGACCCTGAAGCTGGCAGAAGACGCCTCGCTGGAGGATATGGTGCGCTTTGGCGTCGCCGCCGGTAGCGCCGCGACAATCAACCACGGTACGCGCCTTTGCGGTCAGGAAGATACTCAAAAGATATACGATTATCTGTGTCAGAATTGATCGTCGTCTATGCTAAAAATGTTTTGATAACAATGAGGTGAGCTATGGCCAGTGGGGAGATCACTCGCTACGTAATAACGGTAAAATTTCATGAGCATAGTTTGACTGAAATTAACGAGCTTAATAACACCTTCACCCTTGCCGGTTATCTACTCACTCTGAGCGATGATGACGGCAAGGTCCATGAGCTGGGAACCAATACGTTTGGCCTGGTCAGTCCGCTGAGTGAAGATGATATTAAACAGCAGGCGCGGGCGCTGGCTGAGAGCGCCCTCGACAGGCAGCCTGATATTGAGGTCACGACCTGGGATAACTGGCTGAAGACGCAGCAGCAATAAGTGCCTTTGCACCCACCCGTCGTACAGGGTGTGCGCAGAATCGTATTTTATGCTGCGTTAGCGCGCTAACCTTTAATCTGGCAGATTGCAGGGGAGAGAGAGCATGTGGCAAGCGGTGAGTCGTCTGTTAAGCGAGCAGCTTGGTGAAGGTGAAATCGAGCTGCGTAGTGAGCTGCCGGGTGGAGAGATCCACGCAGCATGGCATATACGCTTCGGTGGTCGCGAACTGTTTATGAAGTGTGATGAACGCGAGCTGCTGCCCATCTTTACCGCCGAGGCGGATCAGCTTGAACTGCTGGCCCGCAGCCGCACGGTCTCCGTTCCGGAGATGGTCGCCGTCGGCAGCGATCGTGACTACAGCTTTCTGATCATGGAGTATCTCCCTCCCCGCCCGCTGGATGCGCACAACGCTTTTCTGCTCGGCCAGCAGCTGGCGCGCCTGCATCAGTGGAGCGAGCAACCGCAGTTTGGCCTCGACTTCGATAACGATCTCTCAACCACCCCCCAACCAAACGCCTGGCAGCGGCGCTGGTCAATCTTTTTTGCCGAACAGCGTATCGGCTGGCAGCTTGAGCTGGCGGCAGAGAAAGGCCTCGCGTTTGGTAACATCGATGCCATCGTCGAGCATATTCAGCAGCGCCTTGCCTCTCACCAGCCGCAGCCGTCGCTGCTGCATGGCGATCTCTGGTCGAACAACTGCGCGCTGGGTCCTCATGGTCCCTACATTTTTGACCCGGCCTGCTACTGGGGAGACAGAGAGTGCGATCTGGCGATGCTGCCGCTCCATCCGGAGCAGCCCCCACAGATCTATGACGGCTATCAGGCGGTGCTGCCTCTACCAAACGGCTTTCTGGAGCGCCAGCCGATCTACCAGCTCTATACGCTGTTTAACCGGGCAATCCTCTTTGGAGGGCAGCATCTGGTGACGGCCCAGCAGGCGCTGGACAGAATTTTGGCCGCTTAATCAACGCGGCCAGACTGGCTTCCCGCTACATAAACCCGAGCAGGGTAAAGAAGAAGTAGCCAGCAATGATGACAATCACGGGCAGCACGTAGAGCGGAAAGATCTGCAGGAAGATGGTGTGACGGGGAACGACAATGCGCGACTCGATCTGCTCGCGGGTTAACCCGTCCGTCCCTTTTGCCTTCTCAAGGATGAGCTGGTCCTCTACCCCTTCTCGGAGGAAGCGGGTCTGGCGGCTCATGCGCGCCCCGGAGGCCTGCAGTGCCAGCCCAACAAAGATCAGCGCGTAAATGATCCAGAAGCCAATATTCAGCTGCTGATGAAAATTCGGCGTCGGCGAGTTGTACCAGAAGAAGTTGAGAAACGGCGTATTAAAACGCATCATCTCAATCATGACATGGGCAAAATCGAGCATTACGGCGTTGATGCCAGGCTGTTTTTCGCTGTGATCGTACATAAATTTGAGTACGGAAATCAGGGTGGAGACCACCGCCGGGATAAAAATCACCCATCCCAGAACGCGTTTCAGCACGGCAATGCGTCCAGCTTGTTGATACGTCATCTATTCCCCTTGTTTAAGACGTTCCATTTGCTGGTTAAGTCTACCCTTAGAACAGCGTTTTCGCCCATTTTTAAAAGCGTTATCCTGAAGCAATAGCCATAATGAACGTTCATCTGTCTATTTATTCCACGCATAAGGAGAGGTTGTTATGTCAACCCCGCGTCAGATCCTCGCCGCTATTTTTGATATGGATGGCCTGCTTATTGACTCCGAGCCGCTCTGGGACCAGGCCGAGCTGGAGGTGATATCCAGCCTCGGCGTTGATATCAGCCGCCGTCATGAGATGCCCGATACGCTGGGCCTGCGCATCGATATGGTGGTCGATCTCTGGTACGCCATGCAGCCCTGGAGCGGGCCGAGTAAACAGGAGGTCACTGAGCGGATTATTCAGCGGACCCTCTCGTTGGTAGAAGAGAAGCGCCCCCTGCTGCCCGGCGTGCGTGAGGCGCTGGCGCTCTGTAGAGCCGAAGGATTAAAAGTGGGCCTGGCGTCAGCCTCACCGCTCTCTATGCTGGAGAAGGTGCTCGCGCTTTTCGAGCTGAGCGACTATTTTGATGCTCTCGCCTCCGCGCAGACGCTCCCCTACAGTAAACCCCATCCGCAGGTCTACCTGGATTGCGCGGCGAAGCTCGGCGTTGATCCTCTCACCTGTGTTGCCCTGGAGGATTCGGTCAACGGCATGATTGCCGCCAAAGCCGCCCGCATGCGCGCCATCGTCGTGCCCGCTGAAGAGAACGGTCAGGACCCACGCTATGCGCTGGCCAACGTTAAGCTTGACTCACTCGCACGGCTGACCGGACAAGATTTGCGCGGATAGCACGCATTTTGCCCCGTTGAGTAAAATAAATGTAAAACGGTGACATAGTGTTACACCGTCACCTCTTCCGCCTACTGTACAAAAACCCTATACTGTATACTTCGACAGTTAAGTGAGTATGATCATGACGGCGGAAGGACACCTGCTTTTTTCCATTGCCTGCGCGGTGTTTGCCAAGAACGCCGAGTTGACCCCTGTGCTCGCGCAGGGGGACTGGTGGCATGTGGTTCCCTCAGCCATTGTGACCTGCCTGCTTCCGGATATTGATCACCCGAAATCATTTCTCGGCCAGCGCCTGAAGTGGATCTCCAAGCCCATCGCCCGGGCCTTTGGTCATCGGGGATTTACCCATAGCCTGCTGGCGGTATTTATCGCCGTCACGCTCTTCTATCTTAAGGTGCCTGATAGCTGGTTTATCCCTGCCGATGTTCTACAGGGCATGGTGCTGGGCTACCTGAGCCATATTCTGGCCGATATGCTGACCCCTGCCGGCGTACCGCTGCTGTGGCCCTGCCGCTGGCGTTTCCGCCTGCCTATTCTTAGGCCGCAGCGCGGTAACCAGCTTGAGCGCGTGCTCTGCATGGTGCTCTTTACCTGGGCCGTCTGGATGCCGCAGGGCGTGTCCGATAACAGCGCCGTGCGCTGGTCATCGCAGGTTATCAATACGGTGCAGGGTGAGTTCAATCGGTTTATTAACCAGCAATCCGGCCATTAACCAGGCAGATTTACACATTTACTTATAACCCATTCCATTTGGATATAAGAGCTGAATCACACTTCTGCTAACCTTGGCGGCAACAGGACGGCGTGCAACGCGTCGTCTTATAAAAAACCGTTCAGGAGATCTGAAATGAATTTCCCTTTAATCGCGAACATCGTGGTGTTCGTTGCATTGCTATTTCTGCTAGCGCAGACGCGCCATAAGCAGTGGAGCCTGGCAAAGAAAGTGCTGGTCGGTCTGGCGATTGGCGTGGTGTTTGGCCTGGCGCTGCAAGCGATCTATGGCGCGGACAGCCAGGTACTGAAAGATTCTATCCAGTGGTTCAACGTGGTCGGCAACGGCTATGTTCAGCTGCTGCAGATGATCGTTATGCCGCTGGTGTTTGCCTCTATTCTGAGCGCGGTGGCCCGTCTGCATAACGCCTCCCAGCTGGGCAAAATCAGCGTCTTAACTATCGGCACGCTGCTGTTCACTACGCTGATCTCGGCGCTGGTCGGGGTGCTGGTGACTAACCTGTTTGGCCTCACCGCCGAAGGGCTGGTGCAGGGTACGGCAGAGACCGCACGCCTGAATGCCATTCAGAGCAACTACGCGGGCAAGGTGGCGGATCTGAGCGTGCCGCAGCTGTTGCTCTCCTTCGTACCGAAAAACCCGTTTGCCGATCTGACCGGGGCCAATCCGACCTCTATCATCAGCGTTGTTATCTTCGCTGCGTTCCTCGGCGTAGCCGCGCTGAAGCTGTTGAAGGACGATGCGCCGAAGGGCCAGCGCGTGCTGACCGCTATCGATACCCTGCAAAGCTGGGTCATGAAGCTGGTACGCCTGGTGATGCAGCTGACGCCTTACGGCGTGCTGGCGCTGATGACCAAGGTCGTGGCAGGCTCCAACCTGCAGGACATCATTAAGCTAGGCAGCTTTGTTGTCGCCTCCTATCTGGGTCTGGGGATCATGTTTGTGGTTCACGGTATTCTGCTGGCGGTGAACGGCGTTAGCCCGCTGAAATTCTTCCGTAAAGTGTGGCCGGTGCTGACCTTTGCCTTCACCAGCCGCTCCAGCGCCGCCTCTATTCCGCTGAACGTGGAAGCGCAGACCCGTCGTCTGGGCGTGCCGGAGTCTATCGCCAGCTTCTCAGCCTCCTTTGGTGCCACTATTGGCCAGAACGGCTGTGCAGGTCTCTACCCGGCAATGCTGGCGGTGATGGTCGCTCCAACGGTGGGAATTAACCCGCTGGACCCGCTGTGGATCGCGACCCTGGTAGGGATGGTGACCATTAGCTCGGCTGGCGTGGCAGGCGTGGGCGGCGGGGCAACCTTCGCGGCGCTGATCGTTCTGCCCGCGATGGGCCTACCGGTCACCCTGGTGGCGCTGCTGATCTCCGTAGAGCCGCTGATCGATATGGGTCGTACCGCGCTGAACGTCAACGGCTCAATGACCGCCGGGACGCTCACCAGCCAGTGGCTGAAGCAGACCGATAAAGAGGTGTTGAATAGCGAAGAGAGTGCCGAACTGGCGCATCGCTAAAATCAATGTTCCCGGCGGCAGAAGCTGCCGGGCATTTCATTCTGGGGCAAAGCTACGCCTCGTCAATCTCCCCTTCCTGCCGCATTTGCTCTGCCCAGCGCTGAGCCGACTCCGGCACGCTAAACGCTGGTGAACGGCGAAAATGTTCCCCCATCAGCACAAACGCCACGTACTTGCCACGCAGCAGCCAGACGTCACGAAACCCCTCCATTTTGTTGGCGTGATCGGGCGGCGCAGGCTCCACGCGGGGTACATAGCTGATAACAGGACGATTCTGTTGACGAAAAGGTTTCATAAGCGCGGGTTCACTAAAACAGATTGCAGATACAGGCAGCCACTATGATAGCCGATTTCACGGTAAAAACACGGGGTTGCTCTATAGTTATAAGGGTTTTGACGTTACATCGGCCACCCTTTCAGCAATGAAAACAGGAGACGAGCACAATGTCGCATAATGAGAAGAACCCCCACGGCCATCAATCCCCGGTACACGATCCCAGCGAATCCCAACCCGGCCTTGACTCACTGGCCCCCGAAGATAACTCCCACCGCGCCGATCCCCGACCCACCTCTCCAGGAGAGCAGCCAACCGCACCGGGCAGCCTGAAGGCCCCCGATACCCATAGCGAGAAGTTGACCGCACTGGAGACCTTTCGCAAAGGCAGCGAAGATTTTCCTCTAACCACTAACCAGGGGGTACGCATCGGCGACGATCAAAACTCCCTGCGCGCCGGCAACCGCGGACCGACGCTGCTGGAGGATTTCATCCTGCGGGAGAAGATCACCCACTTTGACCACGAGCGTATACCGGAGCGTATCGTTCATGCCCGCGGCTCTGCGGCCCACGGCTATTTTCAGCCCTATAAGAGCCTGAAGGATATCACTAAAGCGGATTTCCTCAGCGATCCCGAGAAGATTACCCCGGTATTTGTCCGCTTCTCCACCGTACAGGGCGGCGCGGGTTCGGCGGATACAGTGCGCGATATTCGCGGCTTCGCCACCAAATTCTATACCGAAGAGGGTATCTTCGATCTGGTGGGCAACAACACGCCAATATTTTTTATCCAGGATGCGCATAAATTTCCCGACTTCGTGCATGCGGTGAAGCCGGAGCCGCACTGGGCCATCCCGCAGGGACAGAGCGCCCACGACACCTTCTGGGACTACGTATCGTTGCAGCCGGAGACGCTGCACAACGTGATGTGGGCCATGTCAGACCGCGGTATCCCCCGCAGCTATCGCACTATGGAGGGTTTTGGCATCCATACCTTCCGCCTGGTTAACGCCGAAGGTAAAGGGACCTTTGTCCGTTTCCACTGGAAGCCGGTGGCGGGTAAAGCCTCGCTGGTATGGGATGAGTCGCAGAAGCTCACCGGTCGCGACCCCGACTTTCATCGTCGCGATCTGTGGGAGGCCATTGAGGCAGGCGACTTCCCCGAGTATGAGCTGGGCCTACAGCTGATCCCGGAGGAGGATGAGTTCAAATTTGATTTTGACCTGCTCGACCCGACCAAGCTGATCCCCGAGGCGCTGGTGCCGGTACAGCGGGTAGGTAAAATGGTGCTGAACCGCAATCCGGATAACTTCTTTGCCGAAAACGAACAGGCGGCGTTTCACCCTGGCCATATCGTACCCGGGCTGGATTTCACCAACGATCCGCTGCTGCAGGGGCGTCTCTTCTCCTATACCGATACGCAGATTAGCCGCCTGGGCGGGCCAAACTTCCATGAAATCCCGATTAACCGCCCGACCTGCCCCTACCATAACTTCCAACGCGACGGCATGCACCGGATGGATATCGACACCAACCCGGCGAACTACGAGCCAAACTCGATCAACGATAACTGGCCGCGGGAAACGCCTCCAGGTCCAAAACGTGGCGGATTCGAGTCGTATCAGCAGCGGATAGAAGGCAATAAGATCCGCGAGCGCAGCCCGTCGTTTGGCGAATACTATGCTCATCCGCGTCTCTTCTGGCAAAGCCAGACCCCGCACGAGCAGCAGCACATTATCGACGCCTTCAGCTTTGAGCTGAGCAAGGTGGTACGCGAGTATATCCGCGAGCGGGTCGTCGATCAGCTGGCCTGCATTGATACCATGCTGGCGCTGTCGGTAGCGAAAAACCTGGGCATTTCTCTAACGGATGAGCAGCTCAACGTGACTCCGCCAAAAGAGGTTAATGGGCTGTCCAGCGATCCGACGCTCAGCCTTTACGCCCAGCCGGATGCCAGCGTCAAGGGACGCGTGGTTGCAATTCTGCTGAATGACAAGGTCGTTGCCAGCGAACTTTTAAGCATTTTGCAGGGGCTGCGGGCGAAAGGCGTACACGCTAAGCTGCTCTACTCGCGGATGGGGGAAGTCACTGCCGACGATGGTTCAAGCCTGTCAGTGGCGGGTACCTTTGCCGGATCGCCATCGGTGACCGTTGATGCGGTGATCGTTCCCGGCGGAGATGTAACTCACCTGCTGAACAACGGTGACGCGGCCTACTACCTGCTGGAGGCCTACAAGCATCTGAAGGTGATTGCCCTGGCGGGCGATGCGCGGCAGTTTAAGCAGACGCTGAAGATCGATGCCCAGAGTGAAGAGGGTATCGTTGAGGCCGATAGCGCGTCCGGTTCCTTTATTGATGATTTCCTGACCCAGCTGGCGGCACACCGCGTCTGGTCCCGGGGCAGCAAAATCAGCGCTATTCCAGCCTGACGGTTTGCAGAGCATAAAAAAAACCGGCGCTTTCGCCGGTTTTTTCTTGCTCAGGCTAAAATCGCATTACTGCTTCGGTGCCTGCGGATCGGTGTCGTACTCAGCACAAGACTGGTAGCCCGAGTTCATCACGTGACCGGTATCGTCAAGGGCCACAAAGTAGGTCTCAGTTTTGCCATCGCGCTGACCCAGGATATAGGTCTGGCAGGTACCACGAGCGTGGATCATCGTCACTTCTGAGGACGGTTTACCTGCAATCTGCATAACCTGCGCACGGCTCATGCCTTTTTTAACGTCTTTTACTACCGGGGTGGTGACCTGATCTTTAGTACGATCGTAGGCAGTACACCCTGCCAGCATCGCCATAACTGCTGCTGCACCCATAATTCCTGCGAGTTTCATATTCATAATCCTTCCTCTTGTTATCCGCTGTTGTATCAGCGCGTTATCTAAGCCTGGAATATAAAATAACTTTTTTCAACCCGTCGTTTGGGATGGCATAACTTTCGGAAAATTCTAATAAAACTACCATAAGATGCTAAAACGCCGCAAATTACGGCACTCGGCGGTCACAGCCTTGTCGTTTCAGTGCCAACGGGTTAGCTTTATTAGAGTGTGATATTGCTACTGGCCCAGCTGGCCACTAACGGAGGATGTTTAATGACTCTGCAACAAGATATTATTGAAGCACTTGGCGTGAAGCCAACGGTAAATGCGGAAGAAGAAGTTCGCCGCAGCGTAGACTTTCTCAAAGCCTACCTCAAAGCGCACCCGTTTTTAAAAACGCTGGTGCTGGGGATCAGCGGTGGCCAGGATTCGACCCTCGCCGGCAAGCTAAGCCAGCTGGCAATCAGTGAACTACGCCAGGAGACGGGCAACGAGGCGCTGCAATTTATCGCCGTCCGCCTGCCCTACGGCGTGCAGTTTGATGAGCAGGATTGCCAGGACGCAATCAGCTTTATCAAACCCGATCGCGTACTGACCGTTAACATTAAATCCTCGGTGCTGGCCAGCGAGCAGGCTTTACGTGAAGCGGGCATTGAGCTGAGCGATTTCGTTCGTGGCAACGAAAAAGCGCGTGAGCGCATGAAGGCCCAGTACAGCATTGCCGGGATGACCAGCGGCGTCGTGATCGGCACCGACCATGCGGCTGAGGCGGTTACCGGTTTTTACACCAAGTACGGCGACGGCGGTACGGATCTCAATCCGCTGTTCCGCCTGAACAAGCGCCAGGGTAAACAGTTGCTGGCTCATCTGGGCTGCCCGGAGCATCTCTATAAGAAAGCGCCGACGGCGGACCTGGAAGACGATCGCCCCTCCCTGCCGGATGAAGCCGCGCTGGGCGTTACCTATGAAAACATTGATGATTATCTGGAAGGTAAAACGCTGGATGAGGGCACCGCCCGAATTATCGAGGGCTGGTATCTGAAAACCGAGCACAAGCGCCGTCCACCGATCACGGTTTTTGACGACTTCTGGAAAAAATAAAATCCCCAGGCGGCGCAGGCCGCCTCTTTTTTCACCAGCAAGAGCCTGCTACACTGGATAAGTAACCAGTATCAGGAGCTTATCTGTGGTAAGGCGTCAATCTGCCCCGCGTCTGGATTTTGAAGCGGCGGCTATCTATGAATATCCCGAACATCTGCGCCCGTGGCTTGAGGCGTTGCCTAAGCATCCCGGCGTCTACTTTTTCCATGGCGAAAGCGAAGCGATGCCGCTCTACATCGGTAAGAGCATCAATATTCGCAGCCGCGTGCTCTCCCATCTGCGCACCGCCGATGAGGCCGCCATGCTACGCCAGTCGCGGCGTATTACCTGGGTACGTACCGCCGGGGAAATTGGTGCCCTGTTGCTGGAGGCGCAGCTAATCAAAGAGCAGCAGCCGCTGTTTAACAAACGGCTGCGGCGCAACCGCCAGCTCTGCTCTCTGCTCTTAGAGGGTGAAAAACCGCAGGTGGTCTATGCTCGTGAAGTCAACTTCTCGGCCCAGCCGGGGCTATATGGCCTGTTCGCTAATCGTCGGGCGGCGCTGCAAACGCTGCAAAGCATCGCCGATGAGCAGAAGCTCTGCTACGGCCTGCTGGGGCTGGAGTCGCTGACCCGAGGCCGGGGCTGTTTTCGCTCTGCGCTAAACCGCTGTGCGGGGGCGTGTTGCGGCAAGGAGAGCGTGGAGGCGCATAATCAGCGCCTGGTTGACGCGCTGGAGCGCACGCGGCTGGTGTGCTGGCCCTGGCGCGGTCCTGTGGCCCTGAAGGAGAGCACGGGGGAGATGACGCAGTACCATATTATTCACAACTGGCTGTGGCTGGGTTCGGTAGATTCGCTTGATGAGGCGGCTAACCTGCCACATCCGCAGGCTAGCTTCGATCAGGATGGGTATAAGATCCTCTGCAAGCCGCTGATTACTGGCCAGCACGATATTATCGAGCTGCCCTGGCCGGCAGAATAGCGTATTCGCGCCTGCCGTATCGCAACGGCAGGCGCAAAGGAAAACGTTAGTGGCCCGGCAGCCAGGTGATTTCGCTAAACAGCAGCTGACCCTCGGACTTCAACAACCGCAGCGTATGGTGACCTTCCTGCCACCAGGCTCCTTGATCGACCGTCAGCAGCTTATCCCCTAGTTGCCACGCCCCGCTCAGGATAAAAACCACCCCGCCTCGCGAAGCAAAAGTCGTGAAGGTGCGATCGGCAACGCGCACCTTTGCCTGACAGCGATCCCGGCGGGTCATGATATTAAAATCCATCGACATCTGACCGTCGGAGAGCTGCACCTGTACCGGCTGCTCACCAGCAAAGGTGAAGGGCTGGAGCCGCTTCAGCGTATGGTTGAACGCGCTGCCGCCGTCGAGCGTCACCTCTCCCCCTTCAATCAGCGTGATCACCCGGTCTACGCCCGTAAACTGCGGAAAACCGCCGTTGCTGGCAAGCGAAGCAATACTGGCGCGCCAGTCAAAATCGCGCGTTGCTGCCGGGAAGCAGCAAATTTCACGGGTCTCGCCTGCACCATTACGCCATAAGCTGATCGGCATTTTACGAATATCAAAGTATTCCATCATCACCCTCAATGACACGCACGCGCGTCCGCGCAACGGTCAACGCCGCCACGCTTTTTTGTTATCGATTGCTGTTCAGGATGAGCATACCGTTTCGTTAGCGGCTAACAAAGAGGGGAGCAAAGAAAAAACCGCCGGGCCTGCCTACAGCCCGATGGCGCAATGTAGGCAAGGCTTAGTCCCTGCCTATGAACGCCTGTTTTTTAGGCATTATAAATAGCATTGTTAATATTACTCACTTTAACCATTTAATCTGTGTGGCTATAGTGTTTTTTTGCATGGAGCAAAGAAAATGCCAGCCAATTTGAATATAAGCCCCACCTCAGGTACGCCAATTCATCCTGGTGGGGTGCGGTTGTTAACGGTAGGAGAAATCCACCTTGCTGTTACGCTTTACGGTTACAGCATCCGTTACAGTAACGTATGGGTACATCGAGAAAGCTATCTCCCTTTTAATATGCAGCCTGACGATGTAGCCATGAGTCCGAACGGTGAGATGTGGTTCAGGGAGGGTACCTATTCTACAGTTTTGATGGAAACAGTAACTTATATAAATACCGTGATTACGAGCCAGGCGAATCTGTCCACTCGTTGATCGCTAAATATAAGAATGTGCTAAAAGGGTTTCCGGGATGAAAAATTTAGCAATTTTTGCTGTCTGTTTTGCTCTAACAGGGTGTCCAGGCGGCCCAAGAGCACCAGCGGCACGCTACGTGTTTTATTTTGATAGCACACTTTGCTTTAGCGTGGATAAAAAGGACGTTCTGGAATATTACCGAATTGAAGTTAATAAAGGCGGCAACTTTGAAGTAGTTGCTAATTCTGGAAAATATAAACTCAGCGCATCCTACCCAAATAGCTGTATTCAATACAAGATTAACCCTGGCTACAGGTACGTCATCTCTTATGGCCTGAACGGCAAAGATTACGAAGATGATATTTTTATTGATAATAACTAACAGAGGGATTTACCTATGTCACTACCTGCTTATCTCTTTTTATACGATGAGAATGGCGTGCAAATTACAGGAGCGTGTACCGCACCGGGTCGAGAGGGTGCCATCGAGGTAATGAATAGCAGCTATAGTATAAATCAGGGCGTTGATAGTCATACAGGTAGCATGACCGGAACGAGACAGCATAGCCCCTTTAAAATTCATAAACAGCTTGATAAAACCAGCCCTGGTTTGCGGTAGCTAAGTTCATATCACTACTTCAGTGCCGTTACTAAGAGTCCACAAAAAAACCGCCGGGCCTGCCCACGGCCCGATGGGAGCTGTGGACAAGACCGGCGGTCTTAAGAAGGTGTGCTGAATTACTCAGCAGGTTCAGGCATTTTACCTTCTGGCGCTTTACGTTCTGTCAGACGCTTCTCAAAATTGGCATTAAACTGCTTTTTCTGCTCCGGCGTCAGGATGTTATAGATTTTGTTCTGGGTTTCCATGTGGGCCAGCATACGGGCTTTGTTCTGCTCGGCCATTTTGTCGATCTGCGCTTCCGCTTTCGCCTTATCGAAGGTGTCGCTGGCGATGATGCTATGGGCAGCGCGGCGCTCATCAAGAGACGGACGCTTCATCTGGTCACGCTGGCTCTTCATGATCTCACGGATCTGCTGCTTCTGCGCGTCGGTCAGGTTGAGGTCTTTGAACATCATGTCGTGATGCGGACCCATTTTGCCTTTATGGTGCATCGCTGCGCCGTTATCCGGTGCGGTAGTGGTTTCGGCAGCGTGAGCCAGGTTAGCAGCGCCGAACGCCAGGGTAGAGGCAACAAACAGAGCGGTTAATTTACGCATAGTCTTCATCCTTCTTTCAGTTATTCTTACGGCACGTTGCCGTGTTGACGAGATTAACTTTACGGCCTTTTTCGTCAATTAATCAGTGCAACGGTAAAACAGTGAAAGTATAAAAAACATTTTCTGCGCAATTGTGAAGACAATATGGAAAAAAGATGGAGAGGTGTAGCAAAAATATTCAACAGTATGATTTTGAAGGCAATATGGAGAAGCATACTCCTCCATCGATTATTAATAAAGCAGTTTTGTAAGAATAGTCTGCATTAATTTCTAAACGCTACCATTTATTCAATCTTCTCCAACATCAAACCAGCCCGCAGGCCGGGCGCTACGTTTGGATTAGGAAATAATACATATTCAGTTTCATGCTGAACAACATACTGCGCCTCGCCCTCCTCTGCCAGCAGCGTCCCGGCGCTGAATGCCGTAAAGTTAAGCGTCTGGGCAGACATATACAGACGAAACGCATCCCCGTGACGGGTAATCTGCTGCGTCACCCGGTAGCGTAGCACCGGCTTATGCTGACTCGTCCAGGGCGTATTGCTTAACAGAGCTGCCAGCGCATCCCGGGTCCCGGCAAACTGACTGAGATCGTTCTCGCCGAACGGGAGTGCTTTTCCCAGCTCCAGCGTGCAGGCCAGAGTATTAAAACGCTCGCAGCTAAAGTGGGTAAAGGTGCCGCCTGGCGACTGATGAAAGACCAGCGCCTCCAGCCCCGCGTCGCCTAACCATTGCAGGAATGATTCATCCCATGGCGTTTCACGGGCGGGCAGCAGACCAAAGCGCAGATGGAGCGAGCCGCGAATGGCGGTATGCAGATCAAGATGCCAGCGCGTCTCTGATGCATCGCCTGTATAGAAGCGGTCCAGCGCCTGCTCAAGCTGCGCAGCCCGCTCGGTCTCCAGACTGGCGGGATAACCCTGCCAGCGCTTACCAAACATGCGGTTAAGATCGGCTTCCACAAAGCGCTGGTTGGTACGCAGCGCTTCAGGGTTGCCCAACACCACCAGCACCCGCCAGCGCAGCGCTAGCGAGCCGCTATATAGCGCAGCCAGCAGATCATCGACAATCTCAACCGGGGCAGTTTCATTTCCGTGGATCCCAGCAGAGATTACCAGGGCACGATCTACTGGCAGATGTGGGGTTAACTCCAGCAGCCCCTCACCGTGCCAACGCCAGCTAAAAGTGACGTTGTCACCTTGAGTTTTATCAGGATGGATTCCAGCCAACGTTAAAGCAAGAAAATTATGCATAGCGTCTCCGTTACCGCTGGAAAGGATAGACCGAGCCGAGATCCAGCAGCTGTGACAGCCGGTCCAGCGCCTCCCGCCCCTCGCGCAGCAGAAGCGGGTCGGCAAGATCGGCCTGGGTCAGGCGATCGCGGTAGTAGCGATCTACCCACTCGTTAAGTTGAGTGAAGAGCGCGTCGTTCATCATCACCGCCGGGTTAACCACCTGCCGCTCCTCCTCCGTTAGCACCACGCGCAGACGCAAGCAGGCCGGGCCGCCGCCGTTAGCCATGCTCTCCCGCAGATCGAACACCTTCAGCTCGCGGATCGGATTATCCTCCGCCAGCAGGCCGTTGAGATAGTGCCAGACGCCCGCGTGCTCCTGCGACTCCTGGGGCACCACCAGCACCATCGAGCCATCATCCCGGCTTAGCAGCTGACTGTTAAACAGATAGGTTGCCACCGCATCCTTTACCGATACCGCCTCCTCAGGAACCTGTATTGCCTGGAAACCCGGCACCCGCTCCGCCAGGTGGCTCATCAGCCCGCACTGCTTAACAAAAGCCCGCTCGTGGCAGAAAAGCAGCTCACGATTGCTTACCGCGATCACATCGTTGTGGAATACCCCTTCGTCAATGACCGTGGGGTTCTGCTGGGCGAACATAACCCGATCCGGATGGACCTGATTTAGCCGCGCTACCGCCAGGCTCGCCTCCAGGGTCTGACGGGCGGGATAGCGCTCGGGTGCGGCGTGGCCGTGCTCCTCGCGCCCGTAGATAAAGAGCTGAAGGCCCGGCTCACCGTACTCGCCGCCGAGACGGTTGTGGTTTGCCGCGCCTTCATCGCCAAAACGCGCCACCTGCGGCAGCGCCGAATGCACGGAGAAACGAGCCTCGTCGCGGAAAATAGCTCGCAGCAGCGCCTCGGTGGTCGGTGCTTCGCTTGAGCGATGAAGCTTGTTGTTAAGGTTAGCGACGGTCAGATGTACCCTGCCATCCAGCGCGTCGGCAGACGGGCAGACCGTGGCGGCGTTGGCGACCCACATGGATGAGGCCGAACTGGCGGCAGAGAGCAGATCGGGTGCCTGAGTCGCCGCTTTGGCAACCACCTGCTCGTCGCTGCCGCTGAATCCCAGCTGGCGCAGCACCGCGACGTTGGGTCGCTCCTGGGGCGGGATCACCGCCTGGGGAAAGCCCGCATCGCTTAACGCCTTCATCTTCAGCAGGCCCTGCTTCGCCGCCAGCTTCGGGTTGGAAACCTGATTACGGTGCTTTGTCGAGGCCTCGTTACCAAATGAGAGTCCAGCATAGTGATGGGTCAGCCCCACCAGGCCGTCAAAGTTTACCTCGTGCGCCTTCATGCTCCCTCCTCCGGGGTAAAGTGCAGCCCTGGGCTGAGCGTCTCCGGCAGGGTCAAATCAGGTGATTCAAGGCTCGCCATCGGCCATGCGCAGTAATCGGCGGCATACCAGGCGCTGGGACGATGGTTGCCCGAGGCCCCGATCCCGCCAAAGGGAGCGGTGCTCGCCGCGCCGGTTAACGGTCTATTCCAGTTGACGATCCCGGCCCGCGCCGCCAGCAGCAGGGCGTCAAACTTCTCGCGCTCCGCCGAGACCAGGCCGCAGGCCAGCCCGTAGCGGGTAGCATTTGCCAGCGTAATGGCCTCTTCCCAACTGTCGTAGCGCCAGACTGTCAGCAGCGGGCCGAATACCTCCTCGTCCGGCACGTTGGCCACGCCGGTGAGATCGATAATGCCGGGGCTAAGCAGCGAGGTGCCATTTTTGATGCGCTTCGGTGCCAGCAGAGTCCGGCCACCGCGTGCCTCGTGGGCCTGCCACGCCTGATAGACCTGCTCAGCCGCCTGCTCAGAGATCAGCCCGCCAATAAACGGCTGTGGTTCGGCGTTCCAGCTGCCGGGCTGGATGCGGCCAGCCACCTCAATCAGTCGCTCAAGAAAGGCATCGCCCTCCGCGCCGCGCTTCACCAGCAGCCGACGGGCGCAGGTGCAGCGCTGACCCGCAGTGATAAACGCTGACTGGATGGTCAGATGCACGGCGGCATCGCGATCCGCTATGTCATCGACGATCAGCGGATTGTTTCCCCCCATCTCAAGGGCGAGGATCTTTTCCGGCTGCCCGGCAAGCTGGCGATGCAGCTGGTAACCGGTGCTGGCGCTGCCGGTAAAGAGCAGGCCGTCGAGATCCGCCAGGCCGCTGAGGGCCTGGCCAGTTTCACGCCCACCCTGCACCAGGTTGAGCACGCCGGGAGGAAGACCCGCCTGCTCCCAGAGCTTCGCCACCGCCTCACCGCTGTGCGGCGTCAGCTCGCTGGGCTTAAACACCAGCGTATTGCCCGCCAGCAGGGCCGGAATGATATGGCCGTTGGGGAGATGTCCCGGGAAGTTATAGGGACCGAAGACCGCCAGCACGCCGTGAGGACGATGGCGCAGGGTTGCCGCCCCGTCAGCCATCGCCGTCTGCTGCTCGCCGGTCCGCACATGCCAGGCCTTCACCGAGATGGCGGCCTTATTGATCATAGCTCCGACTTCGGTGGCCGCTTCCCAGCGCGGCTTGCCCGTCTCGCGTGCGATGATCTCGGTCAGTGCGCCTCTGTTCGTTTCCAGCAGCGCAGCGAATTTTTCCACAATGGCCTGGCGGGAAGCGAAAGATTGCGATGCCCAGCCAGGGAAGGCGGCCCGGGCAGCCCGGCAAGCCTCGGCTACCTGCTGCGCATCGGCATCCTCTCCCTGCCAGAGCAGATCGCCACTCACCGGATCGCGCTTCTCACGCCGCACGCCCTGGCCGGTCACCCAGTCACCGTTAATCCATAAGCTCATACTGTTTTCTCCTCGGCACAGAGGCGCACCAGGCGCACCTTGTCGCCAGGCTGACATTTAAGAACGTCCATCTGGGCGGCGCTTAGCACCAGCCGTTCGCTATCGGGGTTAGCGGCGACCAGCATGACGCGAAACTGCTGGTACTGCTCGTTGGCCACCATGCAGAGCGGCCACTCGCCCGGCGCGGGCTGCCCTTCGGCCACCTCCACCAGGCGGCTTTTGCGAATGGCGCGCACCCGGTCGATATCACACTCCAGCGTCGGCCCGCCGTCGAAAATGTCGATGTAGTTGCGGTAGCGAAAGCCCTCCTTCTCCAGCACCGCGCGCGCCGGGGCGGTTTGCGGATGCACTTCCCCAATAACCGCCTGCGCCTCCGCTGACAGGAACTGGGTGTAGATAGGGTGCTTAGGCATCAGCTCGGCGATAAAGGCCTTCTGCCCGATGCCGCACAGGCGATCGGCGCGGCTGAAGGACATAGAGAAGAAGGTTTTCCCCAGGCTGTCCCAAAAAGGCGAATAGCCATCCTCGCTGATCACGCCCCGCATCTCCGCCACTACTTTTTCGTTGAAGCGATCGCGAAACGCCGCCATAAACATAAATCGTGACTTGGAGAGCAGGTAACCGTTGCCCGCCTTCCGCCAGTCGGGATCGAGAAACAGGGTGCACAGCTCGCTGCTGCCGGTGTGGTCATTGCTCAAAAACAGCGTGGGCAGCGCGTTGTAGACGTTCAGCTCTTTCGAGGCATGCACCAGGGTGCCCACCCGGTAGTTGTACCAGGGATCGTTCAGCCCAACGGCAACCTCAATGGCGCAGACTCCGGCCACCGTGCCGCTGTCGGTATCTTCCAGCACAAACAGGTAGCCCTGCTCGCTCTTCGGCAGCTCGCCCTGCCAGGTCTGTCGTGCCCGGGTAATACGCGCCGCAAGCGTGGCCTCGTCGGCGGGCAGCGAAGTTAGCCCGCCCCCGGTTTTGCCCGCCAGCCGCATCAGGGCAGGCAGATCGCTATGTTCAATCGGACGGATCACCATCATGTTGCGTACCCCGCAAGAAACCGTTCGCAGGCGCGCGAGAAGCGCGTCATTCCGGTGCGGATCTCCGCCTCGCTGATATTCAGCGCCGGGGCGAAACGCACCACGTTACCTCCGGCGATCAGCACCATCGCCCCCTCCTCGGCGGCCAGCTGGGCGATCTGCTTGGCTTTACCGGCCCATGCGAAGTTCAGCTCGCAGCCAATCAGCAGGCCGACGCCTCTGATCTCTTTGAACAGGTCTGAACGGGCGTTAATAGCCTGCAGCTGTTCAACAAGCGCCTGCTGGCGCTGCTTGACGCCGTCAAGAAAGGCGCGGTTATTGACGTTATCCAGCAGCTCACCTGCCACCGCAGCGGCCAGCGGATTACCGCCGTAGGTGGTTCCGTGCGTGCCAACGGTCATCACGCTGGCGAACGCCTCTCGCGTCAGCATCGCCCCAATCGGAAAGCCGCCCCCCAGCGCTTTAGCGGTGGTCAGCACGTCCGGCGTGACGCCGTAGTGCATATAGGCATAAAGCTCGCCGGTGCGCCCTACACCAGTTTGGACCTCATCAAAGATCAGCAGCGCGTTATGGCGATCGCAAAGTTCACGCAGCGCCTGTAAAAATTCTGGTTTCGCAGGCACCACGCCGCCTTCGCCCTGAATGGGTTCAACAATCACCGCGCAAGTATCATCGGTAATCAGCGCCTGGACAGAGGCAATATCGTTAAACACCGCGTGATGGATATCCGGCGGCAGCGGGGCAAAATCCTGGGAGTAGGCAGGCTGGCCTCCGGCGCTGACGGTAAATAGCGTCCGGCCATGAAAGGCATTTTTAAAGGCAACGATGCCGCTCTTCTGCCCACCAAAGCGGTCATGGGCATATTTGCGCGCCAGCTTCAACGCCGCCTCGTTGGCCTCCGCGCCAGAGTTACAGAAGAAGACGCGATCGGCAAAGGTGGCATCGATAAGCCTTTTTGCCAGCCGCAGCGCTGGCTCGTTGGTGTAGCCGTTGCCGGTATGCCAGAACTTGCCCGCCTGCTCGCTCAGGGCGCGGCAAAGTCCTGGGTGAGCATGACCCAGCGCGTTAACGGCAATGCCGCCAGCAAAGTCGATATACTCTTTTCCCTGCTGATCCCACAGGCGAGAACCCTCGCCACGAACAGGAATAAAAGGCGCAGGCGCGTACACCGGCAGCATCCACTCATCGAAACTCTCACGCGTAACTGACAGAGACATAGCAACCTCATCAGGTAAATAAAACGTTGTTAATATGTTAATTATTGTGAACATCGGCCCTGTGAATGTAGATTGCACGCATCGTGCCAGCCAGCGATAAAAATGCATAACGTCGGAGCGGTAACGTAATATCAAAGGGTTACAACAGAGCGCTATTCATTTAAATTGCATAAAAAGTGAATAATATTATAAAGAACGCCGATGGCGGTGCCTGAGAGCAGAAGATTTATGCAGGAATAAAATTTAATTCTGGAAGTGTGATCGCACGCGAAACTTATCCCGGTTTCTCGCCCCATTGTGGTGCGCTATGCCCTTTTTCAGAGCGTAATGACTATTCGCAATCCGGGGCGGATACGCTGCGTTTTTTCTGTTAACATCTGCGCTTATCCATTGGCTATGTGGCAGAAAATATGAAATTTGTTTCTTTTAATATCAACGGGCTGCGCGCGCGCCCTCATCAGCTGGCGGCGATCGTAGAGAAACACCAGCCGGACGTGATTGGCCTGCAGGAGACAAAGGTTCACGACGATATGTTCCCGCTCGAAGAGGTCGCGAAGCTGGGTTACAACGTCTTTTATCACGGCCAGAAAGGGCATTACGGCGTGGCGCTGCTGACTAAAGAGACCCCGGTCTCGGTACGCCGTGGCTTTCCCGGTGACGACGGTGAGGCGCAGCGCCGGATCATCATGGCGGAGATCCCTTCATCCCTCGGCAATATCACGGTGATCAATGGCTACTTCCCGCAGGGCGAGAGCCGTGACCATCCAACAAAGTTTCCGGCGAAAGAGAAGTTTTATGCCGATCTGCAAAGCTATCTGGATAACGAGCTGCAGAAGGATAGCCCGGTGCTGATTATGGGTGATATGAATATCAGCCCTACGGATCTCGATATCGGCATTGGCGAAGAGAGCCGCAAACGCTGGCTGCGCGGCGGCAAGTGCTCGTTCCTGCCGGAAGAGCGCGAGTGGCTAGGCCGCCTGCTGGAGTGGGGTCTGGTGGACACCTTCCGTAACGCAAACCCGGAGACCCAGGATCGCTACTCTTGGTTTGACTACCGCTCAAAAGGGTTTGATGACAACCGTGGGCTGCGCATCGATCTGCTGCTGGCCAGCCAGTCGCTGGCGAGCCGATGTCAGGAGACCGGCATTGATTACGATATTCGCAGTATGGAGAAGCCCTCCGACCATGCGCCGGTATGGGCCAGCTTTACGCTCTGATTGCAGAGAATGATTTCGCCGGGCGGCGCTTGACGCTTGCCCGGCCTACGGATCTCACCACGTCGTAGGCCCGTGCAAGCGTTAGCGCCGCCGGGCATTAAAACACATTTATTCCCGTACCCGCCGCCACACCAGCGGGTTGGTGCTGAGCGTACGCTCGTCGCGCTGGCACTGCAGCAGTACCCCTTCCGCCTTGATCACCGCCCCTTCCGAATAGTTCCGATCCTCATAGATACAGCACAGATTACAGGGCTGCGGACGCTGTCCGCCCGCGCTAAAGACCTCCGGCGGAACGTTCACCTCCACGTCCGGGCGGATGCGGTCGGCCTGCGCACCGGCGGATAAAAGTCCAAGCAGAGCAATCACGTAACGGTTCATCGACGTTTCTTCCTTTTTTATCCTGATGATCACTATAACGGTAAACCGTACCGGTTCCTTTAATTTATCTGTCTATCGTTTTTAGTTATGACCCGGGCCGGTTTATAAATTTCCCTTCGCGGGTTAATTTTTCGCTTGCCTGGCAAAGCGGTGCGGGTGGTATAGTCGAAAACAGCGCTAAAACGCTCACACAACACGCATAATTTATTATAAGAGGAACTTATCTCTATGGATCAGGCACGCTCTCTGGAATCATTTCTCACCCATGTCCAACAGCGCGACCCGCATCAGAGCGAGTTTGCGCAGGCCGTTCGCGAGGTGATGACCACCCTCTGGCCGTTTCTCGAAGCAAACCCGCGCTATCGCCAGATGTCACTCCTTGAGCGCCTTGTTGAGCCGGAGCGGGTGATCCAGTTCCGCGTAGTCTGGCTGGATGATAAAAATCAGGTACAGGTCAACCGCGCCTGGCGCGTGCAGTTTAACTCGGCGATCGGCCCATTTAAGGGCGGCATGCGCTTCCACCCCTCGGTAAACCTGTCGATCCTTAAGTTCCTCGGCTTTGAGCAGACCTTCAAAAACGCCCTTACCACCCTGCCGATGGGCGGTGGCAAAGGCGGCAGCGATTTCGATCCCAAGGGCAAAAGCGAAGGCGAGGTGATGCGTTTCTGTCAGGCGCTGATGACCGAGCTGTACCGTCACCTGGGGCCGGATACCGACGTCCCAGCGGGCGATATCGGCGTCGGCGGCCGCGAGGTGGGCTTTATGGCGGGGATGATGAAAAAGCTCTCCAACAGCAGCGCCTGCGTCTTCACCGGCAAAGGACTCTCTTTCGGCGGCAGCCTGATCCGTCCTGAGGCGACCGGTTACGGCCTGGTCTACTTCACCGAAGCGATGCTCAAGCGTCACGGCCTGAGCTTTGAGGGTATGCGCGTGGCGGTCTCCGGCTCCGGCAACGTGGCGCAGTATGCTATCGAAAAAGCGATGCAGTTTGGCGCTCGCGTTGTCACCGCCTCCGATTCCGGCGGCACCGTGGTGGATGAGGCGGGCTTTACGACAGAGAAGCTGGCGCGCCTGTGCGAAATCAAAGCCAGCCGCGATGGCCGCCTCGCCGACTACGCCCGCGAGTTTGGCCTGGTCTGGCTGGAGGGCAAGCAGCCCTGGTCCGTGCCGGTGGATATTGCCCTGCCGTGCGCCACCCAGAACGAGCTGGGCGAAGACGCGGCCCGTCAGCTGATCGCCAACGGCGTGAAGGCGGTAGCGGAAGGCGCAAATATGCCTACCACTATCGAAGCCACCGATCTCTTCCTTGAGGCAGGGGTGCTCTTTGCGCCGGGTAAAGCGGCCAATGCGGGCGGGGTTGCCACTTCCGGTCTGGAGATGGCGCAGAATGCGGCGCGCCTGGGCTGGAAAGCAGAGAAAGTAGACGCGCGCCTGCACCACATCATGCTGGATATTCATCACGCCTGCGTAGAGTACGGCGGCGAAGGCAAGCAGACCCACTACGTGCGTGGGGCAAACATTGCCGGGTTCGTGAAGGTGGCCGACGCGATGATCGGGCAAGGAGTAATTTAATTCTACAGCTGTGCCGGGTGGCGGCTGCGCCTTACCCGGCCTACGGTTCGAGTCGTTGTAGGCCCGGTAAGCGTAGCGCCACCGGGCTTTTTCATGCTGAACTCTTCTTCTTTTTAAACGATTTCTTCGCGCCGCCCGGCGCAACGATCCCTTTAAACTGGCGAACCGGCGTGCTGCGCGCCTGGTCGATCAGCTGATAGAGCGTACCCACCAGCGGCTGCATAAAGTCCTGATAGCGGCACTGCTTCTCGCTGATCTGCGTCAGGATCGACTCCCAGTGGGCAGTCATGTCCGGCCTTGCGGCCATCTCCGGCAGAGAGTGGATCAGCGCCCGTCCGGCGTCGGTAGAGAGAATGCTCCGCCCCTTCTTATGCAGGAAACCACGCTTAAAGAGCAGCTCGATAATCCCTGCGCGGGTCGCCTCCGTCCCCAGTCCGTCGGTAGCGCGGAGGATCTTCTTCAGATCCTTATCCTGTACGAAGCGCGCAATCCCGGTCATGGCAGAAAGCAGCGTGGCATCGGTAAAGGGGCGCGGCGGCTGCGTCTGGCGCTCAACCACCTCACCCTTCTCACACAGCAGCTCATCGCCCTTGGCCACTACCGGCAGCGGCGTACCGTCGTTCTCTTCGTCGCGCTCTTTGCTGCCGAGCAGGGTTCGCCAGCCCGCCTGCGCCAGAAAGCGCGCCTTCGCCAGGAACTTGCCGTTGGCGATATCCAGCTCGATCTCACACTTGCGAAACATCGCATCCGGACAGAACTGCATCAGATACTGACGGGCAATCAGGCCATAGACCTTCTCCTCATTGTCATGCAGGTTCACCGTGCTGCTGCGCGCCGTGGGGATGATCGCGTGGTGGGCATCGACCTTCTTATCGTCCCAGCAGCGGTTACGCCGATCCATATCTACCACCGGCTGCGGCAGCAGATCCGGAGCATGCACGCCAATCGCCTTCATCACTGAATGGCGTCCGGCAAAGTGCTCCTCCGGCAGATAGCGGCTGTCGGAGCGCGGATAGGTGATCAGCTTATGGGTCTCATAGAGCTTCTGGCAGATATCCAGCACGTTCTGCGCGCTCAGCCCGAAGCGCTTTGCCGCCTCGATCTGTAACGAAGAGAGCGAGAACGGCAGCGGCGCGGGTTCCGACTCCTGTTTGTCGTTGTAGCGGGTGACGTGCGCCGGCTGGCCGGTAATACGTTTAACCACGTGCTCGGCCAGGGTCCGGTTGAGCAGACGCCCCTCCTCATCCTGATGCGGCTCGCAGGCCTCGCTCGGCTGCCAGGTGGCGGTAAAGCGCTCATCTTTTGGGGTGACGATATGCGCCTTCACCTCAAAGAAATCTTTGGCGACGAAGTTCTCAATCTCTTCGTCACGGCGCACCACCAGCCCCAGCACCGGCGTCTGGACGCGCCCCACCGAGAGCACCCCCTGGTAGCCCGCGTTGCGCCCCAGCAGCGTCCAGGCGCGGGTCATATTGATGCCGTAGAGCCAGTCGGCTCTTGCGCGGGCCAGCGCCGAGACGCAGAGCGGAATGAACTCGCTATTGGCGCGCAGGCGACCAATTGCCCGCTCTACCGCCTGCGGGTTAAGATCGTTAATCAAACAGCGCTGGACCCGCTGGCGTTTCTCTGCCGGCAGTTGAAGATAGTCGAGCACCTCATCCACCAGCAGCTGACCCTCGCGATCCGGGTCACCGGCGTGGATAACCTCGCTGGCCTCGCCAAGCAGACGCTTGATCACGTTGATCTGCTTGGTGACCGAGGCGCGCGGCTGCAGCTGCCACTTCTCCGGCACGATAGGCAGATCCGCCAGGTTCCAGCGGGCGTAGCGGCTGTCATAGACGTCCGGCTGCGCCTGCTCGAGCAGGTGACCAATGCACCAAGTCACGACCTGGCCGTTTCCGCACTCAATATAGCCGTCGCCCTTGCGGTGCGGCTTGGGCAGCACGTCGGCAATAGCGCGGCCCAGGCTGGGTTTTTCGGCAATAAACAACCGCATTGCTTAAATAATCTCAATCATTGGGCGACCCGCACGGGCGGTCAACAGCTCGCCGATGGCGCTCAGGGAGATATCAAACTCGGCAGCGGTGGCTTTCACCTCCTCTTCCGCCTCCGGTGAGACCGCCAGCAGCAGGCCGCCCGAGGTTTGCGGATCGCAGAGCAGATCCCGCCATGCCTGCGGCATCGCTCCCATCAGGTGACCGTAGCTGACAAAGTTGCGCTGCGTACCGCCCGGCACCGCACCCTGCTCAATATACTCTTCGACGCCAGGCAGCTTGGGTACGGCCTCATAGCGGACCTGCGCCTGCACCCCTGCCCCCTGGCACACCTCGCTCAGATGGCCGAGCAGGCCAAAGCCGGTGACGTCGGTCATGGCTTTCACCCCGGGAATATTAGCAAAGGCCGCGCCAGCAATGTTCATCTGGCACATCACGTCCCGCGCCAGCCCCTGATGCTCCGGTTGCAGCAGCGATTTTTTCTCGGCGGTGGTCAGCACGCCAATCCCCAGCGGCTTGGTCAGGAACAGCTTGCACCCCGCCTCGGCAGTGCTGTTTTTCTTCACTCGCGCGGTCGGCACGACGCCGGTGACGGCCAGGCCGAAAATCGGCTCCGGCGCGTCGATGGAGTGCCCACCGGCCAGCGCAATACCCGCCTGCTGGCAGGCAAAGCGCCCACCTTCAATCACCTCCCGGGCGATCTCCGGCGGTAGCGTAGCGATCGGCCAGCCGAGAATAGCGATCGCCATGATCGGTTTGCCGCCCATGGCATAGATATCGCTAATGGCGTTAGTGGCGGCGATGCGGCCAAAGTCGAAAGGATTATCCACGATCGGCATAAAGAAGTCGGTGGTGCTGATCACGCTGGTCCCGTTGCCGAGATCGTACACCGCCGCGTCATCCCGCGTCTCATTGCCTACCAGCAGGTTAGGATCGACAAATTTCGCCTGCTCGCTGTGGAGAATGGTCTCCAGCACCTTCGGCGAAATTTTGCACCCGCAGCCTGCACCGTGGCTGTACTGTGTTAAACGAATAGCCTGCTCGCTCATGGACATCTCCTGTCAATACGATTCCTGACTCATTAATAGCGCTATGGTAGCGCTTAGAAATAGCGGACGAAAGGGGATGTGTCCGGTATGCTCACCGTGGTAGCGGCCTTCAGCTGCGGCGTGCCGAGGTAGAGGAAGCCCACTACCTGATCCTGCTCGCGGCAGTCGAGCGCGTCGCGCACCACCGGGCTGTCGGTCAGCGGTCCGCTGCGCCAGATGCCGTTAAAGCCCTGCGCCTGCGCCGCCATCTGCATCGCCATCACCGCGCAGCCTGCGGAGAGCAGCTGTTCCCAGCGCGGCACCTTCGGATGCGCTTCACAGTGCGCAACTACCGCAATAATCAGCGGCGCGCGAAACGGTGCGCTGCGAGCCTTCTCAATACCCTTCTCATCCTGCCCGGCCTCGGTGGCCGCACGGGTCAGCAGCTGGCTAAAACGCTCGCGCCCTTCCCCCTCAACGATGAAAAAGCGCCACGGCTGCAGCGTACCGTGGTCCGGTGCACGCATACCGGCACGCAGAATATTTTCCAGAATCTCCCCTGCTGGCGCGGGTTCAGCCAGCCGGGAGGCGCTGCGACGGTTAACGAGCAGTTCAAGTGCATCCATTAGTTAACTCCTGTCTTCAAAATTGGGCATAAAATTAACATGGGCGGGAACTTTGTTACAGCACCGACGGTGATTCCTGCTGACAAGAGGCCGTCGGATAATTAGGATAACCGCACATTCCCGCACGGGGTGCGGTGGTTGTTAATCAGGTTAGGGAGAAGACATGCGAACCCTTTGGCGTATTATTGCCGGATTCTTTAAATGGACGTGGCGAGCGCTCAATTTTGTGCGTGAACTGGTGTTCAACATTTTTTTCATCTTGTTGATTCTGGTAGGCGTCGGCATCTGGATGCAGCTAAGCTCAGGCACAGCCGAGCATACCACCCGGGGCGCATTACTTCTTGATATCACGGGCGTGGTAGTAGACAAGCCCTCCAGCAGCAGCAAGCTGAGCGCGCTGGGCCGCCAGCTGTTTGGCGCCAGCTCCGACCGTCTGCAGGAGAACTCCCTGTTTGATATCGTCGAGACCATCCGTCAGGCCCAGGCCGATCGCAATATTACCGGGATTGTCCTCGACCTGAAAAATTTTGCCGGGGCCGATCAGCCCTCAATGCAGTACATCGGCAAGGCGCTGAAGGCGTTCCGCGACAGCGGTAAGCCGGTCTATGCCGTGGGGGATAACTACAGCCAGGGGCAGTACTACCTTGCCAGCTTTGCTAACAAGGTGTGGCTCTCGCCGCAGGGCGTGGTGGATCTGCACGGCTTTGCCACCAACGGTCTCTACTATAAATCACTGCTCGACAAGCTGAAGGTCTCGACCCACGTCTTCCGCGTCGGTACCTATAAGTCAGCCGTAGAGCCGTTTATCCGTGACGATATGTCCCCTGCCGCCCGTGAAGCGGATAGCCGCTGGATTGGCGAGCTGTGGCAGAACTATCTGGGCACCATCGCCGCTAACCGCCAGATTACCCCGCAGCAGCTCTTCCCCGGCGCGCAGGGTGTGCTGGATGGCTTAAGCAAAGTAGGCGGCGACACGGCTAAATACGCGCTGGACAACAAGCTGGTGGATACCCTTGGCAGCAGCGCCGACGCTGAAAAAGTGCTGGTTAAACAGTTTGGCTGGAGCGATGAGGACAAAAACTATCGCGCTATCAGCATGTATGACTATCCGCTGAAAAAACCAAGCGAAATGGGCAGCAGCGTGGCGGTGATCTTTGCCAACGGCGCGATCATGGATGGGGAAGAGACGGCGGGCAACGTCGGAGGTGACACCACCGCCGCGCAGATCCGCGATGCACGTATCGATCCGAAAGTGAAAGCCATCGTGCTGCGGGTTAACAGCCCAGGCGGCAGCGTTAGCGCCTCAGAGGTGATCCGTGCCGAGCTGGCCGCAGCAAAAGCGGCGGGCAAACCGGTGGTGGTCTCCATGGGCGGTATGGCGGCCTCAGGCGGATACTGGATCTCCACTCCGGCCAACTACATTGTGGCTAACCCCAGCACGCTCACCGGCTCCATTGGTATCTTTGGGGTGATCAACACCGTTGAGAAGAGCCTTGATGAACTGGGCGTACATACCGACGGCGTAGCCACCTCTCCGCTGGCAGACGTGTCGGTCACCAAAGCCCTGCCGCCGCAGGTGCAGCAGCTGATGCAGCTAAGCATTGAGAACGGCTATCAGCGCTTTATCTCCCTGGTAGCCCAGGCGCGTAAATCGACGCCGGAGCAGGTGGATAAGATCGCCCAGGGCCACGTCTGGACCGGTGAAGATGCGAAAAGCAACGGTCTGGTGGATGCGCTGGGTGACTTTGACGATGCCGTGGCGAAAGCCGCCGAGCTGGCGAAGCTGAAGCAGTGGCATATCGAGTACTATCAGGATGAGCCGACCTTCTTTGCCCGGATGATGGACGGCTTCTCCGGTGAGATCCGTGCTCTGCTGCCGCAGGCCTTGCAGGCTTATCTGCCCGCACCGCTGGCCGCAGCGGCGGATACGGTGAAGGCCGAGACCGACAAGCTGGCGGTGTTTAACGATCCGCAGAGCCGCTACGCGTTTTGCCTGACCTGCGCCAACATTCGTTAACTATCCTCCCCCCGCTACCGGGGGGATTTTCTTTGCGTTACCAGAACAGACAACCATGCAAAAAAAATCGATTTACGTCGCCTACACTGGCGGGACCATTGGTATGCAGCGCTCTGAGCAGGGCTACATACCGGTCTCCGGCCATCTGCAACGCCAGCTGGCACTGATGCCGGAGTTTCATCGCCCGGAGATGCCGGACTTTACTATCCACGAGTACGATCCGCTGATGGACTCGTCGGATATGACCCCGGAAGACTGGCAGCATATCGCAGACGATATCAAGGCTAACTACGATCGCTACGACGGCTTTGTGATCCTGCACGGCACCGATACCATGGCCTTTACCGCCTCGGCGCTATCGTTCATGCTTGAGAACCTCGGCAAGCCGGTAATTGTGACAGGGTCACAAATCCCTCTCGCTGAACTGCGATCGGACGGGCAGATCAACCTGCTCAACGCCCTCTACGTGGCGGCGAACTATCCCATTAACGAAGTGACGCTGTTCTTCAATAATCGTCTGTTCCGCGGCAACCGCACCACCAAAGCCCATGCGGACGGCTTTAATGCCTTCGACTCCCCTAACCTACAGCCGCTGCTGGAGGCGGGGATCCATATTCGCCGCCTCGGCAACCCCGGCGCGCCGCGCTGCAACGGCGAGCTGATTGTCCACCGCATCACCCCGCAGCCGATTGGCGTGGTCACGATCTATCCGGGCATCTCTGCCGACGTAGTACGTAACTTCCTGCGCCAGCCGGTGAAGGCGCTGATCCTACGATCTTACGGCGTGGGCAATGCCCCGCAGAACGGCGAGTTCCTGCGGGAGCTGGAGGCGGCCAGCGCGCGTGGCATCGTGGTTGTCAATCTCACCCAGTGTATGTCCGGTAAGGTCAACATGGGCGGCTACGCCACCGGCAACGCGCTGGCACATGCGGGCGTTATTGGCGGCGCGGATATGACGGTTGAAGCAACGCTGACTAAACTACACTGGCTGCTGAGCCAGGAGCTGGGTGCCGAGGCCATTCGTCAGGCGATGACCCAGAACCTGCGCGGCGAGCTGACCCCCGACGATTAAGGAGCCTGGTATGACGCAACGAGCACTCGTGCTGGTAGATATACAGAATGATTTCTGCGCCGGTGGCGCGCTGTCCGTCCCGGAGGGCGACAGCGTGGTAGACGTAGCGAATGTGCTGATCGACTGGTGTAAAGCGCGTAGTGATGCGGTAGTGGCCAGCCAGGACTGGCATCCAGCCGATCACGGCAGCTTTGCCAGCCAGCACGGTGTCGAGCCGTATACCCCGGGAACGCTGGATGGGCTTCCGCAAACCTTCTGGCCCGATCACTGCGTGCAGGGAAGCGAGGGTGCGGAACTGCATCCCCTGCTTCAACAAAAAGCCATTGACGCGGTTTTTCACAAGGGTGAAAACCGGACCATCGACAGCTACAGTGCTTTTTTCGACAACGGCCACAAGCAGAAGACGGGCATGGATGCCTGGCTGCGCATGCACGGCATCACCGAACTTATCGTGCTGGGTCTGGCAACGGACTACTGCGTGAAGTTTACCGTGCTGGATGCGCTCCAGCTCGGCTATCAGGTCAATGTGATTACCGACGGCTGCCGGGGCGTTAACATTGGCAAACAGGATAGCGCTCAGGCGTTTATGGAGATGGCATCAGAGGGGGCGACGCTCTATACGCTGGCGGATTGGGTAGAGACGCATGCCTGATTAATGCAGGCGGTCAAATCGCCGGGCGGCACTGCGTTTGCCCGGCCTACGCCAGGCACGGAGCTGTGTAGATACTGTTATTGCCTGCAAGTTTTTTATGTTCCGGGTTCCCGGATTGCAGGCATGCCAGCCACAGCGCCACCGGGCACTTACCAACGCCTTACTTGAACGTCGCGATCGGTTTGGGCGCGATGCCAAACTCCTCTTTCAGCTGCTGCTTGCTCTTCATCACCATCTGACCATTGGTGTCGATAGTCATATGCTGCGCATCGGTATTGTGACGCGCCTGCCAGAGCATCACCAGCTGCAGGCTATTTTCTTTCTGCTCGGGAGTGAGGGCCACGCCGTCGGGCCATTTTCCCGTCTCAACCGCTGTTACCAGGCGCTGATAAACTTCCGGCGTCATGCTGGCAACAAGCTCATTAATTTCCATCGTTCACGCGCTCCCGTGGAATAATTTGCTGAATCGATTCTTTAGCCCTTAATCTGCTCGCCATCGGCATCATCATTGAAGCTCAGCGAGGCAGAGTTGACGCAAAAACGCTCGCCGGTCGGCTGCGGGCCATCAGGGAAAACATGGCCTAAATGGGCATCACAATTGCCGCAGCGAATCTCAATTCGCTGCATGCCGTGTGAGTAATCGTTAAGATAACGGATAGCATTTTCACTGACCGGTTCGTAGAAGCTCGGCCAGCCGCAGCCGGAGTCATATTTGCTCTGGGAGTTAAACAGCGCGGCATCACATACCAGGCAGTGGTAGACGCCTTCGCGCTTATTATGCAACAGCTTACCGCTAAAGGGCGGCTCTGTACCGTGATTTTGCGTTACATGAAACTGCATTTCAGTAAGGCTATTTTTCAGGTCATCCTGAGAGGATTGATTAGCCATTTGCTTGCTTCTCACTGTAGGGACATTCACATCTTGTGTCTGATTCTAACAAAACATTAACAGTGCCGTCCCGACTTTTGTTCTAAACTTAGGCGGTGCGAAAATGTAGCGGAGGAATTGTGATCTGTTTCACGTTTTTATCCTGCATGCCCTTTAAAATCCACGCCGGCGGCCCCATAGGGGTTATAGCTGACTGGAATAGTGAGACGACATCGCCGCGCAAAGGTTATGCACAGGATTGATTTGTCGCAATGATTGACACGATTCCGCTTGACGCTGCGTAAGGTTTTTGTAATTTTACAGCCAACCTTTTATTCACTAACAAATAGCTGGTGGAATATATGACTATCAAAGTAGGTATCAACGGTTTTGGCCGTATCGGTCGCATTGTTTTCCGTGCCGCTCAGGAACGTTCTGACATCGAAATCGTTGGCATCAACGATCTGTTAGACGCTGACTACATGGCGTACATGCTGAAGTATGACTCAACTCACGGTCGTTTCAACGGCACCGTTGAAGTCAAAGATGGCCATCTGGTTGTTAACGGCAAAACCATCCGTGTTACCGCTGAAAAAGACCCGGCTAACCTGAAATGGGACGAAATCGGCGTTGACGTTGTTGCTGAAGCTACCGGTATCTTCCTGACCGACGAAACCGCTCGTAAGCACATCACCGCTGGCGCGAAGAAAGTGGTTCTGACCGGTCCGTCCAAAGACAACACCCCGATGTTTGTTAAAGGCGCTAACTTTGACAAATACGAAGGCCAGGACATCGTTTCTAACGCATCCTGCACCACCAACTGCCTGGCTCCGCTGGCGAAAGTTATCAACGACAACTTCGGCATCATCGAAGGCCTGATGACTACCGTTCACGCGACCACCGCTACCCAGAAAACCGTTGACGGCCCGTCTCACAAAGACTGGCGCGGCGGCCGTGGCGCGTCCCAGAACATCATCCCGTCCTCTACCGGTGCTGCTAAAGCAGTAGGTAAAGTCCTGCCAGAACTGAACGGCAAACTGACCGGTATGGCGTTCCGCGTTCCGACTCCGAACGTATCCGTTGTTGACCTGACCGTACGTCTGGAAAAAGCAGCGTCCTACGAAGAGATCAAGAAAGCTATCAAAGCCGCTTCTGAAAGCGACATGAAAGGCGTTCTGGGTTACACCGAAGACGACGTTGTTTCCACCGACTTCAACGGCGAAGTGTGCACTTCCGTGTTCGATGCTAAAGCAGGTATCGCACTGAACGACAACTTCGTTAAACTGGTCTCCTGGTACGACAACGAAACCGGCTACTCTAACAAAGTACTGGACCTGATTGCTCACATCTCCAAATAGGATGTGACACTCAACTTAAGAGCGACTTCGGTCGCTCTTTTTTTTGGCTTAAGACAGAGGATCGAGGAATACGAATATGATTAATAAAATTTTTGCTCTTCCAGTAGTCGAAAATATTACGCCGGTCATCTCCCGCCGCCAGCTGGATGAGCTGGAGCTGATTGTGGTCGATCACCCGCAGGTTAAAGCCTCTTTCGCCCTGCAGGGCGCGCATCTGCTCTCTTTTAAACCGGCTGGGGAAGAGGAAGTGCTGTGGCTGAGCGGCAACACACCGTTTAAAAATGGCGTTGCGCTGCGCGGCGGCGTACCGGTGTGCTGGCCGTGGTTTGGTCCGGCGCAGCAGCAGGGCCTGCCCGCTCACGGTATTGCCCGCATCCTGCCGTGGACGCTGACCGCCCATAACGAAGATGAGAACGGCGTAGTGCTGACCTTTGAACTGCAAAGCAGCGACGTAACCCGTGAACAGTGGCCGCACGATTTCACCCTCTTTGCCCGCTTTAAGCTCTGCCAAACCTGTGAGATTGAGCTGGAAGCCCACGGCGAATTTGAGACCACCTCTGCCCTGCACACCTACTTCAACGTTGGCGACATCAGTGCCGTGAAGGTGAGCGGGCTGGGGGATCGCTTTATCGATAAGGTGAACAACGCGCAGGAAGATGTTTTGACCGACGGCGTGCAGACCTTCCCGGATCGCACCGACCGCGTCTATCTCAATCCGGAAGCGTGCAGCGTGATCCATGACGGCGCGCTGAATCGGGCTATTGAGGTGATCCACCATCACCACAGCAACGTGGTGGGATGGAACCCAGGCCCGGCGCTCTCTGCCAGCATGACCGATATGCCGGACGACGGTTATAAGACCTTTGTTTGCGTAGAGTCTGCCTGCGTCACCGTGCCGCAGAAGACCACTGAAGAGAAGCCATCCCGCCTGGCGCAAACTATCCGCGTGCAAAAACGCTAAGCGCGCTATGCCCTCTCCGTCAGAGAGGGCAGTCTTCTTTACACCACATCCAGCGGCGTTTTGCGGCCCGGTGCCGGAAAAGCACGCTCGAGCTGGCTCAACTCATCCTCACTCAGGTTTAACGCGAGCGCAGCAGCGTTCTCTTTGACGTGCGCGACGCTGGCGGCCTTCGGAATAGCCATCACCCCCCGGTGGCTGATGACCCATGCCAGCAGCACCTGGGCGGCACTCACGCCGTGCCCGTGGGCGATCTCGCGCACGGTGGCGTTCTCCAGCAGGCCATCACGCAGGCGTCCGGCCTGGGCCAGCGGGCAGTAGGCCATCACCGGAATATGTTGTTGCTGACACCAGGGCAGCAGGTCAAATTCGATGCCGCGGGAGGCGAGATGGTACAGCACCTGATTGGTGACACAGGCGCGCCCGCCTTCGACCTGCCACAGTTCCTGCATGTCGCTATAGTCAAGGTTAGAGACGCCCCAGCGGCGGATCTTGCCCTGACGGATCAGGGTCTCCATCGCCTCGACGGTTTCGGCCAGAGAGTAGTTACCGCGCCAGTGCAGCAGGTAGAGATCGAGATAGTCGGTGCCAAGACGTTGCAGGCTGGCTTCACAGGCAGCAATCGCTTTCTGTCCACCCGCATTCCACGGGTAGACCTTTGACACGAGGAATACCTCGTCGCGTTTGCCCATAATGGCCTCGCCAACGACCTCTTCCGCGCCGCCGTCGGCATACATTTCAGCGGTGTCGATAAGCGTCAGGCCAAGATCGATCCCGGCCCGCAGCGCCGCCACCTCGTTTTGCCGCTGGCGGGGATTTTCACCCATATACCACGTACCCTGCCCGATTGCGGCCAGCGGCTGGCCGTCAGCAAACTGCACACGTTTTTCTGCCATGGTTTCCTCCTGAAATGATTGCCCTACCGTAAAACAAACAGGGCGCAAGCGCCCTGTTCAAATGCACAATAATCAGCGTATCAGTATTAGAAGCTGTAGGTCACACCGGTAGAGAAGGCCCCGGCCCAGGACTTATCGACCATCGGGCTGTCTTTGATCTCATCCCCCAGACGGGTATAGCGCCCTACGCCATACACGCTCCAGCTGTCGTTCAGCTGGTAGCTGGCGCTCAGCTCCAGGTAAGGACTCCAGTCGCTGTCCGGATCGTAAGTGCGCAGGCCGCTGCTGCGAGACTCGTGGCCCGAGACGCCGTAGTAGTACTCGTTCTGGTTTTCACTGCTCCACTCGGCACCGATCCCCGGGGTCAGGGTCAGGCCGCCGTTGGTGTAGCGGTAGAGCCAGGCCAGATCCCAGGTGATACCGTTGCTGTTATCCAGCGTATCGCCAGCCAGCGTGGTGCGCAAAAATCCGTACTGGGTGTTATGAATATAAGACAGGCCCGCCATCAGCGTGGCTCTACGCTTATCGAGCTGGCGCAGCTGCCAGTCATCGCTGTCTTTTGGTCGGAAGTGGAACGGAGAGTAGTAAGCGGTAATAGAGAGCTTATCGCTTTCGTCATTCCACAGATAGTAGCCGCCACCGAGGCCGCGGAACCAGAAGTTATCCCCTTCGTAGGTGATCACCGGGACGGGGACGACTTCACGATCGTAGTCTTTGTAAGGAGACTCAAGAACACCGACGCCCGCGCCTACTGACCAGGGTCCCGCTGCGTTTGCCGTTGCGGCACATGATGCGATAAATACACCAAGCGCCAGAAATTTGAGTTTGGTCACAATCCTTTCCTTCCTGTAGTCAAATAATCAGCGGGAGCAGTGTAACCGCCCGCCTCCGTCATCCCAAATTTTTTCACTGATTATTATATAACTGAACGCGACAGCATGCTGTTTTAGCATGACAACCTGCTTAAGGATAAATGACGGAAAGATGAATCTTTCGCAACGTCCTTTATCTATAGAGAAAATAAATTCAGATGAGTTATTGATATGTCATTGAAATTAGATTGGCGTGCAATGCAAGTTTTGCAAATGCCATCTACGCTTAATTTTAAGAAGGTGTATCGCGGGCGCGTTAACTGCTGGCGTTCACAACCTGGCATAAGGGTTGCTGCATTCCGGTGCTGAAGTAGAGCTAGCGTCGTTCAGCTTATCTCTTCCGGGAGCCTCCACTATTCATATGAACGGCTCTTTTCTTGTGCTAAAAACGAAAGGACGGCATGCCATGAATATATTCGATCACTATCGCCAGCGTTATGAAGCTGCCAAGGACGAAGAGTTCACCCTGCAGGAGTTTCTCACCATTTGCCGCCAGGATCGCAGCGCCTATGCGAATGCGGCAGAACGGCTACTTACGGCTATCGGCGAGCCCGTGATGGTAGATACTGCTCTGGAGCCCAGGCTTTCCCGTCTATTTTCGAATCGGGTTGTCGCACGTTACCCAGCGTTTGAAGAATTTTATGGCATGGAGGATGCCATCGAGCAGATTGTTTCCTATCTGAAACATGCTGCCCAGGGGCTGGAAGAGAAGAAACAGATCCTCTACCTGCTGGGCCCCGTCGGCGGCGGTAAATCATCCCTTGCTGAACGCCTGAAATCGCTGATGCAGCGCGTGCCTATTTACGTATTGAGCGCCAACGGCGAGCGTAGCCCGGTAAACGATCACCCCCTGTGCCTGTTTAACCCTCAGGAAGATGAACAGATCCTTGAGAAAGAGTACGGCATTCCGCGCCGTTACCTCGGCACCATTATGTCCCCGTGGGCGGCTAAGCGCCTGCATGAGTTCGGTGGCGATATCACTAAGTTCCGCGTGGTGAAGGTATGGCCATCTATTCTGCAACAGATCGCCATCGCCAAAACCGAACCTGGCGATGAGAACAACCAGGACATCTCGGCGCTGGTGGGTAAAGTTGATATCCGCAAGCTGGAAAACCACGCCCAGAACGATCCCGACGCCTACGGCTACTCCGGCGCGCTGTGCCGGGCCAACCAGGGCATCATGGAGTTCGTCGAGATGTTCAAAGCGCCGATTAAGGTGCTGCATCCGCTGCTGACGGCAACCCAGGAGGGGAACTACAACGGTACGGAGGGGATCTCCGCCCTGCCGTTTAACGGCATTATCCTGGCGCACTCGAACGAATCTGAGTGGGTGACGTTCCGTAACAACAAGAACAACGAAGCCTTCCTTGACCGCGTCTATATTGTGAAGGTGCCTTACTGCCTGCGCATCTCGGAAGAGATCAAAATTTACGAGAAGCTGCTTAACCACAGCGAGCTGGCTCACGCCCCTTGCGCACCCGGGACGCTGGAGACCCTCTCCCGCTTCTCTATTCTTTCGCGCCTGAAAGAGCCGGAGAACTCCAGCATCTACTCTAAAATGCGCGTCTACGACGGTGAGAGCCTGAAAGACACCGATCCGAAGGCCAAGTCCTATCAGGAGTATCGGGACTATGCCGGGGTAGATGAGGGGATGAACGGGCTGTCCACGCGCTTCGCGTTTAAAATCCTCTCCCGGGTCTTTAACTTTGACCACGTTGAGGTGGCGGCAAACCCGGTGCATCTCTTCTATGTGCTGGAGCAGCAGATCGAGCGCGAGCAGTTCCCGCAGGAGCAGGCTGAACGCTATCTTGAGTTCCTGAAAGGCTATCTGATCCCGAAATATGCCGAGTTTATTGGCAAAGAGATCCAGACCGCCTATCTGGAGTCCTACTCCGAATACGGGCAGAACATATTCGACCGCTACGTAACCTATGCGGACTTCTGGATCCAGGATCAGGAGTATCGCGACCCGGATACCGGGCAGCTGTTCGACCGTGAATCGCTGAACGCCGAGCTGGAAAAAATCGAGAAGCCTGCCGGGATCAGCAACCCGAAAGACTTCCGTAACGAGATCGTCAACTTCGTGCTGCGCGCCCGGGCCAATAACAGCGGCCGCAATCCGAACTGGACCAGCTACGAAAAACTGCGCACGGTTATCGAGAAGAAAATGTTCTCGAACACTGAAGAGCTGCTGCCGGTTATCTCGTTTAACGCCAAGACATCGACGGATGAGCAGAAAAAACACGACGATTTCGTCGATCGGATGATGGAGAAAGGTTATACCCGTAAACAGGTGCGTTTGCTGTGCGAATGGTATCTGCGCGTTCGTAAATCGTCGTAAGACAGATGCCCGGTAGCGTTCGCGTTACCGGGCCTACTACAAGAGCGGCAAAGCACCGTGGATGGAGGGCTTATGACCTGGTTCATCGACCGGCGTCTTAACGGCAAAAACAAGAGTACGGTTAACCGCCAGCGCTTCTTGCGCCGTTATAAATCGCAAATAAAGCAGTCGATCTCTGAGGCGATCAACAAGCGCTCGGTGACCGACGTCGAGAGCGGCGAGTCCGTCTCTATTCCTTCAGAAGATATTAGCGAACCGATGTTCCACCAGGGCCGCGGCGGCCTGCGTAACCGTGTTCATCCTGGTAACGATCACTTTGTACAAAACGACCGCATCGAACGTCCGCAGGGCGGCGGTGGCGGAGGAGGCAGCGGCCAGGGCCAGGCCAGCCAGGATGGCGAAGGTCAGGACGAGTTCGTCTTTCAGATCTCGAAAGATGAGTATCTCGACCTGCTGTTTGAAGACCTGGCGCTGCCAAACCTGAAGAAAAACCAGCATCGGCAGCTGAACGAGTATAAAACGCACCGCGCAGGTTATACCGCTAACGGCGTACCCGCCAATATCAGCGTCGTGCGCTCGCTACAAAACTCGCTGGCACGTCGTACGGCGATGACGGCGGGTAAACGTCGTGAGCTTCGGGCGCTGGAGGAAGATCTCTCCAGCGTAGCGAAGAGTGAGCCAGCCCAGCTGCTGGAAGAGGAGCGGCTGCGCAAAGAGATTGCCGAGCTGCGGGCCAAGATTGAGCGCGTGCCTTTTATTGACACTTTCGATCTGCGCTATAAAAACTACGAGAAGCGGCCAGAGCCATCCAGCCAGGCGGTAATGTTCTGTCTGATGGACGTCTCCGGCTCGATGGATCAGTCTACCAAGGATATGGCGAAGCGTTTCTATATCCTGCTCTATCTTTTCCTGAGCAGAACCTATAAGAACGTGGAGGTAGTCTATATCCGCCACCATACGCAAGCCAAGGAGGTGGACGAGCATGAGTTCTTCTACTCGCAGGAGACCGGCGGGACGATTGTCTCCAGCGCGCTGAAGCTGATGGATGAGGTGGTAAAGGAGCGCTACGATCCGGCGCAGTGGAACATCTATGCGGCGCAGGCCTCGGACGGCGATAACTGGGCTGATGACTCACCGCTGTGTCATGAGATCCTGGCGAAGAAAATTTTGCCGGTGGTGCGTTACTACAGCTATATCGAGATCACCCGCCGGGCGCATCAGACCCTGTGGCGTGAGTACGAGCATCTGCAAGCAACGTTTGAGAACTTTGCTATGCAGCATATCCGCGACCAGGAGGATATCTACCCGGTCTTCCGCGAACTGTTCCATAAACAGACGTCCGACTCTCACAACTAACAGCTACCCAGCCGGTAAAGCAATTTACCGGCTGCCCGGCGGCGCTCCGCTTGCACGGGCCTACAAAAGCATGCAGAACCTGTAGGCCGGGTAAGGCGTAGCCGCCACCCGGCATCTCTGACATTAGAGCCTTCACGATCTTTAACGTCTACCGATCCTTTAATATCTGCACCACCGTCATCTTTAAACCATAAATACGGAGGGACAGGCATTTCATTTGCTCCTTACTGTTTTGACTAACTTTACCGTTATGAAATACAAAATAATGGAAGATACCAGGTTAAAAACAATTAAAATATAATCATAACTATAATAAATATCTTCAGGTGTAGGTTCAGAACTAAACCAGTATGCGATTTTGATTGCGGTATCGTTGCTGAACATGGGGTTTTCAGAGAAGTGGCGAACATCTACCCATGACACAATGCAAAAGAGAGTAATAAACCAAAGCAGCTTAAGGGAAACTTTCCAGATAACCACTACCAATCACCTCAATTGTTCCGTATGAGTCTATATCTTTACCCGGAGATCAGACGCCGTTACCCGCGATGACCCCACGTGCGCCTTTATTCCTGTAAACACTATTATCAAAAAATATATAAATACTCCAGTTCTATCAAAGGGAAACGATGAGTTAGGTGCAGCATCTTTACTATATTAGTCGATGCTGTAACTCCGGCCAAGTGTAGGTTGGTGACTAATTCATATTTGCCACAATTATATATCCCTTAATTATATTTAGCATAGGTATACCTAACTAAATTCATTCATGAATGACATGGCACAAATTGTGCTCAATGTAATATCCGCTTATGCTTATATAATAAGCAACAGAAACCATTATTATGTACTAAGGAACATCAATAGCTATTTCTTCTTAACTAAGGCTTCGAGACATAATGGCGGTCGTCCTAATTTCAGTGATTTGGTTTTTCACCTGCGCTACGCTCTGGGCGCAACTCTTCCCGATTGAAAATGTCTACTGGCTTGCCGGGACGCTAAGCATTTATGGCGAAGAGACCATTTATGACCTGGCAGCAGCGCTTGGCATTATCGTCTCAGGTGCGGGTTCGCTGGCGCTAACGTGGCTGTCTATTGTGCTTTTAAGGCGCCGCTCTAGCTGCCCTGGCTCACCCCATACGCTCAAGAATAAACACCGACGCCACCAGCACGGCGACGATAGCTAAAAAGGAAGAGGCAATAATCAGCGTCTCGGTCAGCATCGGATCGTTCATGTTGTCGTCTCTTTTCTGCGCGATACCGCATTCATAATAGAACGACATGAACATTCAATGACAGCTACACTGAATTTAAGTGAAACTTTTAGGAACTTTCGTAGCGGGGCGAAAAACTTCTGCTGCCATACGCAGATAGGGTAAAGTAAGCGGGCTTATATTTCTGCCTGGAACCATCCTTTATGTTCGATACCACACTGTTTATTCTGCTGGGCCTGACTGCTCTCGGCTTTATTAGCCACAATACCACCGTTGCCGTGTCGATCATGGTGCTGATTATGATCCGCATGACCCCGCTGAACGCCTATTTTCCGTGGATTGAGAAACAGGGCCTGACCATCGGGATTATCATTCTGACCATTGGCGTGATGGCCCCTATCGCCAGCGGTACGCTGCCGCCCTCGACGCTGCTGCACTCCTTTGTAAACTGGAAATCGCTGATCGCCATTGCGGTAGGGATCTTTGTCTCATGGCTTGGCGGACGCGGCGTGGCGCTGATGAGCGCGCAGCCCTCGCTGGTGGCCGGGCTGCTGGTAGGGACGGTGCTGGGCGTGGCCCTGTTCCGGGGTGTCCCGGTGGGGCCACTGATTGCGGCGGGCCTGGTGTCGCTGCTACTTGGCCGCCAGTAGGCTGCGACGCTGACAGCGCCGCTTCACCGGCTGCCCGGCGGCGCTTCGCTTGCACGGGCCTACATAAGTACGCAGAACCTGTAGGCCGGGTAAGGCGTAGCCGCCACCCGGCATCTCTGACATTAGAGCCTTCACGATCTTTAACGCCTACCAATCGCTGCTACTTGGCCGCCAGTAAGCTGCGGCGCTGCCAGCGCTTAACCGAGTGCTCCAGCAGAGTACAGAGCAGGTAATAGACTAGCCCGGTAAAGATAAACAGCGCTGCCGGGTATACCTGCACACGATTGTTGACCTGACCTGCGACGGTGGTCAGCTCCGGGACGTTGACGATAAATGCCAGCGATGTATCCTTCAGCAGCGCGATGAGCAGCCCCACATAGGAGGGGATCGCGTTGCGCAGCGCCTGCGGGAGCAGCACCCAGCGCAGCAGTCGAAGGCTACTAAACCCTCCCGCTAGCGCCGCCTCATACTGGCCCTTAGACAGAGAGCCGATAGCGGCGAGCGTGGAGTACATCACCGAGGCGGAGGTAAACCATGCCAGCGCCAAGGTCACGGTCACCGCGCCGGGCAGATCGGCTCCGGTCAGCATCGGCAGCAGAAACCAGAGCCAGAAGATAACAAAGATCAGTGGAATGCCGCGAATGATCTCCGCCCAGGCAAACAGCACCCGCCGCGGCCAGCCCTTGAAACGCCAGGCGAAGCAGGCCAGCGCGATACCGCCGGGAAAGGCCAGCAGCGCCGCCCCGAGGGTCATCAGCACCGACAGCAGCACTCCGCCCGGCTCGCCCTGGGCGGTGCGGCCCAGCAGCAGATAGTCCAGATTATCGGTAATCACCGTGATGTTAGCGATCATCCTGCACCTCCCTGTACGCCAGCGCCCTCTCCTGCCGAGCCGCACGCCACCACACCGGCGCGTTAAACAGCAGGCTCATCACCAGCCCGAGCAGCAGATAGAGCACGCTACCGACGGCAAAGGCCTCCAGAGCGTGGGCGTTATAGCTCTCAATCTGTCGGGTCTGATAGGTCAGCTCGGCGAAGCCAATCCCGGTTGCCAGCGAGGAGAGCTTCATCAGGTTCAGATACTGCCCCACCACCGGCTGCCAGGCGTTGCGTAACCCCTGGGGCAGCAGCACCCAGCGAAACAGCGCCAGCTCGCTAAACCCCTGCGATTTAGCCGCCTCAATCTGCCCCTTCGCCACGGCGTGCAGCCCGGTCTGGATCTCCTCCACCAGAAAGGCGGCGGTAAACAGGCCCAGCGCCCAGGCCGAGCTGAGAAACTCCGGCGTGAACCACCAGACGTTCCCCGGCAGGATACTGAAAGCGTGATCGTCATTAACATACTGACGAAAGCCCAGCGGCAGCAGATTCCAGGCAGCAAAGTACCAGAACAGCAGCTGAACCAGCAGCGGCGTATTACGGAACAGCGATACCCATAACGCCACCGCTCTGCGCCCCAGCGCGCCCCCTGCCAGCCTGAGAGCCAGCAGCAGCACGGTCAGCACCGTGGCCAGTACGATGCCGACAACGGTTACCCAGATAGTGGTGAGAAAGCCGGAGAGGATCCACTCCGCAGGCTGGCCGGTAAGCACCCCGGCCCAGTCGAGATGGATGTTCATCACAGCTCCCTGTTTTCTGCGTGCAGCGGGTTGAGAACCTTCTGCAGGAAGCGCTGAGCACGGGGATGCTGCGGGGCGGTAAAGAACTGCTCCGGAGCGGCCTGCTCAAGGATCTCGCCGCCGTCGATAAAGATCACCCGATCGGCAATCTCGCGGGCAAACTGCATCTCATGCGTCACCACGATCAGCGTCATGCCGCTGTGCGCCAGGCTACGCATCACCTGTAATACTTCACCGATCGTCTCGGGATCGAGCGCCGAGGTCGGCTCGTCAAACAGAATGATGTGTGGCTTTGCCGCCAGCGTGCGGGCGATAGCCACCCGCTGCTGCTGACCGCCGGAGAGCTGGGAAGGGAGATGGTGCGCCTTATCGCGCAATCCAACCCGCTCCAGCAGCGCCAGCGCCGTCTCCTCCGCTTCACGCTGCGACTGGCCGTGTACTTTAGTTAGCGCCAGGGTGATGTTATCCAGCGCGTTAAGGTGGGCGTAGAGGTTGAACTGCTGGAAGACGAAGCCCACATGGCGACGCAGCTCGCGCAGCGCCCTGCCTTTCAGGGTGCTAGTGGGTTTACCGTCAACGTAGATTTCGCCCCCGCTCACCGTCTCAAGCTGGTTGATCAGGCGGATCAGGGTCGATTTACCCGAGCCGGAAGGCCCGCAAACGGCAAGCACCTCTCCGGCGCGAACCTGGAGATCGATCTGCTTGAGAACCTGATGATCGCCATAGCGTTTACTGACCTGACGAAATTCGACCGTGCCTTCCTGCACGAGAAACGCCTCCGTGGCGCTAACCACAGAGGCGGAGAATAGACCTGCAAACATATTACTTCGCTTCTATTTTAAAGCTGCGTGGCTGAGGCGTTTTAGTCTGCGGACCAAACCAGGTATCGTAGATTTTGGCCGCCTCGCCACTCTGCTCAAGCTTCACCAGCTCGCTGTTCACCGCCTTCAGCAGCGCCGTTTCGCCTTTGGTCACGCCCACGCCAATCTCCTCTTTAGAGAGCAGATCCGGCAGGATTTTGAATTTGGCTTTATCCGGCGCTTCCGCCAGCAGGCCAGCCAGAATGGTGCTGTCCTGCGTGATCGCCTGTACGTTGCCGTTTCGCAGCGCGGTCAGGGCCAGCGGGATATCGTCATAGGCCAGCACGCGCGCCTGTGGGAAGCGCTGATGTAACGACTGCTCGCCGGTAGTGCCTTTTACCGCACCAATACGCGATTTGCTGTAGGCGTCCAGCGTATCCGCGCCGTCTGCCGCCACCAGGAACTGCTGGCCAGTAACAAAGTACGGCGTGGAGAAGTCGATAACCTGCGCACGCTCTGGCGTAATGGTGATGTCGGCAACGATCAGGTCTACCTTGCCGGACTGCAACAGCGGAATACGGTTCGCCGGGTTGGTCGCAACCAGCTCCAGCTTCACGCCGAGGCTTTTAGCCAGCGCTTTGGCAAAGTCTACGTCATAGCCCACAATGTCGTGAGTTTTGGGATCGACTGCGCCAAACGGCGGGTTTGCATCAAAGGTTGCGACCTTCACCACGCCAGCCGATTTGATATCGGCCAGCTTGTCGGCGTGAGCGGCAAAAGAGAGCGTTGAGAGGAGCGCCAGCGCCGAGAGCGTCCAGGCCTGTTTAGTCTGTGTAAGAGTTGCCATGCTTAATCCCTGTTATCCCTTGTTATAAGTATTAAGCGCTACGTTCACATAAGCTCTGGCGTCAGACAAATATCAAAAAGTGCATTACATATCCATAAATAGAATAAGGCTATACGCGCGCAAACTCTTCAGGGTTTGTCCGCTGCTTTCATCGCAGCGAAAAAGCGTTATCCTGTTAGCCACTTTTTCGACCTGAGAAAACAATGACTAGCCAGACTTCCTCCGGCCGCAAGCAGGGACTGCTGCTGATTGCCGGGATCTTAATGATTGCCACTACCCTGCGCGTCACCTTTACCGGTGCCGCCCCGCTGCTGGATGCCATTCGCGCCGACTACGGCCTGACCACGGCGCAAACGGGGCTGCTGACCACCTTGCCGCTGCTGGCCTTTGCCCTTATTTCTCCGCTGGCAGCCGGTACCGCCCGCCGGTTTGGCATAGAGCGCAGCCTCGCCACGGCGCTGATCCTTATCTGCGCGGGCATCGCCCTGCGCTCGCTGCCGTCCTCAGCGCTGCTGTTTATCGGTACGGCGGCCATCGGCTGCGGGATTGCGCTGGGTAACGTGCTGCTGCCCGGCCTGATTAAACGTGACTTTCCTGGACAGGTAGCGAAGCTGACCGGGGCCTATTCGCTGACCATGGGGGCCGCTGCGGCGCTGGGTTCGGCGCTGGTTGTTCCTCTGGCGCTGCACGGGTTCGGCTGGCGGGGAGCGCTGCTGATGCTGATGGCTTTCCCGCTTCTCGCCCTGCTGCTGTGGCTGCCCCAGACCGGTCGTCGGGCAGCGAGCAGCCTGACCCAGGCGGGCAGCCTGCAAAACCGCGGGATCTGGCGATCGGCCCTGGCCTGGCAGGTGACGCTCTTTTTAGGCATCAACTCGCTGATTTACTATGTGATTATCGGCTGGCTGCCGGCAATTTTATTAAGCCTGGGCTACAGCGAAACCCAGGCGGGATCCCTGCACGGCCTGCTCCAGCTGGCGACCGCCGCGCCGGGCATTGCCATTCCATTGATCCTGCACCGTCTGCGCGATCAGCGCAGCATCGCCGCTCTGGTGGCGCTGATGTGCGCCGTCAGCGCCGCCGGGCTGTGGCTGATTCCTACCCATGCAGTGCTGTGGACGGTCATCTTTGGCTTCGGTTCGGGCGCAACGATGATCCTCGGCCTGACCTTTATTGGCCTGCGCGCCAGTTCGGCACATCAGGCTGCGGCCCTCTCCGGGATGGCGCAGTCGGTAGGCTATATGCTGGCGGCGTTTGGTCCGCCGCTGATGGGTAGGATCCACGACGCCAGCGGTGACTGGCATATTCCGCTCATCGCCTGCGCCCTGCTTTCGATAGTGATGGCCGCATTTGGCATCTTTGCCGGACGCGATCGCGAGATCGACGCCCGGTAAGGGGCGACTGAAGATCAGTTACTGGCGACGCGCAGCAGGGCATGAACCAGCGGAGCCGGGCGTCCGCTCAGCGCGGCGCGCTCGTGCTGGAACAGGGTTGCAACAAAGAACGGGTGCGTGAGCAGCTCAACGGCACGCACCTCGCCCTCTTCATCCCAGCCGGTGACCCGAAGATCGCGCTTATCCAGCTCGGCGGCAAACGCCGGCGAAACGCCATAGTTGCAGTGGTAGCCCTCATCAATGGCATCTTTACCGTAGGCGCGGGCAATCAGGGTATTGGCACGCAGCTCGATCGTACCGGTCTGCTCCACCAGCGAGCAGGCCAGCGGCGTTACCACCATTCGACCTGCGCTGTCGGTTTCAGCATGGGCCGCATCGTCCCAGCCCATTACGTTGCGGGCGTACTCGATTAGCGCATGCTGAAATCCGCCGCAGGTGCCGAGAAACGGCACGCCGTTTTCCCGGGCGTAGCGGATGGCGGTAAACGCGCCCTGGGCGCTCTTATAGGGACTGCCCGGCACAACCCAGATGGCGTCATAGCCTACCAGGTCGTCTGCGCTGGCGATCTCATCGGTTGCTAACCAGTCATAATCGGCAGTGAGTTCCTGCACGGCGGCGGCGTCATCAATCGCCAGAGGGATAGCCTGATGCGCAATAACGTCAGGGTTATAGTCGCCTACAAGGGCAATGCGCAGCGTTTCTTTCGGGGGAGTATGTTCCATGCAGGAGTCCTTATGTCGGAGGCAAATTACGGATAACATAAGGAACCTCAGACTACCGATCTTTTACTGATATCACAATACCTTAAAATGGGTGGGCAGCGGGTTAGCACCACTCGCGGGCATCGACCTCTTCCGGCAGCGAATCGGGCAGCAACGGCATCAGGTGCCCGGCGCGAACAAACGCGAACCCCTGCTGGCCGTCGAAGGCAACGACATCTCCGGTCACCAGCCATAGCGCACGGGGAGCGGTAACCGGCATGTCGGTCATCACGCCGTTAACCGGGTTCAGGAAACGGTCTCCCGGCTGGCACAGCGCAAACAGCTCCACGGATTTACCAATATTGCGGCGTCCAGCGGGGGTTTGTGCGCCAATAATCATTGCCAGGCTACCCGGCTTTAACTGAAACATAGCTCTCTCGTTCGCAGAAAAATAGAATTTACGGTTAGGATAATTCCTAAGGGAAATTTTACTCCGGGAGAGAGGTGATTGTCACTACGGTAATTGATGCGTGCGATCAAAGGCGCTGCTGATTTTAGGTTCAGGAAAAAACATGATATATGAATCTGCTGCTTTTCATGTTTTACTGTACCGATAGCCGAAATATTCACCATAAAGTATAAAAGGTTATTGCCTTTATAACGGAGTAAAAGATAGTCATGTCAGATATTATTCTGGCTCGCGTCTCGGAAACGCTCTCAAGTGAACAATCTGTTGAAAGCCTGGTGCGCCAGCTGCTGGAGATGCTTGAGCTGGTGACAGAGATGGAGTCAACCTACCTGACCAAAATCGATATTGATGCCCGCCTGCAACATATTCTGTATGCCCGGAACAGCAAACAGATGAATATTCCCGAGGGTTTCTCTGTGCCCTGGGGCGACACGCTGTGCAAACGCGCGCTGGATGATGAACGCTTTTTCAGCAATGACGTTGCCGAACAGTGGGGCGACTGTGCACCCGCCAGGGCGCTGGGCATTAAAACCTATCTTAGTACGCCCGTACATCTGGCCGACGGTACGCTCTACGGCACGCTTTGCGCGGCCAGTGTCGAAACCCATACGTTGAGCGTGCGGGCAAATCAGGTCCTGCAGCTCTTTGCCGGGCTGATATCTCAGGCGATCCAGAAGGAGTCGCTGGTGGCACAGCTGCGGGAAGCTAACGCGGCGCTGATTTCCCACTCCTACACCGATGCGCTCACCGGCCTGCCTAACCGACGGGCAATCTTTGATAATCTCACTACCCTCTTCTCGCTGGCGCGCCATCTGGATGTGCCGGTAATTATCGCTTTTATCGATCTCGATAACTTCAAGTCCATTAACGACAGCTTTGGTCATGACGTGGGCGATCTGTTTTTGGTTCAGGTGGGTCAGAGGATCCTGCGCCAGTGCGATGGCAACGATATGGCTGGCAGGCTGGGCGGGGATGAGTTTATGCTTGCCTGCCCGGGCAGCGCGCATGGAAAAAGCGACGAGACTTACCTTAGCGAACTCAAGGCCCGACTGAGTGGGCATATTACCGGGGATTATACCCTGGGCGAGGTACGCATCTATTATCCCGGTGCCAGTATCGGTATTGTAGAAGTTGACCCGACCCAGACCGATGCCGATACTGCCCTGCGCATGGCCGATGTCGCCATGTATCAGGAGAAGAAAGGTCGGCAAAAAAGCCCCTTTATTGTTCTGGATTAATCTATTACTTAGCGATCTTTCAGGAGCAGCGCGTGAAAAAAACAACCGTTATTATGCTTATCGTAGCAATTGTCGCTGTGGCCGGTACCCAGCTGGGGTGGTGGTAAGCCCCCCTCGTTCGCCCTGGTTCTTTATATCGTCTGCCTGCACTCTGCATGTAGACGATATATTCTACACCTCTTTCTCACCTCGCTACCGTGCTTTTACCGTGTTGACATCGGCTATGCCTAAAAAAGCGTTAACGCGTGGATGACATGTTAATTTAGTGTTACAAATAATATTGTGTGGTAGAGATTTTAAATGTTTCAAATCGTAATCTGGGCAGGAGCTCATACATGTTCAGCGGACTCAACAAGAACGATACAAAAAGGCTTGCGGCACTTGCGCTCTTACGCAAGCATGATAAAGCGAGAGATGCCGCCCTTGGCGAGTTTGCGAGTCTGGCCAGCGATATAATGGGGGTCAGTGGATGCTTCGTCACTATTTTTGACGACCAGTATCAATATATTAAATATGTAAAGAACATTCCTCGGCTGCAGAAAAAATCACCGATTCCTGAAACGATGTGCCAGTATGCCGTTGTCAGCGCCGAGCCGGTTATCTGCCACGACACCCGCAACGATAGCCGTTTTGCTGCCCACTCACTGGTTAACAGGGGACTGGTCATCTTCTATGCCGCTGCCCCCCTGCAAACGAAAGAGGGATTTGTGCTGGGCACGCTGTGCGTCAGCCATGCCCAACCGGTCACGCCAACGCCCGAGCAGATCGAAAAATTCCTGCGCGTTGCCGCCCTTGCCAGCACCTATCTGGAAGCCTGGTACTCGCTGGGTCGCATTGATGGTCTGACCGGACTTCCTAACCGCCAGTTTCTGCTGAAAGAGTTAGAAAAGCTGGCGCAGGAAAATAACGCGCAGCGTTGGTCGCTGATCCTCTTCGACTGTATTGATATGCCCCGCGCCTATGAGCTGGCGCGCTACCTGGGCGTTCCCGAAGTAGAGAAGATGCTGCGTGGATTTGGTCCGCTGCTACGTCTGCGCTTAAAGCTGCCCTCACGAATGACGCTGTTTGCCTTTGCCCCTGGCCGTTACGCCGTGCTGGTTGCGGCCGATGTTGCCCAGACGCTGATCCAAAAGGCAGAGTGCCTGCCGGCTATCGAGGCGCAGATCCGCGGCGACATCGATATTCAGCTTAAGGTTCATACCGGCTACGTCAACTTCATCCCGCAGGATAGCGATCCGCATGAGATCCTGCGCCAGGGGATCAGCGCCCTGCACGAGGCGATGCGCCAGCAAATTCCACTCCTCGCCTTCGACCCGATCCTCGATCAGAAGCGCAATAATCATTTCCGGCTTCTGCATGACCTTAGCGAGGCGATTAAGGCGAAAGATCAGCTCTATATGGTCTACCAGCCCAAAATTTCCCTGCATACCGGCCTGACCGAAGGCTGTGAGGCCCTGCTTCGCTGGCATCATCCGCTGCAGGGCAACGTGCCGCCGTCCACCATTGTTCAGCTGGCGGAGAAGACCAGCCTGATGACGGACATAACCCACTGGGTAATTCAAGCCGTAATTGCTCAACTTCAGGCCTGGCGCAGAGCCGGGATCGGTCTCCCTATTTCGGTTAACGTCACGGTGAGCGACTTCTCGCGCCAGGGCTTTGCCGACGAACTGGAGAAGAAGCTTACCCGCGCCGGACTCACCGTCGCCGATCTGCGCATCGAGTGTCTGGAGACCGAGAAGGTGTTAGAGAGTGATGAGGCGCTGTACGAACTTGCCCAGCTGAAAAAGAAGGGTTTTAAAATCCTGCTGGATGATTTCGGCGCGGGCTACAGCAACATTAGCTATCTACGACGTATCCCTATCGACATTATCAAGCTCGATCGCTCCCTTATCAGCCAGATTGCCTCTGACTCCGATAGCCGGATAATCGCCCGTAACGTTATCATGATGCTGAAGGAGCTGAACTACCTGGTACTGGCGGAGGGCGTTGAAGATCGGCAAACCGCCATGATGCTGAAAGAGTATGGCTGTGATGAGGCGCAGGGGTACTACTTTTCCAGGCCCATCTCACCCACGGAGATCCCGGTCTGGTTAGCCAGGGGCAGCGCGGTGGATAAGCTACCCGGTCTGCTGCGCCGTGGGACCTGTTAGCGTTTGCTCAATGCAAGCTTAGCGGCGAAAAGAATAAATAGCGTGCCCGTGGTACGATCCATCCAGCGCATAACCGCGCTGCGCTTCAGGAAACGACCGAGCGGGCGCGTCGCCAGAATCAGTACCGTAGACCAGGTCTGTCCCAGCACCACATGAATTGCCACCAGCCCAAAGGTCCAGGCAATCAGCGGCTGGCCGTGGGGAATAAACTGCGGCAAAAAGGAGACGTAGAAAACGCCCATTTTTGGGTTTAACAGGTTACCCAGCAGCCCCTTCATAAAGCCGCTCTGCTTCGCTTTTGGCGCATCGCCCTCTGCCGCGGCGGTTAACCCACCCCCGCGGCTCAGCAGCATGTTTACCCCCAGCCAGCAGAGGTAGGCCGCGCCGCAGTATTTTAAAATTGAGTAGGCCAGCTCAGAGACAGCGATCAGCGCTCCGAGACCAAATGCCACCATGGCTCCCCAGATAAAACATCCGGCATTGATACCCAACGCTACCTTAAACGCCTGTGCCCGGCTCTCCACCGAGGCGGTGCGCAGCACCAGAGCGGTATCCAGTCCCGGCGTCAGGGTAAGCAGCGCGGCGGCCAGCGTAAACGCCAGCAGGGAGTCATAAATGGTCACGGGTTTTCTCCAGGGTTATGTAAAAGTTACCTAATTCATACTTTACGTCGGGCGAGTGCCGTCTATACTTCTCTCATTGTAAATGCCCGGCAATCATCGTGAAAACGTTGCCATTCGGCATACACTATTTTTGGTAGTTTTTACTTCATTGAATTGGTTTAAACTCCCCGTCACTTAACCGGAAGGACGCAACAATGAATGTATCAAGCAGAACGGTAGTCTTGCTGAACGTGTTAGCCGCAGCGGGTCTCTTTCTGACACTCTCTTCTAAGTACAACTGGTTTTGAAGTTGTTTCAGACCGGATTGTGATGGTAACAAAAAACGGGAACCGACTGGCTCCCGTTTTTTGTTTTATTGATTAACCGATAAGCTTTAAGTCGGCTTTTCGGTTATTTTTCTGATCTTGATAGAAATTTTCGTGCGAGCCAATGCTGAGCAGGTATAGCTCCAGCTTACCCTTGACCCAACTATACCCCAGAAGCGCCTGCTGTTTATTCAGCTGAAATTTATGAACCCAGAGAAAACTGAGGTCGCCTCTCTTCTGCTCGCCTATCGCTGGGTTATCAATGATTTTATCGATTTCATCCTCTACCACCTTTAGTAAGGTGGCAGGAAGTTTATCCAGTGCCTTTTCGAAACGGCGACTCTGATAAACATCAATCTTTTGAACGCCCTGTCCTTCTGGCATATCGCGTTACCTTCTGGTTTTTAACTTCGCTTTGCGCCAGCAGGGTTTCACTGATAAAGCTGTAGGGAAGGTCGGGGTTATCCTCCGCAATCCGCCCTATTTTTGCCCAGTGCTCAATTTGCCTGGGAACGCTGCGGTTTGCTGCTTCAGCATGAATCTTTACGTCGCTAACGAAGTCGTCGTCTAAACGAATACTTATGGCCATATCACCTGTCTCCCGGATTTAACCACCTTGCGTAGAAAATGCCTACGCAAAGCGTGCGCAAACTCAATATGCGACATTTTGTCGCATTATGCAATCTTTAAGCGAATGTGCAGAGAGGGAGAATTCATCTGGCTCACGTTTTATAGCAGTATCTCACCGTTCCCCAGTAATTCGATTTCCCATCCGTAACTTTTTTCCAGCCAGCGCGCTCCAGCTCTTTGGATATCAGTTTGTTCATCATGCCGTGCCCCATGCTAAGAACGCGATCGTGCTCATGGGCCAGCGCCGCCAGGCGCTCTGCGACTTGTTTCGCTCTCTGTTTCGCATCAGAGCAGGACTCACTGCTCGACGAAGCGCCAGCCAGCCAGAGCAGCCTGAAGAGTACCAGCCACAGCGAGGGCGACAGTTTAATCGCCGGTACGTTGAAGATGGGCAGTGGAGCCTCGCTCAGCTCATTTAAAATAAGATCCGGCTTGACGCCCAAGGTCTCAAGGGAGGAAATTGCCCGAGGAAGCGGGCTGCTGACAATGAGTTTGCTGTTCAGACAGGCCGCATTGGCCGCAGATGCTGGCGATCCGGAAATACGGGACGCATCGTATGCTGATACCCACTCTCGCATACCTGCCGCATTCATGCTGCCAGACTTTTTAATATTGGGTTTGCCATGCCTTACTAACGTAATCTCCATTGCGGATAACTTCCCTTTAATTATCAAACAGCCTTAACAAATCAGCAGATTAGCACCTTTACCAGCATCATGTCTCCGGAACCCGGTTGTTTTCAACTACGCTTCTTAAGTAAAATTTTAATCTTGCTCAGGAGAGCGCATGTCCCCTTTAACTCCCCCACTACACTCCGACCTAAAACGATCTCTGACAGCCACCGTTCCGCTTGGCATCGGTATGATGGCGGCGATTGATGAGGTGGTGTTCCATCAGATCCTCGCCTGGCATCACTTTTTTGACTGGGGCACGCCGGCTTTTAGCCTGCTTTCTGATGGGCTACTGCACTCCGCTGAGCTGATCTTATTTGTGCTCGGCTTTTTTATGTTTGCCAGGCTCCACCGCCGCGGCACGCTTAACCGGACGGCAGCATGGGCGGGATTCGTTTTTGGCATGGGCGGCTTTCAGCTATTTGACGGGATTGTCGATCATAAGCTGCTCAGGCTGCATCAGATCCGTTACGTTGACAACGTTCTGCTCTACGATCTTATCTGGAACGGGGTTGCTCTGCTGTTACTGCTGGCAGGCTATCTGATATTGCGCCGCGCACGCCGTACGGCGAGGAGCTAAGCCGTGGAGCCGATGATGCACCATACGGGAACGGCACCTTCAATCGCGCTGTTTATTCTGCTGGTCATTATGCCTGTGGTGGTGCTCTGCTTTTATCTCTTCGCCGCCTTCCGCATACGCCGTAACGCCCGCTGGAGCACCTGGCGCATCGCCAGCTTTAGCGTCGGAACCCTGTTGATCGTGGCATCCATGCTGCCGCCTCTGGCCAGCTGGGCGCATCACGATCTGCGCGGCCATATGGTGCAACATCTGTTTTTAGGGATGTTTGGCCCTCTCGGGCTGGTATTTGGCGCGCCGGGTTCGCTTCTGCTACGCAGCGTTTCAGCCCGGACGGCACGCGGCATCATGAATTTTCTCCGCACCCGCCCGATTCGTTTTTTGATCCACCCGGTTACCGCTGCGTTTCTGGATATAGGCGGGATGTACCTGCTCTACCTCACGCCCTTTTACGCGTTGAGCATGGGCGATCCCGTGCTGTTTGTGTTCCTGCATCTGCATTTTGTCCTCTCCGGCTACCTGTTTACCTGGTCGGTCGCCGGGCCGGATCCTGCCCCCATCGTCCGTCGAGAAACGTACGGCTGATAGTGATTTTCTTAGCTACCGCCGCGCACGCGATCCTCGGCAAGCTAATGTATGGCTATGGGTACCCGCAGGGCACCTCGGCCAGCCTTGAGGAGATACAGGCGGCCGCGCAGTGGATGTATTACGGCGGCGATCTTGCTGAGTTTTTAATTATCGTCGGCTTTTTTGCGGCGTGGTTCCGCCAGCGCAGCACGTTGCCTGGTGCGCTGAAGAATTATTAGCGCCAATAAAAAACGGGAGCACATAGGCTCCCGTTGTCATCTAATCCAGAAGATGGATTACATGTTTTCGATAATCGCGTCACCAAACTCTGAGCATTTCAGCAGCTTAGCGCCGTCCATCAGACGTTCAAAGTCATAGGTCACGGTTTTATTGTTAATCGCGCCTTCCATGCCTTTAACGATCAGGTCTGCGGCTTCGAACCACTCCATGTGGCGGAGCATCATCTCAGCGGAGAGGATGATCGAGCCTGGGTTGACCTTGTCCTGGCCTGCATATTTCGGCGCAGTGCCGTGGGTTGCTTCAAACAGTGCGCACTCGTCGCCAATGTTCGCACCCGGCGCAATACCGATCCCGCCAACCTGGGCTGCCAGGGCGTCGGAGATGTAGTCACCGTTCAGGTTCATACAGGCAATCACGTCGTACTCGGCCGGACGCAGCAGGATCTGCTGCAGGAACGCATCGGCGATCACATCTTTAATGATGATCTCTTTGCCGGTGTTCGGGTTTTTGATCTTCTGCCATGGGCCGCCGTCGATCAGTTCACCGCCAAACTCTTCCTGGGCCAGCTGGTAGCCCCAGTCTTTGAATGCGCCTTCGGTGAACTTCATGATGTTGCCTTTGTGCACCAGGGTCACAGAGTCACGGTCATTAGTGATCGCATACTCAATGGCTGCACGCACCAGACGCTTAGTACCCTCTTCCGAGCACGGCTTGATGCCGATACCGCAATGTTCCGGGAAGCGAATTTTCTTCACGCCCATCTCTTCGCGCAGGAATTTGATCACCTTCTCAGCGTCAGCGCTGTCGGCTTTCCACTCAATACCGGCATAGATATCTTCTGAGTTTTCACGGAAGATCACCATGTCGGTCAGCTCCGGGTGTTTAACCGGGCTTGGCGTACCCTGGTAGTAACGTACCGGGCGCAGGCAGACGTAAAGGTCAAGCTCCTGGCGCAGGGCAACGTTCAGGGAACGAATACCGCCGCCGACTGGAGTCGTCAACGGACCTTTGATTGCTACACGATACTCACGGATCAGATCCAGGGTCTCAGTCGGCAGCCAGACGTCCTGGCCATACACCTGGGTCGATTTCTCACCGGTATAAATTTCCATCCAGGAAATTTTACGCTCACCGTTGTAGGCCTTTTGCACGGCGGCATCGACCACCTTGATCATCGGCGGCGTGACGTCCACACCGATACCATCACCTTCGATAAACGGGATGATCGGATTGTTAGGCACGTTCAGCTTGCCGTCTTGCAGGGTGATCTTACTACCTTCCGCCGGAACAACTACTTTGCTTTCCATTCACCTCTCCTTCGAGTTCGAGCGTGTTTTCGTTCTGCTGTTTTGTTAATAAATTGTAATGGGCCTGTCAATACTAACTGATTGTCGGCTGGCATGAAAGGCGCAAGTTATTCCGCTATAATGCGGCAATTGATAACATCTGAAAATACCATGCGCAAAACTTCTTTTACAGATCACCGGGTTAAGCGATTCAGCTCACAACAACCCACCAAACGTAACGGCAAAAACCACCCAAAGCGTGTGATTTTGTTCAATAAACCCTACGATGTGTTGCCGCAGTTTACCGACGAGGCCGGACGCAGCACGCTGAAAGATTTTATTCCCGTTACCAACGTCTACGCCGCAGGCCGTCTCGATCGTGACAGCGAAGGGCTGCTGGTGCTGACCAACGACGGCGCATTGCAGGCGCGGCTGACGCAGCCGGGCAAGCGCACCGGGAAGATCTACTACGTTCAGGTTGAGGGCGAACCCGGAGAGGAGGCGCTGGCGGCGTTGCGCAACGGGGTGACGCTCAACGATGGCCCTACCCTGCCCGCAGGCGTCGAGCTGGTCAGCGAGCCAGCGTGGCTCTGGCCTCGCAACCCGCCGATCCGCGAGCGTAAATCTATTCCTACCGCCTGGCTGAAAATCACCCTCTATGAAGGGCGTAACCGCCAGGTCAGACGCATGACCGCGCACGTTGGTTTTCCCACGCTGCGCCTAATCCGTTACGCTATGGGGAATTACACGCTGGAAAATCTCGCTAACGGTGAGTGGCGAGATGTTGCTGAATAAGGAAGAGAGTATGTTTAAACCGCACGTAACCGTTGCCTGCGTAGTGCATGCCCAGGGTAAGTTTCTCGTTGTTGAAGAGACCATTAACGATAAGGCGCTCTGGAATCAGCCTGCCGGACACCTGGAGGCCAATGAAACGCTGGTACAGGCCGCTGCACGCGAGCTGTGGGAAGAGACCGGCATCGATGCCGTACCCCAGCACTTTATCCGCATGCACCAGTGGATTGCGCCGGATAACACCCCCTTCCTGCGCTTCTTGTTTGCCATCGAGCTTAACGAAACGTGCGCTACCTGGCCTAACGATGGCGATATCGATCGCTGCCTGTGGGTCAGCGCCGATGAGATTTTAACCGCTTCCAACCTGCGCTCGCCGCTGGTGGCGGAGAGTATCCGCTGCTATCAGAGCGGGCAGCGCTATCCGCTAGAGCTGATCGGCGAATTTAACTGGCCTTTTACAAGTGATGCCTGAGGCGCGCTTGCATGCTAGAATACGCCGCCTTGAAGTTTAATGTCGCGAGTATTCTATGTCTGAAAGCCCAAAAAAAGTGATCGTCGGGATGTCCGGCGGTGTTGACTCTTCCGTCTCTGCCTACCTGCTGCAACAGCAGGGCTATAAGGTGGAAGGCCTGTTCATGAAGAACTGGGAAGAGGATGACGGCGAGGAATACTGCACCGCCGCCGCCGACCTTGCCGATGCGCAAGCGGTGTGCGACAAGCTCGGCATTGAGCTGCACACCGTTAACTTTGCCGCAGAGTACTGGGATAACGTCTTTGAGCACTTCCTCGAAGAGTACAAGGCTGGCCGCACGCCCAACCCGGATATCCTCTGCAACAAAGAGATCAAATTTAAAGCCTTCCTCGAGTTCGCCGCCGAAGATCTCGGCGCGGACTATATTGCCACCGGCCACTATGTGCGCCGGGCGGACGTTGACGGCAAAAGCCGACTGCTGCGCGGGCTGGACGGCAACAAAGACCAGAGCTACTTCCTCTATACCCTCGGCCACGAGCAGATCGCCCAGAGCCTCTTCCCGGTCGGCGAGCTGGAGAAGCCTGAGGTGCGTAAAATTGCCGAAGAGCTGGGTCTGATCACCGCCAAGAAGAAAGACTCTACCGGTATCTGCTTTATCGGCGAGCGTAAATTCCGCGAGTTCCTGGGGCGCTACCTGCCTGCCCAGCCGGGTAAAATCATCACCGTTGACGGGGACGAGATTGGCGAGCACCAGGGGCTGATGTATCACACCCTCGGCCAGCGTAAAGGCCTCGGCATTGGCGGCACCAAAGAGGGCAGCGAAGATCCGTGGTACGTGGTCGATAAAGACGTTGAGAATAACGTTCTGATCGTTGCCCAGGGTCACGATCACCCGCGCCTGATGTCGGTGGGCCTGATTGCCCAGCAGCTGCACTGGGTCGATCGCGAAACCTTTACCGGCACGCTGCAATGCACGGTGAAAACGCGCTATCGCCAGACCGATATTCCCTGCACGGTCACCGCGCTGGATGACGAACGTATCGAGGTCCGTTTTGACGAGCCGGTGGCTGCCGTTACGCCGGGCCAGTCCGCTGTCTTCTACAGCGGTGAAGTTTGCCTGGGCGGCGGCATTATTGAGCAGCGTCTGCCGCTGCCGGTTTAACGTAGACATTCTCCCCGTTGCTTCTAAGGCGGCGGGGAAACAAGGAGTGAGTGTGGCGAAGAACTATTATGATATCACCATCGCGCTGGCAGGGATCTGCCAGTCGGCCCGTCTGGTACAGCAGCTGGCGCACCAGGGTACCTGTGATTCCGACGCGCTGCATGTTTCGCTGAACAGCGTGATTGACCAGAACCCGGACTCAACGCTGGCGGTATTTGGCGGCAGCGAAGCCAACCTGCGCATGGGCCTTGAAACCCTGCTCGGCGTGCTCAACGCCAGCAGTCGTCAGGGGCTGAACGCCGAGCTGACCCGTTACACCTTAAGCCTGATGGTGCTGGAGCGTAAGCTCGCCGCAGGTAAAGGCGCGATGGATGAGCTGGGCAGCCGCATCGCCGGGCTACAGCGCCAGCTTGAACACTTCGACCTGCACTCCGACACCCTGCTAAGCGCGATGGCCGCGATCTATGTTGATGTCATAAGCCCCCTTGGTCCGCGTATTCAGGTAACCGGCACCCCGGCGGTGCTGCAAAGCGCCCAGGTGCAGGCTAAAGTCCGCGCCTCGCTGCTCGCTGGCATCCGCGCCGCCGTGCTCTGGCACCAGGTGGGCGGTGGCCGTCTGCAGCTGATGTTTTCCCGTAATCGTCTGTCCACGCAGGCGAAACAAATTCTTGCCCATTGTTAACGTCCCGGAGTTTTGTCTTATGGAATTATCCTCACTGACCGCCGTTTCCCCTGTCGATGGACGCTACGGCGATAAAGTCAGCGCGCTACGCGAGATCTTCAGCGAATACGGCCTGCTGAAGTTTCGTGTTCAGGTAGAAGTACGCTGGCTGCAAAAGCTGGCGGCACATGCAGCTATCAAGGAAGTTCCTGCTTTTGCTGCCGACGCAAACGGTTACCTCGATAAAATTGTTGCGGAGTTTAGCGAAGAAGATGCCGCACGCATCAAAACCATTGAGCGCACTACCAACCACGACGTGAAAGCGGTCGAGTATTTTCTGAAAGAGAAAGTGGCCGACGTTCCAGCCCTGCACGCGGTCTCTGAGTTCATCCACTTCGCCTGCACCTCGGAAGATATTAACAACCTCTCTCACGCCCTGATGCTGCATACCGCCCGGGAAGAGGTGGTGCTGCCCTACTGGCGCAAGATTATCGATGCGGTAAAAGATCTGGCGGTGCAGTATCGCGATATCCCGCTGCTCTCACGCACCCACGGCCAGCCGGCCACGCCGTCAACCATGGGCAAAGAGATGGCCAACGTCGCCTACCGGATGGAGCGTCAGTTCCGCCAGCTCGCCCAGGTGGAGATCCTCGGTAAGATCAACGGCGCGGTAGGTAACTATAACGCTCACATCGCGGCCTACCCGGAAGTGGACTGGCACCAGTTCAGCGAGGAGTTTGTCACCTCTCTGGGCATCCAGTGGAACCCGTACACCACCCAGATCGAGCCGCACGACTACATTGCCGAGCTGTTTGACTGCATGGCGCGCTTTAACACCATCCTGATCGACTTCGATCGCGACGTGTGGGGCTACATCGCCCTGAACCACTTCAAGCAGAAGACGATCGCCGGTGAAATTGGCTCTTCCACCATGCCGCACAAGGTTAACCCGATTGACTTCGAAAACTCCGAAGGCAACCTGGGCCTCTCTAACGCGGTGCTGCAGCACCTGGCGGCTAAGCTGCCGGTCTCCCGCTGGCAGCGCGACCTCACCGACTCCACGGTGCTGCGTAACCTCGGCGTCGGCATCGGCTACGCGCTGATCGCCTACCAGTCCACGCTGAAAGGCGTGAGCAAGCTGGAAGTGAACCGCGATCGTCTGCTTGACGAGCTGGATCACAACTGGGAAGTGCTGGCTGAGCCTATCCAGACGGTAATGCGCCGCTACGGTATCGAAAAGCCGTACGAGAAGCTGAAGGAGCTGACCCGCGGCAAGCGCGTTGACGCCGAAGGCATGAAACAGTTTATCGATAGCCTGGCGCTGCCGGAAGAGGAGAAGACCCGTCTCAAAGCCATGACCCCTGCCAACTACATTGGCCGGGCCATTACCATGGTTGATGAGCTGAAATAACAGCTCGCTTTTGGCCCGCTTCCGGTTAAGGAGCGGGCCGCTTCACTCCTGGTTTACTCTCTGTTGATTTCGATCGCCTCATAATTCCTGATTCGCGTTAAACTATTCACAACATGAATATATGGGAGCTCGGACAATGCGCGTACTCGTCGTAGAGGACAACCCTTTGCTGCGCCACCACCTGAAAGTGCAGCTTCAGGAGCTGGGGCATCAGGTTGACGCCGCCGAAGATGCAAAGGAAGCGGATTACTATTTAAATGAACATCTTCCCGATATCGCTATTGTCGATCTCGGCCTGCCGGACGAGGACGGCCTGTCGCTGATCCGCCGCTGGCGCAGCCATGATGTCACCCTCCCCGTACTGGTGCTCACCGCCCGCGAAGGGTGGCAGGATAAGGTCGAGGTGCTGAGCGCCGGGGCCGATGATTACGTTACCAAGCCGTTTCATATCGAAGAGGTGGCCGCCCGCATGCAGGCTCTGATGCGCCGCAACGGTGGACATGCTTCGCAGGTCATCTCCATGCCGCCTTTTCAGGTCGATCTTTCGCGCCGGGAGCTGTCCATCAATGACGAGGTGATCAAGCTGACCGCCTTCGAGTACACCATCATGGAGACGCTGATCCGCAACAGCGGTAAAGTGGTCAGCAAAGATGCCCTGATGCTACAGCTCTACCCCGACGCCGAGCTGCGTGAGAGCCATACCATCGACGTGCTAATGGGTCGCCTGCGGAAAAAGATCCAGGCGCAGTATCCTCATGACGTGATTAATACCGTACGCGGCCAGGGCTACCTGTTCGAACTGCATTCATGAAAAAGCTCCGGCGGCATCTGCTGCCGCTCTCCCTGCGGGTCCGCTTTCTGCTCGCCACCGCCGCTGTGGTGCTGGTGCTCTCTCTCTCCTACGGCATGGTGGCGCTGGTGGGCTACAGCGTCAGCTTCGACAAGACTACCTTTCGCCTGCTGCGCGGCGAGAGCAACCTCTTCTACACTCTGTCGCGGTGGGATAACCAGCGCTTCAGCATTGAGCTGCCTGAAAACCTGAATCTGCAAGGCCCCACCGTGGCGCTGATCTACGATCGGCAGGGGCAGCTGCTGTGGGCCCAGCGCAGCGTGCCGTGGCTGGTGCAGCGCATCCGCCCGGAGTGGCTAAAAGTTGACGGATTCCATGAGATTGAAGCCGACGCCGACGCCACCAGCGGCCTAATTAGTGGCGATCCCTCCGCGCAGAAAGCCCTCAGCGACCTGCGGGCCAACGACCATGATAGCGAAACCACCCACTCGGTGGCGGTAAACTACTACCCGGCGACGGCACATATGCCGCCGATGACCATCGTGGTGATCGACACCGTGCCCGACGAACTTAAGCAGGCACACCAGGTGTGGAACTGGTTTATTTACGTGGTGATCGCCAACCTGCTGCTGGTTATTCCCCTGCTGTGGATCGCCGCACGCTGGAGCCTGCGTCCCATTGAGGCGCTGGCCAGAGAGGTGCGCGAGCTGGAGGATCACCACCGCGAGCATTTGAACCCGCAGACCTCCCGCGAGCTGGTTAGCCTGGTGCGTAACCTCAACCGCCTGGTGAAAAGTGAACGCGAGCGCTACGACAAGTACCGTACCACCCTCACCGATCTTACCCACAGCCTGAAAACGCCGCTGGCGGTGCTGCAAAGCACGCTGCGCTCGCTGCGCAGCAACAGATTGAGCGTGAGCGACGCCGAGCCGGTGATGCTGGAGCAGATCAGCCGAATCTCCCAGCAGATTGGCTACTATCTGCACCGGGCCAGCATGCGCGGCGGCAGCATCATGCTCAGCCGCGAGCTGCATCCGGTCGCGGCGCTGCTGGACAGCCTCACCTCGGCGTTGAATAAGGTCTACCAGCGTAAAGGGGTCGCCATCACCCTCGATATCTCTCCGGAGATCAGCTTTGTCGGCGAGAAAAACGACCTGATGGAGGTGATGGGTAACCTGCTGGATAACGCCTGCAAATACTGCCTGGAGTTTGTTGAGGTCTCCGCCCGACAGTCCGACGATCGGCTGCATATTATCATTGACGATGACGGTCCCGGTATTCCGGTCAGCCTGCGGGAGACCATTTTCGACCGTGGTCAGCGGGCCGATACGCTACGACCCGGCCAGGGTGTAGGCTTAGCCGTTGCCCGGGAAATTGTCGAGCAGTACGGCGGCGAGATTATAGCTGGCGAAAGCCCGCTCGGCGGCGCACGGATGGAAGCGATTTTCGCCCGTCAGCAGGAGAGCGCCGGGGATAATTAACGAATTAAGCACCCAGGCGTGTTGCCATCCGTTATAATCCGAGTCAGACACAAGACCAGGAAACTTATATGGAATACCAATTAACACTCGACTGGGCCGATTTTATTCAGCGTTACTGGCAAAAACGCCCGGTGGTGCTGAAGCGGGGCATCGCCAACTTTATCGATCCTCTCTCGCCGGATGAGCTGGCTGGACTGGCGATGGAGAGCGAAGTCGATAGCCGCCTGGTCAGTCATCAGGATGGTAAATGGAACGTCAGCCACGGTCCCTTTGAGAGCTACGATCACCTGGGTGAAACCAACTGGTCGCTGCTGGTGCAGGCCGTGGATCACTGGCACGAGCAGAGCGCCGCGCTGATGCGTCCCTTCCGGGCGCTGCCGGACTGGCGTATTGACGATCTGATGATCTCATTCTCCGTACCGGGCGGCGGCGTAGGCCCGCATCTCGATCAGTACGACGTTTTTATCATTCAGGGTACCGGCCGCCGCCGCTGGCGCGTGGGCGATAAGGTGCCAATGAAGCAGCACTGTCCGCATCCGGATCTGCTACAGGTCGATCCTTTTGAGGCGATCATTGATGAAGAGCTGGAGCCGGGTGATATCCTCTATATTCCCCCTGCCTTCCCGCACGAGGGTTACTCCCTTGAAAACTCGATGAACTACTCGGTGGGCTTCCGCGCACCAAGCGGCCGGGAGATGATCAGCGGCTTTGCAGACTATGTATTGCAGCGTGAGCTGGGCAGCCACCGCTATAGCGATCCGGACGTGCCGTCCCGGGAGCACCCGGCGGATATCCTGCCTCAGGAGCTGGATAAGCTGCGCGGCATGATGGTTGAGCTGATTAACCAGCCGGCGCAGTTCCAGCAGTGGTTTGGCGAGTTTATCTCCCAGTCGCGCCATGAGCTTGACGTCTCTCCACCGGAGCCGCCGTATCAGCCGGATGAGATCTACGATGCGCTGAAGCAGGGTGATAAGCTGGTACGCCTTGGCGGCCTGCGCGTGCTGCGCGTCGGCGACGACGTATTTGTCAACGGTGAGAAGATCGACTCCCCGCACCGCCCGGCCCTTGCCGCGCTGGCAAACCACATCGTGGTGAACGCCGACACGCTCGGTGACGCGCTGGACGACCCGTCGTTCCTCGCCATGCTCGCCGCGCTGGTCAACAGCGGCTACTGGTTCTTCGAGGATTAACTCTCGATAACGCCCGGCGGCGCACAGCTTGCCGGGCCTACAAACCGCAGCAGCCTCACCTGCGTAGGCCGGGCAAACGCAGTGCCGCCCGGCGTTGCGGCGACAACACATCAACGCCCGGCGGCGCAGGCTTGCCGGGCCTACAAACCGCAGCAGCCTCACCAACGTAGGTCGGGCAAACGCAGTGCCGCCCGGCGTTGCGGCGACAACACATCAACGCCCGGCGGCGCAAGCTTGCCGGGCCTACAAAGCCCGAGATTTGCGATTAACGCCGTTCTCCGGTGGTGAACTCGGTATAATCCCCGGCCCAATCTAACGGATACAACCCGTTTTGCACGTCTCGATGGAAGGTCGAATAGGGCCAGTCCTGTACCCGCTTTACCCAGCCATGCTTAACCGGGTTGATATAGATGTAATCCATATGCCGCCGGTAATCCTCTTCACTGCGCAGGGTATGCTCCCAGAATCGGGGCTGCCAGATACCATTCGCTTGCAGCGTTCGGGTGAAGTGCTTTTTGATATCGCGCCAGCGGCCCGAGTAATCACTGTCTTCAGCCGGTAGCGTCCAGATACAGTGCATATGCTCGGGCAGAACAACCCAGCCGTTAATTAAAAATGGCTTACGGCGCTTTACCTGCGCCGTTGCCGAGCGCAATGCATCAATATGCCTGACCAACAGATCGCTATAGCGGTTGCGCAGATTAACGGTGAAAAACCAGCTCCCACCGGGAACGTAATGACGACGATAGTGTGACAAGCGCCATCAACCCCGTTTCGCGGTCAGCTCCGCAATCCGCACGATCACGCGCACCGCTTTCTCCATCCCTTCCAGGGTCACAAACTCATGCTTGCCATGGTAGTTATAGCCGCCGGTAAAGATATTCGGGCACGGCAGTCCCATAAAGGAGAGCTGGGCACCATCGGTGCCGCCGCGAATCGGCTTGAGCTGCGGCTCGATATCGCAGTCGCGCATCGCCTGCTGGGCGATATCGATAATATGCGGATGCTCAACCACCTTTTCATGCATGTTGTAGTAGCTGTCCTCGATCGTCAGTTCGATATAGCAGTCCGGATGCAGCCCTTTGCCGACCTTCTTGGCGATCTCCATGATCCTGCGTTTGCGCGCCTCAAAGTTTTTACGATCGAAATCGCGAATGATGTAGTGCATCTCTGCGCGATCCACCGCCCCCTTGATACTGGTGAGGTGATAGAAACCTTCGTAGCCTTCAGTAGTCTCTGGACTCTCATCGGCAGGGACCAGGGCATGAATACGCGTCGCAAGGGTCAGGGCGTTAACCATCACCCCTTTCGCCGTGCCGGGGTGCACGTTATTGCCGACGATTTTGATCGTCACCGAGGCGGCGTTGAAGTTCTCAAACTCCAGCTCTCCCACGCCGCCACCGTCCACGGTATAGGCCCACTGTGCACCAAACGCCGCGACGTCGAAGTGCTTCGCCCCTTTTCCTACCTCTTCATCCGGGGTAAAGGCCACGCGGATCTCGCCGTGGGGCACGTTCTGCTTAATCAGTACCGCCAGCGCGGTCATGATCTCCGCTACGCCCGCTTTATCGTCCGCGCCGAGCAGGGTCTTGCCATCGGTCGTGATCAGCGTCTGCCCCAGCAGCTGGTGCAGAACCGGGAACATCACCGGCGAGAGGATCTCATCCCCCACGCCAAGGGCGATGTCGCCTCCGCGGTAGTTTTCGACGATCTGCGGATTGACGTTCTTACCGGTAAAGTCCGGGGAGGTATCGACATGGGAGATAAACCCGATGGTGGGAATATCGCCCTCTACGTTGGCGGGAAGCGTCGCCATTACCGTGCCTTTGTCACTCAGCGTCACGTTGATAAGGCCCATCTCGTTAAGCCGATCGCGAAGCAGCTCCAATAGCTTCCACTGCCCTTCGGTGCTTGGAACCTGTCTGACACCCGGTTTCGACTGCGTATCTAATGATACGTAGTGTAAAAAACGCTCAAGTAATTTTTCCATGCGGCCACCCTCACTTTTTGTCCCGACATTATCAATAAGCGCGACAAGATATGTATTGCGTCAGGTCACTTTTAACTTGTAAACCCTGTATTTTATTACACCCTTAATAGTGGCTGAGAAATGACTCATCCGGATAAGAAATATGAACAAGGTTTGGCGATTTCAGTGGTTTGCCGTAGAATGCCAGGCCTCATTAACGTGCCAAAACCCAAGGTGGTTACTCACAAACCCCGCATCGGTAAGCCATCCGTTGCGTCTACATGGGACAGAGTCAAAAATTGAATACACAATCACGTTCGCTTTCACCGCTGGTACAAATGGCGGGGATTCGAAAAAGTTTTGATGGTAAAACCGTTATCTCCGATCTTAACCTGACCATCAATAACGGCGAATTTCTGACGCTGCTTGGTCCCTCTGGCTGCGGTAAGACCACCGTCCTGCGCCTGATTGCAGGCCTGGAGAGCGTTGATACCGGCCGTATCACCCTCGACAGCGATGATATAACGAACGTTCCGGCAGAACATCGCCATGTTAATACCGTCTTTCAAAGCTACGCCCTCTTCCCGCACATGACGGTGTTCGAAAACGTCGCCTTTGGCCTGCGGATGCAGAAGACCCCGGCGGATCAGATCGCTCCCCGCGTTACCGATGCCCTGCGTATGGTGCAGCTGGAAGAGTTTGCCCAGCGTAAGCCGCACCAGCTCTCCGGCGGCCAGCAGCAGCGCGTTGCCATCGCCCGGGCGGTGGTCAACAAGCCGCGCATGCTGCTGCTGGATGAGTCCCTCTCGGCCCTCGACTACAAGCTGCGCAAGCAGATGCAGAACGAGCTGAAGGCGCTGCAGCGCAAGCTCGGCATCACCTTTGTCTTCGTCACCCACGATCAGGAGGAGGCGTTGACCATGTCCGACCGGATCGTGGTGATGCAGAACGGCAAGATTGAGCAGGACGGCACCCCGCGTGAGATCTACGAGGAGCCAAAAAATCTCTTCGTCGCCAGCTTTATCGGTGAGATCAACATCTTTAGCGCGACGGTGATCGAGCGCCTGGACGCACAGCGCGTGCGGGCCAGCGTCGAAGGCCGCGAATGCAATATTTACGTTAACTTTGCCGTCACGCCAGGCCAGAAGCTGAACGTCCTGCTGCGCCCGGAGGATCTGCGCGTCGATGAGATCAACGACGACAATGAGATCGAAGGCCTGATTGGCTACGTACGCGAGCGTAACTACAAGGGCATGACCCTGGAGTCGGTGGTCGAGCTGGAGAACGGCAAGATTGTGATGGTCAGCGAGTTCTTCAACGAAGACGATCCCGACTTTGACCACTCGCTGGATCAGAAAATGGCGATCAACTGGGTAGAGAGCTGGGAGGTCGTACTGGCTGATGAAGAGCACAAGTAAATTCCAGAACGTGGTGATCGCCACTATCGTCGGTTGGCTTGTGCTGTTTGTCTTTCTGCCCAACCTGATGATCGTGGTAACCAGCTTTTTGACCCGCGACGACGTCTCCTTCGTTAAGCTGGTCTTTACGCTGGACAACTACACGCGCTTGCTCGATCCGCTCTATTTTGAGGTGCTGCTGCACTCCCTCAATATGGCGCTGATCGCCACCCTCGCCTGTCTGGCGCTGGGCTATCCGTTCGCCTGGTTCCTGGCGAGGCTGCCGCAAAAGGTACGCCCGCTGCTGCTCTTCCTGCTGATCGTGCCGTTCTGGACCAACTCGCTGATCCGCATCTACGGCCTGAAGCTTTTCCTGAGCACGAAAGGCTATCTCAACGCCTTTCTGCTGGAGCTGGGGATCATCGATACGCCCCTGCGCATCATGTTTACCCCCAGCGCGGTCATCATCGGTCTGGTCTATATTCTGCTGCCGTTTATGGTGATGCCGCTCTACTCCAGCATTGAGAAGCTGGACAAGCCGCTGCTGGAGGCGGCGCGGGATCTGGGCGCGAGCAAGCTGCAAACCTTTATCCGCATCATCCTGCCGCTGACCATGCCGGGCATTATTGCCGGCTGCCTGCTGGTGATGCTGCCGGCGATGGGGCTGTTCTACGTCTCGGATCTGATGGGGGGGGCGAAGAACCTGCTGATCGGCAACGTGATTAAGAGCCAGTTCCTCAACATTCGCGACTGGCCGTTCGGTGCGGCGACCAGCATCACCCTGACGGTGGTGATGGGCCTGATGCTGCTGGTCTACTGGCGCGCGATGCGCCTGCTGAATAAAAAGGTGGAGCTGGATTGATGGGCCGACTGCTGCGCGGCGGTTTTATGACCGCCATTTACGCTTACCTTTATATTCCGATCGTTATTCTGATCGTCAACTCCTTTAACCAGGCGCGCTTTGGCATCAACTGGCAGGGTTTCACCACCAGCTGGTATAGCCTGCTGATGAACAACGACAGTCTGTTACAGGCAGCCCAGCACTCGCTGACCATGGCGGTGCTGTCGGCAACCTTTGCCACGCTGATTGGTTCCCTGACCGCGGTGGCGCTCTACCGCTACCGCTTTCGCGGCAAGCCTTTCGTTAGCGGGATGCTGTTCGTGGTGATGATGTCCCCGGACATCGTCATGGCGATCTCCCTGCTGGTGCTGTTTATGCTGCTCGGCATCCAGCTCGGCTTCTGGTCGCTGCTCTTCTCGCACATCACCTTCTGCCTACCGTTTGTGGTGGTGACGGTCTATTCACGCCTGAAGGGCTTTGACGTGCGGATGCTGGAGGCGGCGAAGGATCTGGGTGCCAGCGAAACCACCATCCTGCGCAAGATCATTCTGCCGCTGGCGATGCCCGCCGTGGCCGCCGGCTGGCTGCTGAGCTTTACCCTGTCAATGGATGACGTGGTTGTCTCGTCGTTCGTGACCGGGCCGGGGTATGAAATTCTACCGTTGAAGATCTACTCGATGGTGAAAGTCGGCGTCTCACCGGAGGTGAACGCGCTGGCGACCATTCTGTTGGTACTCTCGCTGGCTCTGGTCATTGCCAGCCAGCTTATTGGACGCGACAAAACCAGGGGCCTGAAGACAGGCTCCGCAATCAGGGGACGTTAAAATGAAAAACTGGTCACGCCACCTGCTCGCCGCAGGGGCCCTGGCGCTCAGCGTGAGTGCCGCCCATGCCGAGGATAATAAGACCCTCTACTTCTATAACTGGACCGAGTATGTGCCGCCAGGCCTGCTGGAGCAGTTTACCAGGGAGACCGGCATCAAGGTGATCTATTCGACCTATGAGTCGAACGAGACCATGTATGCCAAGCTCAAAACCTATAAAGAGGGTGCCTACGATCTGGTCGTCCCCTCCACCTACTTTGTTGATAAGATGCGCAAAGAGGGGATGATCCAGAAGATTGACAAGAGCAAGCTGACCAACTTCAGCAATCTTGACCCCGAGGTGCTGAACAAGCCGTTCGATCCGAGCAACGACTACTCTATCCCCTATATCTGGGGCGCGACGGCAATCGGGGTTAACAGCGAAGCGATCGATCCGAAAAGCGTTACCCGCTGGGCCGATCTGTGGAAGCCGGAGTATAAGAGCAGCCTGGTGCTGACCGACGATGCCCGGGAAGTGTTCCAGATGGCGCTGCGCAAGCTGGGTTACTCTGGTAACACCACCGATCCGAAAGAGATTGAGGCGGCCTACCACGAGCTGCAAAAGCTGATGCCAAACGTCGCGGCCTTCAACTCCGATAATCCGGCCAACCCCTACATGGAGGGTGAGGTAAACCTGGGGATGGTCTGGAACGGCTCTGCCTACGTGGCGCGCCAGAACGGCACCCCGCTAACGGTAGTGTGGGCTGAAGAGGGCGGCATCTTCTGGATGGACAGCCTGGCGATCCCGGCCAACGCTAAAAACGTTGACGGCGCGCTCAAGCTGATCAACTTCCTGCTGCGCCCGGATGTGGCAAAACAGGTTGCTGAGACTATCGGCTACCCGACGCCTAACCTCGCGGCGCGCAAGCTGCTTACCCCGGCGGTAGCTAACGACAAGTCGCTCTATCCGGATGCCGAGACCGTCAGTAAAGGCGAATGGCAGAATGATGTTGGCCAGGCCAGCGCCATCTATGAGAGCTACTACCAGAAGCTAAAAGCGGGTCGTTAAGCCTGCCCTGGCTGTAAAAACGCCCGGCGGCGCTGTGCTTGCCGGGCCTACATAACCACAATAGCTGCATCAACGTAGGCCGGGCAAACGTAGTGCCGCCCGGCGTTTTTCTGGACCTACAGCCCTTTCAAAAGCCGATCAACAAACTCCGGCACCACCTGGCTCGCCAGTCCGTAGTGCTTCTCTTCGAACTCGCTGCCAACCTGGCTCGGTTCGAGGTTAAGCTCGACGGTATGCGCCCCCTGTAGCTTCGCCTCATGCACAAAACCGGCGGCGGGATAGACGTGACCGGAGGTGCCGATGGCGATAAACAGATCCGCCAGCGCCAGCGCGCTGTAGATCTCGTCCATGCCCAGCGGCATTTCCCCAAACCAGACCACGTGCGGGCGCAGCGCCGCCGGGAACTGGCAGCAGTGGCACTTGTCTTCCTGCGTGACGTCGCCGGTCCACTCCAGCACCTGGCCGCTGGAGGCACAGCGCACCTTCAGCAGCTCGCCGTGCATATGCAGCACGTTGTTATTACCTGCCCGTTCGTGCAGGTTATCGATGTTCTGGGTGATCAGCAGAAAGCGATCCCCAAGCGCCTCTTCCAGCTTAGCCAGCGCCAGATGCGCGGCGTTAGGCGCAATCTCCGGCTGCTGGAGCTGGCGACGGCGCGCGTTATAGAAAGACTGCACTAGCTCTGGGTTACGGGCAAACCCCTCCGGCGTGGCAACGTCCTCTACATGGTGCTCCTCCCACAGCCCATCGGCGGCGCGGAAGGTACGAATGCCCGATTCGGCGGAGATCCCCGCCCCGGTCAACACGACCACTCTTGGTTTTTCCATCACTTCGGGTACCACTCTGTCTCTGAAAAAGATGCGCTGGCGCAGACGCTCGCGCAAATGGCGCTTGTTGCGGCGAAAACGGCTTAGTCGGCTAAAACGACGCGACTGCATATCGGCCTCTTGTGCTTAATCGGTGAGATGGAGGAAGGCTGCGCCACGCATGCCGCCCGCGTCGCCGTGCCGGGCGCGTTCAATGCGCGGTACCCGGGCAACCGGCAGCAGACGCAGCGGCAAACGATCGGACAACAGCGTGGTCAGCGCGGCAAAGTTTGACAGCCCGCCGCCAATAACCAGCAGATCCGGATCTACGATGGTCAAAATCGTCCCCAGGCAGGCGGCCAGCAGCTCAACGTAGCGAGCCACATGCGCCAGCGCCCTCTCATCACCCTGTTCCCATAGAGCGACTATTTCAGGTGCGTTCAGAGATTGATCGTAGAAGTGATTGTAGAGCCATGCAAAGCCGTGGCCTGAAAGATAGTTCTCAATACAGCCCAGCTGGCCACAGCCGCAGCGGATTAACGGAGTGTCGTACCCAAGAATGTCGAGCGCATCGACGGGCAGGCGGATATGACCAAACTCGCCGGTAATATAGCTGTGGCCGGGAATGGACCTGCCGTTGAAGACCAGCCCACCGCCGACGCCGGTGCCGAGGATCAGCCCCATCACCAGCGGATAGCGGGCGAACTCATCGTCCCAGGCCTCCGAGAGAGCAAAGCAGTTGGCGTCGTTATCGAGACGTACCTCGCGCCCCAGCAGGGCGCAGAGATCGGCCCGTAACGCCCTGCCGCTGGCGGCAGGAAGATTCGCCGCGTAGAGCGTGCCGTTGGCGGTGACGGGCACGCCAGGAGTGCCGATGCCCACCGAGCCTTTTTCACCCGTGCGGGCGTCGGCGTCATGCACCAGCCCGGCGATGGCGTCTAAAAAGGCGCTGTAGCTGTCATGGGGCGTGGCGATGCGCCGCTCCCACTGTAGCTTTCTGTCGCTGTCGAAGATCCCCAGCGCAATTTTACTCCCGCCAATGTCCAGCCCGTAATACATCGCCGCTCCTTGTTACTGACCGCTATTACTGGCCACTGAGTACCCTGGCCGGATCGATATTGCTGGCGCGTCTGGCGGGATACCAGCTCGCCAGCAGACTCAGCACCAGAGCAGTTACCAGCACGTAGACTACGTCGAGCACATGCAGCTCTGACGGCAGGAAATCGATAAAGTAGATATCCCCCGACAGGAACTGATGGCCAATCAGCGTCTCAAGGCCGTTGATAATCGGCGTCAGCTGAAGGGCAACTACGACACCAATCACTACCCCCGCCACGCTGCCGAACAGTCCGGCCAGCAGACCATACCAGACGAAGACCGCGCGGATCAGTCCATCTTTCGCCCCCAGAGTACGCAGCACGGCGATATCGCCGCTCTTGTCCTTCACCGCCATTACCAGGGTGGAGACGATATTAAAGCAGGCCACGCCGATCACCAGCACCATCGCCAGATACATAATGGCGCGGATCATCTGGATATCGCGATACATGTAGCCGTAGGTGCCGATCCAGCTTTTAATGTAGACGTAGCTGTCGGTCACGCTGCCGGCATCGCGCACCAGTTTGTTGGCGTTAAAGACGTCCTTAACCTTGATGGCAATCCCGGTCACGCCGTCGTTCATCTCCAGGTACTGCTGAGCATCCTGCATCGGGATCATGGCAAAACTGTGATCGAGCTGGCCGCTAAGCTGCAAAATTCCGCTGACGTGCAGCCTGACGCGCTTCGGCTGCTGTAGCTTATGGTCAGCGCTGGCGTTGGGGATCATCACCGACACCCAGTCCCCCTGCTTGACCTTCAGCGCCTCGGCGACGCCTTTGCCGAGGATCACCTGCTGCTCGCCCGCCTTGAAGTTGGCCCAGGCGTTGTTCTGCACGTAGTGCGGTAGCGCACTCAGGCGCGTCTCCTGCTGCGGATCGACCCCTTTCACCTGAATCGCGCGCAGGTTTACCCCGCTCTCTACCAGGCCGGTAAAATTGATATAGGGGGCGGCGGCTTCAATCCCCGCCACCTTCTCAACCTTGCTCAGCGCCTCGCGCCAGTTGCTCCACGGCTGGTTGACCGGCTCGATCTCGCCGTGGGGCACCACCGCGAGAATGCGGTTATTCAGCTCGCGCTCAAAGCCGTTCATGGCGCTCAGGCCGACGATCAGCACCGCCACCCCCAGCGCAATGCCGATGGTGGAGATCACCGAGATCAGCGACACCATGCCGCCGCGCCGACGGCCACGGCTAAAGCGCAGGGCGATGAGTAACGACAGAGGTGAAGCCATTACTGCGCCCCCATCAGCGTCATCTCCGCGCTCAGGTGGCCGTCGCGCATCTCCATCTGACGGCTCATGCGTTTTGCCAGCTGCAGATCGTGGGTGACCACCAGAAACGCCGTCCCCTGGGAAGCGTTCAGCTCGCCGAGCAGGGCAAAGATCGCGTCGGCGTTACGCGCATCAAGGTTACCGGTGGGTTCATCCGCCAGCACCAGACGCGGATTGTTCACCAGCGCCCGGGCAATCGCCACGCGCTGGCGCTCGCCGCCGGAAAGCTCTGAGGGACGGTGATTCGCCCGGTGCAGCAGCCCCACTGCCTGAAGCATATCCCGCGCCCGCTGGGTAATCTCCGCCGGTTTATGCTTGCCAATCAGCAGCGGCATGGCGACGTTCTCCTGGGCGGTAAAGTCCGGCAGCAGGTGGTGAAACTGGTAGATAAAGCCCAGCTCGCGGTTACGCAGTTCGGCTTTCGCCGTCGAGGAGAGCTGGCTCAGGTGGCGATCGCCAAAAATCACGTCGCCAGAGGTGGGCGTATCCAGCCCCCCCAGCAGGTGCAGCAGCGTACTCTTACCAGAGCCGGAGCTGCCGACAATCGCCACTGTTTCGCCTTCGTTCACGCTAAAGCTGACATCGTGCAGCACGTCGGTCTGCACGTTCCCTTCCTGATAGCGTTTGCACAGGTTGTCGCATTGCAACAGGATCTTATTCATAACGTAAAGCCTCAGCGGGTTGGGTGGCGGCGGCGCGCCATGAGGGATAGAGCGTAGAGAGCAGCGCGATGGCCATCGCCACCAGCGCAATAATAATGACCTGCAACGGCTCAATGGCCACCGGCAGCGCCGCGCCGTCCAGCAGCGCGCCAATGATCGGCATCAGATTGTTAAGCTGGCTGGCAAGGAGCGCCCCGAGTACGGCACCGAGCAGCGCGCCGATAATCCCCGCGCTGGCCCCCTGCACCATAAAGACCGCCATGATCTGGCGCGGCGTCAGCCCCTGGGTTTGCAGGATCGCCACTTCGCCCTGCTTCTCCATCACCATCAGCCCCAGCGAGGTGATGATGTTGAAGGCGGCCACGGCGACGATCAGGCTCAGCAGCAGGCCCATCATGTTCTTCTCCATGCGCACGGCCTGGAACAGCTCGCCTTTGCGATCGCGCCAGTCCTGCCATTTGGTCCCTTCCGGCAGCGTCTGCTGGCTCAGCTCGTCCACCTTCAGCGGCTCGTTCAGCCACAGCCGCCAGCCGGTAATGTTTCCCGCCGGGTAGCGCATCAGGCGCGACGCGTCCTGAATGTTGACCAGCATCTGGTAGCCATCCACCTCGCTGTTGGCGGCAAAGGTGCCGATCACGGTAAAGAGACGCTGGCTCGGCAGGCGGCCCATCGGCGTGAACTGGCTGGCAGAGGGCACCATCACCCGCAGCTGGTCGCCGCGGTTAACGCCCAGCTGCCCGGCCAGCTGCTCGCCGAGGATCACGTTATATTTGCCCGGCTGCAGGTCGGTCTGCTTGACGTTCACCAGGTACGGCGTGAGCGGATCCTTCTGCGCGGGATCGATGCCAAGCATCACCCCCACCGAGACGCTACGCGCGCTCTGTAACACCACGTCGCCGGTAGTCAGCGCCGCAACGCGGCTGACGCCCTGGAGTTTCGCGGCGCTGGCTGGCAGCTGCTGTGGGTTAAGTGAGCCATTGGCCGAGGAGAGAACCGCCTGCGGCATCAGCCCCAGAATGTTGTTTTGCAGCTCGCGCTCGAAGCCGTTCATCACCGACAGCACGGTCACCAGCGCCATCACGCCGAGCGTAATGCCAATGGTGGAGAGCCAGGAGACAAAGCGACCGAAGCGGTCCGCTGCACGCCCGCGCATATAGCGCAGGCCTATGAATAGTGCGACAGGTTGATACATAACATCCGTCTGGTTGCGATTAGCAGACTCACGAGTATATAAGCGAAACCGGGGATGGTAAATCGCTTATGCGCTAAGAATTATCGGGGATTAGGATAAAAAATTGTTCAAAATCAATTTGCTAAAGCAGAGTTTATCGGCCATGCCGCGCATAGCGGGCCTCGCCTTTTTCCGAAAACTTCCGATAACGGGGCAAATCCAGAGCGTTACCGATTACAGCCTCGCCCACTCTCACCACTATTAACGCCGAAATTTATTGCAACACGGGCGTATTAATAATGAAGCAAAAAGCATTGTGGATTAATCAGATCAAGGGGTTATGCATTTGCCTTGTCGTTATCTACCACTCGGTGATCACCTTCTATCCCCATCTTGCAGGGCTGCAACACCCACCCTCCGGCCTGCTTGCCAAATGCTGGCTCTATATGAATCTCTACCTTGCCCCTTTCCGCATGCCGGTCTTTTTCTTTATCTCCGGCTACCTGATCCGCCGCTATATCAACGAGGTCGAGTGGAAAAGCTGCATCGACAAACGGCTATGGTCGATCTTCTACGTGCTGGCCCTATGGGGCGTTTTACAGTGGCAGGGGATCGGTCTTCTCAACCGCTGGCTGGCCCCGGAGCGCGATCTGAGCCAGTCGGCTAACGCCGCCTACGCCGACTCGTTGAGCGAGTTTCTGCATGGAATGCTGACCGCCAGCACCAGCCTGTGGTACCTCTACGCCCTGCTCATCTACTTCGTGGTCTGCAAACTCCTGAGCCGCTGGCAGCGCCCCGCGCTGGTGCTGATGCTGCTGGCCTCGGTGGCAATCAACTTTCTGCCTCTCCCCTGGTGGGGAATGAACAGCGTGGTGCGGAACATCATCTACTACGCCCTCGGGGCCTGGTGCGGCGCGACCATAATGGGCTGGTTGCAGAGCACTCCCCTGCGTCGCCAAATTTTACCCCTTGTCCCTGCCCTACTGGTGGCGGTGGCGCTCTGGTTCTGCAACGTGCCGGTGCTGCTCTCCCTGCTCTCGGCGTGGCTGATTATGTCCCTCTTCTGGCGGCTGGAGCAGCGTTTTACCCCTGGGGAAGAGAGGCTCCTGAACGTGATTGGCTCCAACACCATCGCCATCTATACCACCCACCGCATCCTGATTGAAGGCAGCAGCCTCGCCCTGCTGCCGCTGTTTCGCCAGGGCACGCTCTCCCCGACGCTGGAGCTGGGCCTGCTGCTGGTCTACCCCATTCTGAGCCTGCTGGTCTGCACCCTGGTGGGCCTGGCCATCCGCCGCCTCTCCGTGCGCCTGTTTGGCGACGTGCTTTTTTCACCGCCGGAGAAGCTGCGGCCTCTCCCCGTCCTTCGCTAATGGCGCAACTTTGCTAATATTGAAGGATCAAAGATAATAAACTGCATTGTGTATCAGTGATATGCCCCCATATCAGGGGGCATAAACCCATGAGATCCCGATATTCGCTATGCCTGAACAATACCGTTACTCCCTTCCCGCGAAAGCGGGCGACCAGCGCCAACTGGGTGAGCTTACAGGCAGCGCCTGTGCCACAGAAGTGGCAGAAATCGTTGAGCGTCACGCAGGCCCGGTGGTGCTGATTGCACCCGATATGCAAAACGCGCTGCGCCTGCATGATGAGATCCGTCAGTTTACCGACAGCCTGGTGATGAATCTCGCCGACTGGGAGACGCTGCCCTACGACAGCTTCTCGCCGCACCAGGAGATCATCTCCTCCCGGCTCTCGACGCTCTACCAGCTGCCCTCTATGCAGCGCGGCGTGCTGATCATGCCGGTGAACACGCTGATGCAGCGCGTCTGCCCGCACAGCTATCTGCACGGCCACGCGCTGGTGATGAAAAAGGGTCAGCGCCTCTCTCGTGACGCCCTGCGCGCCCAGCTGGACACCGCTGGCTACCGCCACGTTGACCAGGTGATGGAGCATGGTGAATACGCGACCCGCGGCGCGCTGCTGGATCTCTACCCGATGGGCAGCGCCCAGCCCTACCGCATCGACTTCTTTGATGACGAAATTGATAGCCTGCGGCTGTTCGATCCCGACACCCAGCGCACCCTGGAAGAGGTCGAGGCGATTAACCTCCTGCCCGCTCACGAGTTCCCCACCGACAAGGCGGCCATTGAGCTGTTCCGCAGCCAGTGGCGCGATACCTTTGAGGTGAAGCGCGACGCCGAGCATATCTACCAGCAGGTGAGCAAAGGCACCCTGCCGGCGGGGATCGAGTACTGGCAGCCGCTGTTTTTCAGCGAACCGCTGCCGCCGCTGTTTAGCTACTTCCCGGCCAATACGCTGGTGATTAACACCGGCGATCTCGACGCCAGCGCGGTGCGCTTCCAGAGTGAAACCCAGGCCCGCTATGAGAACCGCGGCGTCGATCCGATGCGTCCCCTGCTGCCGCCTGAGACGCTGTGGCTGCGCAGCGACGAGCTGTTTGCCGAGCTGAAGCGCTGGCCGCGCATTCAGCTGAAAACCGAGCAGCTGGCGGAGAAGGCCGCCAATACCAACCTTGGCTACCAGACGCTGCCAGACCTGGCGATCCAGGCCCAGCAGAAAGCGCCCCTGGATAGCCTGCGTAAGTTCCTGGAGTCCTTCACTGGCCCGGTGGTCTTCTCCGTTGAGAGTGAAGGTCGCCGTGAGGCGCTGGGCGAGCTGCTGGCCCGTATTAAGGTTGCGCCGAAGCGGATCCTGCGCCTTGATGAGGCAACGGCCAGCGGGCGCTACCTGCTGATCGGCGCGGCGGAGCGCGGGTTTATTGATACCCTGCGCAACCGGGCGCTGATCTGCGAGAGCGATCTGCTGGGCGAGCGCGTTGCCCGTCGTCGCCAGGACAATCGCCGGACCATCAACCCGGATACGCTGATCCGCAACCTTGCCGAGCTGCACCCTGGCCAGCCGGTGGTGCATCTGGAGCACGGCGTTGGGCGCTACGCGGGCATGACCACCCTCGAAGCGGGCGGCATCAAGGGTGAATACCTGATGCTGACCTATGCTAATGATGCGAAGCTCTACGTGCCGGTGTCGTCGCTGCACCTGATTAGCCGCTACGCGGGTGGCGCGGAGGAGAATGCGCCTCTGCATAAGCTGGGCAGCGATGCCTGGACGCGGGCGCGGCAGAAGGCGGCGGAAAAAGTACGCGACGTGGCCGCCGAGCTGCTGGACGTTTACGCCCAGCGCGCAGCCAAAACCGGCTTCGCCTTTAAGCATGACAAAGAGCAGTATCAGCTCTTCTGCGACGCCTTCCCGTTTGAAACTACGCCGGACCAGGCCCAGGCGATCAATGCCGTACTCAGCGACATGTGTCAGCCGCTGGCGATGGATCGTCTGGTGTGCGGCGACGTGGGCTTCGGTAAAACCGAAGTCGCGATGCGTGCCGCCTTCCTGGCGGTGGAGAACCATAAGCAGGTGGCGGTGCTGGTGCCGACTACCCTGCTGGCCCAGCAGCACTACGACAACTTCCGCGACCGCTTTGCCAACTGGCCGGTACGCATCGAGCTGCTGTCGCGCTTTCGTAGCGCTAAAGAGCAAACCCAGGTGCTGGCCGATGCCGCAGAGGGCAAGGTCGATATTCTGATCGGCACCCATAAGCTGCTGCAAAGCGATCTGAAGTGGCGCGATCTCGGCCTGCTGATCGTCGATGAGGAGCACCGCTTCGGGGTGCGCCACAAAGAGCGCATCAAGGCAATGCGTGCCGACGTCGATATCCTGACGCTCACCGCCACGCCGATCCCGCGAACCCTGAACATGGCGATGAGCGGCATGCGCGATCTGTCGATTATCGCCACGCCGCCCGCCCGTCGTCTGGCAGTGAAAACCTTCGTGCGCGAGTACGATAGCCTGGTAGTACGCGAGGCGATGCTGCGTGAGATCCTGCGCGGGGGCCAGGTCTACTACCTCTATAACGACGTAGAGAACATCCAGAAGGCAGCCCAGCGGCTGGCAGAGCTGGTCCCGGAGGCGCGGATCGCCATCGGCCACGGCCAGATGCGCGAGCGCGAGCTGGAGCGGGTGATGAACGACTTCCATCACCAGCGCTTTAACGTGCTGGTCTGTACCACCATCATTGAGACCGGGATCGACATCCCTACCGCCAACACCATCATCATTGAGCGGGCGGACCACTTTGGCCTGGCCCAGCTGCATCAGCTCCGTGGTCGTGTGGGACGCTCCCATCACCAGGCCTACGCCTGGCTGCTGACGCCGCATCCGAAGGCGATGACCACCGACGCGCAGAAGCGTCTGGAAGCCATCGCCTCGCTGGAGGATCTGGGGGCAGGCTTTGCGCTGGCGACCCACGATCTGGAGATCCGCGGCGCGGGCGAGCTGCTCGGGGAAGATCAGAGCGGCTCCATGGAGACCATCGGCTTCTCGCTCTATATGGAGCTGCTGGAGAACGCCGTCGATGCGCTGAAGGCCGGGCGCGAGCCGTCGCTGGAGGATCTGACCAACCAGCAGACCGAGGTTGAGCTACGCATGCCCGCCCTGCTGCCGGATGATTATATTCCCGACGTTAATACTCGCCTGTCGTTCTACAAGCGCGTTGCCAGTGCAAAGAGCAGCAGCGAGCTGGAGGAGATCAAGGTAGAGCTGATCGATCGCTTTGGCCTGCTTCCCGATCCTGCCCGGACGCTGCTTGAGGTGGCCCGACTGCGTCAGCAGGCGCAGAAGCTGGGGATCCGCAAGCTGGAGAGCAACGACAAAGGCGGCGCGATTGAGTTTGCCGAGAAGAACCATGTTAATCCGGCCTGGCTTATCGGCCTGCTGCAAAAGCAGCCGCAGAACTTCCGCCTCGATGGTCCTACTCGGCTGAAGTTTATGCAGGAGCTGGGCGAGCGCAAAACCCGAATGGAGTGGGTGAGTAACTTTATGAAGGAGCTGGCAGAGAACGCCATCGCCTAAGCCTAAGGCGCACGCTGTTACGGCAGCGTGCGTTGCTCTTTACATATCCTTGCACTTCAAGAAACATCCAGACACACCTTCCGTCCATACTTCATCTTTGCCATTGCATAACAATAACCTGAACACACGGTGGTCTAATGATGAAACAGATGCGCATCGCTCGCTGGATAATGCTGCTGGCCCTTGCGGCGACGGCCGCCCTCTCCCTCCCCGCCCAGGCCAATACCTGGCCGCTTCCCGCTAACGGTAGTCGCCTGGTGGGCGAGAACCGTTTTCACCTCGTTGAGAATGACGGCGGCTCGCTGGAGGCCATCGCGAAAAAGTATAACGTCGGCTTTCTGGCGCTGTTGCAGGCTAACCCCGGCGTTGATCCCTACGTGCCTCGCGCTGGCAGCGTCCTGACCATCCCGCTCCAGACTCTGCTGCCGGACGTGCCGCGCCAGGGAATTGTTATCAACCTCTCCGAGCTGCGCCTCTACTGGTTCCAGCCAGGCAAGAGCGAGGTGACCATCTACCCTATCGGCATTGGCCAGCTGGGAGGCGACACCCTGACGCCAACGATGGTCACCCGCGTCTCCGATAAACGTGCCAACCCGACCTGGACGCCGACGGCTAACATTCGTGCACGCTATAAGGCGCAGGGCGTTGATCTCCCGGCGGTGGTGCCCGCCGGGCCAAATAATCCGATGGGCCACCATGCAATCCGCCTGGCTGCTCACGGTGGCGTCTATCTGATTCACGGTACCAATGCCGACTTTGGCATCGGGATGCGCGTCAGCTCGGGCTGTATTCGCCTGCGTGATAGTGACATTGCGACGCTGTTCCGCCAGGTTACCCCTGGGACGCCGGTGAACATTATCAACGCCCCCGTGAAGGCCTCGGTAGAGCCGGACGGTACCCGGCTGGTTGAGGTCCACCAGCCGCTCTCCAAATCCATCAATGACGATCCGAAAACGCAGCCGCTGGTGCTGAACGCCAGTATGGAGAGCTTTAAATCCGCTGCCGAGACCGATGCTGCGTTGATGGAGGAGGTCATAGCGGTACGCTCGGGCATGCCGGTGGACGTCACCCAGCATGAGGCCGCAGCCGTGCAATCGATGTAAGCACCAAATCGTTAAAAATCATTACGATATAACATAATTATTTTTAACCATTCCCTGCTGGCCTTCGGTGGCAATTATTTTTATAATGATTGCTCAATAATTCAACATCAGGTGAGGAGCCACTATGACCACCGACGTCAGCAGCTGTACGAAAAAAAGCCGTGGCCGACCGAAAGTTTTCGACAGGGAAGCGGCGCTTGATAAAGCCATGACGCTCTTCTGGCAGCATGGCTATGAGGCCACGTCGCTGTCCCATCTTGTTGAGGCCACCGGTGCGAAGGCCCCGACGCTCTATGCGGAGTTCACTAACAAAGAGGGGCTGTTCCGCGCCGTGCTCGACCGCTATATTTCGCAGTTTGCCACTAAGTATCAGGCGGAGCTGTTTTGCGATGAGAAGCGCGTTGAACAGGCGCTGCTGGACTACTTCACCTCCGTCGCGACCTGTTTTACCAGCAAAGAGACGCCCTCGGGCTGCTTCTTAATCAGCACCTCGGCGGCGTTGGCAGCATCGTCAAATGAGATTGCCCAGACGCTAAAGTCGCGTCACGCCATGCAGGAGGCTGCCCTGCTACGTTTTCTGGAGCAGCGTCAGCAGCGCGGTGAGATCCCGGCGGCCACATCGTTATCTTCGGTGGCGCAGTTTCTTAACTGTGTTATTCAGGGAATGTCGGTCAGCGCCCGTGAAGGGGCATCGCAGGAAAAGCTGCTGCAAATCACCCGCACCACCCTCGCCCTCTGGCCAGAACTCATTAAATTCTGATATCGCTTCGGCCTATCTTAACGATAGGCCAAATCTTTCTCACACTTTTGCATGACCCTTTGCTACGCTTACTAAGTGATTATTCCCCTGCTAATGATTAGCAGGTTTTCAGGACAATTTTACGACTATTCACATGCAGAAGGATAACGGTCATGGTTTTGCTATTACCATTATTTAAGGTGTTAATAGTAATTACATTGTTATTTAGTCTCTGGGTAGTATGTGGTGGTTCGATCCTGTTTGCTTTCATCTCTGTATTGATTACAGGTTGCCTGCTGATCCGCCAACAAAGTATGATTTGATACTGAGCGATATTAAAAGCCTTGCGCAAGCAGGGCTTTTTTATGATCTAAAATCCCTGGGGCTGTAGGCCGGCTAAGGCGCAGCCGCCACCCGGCGCGTGCGGAAATGCCTGATGGCGCTACGCTTATCAGGCCTACGACCCTATATTCTCTGCCGATCACCATCCCCCATAAAAAAGGCTCCCCAGCCTGAGCGAATGAGGAGCCAAATCTGGGGTACTGCTTTTTTATGCTTTGTTATTCAAAACCAGCTGTCCGTTACCGTCCAACGGGATCTGGGTGCCTGGATCGTTCTCCATGCGAATTTTTCCCTGCTGGTCACCAATTTTATAGGTGACATCATAGCCGAGCATCTTTTCTGATTTGTCGTAGACGGTTTTGCAGCGCTGCTGGGTGCTGGTGTAGGTGTCTCGCTCCTGCATGGCCCCCTGCACCTGGTTACCGGCGTAGCCGCCACCCAGCGCCCCGACGACCGTGGCGACATCTTTACCACGCCCGCCGCCGAACTGGTGACCAATCACGCCGCCCGCGACTGCGCCCAGCACCGAGCCGGTCAGCCGGTTTTCGTCCTGCACCGGACGTCGATGGGTTACCGTTACGTTACGGCACTCTTTACGCGGTGTTTTTACCGTCTCCTTAATGGGTGTAGCAGAAACCACCTGCGCATACTGAGGGCCGCGATTGAAAACGTCCAGGCCCGCCACCGCAGCAACGCCCAGTGCAGCGGCCACACCAATTCCGATACCCGCTAACATGGATTTATTCATTGAATAGTCCCTCTGGTTGGCTCTGATAGTCATAATTCTGCAATCAGCGCGGACAGAAGCCAATCAGAAAGGCGGTAAATAACGGGGGGTTATGTGGCAAAATGAGGTGATTCAGAGAAATCTGAGCCACCTGATGGAAATCAGCAGAAGGATATGCTAAAGCCCCGCCGGGAGGCGACGGGGCGACGGGCTTAGTGCAGCTTCAGGCGCGGGCGGATCACGCGGTTGATGCTGCCTACCAGCATCATCAGGCCGGTTTTAAAATAGCCATGCAGGGCGACCTGGTGCATACGGTAGAGCGAGATATAGACGAAGCGCGCCAGGCGCCCCTCGACCATCATCGAGCCGCGCATCAGGTTACCCATCAGGCTGCCGACGGTGGAGAAGTTCGACAGCGAGACCAGCGAGCCGTGATCCTTGTAGACGTAGCCTTTCAGCGGCTTGCCTTTTATCTGCGCGATAATGTTATGCAGCGCGCAGGTCGCCATCTGGTGTGCTGCCTGAGCGCGCGGCGGCACGAAGCCCCCTTCCGGACGGGCACAGGAGGCACAGTCGCCAATCGCGTAGATATCCGCATCGCGGGTGGTCTGCAGCGTCGGCTCTACCGCCAGTTGGTTGATACGGTTGGTCTCAAGACCGCCAATCTCTTTCATAAAGTCAGGCGCTTTGATCCCTGCCGCCCAGACCATCAGATCGGCCTGAATATACTCGCCGTCTTTGGTGTGCAGGCCGCCCTCATCCGCGCTGGTCACCATGGTCTGGGTCAGCACGCGCACGCCCATTTTGGTCAGCTCGCTGTGCGCCGCCCCGGAGATACGCGGCGGCAGCGCAGGCAGAATGCGCTCGCCCGCCTCGACCAGCGTCACGTTCAGCGCCTCGTTGGTGAGGCCCTTATAGCCGTAGCTGTGCAGCTGCTTCACCGCGTTGTGCAGCTCCGCCGACAGCTCGACGCCGGTCGCCCCGCCGCCCACAATAGCGATATTGACCTTACCGCTGGCACCCAGGTTCGCGGAGTACTTCAGGAACAGGTTCAGCATCTCCTGATGGAAACGGCGCGCCTGGTGCGGGTTATCGAGGAAAATGCAGTGCTCTTTCACGCCCGGGGTGTTGAAGTCGTTGGAGGTGCTCCCCAGCGCCATCACCAGCGTGTCGTAAGGCAGCTTGCGCTCGGGCACCAGCAGCTCACCTTTCTCATCCCGCAGCTCGGCCAGGGTGATGGTTTTGCCTTCGCGGTTGATATCCACAACCGAGCCAAGCTGGAACTGGAAATCGTGATTGCGCGCGTGGGCCAGATAGCTCAGCGCGTCCACGCCCTCATCCAGTGAGCCGGTGGCAACTTCATGCAGCAGCGGCTTCCACAGATGGCTGTGGTTGCGATCGACGAGGGTAATTTTGGCTTTTTTACCCCGGCCCAGCTTCTTACCCAGCTGGGTTGCCAGCTCCAGTCCGCCAGCTCCACCGCCAACAATCACAATCTTTTTCAATGGTGTAGTCAACACGACCCCCTAAAATATTAACCAATTGTTAACTAAAAGTTATGGAAATAGCTTTTAATTAACAACAAGTTAGCTGCGCAAATGTCCAAATACCCCACGAGAATAACATGAACGGTGCATTGGTCATACCAAAATTGATATATATCAAGTTTTGATGCATAAAAGATAACCAGGTTTCGGCTGAAGGGCGAAAAAAAACCAGCCGCTAAAAGGCTGGTTTGTAGGGTGACGGCTCAACCTAGGGTTTTAAAGGCCTTGATGCGCTGCAGATGCGGGGAGATATTCTTGAACTTATGCGTCTGCTCTTCGTCCCAGACAATCTCATAAAACGCATGTAACACTTCGGCGGTGCGCTGGCTGTTCAGCGCCTCATCGTGGCGGGAGAGGATTGCCAGGCAGCGGTCGCGGTTCTTCTCGCGGAAGTTGGTCACGCACTTGGTGGCGATATCCGTATACTCCTCCGGCCGGTCGATTTTGCCCTCCATGTTCTCTTCGGGATAGAGATTAGGATTGAATATCACCTGCCGGATGTCGCAGAGAAAACCGATGCGCTCAGCCCAGTATCCCCCCAGGCCGACGCCGCAGATCAGCGGCCGCTCATCGACGTTAAGCTGCAGCATCTTATCGACCTCTTTCAGCAGATGCTGCATATCATGCTTCGGATGGCGCGTGCTGTAGCTCAGCAGGCGTACATCGGGATCGATAAACTGCAGCTGCAAAACCTTCTCGTGATTGCCCGGACTGTTCGAATCAAAACCGTGTAAGTAGATGATCATCGTGTCCTCACCCTGTGCTATCTCCCTTTCAGGGAGGGTTAATGAGCCGCCGACCGCTCCAGCCAGCGGGCCTGGAGCTGTTCCAGTTTGCTGCTCACCGCTTTCCATTCGGCAGACGCAACCAGCTCCTGACGCGTAAACGAACCTCTATGATACAACTCCGTAACACGCGCTGCATTGATCGGCGACAGGTTATCCAGCACGCTCACCGCCCCCTGGCGATTGTTACAGACCAGAACCATATCGCAGCCGGCATCCAGCGAGGCCTGGGCGCGTTCGGCATAGCTGCCCATGATCGCCGCCCCCTCCATGGAGAGATCGTCCGAGAAGATCACCCCGTTAAAGCCCAGCTCGCCGCGCAGCACCGTTTTCAGCCAGTGGGGCGAGCCGCTGGCCGGGCGCGGATCGACCTCGCTGTAGATGACGTGCGCGGGCATAATCGCATCCAGCTTGCCGTCGCGGATCAGCGAGCTAAAGATCGACATGTCATGCTCGCGGATCAGTGCCTCCGGACGCGGATCGCGCGGGGTCTCTTTATGGGAGTCCGCCGTTACCGCCCCGTGGCCGGGGAAGTGCTTGCCGGTGGTCTTCATGCCTGCCCGGTGCATGCCGTCGATTACGCGGGTCGCTATGGCCAGCGCCTTCTGCGGATCGGCATGGTACGAACGCTCGCCGATGGCCGCGCTGATGTGGCCGACGTCCAGCACGGGAGCAAAGCTGATATCGATATCCATGGCGATCATCTCGCAGGCCATCAGCCAGCCCGCTTCCTCGGCCAGCCTGCCGCCCTCCTCCATGCCGAGCAGCGCAGCAAACGACTGGGCTGCAGGCAGGCGCGTAAAGCCGTCGCGAAAACGCTGTACCCGGCCCCCCTCCTGATCCACCGCCACCACCAGCCGATGGTGCGAGGCGGCGCGGATCTGCCGCACCAGCTCGCGCAGCTGCGCCGGATCGTGATAATTTCGGCTAAAGAGGATCAGGCCCCCTACCAGCGGATGCGCCAGAATCTCGCGCTCCTCCGCATCCAGCTCATAGCCTGCCACATCTAACATTACCGGACCCACACTGACCTCTCTTATCCTTTTGTCTCTAGCTGACACCATGTTTCATCTGCCAGCATAATAAATTGCTGCTCCCCGGTCTGCTGCCAGCGGCACTCGTACCAGCCCGCCATCAGCATCAGCACCCAAGGCCGCCAGCGCTGCACCTGCCGCGCCAGCTGCTCAAAACCGATGTTTGCCATGCGGGCGTAAGCGCTAATAAGCCGCTGGCGCTCGGCCTCATCCCTTGTCCAGACCGAGGCCAGCTCGAGAGCGACATCACCGTCACCCGCATACTCCCAGTCAATCAGCCGCAGACCCGAAACGGTATGCACCAGGTTACCTGCATGCACATCCATATGTAACGGGGCGAGTCTGATAACGCCCGGCTCACCCTCACGCTTAAGGCGTTTTAGCCATGCCAGCCAGCGCGGCGTGCGGCGTGCAGGATCGCAGGCCTGCCAGTAGCGCTCCAGCAGCGGCAGCAGGGTTATGCGCCAGCCAAAACGGGGCTGCTGATGCAGATGATACAGCAAGTCGGCGAGGGGATGGGTATCCGGCAGCGTGGTTTTCACCTCGCCTGCAAGATAGTCAACGGCCATCCAGCCCTGCCCCAGCCACTGCGGGCGCGGCGCAAGAGAGTTAGGGAGCCGTTTTAGGGCACGATACTGACGCAGAAACGGCGCGGGCGTGGTGGCTGCATGCTGCTGGCGCAGCACCAGACGCTGCTGGCCGGTAGCAATAACGCAGCTCCCGCCGCTCAGCCCGATCTGTTCTGGGCTGGCGACGAGCACTGCGTGGGGGAAGAAGCGTGACAGGATCTCGTCACGCTGAAGATTACTGTTGCTGAACCGCACCTTTACCTGACCAGACGATCTCGCCCGTCTGCACCAGCATCAGCTGCATCTGGAGCGCGGGGGAATTGACGTTGCCGGAGGCGCTGGTGTAGAGCACATACTGCGCCCCCACGTTGCGGGCGATACCGATCGCTTTACTGCGCGTGCCGAGGCTATCCTGCGGCGACAGGCCGAGCTGCTGCTTGGCTATGGAGAGCTGCTGGGCAGAGACCAGCGTAAATTTGCCGTTATTCGCCAGCGCTCCGCGCAGTACCTCTGTGGCTTCAGCGGTGTTCAGCGAGCCGTTGGTGCGGTTATTGACGCTATCCACCAGCAGCACGTTGCCGCCGGAAGCACCGCTGGCCTGCAGCATTTTGCTGACCATCGGCGAGACCGCCCCGCTCCAGTCAAAATGACGCTCGCGCGGTGCAGGCTGCGCCGTTTCATCCTGATGCTCAATCGGTCCTGGCTGAGCGGGAACCGTCGGCACGGAGGGCACCTCAGGGACCGGCTGCGGCTGCGGCTGCGGCTGCTCAACCGGCTGCTGCGGCTGCGGCTTGGCTTCTTCCACGGGCGCTGGCTGCTGCTCGCCTCGCATAATACATCCCGAAAGGATCATCGCTACGGTCGTGAGTAGCGCATAACGACCCAGTTTATTGATCAAGATTCACCCCTTACAAATAGAGATAGAGTCTCACCTTACGCGCGCCTAAATAGTTGGCGCTGCCGTAGAGCGTTACCGATGAATGCGCAGGAATAGTGATGCGCCGGGGCGCTTCCAGCGGATGCATCTCGAGACCTCTGGCGTCATACCAGAAAAAACGATAGTTTACGGTGGCAGTTTCGCCCCGTTCGTTATAGAGCGTTGAGGATGCAGAGGGCTGGATCTCAGCGTTATTCAGCACCGGTTTTTCTGCGTTTATACCTGCCGCCAGCACGGTTGCTTCCATCACCAGCGTCTGATCGTCGCTCACCGGAATTGCCGGACGTGAGCTACAGCCGGTCAGTGCAGCCAGCGCCAGCAGCGCGGCCAGGCCTCCTCTCAGCATGGGCTTAACCTTTATGTGTCAGCATCGGACCCAGCGCGCGGCCACCCAGCAGATGCAGATGAATATGGTACACCTCCTGACCGCCGTGGCGGTTGCAGTTCATGATCACCCGGTAGCCATCTTCGGCAATCCCCTCCTGCGCTGCGAGCTTCGCGGCCACGGTGAGCATACGCCCCAGCGCCTGCTCGTGCGCCTCGGAGACGTCGTTTAGCGTGGGGATCAGCAGGTTAGGCACAATGAGGATATGCGTCGGCGCTTGCGGAGAGATATCACGGAATGCCGTGACCAGCTCATCCTGCCAGACGATATCCGACGGAATTTCGCGGCGGATAATTTTACTGAAAATCGTTTCTTCGGCCATGACGTCTTCCTTAATGAATAACTGCGGGACTCAACAAGAGAGTATGATCGAGAATCTCCTGATGTTTCAACTATTACCCCTCTTTTCTTCACGCATTAGGATTAAGTGCTGCCGTTGCGCCTGATTTTTCGCCACTCAACAGCCGCTAATAATTTCCTTCATAAATATTACATCTGTTTACAGGGCTAACATGAATGCGTATATTTCGCATTTGCATTTTCATGCGCAATTGCATCATGAAAACAAACACAGCATGCTCGACATCGGCAACGTATCGGTCAGAGCACACTATTTAACTTGCGAAAAGGGTTCACCATGTCTTTCACCGTTCATGCCAGGGATGGACAATGTCCTGCCGCCGCTCCGTCACTGCTGGCAGTCTGTATTGCCTTCGCACTTGCGCCTGCCGCGGTCTTTGCTGCCACGCCAGACACCTCTGGCGATACCGTTATCGTTGATGGCTCCGCAGCCAGCAGCTATGCCGATGAAGAGAGCCAGGATTACAGCGTTAAAACCACCACCTCCGGCACCAAAATGCTGCTGGTTCCGCGTGATATCCCGCAGTCCGTGAGCATCATCAGCAAACAGCGCATGCAGGATCAGAAGCTGGAGTCCCTCGGCGACGTGCTGAAAAACACCACCGGTATTACCCAAAGCGCGACGGACTCTGAGCGCACCAACTTCTACTCCCGCGGTTTTGAGATCGATAACTTTATGGTCGATGGTATTCCGACCCTGTTTGAGACCCGCTGGAATATGGGTGACGCCCTCTCCGATACCGCCCTGTATGAACGTATTGAAGTGGTTCGCGGCGCCAACGGCCTGACCACCGGCTCCGGTAACCCCTCCGCCGCTATTAACATGGTGCGCAAGCACGCCGACAGCCGTGAATTTGTCGGCAACGTCTCCGCCGAGTATGGCAGCTGGAACAAACAGCGCTACGTGGCTGACCTCTCTACCCCGCTGACCGACGACGGTCGCATCCGTGGCCGCATGGTATCGGGCTACCAGCACAATGACAGCTGGCTGGACCGCTATAGCCAGGAGAAAAAATTCTTTTACGGCGTACTGGATGTCGATCTGACCGACGCCACGACCTTCTCCGTCGGCTATGACTATCAGGAGACCAACTCCAACAGCCCAACCTGGGGCGGCATTCCGCGCTGGTATACCGATGGCGGCCGCGTCAACCCGGACCGCAGCTTCAGCACCGCGCCGGAGTGGGCCTATGTCGATAAAAAGTCCGAGCGTACCTTCGCGACCCTGAAGCAGAAGCTGGGCGATAACTGGCAGCTGACCGTTAACGGTACCCATACCGAACAGGAGCTGGACAGTAAGCAGCTCTATCTGGACGGCCAGGTTGACCGTACCACTGGTCTGATGGTCAGCCCGTACGGCGCATCCTACCCCTATGTCGGCGGTACCGGCTACAACACCGGTAAGCGTAAAGTGGACGCTATCGATACCTTCGCAAATGGATCTTATGACCTGTTTGGCCGTCAGCACGAGCTGATGATCGGTACTAACTACTCGCGCCAGAACAACATCTACTACAGCTCCTGGGAGAACATCGGCGATACCCAGCTGGGCAACTACGCTGACTACAACGGCAACTTCCCCCAGACCAACTGGAACCCGCTGAGCCTGGCCCAGGATGATACCGTCCACCAGAAATCAGTTTATGCGGCGACCCGCATCTCCCTGGCCGATCCGCTGCACGTGATCCTCGGTGCACGCTATACCAAGTACAACCTGGATACGCTGAACCAGCAGATGGAGAAGAACAACACCTCTCCTTACGCGGGCGTGGTATTTGATATCAACGACAGCTGGTCTACCTACGCCAGCTATACCTCGATCTTCAAGCCGCAGACCGAGCGCGACGCACAGCGTAAGTACCTGTCGCCGATCACCGGTAATAACTATGAAGCTGGCGTGAAGGCCGACTGGATGAACAGCCGTCTGACCACCTCTCTTGCGGTGTTCCGCATTGAGCAGGATCACCTGGCGCAGTCTACCGGGCAGGTTATTCCTGGCAGCAACGGCGAGACTGCCTATCGTGAAGCGGACGGCACGGTAAGCAAAGGCGTTGAGTTTGAGATCAACGGTGCGCTGACCGATAACTGGCAGATGACCTTTGGCGCAACCCGCTACGTAGCGAATGATGGCGAAGGCGACGCGGTTAACCCGAACCTGCCGCGTACCAGCGTGAAGATGTTCACCAGCTACCGTCTGCCAGCCATTCATGATCTGACCGTTGGCGGCGGCGTCAACTGGCAGAACCGCGTCTGGTCTAACGTTGCCGTTGCGGACGGCACGCTGCGCGCTGAGCAAGGCAGCTACGCGCTGGTGGATCTCTTTGCCCGTTACCAGGTCACCAAAGCATTCTCCCTGCAGGCGAACGTTGATAACCTGTTCGACAAAACTTACGAGACCGACATCGACAGCCGCACTATCGTCTATGGCGAGCCGCGTAACTTCTCCGTCAGCGCTAACTACAGTTTCTGATAGCGCCGGAGTGACGAAGGGAGCCGAAAGGCTCCCTTTTTTATTTGCTTGTAGCCTGGCGTTTTACTTGCAGGCAGCTAAATCAGACATCTGCTGCGCATTAGGCATACCCAGGATCTGCTGTAGCGCACGGTCTTTATTTAGATAGTAGATAGCGGGCGTACCGTTGGCACCCAGCTGCTCCATAAGCTGCTGAATGTGTTGGATTTGGCTAAAAATAGCTCGAGGAGTATTCTCTTTAAGCGCCGGTTTAATTTTAGCGTCAGAGCTTTCAAGATCGTGCCAGGCTTTCTGGGGATCGTCTGCTGCCAGAATGGCCGCTGCGTATCGTCCGCTGTCCGGACGAATTACGCCAACCAGCAAGGTTGTCATGCTGATGCGTTTGTCCTTAATAAAGGGCTGCGCCTGATGCCAGAATTTATTGCAGTAGGGACAGAATGGATCGGCAAAAACCACCACTTTACAGCCAGCTTCCTCACTCCCCTCTTTTATTCCCTGCGCACTGGTTAACGTCTTCCACATCTCCCGACCTGCTGGAATATAGATCTCGTCATTGATAATTTTTTCACTCAGGTTATTACCCTGGGCATCATACATATATCCCGAAATAGCATGCTTTTTATCAGGCGTCAGATAGATAGTCACGCCGGTATCCTGGAACTTGCCCAGCCATCCTTGAACGCCTCCGGGCGCGGTAAAAGGTTTGATAATCTCCACTCCCTGCTTCTCTATTTGTTTTACAGGTTCCGGAAGCGGTGCGTTTTGTGCCTGCGCTGTGAGGCTCGACATGAGGAAACATATCAGTGCAATTTTTTTCATGGTTGTACCTTAACAGCATGTTTAAGTAAGCTGCTGATGCTATTTAAACTCACCTACAGTCCCCTATAGCGGCGACACTGCGGCCACCTCATGCTGGAAAACATAGGGATCGGAGAGCAACTCAAACTGCTCGTCATCCGGGTAAGTCACCGCCACATGATAATCCTCCCCGGCAAACGCCTTTACCGCTGTCAAATCTTGCCAATAGGTAGCAAGAAAAAAGTGCTCCCAGTCACCTTGCGCCTCTCGGCGAACAAGCGCGCCCAAGTTTCCCGGCACGCTTTTTGAGTGATCGACGCCGGTTTTATTGAGGTGTGCTGCAAAACCTTCAGCATGCTTCAGCGGAACACAGCCGTGCCATGTGCGGACAATCATGATTTATCTCCTTTTAGCGTTAGCATATAACCCTATCATTAAAGAAGATAAAAAGTGGAACATAATCAATGGCTATCTACCCTTATAAAAAAGAGCTGCCGGCCTTAACCAGCAGCCCTTATAAAGGCGCTCGCGATGCCCGGCAACATCCACCCTAAAAAGGCGGGTTGCCCCGCCTCCAGGTTGCTACTTACCGGATTCGTAAGCCATCGAAGCAGCCACCTCTCTGCTCCCGTCTCTGTAGCGGATTTCGCACAGCGATTTCCGCGTCAGCCAGGTGAATATCAACAGCGTTAAACACACGATTAATATGCACCAGATAAGAGCGTTCCGTGGCAGCTTCATAGCCTTCTTCTCCCTTGCCTTGCGGCGGGTAAATGGCTACTCTGATGTTGTCTAGGCATAGAGTAGGCCTCGTTGGTTAATTGAAAAATGACCTTCGGGGCTTTCTTCTTTCTGCCTCACCACATCGCTACCATTTCAACGTTATGAGGCAAAAAGCCTCAAGCGCCACGGCTATTCTACTGCTTCTGCTTTCCACCTGTTGCGGCGTGCTACGCATAACGCAACGGCTACTGCGTGACGTCTGGCAAGTAACGATTTTAGTAGAAAGAAAAAGGGCTGCTGGTCTCAACCAACAGCCCTTATAAAGGCGCTCGCGATGCCCGGCAACATCTACCCTAAAAAGGCGGGTTGCCCCGCCTCCAGGTTGCTACTTACCGGATTCGTAAGCCATCGAAGCAGCTACCTCTCTGTCCCGTCTCTGTAGCGGATTTCGCACAGCGATTTCCGCGTCAGCCAGGTGAATATCAACAGCGTGAGACACACAATCAATACGCACCAGATAAGAGCGTTCCGTGGCAGCTTCATAGCCTTCTTCTCCTTGCCTTGCGGCGAGTAAATGGCTACTCTGATGTTGTTCAGGCATACAGGTGGCCTCGTGGATTAATGAAAATTAACTACGGGGCTTTCTGCTTTTTACCTCTTTGCAAACCAACATCTCTACCGACTGCATGAGGCAAAAAGCCTCAAGCGCCACGGCTATTCTACTGCTTCTGTTCTTTGCCTGTTGCGGCGAGCCTCGCAGGGTCAGGACTTAAAGAGATTTTTGAGCGTATGCGGCTGGCAACGCATGTACTGGCTGGCTGCCCGCACCTGGGCGCCAAGCGTCGCAGCGGCATGCCAGGGCCAACGTGGATCGTACAGCGCGGTGCGTGCAATCCCGATGATATCTGCATCGCCACTCGAGACGATTGCCTCAGCGTGTTGCGGTTCGGTGATCAGTCCAACGGCAACAACCGGAATGCTTACAGCGGATTTTACCGCTCTCGCTAGCGGGACCTGATACCCCGGATAGACATCGATTTTTTGATCCGGGTGGAGACCGCCGCTGGAGACATGGATAACATCAACGCCTCTTGCCTCAAGCATTTTGGCAAACGCCACAGCCTCTTCAATATCGAATCCGCCCTCAACCCAGTCGGTCGCTGAAATGCGCACGCTGATCGCTTTCTCTGCCGGGAACGCTTCCCGAACCACGTCAAAAATTTCCAGTGGGAATCTGGCACGGTTCTCCAGCGAGCCGCCGTACTCATCAGTACGCTGGTTTGAGAGCGGCGATAAGAACTGATGCAGCAGATAACCATGTGCGGCGTGAATTTGAATTAGATCGATATCCAGCCTGGCAGCGCGTTTCGCGGCATTGGCAAACTGGGTGCGGATCTCGTCTAGCCCGGCACTGTCCAGCGCTGTAGGCGGCGTATAGCCCGAGCTGTAGGGAACAGCGGAAGGCGCTAACGTTTGCCAGCCGCCCTGCTGGTCAGGCGGGATTTGGCCCTGTTTATCCCACGGTTTGTAGGTCGATGCTTTCCGTCCTGCATGAGCCAGCTGGATTGCAATGGGCATATCCGACCATTTACGGATGGAGTCAAGAACCCCGGCCATTGCAGCCTCAGTTTTATCATCATAGAGACCAACGTCAGCAAAGGTGATGCGTCCTTCAGGAGAGACCGCTGTCGCTTCAATGGTAAGCAAACCTGCACCCGATTGCGCAAGCTGCCCCAGATGCATAGCGTGCCAGTCAGTCATGCATCCCTCTTCAGCCGAATACTGGCACATAGGTGCGATGACGATGCGGTTCTCAATCTCCAGATTTCTGATGCGTAGCGGGGTAAATAGCGTGGGATTAGACATACAAATACTCTCTGTTTCAGCATTGGACAGGTATGAAAATCTTAGCCTCCATTCGTTACTTATCATAGTGCTTACGCTTTAAGGGCATGAATTACCAAAAGGTAAGCAATAAAAAAGGGAGCCTTGCGGCTCCCTCAGTCTCCCCAGACTGCAAATTAGCTGTTGCGGATGTACTCATCCATTTCGGTTTTCAGGTTATCGGATTTAGTACCGAAAATGGCCTGAACGCCCGAACCTGCAACAACCACACCTGCTGCACCCAGTTTCTTCAGGCCAGCCTGGTCAACCTTCGCCACGTCGGCCACGCTCACGCGCAGACGAGTAATACAGGCGTCGAGGTTAGTGATGTTCTCTTTACCACCGAAGGCGGAGACCAGCGCCGGAGCCATCTCGCTGGTTGCGCCAGCTTTAGCATCATCGGTAGCGTCTTCACGGCCCGGTGTTTTCAGATCAAGCGCTTTGATCAGCACGCGGAACACGGTGTAGTAGACTGCCGCATAGCACAGGCCGACAATCGGGAACAGCCACAGTTTGCTGCCGTTACCGCTCAGCACGATGAAGTCGATCAGACCGTGCGAGAAGGAGGTACCGTCACGCATACCCAGCAGGATACAGATCGGGAAGGCCAGACCTGCGAGAACCGCGTGGATTGCGTAGAGGATCGGCGCAACGAACATGAAGGAGAACTCGATCGGCTCGGTGATACCGGTCAGGAACGAGGTCAGCGCGGCGGAGATCATGATACCGCCCACTTTGGCACGGTTTTCCGGTTTCGCAGAGTGCCAGATGGCAATCGCAGCAGCCGGCAGGCCGTACATTTTGAACAGGAAGCCACCGGAGAGTTTACCTGCGGTCGGGTCACCTGCCATATAGCGCGGGATATCGCCGTGGAAGACCTGGCCTGCCGCGTTGGTGTATTCACCAATCTGCATCTGGAAAGGAACGTTCCAGATGTGGTGCAGACCAAACGGTACCAGGCAGCGCTCAATGAAGCCGTAGATACCAAACGCCACAACCGGATTCTGGTAAGCCGCCCACTGGGAGAAGGTCTGGATAGCCGTACCGATCGGTGGCCAAATGAAGGAGAGGATCACGCCCATGAAGATCGCGGCCAGACCAGAGATGATCGGCACGAAACGCTTACCGGCGAAGAAGCCCAGATACTCAGGGAGCTTGATGCGGTAGAAGCGGTTGAACATGTAGGCGGCAATCGCACCCGCAATGATCCCGCCGAGAACACCGGTATCCGCCAGGTGTTTCGCCGCAATCTCTTCTGCAGGCAGATGCAGCACCAGCGGCGCAACCACGGCCATCGTTTTCACCATGATGCCATAGGCAACCACTGCAGCCAGCGCAGACACGCCGTCGTTATTGGTGAAGCCAAGCGCAACACCGATAGCGAAAATCAGAGGCATGTTAGCAAAAACGGAACCGCCCGCTTCTGCCATAACATGGGAAACCACTTCTGGTAGCCAGGTAAAGTTTGCCGAACCGACGCCAAGCAGGATACCTGCGATGGGCAGTACGGAAACGGGCAGCATCAGTGATTTACCGACCTTTTGCAGGTTAGCAAATGCATTCTTAAACATAATTGAGAGTGCTCCTGAGTATTTGTGCTTTTTTGTACGTTTTCACGCATTGGCGCGGGGGGAGAACCGCGCCCTGGTCAGAGCATCTAAGTGCCCTTTATTTATTACACAGAGTAAAATAAATCGTCCCAAGTTTGTTTGACCGCTATCACGTTTCAAAACGCAGCCGCCCCAAAACTTTCACTTATTTACAAAAATGGTACCAGAATGCGCGAAAAATGGCGTTCACCGCCCCGTTTACGGCGGTGAACTTTACTCGCATTGCAAATTAATTACGAGCTTTAAAAAAACAGGAGAATCAGCGGGATTGCAGGCGGGCGGGGTCGATGTGGAACAGCGTGGCGAAGTTTTTCGTGGTGTGCTGCGCCAGCTCGTCCAGCGATACGCCTTTCAGCACCGCCATATACTCCGCCACGTCGCGGGTCATTGCGGGCTGGTTCTCTTTGCCCCGGTGCGGTACCGGTGCCAGATAGGGTGAATCCGTCTCTACCAGCATCCTGTCCAGCGGCACGTAACGTGCAGCGTCGCGCAGCTGTTCAGCGTTGCGGAACGTAACAATGCCAGAGAACGAAATATAGAAGCCCATATCCAGCAGCTTACCTGCCGTTTCTCTGTCTTCTGTGAAACAGTGTAGTACGCCACCGCAATCCGTCACCTTTTCCTCGGCCAGGATCGCCAGCGTGTCTTCTCGCGCATCGCGAGTATGGACAATCACCGGCTTGTTCAGCTCGCGGCCAATACGGATATGGTTGCGGAATGACTCCTGCTGGATGGGTTTGGTTTCCGGCGTATAGAAGTAGTCCAGCCCGGTTTCACCCATCGCCACAACGCCCTCCTCTGCTGCCAGGGTGCGCAGCTCCTCGACGTCATACGCCTCGTCCTGATTCAGCGGATGCACACCGCAGGAGAAGGCGACGTTGTCACGATTGCCAACCAGCGCACGCATGGCGCGGTAGCCCGGCAGCGTGGTGGCAACGGCGAGGCAGAACTTAACGTCACGGGCGGCAGCTTTTGCCAGCACGTCGTCCACGTCCTTATGCAGGGATTGGTAATCAAGGCCATCAAGATGGCAGTGGGAGTCCACTAAAAACATAATGTCTCTCTTAAAGATGGGATACAGGCAGCACGGCGTCGGGTTGCAGCCAGTGCTCCTGACTCAGGAGTAAATCGGTTAACAGCAGTTCGCGATTGACGCCGGTCACGGTCAGCAGCTGCTCCCGGCAGGTAAAGATCGCTGCTAAGATGGCGCGCAGCCGGACAGGTGCAATAATTTTAGCCAGCCGAACCACCAGCGGATGGGCATCGGCGTTGCTAAGCAGCGTCGCCCCCTGCTGGATTTTCATGGCGTCGAGATAGAGCGAAGCCAGCCAGTGCAGGCGTTCGGCCACGCTGTCATGGTTCAGTGCGGGCAGCAGAGAGAGCCAGTCACCGCTGGTCATTGCTGCATCTACAGCGGCACACAGCGTCTGGCGCTGCGTCCAGGCATCGGTAGCGAGCAGGGTTTGCGCCGCGCCCGGCGCTCCGCCGCAGAGGCGCAAAGCCGTCAGGATCGCCTCAGGGGAAGCCTGAACCTCTCGCGCCAGCCAGGCGCAGGCGTAGCGCTCTTCCGGTGGTGCGAGGTGATGCAGACGACAGCGGCTGCGCAGGGTCGCCAGCAGACGGGCAGGCTCACGGCAGGCGAGGAAGAACCAGGTATTAGCCGGCGGCTCCTCCAGCGTTTTCAGCAGCGCATTGGCGGCGGCCTCGGTCAGGCGAGCCGCATCGCTTATCCATACCACCTTTGCCCCACCCAGCCGGGCGTGCTCGTAAAGCTTCTCGCTCACCTCGCGTACCGCATCGATACCGAGCGTGCTTTTGCCCTTCTCTGGCTCCAGCACATAGTAATCCGGATGGGTTCCCGCCTGCATCAGCTGACAGCCGCGGCAGCGACCGCAGCTTTTATGTCCGTCGGGCTGCTGGCAGAGCAGATAGCGCGTCAGGGCATAGATTAACGCCTCGTCGCCCATTCCGGGCAGGGCGTGGATCAGTAGCGCATGGTGTCCGCGTCCGGCCTGGTAGCTGGCAACCAGGCGTTCAAAATCCGGGCGTAACCACGGATACCATTTCATGCGCCCTGCTCCTGCACCCAGGCGGTGACCGTCTGGCGAATGTCGCTCATCACCTCCTCGAGGGATCGGGTGGCGTCGATAGTTTTGATCCGCGGATCGGCAGCGGCAAGCGCCAGATAGCGGGCACGGGCGCGATGGAAGAAGTCGTAGGACTCCTGCTCAATGCGGTCCAGCTCGCCCCGGGCGCGGGCGCGTTTCAGGCCCACTTCCGGCTCCACGTCGAGATAGAGCGTCAGGTCCGGACGGAAATCGCCTAACACGGTGTCGCGCAGCGTAGCCAGCATATGGGCATCAATGCCGCGTCCGCCACCCTGGTAGGCCTGAGTTGAGAGATCGTGGCGATCGCCAATCACCCAGCAGCCCCGGGCCAGCGCGGGCTTAATTACCGTCTCCACCAGCTGGACGCGGGCAGCGTAGAATATCAGCACTTCGGCTTTGTCGGTAATCACCTCATCGCCTACGGATTTGATATCCAGTACCAGGCCGCGTAGCTTCTCAGCGAGCTGCGTGCCGCCCGGCTCGCGGGTGAAGATCATCTCGTTAACGCCGAGCTGGGTCAGCGTCTCCACGACGGTATCGCGGGCGGTGGTCTTTCCGGCCCCTTCCAGCCCTTCGATAACGATGTATTTACTGGCCATTTTTTTCCTTAAGCACTTTCAGATAGTCCTGCACCGCGCGATTGTGGCTGACGAGGTTGGTGGTAAAGGTATGCCCCCCTTTGCCGTCAGCAACAAAATAGAGATACGGCGTTTTTGCCGGATGGGCAGCAGCGCGCAGCGACGCATCGCTCGGGATGGCAATCGGTCCCGGCGGCAGGCCGCTAATGGTGTAGGTATTATACGCCGTTGGCCTCTCCAGATCGCTACGGCTGATTTTACCGCTGTAGCTCTCCCCCATCCCATAGATCACGGTGGGATCGGTTTGCAGACGCATGCCGGTACGCAGGCGGTTAATAAAGACCGAGGCGACCTGGTCCCGCTCGCTGGCAACCGCCGTCTCTTTTTCAACGATCGAGGCCATGGTAACCAGCTGGTTCCGATCTTTGTACGGCAGGCCCTCTGCCCGCCCTTCCCAGGCGTTGTTTACCGCAGCGACCATCTTGTCGTGGGCGCGCTTGAGCATTGCCACATCGGTGGTGTTCGCCGTATAGAGCCAGGTATCGGGCCAGAACCAGCCCTCGATCCATTCAGGATGGTCAAACTTGAGCACCTCCGCCACCGTGGCGTAGCTGTCATCCTTCAGGGTGTGCTGAATATAGGGGGCGTCCCGGAGCTGTTTCAGGTAGTCGCTGAGACGCATCCCCTCTACCAGACGCAGCGGGAACTGCGCCTCTTTGCCGCTCTCCAGCAGCCGCAGCATGTCACGCACCGTCATCTCCGGGGTAAAGCGATAGGTGCCGGCCTTAAAGTGGGAGAGATCCGGCTCCACGCGCAGCAGCCACTGGAAGACGCGGGGTCGGTTGATAATCTTCTCGCTATAGAGCTGGGTTCCCAGCGCCTGTCGGCCAGTGCCCGCTTTCAGGGTAAAGATCGTCTCTGCCTTGATCAGCAGCTTGCTGTCCGCCAGCTGGCGAACCTTCCAGTAACCTGCACCCGCGGCGATACCCAGCACGACCAGCAGGAGTAAAACAAAACGAAACATTTTCTTCATGACAACATCACAGGCTCATAAAGGGGAGTAAAAAGGTATATAGCTCGCGCGACGTCCAGCGCCATGCATCGCAGGCATTAACGGGGACAATGGGCATCAGCGCATTGCAGATCAGCACCTCATCGGCATCTGCCAGCGCCTTTGGCCGTGCGGCCACTTCAGCGAACGCAAACTCAGAGTCGGCCAACCGATCGATAATAAACTGACGCATAATGCCCTTCACGCCCGCATGGTCAAGACACGGCGTAAATACCGTCATGCCTTTCCGCCAGAATAAATTCGCGGCACAGCATTCCGTAAGCAACCCATCGCTGTCAAGAACCAGCGCCTCGTCACCTGCCGTCTGCTCAAGATGAGTACGGATCAGCACCTGCTCGAGGCGATTGAGATGCTTAATTCCTGCAAGATGAGGATTACGTCCGAGCCGAACAGGACTGAGCGTAAGGGTGATCCCCTCCTGCCGCCAGCGATCGTAGTGCCCAGGCAGCGCTGCAAGGCTAAGAATACGCGTCGGCGTCTCGCAGCCCATGGCGCTGTAGCCGCGGCCGCCTGCGCCCCGGCTGATAATCACCTTTAGCACGCTGGTCTGCTGTTGACTCGCCAGAGTGACCATCTCCTGCTCAAGGAGGGTCCAGTCGCTAAACGGCAGCAGCAGACGATCGCAGGCCTCACGCAGGCGCGCAAGATGTGCCGGGAGCAGCTGAATCTGACCGGCCTGGATGCGGGCGGTGGTAAAGCAGCCGTCACCAAACTGTACTGCCCTGTCGTTTGCCGCCAGCGTCTGCTGTTGGCAGCCATTTATCAAGAACATAGCGGCTCCTGTGTCAGTGACCGGGTAGTCTGGCAGGATGCGTAGCGTAGGACAAGCGGAGAAAGCTGAATCAGAAGGGAAAACATGCGGAGCAGACCAGGCAGCGCAGAGGCTACCCGGTCATACGGCGTTAGATCCGTTTGAAGATCAGCGAGCCGTTGGTACCACCGAAGCCAAAGGAGTTACACAGGGTATACTCCAGATTGCTTACCTGGCGTGCGACATGCGGAACGTAGTCCAGATCGCAACCCTCATCCGGGTTATCCAGGTTGATGGTCGGCGGGATCGCCTGGTCGCGCAGGGCAAGGATCGAGTAGATAGACTCTACCGCGCCCGCCGCGCCCAGCAGGTGACCGGTCATGGATTTGGTGGAGCTGACCATCACGCGGCTTGCTGCTTCGCCAAACACGGATTTAACCGCCTGGGATTCAGCCTTATCGCCAGCCGGCGTTGAGGTGCCGTGGGCGTTAACGTAGCCAATCTTTGCCGGATCCAGCTGGGCATCACGCAGCGCGTTGACCATAGCCAGCGCCGCACCCGCGCCGTTTTCCGGCGGTGAGGTCATGTGGTAGGCATCGCTGCTCATACCAAAGCCAACCAGCTCGGCATAAATTTTCGCGCCGCGTTTTTTCGCATGCTCGTACTCTTCCAGCATGACCATACCCGCGCCGTCGCCCAGCACAAAGCCGTCACGATCTTTATCCCAAGGACGGCTTGCCGCCTGCGGATTGTCGTTACGGGTTGAGAGCGCACGCGCCGCGCCGAAGCCGCCCACGCCAAGCGGGGTACTGGCTTTTTCAGCGCCGCCTGCCAGCATAGCGTCAGCATCGCCGTAGGCGATAATACGCGCCGCATGGCCGATGTTATGCACGCCGGAGGTACAGGCCGTGGCGATAGAGATGCTCGGGCCCTGCAGGCCAAGCATAATCGTCAGGTGACCGGCTACCATGTTAACGATGGTAGAGGGTACAAAGAACGGGCTGATTTTACGCGGACCGCCGTTGACCAGCGAGGCATGATTCTCTTCGATCAGGCCAAGACCGCCGATACCTGAACCGATAGCGGCCCCGATACGGTGAGCGTTCTCTGGGGTGACCTCAAGGCCAGAATCCTGCATGGCCTGCCAGCCCGCAACAACTCCATATTGAATGAAGGCATCCATCTTGCGCTGCTCTTTGCGCGAGATAATGTCATCACAGTTAAAATCCTTTACTAAGCCAGCAAATTTTGTTGCATAGGCGCTAGTATCGAAATGGTCGATCAGGCTGATGCCACTCTGACCGGCAAGGAGAGCACTCCAGGTAGACTCTACGGTATTGCCGACAGGAGACAACATGCCAAGTCCGGTCACAACTACACGACGCTTAGACACGTTTGTCCTCCAGGGAGGGATAAAAAAGAGATTCGTGGGAGAAAAAGATAAAACTCAGGCGGTCGAATGACCGCCTGGAGATGTTCACTTACGCCTGGTGACCGTTGATGTAATCAATGGCAGCCTGAACGGTAGTGATTTTCTCAGCTTCTTCGTCCGGAATCTCAGTATCAAACTCTTCTTCCAGAGCCATTACCAGCTCAACGGTGTCAAGAGAATCCGCGCCCAGATCGTCAACGAAAGAAGCATTGTTAGTCACTTCTTCCTGCTTAACGCCCAGCTGCTCGCCAATAATTTTCTTAACGCGTTCTTCGATAGTGGTGCTCATACTCTTAAATTTCCTATCAAAACTCGCTTTCGCGATGGTTTTCGTAGTGTATAAAATGTTGAAAAATTTGCAACTAAATCCCGGCAGGTCCTACCACGATTTTGCGCTATTCTGAGGCCTTTTGCCCTAATAACGCAAATAAAATTATTCCCATATAGTGCTTTAGGAAATAACGTGGTTAAACCATATACATTCCGCCGTTGACGTGCAGGGTCTCACCAGTGATGTAACCCGCCTCGTCAGAGGCTAAGAACGCAACTGCGCTGGCGATCTCTTTTGGATCGCCTAAGCGACCCGCCGGAACTGCCGCCAGCGTACCCGCACGCTGATCTTCGGTCAGCGCACGCGTCATGTCCGTTTCAATAAAGCCCGGAGCAACAACGTTTACAGTAATGCCACGGGACGCGACTTCACGCGCCAGCGACTTACTGAAACCGATCAGGCCTGCTTTCGCCGCAGCGTAGTTAGCCTGACCAGCATTTCCCATGGTACCCACCACAGAACCGATAGTGATAATGCGACCATGACGCTTCTTCATCATAGCCCGCATTACCGCTTTTGACAGGCGGAAAACAGAAGAGAGATTGGTTTCGATGATATCGTTCCACTCGTCGTCTTTCATCCGCATTAACAGGTTGTCGCGCGTAATCCCGGCATTATTTACCAGAATGTCCACTTCGCCAAACTCTGCACGGATATTTTCCAGCACAGATTCAATAGATGCAGGATCGGTCACGTTTAATTGTAAACCTTTGCCGTTTGCACCTAAATAGTCGCTGATGGCCTGCGCGCCGCTTTCGCTGGTCGCGGTACCGATCACCTTCGCGCCACGGGCGACGAGGGTTTCAGCGATTGCGCGGCCAATGCCACGGCTTGCACCGGTAACCAGTGCGATTTTTCCTTCAAAACTCATGGTTTTGGGTTCCTTGTTTATTGCTCAGCCGCCGCTGACAGTGCCGCAGGCTCATTCATGGCCGAGGCGGTCAGGGTGTCAACAATACGTTTGGTCAGGCCAGTCAGCACTTTGCCCGGACCGACTTCATACAGGTGCTCTACGCCCTGGGAAGCCATAAATTCTACGCTCTTCGTCCACTGTACCGGACTGTAGAGCTGGCGCACCAGCGCATCGCGGATCGCTTCCGGCGTGGTTTCGCACTTCACATCAACGTTGTTCACCACCGGAATGGCCGGGGCGTTGAAGGTGATTTTTTCCAGCTCGGCGGCCAGCTTCTCGGCTGCGGGCTTCATCAGTGCACAGTGGGACGGGACGCTCACCGGCAGCGGCAGCGCACGCTTGGCACCCGCTGCTTTACAGGCCGCGCCTGCACGCTCAACCGCCTCTTTATGCCCGGCGATCACCACCTGGCCCGGCGAGTTGAAGTTCACCGGCGAGACGATCTGGCCTTCAGCGGACTCTTCACAGGCTTTGGCGATGGCCGCATCGTCAAGGCCGATAATGGCCGACATGCCGCCGGTCCCTTCCGGCACCGCTTCCTGCATAAATTTGCCGCGCAGCTCAACCAGGCGCACGGCATCGGCGAAGTCGATCACGCCGGCGCACACCAGCGCAGAGTATTCACCCAGGCTATGGCCTGCCAACAGCGCCGGGGTTTTACCGCCCTGCTGCTGCCAGACGCGCCACAGTGCGACGGAAGCCGTCAGCAGCGCGGGCTGGGTCTGCCAGGTTTTATTTAGCTCTTCTACCGGACCCTGCTGGGTCAGCGCCCACAGGTCATAGCCCAGCGCCGCAGAGGCTTCGCGGAAGGTCTCTTCCACCTGGGGAAACTGCGCTGCCACGTCGGCAAGCATACCCACGGTCTGAGAACCCTGTCCCGGGAAGACAAAAGCAAATTGCGTCATCTTATTTATCCTTAATACTAGAAACGAACCAGCGCAGAGCCCCAGGTGAAACCGCCGCCGAAGGCCTCGAGCAGCACCAGCTGACCCGGCTTGATGCGTCCGTCGCGCACGGCCTCATCCAGCGCACAGGGCACCGACGCCGCCGAGGTGTTGCCATGACGGTCAAGGGTCACCACCACTTTATCCATCTCCATGCCCAGCTTTCTCGCCGTGGCGCTGATAATGCGCAGGTTCGCCTGGTGTGGAACCAGCCAGTCCAGCTCGGAACGGTCGATGTTATTGGCGGCCAGCGTCTCTTCAACGATGTGTGCCAGCTCGGTCACGGCAACTTTGAAGACTTCGTTACCGGTCATGGTCAGATAGGTTGGGTTATCCGGCGTGACGCGATCCAGGTTCGGCAGCGTCAGCAGCTCACCGTAGCTGCCGTCCGCGTGCAGATGGGTAGAGATAATACCCTGCTCTTCGGATGCGCTCAGCACTGCCGCGCCCGCGCCGTCGCCGAAGATGATAATCGTTCCGCGATCGGTCGGATCGCAGGTGCGCGCCAGCACGTCGGAGCCGATCACCAGCGCATGCTCCACCGCACCGCTTTTGACATACTGATCGGCAATGCTCAGGGCATAGGTAAAGCCTGCGCAGGCGGCGGCAACGTCAAACGCCGGGCAGCCTTTGATCTCCAGCAGGTTCTGTACCTGGCACGCCGCGCTTGGGAAAGCATGGGTTGCCGAGGTGGTCGCAACGATGATCAGACCGATCTCGTTTTTATCCACGCCTGCCATCTCAAGGGCGCGCTTAGCGGCTTCGAAGCCCATGGTTGCCACGGTCTCATCCGGGGCGGCAATGCGGCGCTCGCGGATACCCGTGCGGGTAACAATCCACTCGTCAGAGGTATCGACCATCTTTTCTAAGTCGGCGTTAGTTCGCACTTGCTCGGGCAGGTAGCTGCCGGTACCACTAATCTTCGTATACATATACGCTCAGTCTTTTTCCGGTAACACAGATTCCAGGCGAGCGGCAATCCGTTCGGGGACATGCCGCTGCACCGCCTGCACTGCCTGTTCAATCGCGACAGCAAACGCGCGCTGATTGGCTGCACCATGACTCTTAATCACCGTGCCGCGCAATCCTAACAGACAGGCACCATTATACTGGTCGGGGTTGAGGTGACTGAATCGCCTTGTCAGGCTTTTTTGTAACCAACGCTTTAATAAAAGCAGCCACCACGACCGTTTTTTGCCCTCGCCCTGTGATTTCAGCAACGACAGGAACATTCTGACCATGCCTTCCATCGTCTTCAACGTCACGTTACCGGTGAAGCCATCACAGACCAGTACGTCCGTTTTGCCAGTGAGCAGCTCATTAGCTTCAAGATAACCAATATAGTTGATCGATGGGATCGATTTCAGCAACGCCGAGGCGTCGCGGATGCTGTCGAGGCCCTTAACCTCTTCTTCACCGATATTGAGCAGCGCCACGCGCGGATGTTCAATTCCGATGACCTCTTCGGCCATCACCGATCCCATGATGGCAAACTGCACCAGCATGGTACTGTCACAGTCAACGTTAGCGCCGAGATCCAGCACCACGGTTCTGCCCTTCTGCTGATGCGGCAGTATCGTCATCAGGGCCGGGCGCTCAATACCGTCGATAGGCTTAAGCAGCAGCTTAGCCAGGCCCATCAGCGCGCCGGTATTACCTGCGCTGACGCAGGCCTCGGCGCGCCCCTCTTTTACCAGCTCCAGCGCTATGCGCATAGAGCTGCCCCGGCTGTTGCGCACGGCCTGGGCGGGACGGACATCACTGGCAATAACCGACTGGGCAGGGATAATCTGCAGGCGCGAACGCTGGTCAAAATCGGCTTTGGCAAGTAATGGCGTGATAGCGTCGGGATGACCGACTAACAGAAGTGTGAGCTGCGGGTTAGAATGCAGTGCCTGCAATGCTGCAGGCACCGTCACGGAAGGGCCAAAATCGCCCCCCATGACATCTAACGCCAGGGTTAGACGTGTCAAGGTATCGTCGAGCCTGGTTCGGTTAACCCCCGCAACCACGGGGATTCCCTCACTAAGCCTCACGCTTGCGCGTGATTACTTAGTGATAACCTTGCGACCACGGTAGAAACCGTCAGCGGTCATGTGGTGACGCAGGTGAGACTCACCAGAGGTTTTGTCTACAGACAGGCTGGTGACTGCGGTCAGCGCGTCATGGGAACGACGCATGCCACGTTTGGAACGGGTTGGTTTATTTTGTTGTACGGCCATGGACCTTACTCCTCAATTACGGTAACTCCATTACTACGAAGAAACCTGTTACTTACGCTTTAAGCTGGCTAATACGGCAAATGGGTTTGGCTTCTGTGCCTCTTCAGGCAGTTCACCAAAGACCATGTCCGCGTCGGACACTTCACAGTGTTCAGAATCATGCACCGGCACTACCGGCAGGGAGAGGATAATTTCATCCTCGACCAATGCCAGCAGGTCGATTTCACCGAATTCGTTGACCTGAATCGGTTCATACGCTTCCGGGAGTGCTTCGGCCTGCTCGTCTTTGACGATCGGGCTGAAACAATATTGTGTGTAGACCTGATGGGCAAACGGCTTGCCGCAACGCTGGCATTCGAGCGTTACCGACACCTTCGCATCGCCGGTTAACACCGCCAGACGCTGGTTATCGATAGCGAACGACATGGAGCACTCCACATCACTGTCTACACTGACTACGGATTCAGCGACGCGCTCGGCCTGCTCACGAGTGAACACACCCTCGTAATCAAGGCGTTTTTGAGCGGTACGAACCGGATCAAGAGTCAGGGGTAATTTTACCTTTTGCATAGGGCGCGCATATTAACTTTGTAACGTTCTGGAGTCAAAGAAAAAGGCAGTCTGTGATTGCCTTTTGCCAATTATTCGCACACATTGCGGCCTGTAGTTTAAAATGCCTGACCTCGTTATGCCATATAGGGTGGAAAAAATATGTCGAATATTATTCTTGCGTCCACGTCACCGTACCGCCGCGCGCTGCTGGAAAAGCTCGGCCTGCCCTTCGAGTGTGCCGCACCGGGCGTGGATGAGACCCCCAGGCCTGGTGAAGCCCCCCGCCATCTGGTGCTGCGCCTGGCGCAGGCCAAAGCCCAGTCGCTGGCGGATCGCTACCCTAACCACCTGATTATTGGATCCGATCAGGTGTGCGTGCTGGACGGTGAAATTACCGGCAAGCCGTTAACGGAGGAGAGAGCCTTTCAGCAGCTAATGAAGGCGCGGGGTAATATCATCACCTTCTATACCGGGCTGGCGCTCTATAACGCCGCCACCGGCCACCTGCAAACCGAGTGCGAGCCGTTTGACGTTCACTTTCGCCACCTGAGCGAGCAGGAGATTACTGACTATCTGCGTAAAGAGCGGCCGTTGAACTGCGCCGGCAGCTTTAAAAGCGAGGGGCTGGGGATTGCGCTGTTTGACCGTCTTGAAGGCCGGGATCCCAATACGTTGGTGGGACTGCCGCTGATTGCGCTCTGCCAGATGCTGCGCCGGGAGCACTGCAATCCGTTGCTAGCGTGAATAACGCCCGGTGGCGCTGACGCTTACCGGGCCTACGCAGTGTACCGTGCTCACCGTAGCGCCCGGCCAGCTTGCGCCGCCGGGCGTTACGTTACCCGCGCAACACCTTCAGGCAGCGCTTCAGCTGCTCATCCAGCGGGGCTTCAATGCGCAAGATTTCGCCGGTACCCGGATGGGTAAACTTCAGCGCTGCCGCGTGCAGGAAGAGACGGTTTAACCCGGTGCCTGCCAGCTGCTTATCAAACTCGCGGTCACCGTAGCGATCGTCAAAGGCGATAGGATGTCCGGCATGCTGGGTATGAACACGGATCTGGTGGGTACGGCCGGTGATGGGGCTACAGCGCACCAGGGTGGCAAACGCATAGCGCTCTTCAACCTTAAAGCGCGTCTCCGACGGTTTGCCTTCGCTATTCACGCGGACGATCCGCTCCCCGCTCTGCAGGATATTTTTCAGCAGCGGCGCCTGTACCGTTTTGACATGCGACTGCCACTGACCACGCACCAGCGCCAGATAGTCCTTCTGCATGCCTTTATCGCGCAGCTGTTCATGCAGCGCGCGCAGTGCCGAGCGCTTTTTGGCCACCAGCAGCACGCCGGAGGTGTCGCGGTCCAGACGGTGAACCAGCTCCAGGAAGCGTGCCTCCGGGCGCAGGGCGCGCAGGCCCTCGATAACGCCAAAGCTCAGCCCGCTGCCGCCGTGGACGGCGGTACCTGACGGCTTGTTCAGCACCAGAATGTGATCGTCTTCATACAGGATAACATCCGCCAGCGCGGCAACCTTGTTCAGATGAGGCGACACCGCCTCCTCTTCGCGCTCTGCCACGCGCACCGGTGGGATACGCACCTCGTCCCCGCCTTCCAGCTTATATTCCGGCTTCACGCGCTTCTTGTTAACCCGCACTTCGCCTTTACGCAGGATGCGGTAGATCATACTTTTCGGCACGCCCTTGAGCTGGGTGCGCAAAAAGTTATCGATGCGTTGCCCGGCGTCGTCGGCCGCAATAGCAACAATTCTTACGGATGGAGTCTCTGTTTTCATGGGGGGCGATTCTAAAAGCCCAGCCCGATTCGCGCCACTCATTTTTATATGCTTATATATATCTCTACCGGTGTCTTGTACGCCGTCATCACGCTTTTCGCTGGGTTTTAGAACAATCCCTCGGCAAACGTGAAAAAACTGTTAGTAACCGGGTGATAAATGGCAAAAGTCATCTTGCTATAACAGATTTAGCAAGGAATAATGAAGCTGTTTCCGCTTGAATCTTGTTAAACAAGGAAATTTGCGGAATGACCAGTTTTGCCTGTCCGATCATCCACGCAGCAATGGCGTAAGACGTATTGATCCTTCAGGCACTTAGCGGGCTGCGGGTTGCAGTCCTTACCGGTAAAGGGATCGACTCTGGAGAGTAATACCCAGGCAGTTCCCCTGATAATTGCGCTGTTTTTCCGTATGAAATACAGGCAGCCGACACTCTGCGCCTCTTAAGCGTGCGATAACCGTGAGGTTGGCGACGTGAACAGACACGAGGCCATCGGTTCACCCCCGGAAAGGCGTTAACTATGCCCGCAGCCTAGTCGTCAATGTAAGAATAATGAGTAAGTTACGATGAAAAGAATGTTAATTAACGCAACTCAGCAGGAAGAGTTGCGCGTCGCCCTTGTTGATGGGCAGCGCCTGTACGACCTGGATATCGAAAGCCCGGGACACGAACAGAAAAAAGCGAACATCTACAAAGGTAAAATTACCCGTATCGAACCGAGCCTTGAAGCCGCATTTGTTGACTACGGTGCTGAGCGTCATGGCTTCCTCCCTCTCAAAGAGATCTCCCGCGAATACTTCCCCGCTAACTACAGTGCCCATGGCCGCCCGAACATCAAAGATGTGCTGCGCGAAGGCCAGGAGGTCATTGTCCAGATCGACAAAGAAGAGCGCGGTAATAAAGGCGCAGCCTTAACCACCTTTATCAGCCTTGCCGGTAGCTACCTGGTTCTGATGCCCAATAACCCGCGTGCGGGTGGCATCTCTCGCCGTATCGAAGGTGACGACCGTACCGAGCTGAAAGAGGCGCTGGCGAGCCTGGATATGCCGGACGGCATGGGGTTAATCGTTCGTACCGCAGGCGTAGGCAAATCTGCCGAAGCGCTGCAGTGGGACCTCAGCTTCCGCCTGAAGCACTGGGAAGCGATCCAGAAAGCCGCTGAAAACCGCCCTGCTCCGTTCCTGATCCACCAGGAGAGCAACGTTATCGTTCGCGCCTTCCGCGACTACCTGCGCCAGGATATCGGTGAGATCCTCATCGATAACCCGAAAGTGCTGGAGCTGGCTCGCCAGCATATCGCGGCGCTGGGCCGTCCGGACTTCAGCAGCAAAATCAAGCTCTATACCGGTGAGATCCCGCTGTTCAGCCACTACCAGATCGAGTCGCAGATCGAGTCCGCCTTCCAGCGTGAAGTGCGTCTGCCTTCCGGCGGCTCTATTGTTATCGACTCCACCGAAGCGCTGACCGCGATCGATATCAACTCCGCTCGCGCCACCCGCGGCGGCGATATCGAAGAGACGGCGTTTAACACCAACCTGGAAGCGGCCGACGAAATTGCCCGCCAGCTGCGCCTGCGCGACCTCGGTGGCCTGATCGTTATCGACTTTATCGACATGACGCCGGTTCGCCACCAGCGCGCGGTAGAGAACCGCCTGCGCGAAGCGGTGCGTCAGGATCGTGCCCGTATTCAGATCAGCCATATCTCCCGCTTCGGCCTGCTGGAGATGTCCCGTCAGCGTCTTAGCCCATCCCTGGGCGAGTCCAGCCACCACGTCTGCCCGCGCTGTAGCGGTACCGGGACCATCCGTGACAACGAATCCCTGTCGCTCTCTATTCTGCGCCTGATCGAAGAGGAAGCGCTGAAGGAGAACACCCAGGAAGTTCACGCCATTGTTCCCGTGCCGATTGCCTCCTACCTGCTTAACGAAAAGCGTGCGGCGGTAAGCGCGATCGAAGCGCGTCAGGGCGGCATTAAATGCGTGATCGTGCCGAACGACCAGATGGAAACCCCGCACTACTCCGTGCTGCGCGTGCGTAAGGGCGAAGAGACCTCGACTCTAAGCTACAAGCTGCCGAAGCTGCATGAAGAGGCGATGGCGCTGCCGTCCGAAGAGGAGTACGCCGAGCGCAAACAGCCTGAACAGCCTGCGCTGGCGACCTTCGTGATGCCTGACATTCCGCCAGCCCCTGCGCCGCAGCCGGCTCCGGTCGCGGAAGAGAAAGCGCAGCCGACCACCGCACAGCCTGCTGCCGCAGCGGAAACGGGCCTGCTGGGCCGCCTCTTTGGTGCACTGAAAAAAGTGTTCGCCAGCGAGCCTGCCAGCCAGCCGGTTGTGGTAAAAGCGGAAGAAGAGGTTAAAGAGGAGAAACCGGCCCGTTCCCAGGAGCGTCGCAAGCCGCGCCAGAACAACCGTCGTGACCGCAACGAGCGCGGTGACCGTGGCGATCGTAATGAGCGTCGCGATAGCCGTAGCGAGGGTGCGGAAGCGCGCGAAGGTCGTGATAACCGCGATAATCGTGATAATCGCGAGCGTGATGAAAACCGCCGCAGCCGCCGTGAAAAACAGCAGCCGACCGGTGAAGTGCGCGAAGTTCGCCAGCCGCAGGCCGTTGCTGACGACGCGGATAAATCCAAATCCCGTGACGAGCAGCAGCAGTCGCGCCGCGAGCGCAACCGTCGCCGCAACGACGAGAAGCGTCAGGCCCAGCAGGAAGTGAAAGCCCTGAACCGCGAAGAGCAGCCTGCTCCGGAAGCGGAACAGGAAGATCGCGTTCAGGTGATGCCGCGCCGTAAACAGCGCCAGCTGAGCCAGAAAGTGCGTTTTGAGTCGGCACCGTCCGCTGAAGCCATCGTTGAAGAGACCGCTGCCCCGGTGACGGATGCCCAGGCGTCCCATACCGAGCTGGCGAAGGTCGATCTGCCTGCGGTCGTTGAACAGCCCGCTCAGGAGCAGGACGAGTCCGCTGAGAACCGTGATAACGCCGGTATGCCGCGCCGCTCACGTCGTTCCCCGCGTCACCTGCGCGTGAGTGGCCAGCGCCGCCGCCGCTACCGTGACGAACGCTACCCGACCCAGTCGCCGATGCCGCTGACCGTCGCCTGTGCATCGCCAGAGATGGCGTCAGGTAAAGTGTGGATCCGCTACCCGGTCGCCCAGAGCGTCGAGCCGGTTCAGGATGAAGCCATCGTTGAGACCGCCCCGGAAGCTACCCAGCAGCCGATGGTTGAGCCAGTGGCCGAGCCGATTGCTGCAGCCGTCAGCGCTGAATCTGCCGCTGCGCAACCTGTAGCTGTTGAACCCGTGGCTGTTGAGCCTGCCGTAGTTGAGCCGGAAGCGGTCGTGAGCGAGCCACAGCCTGCCGCGGTGGAAACAACGCATCCAGAAGCGATTGAGACCCCGGTTGATGAGCAGCCGCAGCTGATCGCTCAGGAAGATGTCCCGGTTGCTGAGCACATCGCCGAGATCGCCGAGCCTGCTGCAGCCCCTGCTGAAGAGGTTGCAGAGGTGAAAGCCGCTGAGCCTGTCGCCGAGACGAAGCCAGTAGAGGAGGCGCAGCCGGTCGTTGAAGCGCAGCCAGAGCCAGAAGCGAAACCAGTGGTTGAGCCGAAACCGGCAGTTGCGGTGAAGCCAGCCGTTGCCGCTGAACCTGTCGCCGCGAAGCCGCTGCACAGCTTCGCGACCGCACCGATGACCCGTGCGCCAGCCCCGGAATACGTTCCTGAGTCGCCGCGTCACAGCGACTGGGTTCGTCCGGCGTTTGAGTTCTCGGGCAAGGGTTCTGCGGGCGGCCATAGCGCCACCCATCAGGCGACCGCGCCTGCAACGCGTCCGCAGCAGCCTGAATAATATGCTCTGCTAATAACAAGCCGACCTCCGGGTCGGCTTTTTTTATGCCTCGCCGATGGGCAGACGCATCCCGGTGATGCCGGGCACGACCTCGCGCATCAGCTGCAAAAAGGCCCGCAGTCGGGCCGGATAGTAGCGCGCCCACGGATAGACCAGATGTACCGGCAGCGAGGCCGGCTCCCAGTCGGGCAGCAGCCTGACCAGCCTGCCCGCACGCAGATCCTCCGCCACCGTCCAGCTTGAGACTATTGCCGCCCCCAGCCCCTCCAGCGCCGTGTTGCGCGCCACGTAGATACTGTCGGTATAGAGGCGTGGAGCTATTGTCACCTGCTCGACCGTCCCGGCGGTATGGGTCAGGCTAATGCTGTGCTGGTAGAAGGTGCAGAGCGCCACCCACGGCAGCGTCGCCAGCTGCTGCGGCCCGGTAACGGCAGGATAGCGTGCCAGTAGCGCAGGCGCGATGACTACGCTGCGCGGCACCTCCGCCAGCAGCACCGACACCGTACTCGGGTCGATCTCCGCCCCAACGCGAATTGCGCAGTCGATATTGTCACTCAGGAAATCAACGGTCTTATCATTCAGCAGCCACTCAACCGAGAGCTGCGGATGCTGGCTCAGAAACCGGGTCAGCGGCGCGAGCAGCTGCTCCTGACCGAAAGCATGAGGCGCGCGTACCCGCAGCGTGCCGACGGGTTCATCCCCGGCGTGGCTCACCTCATCCTCAAGGGTTGACCAGGCCGCTATTAGCCGCCGGGCGTGCTGATAGCAGCGCTCACCGTCGTCGGTAAGCTTCATAGCGTGGGTGGTGCGCAGGATCAGCTTGACCCCCAGCAGGGTCTCCAGCGACTGAAGACGACGACTGACCGTCGCCTGAGTGGTCTCCAGCAGTCTGGCCGCCGCCGACAGGGAGCCGCTCTCAACGATGCGCACAAAGGTGTGCATCAGTTCAACCCGGTCTATACGTTCAGCTCGCTTCATTTTGTTTTTGCCTATACGTTTCACGTATAGCTTTTTTACCATCGGACTGGCTACCGCGTCACGCCATCTTCAGCAAAAATGTTCTCACACCATCTTTGAGGACATGATTATGAACCGCCAGGCATCACCCTTTGACGTACCGCGCTGGATTATATTTATTCTGGCGATGGGGGCCGGATTCAGCGTTGCCGCCATCTATTACGCCCAGCCTCTGCTGCCGCTGATGGGCAGCGATCTCCACTTAACCGTTAACGGCATGGGGCTGGTGCCGACGCTGACCCAGGCGGGCTATGCGCTGGGCATCCTGTTCCTGCTACCGTTGGGGGACCGCTACGATCGCCGGACGCTAATCCTGGTGAAATGTGCCGCGCTGGCGCTCTTCCTGCTGGCCTGTAGCCTGACCAGCCACCTTAATACCCTGCTGGTGGTTAGCCTGCTGCTGGGGATGGCGGCGACCATGGCGCAGGATATCGTGCCCGCCGCAGCGATCCTCGCGCCGGAAGGCAAACAGGGCAAAACCGTTGGTACCGTGATGACCGGCCTGCTGCTGGGGATCCTGCTCTCGCGGACGGTAAGCGGCTTCGTGGGGGCGGCCTTTGGCTGGCGGGTCATGTACCAGCTGGCGGCGGCAAGCATTGCCTTTATCGGCGTGGTGATGTGGGCCGTGCTGCCGCGCTTCGCTATTCACTCTACACTCAGCTACCCGGCGCTGATGCGCTCCATGGCCCAGCTGTGGGGTCGCTACCCTGCCCTACGCCGCGCCGCGCTGGCCCAGGGCTTTCTCTCGGTGGCCTTTAGCGCCTTCTGGTCTACCCTGGCGGTGATGCTGCTGGATCGTTTTCACCTTGGCAGCGCGGTAGCCGGTACCTTCGGTATTGCCGGGGCGGCAGGCGCGCTGGCAGCCCCGCTGGCCGGTGGCCTGGCTGACCGGGTCGGGGCGGCGAAAGTCACCCAGCTGGGTGCGGCACTGGTGACCGTCTCTTTTGCCCTGATGTTTGCTCTGCCGCTGCTCTCGACCCAGATGCAGCTGGTGCTGATTGCCATTGCGGCGGTGGGCTTTGATCTCGGATTGCAGTCGAGTCTCGTTGCCCACCAGAATCTGGTTTACAGCCTGGAGCCGCAGGCGCGGGGCCGTCTCAACGCCCTGCTGTTTACCGTAGTATTTATCGGTATGGCGGCTGGATCTGCTCTCGGCAGCAAAATCTACACCCTGGCGGGCTGGCCTGGCGTGGTCGCGCTGGCCACGGTGTCAGGACTTATTGCCCTGGGGATCCGACTTGCGGCGGGTAGCCGCCGGGGGGCGGTAGCAAACATCGGGTAAAAAAAAGCCGCCCCGGTCAATGAGGGCGGCCTGCAAAGAGAGCCGAGACCTGTCCATTTATCCGGACAGGTTTTCTTTTTTTAGGAATTAATCTGGAACAGCGACATACCCTGCATATCAGAAAACGCTTTGTAGGAAGCCTGTAGCGCCGCCTGCTGCATGGTGTAGGAGGAGATCGCCGCGTTCCAGTCAACGTCAATCAGATCGCTCATCTGCTGGGTCTGGCCCAGCGCGCGATCGGTCCCCAGCGCGTCAAGGGTGTCCAGCTCATTAAGCTGGGTACCCACTTCGGCACGCACGGTCAGAACGTTGTTAAGCGCATTGCGCAGGCCGCGGTTGGTTTTATCCATCACGTCCTGAGCGGTGGCCTGGGCGGTTTCATCTCCGCTTACCGGCGTTTTCAGCGAGGCGATAGCCGAGTCCAGCATCGCAAACAGGTTCGTTTCCTGCTGAGAGCCAGCCGGCTCGGGTACCGCATTGCTGGTGACGCTGTCAAAGACCTGTTTCCCGGTATGAGCAATCACCATGGTCCGCGCGGCGTCTACCTGCTGGGTAATCGGCTCCTCACCGCCGCCGTACTGGCCGGAGGTCTGGTCGAACGGTGCGCTTTCGGTTTTGTAGCCACCAAAGATATAGCGGCCGTTGCCGTCGGTGCTGTTGGCCAGGTTCATGATCTGATCGCGAATACCCTGCAGATCGGTTGCCAGCGAGGCGCGGTCATCATCGCTCAGGGAGCCGTTGCCGCTGTTGATCACTTTGGACTGCGCGGACTGGATGGCAGTAGAGACCTGGTCCAGAATGCTGTCTTCCAGCGACACTTTCTGGCTTGCGAAGGTGCGGGCCAGCTGGTACTGGCTGTTCTGCGCCTGGGCCTGGGAGAGCACCACCGCCTGCGAGGCGGCGATAGGGTCGTCGGAAGCACGGTTTACGCGCTTGCCGGTAGACATCTGCTCACCGTAGCTTAACCACTTGCTCTGCGAACTGGTGACACCACGCATGTTTTGTTCATACATCATTTGAGTGCTAACGCGCATCATTAACCTCGTGCTTAGCGGATGTTCAGTAACGCATCAAACAGCGAGCTTGCCGTCTGTAAAACCTGTGCGTTGGCGAGATAATATTGCTGGTAACGCTGCAGGTTACCGTACTCTTCGTCAAGGTTAACGCCGGAGATAGACTGCTGCTGGTTGCTCAGCTGGGTCACGACGTTATCCTGGGTGGTGCTGCTGCTCTTCAGCGTGGCCGTAGTGCTGCCCACGGTGCTGACCAGCGCGGCATAGGCATCGTTGAAGCTCTTGTTGCCGCCGACGCTCTTACTCTTTTGCAGATCCAGCAGCGCCTGGCCGTTGACGTTATCGCTATCGCCGCTGGTGTCTGACGCCGCCATAGCAATTTTCGATTCGTCCTGGAAGGCCAGGTCCATATTGACGATAGCATTCGCCGTCGGCTTGATAACAAAGCTGTCGTTATTGCCCGCACCTTTGGTGGCGCTGATGTTTACCTTCAGGCCGTCAAAGTTCAGGCTGCCGTCGTTGGCATCCGGCGTGGCAGTAAATGAGGTGTTATCTGACAGGCGCGTCACCTGCCACTTCGACCCGTCGTAGACCACCTTATAGTCGGTGGCCTGTACCTTGCTGCTGTCGCTCACCGTGGTGGTCAGCGACGCATCGCCGGTGTTCCGCGCGTTGCTCAGCGTGGATGGCGAGCCAATGGTAAAGAAGTCGCCGCCCTGGTCGCCGTTGGCGTCATAGCCTTTAGCGTGCTGGGCGTTAAAGGCATCGGCAAAGGAGAGCGCCAGCTGGCCCAGCGAGTTACGGGTCTGGTCGAGGTTCTGGCTGCGGAAGGTCAGCAGCCCGCCGAGGGAGCCGCTGTTGAGCAGCTTCTCCGGGATCTCCACGTTGCCCGCGGTGGCATCAACGTAGGCCACGGTGGTACGGGACGGATCCGCGCTGGACGGCACGGCAGCCAGCTGGCGGGAGGAGCTGCCCTGTACCAGGGTATAGCCGTTCGCCATGCTGATGTTATAGGTGCCGCCGTCCTGGACGCTCACTTCCACGCCAACAATTTTATTCAGTTCACTCACCAGCTGATCGCGCTGATCCAGCAGGTTGTTTGGCGAGGAGCCTGCGCCTACCCCGGTCAGCCGCGAAATCTGATCGTTGAGGTTAGCGATCTGGGTGGTGTAGTTGTTGATCTGATCCACGCTGGAGGAGATAGACAGGTTAACCTGCTTATCCTGATCGCGCAGATACTGGTCGGTCACCTTAAACTGGTTTACCAGACCGTCGGCCTTGCCCAGCAGCGTCTGGCGGGAGGCCGGATCTTCGGCGTTGCTCACCAGCGTTTGCAGGCTGGTGAAGAAGTCCTGCATGGTGGTGGCGAGGGTATTGGTCGAGCCGGAGAGCATGTCATCAATCTTTGACATCTGCTCGTAGCGCGTCGTCAGGCCGCTGCTCTGGGTCTGCGCGGCGCGCAGCTGATTGGTGATGAAGGCGTCATATTCGCGCTGGACGCCGGTGACGTTCACCCCGTTGCCAACCCAACCGCCTGCACCCAGCGTACTGTTTGCCTGTGCCAGCACCGTCGTCTGACGGGTATAGCCCGCGACGTTATAACTGGAGATGTTATTACTGACGGTATTCAGCGCGGCCTGGGCTGCGCTCAGCCCGCTCATCGCGCTGTTAATCAAGCTACTGGACATGGAGATTCCTTATACACTTTTAGACATAAGTCCTGCTAACGATTATCGGCAGCGCCTTGCTGAACTTGAGAGCTGTCAGAACAGATTTTCAATATCGTTGCTGTAGGCCTTGCTCACCTTATCGCCAAGGGATTTCAGCTGCTGGATCATGCTGGTGAGCTTGCGGGCATAGTTGGGATCGGTGGCGTAACCCGCACTCTGCAACGCCTGCGCCCCCTGCTCGGCGGTCGCCGCGCTGGTGACGGCAGCGTAGCGCGGATTACGCGACAGCAGGCCGACGTAGTCCGACAGCGCCTCAAGGTAGGAGCCGTAGACGCGGAACTTCGCCTTCACCTTCTTCGCCTCACCGTTCTCATACTCGGTGGTGGTGATCTCGGTGGTCGGTCCCTTCCAGCTGCCGCTGGCCTTCACGCCAAACAGGTTAAAGCTCGGCTCGCCGTTTTCCCGCTTGATCTGCCGCTGGCCCCAGCCGGACTCCAGCGCCGCCTGGGCGAGGATCAGGTGGTGCGGCACCCCGCTCTGCTCACTGGCCAGCCGCGCCGGCAGCGAAAGCTGAGCGAGGAACTCTTTGCTATCGCCAGAGAGCGCGGCGTCGTTGCCTGCGCCATCGGGCGTTTTCGGCATCGCCTTGCGCACCATCTGTGTCAGGGCCTGGTTTTGATAACTGGTCACCGTTTCCAGCGGGAACTTCATCGGCACCTGCGACGGTGCCTCTGTGGGTTCACTCTGGCCGCCGGACATCTGCTTCACCATCATCTCCGCCAGCCCCAGCCCCTTGCCTGCGGTCATCTGCTGGGCAATTTGCTGGTCATACATGCTGGTATACATGCGGCTGGAGTCGCTGCTGAACAGGCCATCTTTTGGCAGGGCTTCACGCATGCTCTTCAGCATCATCTGCACGAACATCCCTTCCACCTGGCGGGCCACCGGACGCAGGTTAGCCTGCGGATCCTGCCCGGCCTGGGTTTTCAGTTCATTTAGCGATTGCGCATCCCATGCCGCGCTCGCCATCATCCGGCTGTCGGTTAGCATTAGATAATTTCCAGTTTCGCGCGCAGGCAGCCTGCGCTCTGCATTGACTGAAGGATCGACATCAGATCGATCGGCGTCGCCCCCAGCGCGTTCAGCGCCCGGACAACGTTGTTCAGGTTGGCGCTGGAGCGGACGCTCTGCAGTGAACCGCCGCTCTGGCGCAGGTCAATCTGCGTCTGCGGGGTGACCACGGTCTCACCGCCGCCAAACGGCGTATCCGGCTGGCTGACGTTGGCCTGGCGGTTTACCGTCACCGAGAGGTTGCCCTGCGCCACCGCGCAGCTGTCCAGCGTCACTTCGCGGTTCATCACCACCGAGCCGGTACGGGAGTTGATCACCACCTTCGCATCCTGCGGCGCTACGCCCACTTCCATATTCTGGATATCGGCGAGGAAACGCACCTGCGAGCTGTTGCCGCTCGGGACGCGGATCTGGATCGTACGCGCATCCAGCGCGGAGGCGCTGCCGTAGCCGCGTGCACGGTTGATGGTGTCGGTAATCTGCTGCGCGAGGGTGAAATCTTCCTGGTTCAGCTGCAGGTTGATGGTGTTGCCGGAGCCGAACTGGGTAGGCAGCTCGCGCTCGACAACCGCGCCGCCGGTGATACGGCCACCGTTGAGCTGGTTAACCTGCACGCTGCTGCCGCCTGCCGCCGCGCCCGCGCCGCCGACCAGCACGTTACCCTGTGCCAGGGCATAGACCTGGTTATCAACCCCTTTCAGCGGGGTCATCAGCAGCGTACCGCCGCGCAGGCTCTTGGCGTTACCCATCGAGGAGACCACCACGTCGATGGTCTGCCCCTGGCGGGCAAAGGCCGGGAACTGCGCGGTAACCATTACTGCCGCCACGTTTTTCAGCTGCATGTTGGTCCCGGCGGGGACGGTGATCCCCATCTGGGAGAGCATGTTGTTCAGGCTCTGGGTAGTGAACGGCGTCTGGGTGGTCTGGTCGCCCGTCCCATCCAGGCCGACAACCAGCCCGTAGCCAATCAGTGAGTTCTGTCGTACGCCCTGTACGCTGGTGAGGTCGCGGATGCGCTCGGCCTGGGCAATCGTTGCTACCAGCACCAGCGCGATCCCTGCCAGATATTTAAACATTGGTCACCCCGTTACATCGGCGAGAGGTTAAGGAAGAAGCGTTGCAGCCAGCCCATATTCTGCGCTTCGTTGATATAGCCGTTGCCGACATATTCGATGCGCGCGTCCGCCACCTGGGTGGACGGAACGGAGTTGCTGCCGCTGATGGTGCGTGGGTTCACGACACCCGAGAAGCGGATGAACTCAGTGCCCTGGTTAATGGCGATCTGTTTTTCACCCACAACGTGTAAGTTGCCGTTGGCCAATACCTGGTCAACCGTGACGGTCAGCGTTCCGCTGAAGGTGTTGCTGGCGTTGGCCCCACCCTTACCGTTAAAGCTGTTGCCGCCGGAGGCATCGACATCCGCACGGGCGTTGCCAAACAGGCCTTCTAAGTAGCGCGGCGTGGTATCGACACCGAAGTTGGTTTTGCCGTCGCGGCTGGCGTTCGCCGACGAGCTTTTACTGGCGCTGACGTTCTCCTGCAGCACGATGGTCAGCGTATCGCCTACGTTACGCGGTCTGCGATCCTCAAACAGCGGTTGATAGCCGTAGTTAATCGGCTGGGCAGTCTGAAAAATAGAGCCGTTGACAATGGGCTGCGGGCCTGGCGTCGGCTGCGCGGTGGTTGCGCCCTGCACCAGCGGCGTCGAGGGGATCCAGGCACACCCGTTAAGGGTGAGTGCCACCAAAGCCATAAGCGGATAACGAAACGCGGCGGATTTATGCATTGCTTTCATCTTCGAAATCAGGGGCCCGGCGCGGCGATGACCACCGCGCCGGAGCGCGCCTTAGAGTTGCGTCAGTTTTTGCAGCATCTGATCGGTGGTCGATACGGCTTTACTGTTAATTTCGTAAGCGCGCTGAACCTGGATCATATTCACCAGCTCTTCAGCCACGTTTACGTTAGAGGTTTCAACATACCCCTGGTAGAGCAGCCCCGCACCGTTCAGGCCAGGCGTCGTATCGTTCGGCGCACCGGAGGACTGGGTTTCGGTGTAGAGGTTCTCACCGATGCTCTCCAGACCGGTATCGTTCATGAAGGTGGTCAGGTTCAGCTGCCCTACCTGCACCGGCGCGGCCTGGCCCTGCTGGGTCACGCTCACTACGCCGTCGCGGCCGATGGTGATGCTCAGGGAGTTAGCCGGAATAGTGATCGCCGGCTGTACCTGGAAGCCGCCCGCCGTCACCAGCTGGCCGTTCTGATCCACCTGGAAAGAACCGTCGCGGGTATAGGCGGCGGTACCGTCCGGCAGCATCACCTGGAAGAAGCCCTGGCCCTTGATCGCCACGTCTTTGCTGTTGTTGGTCTGGGAGAGGTTACCCTGGCTGTGCAGGCGCTCGGTGGCCACCGGACGCACGCCGGTACCAATCTGCAGGCCTGACGGCAGCGTGGTCTGCTCAGAGGACTGTGCGCCGGGCTGGCGAACGGTCTGATAGAGCAGATCTTCAAAGACCGCGCGCTGACGCTTGAAACCGTTGGTGCTGACGTTCGCCAGGTTGTTGGCGATGACGTCCATATTGGTTTGCTGGGCGTCGAGTCCGGTCTTGGCAATCCATAAGGAGTTAATCATAAATAGTCCTGTATTAGCTCATCGACAGCAGTGAGTTAGCACGCTGCTCATTTTCATCAACGCTGCTGATGACCTTCATCTGCATCTCAAAGCGACGCGCGCTGGCGATCATATCGGTCATCGCTTCAACCGGCTTGACGTTGCTCCCCTCCAGCACACCCGACATCACGCGGATGGTGGGATCGGCCTGCAGGGTGGCGCCACGGGTCGCCTGGGCTGCCTGGCTGAGACGGAACATGCCGTCATCGCCACGCACCACTTCCGCCCCGGTCGCCTTGACCAGCTTCAGCTTGCCAATTGGCGATACCGTGTTAGGCGGATCCCCCGGGGTCAGCGCCGAGATGGTGCCGTCCGCCGCGATGGTGATCTCTGCCCCTTCCGGCACGGCAATCGGACCCGCATCGCCCATCACCGGGTTGCCCTGAATGGTCAGCTGGCCCGCTGGGCTAACCTGCATGTTACCGTTGCGGGTATAGCCCTCGGTGCCGTCCGGCGTTTGCACCGCCAGCCAGCCATCCTGTTGCAGCGCAACGTCCAGCGGGCGTGAGGTGTAATCCATCTGGCCCGGGGTCATATCCGCACCGGGAGTAGATGCGGTTACCAGCGTGCGGGTGGGCAGCGACAGCCCCTCTACCGGCACGGCGCGCAGCGCATTGAGCTGCGCACGAAAGCCCGGCGTGGAGGCGTTCGCGAGGTTGCTGGCCGTGACCGCCTGCTGGTTGAGCGTCTGGCTGGCCGCGCCCATCGCGGTATATATTGCGTGATCCATGAAGCCGTCCCGTCAGGCGCTTAGCGCAGGTTAACCAGGGTATTGAGGATCTGATCCTGGGTTTTGATGGTCTGCGCGTTCGACTGGTAGTTACGCTGCGCGACGATCATGTTGACCAGCTCTTTGCTCAGATCGGTGTTGGAGGCTTCCAGCGCGCCGTTGGTCAGGGTACCGAAGTTACCGGTGCCTGCGGTGCCCAGCAGCGCTACGCCGGAGGACTGGGTTGCCGACCAGACGTTGTCGCCTTCGGAGGCCAGGCCTTCGTTGTTAGCGAAGTTCGCCAGCACGATCTGACCCAGCAGCTGGTTCTGCTCGTTGGAGTAGTTACCCACTACGGTGCCGTCGTCGTTGATCTGGTAGCTCACCAGGTCACCCGGCTTGTAGCCGTTCTGGCTGGTGGCCACGATGTTGTTTGCGCCGGTGTTCTGCTGCATGGAGTTCAGGAAGCTCAGGCTAAAGGAGGCCGGATCCGCACCCGGAATAGTGGCCGTCGTCACGTTAGCGGTGCCGCCGTTCAGCAGCGCGCCGGTCTCGCTGAAGGTCAGGGTGGTGGAGAGCGCCGCGGTGCTGTTCGCCACGCTGCTGTCCTGGGTGTAGACATTCCAGGTGTTGCTGGTGCCGCTCTTCACGAAGTAGACGTTCATATCGTGGGAGTTACCCTGGCTGTCGAAGACGGTGACCGAGCCTTTTTTGTTGTAGCTGTCGGCGTTGGTCGGATCGAAAGCCACGGTCGGGGCGCTATCGGTGGAGTTCAGGTTGATCTGCATCGCCGCGGTAGTGGTGGTTTTCGCCGCCATCAGGGTGTTCGGGATGGAGATCGCCGTCGGGTTTGCGCCCTGCTGAATAGTCGGCGGGGTGCCGGTGGCCGGGAAACCGGTCAGCTGCAGGCCCTGCATGTTAACGATGTTGCGGTTTTCATCCAGCTTGAACTGGCCGTTGCGGCTGTAGTAAACAGAGCCGCTACTATCGACCAGACGGAAGAAACCGTTCTGGCTGATGGCAACGTCCAGGCCACGGCCGGTGTTGGTAGTGGTGCCGTCGGTGAAATCCTGGGTAATACCCGCAACCTTCACGCCAAGACCGACTTTAGAACCGGCAAACATATCGGCGAAGGACGCGGTGCCAGATTTAAAGCCATAGGTGGCGGAGTTGGCGATGTTGTTACCAATGACATCGAGGTTGGTGGCCGCAGCATTCAGGCCGCTGACCGCTTGTGAAAAGGCCATGACTTACTCCTGATAAGTGTAAAGGCTTAGATAATCTGCCGTACTTCGTCGAGGGTGGTGGTACCGTAGGTACCCAAATCTAAGGTGTTACCGGTGCTGCCTTTGGTAATGCCCTGCACCAGCGCAAACTGCAGCGGCTGGGCCACCAGCTGGGTGGATCCGCTGCTGGCGCTGATGGAAACGGTATAGGCGTTGTCCGGGGCGGCAGTGCCGTCGGTCATCTTGCCGTCCCAGCTAAAGGTGTGAACGCCCGCGCTCAGCGCGCCAATATCAATGGTGCGCACCACCACGTTGTTTTTATCGGTGATGGTGGCGGTGACTTTATCCGCCGCCTGGGTCAGCTCAACGCCAAACGGGGTGGTGGTTTCGCTGCCCGCCAGCACGGTGGTGCCCGGGATCATCACCCCGTGACCGATCAGGGTGCTCGCCTGTAACGACTGGCTGTTGTCGATCTGGCCAGAGATGGCACCCAGGGTGGTGTTGAGCTTCTCAATGCCGCTGACGGTGTTGATCTGCGCCAGCTGGGTGGTCAGCTCGTTGTTCTCCATCGGATTGGTGGGATCCTGGTTTTTGAGCTGCGCCACCAGCAGCGTCAGGAAGCTGCTCTGCAGATCCGTTGCGCTACTGCCGCTCGCTGCGCTGGTAGCTGTCGATGTGGCGGTGGTGCTGGTAGTGTCGTTGAGATTTACAGCGATAGACATGCGACTCTCCTTTACGAGCCAAGCGTGAGCGTTTTCAGCATCATGCTCTTCACGGTATTAAGAACTTCAACGTTTGCCTGGTAGCTACGCGAGGCGGACATGGAGTTAACCATCTCGCCGACGACGTCCACGTTGGGCATCCGCACGTAGCCTTTGGCGTCGGCAAGCGGGTTGCCTGGCTCAAAGACCAGCTTGTCCGGGGCCTGGCTCTCAATGACGTTAGCGACCTTGACGCCACCGGTGGCCGCGCCTGGCGCCGCATTCACCTGGAACACCACCTGCTTGGCACGGTAGGGCTGGCCGTCCGGGCCGGTAACGCTGTCGGCGTTGGCCAGGTTACTGGCCGCCACGTTCAGCCGCTGGGACTGCGCGGTCAGCGCCGATCCGGCGATATCAAAAATGTTCAGTAGTGCCATCTATTAATTCCCCCCCTGCAGCACGCTCATCATGCCTTTGATCTGTCCACCCAGAACGCTCAGCCCGGTCTGGTATTGCAGGCTGTTATCGGCAAACTGGGTACGCTCCCGGTCCATATCGACGGTGTTGCCGTCCAGCGATGGCTGATCGGGAATGCGATAGAGCAGTTCAGTAGACGGTGCGGCGATAGTCTGGGCAGGAATATGGCGAGCGGAGGTCAGCGCCAGCGATACACCGCTGGTTTCGGCCCGGCCGCGCTCCATCACTTTTTTAAGTTCGCCGGCAAAATCCATATCGCGCGCCTGATACCCCGGGGTATCGGCGTTGGCAATGTTGGCGGCCAGAACTTCCTGGCGCTGGGCGCGCAGGTTTAATGCTTCTTGCTGAAATCGTAGCGCGGCATCGAGTTTATCGAGCATGTCTCCCCCGCTGATGACGTTACGCTGATGAGAAAATGACAGATGACAGCTTAAAGGGCATGGGGCACGCCTTATCGTTGGAATAAACGCAAAATGCGTCGCTATTTATTGCGTTGATAGATCGGCACGATGGGTAAAATCCCCTCACTTGTTAATCCAGGCAGGAGTTAGCCATGCACAGCGTGAAAAGCGTATGCGGCGCAATTTTGCTGTTTGCCAGCCCACTGGCGGCGGCGCAGGATCTCACCGCCCAGCTGACCACCTTTTTTGCCCAACGGCTGGCGGGCTTTAGCGATGAGGTCGCCGTTACGCTGCGCACCCCGGCAAATCTGCTGCCTGCCTGTGAGCAACCTGCGCTGAGCGTTGCGGGTAGCGCGAAGCTGTGGGGCAACGTTAACGTGCTGGCCCAGTGCGCCAATGAGAAACGCTATTTGCAGGTCACGGTGGCGGCGACCGGCAACTACGTGGTGGCAGCCCAGGCGATTACCCGCGGCAGCATGCTGGAGCCTGGCAGCGTGACCCTGAAGCGTGGCCGCCTGGATCGGCTCCCGCCACGCACCATGCTGGACATTAATCAGGCTCAGGATGCGGTAAGCCTGCGCGATGTCGCCCCGGGCCAGGCGATTCAGCTCTCCATGCTGCGCCAGTCGTGGCGGGTTAAAGCCGGAGAGCGTGTACAGGTGATCGCCAGCGGCGACGGCTTTAGCGTAAACGGTGAAGGCAAGGCGCTGAACAACGCGTCGGTGGCGCAAAATGCCCGCGTGCGGATGGCATCGGGCCAGGTGGTAAGCGGCACGGTGGGGCCGGATGGGAATATTCTTATTAATCTGTAATCTTTTTAAAGATTTTGCGGCCCTTGCCGATAATTAAGCAATATATGATGATGGCAGGCCCTAACGCCGCGAACCCTCGATGAGGACAACACTATGAGCATTGATCGTACATCGCCTTTAAAGTCGGTTAGCACCGTCCAGCCGCGCGAAACCAACGACACTCAGACTCCAAAAACGCGTCTGGAAAAATCCGCTACGGCGAACAGCACCAGCGTCACCATCAGCAATGCGCAAACCAAGCTGACCCAGGCGGGCAGCGAAGACATTAATATGGAGCGCGTGGAAGCCCTGAAAACCGCGATCCGCAACGGCGAGCTGAAGATGGATACCGGCAAAATTGCCGACGCCCTGATTAGCGAAGCGCAGAGTTTCCTACAGAGTAAGTGAGCGTATGAGCAAACTGTCAGAAGTTCTTGATCAAATGACAGTTATCCTGAACGCGCTGAAAGGCGTGATGGATGCTGAGCAACAACACCTTTCGGCGGGCCAGATTAACGGCAGCGCGCTACAGCGTATCACCGAAGAGAAGAGTTCGTTGCTCGCCTCGCTGGACTATCTTGAACAGCAGCGTCGTGCCGAACAGAATATGCAGCAGAGCGCAAACGATGATATCGCAGGCCGCTGGCTGACGATCACCAAAAAAACGCAGCATCTGCGCGAGCTTAACCAGCACAACGGCTGGCTGCTGGAAGATCAGATCCAGCGCAACAAGCAGGCGCTGGAGGTGTTAAAACCGCATCAGGAGCCGGCCCTCTACGGCGCAAATGGCCAGACGTCGGTATCCCACCGCGGCGGCAAGAAAATCTCCATCTGACCTTTTATCGTTCAGGCCCGGGCATCGCTGCCCGGGCCTGAACCGTTTTACGCCGTCCGGCGAGCAAACTCCTTCACCTTAAAGCCCAGCAGCGCCAGCGTGGCGAAGTAGGCGATAGCACCCACCGCTACGACCGCCATCAGGCGCAGCAGACGCCAGGCCATCGCTCCCTGTGACCACTCTGGCATCACCGAGAGCACGCCCAGCAGCGCTGCGGCCATCACAATCACCGCCACCACCAGACGCAGCAGAAAACGCTGCCATCCCGGCTGCGGGGTAAAGATCTTCTGCTTGCGCAGCTGCCAGTAGAGCAGGCTGGCGTTAAGGCAGGCCGCCAGGCCAATCGACAGCGCCAGTCCGGCGTGTTTGAACGGGCCGATAAAGGCCAGGTTCATCAGCTGGGTCATAACCAGCGTGACGATAGCGATCTTGACCGGGGTTTTGATGTCCTGGCGCGAATAGAACCCCGGTGCCAGAACCTTCACCACGATCAGCCCCATCAGCCCCACCGAGTAGGCTACCAGCGCCTTCTGGGTCATCAGCGCATCGGTAGCGGTGAATTTACCGTACTGGAACAGCGAGACCGTCAGCGGTTTGGCGAGGATCCCCAGCGCCACGGCGCTCGGCAGCGCCAGCAGGAAGCAGAGGCGCAGGCCCCAGTCCATCAGGCGGCAGTACTCGTCTTGGTTGCCGCTGGCGAAGCTGCGGGAGAGCGACGGCAGCAGAATGGTGCCCAGCGCCACGCCCAGAATGCCAGAGGGGAACTCCATCAGGCGGTCGGCATAGTACATCCACGATACCGAGCCGGAGGCGAGAAACGAGGCAAAAATGGTGTTGATGATCAGCGAGATCTGGCTAACCGAAACCCCAAGGATCGCTGGCCCCATCTGCTTAACGACGCGGAGCGACCCTTCATCACGCAGGCTGATGCGCGGCAACACCAGCATGCCGATCTTTTTGAGGTGCGGCAGCTGGTAAAAAAGTTGCAGCACGCCCCCGACGGTCACCGCCCAGGCCAGCGCCAGCACCGGCGGGTGAAACAGCGGTGCGGCAAAGAGCGCAAAACCAATCATGCTGACGTTTAAAAGGGTAGGCGCAAAGGCCGGCACCGAGAAGCGGTTCCAGGTGTTAAGGATCGCCCCCACCAGCGAGGCCAGCGAAATCAGCAGTATGTAGGGAAAGGTGATCTTCAGCAGCTGGGTAGTGAGTGCAAACTTGTCGGCGGTATCGGCAAAGCCCGGCGCGGTGACCATGATCACCCAGGGTGCGGCCAGCATCCCGGCGATGGTGACAATCGCCAGCACCAGCGTCAGCAGGCCAGAGACATAAGCGACAAAGACGCGGGTCGCATCCTCACCCTGCTTGCTTTTGTACTCGGCCAGAATCGGCACAAAGGCCTGCGAGAAGGCGCCTTCGGCAAAGATGCGGCGCAGCAGGTTGGGGAGCTTGAACGCCACAAAGAAGGCGTCGGTTGCCATCCCTGCGCCAAACACCCGCGCCACGATGGCGTCGCGTGCAAAACCCAGCACGCGGGAAAAGAGAGTCATCGAGCTGACCGCAGCCAGCGATTTTAATAAATTCATTACTGTATTAATCCGAACCCTGCGGCAAAACGCCTGCATAGCAGGCGTTAGAAGAAGCGCTTAGTCTACCTGGATTGCCATGAAATACTACATCCAGAAACTATTACCAGATACTACAGCGGGTTATTCGGCCATCGCCTCGCGCCAGAGCCTGTCGATGATGCGCTGGGCCAGCACTGCCTGCTCCCCGGCGGTTTCAGGCGCAGTCTGATTTTTTACACAGGTGATAAAGTGCTGGGCGCAGCCCACGAAGCCGCGCTGCTCAAGGGTGCTTTGCCAGCCGGGGATCGGACGCAGCGTAATGCCGCTGCCCTGCTCTTCTCGCCACTCGCGCATGTCGGTTACGTCGTACAGGCCACCGTCGGTCACCGCCTGCACCCACTCGCGCTGGCTGCCCGCCCGGCGATGCATGCTGGTGGTGATCTGTAGCGCGTCGTGGCTGAAGTGGTGCTCAGCGTAGATCATCGCCCCGTCGTCGTTGGTGAGCAACGCGCCGCCGTTAAGCTGGCCTTCACCCCCTGCCAGCCACAGGGCGGTGTCCACCACGTGGAGATAGTCATCCAGCAGCGTGAAGCGCAGATCGTGCGGCCCCACGCTGTCGCTACGGTGCTTATCCATGCGCAGCGATGCCCCATTGGCGAGCCGGGTTTTCAGATCGCGATAGAGCGGCGCGAAGCGGCGGTTAAAGCCGACCATCAGGATCAGATTCTTACGCGCGGCCAGCGCCACCAGCCGCTCGGCATCGGCGAGGTTCTCCGCCAGCGGCTTATCGACGCAGACGTGTACCCCCGCGTTTAAAAGCTCGCTCACTACCGCGTAGTGCGAGGCGGTAGAGGTGTGGACAAACACCGCATCGCACTGGGCGGCCAGCTCCGGCAGCGACCCGGCGTAGGGCACCCGCCAGCGCTGGCAAACGCCTAACGCCTTCTCCTGCGACGGCGACCAGGCCGCCTGCAGCGTCCAGTCGGTGGCCGCCCCCAGCACCGGCAGCCAGGCCTTCTGGGCGATACCGCCCAGCCCTACTACGCCTATGCGTAACTGTGTCATGGTTAATCTCCCAGGTGTGCCAGCAGCGAATCGAGACGCTGCTTCAGTTCGGCGACTTCGCTCTCCAGCGCCGCCACCCGCGCGGCGAGATCCTCTGAGGGTAACGCTTCGCTCTCAACGTCAGTCGCCTCCGGTGCCGCCTTACCGCTGAACAGGTGCATATAGCGGCTTTCGCGCTTGCCCGGCTCGCGCGGCAGACGGACCACAAAAGGCCCATCCTCCCGCGCCGCCAGCGCTTCTAAGGTCTTTTCGACCTCCGGCACGTCGGCAAACTCATGCATTCTTGCCGCCCGCATCCGCAGCTCGCCTGGGGTCTGCGCGCCGCGCAGCAGCAGCGTAGTGACGAGCGCCGTCTCACCGCTGCTGAGCCTGAGGTTGCCAAACTCGGAGTTGCAGAAGCGCTGCTCGTATTTCGTGACCCGGTTGCCGAAGCCGCTGACGTTGCGCAGATAGTGGCGTTTGACCAGCACGTCGAGGAGATCCTGTACCTCAGCGTCGCTCAAAGACATCACGGGTTCACGGTTGGTCTTCTGGTTGCAGGCGCTGACGACTGCGTTCAAAGAGAGAGGATACTGCTCCGGAGTCGTCACCTGCTTCTCCAGCAGGCAGCCGATAATCCGCGCTTCGGCGGGGCTTAACAGGATTTTCATTTTCTTCTTTCCTTAATTGCGGCCTGCGGTCCACTCCTGGGTGGTCAGCGCCGTCAGCACATGATCGCGCCACTCGCCGTCGATCAGCAGATAGGCTTTGGCATAGCCCTCTTTTTCAAAGCCCAGCCGCGCCAGCAGGCCGCCGCTGCGCTGATTGTGCGGCATGTAGTTAGCCATAATACGGTGGATATGTTGGGTGCGCTGCATATAGCGGATCGCGGCGGTCAGCGCCTCAAACATCAGCCCTTGCCCCTGCCACTTCTGCCCGATAGAGTAGCCCAGATAGCAGGCGTGAAACGAGCCGCGCACCACGTTAGAGAAGTTGGCGACGCCCACGATCTCTTTCTCTTCGGGATCGAGCAGCGCAAAGTAGAAGGCGCTTCCCTGCTTATGAAATTCGTTAATCATGCTGAGACGCGCCTGCCAGCCCGACGGATAGCAGTGGCTCTCATCGCGAATGGGTTCCCAGGGTTTTAAAAACTGGCGGTTTTCTGCGTAGTAGTCTGCCAGACGCCATGCATCGCGCTCATGCACTAAACGCACCACCAGCCGGTCCGTCGTCAAGCGCGCTTTTGGAACGTTGTTACGATAGCCGAACATTCATCACCACTCCTGTCAATACGTCTTGTTACCCCTGCGGATAACTATACCTGCGGCACGCCACTATTACGATAAAGAGCATCAATCAAAGCGTTGCTTCGATAAAAAAATATCGTCGCCGCAACGGTGGGAAAACGGCCAGCAACCACGCAGAATAGCAGGGTAACTATTTTGACATTCCCGGGAGGGGAGATGTCCCGCGTATCGCAGGCCAGGCGCCTGGGTAAATATTTCCTGCTCATCGATAATATGCTGGTTGTGTTAGGTTTTTTCGTCGTCTTCCCGCTTATTTCCATTCGCTTTGTTGATCAGCTTGGCTGGGCTGCCTTAATGGTAGGTATTGCCCTTGGCCTGCGTCAGCTTATCCAGCAGGGGCTGGGGATCTTTGGCGGCGCAATCGCCGATCGCTTTGGTGCCAAGCCGATGATCGTCACCGGCATGCTGATGCGAGCCGCTGGTTTCGCCACCATGGCCGTAGCACAGGAGCCATGGCTGCTCTGGAGTTCATGTATCCTCTCCGGCCTCGGCGGCACCCTGTTCGATCCGCCGCGTTCGGCGCTGGTAGTCAAGCTGATCCGCCCTCATCTGCGCGGACGCTTCTTCTCGCTGCTGATGATGCAAGACAGCGCCGGGGCGGTGATCGGCGCTCTGCTCGGCAGCTGGCTATTGCAGTACGATTTCCGCCTGGTGTGCGCCACCGGGGCGGTGATCTTTGTCCTCTGCGCCGCCTTCAACGCCTGGCTGCTGCCAGCGTGGAAGCTCTCAACGGTAAAAACACCGGTGCGGGAAGGGCTAAATCGCGTAATGCGCGATAAACGCTTTGTGACCTACGTGCTTACCCTAACCGGCTACTACATGCTGGCGGTACAGGTGATGCTGATGCTGCCGATCATGGTTAACGACATTGCTGGCTCTCCGGCAGCGGTGAAGTGGATGTATGCCATTGAGGCGAGCCTGTCGCTGACCCTGCTCTACCCTCTCGCCCGCTGGAGCGAAAAGCGCTTCCGCCTGGAGCAGCGCCTGATGGCTGGCCTGCTGTTTATGACCTTCAGCCTGCTGCCGATTGGCATGGTCAGCTCGCTGCAGCAGCTCTTTACATTAATTTGCACGTTCTATATCGGCTCGATTATTGCCGAACCGGCGCGCGAAACCCTGAGCGCCGAGCTGGCAGACGCCCGGGCGCGGGGCAGCTATATGGGCTTTAGCCGCCTCGGTCTCGCCTTTGGCGGTTTCCTTGGCTATGCGGGGGGCGGCTGGCTGTTCGACGCCGGTAAAGCGTTCAGCCAGCCCGAGCTGCCGTGGATGATGCTGTCAGCCATTGGCCTCGTCACGCTCTTTGCGCTCTGGTGGCAGTTTAGCCCCAAAGATACCCAGACAGGGCTGCTCGAACCGGAGGCCTGATTTGAAAGGCGCTTTTTTCTCTTCCATACTGATGGTTACGGATAACCATCACCTGGAGGGGAAACGTGAAGCTCTATATTTACGATCACTGCCCGTACTGCCTGAAAGCCCGTATGATCTTCGGCCTGAAGAATCTGCCCGTCGAACTCAACGTACTGCTCAACGATGATGAGGCCACGCCCACCCGCATGATCGGCCAGAAGATGGCGCCGATCCTGCAAAAAGATGACAGCCGCTACATGGCCGAGAGCATGGACATAGTGAAATATGTTGACCAGCTCGACGGCGAACCGCTGCTTACCGGCGCACGGAAGCCAGCCATTGAGGCATGGCTACGTAAAGTCAACGAGTATACCAACCGCCTGCTGCTCCCCCGCTTTGCCAAAGCGCCATTTGATGAGTTTGCCACGCCCGAAGCGCGGGCTTACTTTACCAATAAGAAAGAGGCGGCTCTCGGCGACTTTAGCGAGCATCTTGCCCATACTCCTGGGCTGGTAAAAAAAATCAGCGACGATCTGCGCGATCTGGATAAGCATATTGTTCAGCCCAACGCGGTTAACGGTGAGCTTTCCGAGGATGATATCCACCTCTTCCCGCTGCTGCGTAACCTGACGATTGTGCCCGGTATCGTCTGGCCAACGCGCGTCGCCGACTACCGCGACAATATGGCCAAGCAGACGCAAATTAACCTTCTGTCATCCATCGCTATTTAACCCCCGGCCCGGCGGAAGCGCAGGTTTCCGCCACCGCTTTCAGCCTTTTCTGCTATTGCGTCTCCTGCTGGCACGCCAGACTGCTTTGTGTCACGATGGCACAATGGATGGCTTTTGAGGGATCCCATGAAGAAGATTTTATTTGCCGCCGCGCTTGTCGCAGGCGGCCTGTTGGCGGGCTGCAACCAGCTCACCCAGTACACCGTCAGCGAGCAGGAGATCAACCAGGCGCTGCAAAAACATAACAACTTCTCCCGCGACATTGGTCTGCCGGGGGTCGCGGATGCGCATATTGTGCTAAATAACCTGGTCAGCGCCATTGGCCGTGAAGATCCAAACAAGGTCACGCTCTCTGGCGACGCTGGACTGGATCTCAACTCGCTGTTTGGCAGCCAGCAGGCCACGGTCAAGCTGAAGCTCAAGGCGCTGCCGGTCTTTAACAAAGAGCAAGGGGCCATTTTTCTCCAGCAGATGGAGGTGGTAGATGCCTCGGTAATGCCGCAGAAGATGCAGCCGGTAGTACAGACCCTGCTCCCCTATCTGAATCAGGCGCTGCAAAAATACTTTAACCAGCAGCCTGCCTATGTTCTGAGCGAAGACAGCAGCAAAGGTGAAGCTCTGGCAAAAAAATATGCCAAAGGGCTGGAGATCAAGGCAGGCGAGATTGTTATTCCGTTTGTTAACTGACATGACGGGCGCCGCGTGCGCCCATTTTTGTTCGCCCCCGCAGGAAAAGAGTGCAAACGAAAACGTTTACGCCTATGCTTAGTGCCCGGCATAAAACCAGCCATAACTGATTTCACCTCAGCCGGAGCACTCCCATGACAGCACAACCCCAGGTTTTAAAAATTCGCCGCCCTGACGACTGGCACGTACATCTGCGCGACGGCGATATGTTGAAGACTGTCGTGCCCTACACCAGTGAAACCTATGGCCGCGCTATCGTGATGCCAAACCTGGCGCCGCCGGTGACCACCGTCGATGCCGCCATCGCCTACCGCCAGCGTATTCTGGCTGCCGTCCCTGCCGGCCACGACTTTACCCCGCTGATGACCTGTTACCTCACCGACTCGCTGGATCCCAACGAGGTCGAGCGCGGCTTTAAAGAGGGCGTCTTTACCGCCGCCAAGCTCTATCCCGCTAACGCTACCACCAACTCCAGCCACGGGGTCACCAGCATTGACGCTATCATGCCGGTGCTCGAGCGCATGCAGACGCTGGGTATGCCGCTGCTGGTGCACGGCGAAGTGACCCACGCCGAGATCGATATTTTTGACCGCGAGGCGCGCTTTATTGAAACGGTGATGGAGCCGCTGCGCCAGCGCCTGCCGGAGCTTAAGGTGGTGTTTGAGCACATCACCACCAAAGATGCGGCTGACTATGTGCGTGAGGGTAACGAGCTGCTGGCGGCTACCATTACCCCGCAGCATCTGATGTTCAACCGCAACCATATGCTGGTGGGCGGCGTGCGTCCGCACCTCTACTGCCTGCCGATCCTGAAGCGTAACGTTCATCAGCAGGCGCTGCGTGAGCTGGTGGCCAGCGGCTTCGAGCGCGCCTTCCTTGGCACCGATTCCGCCCCGCACGCCCGCCTGCGTAAAGAGACCAGCTGCGGCTGTGCAGGCTGTTTCAACGCCCCGACGGCGCTGGCCAGCTACGCCACCGTATTTGAAGAGATGAACGCCCTGGCGCACCTTGAAGCCTTCTGCTCGCTGAACGGCCCACGCTTTTACGGTCTGCCGGTCAACGAAGGTTACGTTGAGCTGGTCCGTGAAGAGGAGCAGGTGCCGGAAAGCATCGCCCTGAGTGATGACACCCTGATCCCTTTCCTGGCCGGTGAGCGCGTTAACTGGCGGATCCGTCGCTAAAAAATAGTCTGCCCCCTGTTGTAAGTTCTTCGCCTATACTGTATAAAAACACAGTACATCATCCAGGGGGCAATCATGCGTATCGAAGTAACCATCGCCAAAACAACACCCTTACCACCGGGCGCGATCGACGCGCTGGCAAGCGAACTCTCCCGCCGTCTGCAGAGCGACTATCCCGATACCGAAGGCAAGGTGACTGTCCGCTATGCAGCCGCCAACAATCTGTCTGTTCTCGGCGGTGCCAAAGGTGATAAAGAACGCGTTAGCGAGATCCTCCAGCAAACCTGGGAGAGCGCTGACGACTGGTTTACGCAGGATTAATGGTTGTTTCCCTATTGTGCTTTTGCCGGGTCGCCCCGGCTTTTTTTCGCTTTTAGGCATTATTCTGATGGTGCCGCTTATCCCTGTAATAAATAAGCCGTAATTAGGCGTTTTATTGTTCAAAAAATTCTAAGAAAGTTCAGAAAAAGTGACCCCTGTTTTTTTATTAGCGCAATCTGCTTAATTATTGATATACTTAAGTTGCTTCAATAAACACGCATTGAACCTCAAGAGTCGTTGTCTTTAAACACGCATTTAGGGGGTTAAAATGGTAAAAAATAATGAAGTCATTCAAACCCATCCGCTTGTAGGGTGGGACATCAGCACCGTGGACAGCTACGATGCGCTGATGCTGCGCCTGCACTACCAGACCCCGAACTACGCTGACCGTAATGACACTGCCGACCGTGACGACACTGAGGTCGGACAGACTCTGTGGTTAACGACCGACGTTGCCCGTCAATTTATATCGATTTTAGAAGCCGGCATTGCCAAGATCGAATCTGGCGACTACCAGGAAAACGAGTACAGGCGGCATTAGTGAATGCTCATTTTTCAACCGAAAGGCACCTTAAGGGTGCCTTATTTAATTGTGGCTTGTATAACGCCAACGGGTTAATTACTCTCCTGAGCACAGTGTTTGCCAGGAGAGCCTTATGAAATACGATCTCATTATTATCGGCAGCGGTTCAGTCGGCGCGGCGGCGGGCTATTATGTCACCCGGGCGGGGCTAAAGGTGCTGATGACCGATGCCCATATGCCGCCCCACCAGCAGGGTAGCCACCACGGCGATACGCGGCTGATTCGCCACGCCTACGGCGAAGGCGAGAAGTATGTTCCGCTGGTGCTCAGGGCGCAGGCGCTATGGGAGCAGCTGGCGGCGGAGAGCGGTGAAGAGGTGTTTATCCGCAGCGGCGTGGTCAACCTTGGTCCTGCCGACTCTGACTTTCTGCGGAACGTTGCCCAGAGCGCTAAGCAGTTTAACCTTGACGTTGAGCAGCTCGACGCCGCGACGCTGATGGCCCGCTGGCCTGAATTTCGCGTGCCTGATGACTACATCGCCCTGTTTGAAGCCAACTCCGGGGTGTTAAAGAGCGAGCTGGCGATAAAAACCTGGATCCGCCTCGCCCGCGAGGCCGGTTGCGCCCAGCTCTTCAACTGCCCGGTAACGGCGATCCATCACCATGATGACGGGGTAACCGTAGAGACCGCCGACGGCGAGTATCAGGGTACGAAGCTGCTGGTGAGTGCCGGTACCTGGGTAAAACAGCTGCTCCCCTCCCTGCCCATTCAGCCTGTGCGTAAGGTCTTTGCCTGGTATCAGGCCGACGGCCGCTACAGCCGTAAAAACAACTTCCCGGCCTTTACCGGCGAGCTGGCCAATGGCGACCAGTACTACGGTTTTCCGGCAGAAGACGATGCGCTGAAAATTGGCAGGCATAACGGCGGACAAGCTATCAGCACCGAGGATGAGCGCGTGCCCTTTGGCCGCGTCGCTACCGATGGCTCTGAGTGCTTCCCCTTCCTGCGCCAGTGCCTGCCCGGCATCGGCGGCTGCCTGTATGGCGCAGCCTGCACCTACGATAACTCGCCGGATGAGGACTTTATCATCGATACGCTGCCTGGGAGCGACAGCACGCTGGTGATCACCGGTCTAAGCGGACATGGATTTAAGTTTGCTTCGGTACTGGGTGAAATCGCGGCTGGCTTTGCGGCGGGTAAAACCTCAACTTTTGATTTAGCCCCGTTTTCGCTACGACGTTTCATGGCAGGATAAGCAAAAGGCCCTTGCGGGCCTTTTCACGCTTAATTGTCCATGGAGAAAAGATGCGCCGGCTAATTACCTGGTTGACTGAAAACGTTCGTGAACATTTGATGGTCTATATTGCCTTCTGGTCGCTACTGGCGTTGATTGATCTTATTTATATAATCTATGCCGGATAGGTAATATTGACAAAAGTTGACATTACTTTAATAAAATCTCAATTTAAGCCAGTTTTTTTGAATGAGGATAAGCAGGCTAATCTGCTTCCAGCCTCAATGAAATAGCATAACCTCTGACAATAAAACGAAATCATTGACAATCATAAGTCAAACTAACGCAAAAAAGTTGAATGAAATAAAATAGCTCCCGGTTTTGTTATTTTTAAGTTGCATTAATATTTTTTGCAGGCCATTTTAAGTTAACTTTATATTTGAGTATGGTTAACTTTATGCAACTGCGTAATTCTGCTCGCCGCTATGGCGCGGTCTCTATTGCGTTACACTGGCTGATTGCCGTTGTGGTTTACGGCATGTTTGCCCTTGGCCTGTGGATGGTAACCCTCAGCTATTATGACGGCTGGTATCATCAGGCCCCGGAGCTGCATAAAAGCATTGGCGTACTGCTGATGATGGGCCTGGTGGTACGCCTGATCTGGCGTCATCTCTCGCCGCCGCCCAGAGCATTAGCCTCTTGCTCCCGCCTTACTCACGTCGCCGCCATTGCTGCGCATATCACTCTCTACGCCCTGCTGTTCGCCATTGTCATCAGCGGATACCTGATCTCTACCGCTGACGGAAAACCCATCAGCGTATTTGGCCTGTTTGAGATCCCGGCAACGCTGGCCGATGCGGGCGCACAGGCCGATCTGGCGGGCACTCTACATTTGTGGCTGGCATGGAGCGTGGTCATTCTCTCCGTGCTGCACGCCCTGGCGGCCCTTAAACACCACTTTATTGATAAAGACGACACCCTCAAACGAATGCTGGGTAAATCGTCCCCTGACTCTGGAGCATAAGATGAAGAAAAACCTGCTGGCATTAACCTTCGGTGCGCTGCTGTTCACAACCGGTTCCGCTGTAGCCGCTGACTACAAAATCGATAAAGAGGGCCAGCACGCCTTCGTTAACTTCCGTATTCAGCATCTTGGCTACAGCTGGCTCTACGGCACCTTTAAAGACTTCGACGGGACCTTTACCTTTGACGAACAGAATCCGGCTGCGGATAAGGTAAACGTCACCATTAACACCAACAGCGTCGATACTAACCACGCCGAGCGTGATAAACACCTGCGCAGCGCGGACTTTCTTAACGTAGCAAAATTCCCGCAGGCGACCTTCGCCTCTACCGGCGTGAAGAAAGATGGCGACGAGCTGGATATCACCGGGAACCTGACCCTGAACGGCGTCACCAAGCCGGTTACGCTGGAAGCGAAGCTGATTGGTCAGGGTGACGATCCGTGGGGCGGCGTCCGTGCAGGCTTTGAAGCAGAGGGTAAAATCAAGCTGAAGGACTTCAACATCAACACCGATCTGGGTCCGGCATCGCAGGAAGTGGATCTGATTATCTCCGTTGAGGGCGTGCGCAAGAAATAACGCCGCCTCGCAGACGCTCTGCCGGGATCGCTCCCGGCAGGCTTGCAACCCTTACTCCGGGTCCGGAATGCCCAGTTTGGTATTCAGACGACCACGGGATTTATTGAAGATCTTATTCCCGTTCTCACGTCCCGCCCGGCGGCGACGCTGCTCCTCTTCCGGCAGCTCACGCTCCGTCTGACACAGCTCGCTACAGCAGCCCTTATACTTCTCTGCACAAGACGGGCACTGAATAAACAGCAGGTGGCAGCCGTCGTTCAGGCAGTTGGTATGGCTATCGCACGGCGTGCCGCACTGGTGGCAGTGGGCGATCACATCCTCAGAGATGCGCTCCCCCATCCGCTCGTCAAAAACAAAGTTCTTACCGATAAAGCGTACCGGCAGACCCTGCTCCCGCGCCCGGCGAGCGTACTCGATGATGCCGCCCTCAATATGCCAGACCTTATTGAAGCCGTTGTGCTTCATCCACGCGCTGGCCTTCTCACAGCGGATGCCGCCGGTGCAGTACATCACGATCTTCTTATCTTTGTGCTCCTGCATCATCTCGACCGCCTTCGGCAGCTGCTCGCGGAAGGTATCGGCCGGGATCTCCAGCGCCTGCTCGAAATGCCCCACTTCATATTCGTAGTGGTTGCGCATATCGATAAAGATCGCGTCGGGATCGTCCAGCATGGCGTTGACTTCCGCCGCTTTCAGGTAATCGCCAACGTCGCTGGCGTCAAAGGTGGGATCGTCGATACCGTCTGCGACGATGCGTTCGCGTACCTTCATGCGCAGCACCCAGAACGATTTTCCATCGTCATCGAGGGCCACGTTCAGGCGCAGGCCGTCCAGCGCCGGGTCAAAGGCATAGAGGCAGGCGCGCAGGGCATCGAACTGGCTCTCCGGAACGCTGACCTGGGCATTAATCCCCTCGTGGGCCAGATAGACGCGGCCAAAAACGTTCAGCGCGGTTAGCGCCTTGTACAGCTCGTCACGGGTAGCCTGCGGATCGACAATGGTAAAGTATTGATAGAATGAGACAGTGATGCGCGGCTCGGTTTCAGCAAGCATACGCGCTTTCAGCTCCTCATTCGAAATGCGGTTGTGTAACACTGGCATGGTGTACGTTTCCTGCAATCGGTGAATGATGAATTAAAATCGGGCAGCATCATAAAGCAAATACTGTTAATTTACATCCCTGGCGTTTACGTTACATTGCACACCGTAACGATCATAAGGAGAACAGGTGTTGGAAAACAGGAAAGAGATAACGCATTTACCTCAATTTTCAGCAGCATTGCTGCACCCCCGCTACTGGCTGACGTGGTTCGGCGTGGGCATCCTATGGCTTGTTGTTCAGCTCCCCTATCCCATTCTCTACCGCCTGGGCTGTGGTCTGGGGCGGCTGGCTATGCGTTTTATGAAGCGTCGGGTGCACGTCGCCACGCGTAATCTTGAGCTGTGCTTTCCTGATATGCCTCCCGACGAGCGTCACGCGCTGGTAGTAAAAAATTTTGAGTCTACCGGCATGGGTCTGCTGGAGACCGGCATGGCGTGGTTCTGGTCGAACAAGCGCATCGCCCGCTGGATGGATGTCATTAACTTTGAGCCAGTTTATGAGCTGCAAAGACAAAAACGCGGTATTTTGTTGATTGGCGTTCACTTTTTGACTCTGGAGCTGGGGGCGCGCATGTTTGGCATGCAGTCGCCGGGCATTGGCGTATACCGCCCCAACGATAACCCGGTGATCGACTGGCTGCAAACCTGGGGGCGGCTGCGTTCCAATAAAACTATGCTCGATCGCAAAGATCTGAAAGGGATGGTGAAGGCGCTGAAGAGCGGTGAGGTTGTCTGGTATGCGCCAGACCACGACTACGGCCCGCGCGCCAGCGTCTTCGTGCCGCTGTTCGCCGTCGATCAGGCCGCCACCACCTCGGGAACCTGGATGCTCTCACGTCTCTCAGGTGCGGCGCTGGTTCCCTTTGTACCGCGTCGCAAGCCGGACGGTAAAGGCTACGAGCTGGTGATGCTGGATCCCGAGCTGTCACCGCCGCTGGACGATGCGGAAACCACCGCCGCCTGGATGAACAAGATCGTCGAGAAGTGCATTCTGATGGCCCCTGAGCAGTATATGTGGCTGCACCGCCGCTTTAAAACGCGCCCCGAAGGCGTGCCGTCCCGCTACTAACTTCTGATTCCCGTAACGCCGGATGGCGGCTAACGCCTTATCCGGCCTACGGATCGCCGTGCCTGCCTGTGAATTATTTTCCGCAATCATTCTTGTAAAATCTCAGATTCAACTATTCTTTCCCTGAACAACATGTCAATTTCACAGGGAGAAACCAATGACCATGTACGCCACGCTGGAAGAAGCCATTGATGCTGCTCGTGAAGAGTTTCTGGCCAATAGTCCCGAGCTGGACGAAGAGAGTGCCAACATTCAGCAGTTTAATATGCAGAAGTATGTGCTACAGGATGGCGAGATCATGTGGCAGGTGGAATTTTTAGCCGACGAGGGCGAGGACGGGGAGTGTCTGCCGTTGTTGACCGGCGAAGCCGCGCAGAGCGTGTTTGACGGCGAGTTCGATGAGATTGAGCTGCGTCAGGAGTGGCTGGAGGAGAACACCCTCCACGAGTGGGATGAGGGTGAGTTTCAGCTGCAGCCGCCGCTGGATACCGAAGAGGGTCGCACCGCAGCGGATGAGTGGGACGAGCGCTAACTACTCGTAGGGACCGTGATGCGCATCAATAGGCAGCAGAAGCGTATCAAAGACCAGAGAGAAAGGGAGATCCAGAACGGTGATGTAGCGCCACTTTGAGTCGCGTACGTCCCACTGGACGCCAGGGTAGTACTGATTACCGTGCCCCTGCCCTGGAATAGTACGGCTGATAATGCTGCCGCACCCGCTAAGCAGCATCGCCATGACCATCGCAATTATTATCCGCATAATTCATCCCATATAAAAATACCGGCTAAGAGGCCGGTATTGTTTTTGCCGGGTGGCGCTACGCTTACCCGGCCTACGTACTCTGTAGGCCCGTGCAAGCGCAGCGCCGCCGGGCGTTGCAAGCTTATTTTGTCTTTAGCGCGTCGTATTCACCGATCCATGACGAGTAGCGCTCAGGCGAGGACCAGACACGGTAGTGTAAACGTGACATTGTCACCGGGTCGCTCAGCAGCACCAGACGACGGTCGCGGGAGAGCTTGTCCGGCGTCTCGTTCAGCGCCTGCTCAACGTGGCGATCGCGGGCGATCTCCAGCACCTGGCTTGCCCGGTGACGGGCCGTCGCCATGGCGGTGGCAAGGGCGTTATACGACGGGTTAAACACCGCGTGCATAAAACCATTTTCCAGCGACCGCTCACGGTTCAGCGTCAGGTACCTGTCGGTATCCACCAGCACCTGCGGCGGCGAATACTCTTCCGGGATCAGGAACAGCTTCCAGCGCTTGGTACGCAGACCTACCGTTGCGCGGCTCGAAATCACCGAGACAAACGGAGAGAGGATCAGCGAGACCACGATTGGGGCCAGCCAGAACAGGAAGCGCAGATCCAGCCACGCCATGCCGATTGCCCAGACCAGACCCAGCAGCATCTGCGAGCCGTGGCGCATAAATGCCTCACCCCACGGAGTAGAGTCATCGTCACGCTGCGGTGAGTTCCAGACCACTTCCCAGCCGAGGAACGCACTGACCACGAACACGGTGTGGAACAGCATACGCACCGGAGCCAGCAGCACGGAGAAGAGCACCTCCAGCAGCAGCGACGCCGTCACGCGCAGGAACCCGCCGTACTCCTTGGTACCTTTGCACCAGATGAGGATAATACTCAGCAGCTTCGGCAGGAACAGCAGCACCATGGTCGAGGCAAAGAGTGCGATCGCCAGCTCAGGACGCCACTGCGGCCAGACCGGGAACAGCTGACGCGGCTGCAGGAAGTACTGCGGCTCGGTCAGGGCATGAACTACCTGCAGCGCCGTAGAGAGCGCAAGGAACATAAACCACAGCGGTGCGGAGAGGTAGGACATCACCCCGGTCAGGAACACCGCGCGGTGTACCGGGTGCATCCCTTTTACCAGGAACAGCCGGAAGTTCATCAAGTTACCATGACACCAGCGGCGGTCGCGTTTCAGCTCATCCAGCAGGTTTGGCGGCAGCTCCTCGTAAGAGCCTGGCAGATCGTAGGCGATCCACACCCCCCAACCGGCGCGGCGCATCAGAGCCGCCTCCACGAAGTCGTGGGAGAGGATAGAGCCAGCAAATGAGCCTTCCCCCGGCAGCGGTGCCAGCGCACAGTGCTCAATGAACGGCTTCACGCGGATAATGGCGTTATGGCCCCAGTAGTGCGACTCACCCAGCTGCCAGAAGTGCAGACCGGCGGTAAAGAGCGGCCCGTAAACGCGAGTGGCAAACTGCTGGCAGCGTGCGTAGAGGGTATCCATACCGGACGCGCGCGGCGAGGACTGGATAATCCCGGCGTTCGGGTTAGCTTCCATCAGACGCACCAGACCGCACAGGCAGTCGCCGGTCATCACGGAGTCCGCATCCAGCACTACCATGTAGCTGTACTGGCTACCCCAGCGGCGGCAGAAGTCGTCAATGTTACCGCTTTTACGCTTCACGCGGCGACGGCGACGGCGGTAGAAGATCTGCCCCTCACCCTGCACCTCGGCAATCAGCTCCATCCACGCCTTCTGCTCTGCAACGCAGATATCAGGGTTGTAGCTGTCGCTAAGGATATAGACGTCGAAGTGCTCGGCGTTACCCGTTGCCTTCACCGACTCCCAGGTTGCACGCAGACCGGCAAAGACGCGATCGACGTCCTCGTTACAGATCGGCATGATCAGCGCGGTACGGTGCTGCGGATTGAGTGCCTCATCCCCCACCGTAGAGGCCGAGATGCTGTATTTGTCGCGGCCTATCAGCAGCTGGAGGAAGCCCATCAGCGCCGTCCAGAACCCCGCCGATACCCAGCAGAAGAGCACCGCGAAGAGGATCAGGATCCCGGTTTGCAGCACGTAGGGGAGAAGCTGCATAAAGGAGACCAGCAGATCCTGGCCCACCATATCTTCCGGGGCAATCAGCGCCCAGCCCTGATAGGGAAGAATGGTTTTCATGTACCAGGTCGCCACCACCGTCTGGGCGATGGTCAGCAGCAGCAAAATGTAACGGCGAATAGAGCCGACCATACGCCACTTCTGCTCGCTCGCCTGCTGCTCTTTGGTCAGCCGCGACAGATAGCGCGGCGGCACGTCGCGACCGCGCAGACGATCCCAGAAGCGGCCAATCGGGTTGGTGCGCCACGGATCGGGGAACATCGAGGAGCGCTTCGCCTCGGGCATCGCCTTCAGCTGGGTGCGCCCTTCGTCGTCCTTGATCAGCTGGCCCTCCGCCAGCGAATCCGGCCAGGTATGTTCAAGGCGCGCCTGCACTGAGCCTAGCGGGCTGTCATCGTCCCGCTCGTAGCGGCGATGTTCAGCATCCAGCGCTTCATGCACGGCGCGCAGATCCGTTGTCGGCAGCGCCGCTTTCCCGTCAGCGGAAAGCGACAGCGCGTCGATATACTCAGTTGTCTTATTCATTGGCAGGTAGCTGATAGCTCCAGGTTTCACTCAGCGGCTGCTCGGCATTCACCAGCGCAGCACGCATATCGGTCGTCTTTTTCTGGTCTTTAACCTTAACGCGCAAGGTTAAACGCCATCCCTGAGTGACCGGGTTATAGCGCACAACGTTTTCAACGATTTCACCGTTATCACCGATGCTGACCTGGGCAGTGACCGGGGTGTCCTGCGGCAGCTTTTTCATCTCTTCGCCGGTGAAGTCAACGACAAACGCCAGGGTGCCGTCCGGCTGGCGGATCAGGTTGGACTGTTTGACATCGCCGGTTGAGCGGCGCGTCTGCGTAACCCAGGCGTTATCCGGGGCGTGCAGCTTGTCTTCGTCGCGGCTAAAGGTGATGGTGTACTTGAAGTTCATCTCTTTACCGGCTTCCGGCAGCTGATCCGGGGTCCAGTAAGCCACGATGTTGTCGTTGGTCTCATCGTTGGTCGGGATCTCAACCAGCTCGATTTTCCCTTTGCCCCACTCGCCTTTTGGCGTTACCCAGGCGCTGGGACGCAGATCGTAGCGATCGTCGATGTCTTCGAAGCGGTTAAACTCGCGTCCACGCTGCAGCAGGCCAAAGCCCTGCGGGTTTTCCATCGCATAGCTGCTGACGGCGAGGTGTTTCGGGTTGTTAAGCGGACGCCAGATCCACTCCCCGTTGCCGGCATGCATAGAGAGACCGTTGGAGTCATGCAGCTCAGGACGGAAGTTGGTTGCCGGAGAGGGCTGGTTTGGTCCAAACAGGAACATACTGGTCAGCGGGGCAACGCCCAGCTTGCCGACCTTATCACGCAGGTAGACTTTAGACTGCACGTCCACCACGGTGTCACGTCCGGGGATCACCACAAAGCGGTAAGCGCCGGTCGCACGCGGTGAATCCAGCAGGGCGTAGATGGTCAGGCGCTTGTCGGTAGGTTTTGGACGCTCAACCCAGAACTCGCGGAAGTGTGGGAACTCTTCGCCGGACGGCAGCGCGGTGTCAATGGCAAGGCCGCGGGCGGAGAGGCCATAAACCTGCCCGGCACCGATGACGCGGAAGTAGCTCGCCCCCAGCATACTGACAATTTCGTCGTTCTTGTCTTTGCTGTTGATGGGATAGAGAACCTTGAAGCCGGCGAAGCCTAAATCTTTGACCGTGTCCTTATCGTGCTGGACGTTGCCAAAGTTGAAATAGTCCGGGCTGTACTTGATCTTATGCACCGCCGTCGCCGTCACTTCATTGACGGTCACCGGCAGGTCGAAGTACATACCCTGGTGATAAAATTCAAGCTTGAATGGGGTCTTAACGTTGTTCCAGTACGCTTTATCGTGATTGAACTGAATCTGCTGATAGTCCGCGTATTTCATATCGCGGAAGACAGAGGGCAGGTTGCTTTTCGGGGCTTCATAGCCTTTTGCGGCTAATGACTGCGCCTGTTTTGCTACGTCATCGATGTTAAAGGCCCAACTCGATGAGGAGTACAGGGATAACAGCACCGCTGCGCCTAACCAACGCATTTTCATCACTTGTAGATTATGTTTCATAGTAACTAAGCACTTCCCCCTTTGTGTGCTTAAATCGATCCGATCTATTTTAATGGTATTTCAGGCAATCCGACAACTTAATCCCCGCTTTGTTCGGCCGCTGGCTCAGTGGATAAGCAAATAAAAGCAACACCTTGCCAATTGCGCGTTTATCCTGGAGACAGGCTGCCACGCTTAGTGTAGGGTTGCCAACGAATGTAATCATAACTGGCCTTAGGGATAAGACGATAAGTCTGATATTGCACGGAGTGATATGAGTAAACTACCCGTACAGCGCGAATACTTTCTGGATTCCATTCGCGCCTGGCTGATGCTGTTAGGCATCCCCTTTCATATCTCATTAATCTACTCAAGCCACGTCTGGCACGTGAACAGCGCTACGCCGTCGTGGTGGCTGACCCTGTTCAACGACTTTATCCACGCCTTCCGGATGCAGGTCTTCTTTGTTATCTCAGGCTACTTCTCTTATATGCTCTATCTGCGCTACCCCTTGAAGCGCTGGTGGAAAGTGCGCGTTGAGCGCGTGGGCATTCCCATGCTGACCGCTATCCCGCTGTTAACGCTGCCGCAGTTTCTGATGCTGCAGCACGTTAAAGGCAAGGCCGACAGCTGGCACACCCTCTCTCTTTACGACAAGTATAATACCTTAGTGTGGGATCTGGTTTCGCACCTCTGGTTTTTACTGGTGCTGGTGGTCCTGACCACCCTGGGAGTGGTGCTGTTCCGTAAGCTCAAACAGGCGGTGGCGGTTAACCCGGATGCGCTGCTGGCCCAGCTCACGCTGCCTAAGCTAACGCTGCTGTTTCTGCTGCTTGGCATACTCTATGCCGCTCTCCGCCGCACGCTGCTGGTTGTCTATCCGCCCATCCTCAGCGACGGCCTGTTTAATTTTGCCGTGATGCAGACCCTGTTCTACCTGCCGTTTTTTGTGCTGGGGGCGCTGACCTTTATGACGCCTAAGCTGAAGGCGCTCTTTACCACGCCATCGTGGGGCTGCACCCTGGGCGCGGCGCTGGCCTTTGTGGCCTACCTGCTGAACCAGCGCTACGGTAGCGGCGATGCATGGATGTATGAGACGGAGAGCGTGATTACTATGGTAATGGGGCTGTGGATGGTGAACGTGGTCTTTGCACTGGGGCACCGGCTGCTGAACTTCCACTCCTCCCGCGTGACCTACTTCGTTAACGCATCGCTCTTTATCTACCTGGTGCACCATCCGCTGACGCTGCTCTTTGGCGCATGGATCACCCCGCATATTCACTCGAATACGCTGGGCTTTATCTGCGGGCTGATCTTTGTGGTGGGTTGCGCGGTTGCGCTCTATGAAGTGCATCTACGTATTCCGCTGCTGCGTTTTCTCTTCTCCGGCAAGCCAGAGGTGAGCAAAGCGCAGCCAAAACAGGTGCGAAACTCGCCCTAGAGGAGCCACTCCACCGGCAGCCGGGAGGCTAACCGCACCAGCATCCGCTGCCAGAAGCGTGTTTTCGGCTCCTTCTTTAATACTTGCTCTTGACCGTTCTGGGTGTCGATCCAGTTAATTCGCCCCCAGCGGTCAAGACGCAGTTCCCAGGCCGCATCGCGCTGGCTCTGCTGAAAACGTTTATGGATCACCTTCGCCAGCGGCTCGCTCTCGATCACAAAACCCATCTCAGTGTTGAGCATGGCCGAGCGGGGATCGAAGTTAAACGAGCCGATAAATACCTTTGCGCCGTCGATGCTGAAGGTTTTTGCATGGAGGCTGGAGCCGGAGTTCCCCGTCAGGCCACGATCGTGAATATGACGGCCCCCTTCCCGGGTTGGCTTAAGCTCGTATAGCGCCACGCCGTGGCGCAGCAGCTTTTTACGCCAGCGCGCATAGCCCGCGTGCACCACCGCCACATCGTTCGCCGCCAACGAGTTGGTAAGGATGGCGATTTTCACCCCTTTGCGCACCATCTGCAGCAGCTGCGCTACCCCGGCGCGGGTCGGGACAAAATAGGCGGAGATAATATCGATCTGCTGCTGCGGCATCCCCATCACCTTCACCAGGCGCTGCGGCAGCAGGGTATGCTCGCGCGCCCTGCCCTGCCCCTTGCGCGGGTCGTCGCTTAGCAGGCGAGTTTTGGCCCACAGCATAGGCAGCGTCCCCGCCTCCAGGCGGGTGGAGAACTGGGTGGTTTCAAGCTTGGAAAGGTAGCGCCGCGCCGTCTCATCGTTGTACCAGGACTCGGGCACCTGAATATGCCCGTCGATATCGTCATCTTTAATATCGAGCACTTTCTCCAGGGTGGAAACTGACTTGCAGGTCCAGTAGCGTTCAAAGTCAGCAACGACGTCGCCTACCACCGGGCCAATTGCCAGTACGTCAAGATCGGAGAAGAGCGGCTGCTCCCCGGCACCAAAGTAGGCATCGCCGATATTTCTACCGCCGACAATGGTCACCTCTCCGTCGGCGGTGAAACTTTTATTGTGCATGCGCCGATTCAGACGGGCAAAGTCGGTAAGATACCCCAGCGCCCTGAAGAGGCGGAACGAGAAGGGATTAAACAGCCGGACATCAATATTGGCATGGGCATTTAGCTTGCGCAGAATATCATCCAGCCCCTGGGTATTGTTATCATCCAGCAGCAGGCGGATTGTCACCCCACGCCGGGCCGCCTTGAGCAGCTGTGACAGCAGTAGCCGCCCGGACATATCGTCTTCCCAGATATAGTACTGGATATCCAGGGTACGCTCGGCCATCTCGATCAGCCGATAGCGAGCGGCAAAGGCATCAAGACTGTCATCCAGCGCCAGGATGCCGCACGCGTCGGGATGGGCCGCACGGGCGGGGGCGATAGCGCGCCCCAGCCGCGTATTATGCGTCTGGTTCGTCACCCTGCTGGGTGAGTAGTCGTTGATAAAGGCGGGCATTTTCATTGTCATAACAGACAAAGTATACCTGACCAATCGACGGATGCCGGGTTAGATAATCCGAAACCGTAGCGACAGCGATCTCCGCTGCGGCGGGTTTCGGAAAGCCATAGATGCCAGTGCTGATTGCCGGAAACGCCACCGAGTGGTAGCCATTGGCCTCGGCCAGCTTCAGGCTGTTACGGTAGGCATCCTCCAGCAGGCGCTGCTCATGCTCCTCGCCGCCGCGCCAGATCGGCCCTACGGTATGAATTACCGCCTTTGCTGGCAGCGCTCCGGCAAGCGTAATGACGGCATGGCCGGGCGGACACTCGCCCTGCTGCTCCCGCACGGCTTTACACGCAGCCAGCAGCGCTGGCCCGGCGGCACGGTGGATAGCGCCATCGACGCCGCCCCCGCCCATTAAGGAGGGGTTAGCCGCATTAACAATGACATCGACCTGTAACGTAGTGATGTCACCCTGAATAACCTCCATACGCGATTGCATATTTGCCTCTCTATATCTGATCGCTTTCAACTAAGTGTATAGCAGGGTGTGGCAGGCGGGAGAAATTACACGGCGTTCGGCCAGACGGTATAGCGGTACAGTAGATTGATTTTACACCGGATATTGCTGCGTTACTGCTCAGCTGGCCACTGCTGCACGAGATGCAGGGTATCGCCGTCGGTTACCGTAACAACCACTTTGACCGTATCTTTAGGCGAGATATTCATGCTCAGGCGTGCAAGTTTTGTTGGCTGGTTAGCTTGTAGGGTCAGGGTCTTTCGCTGTTGGGTATTACTCTGTCCGCTTACGCCAGCGTGAACGGTGAGGATCTGGATCTGGCATACGCAGGGCTGGGACAGGACAACCTGTGGCGTGATGGTGTAGATATCCTGCTGGCGCTCGGTCAGAAAGGTAATCTGGCTGGCCATGGCGGCCACCAGGAGCAAGGGATGCATAGCGACCTCCTGATAAAAAAACAGGGCCGAAGCCCTGTTTTTTCGTACTGGTTATAATTAGTACTGGTTAGCCGTTGCGTTGTTGCCGTAGCCAACCTGACGTACTTCTACATAAGACTGAGAAGCAGTCTGGTTAACCAGCGCGCCGTTAGCGGTACCGTACTGGCGTACGTCGATATCAGAGTGGCGGCTATTCCATTGGTCGATAGTAGCATTGTTACGAGAACCATTCTGAGACAGGGTGATTGAGCTGTCATCAGAACCCTGGCCTACGTCTGCGGCGTTACGTGAGCCATGCTGAGTTACGGTCAGATCGGAGTCACGAGCATCGGTCTGCAGAGCCAGCGCGGAGTTATTGCTACCGTACTGGAAAATGCTTAATTCAGAGTTCGGGCCGCCGTAGCTGCCACCACCATATTGACCAACGGAACCTGCGAAAGCGCTGCCTGAAATAACGATCGCTGCCAATGCTGCCACTTTAATGAATTTCATGGTAAACTCCCATCGGATTGATATATTTGATTCACAATGGATTTAGCGTTGAATAACGCGAATAGCCATTTGTGATTGCCTCTGCACTACAACTGCCGTTTTTTGCGTACCGTACTGAGTAATATTCGCTTTGTTACCCGAACCTTTCTGAATAATCATTGCGGTATTACCGTATGCACCTTGCGTTATACTCGCGTCGTTAGCACTGCCCGACTGATCGATATACGCAAAGTTATAGGCTCCTGCCTGATCAATCTTTGCCCGGTTATTCGACCCCTCCTGGGAGATAACAGCGTGCATTTTAGATCCATCCTGACGTAGCTGGGCGCTATTATTGGTACCGTCCTGGCCAATTATCGCAGCCTGATTGTAAGACGTTTTACTCAATTCATTTACCGCGAAGTTATATTCCGATACAGCCAGATCATAACCTGACGCGGCGGCTATCCCAGGCGCACCCAGCATTGTTAACACCATAATCAACATTCTGTTTTTCATGTTGTCACCTGGACCTGGATTATTCTCACTGGTGAATATTATGCTCCGCTGCAATTAACGATTTTTTACATCCATTAACGCTGCGTTACGGGAAAGAGTATGTGTGGGTAAATATTTTTAATATCTCACCCGCCAGTGGTATTTTTATCTATATGTTCACCTTAAAGTGCTAACGTCCTAAAAAACAGTCGGATGATGCATAAAATAAATTCTGCGGCAGGGGTTTGGTACAGGTTTGAGCGTTATAACAACCGACACTGAGTTATGCTTTGATAGCAGCCACATACGGGTAGACGTAAATTTTTTGTGGTTTTGCGATCACCAAAGCAACTTTTCTTGCTCTTTCACTCCGTTTGATAACGACCATTCATAAAAGTTAACTGCATAAAAAAATCAAAATGTTAAGATTTAAGATATATTTGCTTTAAAAACAATAAGTTAAAATAATTTGTATGATTTTTAAATGTGATGCAAAAGTATTAACTTGTACAACTTTTCCATGAAATTTAAACATCAAAGAATGGGCAATATTACATTTTAAAATTTACTTTTACATTTTGTTACATGTTTAACACTTGATTTAAGATTCGTAATGGCTAGATTGAAATCAGCAGTATGTTTGAGTTTTTGTTAAATTTCGCCCTTAGGGCTCACTCTTATTGATTACACACAGCAGTGCAACATCTGTCCGTACTTCTGGATACCCAGTTATAACTGGGGAAAAAGACAGGTGTACCAAACAAGCGGGGTTTATTATGTTTAACGAAGTCCAGAGTTTTCAAAGCCAATCTATTCTTTTGATTACTAAGCCTTCTCTACAGGCTGCAGCTTTACTGCAGCATCTGAAGCAATCCCTCTCTCTGTCCGGGAAAGTGCATAATATTCAACGTTCTCTGGATGATATATCGCCCGGAAGCGTGATTCTGTTCGACATGATGGAGGCAGATAAAAAGCTGATCCATTACTGGCAGGACAATTTAGGCAGGAAAAACAACGCAGTTAAGCTGCTATTGCTGAATACCCCAGACGAATACCCGTTCCGTGACATAGAGAGCTGGCCGCACATCAACGGCGTTTTCTATGTGACGGAAGATCAGTCCCGGGTTGTTGACGGCCTGCTCAGCGTGCAGCGCGGCGAGTGCTACTTCTCCCAGAAGCTGGCCAGCTACCTCATTACCCACTCCGGAAACTACCGTTACAACAGCTCCGAAGCCGCGCTGCTCACGCACCGGGAGAAGGAGATCCTTAATAAGCTGCGTATTGGTGCCTCGAATAACGAGATCGCCCGCTCGCTGTTTATTAGCGAAAACACGGTCAAAACCCATCTCTATAATCTTTTCAAGAAGATATCAGTAAAAAATCGTACACAGGCGGTCTCCTGGGCTAACGATAACCTCAGGCGATAATCCCATGAAACGGTTCGTTACATGGTTTGCAGCCGCAGGTCTTCTGCTGGCTGCCGGGAACCTGCGCGCTGTCGAAGTGGAAGTTCCCGGATTGCTGACCGATCGTACGGTCTCTTCTGTTGGACACGATTTTTATCGTGCTTTTAGTGATAAATGGGAAAGCAGTTATACAGGGAACCTGAGCATCAATGAACGTCCCAGCGCACGGTGGGGAAGTTGGATAACCATTACGGTCAATCAGGACGTAATATTCCAGACATTTTTATTTCCTACCAAACGTGACTTTGACAACAACGTCAACGCCGCAATAGCGCAAACCCAGGAAGCACTGGATCGCCGGCAGATCGATCAAGCTTTGCTTGGTACTGGCGATTTAGCGCGAGATGAATTCTAAAACACGATAAATTTCTTTCGGAGGCTCACATGCGTATTGCCTGTGCCGTAGTCACGCTTTTGCTTGTCTCGCCGTCAATATGGGCTGGAAATATGACTTTTCAGTTCCGCAACCCTAACTTTGGTGGCAACCCCAATAACGGCGCGTTTTTATTAAATAGCGCCCAAGCGCAAAACTCTTATAAAGATCCAGACTATGACGATACTTATGGAATAGAAACACCCTCAGCGCTGGATAATTTTACCCAGGCTATTCAGTCGCAAGTATTAGGAGGATTACTGACTAACATCAATACCGGGAAACCGGGAAGAATGGTCACCAGTGATTTTATTGTTGATATCGCTAATAACGATGGGCAGCTTCAGCTCAACGTAACCGATCGAAAAACCGGAAAAACATCCACTATAGAGGTGTCGGGTTTACAGAGTGGTTCAACCGACTTTTAAAGCACAGCAATCGTTCTTACAGGAATAATAATTATGCAGCGCTTACTCACCATACTGGCTGTCTTTTTACTCAGCGGATGCTTAACGGCTCCACCAAAAGAAGCAGCTAAACCAACATTAATGCCTCGGGCCCAAAGCTATAAAGATTTAACCCATCTGCCGATGCCAACCGGTAAGATATTTGTCTCTGTATATAACATCCAGGATGAAACCGGACAGTTTAAAGCCTATCCGGCCAGTAACTTCTCTACCGCCGTTCCGCAGAGCGCCACGTCTATGCTGGTTACGGCACTGAAGGATTCGCGCTGGTTTATTCCACTCGAGCGTCAGGGGCTACAGAACCTGCTTAACGAGCGGAAGATCATTCGTGCGGCGCAGGAGAACGGCACGGTGGCGATTAACAACCGTTTCCCGCTCCAGTCGCTGACCGCGGCCAACGTCATGGTTGAAGGCTCGATTATCGGCTATGAGAGCAACGTGAAGTCTGGCGGGGTCGGTGCGCGTTACTTTGGCATCGGAGGTGATACCCAGTACCAGCTCGACCAGGTCGCGGTTAACCTGCGCGTGGTCAACGTGAGCACCGGGGAGATCCTGTCGTCGGTTAACACCAGCAAGACGATCCTCTCCTATGAGGTGCAGGCCGGGGTGTTCCGCTTCATCGATTATCAGAGACTGCTGGAGGGCGAGATCGGCTATACCGCAAACGAGCCGGTAATGCTGTGCCTGATGTCGGCTATTGAAACCGGGGTGATCTTCTTGATCAACGATGGGATCGATCGTGGGCTGTGGGATCTGCAAAACAAGGCGGAGAGCGAAGACTCAATTCTGGTGAAATATCGCCATATGGCGACGCCACCAGAGTCGTAATCACGCCTGTGGGATACAAAAGCGTGGCGGACTACTCCGCCACGCTTTTTTTTGTGCTGCCACTTGCCGCTCTTTCGCGCCACGCAGCCAGCCACAGGCCGCTGTTCTTCATGGCGTAGCCAAACAGTAGCCCGACGGCCAGCGACGGAACAACGATCCGCCAGTCACCCTGCCCGGCAAAGGTGGCACAGGCGCCGATAAAGGTACCGGGAACAAACGAGAGCAGCAGGTTTTTTGCCTGAATGCACATCAGGAAGGCCACAACGCCGGTAAGCAGGTAGCTGACGATATTCAGATGCGGGCTTAATGCGCTGCCGTAGACAATCACCTCAGCCCAGGCTACGCCGCTCATTAGCGTAAAAGCGGAGATCAGCAGCCCTTTTACCCCACCCTGCGGGCAGGCGAAATAGGCCGTACAGCCAAGGAAACCGGCCCAGCTCAGCAGGCCCAGTGAGACGGCAACCCAGCCCCAAAGGCCGGAGAGAATGCCGGTCGTTATCGCAATTGAGAAGAGTATGTTCATGGCGCGCATCTTAGCAGAAGCAAGCCATTGAAATGAGATCGCTCGCACGTTATTTGCAAGCGAGCGATCAGGGTTGCATGGTTATTGTGATCTAAATCACTTTATTCTGCGGATTCTTCTTCAAGCTCATCCCACATAGCGGCGATAGCATCCCGAGTGAGCGATGCCATCGTACGCCAGAAAGGCGTCACCGCATGGGCTTCTACTTTCCCCAGGAACGTTCCGCACCACGGCAGCAGGTAATCGGCAAACAGCGTTTCCAGAGCCTCACTCTCATCCGCCGCCGCGTTATCCTCCAGCCAGGAGGCCGCCAGCAGCAGGGTGCCAACGTGATCGGCAGGCGCATCGGTCAGCGGCATACCGCGAGTAGTTAAAAACGCCCGTACTTCTGCCTCGTTTGCGCCCTCCTGCCACGCGCTGCGATACGGCGCAACGCTGCACTCATTGCCGACGAACAGGGCCTGGTAATCCGAGGCGAGGGCTGGATCGTCAACGCTTTTTTGCAGGCGGGCCAGCAGCTCGTCCTGCTCCAGCGGCCAGTTAGCGGCCAGCTTGCCCTCACGGATCAGCGTATAGAGCGGGGCCAAAACCGGATCCTCTGGTTGGCGATAGTAGAGTGAGCCAAGCACGCGGCAGAGGATTGAAAACTCGTTCATTGTGGGTTCCGTCAAAATTAAAGTTCAGCAAATTCGGCAATCGGCGGCATCCCGCGCGATTCAAGAAAGTTTAACAGGCGGCGCGGCGAGACGTTCAGGATCCGATCTTCCGGAAAATCGACGTCATCCAGCACCTTACGGCACTCGGTAAAATCACCCAGCGAAAAGGCGGTGTGTGAGTCGGATCCCAGCGCCACCCAGCCCCCGGCATCACGTACGGCGGCGGCGATAGCCCGGCAGTTCGCCTCGCTGCCCTTGCGCGAGTGGAGGAAAGAGGAGTTGTTGATCTCCAGTGCGACATTATACTTCGCTGCCGCTGCGGCAATCGCCGGAATATCAACAGGATATTTTGGATTGCCTGGATGGCTAATGATATGCACGTTGCCGCTGGCCATGCTGGCAATCATCGCCTCGGTATGGGTGTCCCGATCCTGCGGGGCGAACACAGGCTCATGGAAGCCAGCGATAATCAGATCCAGGGCGGGCAGCATCGGCCCGGTGCAGTCAATCTCACCGGCGGTATTTTTGATGTTGGCCTCAATACCGCGCAGGATCCCTACCCCATCCACCAGCCGCGGCCAGATACGCATATTCACGAAGTGCCAGTAGTGCGGCGCATCGGCCATATCGGGACCGTGATCGGTGATAGCAAACAGCTTAAGGCCTTTGCTTTTGGCGATCGCGATATAGTCATGGAGGGTGCTGTAAGCGTGGGTGCTGGCAACGGTATGCATATGCAGGTCAACGGGGTACATGACGCTCTCCTCTGTTATTGATGCTCAAGGATAACAGGAATTGTTACCCTTTTTAATGAAATCCCGGTGCTAGTAGCCGCGCGTTCGGTCAACCTGCCCGGTTACCGGCTCGCCCTGCTCCAGCCGGGTGATGGTACGGGCAATATAGTCGATAGCCTCGTCAGGACGCGTTACGGCAGCAATGTGTGGGGTCATCGCCACGCGCGGATGCGCCCACAGCGGGCTGCTGGCCGGAAGCGGCTCTTTGCTAAAGACGTCCAGCATGGTCCCTTTAAGCTTACCGCTCTCCAGCGCCTTGAGAAGATCGTCCTCAACCACATGTACGCCGCGCGCGAGGTTAAGCAGATAAGCGTTATCTGCCAGCTGGTTTAGCAGCGCCAGGTTAATAATGCCCCGGGTTTCAGAGGTATTAGGCAGCAGGTTAATCAAAACGCGGGTTCCATTCAGGAAGTCGCCCAGCTCGGTTTCGCCGGCAAAGCTTTCGACGCCGGGCCAGGATTTACGGCTACGGCTCCAGCAGCGCAGCGGGAAGCCCCATGCCTGAAGGCTTTCAGCCACTTTCGATCCCAGCACGCCTGCGCCAAGAATGCCGATGGTGAACTCTTCGCGCTGATACTCATCCAGCTCCTGCCAACGGGCCTGCTGTTTTTGCGCCTGGTAATCATCAAAGCGGCGGAACCAGTGCAGCACCTGGCTCACGGCATACTCCTGCATCTGCAAGGCCATACCGGTATCTTCAAGGCGGAACAGCGGAATGGATTCAGGTAGCATATCTGGATGGGCGTTCAGCTGGCTCAGGATGGAATCAACGCCTGCGCCGAGGGCAAACACGGCTTTCAGTTTGCGGCCCTGCAGCATTTCCACTGGAGGATGCCAGACCAGCGCATAGTCGGCGGGTTGGTTATCGCCCGGCTTCCATTCACGGATCCGGGCATGAGGAAGTGCCTGGGCGAGTTTTTGCAGCCAAAATTGCGTATCGAAGGATGGGTGATAGAAGATGATATCCATACTGACTCCAGATGCGATCGTGCTTTGGTTTAGTTGAATTGTTATCTATTGATGAGGATAACAAATTTGTTTCGGGCGCAGGGATAAAGGTTGCTGATGATAAAAAAGTCAGTTCCTGGATATTTAGAAAGCACGTTGCTTGAAGTTTGTCTAAACGCGCTAAATTATTGAAAAAGAGGATTGACGGTGGGAGCGGATTTCCCTACATTAGCGCCGTCCCAGCGATGCTGGGAAGACAATATGGTGAGGTGTCCGAG
>DKPJ01000011.1:176697-178306 GCA_002480085.1 Enterobacteriaceae bacterium UBA7338 | reverse complement strand
TATTCGAAGAGAAGCTCGCATGCAAATGGGGACTTTTTTTCGCCTGTAGCATCCAGCATCCAGCATCCCCACTTCACCCCTTCTCAGCTGCATGATGGTAAATAGAATCCTTGCGAAGCGTCCGTGACAGCACTGAGGCAACCACGCAAGCGACTAACAGACCGGGCAGGAGCGAATACTGGCCTGTCATTTCGCAAATCATCAGTGTTGACATGATAGGTGCGTGTGTTGTTGCTGCCAGCAGCGTAGCCATTCCTGTCAATCCCATCAGTACCGCAACCGTCTGCCTATCCGGCAGCCAGAGTCCCCAGAAGTGAGCAAACAACAAGCCTATAGCCATCCCGACAAACAGAGTTGGCGTGAAAACGCCGCCGGGTGCGCCGGAACCGCTGCTGGCAAGCACTGCAACAACCTTACAGAGGAAAACCAGAGCGATAGTCGTGAATACCGGCGGAGCCAGCAGATATCCTTGTACCACGCTGTAACCGTTACCCCAGACTGCGGGAGTCAGTAGCGACAGCAGGCCAACGATGCTGCCACCGAGTGCTAATTGCCAGGGTGGCGAAAGCCTGAAACGCAAAAATAGCTGATGGCTGGAGTCCATTAACCAGACAAACAGCGGGCCGCATATCCCAGCCAGCAGACCGGTTACCAGCATTAGCCAGTAATCCAATGGATGGATTCGTTCTGCCAGATGCACCGTATAAAGCGGTGCTGGCCCACCGCTGAGAAAATAGGTGGTCAGCAAGGCGAGAACAGCAGCAACGATAACTGGCCCGAGGGAAGCAAGCATGAGGGTGCCAAAAAGGATTTCGGCAATAAACATACTGCCCGCCAGCGGGGCGTGATATGCGCTGGCCATACCGGCTGCAGCCCCACAGGCTACCCACAGTTTCCATTCACTTTTCGGTGTGAATCGTTGCGCTAAAAAGGATGCCGCCAGCGCCGCGAGTAAAATCATGGCTCCCTCTCGGCCAATCGCGCTGCCGGTCACGACGACCAGCAACGACGCCGATGATTTCACCAGGCTTGAAGCGTAATCGAACTGGCCGTCGCCTCTTTCAAGCGCTTCCATATAGTCCGTTGGCGCATGAGGTCGTTGTTGGGTATAGCGCTGCCATCCCCATAGTAACGTTCCGGCTGCCAGCCCGCCCATCATCGGGGTTAACAACCGCCGCCACCACGGAAGCGTGCTGGCGGCGTTAACCAGGCTACCGCTGCTGTTATTAAGGAAAAGCGACTCCAGCATGATCATGGCATGGCGGAACAGGGCAACGGCCAGCGCGGCAACGATGCCGATCAGCATAGCGACAAGCAAACGGCGGAACATGGCCTGTATATCAGGATAAGCATGTAGACGTTGCATCAGACATTCTTTTCATTTTTTTCCGTACTCATAGGGAGTCGGGTCATTTAAGCAAAATAACCTACACCAGGAAATAAATGCTGGGATGAAATTAAGCACAGCAGCGATACTTCTGCTCACAGCTTAACCTAACGCACGTTAAAGCAGAAAATAAGCTTGACCGTTTCAGTCCAACTCCCTATAGTAGCGCCCCGTTGCCCCCCACGAGGAAGGCAGCAAAAACAATATGGTGAGGTGTCCGAG
>DKPJ01000011.1:0-176459 GCA_002480085.1 Enterobacteriaceae bacterium UBA7338 | reverse complement strand
AGCGCAGCGAGCGGGCTGCCCGTCACAAAAACGCCGGGAGCGTTTTTGAACAACGCCTGCGTTGGCCCCGAAGGGGCGAGGCCCATGGATGGGCCGAGTAACGGCGAGCGAAGCGAGTCAATCCCCCCGATCGTGAGCCGTAGCCGATCGTCTTTTCCCCGGTGGCGCTACGCTTACCGGGGCTACAATCCACACAGCCACACAGTCCACATCCAGCTCCCCCACAAAAAACAAAGCCCGGTCACCCGGGCTTTGCAATCACATTCTTAATTACGCTATTTCATCAGTAGTAGGCCAGCAGCGTTCGCTGGCAGAGGGCCGAGCGCACGCAGTCATCTTTCGTGAAGCGGACTACGCCAACCATCTCATCTTCCTCAAAACGTGCCAGCGCATCGCTCAGGCCGGACTGGACGCCCGACGGCAGGTCGCACTGGGTGATGTCGCCGTTTACAATCACGGTCACGTTCTCCCCGAGGCGTGTCAAAAACATCTTCATTTGCGCAGCGGTCACATTCTGAGCCTCGTCAAGAATCACGACCGCGTTTTCAAATGTACGTCCGCGCATATAGGCGAACGGCGCGATTTCCACCTTACCAATCTCTGGCCGCAGGCAGTATTGCATAAAGGACGCTCCAAGGCGTTTGACCAGCACGTCGTAGACGGGCCGGAAGTAGGGAGCGAACTTCTCCGAGATATCTCCGGGTAAGAAGCCAAGATCTTCATCGGCTTGCAGGACCGGACGGGTGACGATAATTCTGTCCACATCCTTATGGATCAGGGCTTCCGCCGCTTTCGCTGCGCTGATCCAGGTTTTACCGCATCCTGCTTCGCCTGTTGCAAAGATTAGCTGTTTACTCTCGATAGCATTCAGGTAGTGCGCCTGAGCTTCATTGCGCGCGACAATTGGCGAGTTATCACGGCTGTCCCGCGCCATGCCAATTGATTCAACGCCGCTCATCTGCACAAGCGAGGTGACCGACTCTTCTTCACGCTGTTTGTGGCTGCGCGAATCTCGTCTCAGCACACGTTTTGCTTCACGACGAGCTTTGATCACTGCTTTCTGTCTTCCCATGGATAGCACCTTGAGTTGTAGGTTTACATCACACGTGCCGCTGCCGGCACGATTATGCGCACGAACGTCTGAGGTTTGGCTTCCTTGTAAGCCATGACTTGCTGATGAAAAGACGCGGCAAACCCACCCACTGTGTCGTTGGCCACGTCGGTAAATTCAGTTTTTTTGATGAGGGAAGAGGAGATTCTGGCGGTGAGACGATCGCTATCGGTGGCGTGCTGCCCGCACCGAACATGGCGGATTGAGTGTTCTGATTGTCCTGAGCCGGACCTTACCATTCGCGATCTCCATAGTGAATCGTTCACTGCCGGGAACTACCGCTGTTGATATAAGTAAAACAAAAATTTTCATAAAAGCAACATTATATTTACCAAAATATAACGAGCCTGCCCTCTTACCTGGAGCCAGTTTCTGACATTAATATTACAAAAATATAACAGGACTGCGCTCATAGAAAAAAATGATAGTTCTCCCCTGCCCCGCAGGACAGAGGAGCGCAGGCTACGCCTCCAGCAGCGGCTGAGCCAGGTAGTGCTGCGGATCTTTCACGCCGGGTAGAGCAAAGAAGTAGCCCCCGCCGATCGGCTTGATGTACTCCTCCAGCGCTTCGCCGTTGAGCCGCTTCTGCACGGTCAGGAAGCCCTTCTCCAGATCGTGCTGGAAGCAAACAAACAGCAGGCCCATATCCAGCTGGCCAGAGTTGGTTACCCCCAGCGAGTAGCTGTAGCCCCGACGCATCATCAGATTAACCTCGGTCTCCGGCGTACGCGGGTTGGCAAGACGAATATGGCTGTCGAGGGCGATGACCTCCCCGTCGGGATCGCGAGCATAGTCCGGCACGTCATGCTCATGCTGCATGCCCAGCGGGGCGCCGCTATGCTTGTCACGCCCGAAGATGGTCTGCTGCTCCTTGAGCGGCGTGCGATCCCAGAACTCGACGCGAAACTGAATAATGCGCACCGCCTGATAGCTGCCGCCCACCGTCCAGGCTGGCTCCTGCTGGTCAGGCGTAACCCACACCACGCGCTTCATCAGGGCGCCGTTCTGACCGTCCGGGTTACCGGTGCCGTCTTTGAAGCCCAGCAGGTTGATGGGTGTCTCTTTCCCTTTGCTGCGTGCCGCGTGGTCAGAGATAAACCCCTCCCGCTTCCAGCGGATGCTGAGCAGATCCGGAGTGTATTTAATGAGATCGCGCAGGGCGTGGATCACCGTATCCCCGGTGTTAGCGCAGATCTGCAGGAGCAGATCGCCATGGCACAGGGCCGCATCCAGCGAATCGTTGGGGAAGCGCGTCATCTTTTCCAGCTTCGCCGGGCGCTGCGGGCCTAAGCCAAAGCGGTCGTCAAACAGCGATGCTCCCAGTGAGACGGTGATAGTCAGGTTGTCCGGGGCAATAAAGCCGCCGAGAATACCGGAGTCCATCGGCGGCATACGCGGGTTAGGCGTATCCGGCGCGGGACCGCCGGTGGTTAAAAATGCAATCCGCTGGGTCAGCAGGCGAAACAGCCGTTCCAGCTCCGATCTGTCGCTGGCCAGCACGTCAAAAGCCACCAGCATCATCGAAGCCTGCTGCGGCGTCAGAATACCTGCCTGATGCTCGCCATAGAACGGCTGGGTCTCCATCCGCGCATCCGGCGACAGGGTGCCTGGGGCGCTTTTAGGCTTTGCCGCATGGGCTACCGGACAGCCACCCGCCAGCGCCAGGGCGCCACCCAACGCGCCCATGCCCTTCAGTAAACGGCGGCGTGAAGGCTCGCTCACGCCGTGCTCATCATGCTCTGTCATGCTTAATCCAGTCCGAGTACACCGCGAAGCTGGGCCAGATCTTCCGCCAGGGTGGTGATCGGTCCTTTCAGCGCCGTGCGATCGGCATCGGTCAGTTTGTCATAGGTTTCAAAGCCATCTTTGGTGCGGTATTTCGCGAGGATGGTATCGACTTTCTTGAAGTTAGCATCCACCTTCGCCAGCAGCTCGGCGTTGCCTTTCTGCAGCTGCGGACGCAGCAGATCAACAATCTTCTGCGCACCGTCAACGTTAGCCTGGAAGTCCCACAGGTCGGTATGGCTGTAGCGATCCTCTTCACCGCTAATCTTGCTGGCCGCGACCTCTTCAATCAGCCCAGCCGCACCGCCGACCACTTTTGACGGCGGGAAGGCCAGCTCGCTGATGCGTTTTTGTAGCTCCAGCACGTCGCTATTCAGCTGGTCAGCATACTGCTCCATGCCCTTCGTGGAGCTATCGCCAAACAGCGCTTTTTCGAGGCGGTGGAAGCCGGTGAATTTCGGATCGGCAGCCTTCTGCTCGTAGTCATCCTCGCGGGCATCGATGCTGCCGTCGAGGTCAGAGAAGAGTTCGGCGATCGGCTCAATGCGCTCGTAGTGCTGACGCGTTGGAGCATACAGCGATTTCGCTTTCTCAACATCACCCGCCTTCACCGCGTCGGTAAAGTCTTTGGTCTTCGCTACCAGACCCTTCATCTCCTGAGTCACGTAAGCTTTATACTCGGTAATCGCAGCGCCCAGGCTCAGCAGCGCGTCACCTTTAGCCGCATCCGCCGTCGCTGCGCCTTTAACAATCAGCTTGCCCTTCGGGTTGGTCAGCAGGCCGCAGGTCATCTCATATTCGCCCGGCTGCAGGTTAGCGGTCAGCTTCTGGCTAAAGCCAGGAGCAATATTCTCCCGCTCCTCAACCACCATGACGCCCTTGAGGATCTCCCACTCCAGCGCTTTCTGGCTGTGGTTGAGGATAATAAACTGTGTTTTCCCGGCGTTGACCGTGAGGTTCATCGGTTCACACTGCTTATCCGTTACCGTGACCTTCACCTGTGGAACATCGGCCGCCTGGGCGCTGAATGCGCAGGCGAGCAGCGCGGCAATACCAACCTGTAAAGCACTACGACGAAAATGCGTTGCCATGACCTTTCCCTTAAAAAGTATGTTGTAACTACTATTGTCGCTATCAATTAATATCAGGAGGCACCGGGAGACATCTGTGCCCCCGGGCGCGGCGGCAGCATAAACAGCAGCAGCGCCGGAATAAGGTAGGCAAACCAGACCACCACTTCACTGACGCTGGGCGCCTCCTGGTAGCCAAAGATGCCCTCCAGCAGAGTGCCAAACAGCGTGTGGGTGCTCAGGGTATTGCTGAGATCGAAGGCCACCTGCTGGAAATGGTTCCAGAGTCCTGCTTCATGGAAGGCGCGGATCGCTCCGGCGGCCAACCCAGCGGCTACCAGCAGAATAAACAGGCTGGTCCATTTGAAAAACGCCGCCATATTGAGGCGAATGCCGCCCCAGTAGATCAGAAAGCCAATCACGACGGCTGTCGCTAACCCGGTAAGTGCCCCCACCGGCGGCCAGATACCCACGTCCTGCTGAAACGCCGCCAGCAAGAAGAAGACTGACTCCAGCCCTTCCCGTGCGACGGCAAAGAAAACCATCATTATCAGTGCCCAGCCGTGATGATTGCCCTGCTTCAGGGCGTTATCTACCGCCTGCTCAAGCTGGACCTTAACGTTGCGCGACACTTTGCGCATCCAGAAGACCATCCACGTCAGGATCACCACGGCAATCACCGCCACGATGCCTTCAAACAGCTCCTGCTCTTTTTGCGGAAACTCCCCGGTGGTTTCGTTGATGATGATCCCGAGCGCGAGACAGAGCGCGGCGGCGAGAAAGACGCCGATCCACATCACGCCTATCCAGCGGCCGCGTTGGGTACGTTTCAGGTAACTGGCGATGAGGCTAACGATCAGCGCCGCTTCGAGTCCTTCGCGCAGCATAATGAGAAATGGTACAAACATGCGGTAAGCCTTTGAATGTTAAGCAGCGTCAAAAGATGCAAAGAAAAGTAAATTTCAATGATAGTGATTATCATTACGCCAGCGATAAACACAAGTAATTTCTGTGCGGAAGTTTCTCAGAATGTTACGCAGGCCAAGGCGCGGGCTGGAAGGTGAATCGAGGGTTGATAAATTGTGAAGAAGAAGTGAGAAAACGCACCGGAGAGCGGCTCCGGTGCGTTAAGAACGCTTAGTTCGCTAAGCGTGTTTCCGGCTTAGAGTGGTAATGCGCATCCGCCTCGGCAAAGCGCGCCTGCATGCTTGCCGACGGTGCTTTATCCAGCAGGCTGAAGAGCACAATACCGATGCTGCCAAAGATAAAGCCTGGAATGATCTCGTACAGGCCCAGCAGTTCGAAATGCTTCCAGACGATAACGGTCACCGCACCGATAATCATCCCCGCCAGCGCGCCGTTACGGGTCATGCGTGACCACATGACCGAGAAGAGCACTACTGGACCAAAGGCGGCACCAAAACCGGCCCAGGCATAGCTCACCAGACCCAGCACGCGGTTTTCCGGATTGGCGGCCAGAGCGATGGCTACCAGCGCGACGACCAGCACCATTACGCGTCCGACCCATACCAGCTCGGTCTGGCTTGCGCCTTTACGCAGGAATGCTTTGTAGAGATCTTCCGTGATGGCGCTGGAGCAGACCAGCAGCTGACAGCTCAGGGTGGACATTACCGCCGCCAGGATAGCGGAGAGCAACACGCCTGCAACCCATGGGTTAAACAGCACCTGCGCCAGCTCGATAAACACGCGCTCGGCATTCTGGTTTACCGCCCCGGCGAGCGCCGGGTTGTTGCTGTAGTAAGCAATACCGAAGAAGCCTACGGCTACCGCACCGGCCAGGCAGAGGATCATCCAGGTCATGCTGATGCGGCGGGCATGAACGATGGTGTGGTGAGAATCCGCTGCCATAAAGCGTGCCAGGATGTGCGGCTGGCCAAAGTAGCCCAGACCCCAGCCCAGCAGTGAAACGATGGCCACGAAGTTCAGCCCTTTGAGCATATCCACGTTTTCAATGCTCTTCTGCTTGATCACCACCAGCGAGTCGTCAAAGCCACCTACGGAGACCATCACCATCACCGGGGTGAGGATCAGGGCGAAAATCATCAGGCTGGCCTGCACGGTGTCGGTCCAGCTTACTGCCAGGAAGCCGCCTACGAAGGTGTAGATAATGGTTGCTGCCGCACCAGCCCACAGCGCCGTTTCGTAGCTCATGCCGAAGGTGCTCTCAAACAGACGCGCCCCCGCAACGATGCCGGACGCACAGTAGATGGTGAAGAAGAGCAGAATAACCAGCGCCGAGATGATGCGCAGCACGCGGCTACGATCTTCAAAACGGCCAGTGAAGTAGTCTGGCAGCGTCAGGGCGTTGTTGTTTACTTCGGTGTGCACGCGCAGACGGCCCGCCACCAGCTTCCAGTTAATCCATGCCCCCAGCGTCAGGCCGATAGCGATCCAGCTCTCGGAGATACCGGAGATAAAGATCGCCCCCGGCAGGCCCATCAGCAGCCAGCCGCTCATGTCAGAGGCGCCCGCGGAGAGCGCGGTGACCAGCGGGCCTAAGCTGCGTCCGCCGAGAATGTAGTCGTCAAAGTTTTTTGTCGATCGCCAGGCGACAAAGCCAATCAAAATCATGCCAAAGATGTAAACAAGAAACGTCACCAGCATTGGGGTGCTCATTGCCATTCAAAAGTCTCCAGATCTCTTCGTCAGCAAACGTCATATCTGCTGCGTTGACCTTTTCCGGAACGGGGAAAAGGTGTCGTTGTAGTGTTGGGCGACCGTATCCTGCCGGAAGCGATTTCTAACCACAATCGATTTAACATGGCATTCACATGAATTACATCCCCGTTACGATACCATTTTCTAATAGGTTGCACTCGCTCACGCTTTACAAGGTAACACCGTGAAAAAGTGTTAAGTACCGCATGGTTTCTGGCTTCCAGGGGTGCTAGCGCAACTTTTTAACGTCCGATCATCGTTAACAATCCATTCATTATTCAGCTTGTTGGCCGCGTCACAATTAACACGGTTGCACAAAGTTGCAACATGGTAGATATTTCTCGCTAACGACACAGAGTGACGATAATAACGAGGAGTAGATGCATGGGTAGCACCACGATGGGGGTTAAGCTTGATGACGCCACGCGTGACCGTATTAAGCAGGCAGCGACGCAGATCGATCGCACGCCGCACTGGCTGATTAAGCAGGCCATCTTTAACTATCTTGAGCGCGTCGAGAGCGGTGATGCGCTGCCGGAGCTACCGGGCCAGATCAACGGCGTAGAGAGCGAGCATGCCGACGCCAGCGTAGTGAAAGATGAGCCGCATCAGCCCTTCCTGGAGTTTGCCGAGCAGATCCTGCCTCAGTCCGTGAGCCGCGCGGCCATCACCGCCGCCTGGCGACGTGCAGAAACCGACGCCGTGCCGATGCTGCTGGAGCAGGCGCGCCTGCCGGAGCCGGTTGCCGATCGCGCACAGAAGCTGGCCTACCGCCTTGCAGAGAAGCTGCGTAACCAGAAAACCGCCACCGGCCGCGCCGGGATGGTGCAGAGCCTGCTGCAGGAGTTCTCTCTCTCCTCGCAGGAGGGCGTGGCCCTGATGTGCCTGGCCGAAGCGCTGCTGCGTATTCCCGACAAGGCAACCCGTGATGCGCTGATCCGTGACAAAATCAGCAACGGCAACTGGCAGTCGCATATCGGCCGCAGCCCCTCGCTGTTTGTTAATGCGGCGACCTGGGGTCTGCTGTTTACCGGTCGTCTGGTCTCTACCCATAACGAAGCCAGCCTCTCGCGCTCGCTGAACCGCATCATCGGCAAGAGCGGCGAGCCGCTGATCCGCAAAGGCGTGGATATGGCGATGCGCCTGATGGGCGAGCAGTTTGTTACCGGGGAAACCATCGCCGAAGCGCTGGCCAACGCCCGCAAGCTGGAGGAGAAAGGGTTCCGCTACTCCTATGATATGCTGGGCGAGGCGGCGCTGACCGCTACGGATGCGCAGGCCTATATGGTCTCCTATCAGCAAGCGATCCATGCCATCGGCAAAGCCTCCAACGGTCGCGGTATCTATGAAGGTCCGGGGATCTCCATCAAGCTGTCGGCCCTGCATCCGCGCTACAGCCGGGCGCAGTATGAGCGGGTGATGAGCGAACTCTATCCGCGCCTGAAGTCATTAACCCTGCTGGCACGCCAGTACGATATTGGGATCAACATCGACGCCGAAGAGGCGGACCGACTGGAGATCTCCCTCGATCTGCTGGAAAAACTCTGCTTCGATCCGGATCTGGCGGGCTGGAACGGCATCGGCTTCGTGATCCAGGCCTATATGAAGCGCTGCCCGTTTGTTATCGACTACCTGACCGATCTCGCCTCTCGCAGCCGTCGCCGCCTGATGATCCGTCTGGTAAAAGGCGCCTACTGGGATAGCGAAATCAAACGCGCCCAGGTGGAGGGGCTGGAGGGCTATCCGGTCTACACCCGCAAGGTCTACACCGACGTCTCCTATATCGCCTGCGCGAAGAAACTGCTCAGCGTACCGAACCTGATCTACCCGCAGTTTGCGACCCACAACGCCCACACCCTGGCCGCTATCTATCAGCTTGCCGGGGAGAACTACTATCCGGGCCAGTATGAATTTCAGTGCCTGCACGGCATGGGCGAGCCGCTCTACGAGCAGGTGGTGGGGAATATTGCCGACGGCAAGCTGAACCGCCCCTGCCGCATCTACGCCCCGGTCGGCACCCATGAAACGCTGCTGGCCTACCTGGTTCGCCGCCTGCTGGAGAACGGCGCGAACACCTCCTTTGTTAACCGCATCGCCGACACCACCCTGCCCCTCGACGAGCTGGTGGCCGATCCGGTAAGCGCCGTTGAAAAACTGGCGGCCCAGGAGGGACAGATTGGCCTGCCGCATCCGAAGATCCCCCTGCCGGTGGATCTCTACGGCGAAGGCCGGGTTAACGCCGCCGGGCTGGATCTGGCGAACGAGCACCGGCTGGCGTCCCTCTCCTCTGCCCTGCTCAACAGCGTCCTGCACAGCTGGCAGGCCGCGCCGCTGCTGGAGCAGCCGGTAGAGGAAGGCGAGATGTCAGCCGTTATCAACCCGGCTGAACCGAAAGATATTGTCGGCTACGCCCGGGAAACCACGCCTACTGAAGTTGAGCAGGCGCTGGAGAGCGCAGTGAACAACGGGCCAATCTGGTTTGCCACCCCGCCCGAGGAGCGCGCTGCCATTCTGGAGCGTGCCGCCATGCTGATGGAGGATCAGACCCAGCAGCTGATCGGTATTCTGGTGCGTGAGGCGGGTAAAACCTTCAGTAACGCCATCGCCGAGGTGCGCGAAGCCGTTGATTTCCTGCGCTACTACGCGGGCCAGGTGCGGGATGACTTTGACAACGAGACGCACCGCCCTCTGGGTCCGGTAGTCTGTATTAGCCCGTGGAACTTCCCGCTGGCGATCTTTACCGGACAGGTTGCTGCGGCCCTCGCAGCAGGTAACAGCGTGCTGGCGAAGCCGGCGGAGCAGACGCCGCTGATTGCCGCCCAGAGCGTGGCCCTGCTGCGGGAAGCGGGCGTCCCTGCCGGAGTTGTCCAGCTCCTGCCGGGCCGGGGTGAGACCGTTGGCGCACAGCTGACCGCTGACAACCGCGTGCGCGGCGTGATGTTTACCGGCTCGACCGAGGTCGCCTCTCTGCTGCAGCGCAGCATTGCGCCGCGCCTCGATGCGCAGGGTCGTCCGACGCCGCTGATCGCCGAAACCGGCGGTATGAATGCGATGATCGTTGACTCCTCGGCGCTGACCGAGCAGGTGGTGGTCGATGTGATGGCCTCGGCGTTTGACAGCGCTGGTCAGCGCTGCTCGGCGCTGCGTCTGCTCTGCCTGCAGGAGGATATTGCCGACCACACGCTGAAAATGCTGCGCGGCGCGATGGCCGAGAGCCGGATGGGTAATCCAGGCCGTCTATCGACCGATATCGGTCCGGTGATCGACGCGGAGGCGAAAAACGCTATCGAGCGCCATATCCAGGCGATGCGGGCCAAAGGCCATGCGGTGTTCCAGGCGGTGCGGGAAAACAGCGAGGACGCGAAAGAGTGGCAGAGCGGCACCTTCGTTGCCCCGACGCTCATTGAGCTGGAGAGCATCGACGAGCTGAAAAAAGAGGTCTTCGGCCCGGTGCTGCACGTAGTGCGCTACAGCCGCAGCCAGCTGGATGAGACCATCCGCCAGATCAACGCTTCCGGCTATGGCCTGACGCTCGGGGTGCATACCCGTATCGACGAGACCATCGCCCAGGTCACCGGTAACGCCTACGTTGGCAACCTCTACGTCAACCGCAATATGGTCGGCGCGGTCGTTGGCGTCCAGCCGTTTGGCGGTGAGGGGCTCTCCGGTACCGGTCCTAAAGCGGGCGGGCCGCTCTATCTCTACCGCCTGCTGGCAAGCCGACCGCAAAATGCGCTGGGCATTACTCTGGCACGCCATGATGCAGAGCGCCCGGTGGATGCCCGCCTGCGCAGCGTGCTGGCCCAGCCGCTGGAGGCTCTGAGCGCCTGGGCGACCAGCCGTCCTGAGCTGGTGGCGCTCTGCCAGCAGTTTGGCGAGCAGGCGCAGAGCGGCACCCAGCGTCTGCTGCCTGGCCCTACCGGCGAGCGCAACACCTGGACTCTGCTGCCGCGGGATAGCGTGCTGTGCATGGCCGACAACGAGCAGGATGCGCTGGTACAGCTGGCGGCGGTGCTGGCGGTAGGCAGCAAGGTGCTGTGGCCGGAGGATGGGCTACACCGCGATCTGGTGAAACAGCTGCCGCAGGCGGTTGCGGAGCGTATCGCATTTGCGAAGCCGGAGTCGCTGCTAACCCAGCCGTTTGACGCGGTGATCTATCACGGCGACTCTGACCAGCTGCGAGCCATCTGCGAGCAGGTCGCCGCCCGTGACGGGGCAATCATCTCGGTGCAGGGCTTCGCCCGGGGCGAAACGGCGATCGTGCTGGAGCGTCTCTACCTGGAGCGCTCCCTGAGCGTTAACACCGCCGCGGCCGGAGGCAACGCCAGCCTGATGACAATCGGTTAATCGTGTAAAATCCCCGGTGGCGCTACGCTTACCGGGGCTACAATGTAACCGTAGGCCGGATAAGCGCAGCGCATCCGGCTTTTTTATGGGGGAAAAAATGAAACGTCTATTTATGGCAGGCGCGGCTCTGCTGCTGAGCACCGGCGCGCTGGCGGACGAGTGTGACAATGCCAGCACCCAGTCCGATCTGAACAGCTGTACCGCGCAGCAGTATCAGGCGGCGGATAAAAAACTCAATGAAACCTATCAGGCCGCCATACAGCGGGCCGCAGCTCCGCAGCGTGAGCTATTACAAAAGGCGCAGCAAACGTGGATTAGCCTGCGCGACACGGACTGCGCGCTGATCGCCTCCAGCACCGAGGGCGGAAGCGTGCAGCCGATGATCCATAACCAGTGCCTGCACGATAAAACCGCCGAGCGCGAAGCTTTTCTGGCCTCGCTGATGCAGTGTGAAGAGGGCGATCTTAGCTGCCCGCTACCGCCAGCTAACTGACCGCCCCGCTCTACTCCTCTTTCAAAGACGCCGTCGCCGACGGCGCTTTTTTTCGGCTGAGCTTTAGCTCGCTGACCAGCACGCCCAGCACTATCAGCACGCCGCCAAACAGGGCCAGCAGCGGCAGACGTTCACCCGCCAGACGCCCAAAAATGCCCGCCCACACCGGCTCGCCGGTATAGATCACCGTTGCCCGGGTAGGGGAAACGCTGCGCTGCGCCCAGTTCATGGTGACCTGAATAATGGCGCTGAAAATGCCCAGACCAGCGGCTACCAGCAGCAGCGCGGGTGAGAATGGCGGCACGGACTCCCCTGCCGGACCGGCGGCGGCAAAGGCCACCAGCGACGCGGTAGCCAGCTGGATCACGGTCACCCGGCGGATATCGACCCTGCCCGCCCATGCGCTAATCAGAATAATTTCTGCAGCTATGGCCACCGCGCTGACCAGGGTGATCCACTCCCCTTCTCCCATTGCCAGCAGGTTGCCCTCTGGCCCCGCCAGTAAAACCAGTCCGGCAAAGGCCAGCGCGATCCCCACGCAGGACATCAGGCCCGGCAGTCTGCCGAGGCAGAGCCACTGCAGCAGCGGAACCAGCGGCACGTACATCGCCGTAATAAAGGCGGATTTGCTGCTGGAGATGCTCTGTAAACCCCAGGTTTGCAGGCCGTAACCAAAAGCGATGGAGATACCAATAGCCACCCCGGCCTTGACCTCAAGCCAGGTGATACCGCGCAGCACCTTAAGGGAGAGCAGCGCCACCGCGATAGCTGCCGTGGCAAAGCGCAGACCGACAAAAAAGAGCGGACCGCTCAGGGACACCGCGTATTGAACGGCCAAAAAGGTACCGCCCCAGAACATGGTGATCAGGATCAGCAGGGCTTCCTGCGGCTTAACGGAGAATTTATAGCGAGAGAAAAACGGGGTCATTTTGCCACCAGCTCAGGACGAAGCCCCGTAGTGTGCGATGGCAGAAGAGTCGGTTCAACGGCTTAGCGGAAAAAAGGCATAAAAAAACCGCCGGGCGAACCCGACGGCGGGACAAACGTAAGATGGGTCATAGGATTAACTTATCTTACGCTGCGATGGTACTGGCATCTAGCGGTTACCGCCACCGCCCTGGCCGCCACCACCATGGCTACTTTTGCCCCCTTTTTTGCCAGCTTCTGATGCGCGCTCAGGGTCGTTTTTAAAGTTACCCCCGCTGTGCTGGCCACCTTTACGACCTGCTTCTGATGCTTTTTCACGATCTTCTGCGAAGTTACCAGAACCACCACGATGTTCTGCCATTTCTGACCTCCAGAATTAATACATTAGACATCATACTGCATTCAGTAAAAGAGTATTCTTTCACCTCACGGCGTATAAAGAGTAGATATTTCGTCGCCGCGTAAAAGTAAGCTTAGTGCAACCAGCGTTAACGGCCAGCGGACAGTAATATTCTGCAACAGGATATCAGGCAAAAGCATGACATTCGCCGCTTCTAATTCATAAGTCTTTCTTATCTCTTATGAAATTAAGGCCACCAAAAGTGTGTCATTTTGCAACAGCCTGTTACCCTGCCTGTTTCGGCGGGTGTTGCCCCCGCCGCTCGCTTAACGACTTCCGCGTTAATGGCTGTTTTTTAACACTTTTATCGTATACCTGCCGTCTGCCTTGCGGTACGCACCGTGAATATCGGTCTCAAATCCAGGATAGTGGGAACCGATTTCGCATAGCATCTGAATAAACTCTAGCACCGGGCGGTTATTCTCCGTCAGCATTTCGCCTGGCATCACCAGCGGCACGCCCGGCGGATACGGTAGGATCATGTTGGCATTGACGCGGCCAATCATCTCATCGATGTAGACCTCTTCAACGTCACCGTTCAGCTCTTTCTGCCAGGCGGCCCATGGATTCATCACCATTTTCGGCAGGGTCTCAAACGCGCGGTACATCAGTTCAGGCAGATTATGCTTGCCAATCACCTCATGCATTCCCTGAGCCAGCTCCTGAATACGCATCTCCTTATAGAAGTCAGGATCGAGAGCATAGAGCGCTGGCATCATCTCTTTAATAAGCTGGTTGCTGTCGTACTCGCGCTTGAAGTCCGTCAGCGCCCGCAGCAGGCTTAACGCTTTAGTTTCATCGATACCGATGCTGAAGAGGAACAGCAGGTTATAGGGACCGGTTTTCTCTACCACGATGCCGTGATAGTCGAGATACTTCGAGACGATCCACGCCGGAATGCCGCGCGCCGTCATCTCACCCTGCTTATTCAACCCTGGCGTTAACAGCGTCACCTTCACCGGATCGAGATGCATATGGTTGTCATCTATGTCTCTAAAGCCGTGCCAGGCATCATCGCCTTTCAGCGGCCAACACTCGGTAGTGCTGATATCCTCCGGTTGCCAGACGTCGAAGAACCAGCCGTCGCATTCGGTGCGGAGCTTTTTAATCTCCTGGCGGAAGGAGATGGCGCGCGCGATAGAGTCCTGCACCAGCCGTTTCCCGGCGCTGCCCTCCATCATCGCCGCCGCGGTCTCGATGGAGGCAACGATACCGTAGTGCGGCGAGGTTGAGGTGTGCATCATAAAGGATTCGTTAAACGTCTCCTCGTTGAAGTCGCCTTTAATATGGATCATGGATGCCTGGGAAAACGCCGCCAGCAGCTTATGGGTTGACTGCGTCTCATAGATCACCTTGCCCTCTGTACGCTCGCCGCTCATGCCGCACAGCCCTTTATAGATAGGGTTGAAGTTGGTGTAGGGAACCCAGGCGGAATCAAAGTGGATCGAGTTCACCTCCAGGTTCTGCTTGATATAATCGGTATCATAGAGCAGGCCATCATAGGTAGAGTTAGTGATCACCGCATGCACAGGCCAGCATGCGCCCGGCGTCGCGTCCACTTTCTGCTGAATTGAGACACGTGAAAACTCGCTCTGCGGAATGCCACCCAGAATACCAAAGGCGTTACGGGTAGGCCGCAGATAGATGGGGGTCACGTCGCTCATCATCAGCAGATGGGTCAGGGACTTATGGCAGTTACGATCGATCAGCACCGTACTTTTGACCGGCGCAGAGTACATGCCGACAATTTTGTTGGCCGTCGAGGTGCCGTTGGTCACCATATAGCTACGTTCGGCGTTAAAGGTGCGGGCGATATACTCCTCGGCCTCTCTGTGCGGGCCTGAGTGATCGAGCAGCGAACCCAGTTCCGATACCGATACCGAGATATCCGACTTCATGGTGTTGGCGCCAAAGAAATCATAAAAGAGGCTGCCGACCGGACTCTTCTGAAAGGCGGTTCCCGACATATGGCCAGGGGTACAGAAGGTGTATTTCCCGGCATTGACATAGTTAAAGAGCGCCTTCGTCAACGGCGGCAAAATTTTATCGTAGTAGGCTTCCGTGACCTGCTGGATTTTATTGGCAATATCGCAGGCAACGTCGAGCGCATATTCAAAAAAATGAATATTGGTATCTAAGTCGCGCAGGGTGAGATCGAGTGCGCTGTTCTTATTGGCAAACATATAGATCGGTAGACGATCGTTCAGCGCGCTTATCTGCTGGGTCAGAGTCAGGTTATAGCTATCCCAGTCAACGATCGCGCCACAAATTTTGGCGTTATTGTTAATGAGTCCCAGCAGATCATCAGCATCCTCCGGATAGAGAATACGAAAATCCATGGCGCGTAAGCGCTGGCCCAGCTCCTGCAATGCGGTCTCTTTAAAAATAACGCCAGGGTGATTCATTATTGCTATGGTCTTCATTTTAATATCCTTATTTATTTATCAGAGTGTGTTTGTCTTGCTTATCAATAAAAATTCCCCAGAACGACCAGCCTGCGAACGTGGTGAGCGCGCCGAGCATCATTGCCTCTTCTCCGGATGCGTAGAGGGCATAGAAGCTGTAGACGGTGCCGATCAGGGCGGTACAGGCATTGATTCTGAACTGGGATTTGGTTACCCCCGCCAGGCGCTGCATGGGAATAAGCGCGGCCATTGAGAGGACGTAGGGAATAAGGTTGGTAATGACCGCCAGGTTGACCAGGCTGTTAAACTGTTTATTGAGTGACGGGCTAATGGTCATTAACGCCAGCAGGGTTTGAATGATGCCGAGAATAATCATGCCAACCACGGGGGCATCGGCTTTAGTGACGCGGGAGAATATGCGCGGGAAGTAGCCGATATCCGCCGACGATTTAAAGACGCGGCCCACGGTAAACTGCCACCCCAACAGCGAGCCGATACAGGCCAGGGTCATCAACAGCATGACCACCTTACCCACGAAGGGGGTAAATATGCTGGCATAGGCCAGGCCGAAGGGTGCGGTGGAGTTAAGCAGATCGGCATTAGGAACAATGCCGGAGATGACGTTGGTTGAGAGGATATAGATCACGGCGCAGGCCAGGGTGCCGCCAAATACGGCAATCGGGACGTTCTTTTGTGGGTTCTCAACCGCATCCATATTCGCACAAGCTGACTCCAGGCCTAAAAACGCCCACAGCGTCATTGAAATAGAGGTTGAGACTGCCGAGAAGAAACTGCTGTTGTTAGGGTTCCACGCGCTGATATAGAGCGACGGCTTAAACCAGAACCAGCCAAACACGCTGAGGCCGACGACGGGAATGATCACCCCCCAGACGGTCACGGAGCCAATACGACCGGTGATTTTTGCCCCACCGAAGTTACAGATAGTCGTCACCCAAATAACGCCGATAGTTGCCAGGCAGGCGCCTACCGGGGAGAGAACGACACCGAGAAAATCGCTGCCGTAGCCTACCGCAGAAATAGCAATGGCAATATTGGCAATTAACAGGCTAATGGCGTAGGTATAGTTAGAAATAAAATTTCCCGACTTACCAAATGCATATTCCGCATAGCCTCCCATACCGCCGCTCTTTTGGCTAAACAGGCCACACTTAGAGAAAGCATAGGCCAGCGCCAACGATCCTAACGCCGTAACTAACCACGACAGAATTGATATTGTTCCGACCTCGGCTAATTTGGTCGGCAGCATGATAATCCCCGAGCCCATCATATTAACTGCGGTTAATATGGTGAGCTGGAGCACACCCATTTTATTTCCAGGCTGACTCATAATGCCCTCTTACAGATATAAAAATAGATCGCCAGTAATCGTTAATTACTGCCCTGTTGATAATAATTTTGTTTTACTGCGCTGTAGTTTTAACGGCACGGCGGGGTTTTATATTCCGCCAGTAAATGCCTTTGTCAGTGCGTATCCTTCTGCTTGGCGTATCGGCTAGGCCAGATCTGCGCAGGTTCGACGCCAATGGCGTCGGCAATAATGCGTTCTGCTTTTGGGTAAGCACGTGAGAGCACGTTTTTTAAGGTGTCCGGTTTGAGACCGGCCTGAATCGACAGCTCCCGTATTGAGTAGCCGCGCTTGTGAAGCGCGGCGACAATGTCGATACGACACCAGTCCGTCTGCGTGGCTTCAACTTTACTCATAATTCATCTAACCTCTTCTTCAACCCTATGGGATAATCCCGAACGTTAATCACCAGGTGATAACGTGGACGCATCATTGATCTCTTTTGAGATAAATAAAAGCGTTATATGAAGAATTTGTGATTACAAACTCGTTTTATGGTCTCTATGGAGATCAGACTACCAAAACCGTCGCGGATGGACTAATAATGGAAGGCGAAGAGACAATTTCATACCGTACAGCTGGGCAGGAGACGCTGGCGGACAGGCTAAGGCTACTGATTGGTAACCGCAGCACCCGTGCCGCCGCAGATGAGTGGCAGCTTCCTTACTCCACGCTGAATAACTACATTAGCCGGGGAACCGACCCCTCTTTCAACGTTGCAATAAAGATTGCCGAGCGGGAGAACGTCTCCCTGGAGTGGCTGGCTTACGGCGGTAGCGACCGGAAGCCGCGAGCGCTGCATGAGACAGAGGTGAAGTGGCACGCTACGCCCAGACCGGTTGACGATCCGCTGCAGTTTGCCTGGTCAATGGTCTATTCGTCACTCGATGACAATGAGCGCGAAGCGCTGCTGCGGGTGATTCACAAAGAGGGCGTGCAGGGGATCATGAGCCATGCCGAGCTATTTGGCCCCCTGGCGCGGCATATCGCCTCACTCTCTACCAGCGAAAAAGCCCGCTTTACTCAGGAAGCGATGATGATTATTGAGAAGATCAAGCGCAACGCATAAAGGGCTTATTAACGGTCTCGCTAATTCCAATTAAGATCATTTTGATCTCATTGTAGAGAAAAACGCTTGCTTTTACCTGCTGCCCGGCCGTAGATTGTTGTGAAAACAGCGATACACCAGGAGCGGCTATGAGCGAAGAGAGAGCAGTGTTTGAGCAGGAGTTAACGAGTGAGCGGGACGTGCGGCGCGAGAAACTGGCGCAGCTCCGCAAGGAGGGCGTCGCTTTTCCCAATGATTTTCGCCGGAACAGTACCGCCGATTGCCTCTGTGCACGCTATGCAGATTGTGAGGCCGCAACGCTTCAGGCCGAAAATGTTCAGGTCGCCATAGCCGGTCGTGTGATGTCGCGCCGGATCATGGGCAAAGCCGCCTTCCTTGTTCTGCAGGACTGCGGCGGGAAAATTCAGGTCTATGCCGCCCAATCCTCCCTGGGCGAGGACCTCTACCAGCAGCACATCAAACGCTGCGATCTGGGCGATATTATTGGCGTGGAGGGTACGCTGTTTAAAACCCAAACCGGCGAGCTGACTCTGCACGCCAGCCGGATCGCACCGCTGACCAAAGCCCTGCGGCCACTACCGGATAAGTTTCACGGCTTAGCGGATCGGGAGATGCGCTACCGGCAGCGCTATCTGGACCTGATCGTCAACGACGGCGCACGCCGTACTTTTATCACGCGCTCTAAGATTCTTAGCGCTATCCGCACGTTTATGCAGGCGCGCAGCTTCTTAGAGGTAGAGACGCCGATGATGCAGACCCTCCCCGGCGGCGCATCGGCCAGGCCTTTTATCACCCACCATCATGCCCTTGACCAGCAGATGTACCTGCGTATTTCCCCTGAGCTGTATCTGAAAAGGCTGGTGGTCGGCGGCTTCGAGAAGGTGTTCGAAATCAACCGCAATTTTCGCAACGAGGGGATCTCCGTTCGCCATAATCCTGAATTTACCATGATGGAGATGTATGAGGCCTATGCCGACTACAACGACCTGATTGCCTTTACCGAGGCGCTCTTCCGGCACGTTGCCGAGACGGTGCTGGGAACCACGACCGTACAGTATGGCGACTGGACGTTTGATTTCGCTCAGCCCTTTGCTCGCCTGACCATGACCGAGGCGATCCTCCGCTATGGCGATGGCCTTGTGCCTGCGGATCTGGCGACGCCGGATGCGGCGCTGCGTCTCGCCGACCGCCTGGGGATCACGGTTGAAGCAGGCTGGGGCTATGGCCGCGTGATTACCGAACTCTTTGATGCCGTCGCCGAAAAGCAGCTGATTCAGCCCACGTTTATTACTGAGTACCCGGCGGAGGTCTCCCCGCTGGCACGCAGAAACGATGCTAACCCGGACATCACCGATCGCTTTGAGTTTTTCATTGGCGGCAGAGAGATTGGCAATGGCTTCTCCGAGCTTAACGATGCCGAGGATCAGGCCGAGCGCTTTAGAGAGCAGGTGGTTGCCAAAGAGGCCGGGGATGAAGAGGCGATGTTCTACGATGAGGACTACGTGACAGCCCTTGAGCATGGGTTACCCCCCACCGCCGGGTTAGGTATCGGTATCGATCGCATGGTGATGCTGTTTACTAACGCCGCCTCTATTCGCGATGTGATCCTCTTTCCGGCGCTGCGTCCGATAAAATAGTCGCTAATTTTTTAGCAAATACATCCAACAGGAGGATTGAATTGTGCAGCATCATTATTCACTACAACGTCAATACCGGTTGCCTGTGTACGCTTAACGAAAAAGGGGAATTTACGCTTGCTACCACACTCCGCGGCTGCAAGGTATTATCTGGCGATCTCCTGAGCAGCAATATGGAGTGCTACGGTCAGACTACGGTGTTTAATTTATCGTCAAACGTCTCTCTGGATATTGATATTAAATATCGAACCCGTTCAGAAGCGCATGCGGTAAATTTGTTACAGAAAATGACACAATAAAGCGTATCCCCTCCATATTCAGGGATTAGCTCACAGCTTTTGCGGCTAATCCCTTTGCAAAATAGGCGCGATCCGATTTGCACTCTCAGCCTGACGGCATATCTTTAACTATACCGCAATAAATTACACCGTAAGGGCAACCGAGGAGTGAAAAGATGGCAAAAGTTTTGGTTCTCTATTATTCCATGTACGGGCACATTGAGACTCTGGCCCAGGCCGTAGCAGAAGGCGCGGGTAAGGTAGAGGGCGTGGAGGTCGTGGTTAAGCGCGTTCCCGAGACCATGCCGCAGGAGCTGTTCGAAAAATCGGGCGGTAAGACCCAGGCGGCTCCGGTTGCAACTCCTCAGGAGCTGGCTGACTACGACGCCATTATTGTGGGTACGCCAACGCGGTTCGGCAACATGTCCGGACAGATGCGAACCTTCTTCGACCAGACCGGCGGCCTGTGGGCATCCGGCGCCCTCTACGGCAAAGTTGCCAGTGTGTTCAGCTCTACCGGTACCGGCGGCGGCCAGGAGCATACAATTACCTCAACATGGACTACGCTTGCACATCATGGGATGGTAATTGTGCCGATCGGCTATGGCACAAAAGAGCTATTCGATATCTCTGAAGTTCGCGGCGGCACGCCCTACGGCGCGACAACCATTGCGGGTGGCGACGGTTCTCGTCAACCCAGCGAGGAAGAGCTGACCATTGCCCGCTATCAGGGCGAGTACGTGGCTGGTCTGACCGTTAAGTTAAAAGGTTAACCCTAACAGGAGAAGTAAGATGCCAAATCAGGAAGCAAAAGCTCATCACGTCGGCGAATGGGCAAGTATCCGTAATACTTCGCCGGAGATTGCCGAAGCCATTTTTGAAGTTGCCAACTACGACGAGAAGCTGGCAGAGCAGATCTGGGAAGAGGGAAACGACGAAGTGCTGATCCGCGCCTTTAAGAAAACCGATGCTGATTCGCTGTTCTGGGGCGAACAAACCATCGAACGCAAAAACGTCTGATCCCCTCGCCTCCCCCGCCCGTGCGGGGGAGCGTAGCGCTCTTACCACCCTAACGCCGCTCTGATTTCACGCCGATAGCGTGTATCAATCTGTTCTGGCACCTGCTGAATATAGCTTTCTGCATGCTCGCGCTCTTCTCCCGTTAGTCCCCTCAGGTAAGCAATAGCCGCTTCCGTGGTCGGTATTTTACCCTCAACGGCGTCTATTCTTGCCGGCAGCGCCGTCCAGATAAGCGCATCGATGCCGCGCGATCGCGCCCAGTCGGCGAGCAGGCCCGTTGTCTGGGGAGAGATATGTAGCGACCCAACGCCGTCTACCCGCTCCGCCGGGATCCCCTCCCGCTTGCGCAGCGCCTGGCACGCCTCGCTGAGGGAGTGGGTGGCAAGCGTCGCCCAGAGCACCGGGACAGGATCTGCGTTAAGGCAGATAGCGGTAGCCAGCTCCCCGCCGTCGCTGACGCGGGCAAACTCAACGGGCAGCGCCGGGCCGTCAGGGTGCCACTCACCCGCCACGGGTAGCTCACCCGATTTCCAGACCAGCGATCCCCATCCCAGACAAACAATTTTCATCAACGTTGCTCCTGTACATGCGTCATACCGACACTAAAGCTTTAACTATGAACGTGATAAAGCGCAACCCGGAAGCAACGTATTTTGCTTTACCTTGACTGGCAAGCCTTCTATAGTAACGCCTGTATATATAACCAGGCTTCGAGGGTGGGTGTGTGTTTGTTGAATTAGTGTATGACAAGCGAAACGTGGCCGGGCTGCCGGGCGCGCGTGAAATTATCCTGGACGAGCTGACGCGCCGGGTTCACCGCATCTTCCCGGACGCCGAGGTGCGGGTCAAACCGATGCAGGCCAACGGGCTAAACAGCGACGCCAGCAAAAGCGACAGAGAGAAACTGAACCGCATGCTGGAAGAGATGTTTGAAGAGGCCGACATGTGGCTGGTCGCAGAATAAAACCGCTTCGGCGGTTTTATTTTTTCGGGCTAAGCGAGGCTTTCAATGCCTCAATAAACAGGCTGGTTCGCTGTGGTAGATAGCGGGTGGTTGGCAGCAGCGCCCATACCGACAGCATCTGCGGCTGAGCATCGCTGAGGGCTATCTCAACCAGCGCCCCGGCATCAATCTCCTTCATGACATCCCAGCGGGTGAGCTGAGCGATCCCTACACCCTGTACACACAGCTCCCTGACGCCCTCGACATTATTTGAACTGAAGCGGCCTTCAACGCTGATGCTCTTATTCTGCCCGGCAGCGTCAAACGTCCACTGCGGCACGCTGGTTAATCGCAGACAGTGGTGCTCGCTTAGCTGCTGGAGCGAATCGGGACGTCCGTAGCGCTGAATGTAGGCCGGTGAGGCACAGATAATCCGTGGATTATCCGTAATTTTACGCGCAATCAGCGTTGAGTCACGCAGCGGCGCAATGCGTATTGCCACGTCAATACCGCCACCGACAATGTCCACAACGTCTTCATTAAGCTGAAGATCGACGTTGAGTTTTGGATTAGCTGATAACAGTTCAGGGATCAGCGGGAGAATGTTTCGCCGACCAAATCCAGAGGGGGCGGTAACCCGTAATAGCCCTATCGCGCCTGCTGTTTTGCCTGAAAAAAGCGACTTTGCCCCCTCCTCTGCCTCCACAAGCGCCCGGGCATAGGGCAGAAACTCGGTTCCCTCTTCGGTCAGCGACACTGAACGCGTAGTGCGTTGTAGAAGGCGTACGCCCAGCTCTTGCTCCAGCCCAGCCAGTCGCCTTGAGACAGCCATAGGCGACATGTCGAGCCGCCGCGCCGCTTTCGCCAGACTGCGGGTCTCGCAAATAGTAAGAAAGAGCAAGACATCCTGGAGATGCATAAAACCTCTTTATAACGAATTGTGTTATACCGACGTATCATTCCAGCCAGTTTATGCGAAGAGACAGGGGGATTATATTGCTTTTTTGTTTTAATACTCATCAGGAGTGTAGCGTGAAAGCATCAACGCTGTTTAGTTCATACCCTATCGGCAAACTGTCCCTGCGTAACAGGCTGGTTGTGGCCCCAATGACGCGCGTCACGGCCTCTGTTGATGGCATTGCCAGCGAGCGCATGAAAGCCTACTACGAAGATTTTGCGCGGGGCGGATTCGGTCTCATCATTACCGAAGGCATCTATATCGATACCGCCTGGTCACAGACCTATGCTTACCAGGCCGGGCTGACCAGCGCCAGGCAGTCTGCGGCCTGGAGAAAAATTGTCGAGGCTGTTCACCATCAGGGAGGCCGCATTTTTGCCCAGATCCAGCACGCTGGCGCGCTCTCGCAGGGCAACTATTTCCGTGAAGAGACCGTTGGGCCATCAGCAATCCGTCCTGTCGGGAAGCAGATGTCGTTTTATCGAGGTGAAGGTGAGTATCCTGTTCCGCGGGAGCTGAGTGAGGGGGAGATCCACAGTATTATTGCCAGCTTTGCCGACGCCGCAGCACGTGCGATTGAGGAAGCCGGTTTTGATGGCGTGGAGATCCACGGGGCGAACGGTTATCTGCTTGATCAATTCTTTACCGACTACACCAACCTGCGTACCGACCGATGGGGCGGAGAGATCGCCGGACGGCTTACCTTAAGCCTGGAGGCGATCAAGGCTGTCAGAGCGCGCGTGGGGCAGCACGTTCCGGTGGGGATCCGTATTTCCCAGGGCAAGGTCAATGACTTCTTCCATAAGTGGGCCAACGGCGAAGAGGACGCCCGGACGGTATTTACGCTACTTGCCAATGCAGGCCTGGACTATCTGCATCTGACCGAGTACGAAGCGTGGCAGCCTGCCTTCGCAGATAACCCGCTGTCGCTTGTCGCTCTCGCACGAAAATACGCCCCAGAGTTGACGATTATGGCTAACGGTAGCCTGCACGAAAAAGAGAAAGCGATGGAGGTGATGGACTGCGGAGCAAACTTTATCGCGCTTGGGCGCGGTGCGCTGGCTAACCACGACTGGCCCCTGCGCGTTGAGCAGGATCAACCGCTTCAGCCGTTTGATAGTGCTATCCTCGGTCCCATTGCCGATATTAAAGAGTGCGAACTACCGTAGCAACCAGGCCGATCGAGCTGAAGAAACTGGCCGGACCGCAGACGAATGCGCCCGGCCACTGTCCCTGTCTCTGATAACTCCCCTGCCCTAATAGATCGTGATCCTTTTCTCCTTTTAAGAAATTACCTGCGCAAACCGTAGACAGTTTAACAACTCGGCTTTATCGTTAACTTGAATAATAAATCATTATTGAATAAATATTCAATGTGGAGAAAACGATGAACGCTACCTTTGTAAAATCCGTCCTGCTCGCTTCCATGATTACCGCTTCCGGTTCGCTGTTTGCCGCTGACAATGGACTGATCGCCATTATTACCCCTTCACACGACAACCCCTTCTTTAAAGCGGAGGCCGACGGCGCGGCGGCGAAAGCCAAAGAGCTGGGGTACACCACCCTTGTCGCCTCGCATGATGATGACGTAAACAAGCAGAACCAGCTGATTGAGACCGCCATCGCCCGCAAGGCGAAAGCGATTATTCTCGATAACGCCGGGGCTGACGCCACCGTCGGACCGCTGGAGAAAGCCAAGGCCGCAGGCGTTCCGGCCTTCCTGATCGATCGCGAGATTAACAAAACCGGCATCGCCGTAGCGCAGATTGTCTCCAACAACTACCAGGGGGCGCAGCTGGGCGCTGAAAAGTTCGCCAAGCTTCTGGATGGCAAGGGTAAATATGTTGAACTGCTGGGCCGCCAGTCTGATACCAACGCCAGCGTCCGCTCTCAGGGTTACCACGATATTCTGGATGACTATCCGGACATGAAGATGGTGGCGCAGCAGACCGCTAACTGGAGCCAGACCGAAGCGTTTAACCGTATGGAAGCCATTCTGCAGACTAATCCCGACATCGCAGGCGTTATCTCCGGCAACGACACAATGGCATTAGGCGCCGAGGCCGCGCTGAAGGCCGCCGGGAAAACCAACGTTATCGTCGTCGGCTTTGACGGCAGCGACTATACCCGCGACTCCATTATCAACAAAGGCAATATTAAAGCCACCGTGCTGCAGCCAGGCTGGGAGCAGGCGCAGATGGCCGTTGTTCAGGCGGATTACTTCCTGAAAAACGGTAAAGCGCAAAAAGATGAAAAACAGCTGATGGATTGCGTCCTGATCGATGAGTCAAACGCTAAAAAACTCAACATGTTTAAACTCGGCGAGTAAGGCGGAGGCGCTATGGGCTTAAAACAATGGGGTGTCGCGCTGATAGGGTGCACCACCCTGTTGCTAACGGCCTGCACGGTGGTGGATCTGGATGAAAACGGCAAGCCAATCATGCCTGCCGATCCAAATGCGAAACAGAGTTTCGACAATCTGACCCCGCAGCAGATCGCGCAACAGACCTGGCAAACCCGCGTTATGGATGCCGCTAACCAACACGCGCTGGATGCCAGCGCATTTACCAGCCAGCTGAAAGCCGCCAGCGGCGCACCGAAGAGCGTTTTTGTTCGTCTCACCAGCCAGGTCAGCGCGGTTGACGTCAGCAACGAGCGCGAGCAGAAGCTGACGCTCACCGTTGACAACCAGCCGCTGACCATTCAGCTCGGACCGGTGATGCGCGGCAACGCCATTCGCGATGCCACCGGCTTCAAGTTTGAAGATTTTACCAACCAGGTGCAGTTTGCCCAGCTCTCTCGCGCCTATAACCGCGAAGCCGCGAAGCACCTGCCGAAAATCGACGCCAGCTGGAACGGGAAACCTGCCACCGTGCTGTTTGCCGTGACGCTGGCCAATGGCAAAGCCCAGGACGCCGCCGCGCTGGATGTAAAACAGGAGGCACAGTAATGAGCGTTACCCCTGTGGATGACATTATCCTGCGCACGCGTGGGATCTCGATGCTCTTTCCCGGCACCGTGGCGCTGGACAACGTGGACTATAACGTCTGGCGCGGCAAGGTTAACGTCATCATTGGCGAGAACGGGGCCGGTAAATCGACGCTGATGAAGATCCTGGCTGGCGTACAGCAGCCCAGCCTCGGCGAGATCCTGCTTAACGGCGAACCGGTACACTTTCCGAGCACCCGTGCGGCAGCGGCGCACGGGATCGGCATGGTGCACCAGGAGCTGAACCTGTTTGAAAACCTCAACGTGGCCGAGAATATTTTTCTTGGCCGTGAGCTGCAAAAAGGCGTCGCGCCCATCAATGAAACCGAGCAGGAGCGACGCGCCGCCGAGCTGCTGCAGCGCCTCGACCAGCCCATCTCCCCCAGGGATCTGGTGGGTAACCTGAAGGTAGGCCAGCAGCAGCTGGTCGAGATCGCCAAGGCGCTGGCGGAGGATGCCGACATTCTGATCCTCGATGAGCCTACCTCGGCGCTGAGTAAAACCGAAGTGGAGATCCTGTTTCGCGTGATCCGCGAGCTAACCCGCCAGGGGGTCTCCATTATCTATATCTCGCACCGCCTTGAAGAGCTGATGGCCATCGGCGATGTCATCACCATCCTGCGTGACGGCAAGTTTCAGGCGGAGGCGGAGGTAAAAGATATCGACGTGCCGTGGATCGTCCGCGAGATGCTCGGCAGCGATCCGGTAAGCAACTTTCTCGAACCGGGCCGTACCTTTGGCCCGCCGCTGCTGGAGGCTGAGCATATTACCTGCGTCAATGCCGCCGGCAATACGGTGGTTAACGACGTCAGCTTTAGGGTGCATGCCGGGGAGATCGTCGGTATCTACGGCCTGATGGGGGCCGGACGCACCGAGCTTTTTGAGTGTCTGCTGGGCACCGAGCGCAACTACTTCGGCAAGCTGTGGCTGGACAGCAAGCCGGTACCCCAGCGGCTGGCGACCGCCGACCGCATTCGGATGGGGATGAGCCTGGTCCCGGAAGACCGCAAGCGGACCGGGATCTTCCCTATCTCTTCGGTGGCGAGCAACCTGACCATCGCCAGCCTCTGGCGACGCCTCCAGCGCGGGCTGACCATCGCCAGCAAAGAGGAGGATGCCGTGGTGGCGGGCACCATTGGCGACCTGTCGATCAAGGTCTCCTCGCCGGAGGTTGAGATCCAGGCCCTGAGCGGCGGTAACCAGCAGAAGGTGGTGATTGGCCGCTCGCTGCTGACCAATCCAAAGGTGCTGTTCCTCGACGAGCCGACGCGGGGCATTGACGTGGGTGCCAAGGCGGACGTGTTCCGCATGATGGTGCAGCTCTCTCAGCAGGGCATCGCGGTGGTCTTCTCCACCTCGGATTTAAAAGAGATCATGGCGGTTTCCGACCGTATTCTGGTGATGTCCGGCGGCAAGCTTACCGCCGATATCGTTCGCGATCGGGCCGAAGAATCAGCGCTGGTCACAGCAAGTGCGCAGGGGTTTTAAGATGAAAACAGTACAATCGGCCGCGTTGACGCCGCGCGGCGGGGCATCGCTGTCCCGCGAGAACATTCTGCTTATTTTATTGAAACTACGTACCTTTATTGCCCTTTTCCTTATTGTCGGCTTCTTCACCGTGATGGTGCCGGGGTTCCTGTCGGCTGGCAGCATGGTGATTATGATTAAGCATATCGCCATCAACGCCTTTCTGGCGCTGGGCATCACCTTTGTGATTATCACCGCCGGGATCGATCTCTCCATTGGTGCGACGCTCGGCCTGTGCGGGATGATTGCCGGGTGGATGATCACCAAAGGTATCGTGCTGCCGATGTTTGGCATCGCCATCTTCCCCAGCGTCTGGGTCATTGTGCCCGTGGTGCTGCTGATCGGTGCGCTGATAGGCGGCGTGAACGGCTGGATCATCACCCGCTACAACGTTGCCCCCTTTATCTGCACCCTCGGGACCATGTACGTCCTGCGCGGTGCGGCGATGCTCACCTCCGACGGCCAGACCTTCCCAGGACTGTCCGGAAACCCGCTGCTGGGCAATACCGGCTTTGATGAGATTGGCGCCGGATCGCTGTTCGGCATTCCATGGGCTATCTGGATGATGATCGTGCTGGCGCTGATTATTGCCTACGTCGCCCGTCGCCTGCCCTTTGGCCGCCACGTCTACGCCATCGGCGATAACGAACGCGCTGCCGAGCTATCCGGGGTGAAGGTGAAGCAGGTTAAAATCCTGGTCTATATGCTCTCCGGCTTCTGTGCGGCCATCGCCGGGATCGTGGTCTCCGCCCAGCTGGTAGCCAGCCATCCGGCCAACGGTACCGCCTTTGAGATGAACGCCATCGCGGCGGTGGTGCTGGGCGGTACCTCGCTGGCGGGCGGGCGCGGCACCATTCTCGGCACGCTGATCGGTGCCTTCGTGATCGGTTTCCTCGCCGATGGTTTGGTAATGATGGGCGTTAGCGAATTCTGGCAGATGGTGATAAAAGGCATCGTGATTATCGTGGCGGTCATCATCGACCAGATGCAAAACCGCATGCAGCAGAAAGCGGCGGTGGTGGCGCAAAAAGCGGTGATGGAGGGCAAGTAGCACCCTGCTCTCTCTTCCCGGGCGATGCGGCCCGGGGAGTTTCACCCTACTTTTTCAGCAGGCTGCGCGCCGTCGCGAAGTCGGTAATTAACACATCGATATAGTTACCCTCGAGCGCGCCGCGAATGGCATTGCTTTTCTCTAAGCCGCCCGCCAGAGCGATAACGTGCTGGCAGGCGCGCATCTGCGCCAGCTCCATGCCGATCACCGGATCCTCCTCCTGGCTCAGCACCGGATTGCCTGCGGCGTCGTAGTAGTGCAGGCAGATATCGCCCACCGCACCGCGCTCCGCCAGCAGGGTCAGCATCTCTTCGTTATAGTAGTTGCCTGAGTTTTTCAGCAGCTGGGACGGCTCCAGCTCGCCGATGCCGACGATAGCGACATCCACCTCGTCAAATTTTGCCACCGCCGCCGCCACGTCCGGGCTGTTGACCAGCCGGGCGCGCTCCTCCACCGAGTGCTCAATGCTCTGGGAGGGCAGCAGCCACGCCGGACAGCCCAGGTGCGCCGCCAGCTGCTGGGTGAGGATGGTGGCCTGCACGTTGCCGTTGGGACCAACGCCACCCAGCAGCTGGATCACCCCCGCCGCGCGGATGTTCTGCGGATGCATCTCGTCCACCATACAGCGAATGGTGCTGCTCCAGGAGGAGATGCCCACCAGATCTTCCGGCCGGACGCGGGTTTCGACATAGTGCGCCGCCGCGCTGCCGATGGCGTGTTTCAGCTGCCCGTTGCTGGCATTCTCGCCTACATCCACCACGATGGCCTGACGAATGCCGAAGCGCTCTTCAATCGCCTTCTCCAGTTCGACAAAGATATTGGTCGGCTGAACCACGGTGATTTTGACCAGCCCCTCTTTCTGGCAGCGGGTCAGGGCGCGTGAGACAAATGATTGTGACAGGTGCAGCAGTGAGGCAATTTCAGACTGCTTTCTGTTTTCGCTGTAGTAGAGCGTGGCGATCTTCACCAGCAAGCGTTGTTCATCCTGCTTCGACATAACATTCCCCTTGATTTTATGTCCGTTATTTTTATGCATACCTGAATAGATAACAAGCATGCCCTGGTTTTTTGCTTGCTGAAGCAACTGTGATCGTTTTCTCCTTTCTCAGAAAATTGCCGGTGCACGTCGTGACAAAGGGAAAAGTAAGGCATATCTTACACTCATGAATAATAAATCATAAATGAATATATATTCAAGAGAGATTACTGGAGAGAGAGCAATGTCCCGAATACCGCAGAACCTGACCATGGGCGTCATTATCGGCAACCGTGGATTTTTCCCCAGCTATCTGGTTGCTGAAGCGCGCGAGCAGGCCACGGCGCTCTTTGCGCGGCTGGGTATCAACACCATTATGCTTGATGACACGCAGACCGAGCTGGGCGGGGTGGAAACCCGTCAGGATGCAAAAATCTGCGCCGAGCTGTTCCGCGCCCACCGGGATGAGATCCACGGCGTGGTGGTGCTCCTGCCTAACTTTGGCGATGAGAAAGCGGTGGCCGAAACCCTGCGTCTCTCGGGTCTCAACGTGCCGGTGCTGATCCAGGCCGAAGAGGACAACCTCGATAAGATGGGGCTGGCGACCCGCCGGGACAGCTTCTGCGGCAAGATCTCCCTTTGCAACAACATGCGTCAGTACGGCATCCCCTTTACCCTGACCACCCAGCACGTCTGCGCCCTCAGCGGCGAGGTTTTTGAAAAGGATCTCCGTCGCTTCGAGCAGATCTGCCGCGTAGTGAGCAGCATGCGCGGCGTGCGCGTCGGTGCCATCGGCGCGCGCCCGGCCGGGTTCAACACCGTCCGCTACAGCGAGAAGCTGCTTGAGCGGCTGGGGATTGCGGTTGAGACCCTGGACCTCTCCGAAGTCTTTACCCGGGTTAAGCAGCTGCGCGATGACGATATCCGCGTCGATGAGAAGCGTCGCCTGCTGCTCGACAACGCTGACGCCAGCGGGATCCCGGCAGACAAAATCGTCACCATGGCGAAGCTGTTTGTGGTGATCGGCGAGTGGGTTATCGCCAACGATATCGACACTACCGCCATCCAGTGCTGGACGTCGCTACAGGAGAACCTCGGCATCAACGTTTGCTCGATCATGAGCATCATGTCCGGGCAGCTGATGCCCAGCGCCTGCGAGGTGGATGTGATGGGCGCGCTGTCGATGTACGCCCTCGCCAGCAGCAATATGAGTCCGGCCTCAATTGCCGACTGGAACAACAACTTTGGCGACGATCGCGATAAGTGCGTGCTGTTCCACTGTGGTAACTTCGCGGCGGCCAGCCTCGAAGATCCGCATATGGGCACGGCTGATATTATCGGCACCACCGTCGGGAAAGAGAACACCTGCGGGGCGGTGCATGGCCGCCTGAAGAGCGGGAACCTGACCTACTTCCGCCTGAGCACGGACGATCTCACCGGCGAGATCAAGGCCTACGTCGGCGAAGGCCAGTCGGTGGACGATCCGCTGGATACCGTCGGCTGCCGGGCGGTGATTCAGGTTCCGCACCTGGAGAATCTGCTGGCGTGGATCTGCCGCAACGGCTTCGAGCATCACGTGGCCATGAACCACTCCGCCAGCGCCGAGATTTTGCAGGAGGCCTTCACGCGCTACCTCGGGGTTAATACTTACCTGCACCGGTAGGGTTATGCCGGGCGGCGGATGGGGAGATAGTGAATGCTCATCGCGCCGCCCTCTTCTCTCTGCACTTTCGCCTGCACTTTCCACCGCTTCTCTATCTCATCCGGGGTGAGCACCGCCTCTGGCGTCCCCACGCTGACCACCCTTCCCGTCTCGATCAGCACCAGCTGCTGGCAGTAGTTCGCCGCCAGATTGAGATCGTGCAGGGCGATCATCACCGTCATCGGCAGCCGGGATATCAACCCCATCAGCTCCAGCTGGTGATGGATATCAAGATGGTTGGTAGGTTCATCAAGCAGTAACACCTCTGGCTGCTGGGCCAGCGCCCGGGCAATCTGGCAGCGCTGGCGCTCCCCGCCGGAGAGCTGACGCCACAGCCGATGCCGTAGCCCGGCCAGCTGCATCAGGCCTATTGCTTTCTCAACGGCGGCGCAGTCGTCGGCACGCAGGGAGCCGAACGTCCGGCGGTGCGGCGTGCGCCCAAGGCGGACAATCTGCTCCACGCTGAGATCGCCGTCGGCGTCCGCGTGCTGCGGGACAAAGGCCATCCGGCGTGCCAGCGATTTCAGCGAAAGCGTATTCAGCGGCTCGCCATTGAGATGAACACGCGGCTTCAGCGCAGGATAAAGCCCGGCCAGGCAGCGGAGCAGCGTCGATTTGCCCGAGCCGTTGGGTCCCAGCAGGCCGATGGTCTGACCGCCCGTCAGCGCCAGGCTAACATCGTTGAGGATTTTTCGCGACTGGAGGGTAACCTCCAGCCGTTCAGCGCGCATGTTCACTGATTTTTCTCCCGGCTCCGGTAGAGGAGCACAACAAAGGCGGGCGCACCCACCAGGGCAGTGACCACCCCGATGGGCAGCACCTGATGGGTAATCAACGTCCGCGAGATAATATCGGCCACAATCATAAAGTGGCTGCCGATCAGAAAGGCTACGGGCACCGTGACGGCGTGGCCCGCGCCGGTAAGCATCCGCGTTACGTGGGGAATAACCAGGCCGACAAAGCCGACCGCACCGATGGCGCTGACGATGTTGGCAGTGATCAGCGCCGTGGTCAGCAGCAGCGCAATGCGTACCAGGGTGACCGGGATCCCGAGCGTAGTCGAGACCTCATCGCCAAAGGTGAAGGTGTCGAGCGCGCGCGCAAATCGCATAACGATCAGGAATCCCAGCAGCGTCACCCCCAGGCTCAGCAGCGCGTCCGGCCAGCGTACGCCGCTTAAGCTTCCCAGCAGCCAGAACATCACGCTGCGTGACTGCTCGGCGTTGGCCGAAGTGCTCACCACGTACGCGGTCAGGGCGTTAAACAGCTGGGTACCGGCAATGCCCGCCAGCAGGATGCGCGGCGGGCTGTCGCTCATGCCGCGGGTGATCAGCACGATCAGGCCAAACGCCAGGCAGGCCCCAAGGAACGCGCCACCGCTGACGCTCAGGGCGCTGCCGCCGATACCCAGCAGCATAACGCTCACCGCCCCCAGCGAGGCGCCTGCGGAGATACCCAGAAGATAGGGTTCCGCCAGCGGGTTACGCAAAATGGCCTGCATCACCAGTCCACACAGCGCCAGCCCACCGCCGCTGCATGCCGCCATTACCGCCCGGCTCATCCGGTACTGCCAGACGATCCCAGCCTCTACGGCAGGGAGTGGAAAGGTGGTTAATCCCAGCCCGTTGCCGATCGCCCTGGCGGTATCGCCAAAAGAGACCGGCATATCGCCAATGGTCGCCGCCAGCACCAGCATCAGCGGCAGCCCCGGCACGCAGGCCAGCATAAGACCGGCAGCGCGCCATCTCGATAAAGCATGGCTCATGGCGTGATCCGATCCGCCAGTCTGTCGCCAATCAGCTCAACGGCATCAACATTCCGTAGGGACGGATTCAGAGACATGGCGGGCACCACGATGATGCGGTTGTTTTTCACGGCCGGGATTGCCCTGGTCACCGGATCGCTGCGCAGGAACTGCTCCTTCACCGCTACATTGTCCGCCGGGTAGAGACGGCGCGCCATATCGGCAATGACGATAATATCGGGCTGCGCGCGGGCGATGGACTCCCACGTCACCGCGGGCCACTCATCCTTCGACTCCACGACGTTGGTGAGACCGAGGGTTTTGCTTATCCAGCCGGGTGCGCCATAGTTACCTGCCACCCAGGGATCGCCATTCAGACGGCTGCTGGAGAACCAGAACACCACCTTCAGCGGCTGCTGAGAATGGGATCCTGCCTGGCGCTGGGCGTGGGCGATGCGCGCGGCCAGCGCCTGATTGAGCTTCTGACCTTGTTCAGTCACGCCGAAGATAGCCGCCAGCTGACTCACCTCCTCTTCAATCGCCTGTAATGAGAAGGGAACGCTGCGCGCCCCGTCGGCGTTTGAGGTGTCGGTGACATTTTTACCGATGCAGTCAGCGGGCGAGATCCAGGTTTTGATCCCGAGGCTGGCAAACTGCTCCCGGTTGCCTACCTCTCCCTGCGGGCCAATATGCCAGTGGTACTGGGCGAGAACCAGATCCGGCCTCTGGGCCACCACCGATTCAAACGACGGTGCGTTCTCCGCCAGCTTTTTCAGATCCTTGCCCTCTTCGGCGAGTGACGCAGGCAGTTTGCCAAACCACACTGAGGTGGCGCTGATTTTATCTCCCAGCCCGAGGGCCAGCAGCAGCTCGGTTTCGTGCTGCCCGACGGTGACCACCTTTTGCGGCGGCGCGGTAAATGTTTGCTTCACGCCGCAGTTCTCCACCGTGACGGGGAAACTGGCGGCGGGCGCGGCGGCGGCAAAGCCGAGCAGCGCGGCGAGCAGGAGCAGACGACTATTGCGCATCGCTGCTCTCCTCAAACCAGGGGTCGATGGGATCCTCGTAGCCTGTCCAGCGCTGCGGCCCTTCGGCCATCTCCCGATCCGTCAGCAGAGCCGCATCCAGCTGCGCCCGTAGCCGCGCCTCGTTCATCTCCATCCCGATAAACACCAGCTCCTGGCGGGCATCGCCAACCCCTTCAAGCCAGTTAGCCATAATAAACTGCAACGACTCCTCATCTTCCGGCCAGCGCTCCCGGGGAGTGCTGGCCCACCAGCTTCCCGCCAGCCCCTGACGCGCCACGCCGCCCGCGTGAGACCAGGAACCGGCAAACTCCGGTCGGCTGGCCAGCCAGAAGTAGCCTTTTGAGCGCACCACACCCGTCAATTCGTTCTCCAGCACCTGCGCGAAGCGGGCGGGATGGAAAGGCCGCCGGGCGCGGTAAGCAAAGCTGGTGATGCCATACTCCTCCGTCTCCGGGGTATGCTCTCCGCGCAGCTCCTTGAGCCAGCCCGGCGACTGGGCAGCTTTAGCAAAATCGAACAGTCCGGTGTTGAGTACCTCCCTCAGCGGCACCTGGCCGAATTGCGCAGTGACTATTTTTGCCCCAGGGTTGAGAGAGCGCAGAATAGCCAGCAGCCTGCGCTGCTGCTCGTCGCTAATCAGATCGATCTTGTTGATCACCAGCACATCGCAAAACTCAACCTGCTCGATCAGCAGATCCACCACGCTGCGGTTATCCTCCTCCCCTAATGATTCACCCCGCGAGTGGATGCTCTCTTCCGAGCCGTAGTCGTTAAGAAAGTTAAAGGCATCGATGACGGTAACCATGGTATCGAGGCGCGCCACGTCCGCGAGGCTTCGCCCTTCATCGTCGGCGAAGGTAAAGGTCTCTGCCACCGGGAGCGGCTCCGCGATGCCGGTGGACTCGATCACCAGCTGGTCAAAACGCCCCTCCCGTGCCAGGCGGCTCACCTCAACCAGCAGATCCTCCCGCAGCGTGCAGCAGATGCAGCCGTTACTCATCTCCACCAGCTTCTCGTCGGTACGCGACAGCTCGGCTCCGCCGTCCCTGACCAGCGCGGCGTCGATATTCACCTCTGACATATCGTTAACGATAACCGCCACGCGTCTGCTCTCCCGGTTGTTCAGGATATGGTTAAGCAGCGTGGTTTTCCCTGCGCCCAAAAAACCGGACAGGACGGTAACCGGTAATCGCTTCGCTTCGCCTGTTTTAGTGCTTGTTTCTGCCATTTCGCTCACCTCTCTCTTATTTGCGAAATGTTATAACATAACAAAAGAGAGCGTTAAAGCGCGGATATTAAGTTGACATCAATTGTATTTAGATCAATATTTATATGAACGTAATGAAATGGTTAGCCCGGCGTTTCGTACTCCGGACTCTGACTCAGAAATAGATACGATATGAAAGAAGATAAAATCGAGGCGTGTGGGGCACCGGCACAAAGCGAGGCGCCCGTTACGGTGGACCAGTTCCTCTGTTTTGCCCTCTATTCCGCTTCTCTGGCCATGACCAAGCTCTACCAGTCGCGGCTGAAACCTTTGGGGCTGACCTATCCGCAGTATCTGGTTCTGCTGGCCCTGTGGGAGAAGGACAACGTGACGGTCTCTGAGATTGGCGCGCGGGTGCAGCTCGACTCTGGCACCCTCAGCCAGCTGCTGAAGCGACTTGAAGAGTCAGGGTTCATTAGCAGACGACGTGACGTGGGCCGGGATGAGAGAAAGGTGCTCATCTCCCTTACCGAGCAGGGACAGGAGCTGAAAACGCGCGCGGCGGGTGTACCGGCAGACATGATCTCTGTAATGGACACGCCGATTGAAGAGCTGTCGGACCTGACGGTCAGGGTAGCGAAACTGCGGCAGAAATTGATCAATGCTATTCCGTAAGGTAAACGTTTTGGAAAACTTACAGCTTGAAAACAGTGATGATATGCACGCGGTAGTTGGACAAATAGCGTTGCAGCTGCTGAAAACGGGTCAACCTTTACAGGCGCAAAGCATGATGGCATTCTTGCAGCAGCAGGCGGATCAGAACGCTAATTGCGCATACACTCAAGCGATGCGCGCAATCGCCGACAGAGTATGATGAACTCTGTGGCGAATAGTGCGAACAGGCGGAGTGCTCTGGCTATCAGTGGATCATTTTACTGCTGGAAGGGTATTCGTTACTTACCTGAAAGCTGCTGTACTCCGAGGATTGAGGCATAAGGCTGCTCTGTACCTCAATGATGGCGCTGGTGCACGCCTGCTTTCTGAACGACAAATTTTCTGTGAGAGCCATAAGCTGAAGTTTTTCTATCAGACTGTGCGGCGTTATGGGATCGCCCTCGCTCAAAAGAGCAAGAATGGCTTCTCCCAGCACAATATCGGTCAATCTTTTATCATCAAATCTATTCATATCTGTGCCAGTTGCTTCTTTTGCCGGATATTCAAACGGTACGACGCTAAACAATTTAGCCCGTAATGTACAGGGTTTTTATCGGTAACACCCTGATTTTACACCTCTATCCCCCACAGCGTTCGTGCGGCTTTAGCTATGGCGATACCGTAAAAAACGTACTCAGGCTAAAAGGTACCTCCGAGAGTGTAGCCTGCCTGCCTGTTTCCGCCATAGCCCGCAGCATAATTCGCTGGTGAGACCGCGGGTTAAACCAGACGAATACCGGCATCGACAAAAAAGAGCGCGCCCGTACAGCCGCGTGCGTCGTCAGAGGCGATAAACAGCGCCATCGCGGCCACATCCCGACCCTCCAGAGTAATATCAAGCGACTGCATGGCGTTGATCTCCTGCTCCGACTGCGGCGTACGCCACAGCGCCTGCTGACGCGGGGTAGAGATCGCGCCGGGAACAATACAGTTCACCCGAATGCCAGAAGGCCCCAGCTCCCGCGCCAGCGTCTGGCTCAGCCCGACAATGGCCGCCTTTGCCGTGGTGTAACCCACCATGCCCGGCCGTCCCTTCATAAACGACGTTGAGCTGGTAAGGATAATATTGCCCCCCGACTGCCGCTTCATCAGGGCCGCAACGGCCTGGCTGGCAAAGAACTGATGATCGAGATTCACCCCCAGACTGGCACGCCACCCCTCCGGCTCTACGGCAAAAGTATCGTGCCGATCGTCACAGGCAGCATTGTTGATCAGCACGTCGATACCCCCCTCCTGTTCGGCAATAGACGCAATGGCCTCTCTCAGGGCCGGAATATCGCGCAAATCGGTAAAGTGAAACTGGGCGCCGTTGGCCTCGGCAACGGCGCCCCCGGCGTGGCTGTCGATATCGAGAAAATGAACGCGGCTCGCCTGCTGGCTGAAGGCCGCCACCAGATCGGCACCAATCCCGCTGGCGCCGCCGGTAATCACCACCACCCTATCCTCCAGGCTGGCGTAACGGGTATAACGGTGCTCGGTCATCGCGTCTCCTCTCTTTCCCCTGTCAGCAGCGCCTGCATGACAGCGCCGTCCAGAGTATCCTGCTCCACGTCCAGCAGATGAGCAATAGTTGCGCCGGGATCGGCCATCCGGTACGGGCCATGACGATGGCGATCGTGATAGTAACCGTTACGGATCCCCGCCCCGAAAGCAAGCAGCACGCCGTAGTTAGAGGTATGCGCCGTCTCTGCCGTCGGCTTTTGCGGGCCATGATTAGCCCCCGGTGCGACCACGGGACAGATATCCTCGCCGCCGAGGCTGGTTCCCCAGACAAAGCCGGTGTCGTAGGTAAAGAGCACGTCGCCAGTATGCTCTCCCCAGTAGCCGATCCCCACCGCATCCTCTTTGCGCACCGCCCACGCCACGGCGTAGCGTTTCTGCCCTTGGTGCTCAATATGCCAGCTGCGCAGCAGGTGCAGAAGCTGGTCCTGAACTGCACCATACGCCGCCGGGGCAACACTATCGGCGTTGATAAAGATCTCCAGCCCGCCGCGCTCATCCTTCAGGTAGACCTGGCTTTGGCTGCGCACTGGCAGGCCATTGGCGTCCAGCGTCACCAGGCCCTGTTTCGCCAGGTAGCGGTTGACGTCGCACATAAAGTGGTTAGGCACCGCCCCGTGATCGGAGGCCAGCAGCAGCGTGGTCTCGTCATCCATGCTGTCGATGATTTTGCCGATCGAGCGATCGAGCACCTTATAGCACTCGCGAATGACGGCTTCATAGCGCGGAGCCTGCTGCGCATCGTAAAACGGCGAGGCCGGATCGTACTGACCAAGGCAGAGATGGTGCGACTCATCGATCAGGTGATGCACCGCTGCCCAGAGGGCGTAACCGTGCTCATGAGTCAAACGGATGGCGCTCTCCGCCAGCCACAGCGACTGGCGTTCGGCATCCTCCAGGGTAGAGGCTATATACGCCTCATCCGGCGAGGCCTTCACCGCCCACTGGCTGTGGAACGGCCCCAGCTTGTCGATAAGCTGCCGCGCCAGCGCGCCGTCGGAGGCGAGGCGTTGAGGATAGCTCACCTCGCTCTGGATAATCTCAATCTCCCGCGTATGCGGTGCGAAACGCGCTAGCCAGAAGCGGGCTGCGCCACCTTCGGCCACGTCCCCCAGTGGCAACCAGTTACTCCACTCCCCCAGTGTCAGGATGACCTGCGCATCACCCACGCCCAGCATGCGGGTCTGCACATCCAGCGCCAGCGTCACTTCTGCGCCGTGCGCTGAACGGATCGTCAGGCGGTAGCGCCGCCCCTCTTCATCACTAATCAGCGGCTGCCATAGCCCCTTGTCGTGATAGGCCAGCGGCGAAGAGGGCGGCCAGCCCAGGGTCTGCTGGCAGGCTTTGCCTGGTGCATCAAAGCGGGCGGCGTCGGTAGTAAATATTGCCGGGGCGGCAAAGGTGTGCGGATTCGGCTCCGGGGCGGACCAGTAGGGAGAGAGTGTAAAATGGGGCGTCGGCGCGGCCACGCTCTCCGGGAAGTGGACCAGCGCGGCGCGTAGCCCCTGCGCTGCCATCTTGTGCAGCAGCGGCTGCGTGCGTGAATAGTCAGCCGGTAGCGCCTGGCCGCGCCACGAGGTGCCGGGGCTTTGCCCGCTAATAAATGCCGCCCAGTTCACATCGCCCCAGGCAGAGATGTAGGGCAGCAGCTCGGTGGCCGCGCCCTGCTCCAGCATCCGGCTGATATGCGGCAGTTCTCCCTCGGCAGCAAACTTCTGGATCAACGGCATCATCAATCCATCGACGCCAAACACAATCACTTTCTTACTCATGCCCCTCTCCCGGTTAATTCAGCCGCACGCCGCTGTCGGCATCAAACAGATGGGCATGGCGGGCATCCGGCAGGACGTTGAGCGTCTCACCCGGCTGGGCCGCCACGCGCTGATGAAACAGCGTAGTGACCTTTTGCTGACCGATGTTGAGCATGATCTGCGTCTCTGACCCGGTCGGCTCCACCACGTTGACCTGCGCCTTAATCGATGGTCCCGTGGCGAGGGTAAAGTGCTGGGGACGCACGCCATACAGCACCCGCTGCCCAACGCTCAGGCCCGGCGTTTGCGTTACCGGCAGCGCTACGCCATCATCGGTAAGCACCACTCCCGACTGCTCTACGCGTCCGGTGAAGAGGTTCATTGACGGCGAGCCGATAAAGCTGGCGACAAAGGCATTGGCGGGACGATCGTACAGCTCCAGCGGGGTGCCCACCTGCTCAATGCGTCCGTCGCGCAGCACGACGATGCGATCCGCCATGGTCATGGCCTCGATCTGATCGTGGGTCACGTAGATCATGGTGGTGTTGAGCCGCTGATGCAGGGCTTTAATCTCGGTGCGTAGCTCCACGCGCAGTTTGGCGTCGAGATTGGAGAGCGGCTCGTCAAAGAGAAATACCCTCGGGTGGCGAAGGATTGCCCTGCCCATCGCCACGCGCTGACGCTGTCCGCCGGAGAGCTGGGCCGGCTTGCGCGCCAGCAGCGGCGTCAGGCCCAGCGTCTCGGCGGCCTGGCGCACCTGCTTAGCGATCTCATCTTTCGCTACGCTCTGCATCTTCAGCGAAAAGCCGAGGTTCTCCGCCACCGTCATGTGTGGATAGAGGGCGTAGTTCTGGAAGACCATCGCCATGTTGCGCGCCTGGGGCGAGAGGTCATTGATCGCCTCACCGTCCAGGATCAGCTCGCCGCCGTCAATGCTCTCCAGCCCGGCAATCATCCGCAGCAGCGTGGACTTGCCGCAGCCGGAGGGCCCCACCAGAGCGATAAACTCACCGTGGTGAATAGCCAGATCGAGACCGGGGATGATGGTCTGCCCGTTAAAGGTTTTTACAATATTCTGTAGCGTCAGGGTTGCCATAGTTAATCCTTCACTCCTCCGGCAGTTAAGCCATGTACCAGATAGCGCCGCACCAGCAGCGTAAAGGCCACGACCGGCAGCATCACCAGCGTGCCGCTGGCGGCAATTTTGCTCCACTCCCACCCCTCGTATTGCAGGAAATTCACAATGGCGACCGGGGCGGTGACGGCGTTAGTCCGGGTTAAGATCAGCGCGTAGAAAAAGTCGTTCCACGAGAAGATGAAACAGAGAATGGCGGTCGCTGCGAGACCGGGCTTCACCAGCGGCAGCGAGACCAGCCAGAAGCTGCGCCACAGCGGGCAGCCGTCCATCCAGGCCGCCTCCTCCAGCGCCACCGGCACGGCAGAGAAAAAGGTCTGCATCAGCCAGATCACAATCGCCAGGTTAAAGGTGAGATAGACGATAGCCAGACCAATAATGGTGTCCTGCAATCCCAGCCAGCGCCAGGCCAGAAAGAACGGAATGGTAAAGGCGATGGGCGGTGCCATGCGCGTCACCAGGATCCAGAGCGCCACGTAGCGACGGGCGCGAAAACGCCAGCGGGTCAGCACCCAGGCAGCCGGCACGCCCAGCAGCAGAGAAAAGAAGGTAGAGAGCAGGCTCACCATCAGGCTGTTGCCAAACGGCTCGAGAAAGTTCCCGGCAATCAGCGCCCGGTAGGCGTCCAGCGTTGGCGTAAACAGCAGGGTTAGCTCGAACGCGTCCAGCGCCGGGCGCAGGGACATAATCACCATCCACAGGAATGGCGCGAGGATGATCGTCATCAGCAGCAGGGCCAGCAGCGTGCGCTTGCCCTTTAGCCGCCTTGGTTTACGCCGGGCGGCGGTCCGGACCTGCGGGCGGCCCACTTCACTCTGTTGTATTGTCATCGTTCCACCCCGCCCGGCCAATCAGCCAGCTTAAGATAAATACGCCCACCAGGATCACCACCGCGATGGCGCTGCCGTAGCCCCACCAGGAGAAGTTAAACGCCTGAATAAAGCCGTAGTAGTTGGTCACCTCCGTCACCGAACCCGGCCCGCCGTCGGTGAGGATGTAGATCAGCGGAAAGGCCTTGAAGCTGTCGATGAGGCGAAACAGGATGCAGACCGCCAGCACCGGCTTCAGGTGCGGGAAGACCACGTAGCGAAAGATATTGAACGGCGAGGCACCGTCGAGGCTGGCCGCTTCCTGTGGTTCGTTGGGCACCATCTGTAACGCCGCCAGCACCATCAGCATGGTGAAGGGGAACCACTGCCAGACGTCAGCTACCACAATCGCCCATAGCGCGGTATTGGGGTTGGCGATCAGCGAATCCAGCGGCAGGTTAAACCGGTCCAGCACCTGGTGCAGCGGGCTGATATCCGGGGTGTAGATAATCTTCCAGATCAGCGCCACGATAATCGGCGGCAACACCATCGGGATCAGCAGCAGCGTACGCACGCCGTTCAGCCAGCGTGAGGTGCCGTTCAGCAGCAGCGCCAGCAGCAGGCCAATTAGCACCTGAAAAAAGACGCTAACCAGCGAGAGCTTAAGCTGGGTCACCAGCGAGTTGAGAAAGCGATCGTCATGCAGCAGCTGCTGATAGTTCACCAGCGGATTGCTGAAGGTGAAGGTCGCCTCTGGATTGGTCAGGCTGAACGGCGTCAGGCTGACGATCAGCAGCGCCGCTGCCGGTACCAGCGTCAGCAGGGTCAGGACCGCCAGCGAGGGGGCCAGTCCCAGCATCCAGGCATAACGCTGGCGCTGCCGCCAGCCGAGTGATTGTCCCATCGCCGCCCTCATGAGAGTTTCGCGCCCGCGCGTTTCAGATCGGCAAGCGTCCCGGCCTGCGCCTGGGCCATCGCCTCTTTCGCCGACAGCTGACCCGAGGCGATCAGTGCAATGGCTTTATTGAGCTGCTGATCGACCTGCGGATAGAACTCCACGGTGCGGTACTTCATGTAGCCGCCCTTGCCCGCCTGGTCGATGGCATCGATAGAGAGCTGGGCCAGATCGACACCGTTAATCACCTGCCTGCTGCGGAATACCTGCGAGTCGATATCGCTGCGGCGGGTAGGCGAGCCGTAGCCCTCCTCGAGCGCCCGGGCGGTCATCTGCTTCGACAGCGACCACTGGATAAAGGCCCACGCCGCCTCTTTGTTTTTCGAGCCAGCCGGAATACCCAGCGCATGGGTCGCCATGCCGGGGAAGGCCCCTTTCGGCCCGCTGACCATCGAACCAAAATGGGCGGTTTTCAGCGTGCGCGAGGTTTGCGCATTACCCAACTGGGCGAGGTAGGTCTGGCTGGCGTCAGAGACGTTGACCCGCCCCTGCTTTAACGCCTGCAGAGACTGGTCGGCGGTATAGGTGATCCCGCCGTTGGGGCCGAAGTCGCGTATCAACCGGGCAAAGTAGTCTGCCGCCTCGACGGCCTCTGGGGTATCGAGGGTAGGGAAGAGATCGTCCGGCGGGGTACGGAAGACGTTGCCCCCGAAGGCCTGTAGATAGGGGATAAAGGTCCAGCCATAGTGGTTATCGGTGACGTAGCCCGCTACGCGATCTTTCTTGTTTACCGCCTGCAATACCTTCACCAGCTCGTCGGTGGTTTTAGGAAACTCCAGCCCGGCCTGCTGGATCAGGTCGTAGCGCGAGGCTCCCGCCAGCATGGCCTCAACCACATAGGGGATCCCGTAAAGCTTGCCGTCGCGCCCGGTCTCTGCCGCCAGCGTGGCGGGCAGGAAGTCCTGTAGCCCCCAGTCCTGCGGGGTCAGGTTTGGGTTGGCGATATACTCATCCAGCGGCGTCAGCCAGCCGGCATTGATCCAGCGGCTGGTGTAGATAAAAGTCACGTTCACCACGTCATAGGCCGAGCCGCGGGTCGACAGCTCAAGGTCGGCACGCTGGTTGTAAACCGGAAACGCCGGGGTATCCAGCTGCACCCGCGCCCCGGTCAGGGCTTCAAACTCCGGCAGCCACTTGCGGATCAGCTGCGGCCAGGCGGTGCTGAAGATAGAGACGTTAAGGGTCACGCCCTCATATTTACGCGCGACGTTAGCGCCGCGCGCGATGGCGGGCATCATGCTATAGACGCCGAACGCCGCCATGGCTTTTAAGAGATCACGACGCTGCATAGTTCACATCCGTATGTTGGTTTGCTGCGGGTTGTGGGCGGGTAACGGTGCGGCTGCGGCTGCCGTCGATCCCTACCGCCGGTTCGCCCTCTACCGTGACCCGGCGCACTACGCGGGGCTGGTCACCGTAGTCGTTAACGGCATAGTGCTGGGTGCTGCGGTTGTCCCAGATGACGACGTCATCCTGCTGCCACTGCCAGCGAACGGTATTCTCCAGGCGGATGACGCGGTTTTGCAGCAGGTCGAAAATCTGCGCCGATTCTCGGCTGCTTAACCCCACCAGCTTTTTGACAAAGTGGCCGAGCAGCAGCGCACGCTCGCCGCTTACCGGATGAACATGCACCAGCGGATGCTCCGCCTCCCACACCGAGGAGACGAAGACGTTTTTATGATGATTGAGGCGATGCTCTTCGGTGACGATGCGCTCCGCGCCGTAGTCGTAGTTATTGCTGTGGATGGCACGCAGGGAGTCTGCCAGCCGCTTCAGCGACTCCGGCAGCTGCTCGTAGGCTCGGGCGGTGTTGGCCCAGACGGTGTCGCCGCCGTATTCGGGAATGGTCACCCCGCGCAGAATCGAAATCTTTGGAAAAGCGTCCACGAAGGTGACGTCCGTATGCCAGGAGTCGGCCCGGCCACCGCCTTTGGAGGCATCCAGCTCAAACAGGCGGGTGCCTTGCGGAGCGGGTACCGTCGGGTGCGCCACGATGTTGCCAAAGCGTGCGCCAAAGGCCTGATGGCTCTCATCGGTTAAATGCGACTGCTTACGGAAGAACAGCACCTTATATTTCACCAGCGCCGTCTCTATTTGACGAAAAACCGCATCGTCCAGTTCAGCAGAGAGGGAAATATTACGTATCTCCGCACCAATATTTCCGGCAACGGGATGAATATCTAATAACTCGACATCTTGATTAGCAATGCGGCTGGCTAAGGTCATGGCTGTTTTCCTTCAGTATTGTCGGGAAAACAACTTTATTAATAAACTAATGCAGGCAAAAATATCTTTTGGTCATAATATAGTAATTTACTTTGCATAAGCTAAGTTAAAAAACGCAAGAGCGGAATTCTCCGCTCTTTATTTATTACTGGCTTAACGCGACAAACTCTTGCCAGCTCACCGCATCGATCCAGATCCCCTCCTCTACCCGACGGGCATAGGCCCGCAGCTCCGGCTCGCCCGGGATCTGCACGTCGCGTCCATCCTGTCCGGTGCGGACCCAGTCCACCTGCGCCAGCAGCGCCTGCTTATAGTTTTCTCCCGCTCCCAGCCGCTCGGGGTCGAAGATAATCGACAGCATATTGTTAATGATGCCCGCCCGGGGAGAAATGTCATGGCTCTCGGTCTCGCCGCCGGTCAGCGCCGCGCCGAGCAGGCTGCATATCAGCGACAGCCCGGCCCCCTTGTGGCCGCCAAAGGGCAGCAGGGCGCCGCGCGGCTCGGTCATCAACGCCGCCGGATCGGTGGTCGGCTGGCCGCTGGCATCGACGATGCACCCTTCCGGCACCGGACGACCCTCGTTCCAGGCTACGCGAGCTTTGTTCCCGGCAATGGCGCTAGTGGCGAAGTCAAGTATCACCGGCGGACGGTCCTGCAACGGTACGCCGACGCAGAAAGGGTTAGTACCCAGCCTGGCCTGTAGCCCATCGAACGGCAGCACCGCCGAGGGGGCGGCCACGTTGGCAAAGTGGATCGAGACCAGCCCGGCGTCAGCGACCTGCTCTGCCCAGGCACCAATCCGCCCCAGATGGTGAGAGTTGGCGAGGCCGACCATCGCCACGCCAAACTCCCGCGCCCGGGCAATCCCCGCCGTCATGGCCTGCTCGCCCAGCAGCTGGCCGAAGCCATGCCCGCCGTCAAAGGAGATAACCGGCCCGGCATCGCGGACCTGTGCTAAATGGGCGTTGGGGTTGAGATCCCCGGCGACGATAGCGCGAATATAGCGCGGCAGCAGCGTGACGCCGTGGGAGTCATGCCCCTTTAAGGAGGCGTCAACAAGATTATCCGCTACCTTTTGCGCGATATCCGGCGCGGTATTAACCGACACAAGATGCTGCTTTAATAGCGTGCGAAGCTGCTGATGTGCAAACAGAGGCATAGATATTCCCGCGATATTATCCCTGATAGATCAGGGGATATTTAAACGAGTGTTGATTATAGCGGGATCGTTTCCGCTGCCTTATCTTATTTCCTGCAATCTATTTCTGTTTAAATCATTTCCTTTAGCGCCGCCCCTCTGACCATGATTGCTCACTATTAATGAATACCTTTTCTGGGGTTTGGCATGAATAAACGGAATAGCTTAGTGGCCTGGACGCTGGCGTTTTCTACGCTGGGTGGAATAAGCCAGTCGGCATTTGCCGAGGGGAATATCAGCATCGCCCAACAGTTTGGTATCGGCTATTTAATTCTGGACGTGGTGCGCGACCAGCAGCTGATTGAAAAAGAGGGTAAGAAAGAGGGGTTAGATATTAACGTCGAGTGGCGCACCATCTCCGGCGCGACCGGGATGAACGAGGCCCTGCTCTCGGGCGCGCTAGACGTCGCCTCGGCGGGTCTGCCGCCGCTGCTGACCCTCTGGGACCGCACCAAAGGCCGGCAGAACGTCAAGGCCATCGCCTCGCTAGGATCGATGCCCAACTATCTGCTCAGCAACAATCCGGCGGTGAAGAGCGTTAAGGATCTGACCGATAAAGACCGCATTGCGGTTCCGGCGGCAGGGGTGGGTTTCCAGTCGCGTACCTTACAGATCGAAACCGCGAAGCTGTATGGCAACGACGATTTCAAGCGCTTCGATAAGATCAGCGTGAGCCTGCCGCATCCGGACGCCAGCGCGGCGCTGATTGCCGGTGGCTCCGAGATCACTACTCACTTCTCCAGCCCACCGTTCCAGTACCAGGCCCTGGAGCACAGCAACGTGCACAAAATCCTCAGCTCTTACGATGTGCTTGGCGGACAGGCAACCTTTAACGTCCTCTACACCACGCAGAAGTTCCATGACGATAACCCGAAAACCTACAAAGCGTTCTACCGGGCGCTGAGCGAGGCGGCAAAGATTATCAACGCTGATAAAAATGCCGCTGCCGAGACCTACATTCGCGTAGAGAAGTCACGTCTGCCGCTGCCGCTGGTGCAGAAGATTGTTAACGATCCAGAGATCAGCTTTACCGTCTCCCCCGAGCGCACCGGCGTCTACGCCGAGAAGCTCTATGAGCTTGGCGTCCTGAAGAATAAGGCCAGCTCATGGCAGGATTACTTTTTTAACGAAGCGTGGGAAAACCCAGGCAGCTAAGCCACATCACAGGAGGCCCAGATGGCAACTCAGCACAGCGATGGACCACTACTGCAAGTCAGCAACGTCGATATTGAATACCGGACCCGCGAGCGGCAGGTGCGTGCCACCCACGACGTTAGCTTTGATGTCTGGCCGGGGGACCGCTTTATTCTGCTCGGGCCGTCGGGCTGCGGCAAATCGAGCCTGCTGAAAGCCGCCGGGGGCTTTCTCTCCCCCAGCGGCGGGCAGATCTCGCTGGCGGGGGCGGCGATTAAAGGGCCAGGGCCGGAGCGGATGATGGTGTTTCAGGAGTTCGATCAGCTGCCGCCGTGGAAAACGGTGCTGGAGAACGTGATGTTCCCCCTGCTGGCGAGCCGTAAGGCCAGCCGCGCCGAAGCCAAAGAGCGGGCGCTGCACTTCCTCAACAAGGTGGGGCTGGCGGAGTTTGCCGACGTGATGCCGCATATGCTCTCCGGTGGCATGAAGCAGCGGGTGGCGATTGCCCGGGCGCTGGCGATGAAGCCGCGCATCCTGCTGATGGATGAGCCGTTCGCCGCGCTGGATGCCCTCACCCGCCGCACCATGCAGGAGGAGCTGTTGGCCCTGTGGGAGGAGGAGCGCTTTACCCTGCTGTTTGTCACCCACTCCATTGAGGAGGCGCTGGTGGTGGGCAGCCGGATCCTGGTGCTCTCCCCGCACCCTGGCCGCGTACGGGCCGAGCTGAACTGTCACCAGTTCACCCTCAACGACTTTGGCAGCGAGGCGTTCCAGCACGCCGCCAGCCATATTCACGATCTGCTCTTCCCGGCTAACGGGAACGTCCCCTCCCACTCAACCGGCAAGGAGCCTGCCTATGTCGCAGCCACCGTACATCCGTCCTGAATTTGAGCGCGAGCTGCCGCCGCTGCGCAATCTGCCGGTAGAGACGCCGCTCCCCGTAGGCCAGCGCCTGTGGAACCAGGCCTGGCTGCGCAAATCCCTGATCGTGCTGCTGGTGCTGGCGCTGTGGGAGATCGCTGCCCGCATCCAGCAGAACGATCTGATGCTGCCCGGCGTGCTGCAAACCCTGCGCGCCTTTAGCGAGGATATGCACAACGGCGAGCTGCCGGGCAAGATCGCCAACTCGCTGAGCATCCTGCTGAAGGGCTACCTGATCGGCAGCGTGCTGGCGCTGGTTGCCAGCGCCCTGGCGGTCACTACCCAGTTTGGCCGGGATCTGCTCAGCACCCTGACCTCCATGCTTAACCCGCTGCCTGCTATCGCCCTGCTGCCACTGGCCCTGCTCTGGTTCGGGCTGGGCAATGCCAGCCTGATCTTCGTTATCGTGCACTCGGTTACCTGGCCTATCGCCCTCAACACCTGGTCGGGTTTCAGCAGCGTGCCGGAGACGCTACGCATGGCGGGACGCAACTATGGCCTCAGCGGGCCGCGCTACGTCGCCACCATCCTGATCCCGGCCTCGCTGCCCGCCATCCTCTCCGGACTGAAGATCGGCTGGGCCTTCGCCTGGCGGACGCTGATCGCCGCCGAGCTGGTGTTTGGCGCCTCCAGCGGCGAAGGCGGTCTGGGCTGGTATATCTTCCAAAACCGCAACGAGCTGTTTACCGACCGGGTCTTCGCCGGGCTGCTGACGGTGATCGCCATCGGTCTGCTGGTGGAGGGGGTAGTCTTCGCCACCCTGGAGAAGGTCACCGTCAAGCGCTGGGGAATGCAGCGCTAGTCCGCCATTAGTTCATCAACAATCAATTCATCAACAATCAATCCATCAACAATCAGCTGCGGTCTGCCCTGCGTGCAGCGCTCCACCCGGGCGCGCACGCCATAGACCATTGCCAGGTTAGCCGGGGTAATTGCCCTCTCCGGCGCGCCGCTGGCCACCAGCTCACCCGCCTTCAGCATCAGCACCTGCTCGCCGTGGCGCAGCGCAATGTTGAGATCGTGCACCACAATTACCGTCACCATATTGCGCCGCCGCGTCTCCCGGGCCACCACCTCCATAACCTGAAACTGATGGTTGAGATCCAGCGCGCTCAGCGGCTCGTCGAGCAGCAGCAGCGACGGCTGGCGGATCAGCGACTGGGCCAGGCCAACCAGCTGCCGCTGGCCGCCGGAGAGCTGGTCAAGATAGCTCAGTGCCAGGTGGGCAATGCCCAGCTCCGCCAGCAGCGCCAGCGCCCGGACCTCTTGGTCGTGTCCTTCCCCACCGCCCGAGGCGCGCCGGGCCGCCAGCACCGACTCCAGCACATGCAGATGCACCCCCTGCGGCAGCGACTGAGGCAGGAGCACCACCCGCTGCGCCCGGCGGGCAAAGGGCAAGTCCAGCAGCGGCTCGCCGTCGAGGTACGCCTGGCCGCCTGCCCGGTTCAGCCCGGCGAGCGCGCGCAGCAGGGTTGATTTACCGCAGCCGTTCGGCCCGGTCAGAATGGTCATCTGTCCGCGCGGCAGCAGCGGCGCGGTGAGATCGGCAATCACCTGCCGCTTGCCGTAGCTCACGCTCAGGCGGTCAATCTTCAGGCCGTCGGTCATAGCGTCCCCCGGTGGCGCAGAATGATGCTTAAAAAGAAGGGCACGCCCACCAGAGAGGTGACGATGCCAGGCGGGATCACCACTCCGGGGAAGATATTCTTCGAGGCGATGGAGGCCAGGGAGAGGATCAGCCCGCCCAGCAGGGCGCTGCCCGGCAGGTAGAAGCGGTGATCCTCGCCAAACAGCATCCGGGCGATGTGCGGCGCAACCAGGCCGATAAAGCCGATCGGCCCGACAAAGGCCACCGACAGCGCCGACAGCAGGCTGATGCGCAGCAGCGAGGCCAGCCGCAGGCGGCGGACGTCGATGCCGAAGCTGGCAGCCCGCTCCTCACCCAGGCGCAGGGCAGTCAACTGCCAGCTGCTGCGCAGCGACAGGGGCAAGACCAGCGCAAAGGCTGCGCCCAGGATGCCCAGCGTCTGCCAGGAGGTCCGCGACAGGCTGCCCATCGTCCAGAAGACCAGCCCCTGTAGCGTCTCTTCGGTAGCGACAAACTGCATCATCGACACCAGGGCGTTAAAGGTGAAGACCAGCGCGATGCCGAACAGCACCACCCCGGCGTGGCTTACCCGCGTCCAGCGGGTCACACCGTCGAGCAGCAGAGCCGAGAGCAAGGCAAACACAAAGGCGTTGGCCGGGATAAACCAGGCCTCGCTCAGGCCGGGAATACCGATGCCACATACGATCCCCAGCGCCGCACCGAAGGCCGCCGCCGAGGAGACGCCTAGGGTAAAGGGACTGGCGAGCGGGTTATTGAGGATGGTCTGCATCTCCGCCCCCGCCAGGCCCAGCGCCATGCCCACCAGCAGCGCCATCAGGGCGTAAGGCAGACGGATCTCCCGCACGATGGTGCGTACCCCAGGGCTAACCTCGCCCGGGTCGAAAATGCCCAGCCAGAGCTGGTGAAAAGACATCCCCGAGGGGCCAAGGGTAATGTCACACAGCAGCGCAGCGGCAATCGCCAGCACGATCGCTGCTGCCAGCAGCAGACGACGATGCAGCAGCTGGCGGTAGCGGCGGCTGATGGCGTGGGCATCTGCAGCGGTCGGTTCTGTTGCCGTCATGCTCTACCTCGGTGGGGTGAGGATCGCCGCAACCTGGGCGTCGCTAAGCGAAAGACCAAAGAAGTCGCGATAGAAGTCCCGCGTCTCCTTCACCATATCAACGTCGGCAAAACGCGCCGGGTAGAGGGTCTTCGCCAGCCACAGGAACTGCAACGCCTCTTCGCTGGTCTCGCGGCACCACCAGAACATCCCTTTTGGGTTGGTATAGACGCGATGGTGCACCACCGCATCCACGCTCGCCCACTGCGGCGAGGCCATAATGGCGTCGGCGTCGCGGCGGTTCATCGCCACAATCACCGCCGGGTTGGCGGCCACGACGCGCTCCAGCGCCACCTCGCCAGCGCTGTTTTTCTTCACGCCGAACCAGCTTTCCGCGACGTTTTTCGCCCCGGCGAGATCCATCCAGTCCTGGTTAAGCGACGGCCGGCCGGTGGTGGTCAGCGGGTTGCCCATGCTGTGGTAGACCGTAACCCGTGCGCTGGCGGGGAGATCCTTCAGCCTCTCCCGCACCAGCGCCGCATTGCGCTCGAAGTAGCGCTGATAGCGCTGCGCCCTCTCCTGCGCATCCGGTCCCAGCGCATCGGCGGTCTGCTGCACGCGGCGGGTAAGCGCTGGCATAGAGTTGGCATCAAACGCCAGCACGCGCACCCCCGCCTGGGCCAGCATCTCCGGCTGCGGCACGCTCATGTTCTTCGCCACGAACAGCAGCTGGGTGCCGAGGGCGATAATCTGCTCTGGATTGACCTCATGGCTGCCGGACATGCTCACCGGCGGCACATCAACAATGTGCGGCAGGCTCTGACGAAAGAGCGGGATCTGCTTAGCTACCATCGAGGTGCCAACGATGTTATCGCCATAGCCCAGCATGGTGATGATGGTATTTTGCGCAGGCCACGGCGAGGCGATGCGCACCTCGCTGTGCTCGGTGGAAGCCAGCAGACCGCCGGTGGTCAACGCGCCGACGGTAAACGCCAGCGCCGGAAGGAGTCGGGTCAGTTTCATCCGCTGTTCCATTAGAAGTCGAAGGTGACGGAGGCACGCACTTCGCGGCCGCCGCCGAGGAAGGCGCTGGGTGAACCGCCGTCGCCGTCGGTGCCCGACGGGAAGATGGAGGCCCAGTAGTGCTCATCCGTGACGTTGTTCACCGCCACGCGCAGGGTGGTCGGTACGTTGCTGATGCGGGTGGTGTAGCGAGTGCCGAGGTCGAGGGTGGTGTAGCTGTCCGCCCACGAGGTGTTGGTGTCGTTGGCTGCCCGCTTGCCGGTGTAGTGCAGGTTTGCGCTGTAGACCCACTGCGGCTGCGACGGGAGGCTGTACTCCGCCAGCAGGTTGGCCTGCACCTTCGGCACGCCGACCACCCGCTTGTTGCTGGTGCTGTCGGAGACGGTATCTTTCAGCTGCGGGTCGAGGAGGGTGACGCCGCTGTAGATATTCAGCCCCTGCCAGACGTGGCCGGTAGCGGTCAGCTCCAGGCCATTATTGACCTGATTACCCTGCTCCTTGTAGACCATGTCGTTGGCATCGACGTAGGCAAAGGGGCGTTCGAGGCGGAACAGCGCCGCGCCAAGATTGAGATCGCCGAGGTCTGCCTTCAGGCCCGCTTCATACTGTTGGCTGCGATAGGGATCCAGCGTCTGACCGGCGTTTTTGATCGTCGTCGTGCCGGTGCTGGTGGGCGCGGTACCGCCCTGCTCCAGCGAGTCGGCGTAGCTGACGTAGGCCATCAGCGTCGGGGTGATTTTGTACATCAGGGCGACGTTCGGGCTTAAACCATCCTCGTTGATCTCGCTGGTCTGTTGCCCCTGCGCGTTATAGTTCTGCGTCTGCAGCCAGCTCTGGCTCAGGTAGAACATCGCCGACCACTGCGGCGTGAGGGTCACGGTGTCGCCGAGGGTCACGCTCTGCTGGGTATTCTCGCTCGACTTGTAGCGCGCCCCGCCGGTGTTGATCCGGCCGTTACCCGGCTCGCTCAGCGGGGACGGGTCGTACATATTAGTCGTCCCCAGCTGATAAGCCGTGCTCTTGCCTCTGGCGGCGTAGATCGACCAGACGTAGCCGGTGGTAGAGAGCGACAGATCGTGGCCAACGGTGCCGGTATCGACGTGGCCGTTGAGGGTCGTGGTGTTGCTCAGCACGCGGAAGCGGCCCGCCGCGCTGGCGTCGTTGATGGAGCGTCGGATATCGCCCTTGTCGTTGAGAATGGTACTGGAGACGGAGCGCATGGCGCGGTCCGCCTGCTGCCAGCCGACGCCCGTGGTCAGGGACCAATCATCGTTGAGATAGTGGATGAGACGGGTGCTGAGGGTGTCGGTGGTCAGGTCGTTGCCCGCCGTGCTGAGGGCGAGGTTTTTGTCTTTCGGATCCGGCGCCGAGGGGAGCTTAATCCCCGGCCCGTAGCTGAAGCTGCCCGGATAGCCCTTCTGCACAAACTCATAGTGGCTGGCATCAAGCTGCAACTGGGTTCCCGGCTGGATATTCCAGTCCAGCGCCACGGAGGCGAGCTTGCGGCGCAGGGTGCTGTCCTCGACGTTGCCCTCGCCCTCCTCATCCAGCAGGTTAACGCGGTAGCCAAAGCGTTTGTCGTCGTCGAGATGGCCGCCGAGATCGATATGGCCGTTTACCGCACTCCGGCTCTGGTAGCCGAGGGTGACACGGTTCAGGGTCTCCTCCGTCGGACGTTTGGCGACGAAATTAAACTGCCCCGCTGGGCTGGCCGGACCGTAGAGCGCTCCGGTCAGGCTGTTGAGCACGTCGAGGCGCTCCAGCATCTCTACCGGGAAGGCGGTGGTGGAGACAACGTTCAGCCCGTCGAGACGGCTGTTAGCCACCACGCTGCCCTGCATGCCACGGCTCTGCGGGCGACCGACGTCCATGCCGCCGCGGGCCTGCATCTGGGTGCTGGGGGAGTACTTCAGCAGCTCGCTGACGCTCCTGGCCTGCTGGTTATCGATCATCTCCCGCGTCACGGTGGTGGTGGAGTATGGCGTCTCTACCCAGGATCGGTTGCCCAGCGGGCCGAGGTCGATATCTGAAGTTTTAAAGCCCGCGCCCGCCGGGGCGGCAGAGCTAGCAGCGCTGTTCCCGGTGACGACGATCTGCTCTTCAGATTCATGTGATGTATGAGTGTCGGCATCCGCCGCATGGGCGCTAAGTGTTGCAAAGGGGGTGATTAGCGGTAATACCACTGCCATTTTTATTGTGTTATTCATTACTTTGTCATCGTTATGTAAATTTTTATATTACGGTCGGCATGGTAGTACAAAGTTGATTTGAATCACAGCTATTCATGATATGAATGTATGTAACCCTTTGTTATTAATGGAATTTAGTTAAGGAGGGTGATGATTACTCAGGGAAAGCAGAGAGGGTAAGACCCTCTCGATGTATCGGTTCCAGACTGGTTAGACACCTGCCAGGGCAGTCACCGCATAGCTAAACGCTGCTATCGCCTGCGCGACATCGTCAGTCTCTACCGACTCCGCCGGATGGTGGCTGATACCGCCCTTGCAGCGCACAAAGAGCATCCCCACCGGCCAGCGTTCGGCCATGGCGATGGCATCATGCCCGGCCCCGCTGGGCAGCGACAGCGACACGCCCTGCACATGATGTACCGCATCGGTAAGCAGGCTCTGTAGACGCAAATCGCAAGGCGTAGCGGCGATGCGGTAGAACTCCTCGGCGCTGAACGTCAGCCCCCGGCGAGCGGCGATGGCCTGCGCCTGGGTCAGCAGCTCATTCAGCAAGGCATCCAGCGGCGCGTCCTGCGGCCCGCGAATATCCAGCGACAGCATCACCTCGCCAGGAATAACGTTGACCGCGCCCGGCAGACAACACAGCGTGCCTACCGTGGCCACCAGGTTGCCGCCCCGCTCGCGGGTGGTGCCTTCTACAGCCACCATCCACTCGGCGGCGGCGGCCAGGGCATCTTTACGCTGGCTCATCGGCACGGTGCCCGCGTGACCCGCCTCGCCGGTAAAGCGGCAGTTCAGGCGGCGGGCGCCGTTGATCGCTTCAACCACCCCCAGCGCCAGCCCCGCCTGCTCCAGACAGGGTCCCTGCTCGATATGCAGCTCCAGATAGGCGGCGATCTCCTCCCTACGGCGAGCCGCCTGCGCAACGCGGGTCGGATCCAGCCCGGCCAGCACCATCGCCTGCGCCACGCTCACGCCGCTGGCATCGGTCTGCGTCAGCCACTGCGCCGGCCATGTGCCCGTCAGGCCGCGACTGCCGAGTAGAGTAATGCCAAAACGCGTCCCCTCCTCATCGCAAAAGCCGACGATCTCAATCGCCTTCGCCAGCCGCTGCCCCTGCTGGTGCAGGCTCTGCACCACCTCAATGGCCGTCAGCACCCCGAGCATGCCGTCGTAGCGTCCGGCGTTGCGTACGGTATCAAGATGCGAGCCTAACAGAATTGCCGGGGCACCCTCCTGCTCACCTTCGTAGCGGCCGCCGATGTTGCCCACGCTATCCTGCCAGACCATCATTCCGGCCTCCTCCATCCACTGCGCTACCCGCTGGTTGGCCAGCAGATGCTGCGGGGAGAGGTAGATCCGGGTCAGGGCATCCGCGGTTTCGCTGATGGCAGCCAGCTCATCCGCGCGGGCCATCACCCGCTGCGCCTGATTCATAGCGCTGTCTCGCTGCGGTAGCAATCCCATGCGGCCTGCATCGCCGCGCCCTGAACGGTGGTGAATTTGAGATAGTTCAGCACCGACTCCAGCGCGCTCAGGGTCTTCATCACGCAATCCTTACGTGCGTTATAGCCCATGGTGCCGATGCGCCACACTTTGCCGTGCAGCGGACCAAAGGAGGTGCCGATCTCAATGCCGAAATCTTCCAGCATCAGCTTGCGCAGCAGGTCGCCGTTGATCCCCTGCGGGATCACCACGCCGAGCACGTTATTCATCTTGTGCTTCAGGTCACCGAAGGTCTCCAGCCCCATCGCCTGGATGCCCGCCAGCAGCGCCTCGCCATGCAGCTTATGGCGGGCGATGCCGTTATCCAGCCCCTCCTGAAGGATCAGGCGCGCGCACTCCCGGGCGGCAAACAGCGCCGAGGTCGCTTCGGTGTGGTGGTTCAGGCGCTCCGGTCCCCAGTAGTCCATGACCATGCCGAGGTCGAAGTAGTTGGAGTAGATCATCTCGTCTTCACCGTCGCGATGGTCAGCCGTACGGATCCCCTCCTCGACGCATTTGCGGCGGCGGATAACCTCCTCCATGCGCGGGCTGAGGGTGATGGGCGAGGTACCCGACGGGCCGCCGAGGCACTTTTGCATCCCCGCCGAGACCGCGTCCAGGCCCCAGGCATCGCTCTCCAGGGCGTTGCCCCCCAGCGAGGCGGTGGCATCGGTATAGAACAGCACGTCGTGGCGGCGGCAGATATCTCCCAGCTCGGCGAGAGGCTGAAGCATGGTAGTGGAGGTATCGCCCTGCACCGTCAGCAGCAGGCGCGGGCGTACCCGCTTGATAGCATCCTCGATCTGGTCGGGGGTAAAAATCTCGCCCCACGGTACCTCAATGGTATGCACCTCTGCCCGGCAGCGGCGGGCGATCTCACACAGCAGATGACCAAAGCGGCCAAATACCGGCACCAGCACTTTGTCACCGGGACGGATCGCCGACACCAGGATAGCTTCAATTCCCGCCCGCGAGGTGCCGTCCACCAGCATCGTCCAGCGGTTTTCGGTGCGGAACACGCCGCGATAGAGGGCCATCACCTCATTCATGTAGTGGGTCATGGCCGGATCGTACTGGCCGATAAGCTGGCCCGCCATCGCACGCAGCACGCGCGGATCGGCGTTGATCGGCCCCGGTCCCATCAGCAGGCGCTGGGGTGGATTGATTTGCGAAAATTGCGCGATATCCATTTTTGAGTCCTTATTAGTTGAGGCCGCGTACCGAGGAGATAAACTGCTTCAGTTCAGTGGTCTGCGGATTGGCAAACAGCGCTTTGCTGTCGCCCTGCTCCCAGACTTTCCCCTGGTGCATAAACACCACGCGGTCGCCCACTTCGCGGGCAAAATTCATTTCATGGGTCACCAGAATCAGCGTCATCCCCTCCGCCGCCAGCTGCTCCAGCACCTTGAGCACCTCGCCCACCAGCTCCGGATCGAGCGCCGAGGTGATCTCGTCGCAGAGTAACACTTTGGGTGACATCGCCAGCGCCCGGGCAATCGCCACCCGCTGCTGCTGGCCGCCGGAGAGATTAGCCGGATAGTAGTCCAGCCGGTCGCCCAGCCCCACCTTCTCCAGCATCTTCTGCGCCAGCTCACGACACTCGGCGGCGCTCTTTTTCAGCACCCGGCGCGGGGCCAGCATGACGTTCTCCAGCGCCGTCATGTGCGGGAACAGATTGAAGTTCTGGAATACCATGCCGATGGAGCGGCTGATCTCCCGCGCCTGCGAATCCCGGTCGGTGATAGTCATGCCGCCCAGCTTGATGCTCCCCTCCTGGTAGCCCTCAAGGCCGTTGATGCAGCGCAGCAGCGTGCTTTTACCCGATCCGCTGCGGCCAATAATAGAGATCACCTCGCCCATATCGATATCCAGATCGACGCCCTTGAGCACGTGGTTATCACCGTAGTACTTCTGCATCTGATTAATGGTGATGAGAGGCATTGAATTTATTCTCCAGATAGCGGCTGTAGCGGGACAGCGGGTAGCACAGAATGAAGTAGCCCAGCGCCACCAGCGCAAAGACTTTAAAGGGCTGATAGGTGACGTTGGTCAGCATCGTCCCGGCCTTGGTCAGGTCAACGAAGCCAATGATTGACGCCAGCGCCGTGCCTTTAATCACCTGCACGGCAAAGCCCACCGTTGGGGCAATGGCAATGCGCAACGCCTGCGGGGCGACCACCCGCCAGAGGGTCTGGCCAAAGCTTAGCCCCAGGCAGCGCGACGCCTCCCACTGCCCTTTCGGCAGGGCACGAATGCTGCCAAACCAAATATCAAGCAGAAAAGCGCTGGTATAGAGGGTCAGCGCCAGCGAGGCTGCCGTCCAGGGTGAGACGTCGATACCAAACATCGCCACGCCGAAGAAGGCCAGAAACAGCTGCATCAACAGCGGTGTCCCCTGGAACAGCTCGACATAACCGCGGATCAGGCGCTGCACCTGCCGCCCGCCGGTCAGGCGAAGCAGCAGGAGCGGCAGCGTCACCAGCGCGCCGCCGGTAAAGGCCACCAGCGAGAGCAGCACCGTCCAGCGCCCGGCCAGCAGCAGGTTGCGGATAATGTCCCAGTCGGTAAAGGTGTTCATCATGCCTGCACTCCCAGCCATCTCCGTCCCGCCGCCAGCAGCAGCTGGCGCATGGCGATCGACAGAATTAAGTAGATCCCAGCCGTCACCAGATAGACCTCGAAGCTCAGAAAGGTCCGGGACTGGATCAGGTTGGCGGCAAAGGTCAGCTCCTCATAGGAGACCTGCGACACCACCGACGATCCCAGCATGACGATGATGCACTGGCTCACCAGCGCCGGGTAGATACGCTGCAAAGCAGGGGGCAGCACGATGCGGATAAAGGTCTGGATGCGGGTAAAGCCCAGCACCCGCCCGGCCTCCCACTGCCCCTTCGGCGTCACCTGGATCCCGGCGCGGATAATCTCAGTGCTGTAGGCACCGAGGTTGACGATCATCGCCAGCAGCGCAGCCTCTCCCGCCGTCATTTTGAGGCCCATGTTGGGCAGGCCAAAGACAATAAAAAACAGCTGTACGACAAAAGGCGTGTTGCGGATCAGCTCCACGTACGCGCCCCAGATGCGGCTGAGCCACGACGGGCGTCCGCTGCGAATGGCGGCGCCGAGAATGCCCAATGCCAGGCCTCCCGCCGTCGCCATCACCGTTAGCTGCACGGTGATCCACAGTCCCGCCAGCAGCTCGGGCCAGTGCGGCCAGAGTTCGGAAAAGTTAAGTTGTTCGGTCATTCACGCGCCTTACACGCCAAGGCTGGCGGGCAGCGGCGCTTTCATCCACTGCTCGGAGAGTTTGTTCAGGGTGCCATCCTTCACGCCCTGCTCGATAAGCGCATCCACCTTCGCCTTCAGCGCCGGCTCGTTCTTCTTCAGGCCGATAAAGCATGGGGAATCTTTCAGCATAAAGCTCGGCACCGGCGCTTTGTCGGCGTTTTGCCGGGAGATAGCCGCCACGACGAGGTTACCGGTAGCAACGTACTCTACCTGACCCGACAGATACGCCGACAGGGTGGTGTTGTTATCCTCGTAACGTTTTACCTGCGCCTCTTTCGGCGCAATGCTGGTCAGCACCATATCTTCGACCGCGCCGCGGGTGACGCCGATGGTTTTACCGCTCAGCCCTGCGGCATCCTTCAGCTCAGCGCCTTTTGGACCAAAGACCCCAAGGAAGAAAGGTGCATAGGCGCGGCTGAAATCAATCACCTTTTCACGCTCGGCGTTTTTACCGAGGCTGGAGATCACCAGGTCCACCTTGTCCGTTTGCAGATAGGGCACCCGGTTGGCGCTGGTCACGGGGACCAGCTGCAGCTTGAGCTTCATCTCTTTGGCAAGGTAGCGCGCCATATCGATGTCGTAGCCCTGCGGCTGCAGATCGGTCCCTACTGAGCCAAACGGTGGGAAGTCCTGCGGGACGGCGACCCGAAGCGTGCCGCGTTTCTCAATATCCTGCAGCTGATCGGCCTTCGCTGCCGACAGGTGAGTTAACAGACAAGCGGCCCCGGCCAGTGCGATCAAAAGTTTTCTCATGGTGTTTACCCGTTACGTTAGCATGAAACAAAAGATTCTATAGCCAGACTTTTGCAACTTATGTGCCAGATACGGATAAACGTTAAATCAGCCTTAAATGCCTAAATAGCCATCATAAACGAGAAAGTAAGCTGCACTCTCCCGCACCAAAACGGTGCTAAACCCCAGCATGGTGCCCCATTATCGCTGTTCCAGCTCGTCCAGCTGCTGATAGAGGGTGGCGATGTGATGAATGCGCGGCCGTCCCTTATCGAGAATTTCATGCAAAAAAGCGTTGGCCAGCAGGTTGATCAGGCTATTCACCGCTGCATAGCTGTCGTAGGCGGAGACGCTGTCCAGCGGGGTGCAGAGCTGCCAGCGCGCCAGCGGCAGCAGGCCGTGCGCCTGCGGCTCGCACATCAGCACCACCGGAACGCTGTCGGCCTGCAGCTGCTGGAGCAGTGGGCGGATAATGCGCGGGCGGCGGCGAAACGCCATCACAATCACCAGATCGTCGGGGGTGAGATCCACCAGCTCTTCGCTCAGGCTCTGCCCCGGCTGCGGCAGAACCAGCACCTGGCCGCGGGCCTGCAACAGCTGCTGGCGCAGGTGCAGCGCTGCCGGATAGGCGTTACGCATGCCGATAATCACAATCCGTCGGGCGGTGACCAAGGCGGTAATCACCTCGGCAAACTGCTGTGGGTCTAAGGCGTTGACCCACTGAGTCAGGTTCGCCATCTCCTGTTTATAGTGGCGGGCCAGCAGCGTGTTGCCCTGCACCGCATCGCGATTATCGGTCAGCGGCATGCCGCTCTGGCGCAGGGTGCGCAGCTCGTCACGCATATCCTTATACTTCTCGTATCCCAGACGCTTAAACAGGCGGCTCACCGTCGCCTTCGATACCCCGCTAAGCTGCGCCAGCTCGGCGCTGTTGTAGCCGATCAGATCGTCAAAGTGATCGAAAATAAAGTTCGCCACCCGCTGCTCCTGGGGTGATAGCGACGCATATTGCCCTTTCAGGCGTTCATCAAGCTGTTCCATAAGGCCTCTGTAACTTTTGTTTCAGCAAACTATACCGCTAACCCCTTTCACAATGCATGCCAGATACGATAAAAACGCAGTCCTCTTCGCGGCTGAAACTTTTCGCCCGGAAGTGGAACAGCTTTTGCAAGTTCACGGACACACTTCAGATCATGAGGACAGCCCGTGCAGAGTCATTTTTCCGCTCATGGAATGGCGGTGGCCCCCCACCATCTGGCAAGCCAGAGCGCGCTTGCCGTACTTCGCGAAGGCGGCAGCGCCATTGAGGCAATGGTGGCCGCAGCTGCAACCATTGCCGTGGTCTACCCGCATATGAACGGCCTCGGCGGCGATGGCTTCTGGCTTATCGTTCCGCCGGAGGGCGACCCCATCGCCATTGACGCCAGCGGCGCGGCAGGTTCGCTGGCATCGCTTGCCGCCTATAGCGATCTCACGCAGATCCCGCACCGTGGCCCGCGCGCGGCGCTGACCGTCGCGGGAACCGTCAGCGGATGGGAGGAGGCGCTGAATATCTCCCAGTCGTTGACCGGCAAAGCGCTGCCGCTCTCGCGCCTGCTGGCGGACGCCATCGGCTATGCCACGGAGGGGATCCCGATTACGCAATCTCAGGCCAACGCGACCGCCAGCAAGTTAGCGGAGCTGCGCCACCTGCCCGGCTTTGCGGAGACGTACCTGGTCAACGATGAGCCGCCGACTGCGGGCAGCCGCTTTCACCAGCCCGCGCTCGCCTCTACCCTGCAACGGCTGGTTGAGGAGGGGCTGGAGAGCTTTTATCGTGGTCCGCTGGCGGAACAGATGGCCGACGGCATGGCAAAGCTCGGCCTCCCTGTTACTCTTGCCGATCTGCAGCAGCATCACGCCCGGCGTCCTCAGCCGCTCAGGCTTCAGCACCAGCACGGCGAGCTGTGGAACCTGGCTCCGCCCACTCAAGGGCTAGTGTCGCTGGCCATCCTCGGCATCACTGACCGCCTGGATATGGCCCAGGCCGACGAGGCCCAAACCGTGCACCGCATCGCCGAGGCCACCAAGCTGGCCTTTCGCCTGCGGGATGCGCACATTACCGATCCCCGCCATCTCGACACCGACATTCAGAGCCTGCTTGATCCTGCGGCGTTACAGCCGCTGGCCGATCGCATAGACGACAGCCGTGCCGCCCCCTGGAGAACGGGTAAAGGCCCGGGCGACACCGTGTGGATGGGGACGATGGATAAGAGCGGGCTGGCGGTCTCCTTTATTCAAAGCCTCTACCATGAGTTCGGCAGCGGCGTGGTGCTTCCCGATACCGGCATCGTCTGGCAGAACCGCGGGGCCTCGTTCAGCCTCGATCCGGCGCACCTGCTGGCGCTGGCACCGGGCAAGCAGCCGTTTCATACCCTCAACCCCGCCGCTGCACGTCTTAGCGATGGCCGGTTGATGGTTTACGGTTCGATGGGTGGCGACGGCCAGCCGCAGACCCAGGCGGCGATTTTCACCCGCTACATTCTGCAGGGCGTGCCGCTGCAGGAGAGCATCTCCCAACCGCGCTGGCTGCTGGGACGAACCTGGGGGCAGACCTCGGATTCGCTAAAGCTGGAGGGCCGCTTTTCGCCCGAGAGCGTCGCTCGCCTGCGGGCGCTGGGACACGAGGTGGAGGTCCTGCCCGACTATAGTGAAGCGATGGGCCACGCCGGGGCTATCGTCCGCCATCCCAACGGCCTGTTTGAGGGCGCAGCCGATCCGCGTAGCAACGGCTCGGCCGCCGGTTTTTAAGGAGAAACAAATGAGTAATGCACAGCCCGACTGGGCCACATATCTGGCGCAGATGACGCAGATCCTCGATCTGGAGATGGACGACACCCGCCGCGCCGAGCTGGAGATGCAGTTCAGCCGCATCGCCGCCATGGCCGAGCCGCTGATGGCCTTTCCCCTCGACGATCGACTGGAGATTGCAGGAGTCTATAGAGCATGACGCTTAACGAGATGAGTATTAACGATATCCAGCAGGCGCTGGCCAGCGGGGCCGTGAGCGCTAGGGAGATTGCCCGCCAGACGCTGGATGACATTGCCCGGGTTAATCCGCAGATCAACGCCTGGACCACGGTGACCGAAACGCGGATGCTGGCGGAAGCGGAGCGTATCGATACCCTACGTCGGGACGGGCAGCCCCTCCCCCCGCTGGCGGGCGTTCCCTACGCGGTGAAAAACCTGTTTGACGTGGCCGGGCACGCCACCCTTGCCGGGGCACAGCTGTTAAGCCATCGCCCCGCTGCCGAGCGCGACGGCTTTGCGGTGCGCCAGCTTAAGCGCGCCGGGGGGCTGCTCGCCGGAATGCTGAACATGGATGCCTACGCCTACGGCTTCACCACCGAAAACAGCCACTACGGCGCGACGCGCAATCCGCACGACCTGACGCGCATTGCGGGCGGCTCCTCCGGCGGATCGGCGGCAGCGGTGGCCGCCGGGCTGGTGCACTTCTCTCTCGGCAGTGATACCAACGGCTCGATCCGCGTCCCCGCCTCCCTGTGCGGCATCTTTGGCCTGAAGCCGACCTTTGGCCGCCTCTCCCGTGCGGGCACGCATCCCTTCGTTGCCAGCCTTGACCATATCGGTCCCTTTGCCCGCCGGGTTGAGGATCTGGCGGCGGTTTACGATGCGCTGCAGGGGCAGGACCCCGACGATGGTTTCCAGCGCGACTGCGCCAGCGAGCGGACAACTCCGCTGCTGGATCGCGGGCTGGAGGGGCTGCGCTGCGCGGTGCTCGGCGGCTACTTTACGACCTGGTGTGATGACGACGCCCGGGAGGCGCTAAGCCGTGCCGCACACGCCCTTGACGCCCACGCGGAGCTGATTTTCCCGGAGGCGGAGCTGTCGCGCTCGGCGGCGTTTATCATCAGCGCCTCCGAGGGGGGGAATCACTATCTCCCCGCCCTGCGCCGCGAGCCGGAACGCTTTGAGCCGCACTCCCGGGAGCGTCTGCTGGCCGGGGCGATGATCCCCTCTGCCTGGTACGTGCAGGCCCAGCGCTTTCGCCGCCACGCCCAGCAGGCGTTCAGGGCGCTGTTCAATCATGCCGACGTGCTGATCGCTCCGGCAACCCCACGCAGCGCGACGCCGATTGGCGATCAGACGATGATGATTAACGGCCAGCCGCTGCCCATCCGCGCCAGCATGGGGATGCTGACGCAGCCGATCTCGTTTTTAGGTTTGCCGGTGACCACGGTGCCGCTGCGCAGCCGCAGCGGGCTGCCGACAGGTTTACAGCTGATTGCTGCCCCCTTTAATGAACAGGCCTGCCTGCGCGCTGCGCGAGTGCTGGAACAACAGGGCATCGCCGATGCACATCCTAAGGAGCTAGCATGATACATCTGGATAATATAAACCGCCCGCTGGTGCTCGCCGAGGTCACCGCTGCCTTCTACCGGTACGAAGAGGCGCTGGTAAGTAATGAGGTTGCGGTGCTGGACGAGCTGTTCTGGCACGACGCCCGCACCGTGCGGCTGGGCGCCGGGGAGAACCTCTACGGTATTGAAGAGATCCGCGCCTTCCGGGCGGCCCGCTCTGCCGCGGGGCTACAGCGTGAATTGCGCAACACGGTTATTACCACCTTTGGTGAGGACTACGCGGTGTGCAGCACCGAGTTCACCCGCACAGGTAGCGACCGTATTGGCCGTCAGCAGCAGACCTGGGTGCGCTTCCCCTACGGCTGGCGCATCGTTGCCGCGCAGGTGAGCGTGATGAGCTGACCGGGCATAGCCTGTTGGCTCTGTAACGCCGGGTGGCGGCTTCGCCTGACCCGGCCTACAGTGGGCACGATGTGGTTTGTAGGCCCGGTAAGCGAAGCGCCACCGGACGATGATGTATTAGCGCTCGAACGGATGTACCGCCCGCCAATGGTCGGCGATCTGCTGACGGGTGCAGACCCAGACGCGGTCATGCTGCTGGATATAGTCCAGGAAGCGCTGCAGGGCGCGGAAGCGGCCCGGGCGGCCCAGCAGACGGCAGTGCATACCGATGGACATCATCTTCGGCGCGCTCTCCCCCTCCTCGTACAGCACATCAAAACTGTCTTTCAGATAGGTATAAAACTGCTCGGCGGTGTTAAACCCCTGAGCGGTGGCAAAGCGCATATCGTTGGCATCGAGGGTATAGGGAATAATCAGGTGCGGCCTGCGGGAACCGTCGCTGCACGGTACTTCGGTCCAGAAAGGCAGGTCGTCACCGTAGTAGTCGCTGTCGTAGTCAAAGCCGCCATGCTCGGCCACCAGCTGGCGAGTGTTGGGGCTGTCACGTCCGGTATACCAGCCGGTAGGCGCTTTACCGAACAGATCGGTCAACACCTGCACCGCGTTGTGCAGATGCTCGCGCTCCTGGTTAATATCCATACTCTGGTAGTGGATCCAGCGCCAGCCATGGCTGACAACGTCATAGTTCGCCGCCTTGATCGCCGCAACAATGTCCGGGTGACGGGCCAGCGCCATCGCCACGCCAAATACGGTGAGCGGCAGGCCCCGCCTGCTGAACTCGTTATGGATGCGCCAGAATCCGGCGCGGCTGCCGTACTCATAGAGCGAGTCCATCGACATATGCCGGTCCGGATAGCTAGCAGCACCGATAATGTCAGAGAGAAACTGCTCGGATCCGGCGTCGCCGTGCAGAACGTGATTCTCTGCCCCCTCCTCGTAGTTCAGCACGAACTGGACGGCAATCCGCGCCCGCTGCGGCCACTGCGCATGGGGCGGCTTTCCGGCGTATCCGCGCAGGTCGCGGGGGTAGTCATCGTCTAAAAATGCCATTATTGGTCCCTCACATTAAAATGGATTCAGTGCCTGAAATTTGCCGCTCAGGGCCTTGGCCTCCGGAAAGGCGAGATCCCCCTGCTTGCTGGTGGAGAGGCCCAGCGCCACCAGCGACTCCACCATCTTCACCGCTGCGCTGACCCCATCGATCACCGGTACGTGCAGCTCGCGGGTCAGCTCCTGAGCCAGCGTCGCCATCCCGCCGCAGCCCAGCACAATCGCGCCGCAGCCATCCTCTTTCAGCGCCCGGATGCAGCCCTCGCGCACCCGCTCCTGCGCCTGCCCGCTGCCGTCTTCCAGTGCCAGCACCGGCAGATCGATGGCGTGCAATGCGGCGCAGTGGTTGTGGAAACCGTACTGGTGCAGCAGGTGGCGGGCGATTATCAGCGTCCGCGGCAGCGTGGTGACAATAGAGAAGCGGGTGGCAACGAGGGTTGCCATATGCATCGCCGCCTCGGCAATACCAATCACTGGCCCCTGGGCTAGCTCGCGGGCCGCCAGCAGCCCCGGATCGCCAAAGCAGGCGATCACATGTCCATCCACCCCCTGCTGGCGACCGGCTTTGATCTGCTCCAGCACGCCAACGGCGGCAATGGCCTCATCAAAATGGCCTTCGATGGAGGGCACCCCGGCGCTGGGACATACCGCCACTATCTCGGTACCTGGCGCGGCCACCGCCCGGGCGGCGGCACCAATGGTCTCGGTCATTGCCTGGCTGGTGTTGGGGTTAATGACCTGGATACGCATAGCCGACATTACAACTCCTTATAACCGGCAAACAGCCGGGCAAAATCAGGCATCCTGTGCACCACGTTTGGGCGTCAGGATGGCCATTTGCACAGCGGCGAGTCGTTGCAGCACCTTGCGGAGTCGGTCCGGTTCACGCTAACCCCCCCACCAGCGCCTTCTCCGGCATTCTGGCCTAAATCCTGCAACACCCTCGTCAGTGCAACTCAAAACGCTTTTATTCACAGGAGCAGGTTTCATGCCAAATAGACAAAACGTGCAATCGATTAAGGCCGCTGACTCCACCGCGGGCTACAGCCCACGGCTTTGCAACGAGGATCTGGCCCCGACGCGGGACCAGAACTGGAGCTGGTACAACATCTTCTCTTTCTGGATGTCGGACGTGCATAGCATGGGGGGCTATGTGGTGGCCGCGAGCTTCTTTACTCTCGGGCTGGCGAGCTGGCAGGTACTGCTCTGCCTGCTGGTGGGGATCTGCATTGTGCAGCTGTGCGCCAACCTGGTGGCGAAGCCCAGCCAGATGGCGGGCGTGCCCTATGCGGTGATCTGTCGCCAGGCGTTTGGCGTCTTTGGGGCAAACATTCCGGCAGTGATCCGCGGCCTGATCGCCTTTGCCTGGTACGGTATACAGACCTACCTGGCGGCTAACGCGCTGATGCTGGTGGCACTGAAGTTCTGGCCGTCGCTCTCTGCCCTTACCACAGGCTCGTTCCTCGGGTTATCGCATCTTGGCTGGATCTGCTTTGCCATTATGTGGGTATTACAAGCGATGGTTTTCTGGCACGGCATGAGCGCCATCAAGCGCTTTATCGATATCGCCGGGCCAGCGGTTTATGTAGTGATGCTGGCGCTGGCGGGCTGGATTGTATACAAGACCGGCTTCGATGGGATCTCCTTTACCCTCGCCAGTAAATCCCTGACCGCCGGAGAGCAGACCTGGCAGATGATCACCGCCACCGCGCTGGTGGTCTCCTACTTCTCCGGGCCGCTGCTCAACTTTGGTGATTTCTCGCGCTACGGCAAGAGCATGGGTGAGATCCGCCGCGGCAACCGCTGGGGCCTGCCGTTTAACTTCCTGCTCTTTTCCGTGGTGACGGTAGTGATCGTCTCCGGAACCCAGTCGCTGTTTGGCCGCATGATCACTGACCCGATTGAGACCGTGAGCCGTGTCGGCAACGATCTGGCGGTCGCCATCGGCCTGCTGACCATGATCACTGCCACTATCGGCATCAACATCGTGGCTAACTTTGTCTCGCCAGCTTTTGACTTCTCTAACTGCTCGCCGCAGAAGATCAGCTTCCGCACCGGCGGGATGATCGCCGCCGTCGGCTCGATTCTGCTCACGCCGTGGAACCTGTTTAACTCGCCGGAGCTGATCCACTACACCCTGGACGTGCTGGGTGCCTTTATTGGCCCGCTGTTTGGCATTCTGATCGCTGACTTCTACCTCATCAAGCGTGGGCAGGTCTCGGTTGACGATCTCTTTGACGATACGCCGAAGGGCAAATACTGGTACCGCAACGGCTTTAACCCAAAAGCCATCGCCGCGCTGGTGCCGTCGGTGGCGATCGGTCTGGTGATCAGCTTTATCCCGGCGCTGCATGAGGTCGCTAACTTTAGCTGGTTTATCGGCGTCTTCCTGGGTGCGGTGGCCTACCGCTGGCTCGCCCGTGACGAAGTGGCCGTGGCATTTGCTCATAAATTACCGCAACAATAAAAAGAGAAGGCAGAGCTTATGATGGCTTACGATACGGCGATTCGCGGCGCGTTTTTTGATATTGCCCAGGTGGCAGATAGCCCCGACGACATTGCCCGCCACGCGCGCTATCTTCCTGACGGGGTACTGTTTATTGCCGAGGGGCATATTCAGGCGCTGCTGCCGTGGCAGGAGGGCGAGCAGTATCTCGATCCGCAGCAAGGCTACACCGACCTGAGCGGCAAGCTGCTGCTGCCCGGCTTTATCGACGCTCACGTGCACTATCCGCAGACCGAGATGATTGGCGCTTTCGGCGAGCAGCTGCTGGAGTGGCTGACGACCTATACCTTTCCGGTCGAAAGCCAGTTCTCGGACGAGGCCTATGCCAAAGAGATCGCGGAATTTTTCCTCGGTCAGCTCCTGAGCCACGGCACCACCACCGCGCTGGTGTTCTGTACCCTGCATCCCGAGTCGGTCAACGCCCTGTTTAGCGAGGCGCTGCGCCTCAATATGCGGCTGATCGCTGGCAAGGTGATGATGGATCGCCATACGCCTGACTATCTGACCGAAACCGCCGAAGAGAGCTATTTACAGACCCGGGAGCTGATCCAGCGCTGGCACCAGCAGGGGCGGCTCGGCTATGCCATTACGCCGCGCTTCGCCCCTACCTCAACGCCGGAACTGCTGTCGGCGGTACGCCAGCTGCGCCAGGAGTTTCCGGACACCTGGCTCCAGACCCACCTGAGTGAAAACCCGAACGAGGTAGCGTGGGTGAAGGATCTCTGGCCGGAGCACGAGCGCTATCTGGATGTCTATCATCACTACGGGCTGACCGGCGAGCGTAGCCTCTTTGCTCACGGTATTCATCTGGAGGATCGGGAGTGGCAGTGCCTGCATGAGACCGGTTCAGCGGTGGCCTTCTGCCCCACCTCCAACCTGTTCCTCGGCAGCGGCTTGTTTCGCCTGCCCGCCTGCTGGCAAAACCGGGTGCGGATGGGCATCGGAACCGACGTCGGCGCGGGCACGACCTTCAGCATGCTGCGCACGCTGGGAGAGGCCTACAAGGTGGGCCAGCTGCAAAGCTATCGTCTGCGCGCCAGCGAAGCCTTCTACCACGCCACCCTCGGCGGGGCGCACGCCCTGCGTCTGGACGAGAAAATAGGCAACTTTCAGCCGGGCAAGGAGGCTGACTTTGTGGTGATTGACCCGGCGATAACGCCGCTTCAGCAGCTGCGAATCAGCCGCTGCAAGGATATCTACGAGCAGTTGTTTGTGCTGATGACGCTGGGGGACGAGCGCAATATTCGCGAGACCTGGGTCAATGGAGAGCGGGTTTGGCAGGCCTCAGCTTCCGAGTATTAATCGTACTTCCCTTTATGGACAAAACTTAAAAACCATCAAAGATAAAATCCAGCGCGTTTTTGATGGTTTGGCGAAAGGGCCGTGCATCCATAACGTCCGCGCCAAGCTGGGACAGTCGGACACTAGCCATTTCGTGAGTCATAATAAGATAATCATCCCCTTCTACGGTCAACACAGGTGTGAGGCGTTTGACCGGGGGATGGGTAATTCTACTCGCTGGGTAGAGCGGAATGACCAGTCGGGTATGAAGCTCATCAATAATATCGCTCTGAACATCGAGCAAATAGGGATACGCTTTGCTATTACCGTTATTATGGTAAACAACATATTGCATGATTAGAACGTCCTGTAGTCATCCGATAGCAGTCCATACTCATCCGTAATGCGATTGAGCTCCTGTATGCTGGCTCTGTTTTCTCTTTTCCAGCACTCGCTTCCCGAAGCGCTGATTTCCTGCTCCAGGGCTTTGGTGAGTAAAGCTGAGAGGTTAATCCCCGCTTCGCGGGCTTGCTGAAGCAAAAGAGGTTCCAGAGTAACACTCACCGTTTTTTTATGACGCATGCTTGCACCTGCCACGCCGCCTCCTTTAATTGCACGGGTAAATTACACGTGTAAAAGTATGCGTAAAAATGGAGCAGAGTGCAATGCTGCTCGTATCGCAATGCGAAGAAGATCGATATTAGCAGGACTCAGCTTCCCCGGTAGGTTGACCAGCCGCCGGGGGCGATGAGAAACGGCAGGTGGAAATGCGCCTCTGCCGCCCCGGCTATCACAAAATCGATCTGCGCATGGGGGAAAATAGTCTCCCTCCCCCCTGCGGCAAACCACGCTCCCGTCTCGGCCACCAGCCGATAGCGGCCCGGGGCCAGCGCCGCCGGGGTAAACTCGCCGATGCGGCCGTTGCCGTCGGTTATCTGGCTGGCGATGACCTTTTCATCGCGAATCAAACGAACCGTGACGCCCGCCGCCGGTGTGCCGGTAGAGATATCCAGAATATGGGTGCTCAGGGTACTCATTCGCTTATTGCTCCTTCCAGTCTCAATAGGGTAATTTCACGCAGCTGCGCCAGCGACTCAGCAACCTCCTGCGCATCGCTGTTTTGCAGGCGCTGCTCCAGGGCAGCAAGGATCTCCTCGCCGCTGCGTCCTTTGGCTCGGATCAGGAATACCCGACCAAAACGCGCTTCATAGCGGGCGTTGCCCTCCCTTAACGCCTGCGCAAGTTGCGCGTCGCTGGCGTTAACTGCCCCCTGCTCCTGGCGTGAGAGCGCAGCATGGGCCTGCTGGCCGCCAGGCTTCTCGCCGATCCGGGGGTGGGCGCTGAGCGCCTGCGCCAGCTCTGCCTCGCCCCACGCCTGCGCGACCTCCCGCGCTGCGCTCAGCAGCGCAGGGAGATCCGCATAGGGACGCCCCTGCACCAGCGCCGCCGTCCACGTCGGGATCGCTACACATGGCGCTATCAGGGCTGCCGCCGCGTCGTTATCCAGCTGATTAAAGTGCTTGAGGGCGATCATCACTGCTCCTTGCCGCCGCCGCAGCGGTCAGTTTCTCTTCCGGAATAATCAGGTTCAACACAATGGCGACCAGTCCGCCGCTGGTCGCTGCCGAGCCAAACAGGTTGCCGATAATCGGTGGGAAATGGGTGAGAAACGTCGGTACCGCCTCTACGCCCAGCCCGAAACCAAACGCCAGGCCGACAATCAGCATATCCCGGCGGGTGAGCGGCGTCTGGGTAATAATGCGGATCCCCGCGGCCACCACGCAGCCAAACATCACCATCGTCGCTCCGCCCAACACCGGGGTTGGGATCTGGCGCAGGATCTCACCGAAGGGTGGAAACAGCCCCAGCAGGATCAGGATAACGCCGATATAGCGCCCGACGTAGCGGCTAGCGACGCCGGTCATCTGGATCACGCCGTTGTTCTGCGCAAAAGTGGTGTTAGGGAAAGCACAGAGCATCGCGGCAACCATGCAGCTGATGCCGTCGGCAAGGATCCCGCCCTTCAGCCGGGAACGGAACGCGCCATCATCAATAGACTGCCGTGAGATCAGGCAGTTAGCGGTCAGATCCCCTACCGCCTCGAGAATGCAGACCAGCGACACTAAGGCGATGGGCAAAAAGATAGCGCTGTTAAACTGGAAGCCAAACGGGAACAGCGACGGAACGCGGAACCAGGTCTCGCCGATGCCGCTGAGGTGAAAATTACCACTCACTGCGGCCCCCACGCAGCCTGCGGCGATCCCTATCACCACCGAGGAGAGCCGCAGCCAGCGGTTTTTTGCACAGCTCAGCAGAACGATGATCCCCAGGGTTCCCGCACCAAGGGCGATGTTGTTCATGCTGGCGAAATCCTTCGCCCCTTCCCCGCCGCACCAGTTAATAACGCTGACCTTGATCAGGCTGATCCCTATCAGGGCGATGACGCTGCCGGTGATCACCGGCGTAAAGATCTTTTTCAGCGGCTCAATAAAGCGGCTGACAATCACCGGTACCAGCGCGGCAACGAAGTTAACGCCAAACAGCATCGCCATGACGTCCTGGGCGCTGCCACCCTGGCCTTTGACCCACATCCCGCCAGCAATTGCCACGCCGAGAAAAGCAAAGCTAGTGCCCTGCATGCAGATCATCCCTGCGCCAACGCCCCAGACGCGATTGGCCTGGAGAAAGGTGCCAATACCGGACGCCAGCAGCGACATGCTTATCAGGTAGGGCATCCACTCTCCCAGTCCGAGGGTCGCGCCGATAATCAGCGGCGGGGTGATGATGCCCACCAGTCCGGCGAGCACGTGCTGTAGCGCGCTAAAAAAAGCCGGAAGCGGCGGGATACGCTGCTCAAGGCCATAAAGCAGGGTACCGTTCTTTTCATCAGACATGGTCATTCCATCCCGTTGTGAATAAGCGTTATCTCCTCTATGCACAAAGCAGGCCAGAGTCCTCTTCATCCAACCAATCCCTACGTTGCGCAATGAAACTTACGATTCCTAATGGATAGTTTGGAAATTTTTGATTCACAAAAAGGCAATCTATGCGCAAACACGCACTGCAACGGTGCAGATGCGGATTGAGACCGTTGCGCAACGCCCGCGTCAGGCTGTTGCGCAACCTGGTACGCAAATTGCTCCTGCTTACAACACGCTTGTAAAAGGAGGTGAGAATGAAAGCATTAGTGATCGGCGCAGGAATAGGTGGCTTGAGCGCAGCCGTGGCGCTGAAGAGTGCCGGGATTACCTGTGAGGTGTTTGAAGCGGTAACGGAGATCAAGCCGGTCGGCGCGGCCATCTCCGTCTGGCCCAACGGCGTTAAGTGCATGGATCATCTCGGCATGGGCGAGATCATGGAGACCTGGGGCGGCCCGCTGCGCTTTATGGCCTACAAAGATTATCGCCAGGGCGAGACCCTGACCCAGTTTAGCCTCGCGCCGCTGATTGCACGGACCGGCAGCCGCCCCTGCCCCGTCTCCCGCGCGGAACTACAGCGCGAAATGCTCGATTTCTGGGGGCGCGATAGCGTGCAGTTCGGCAAACGCGTGGTACGCGCCGAAGAGAGCGCTGCGGGCGTGACCGTCTGGTTTACCGACGGCAGCACGGCTCATGGAGATTTTCTCATTGCTGCCGACGGCAGCCACTCGGCGCTGCGCCCTTACGTGCTGGGCTATACACCCGAGCGCCGCTACGCGGGCTACGTCAACTGGAACGGGCTGGTGGAGATAGATGAAACCATCGCCCCGGCGGATCAGTGGACCACCTTTGTTGGCGAAGGCAAGCGCGTTTCGCTGATGCCGGTTTCCGGCGGGCGCTTCTATTTCTTCTTCGATGTTCCCCTGCCCGCCGGGCTGGCGGAGGACCGCAGCACCCTGCGTGCGGATCTGACTCGCTACTTTACCGGCTGGGCGCCAGAGGTACAGGCCCTTATCGCTGCCCTCGATCCCAACACCACCAACCGTATTGAGATCCATGATATCGAACCGTTCGACACGCTGGTGCGCGGCAGGGTCGTGCTACTGGGTGATGCCGGACACAGCACCACGCCGGACATTGGCCAGGGCGGCTGCGCGGCAATGGAGGATGCGGTGGTGCTGGGGGAGATGTTCCGTGCAACCAAAGATATCCCTACCGCGCTGCGCCAGTATGAAGCACATCGCTGCGATCGAGTACGCGACCTGGTGCTAAAGGCGCGCAAACGGTGCGATATCACCCACGGCAAAGATATGGCGCAGACCCAGGCCTGGTATGCCGAGCTAAAAGAGGAGACCGGCGAACGCATCATTAGCGGCATGTGCGACACCATTCAGGGCGGGCCGTTAGGCTAGCGCTCTGCTTCAGAAACCTTTGTGAGCAGGAAAAAAATATGAAAACAGAACGCCCCACGCCACCCGCCCATTGCACCTTTGAGCCAGAGGACTGGCTGCGCCTGGCAAAATGCTGGCATCCCGTTGCCCGCGCCTGTGACGTCGGCCCTGCACCAGTAAAGGCCACGCTGCTGGATGAGCAGCTGGTACTCTATCGTATCAAAAATCAGGTGGTGGTTGCCCGCGACGTCTGCCCGCATCGTGGCGTGCCGCTGACCCTCGGCTTTCACGACGAGGAGGGGATCGTCTGCCCCTATCACGGACTGCGCTTCGGTGAAGGTGGCCGCTGCAACCGCATCCCCTCCAGCCCCGGCCAGACCGTACCGGCGAAGCTTAACCTCATCAGCTACGCGGTAGAGGAGCGCTACGGGTTGATCTGGACCTGCCTGGACTTCGACCCGGAGAATCCGATGCCGCTGCCAACCATGCCCCACTGGGATGATGACGGTTTTCAGCAGATCAACTGCCCGGCTTTTCAGGTTAACGGCTTTGCCGGCCGTCAGGTTGAGGGCTTTCTTGATGTGGCCCACTTCGCCTGGGTACATACCGATACCTTTGCCGATCCCAATAACCAGCTGGTACCGGACTATATCCCTCAGGAGACGTCGTTCGGCTTTGTCGCGGATTACTGGAGTTCGGTAAGCAACTATGCTCCCAACGCCCGCGATCGTGCCCCAGAGGGTTTTCAGTGGCTGCGCCGTTTTGAGATGCATCTGCCCTTTACCGCCACCCTGACGATCCACTTTCCCGGCGAGGATCGGTTAGTGATTATGAACGCCGCTTCGCCGGTCTCGTCGCGGATAACGCGCATGTTTGCGCCTATCGCACGTAATTTTGATCTGCATATTCCTGTTGAGGAGGTCTACGCCTTTAACCTACGGGTATTTGAGGAGGATCGGCTGATGGTGGAGACCCAGCGCCCGGAGCGGCTGCCGCTGGACTTAACCCTGGAGGCGCATATTCCCGCCGACCGTAGCTCAATTGCCTATCGGCGCGGACTGAAAAAGATGGGTTTTGGTGAGTTTTTCCTGGTGTGATGGAGAATAGCTGATGAGTGACGTACTGGAAGTCGTTGTCGATGGGATCTGGTGCCAGGGGAAAAGAAGCCTGGCGATTAGGCTGGTGGCGAAGGGTTGCCAGCCGCTGCCCGGCTGGCAACCGGGCGCGCATATTGATGTGCATCTCCCTTGTGGGATTATCCGCCAATACTCCCTGACCGGGTCAAACACGACAGCAGAGAGCTATCTGATCTGCGTAGCGCGGGAGAGCGATTCCCGGGGCGGCTCGCGTTATATCCATGAGACCCTGCGTCCGGGGCAGCGGCTGCTGATCTCCCCGCCGCGCAATCTGTTTGCGTTGCAGGAGGCGGATCGGGTGCTGCTGCTGGCGGCTGGGATTGGCATCACGCCGCTCTACGCGATGGCACTGCACCTGGAGGCGGCGGGCAGGCCGTTTGAGCTGCACTACTATGTGAAAAGCCGTGAAGATGCGGCGTTTATGCGCGAACTGACGCAGCCGCTGCGGCACGGCGCTTGCGTTATCCACCGTTCGGATGCCGGGCAAAGCCCACGCCTGACCCTGGCCGACGCGATTCACGCCCCCGAGAGCGGCACGCGGCTGTACGCCTGCGGGCCAGCCGGGTTTATGGCGGCGGTACGCGAGGCGGCCTCGGCCATGGGCTGGCCGGAGACGCAGATCCATACCGAGGCCTTTCAGCCGCTGGCTATGCCTGCCGCGAGTGCAGAGGCAGAGACCTTTACCGTCACCCTGGCGTCATCGGGCGAAAGCTGGCCGGTCCCGGCGAATAAAAGCATTGCTCAGGTATTGATGGATAACGGCGTTGCCGTTCCGCTCTCCTGTGAGATGGGGATCTGCGGTGCCTGCCTGACGCCGGTGATCGACGGCGATGTCGATCACCGGGACACGGTGCAGTCCGAGGCTGAGAAAACCGCCGCCAGGCAGCATATCGCCCTGTGTTGCTCGCGGAGCAGGTCGGGGAACCTGGTGATTGATTTATAGGGGAAAATTAGGGTGCCTGGCATGAGAATTTTTCTGCACTGACACAACCTGTCAGGAACAGATGGGATACTATCTCAGCAGATAAACGATCCTATCCGGAAGACATAATAACAATGGACAATAATCAAACCTCATCAGCCATTAAAGAACAAGATTTCCTGAACAATAATCTCGGCTTAATTGAAAAAATTTGGCATTTTCATCAGCTTGATGCCGAGCGGCTCGCCCAGTTTACCGCCGAGCTACAGCACTTCTCAGTACGCCTGCCGCTGGTAGGATCGTTTAGCGCCGGTAAATCCTCACTGATTAACTTCCTGGTTAAGGATCGCCTGCTGGCTGCAAACGTTAATCCGGAAACCTGTTTGCCCGCCGAAATCCGCTACGCTGCTAATGAGCGCATCACGCTCAATGTGCCAGGCGAATCGTCCGCCGTACTTCATCGCAGCGATCTACGAGAGGGGAATTTCAGCACGATGCCGGAAAATAGCTGGCTCGATATCGCCGCCCCCTTCCCTGCCCTGAGCGATCTGGAGGAGGTGACGCTCGTTGATATGCCGGGCTGGTCTTCGGGTAACGATCGCCACTCGCAGGCCATTGATAACTATCTCTGGCGTAGCTCCGCCTACTGCCTGGTGGTAAGTGTCGATGAGGGTGGGCTAAAAGAGAGCCTGAAGCGAATTATTGAAGAGCTTGCCCTCAATAAAAAGCCGATGATGCTGGTCATTACGAAAGCAGATAAAAAACCAGCCGATGAGGTCGCTAACGTCAGCGCGCATATCCAGCAGGAGGTTGAAGCCATTACCGGGACGCCTCTGCTATCGGTCAGCATTGCCCGTCGCGCAGATGCTGAAAACGTTGTCGTAGCGTTACAACAACTGACCCCGCTTAATGCCCAGCTTTTCCACCAGCGTGTAGGGATGGCAGGTCAATCTCTCTTAAGCGATCTGCTGCATCATCTTGATAAGCTGCGCAATAGCAATAACTTCACGCTCGATGACATCAGAGACCAGCGCGAACAGGTCATTCAGGCGCAGAAGGCTCTGAATCAGGAGATTGTGCAGACTGAACAGCAGCTGCGCGGTGAGATGAACAGCATAGAGACCTATATCCAACAGGAGTTTGAAAGCCGCCTGAAAAACCAGCTGGAGTCACTGACTAGCGAGGTGTTAAACGGCGGAGACATTAAAGGCTCCGTAGGGACGGCGTTACGTATGGCCTATACCGCCGGCGTAGAAAACAGACTTAAGCCGCTCATCAAACGTAAGCTGACCCACTTTGAAAAACTCTCTGCCGAGTCGCTGAGCGGCATAAACATTAACCATAGCTTCGCTGTAAATAACGACAGCAGCAGCCTGGTCAGCAGCATTTTTGCCCACCTGCTACCCATTCTCTTGAATGTGTTGGCAAAAACGCCATGGCTGGCGCCGGTTGCCGTGGTATTGAAAACGCTTATCAGCTCGATATTTAACAAGGTAGAGCAGGATATGGCGCGTGAGCACCAGCATGAAAGGGCCAGGCACTACGTGCTGCATGAATTAATTCCAGACTGCCTGGCGAAAGTGCGTCCCCATATCAGCAAGACGCTGCTGAAATCCACCGACGATATTATGCATAGCATCCGGGAAGAGATTGACCGCAAGGTTGCCGCCTATCAGTTTTCACTCCGTGAGCTGGAGCAGCAGCTTGCTGCTGAAGAGGCCGCCGATAACGATAAGAAAGCGCGGAGCCAGCGGGAATACGATGCTATTAGCGCCCTTCTGCAAGAGTTGAAGGAGTACGCGAATGCGTGATCCAAAGATTGAGCAGCTCAGTGAGGAGACGCTACGCGACCGCTATGCGCTTCTCTGTACCGCGTGCGAATCCGCACCGCTGGATAAAAACAGGCACCTTGAGCAACAGCTCAAGGTACTGGAAGCGATTATCGAACGTGACCTTCCGGCGCTGGCCCTAAAAGGCAGCCCGGATAATTTCACGGATCTGCACCGTGCGCTACGCCTGGAACTTGTGCGCTTTCGTGAGTTTTGTGAATACCCGGAGCTGCCCGGCAAGGTGGTCGTAGGCCTGGGCGGCAGCTTTAGCTCGGGTAAATCCTCGCTGATTAATGCGCTGGTGAAGGATCGAAAATGCCTGGTAACGGAGGTCGATCCAACCACTTCCCTGCCCACCTACTTAATTCAGGGAAAAAACGAAGAGACCGGTGTTCGTGCCATCAATCTGTTTAATCGCGTGGTGCCGTTAACGCATGAGCAGTTCCGTACGTTGACCCATGAAGAGAAGCAGCGCTACGGCAGCAAGGTCAGCGATCTGCTGAAATCCGTAGTGGTAGATCACCCTGGCCTACCGTGGCAGAACCTCGCGCTACTGGATACGCCGGGCTACAGCAAGGCAGATGAAGCAGGAAGCGAGCGCACCGACGCCAATCTGGCGCGAACCCAGCTTAACAGCGCTCAGTTTATCGTCTGGCTGGTTCCCGCCGATAAAGGCACCATTACCGAGGAGGATATCGCCTTCCTCTCCTCTTTATCGCGTGATATTCCCAAGCTGGTGGTGGTAAGCCGTGCGGACAAACACCCGCAGGAAGACATTGTTCGTATTGTGGCGCTGGTGCGTGAAACCCTGCAAAAGCGCGGTATCGCTGCGCTGGACGTGCTGCCGTTCACCAACCGCGGCAAAGGGACCTACCCGCTGGAGCCGCTGCTGGCCTGGTTTGCACAGTGGAACAGCGCCACGCGTGAGCTGGGTTTTGCCGAGCAGTTCAAGCGCCAGTTTATGGCTTACCAGCGCTTTATTGATGAGACGTGCCAGCAGGAGCAGCGGATGCTCAGCAAGTTTAACCGCATCCTGACGTTAAGTGACGACGTGGATGTCCAGGAAGATATCGTCAGCCTACAGCGCCGCAGCAGGAGCGAGCTTGGTAAGGTGGAGGCGCTTAAGCAGGGTTTAACCGCACTGCAAGTCGATTTCTTTACCCAGCTTAAACAGATTGGCGATGCGGTGGGCATTCCGCTGCCGGAGCCTGACGCCATGCGCCTGCTGGATCTGCCGAGTATTAACCTGACGGATATGCTGCACGATCTGGCCGGGGAGCAAGAGATGGCGATTATGGAGATCGATCCTGCCATCTGGCAGCCGATGACCCATGACATGCCGCTGGTAAATCTTGCCACGCTGTTGCGCCGCGACATGAGTTACCGCGCCGAAACGTGGGAGCCATTGACTCAGCCACGGCCGCTGGCAAACCTTGAGCGTTTACTCCGTCAGGAGAAACCGCACTACTCAGCGCTGCATACGCTACAGGCTAACTGAAGGAATCATCATCGTGAGTCAACTATCGAAACTGATGGATCAGGTCCGCCCTGAACTGGCGCCGCTGGCTAGTCACGCTCTGGCAGACAGAGAGCTGGTAGTTAAAGAGCGTTATCTGGTACTGCTGCTGGCAAGCGTGCTGGAGCATGGGGCATTAACCGAACAGCAGACGCGCCTGCTGGAGATGCTGCTCGCCTCTGTTCAGGAAGCGCAGTCGCTGGTGTTCTATATCCAGCAGGCCGCAGAGCTTGATAAGCATGCCCTGCGGGCATGCCTGGAGACGTTAAGAAAGGATAAGGCGTTGAGCAATGCGCTGATTTTCGATCTGCTGGTGTTGTTACGCACCGCGGGTGCCCTGGCAGATGCGCAGATGCGCCAGCTTGACCAGCTCGCCATGCTGCTTAATATGCGCCATGAAGAGGTCTACAAGTTAGTCTACTGCTGCATGCTGCTTTTAAATGGCAAGGCAGAGATGGACAGCACCCCTTGTGTTGAACATATCTATGCCAAATCCTCATTTATCAGCATGATAGAATCAAAAGCTAAAGCCGAAAATATTGTGCTGGGCAATGAGGCCTCTTTTAAGAAACCTCCCACAAGTAATTCATGGCTTAACTCTGTCTCGACGTTTACATCAAATGTTGCACTATCAGAAATAACAAAAACTGAAGAAAACTATATTGCAAAGAAAAAGTTAACGTTGATGAAAGTTTTCCCGTTCAGCGTTAACCAGCTTATCCACGGCAACGATTTCATCGTGCGCGCCATAAGAGTTGGCGTCTATAAAAGGGTGACCTTCCCCAAAGGAATAGTCATTGAAATATGCAAGCCTGACTGGTCGCCGTTTACGTGGTCAGAAAATAAAAACGATCTGGTTGCTAAAGTGCTGGCTTTTCCAGAGGGTCTTGACGCGTGGATACCTCTTTTCGATATAAAGGATAAAAAATGATCGCCCTGCAAAATATTTTAAATCAGCTTGATGAACTTAGTCTTCAACAGCAACCCTACAGCGATCACTACGCGCTTAAATATGACGAAAACACCCGGATGCACTACAGCGCACTGTTTTTGATGGCCTTATTGCAGGAGGGGGCCATCGCCGAGCAGCAACAGCGGATGCTGGAGTCCTGGCTACCGGCAGTAGGCCTTGCCGGGCGACAGGTGGAGCTTTGTGAAATGGCCGCTCGTCTGGCGAAAAGCGGCCTTGCCGAGGCCATTAAATTAGTTCAAAAAGATGAACAGCTTGCTCACGCCCTGCTGCTGGATATGATGATTTTTTCTCGCGTAGCGAAGCCGTTAAGCGACAGCACTATTCAGCTCCTCGAGGCATTAGCAGGCTTTTTTAAATTAGCCGAGCGGAACGTTGCCGATATTGTCTATTTTGCGGCGTTTATTCTCGGGCTGAACGTCGATGAACTAGAGAGGCCAAATGCGGACTTAAGCCTGGACGCCTACTCTGTCTATGCGGAGTTTCTTTACGATCTTCCCATATCAAGAGAAAAAAGGTTGTTTGCCTGGGTACGTGAGAAAGAGTTAAGTAATGTTATACCGTGCTATTCACATAGCCTGGCAGAGGTTTCGAAACTTATGCTTAACAGCTCTCACTTCCCGCTACCTGAAGAGGTGGACTTATTATTCAATGTAAAAAATATCTTCATTTCACTTTCCCAGCGGTTATTTGATGAAAATTCACTGCAAAATTTAAAATTTTTAAAGCGTACCAAGATACTACAAATTAACACCACTTCGTTCACGGTGAGCGGCCAAAATCTTTTTCGCACGCTCCCTAATGACATTCTTCATCTAAACCAGCTCTCTGAAATTCGCATCGGTGATGGTGAGAGTAATTCCCCTAGCAGGATAGATGTTACTTTTGACTATATCAGTGACGAAATGAAGAATTTTATCAAAAATAACAATATTCATATCGTTACGCCGAGTGCAACCATAAAGAACTTCTTCCAGTAAGGTCTGCTATGAACATTACCGCTATTTCATCCTTTCTGAATAACCAGCAGGAGAGCCTGCGGCCCTTTGCCAGCAATGCCAGCGCCCTACAAGAGATCCTTAGCGACTACCAGACGAAGCTGCACCGCTGGCAGCAGGAGGAGCAGACGCTCAATATCGGCATTATGGGACAGGTTAAAGCAGGCAAAAGCTCCTTCCTCAACGCGCTGCTGTTTGACGGCGTGCCGATCCTGCCGGAAGCCGCTACGCCCAAAACGGCTAACCTGACCAAAGTGATCTATGGCGGACAATATAGCCTTGAAGTGGAATACTATAGCCAGGAGGAGTGGCAGGCGATTGCACAACTTGCCGCCCAGAGCGGCGACAGCGACCGGGAAAAAGTGGCCCGGGAGCTGGTGGCGATGGCGCGGCAGCATGACGAACACGTGAACGGCAAAGATAAAGAGACGTTTTTTGCTGACGATCTGCAGGGTTTGCAAGGGCTGCTGAACCAATACACGGGCAACGATGGCGACTATACCGCGCGGGTAAAATCCACCGTCCTGACGCTGCCGGATGAGAAACTGCGCGGCTTTGCGGTGGTGGACACGCCAGGGATGAACGATCCGGTGCAGAGCCGCTCCCAAAAAACACGCGACTATATGGCAGAGAGCGATGTGGTCTTTTTTCTCTCCCGCTGTAGCCAGTTTTTTGATGAGTCCGACGTGCAGCTACTATTCCAACAGCTGCCTGCCAAAGGCGTAAAGCGGCTGGTTGTCGTGGCGGGTCAGTTTGACTCCGCTATTCAGGACGACGGCTACGATCGCGATTCGTTAACCGAGACCACTACCAACCTGCATAAGCGTCTGCGAGGCGTTGCCGGGGATAAGATGGCAGAGCTGCGCAGGCACCAGCAAGAGAAAGACAATCCGCGCCTTGCCGCTATTCTTACTCAGCTAGCCGACCCCATTTTCGCTAGCACCTTTGCCTATGGCTTCGCCCACTGGCCTGAGGAGAAATGGGGCACCTCTATGCGCCACACCTACGGCCAGATTCAGGATATGGCCGAAGAGTGCTGGGGTGAGCCAATCACCCAACCAGAGTGGCTGCAAATCGCCAATTTTGATGCGCTAATCGGGCAGTACCAGCAGGCACGAAAGGATCGTGAGGCTTTGCTGCTGGCGCAACGCGAAGGGGTAGAGCGTGAAACAGCTGAACAGCTTCAGCAGTGGCGCACCGGCTTTACGCAAACTATTCAGCAGCGTATCCACCTACTCAGCAGCCAGGATCTACAATCCCTTGAAAAACAGCAGGCAGGTTTTAAAAAGCGGATTTCGTCTATCGCTAACGAGCTTGAGAACATCATCGATGATGTTCGCCTGCATGCCAGCCGTGAAAGCCAGAAGATGTTAAATACGCTGAGCAGTGAACGGCAAGAATATTCCCGACAGCATACCCGCACAGGGTCACGTACGGTACGGCAATCCTATGAAGAGTCGGACTCTACCTGGTATAAACCCTGGACCTGGGGTGATACCCGCACCGTCTACTACACCTCGACCGAAAATTACGAGTATATGCTGGCAACGGACGCTATCGAACAGGTACGCGAATATGGCAATCGGTGCGCCGCTAGCCTGCGCGATCACGTGAATCAGCTCCTTGACCCGTTGACGCTGCGCAGCAATTTACGCAAGGCGCTGCTGCCTCACCTCGACACCGCAAGCGATGACTTTGATCCGGCCCTGTTTAAAAGCACGTTGAATGGCGTCATCGATAATCTGAAACTGCCGGAGCTAGACCTCACGCTGGGGGATGCCGCCGCCGTTATTCCCGACAGCGGTGAGATCAAGCAGCGGGATGAGATGGACAGGCTTAGAAAAATGCAGGAGCAGGCGCTGGCAAATGTGCTTGAGCAGCTGCGTTCTAACCTGGCGCGTGGGGTTGATAACGTGCTCAGCCAGATGGCGCAGCTGCAAAGCTCGCTGGAAGATAAGCTCACCAGCAGCATTCAGGCTGAGCTTGACGCGGTACGTATGGCCTTAGCCAATAAAGAGCAGGAGAAGCAGGCGTACCAGCAGCTGCTGGCTCAGGTTACCGCCCTGTAACCCTGTACCCGCTACCGATCTGGTAGCGGGTCTAAGGCTTTATCCCGCCGCGCGACGATCGGCCTTAATCACAATCAAAATCCCGGCCAGCACCAGCACGGCGGCAATAACCATCCGGATGCTCGGGATCTCCCCCAGAAACAGCGTGCCCCCCAGCGCGGCCAGACAGGGTACGCTCAGTTGCAGGGTGCTGGCCGTGGCGGATGAGATGTCGCGGACGATGACATACCAGAGAACATAGGCCAGCCCTGAGGTGAGGCCGCCAGAGATGAGGGCAAGCAGGATGCCCCACCTGTCGGCTAAGGCGTGCTCAGGCGAGAGCAGAAACAGCGTGGCGATAATCGGCACGCTGAGGAGAAAATTCCCGGTGGTGGCCCCGGTGGGGTCGGACACGCGCTTGCCTCTCACTGAGTAAGCACCCCATGCCAGCCCGGAGGCGATCATCATAATCGCTGGCAGCGCAGAGGGCATGCTGGCGCCCGGCAGAAGCAGGATCGCAATACCCGCAATGGCTACCGCAATACCAGACCACTTACGCAAACCCGTTTTCTCTCCCTGCAGCGTTCCCCACAGCACCATGCAGACCTGAACGGCACCGAAAAGCAGCAGCGCCCCGGTGGCGGTATCAAGATGGAGATAGGCCAGCGAGAAGAGAAGTACATAGGCGGTGAGCAGCCCCGCGTTCACCATGTTCCAGCGGATGCCGCCCCATCCACGTGACGCCAGCTGGAGAAGCAGCAGCACGACTGCCCCCGCCAGCAGGCGTAAGACGCTGAATGTTGCAGGATCGGCATGACCTTCGCGCAACGCGATGCGGCACAGAACAGAGTTTGCGGCGAAGGCCAGCAGGGTAAAAGCGATAAGCAAAAATTTTTTCATCAGTTACCCTTCGCCAGCGACTGCTTAGACACTCACCCCGTTCAGCTTTTCCATCACCTCGTCTGACAGGGTTAATTGTACGCTTGCCAGATTCTCCTGCAAATGCTGCGGCGACGACGTGCCGGGAATTAACAGAATATTGGGCGAGCGTTTTAGTAACCAGGCGAGCGCAACCTGCATCGGCGTCGCCTGTAATTCAGTGGCGACGTCATTGAGTTGGGCAGACTGTAACGGCGAGAAGCCACCGAGCGGGAAGAACGGTACGTATGCGATCCCTTGAGCAGCCAGTTGATCAACCAGCGCATCGTCCTGCCGGTTGGCAAGGTTATACATGTTCTGAACACAGACAATGGGCGTCATCTGTTGCGCATCGGCGACCTGTTTGGCGGTGACATGACTCAGACCAATATGCTGGATCAGTCCACGCTCCTTGAGCTTAATTAACGTTTCCAGCTCCCTTTCCAGCGAACCTTCCTCTGGATGATGAACATTAAACATGCTGCGCAGATTGACGACGGGTATAACGTCCAGCCCCAGGTTTTCCAGGTTACTTTCTACCGCACGCGTCAGCTCCTCCGGAGTGAATGCCGGCAGCCATCCGCCTTTCTCATCGCGGCGAGCGCCAACTTTCGTCACGATGCAGAGATCGTCAGGATAAGGATGTAGCGCTTTTTTAATCAGCCGGTTGGTTTCATGCGGGCCGTAAAAATCGCTGGTATCGATGTGGTTAACGCCAGAAGCGACGGCGTCACGCAGGACCTGAATGGCCCGCGCTTCATCTTTAACAGGCCCAAAGACCCCTGGGCCTGCCAGCTGCATTGCGCCATAGCCTAAACGGTTCACTTCGCGGTCGCCGAGGCGGTAACTCATAGTGGGTTTTGACATGGTGATCTCCGGTGTGAGTGTGCAGTGATTGTACAACCGAAGAACGCCTTGTGGTTATCTTACCGTAGGGTGAAATTCCCAAAAGAAAAAAGCCCTGCGATATTGCTATCGCAGGGCTATTCCGCATTTGGCGGAAGCGCAGAGATTCGAACTCTGGAACCCTTTCGGGTCGCCGGTTTTCAAGACCGGTGCCTTCAACCGCTCGGCCACACTTCCGGAATGAGGCGCACTATAAACACCTCGATGCGTCGTGTAAACCCCTGCGTTATCTGTTTGCCTGAAAAACAAGCAATATGCTGTTAATCGGCTGAAAGTACAGCGCATTGACCATTAAACCAGCAAAATTATCAGTGTTTGGTGATGTAGAGATCCTTTGTAAAAACGTAGCCAAGGTTGTTGGGATCGAATCCGCCTACCCATGGCTTCACTAATCGTGCCCTGACGTAGTGATAAACCGGGATCGCCGGCACGTCCTGCGCCAGAATCGCTTCCGCCTGCTGGTAGAACCTGCCGCGCTCGCCCGCGTCCTGCGCCTTCGCCGCACTGTGCATCAGCTCATCATAGGCCGGGTTGCTGTACAGGGAGGTATTCTCGCTGTCGCCGGTGCGGAACGTATTCAGGAAGGTCGCCGCATCGTCATAGTCCGCTATCCACGCATAGCGCACGGCGTCAAAGTTGCCGGTGTGCATGGTATCAAGCATGGTTTTCCACTCCTGATTTTGCAGCTTCGCGGTCACGCCAAGATTTTTCTGCCACATTGAGCTGACGGCGATGGCGATGCGCTGGTGGGTCTCCATGGTGTTATAGAGCAGGTTAAAGGTGAGAGGATGCGCCGCGTCGAACCCGGCTTCCGCCAGCAGCTTTTTCGCCTCGGCAATGCGTTTCTCCCGCGGCCAGGAGGCGTAGTCCGGTGAGGCGATGGTCACGCCGCCGATCTCCGGCTGGCTGATGACCCACGCCGGGCGCTGCCCCTGTCCCATCACCTTGTTGGCAATGATATCTTTGTCCAGCGCCATATTGAGCGCCCGACGCACCCGCGCGTCGTTAAAGGGCGGCTTGGTGGTATTGAACTGGTAGTAGTAGGTCGCCAGCTGCGGCGTGATATGCACCTCTGCGCCGAGGGTCTTTTTCAGCTGGGCAAACTGATTTACCGGAATGGTGTTGGTCATATCGATTTCGCCCGCCTTGTAGCGGTTGACGTCGGCGGTCTCGGCGCTGATAGGCAGGTAGGTAACGGTATTGATGACGGTGTGCTTGTCATCCCAGTAGCGGGGATTGCGCACGGCGATAATCTTCTCGTTCACCACCCAGTCGGTGATTTTGTACGGCCCGCTGCCGACGAAGTGCTCCGGCTTAGTCCATTTTTCGGCAAAACGGCCAATCAGCACCTTATCGACCGGCACCAGCGACGGGTGAGCCAGCATGGGCAGGAACGACGCCGTGGGCTGGCTGAGCGTGACCTGTAACGTGGTATCGTTCAGCGCCTTGACGCCCAGCGTATCCGGCGCTTTTTTGCCCTGCGCAATATCCGCTGCGTTGACGATATGCATATTGCCTGGATAGGTGGCATACGGGGAGCCGGTAGCCGGATCTACCAGACGCTGCCAGCTCCAGACCACGTCCTGAGCGGTGATGGCTGTGCCGTCGGACCAGGTGATGCCCGGCCGCAGGTGGAAGGTCCAGACGGTGTTGTCCTGATTATCCCACTTCTCTGCTAATCGAGGCTCTACGCTGCCATCTTTCCTGATCGCCACCAGCCCATCGAATAAGTCGCTGATAATATCAAATTCGACGTTGCTTTCTACCTTATGCGGATCGAGTGAGGCAGGCTCGCTGCCGTTGTTGCGGACCAGAGTTTGCTGCTCTGCCAGGGCAGTTCCTGCCGGAACCTGTGCCGCCAGCGTGGCGGTGCTTATGCTTATTATGGCCGTTGCCAGTAGTGAGAGGGCAAAACGGTGACCTGTCTGTGGTTTCATATCATGCCTTAATAGTGTACTGGTTAACGATATCCTTGACACTCTTAGCGTCCGCCAGGCAAGAAGGCAATAGTTTTCAGGCACCTATAAGAGGTTGATCTGTTTAAGCCGCGCAAAAGCGCAATAACGCTGGCAAAAGCGAAATTTAAAGCAGACTATGCTAACCGTAAGTTATTGTTGTTCAGGTAAAGATGGGTAAAACCGCTTTAAGCTGCCGCTCTGTTTACCTATCCTTCACCCTTAATTACATCTGTCATAAGAGAGTGACTCATGGATCGTATTGTTAGCGCTTCACGTGGGCGTACATCGCTGCTCAGCACGCATAAAGTGCTGCGAAACACCTATTTTATGCTCAGCCTGACTCTGGCCTTCTCCGCGATCACCGCGACTGCCAGCACGGTGCTGGGCCTGCCATCGCCGGGGCTGATCCTGACCCTGGTCGGCATGTATGGCTTAATGTTCCTGACCTATAAGCTGGCGGATAAACCTGCCGGTATCCTGGCTGCGTTCGCCTTTACCGGCTTCCTGGGCTACATCCTCGGGCCGATGCTTAACGCCTACCTCTCGGCGGGCATGGGCGATCTGATTGGACTGGCGCTGGGCGGTACCGCGCTGACCTTCTTCTGCTGCTCGGCCTACGTGCTGACCACCCGCAAAGATATGTCCTTCCTTGGCGGTATGCTGATGGCGGGGATCGTGGTGGTGCTGATTGGGATGGTAGCGAACATCTTCCTGCAGCTTCCGGCTCTGCATCTGGCTATCAGCGCGGTGTTTATCCTGATCTCTACTGGTGCCATCCTGTATGAGACCAGCAACATTATTCACGGTGGCGAAACCAACTACATTCGCGCTACCGTCAGCCTCTACGTCTCGCTGTACAACATCTTTGTCAGCCTGCTGAGCATCCTGGGCTTCTCCAGCCGCGACTAACCGCTCTGGCACCCTCTCAAGCCCCGCTTATGCGGGGCTTTGTTTTTTGTTACACTGCAGCGGTTTTTAGCTAATTCGTGAATGATTATGTTGAGCTTTGAAGGTAAAGAGATAGATACCGATAACGACGGCTATCTGAAAGAGAGCAGCCAGTGGAGCGAAGGTCTGGCAGAGGTTATTGCGGCGCAGGAGTCCATTACCCTCTCACCTGAGCATTGGGAAGTGGTGCGCTTCGTACGCGAGTTCTATCTGGAATTTAACACCTCTCCGGCAATCCGTATGCTGGTAAAGGCGATGGCCAATAAGTTTGGCGAAGAGAAAGGCAACAGCCGCTACCTCTACCGCCTTTTCCCTAAAGGCCCGGCTAAGCAGGCCACCAAGATTGCTGGCCTGCCAAAACCGGTGAAGTGCATTTAGTAGCGGATACCAAAGTTAGTCCACTCCCTGGTGGGCTGGTGCGGCTCGGTTAAGACATTATCAACCCGGGCGCTGCGCGGCCCCCCTGCTTTCAGCCACTCAAGCAGCTCGGCTATCTTCTCCTCTTCGCCACAGGCCAACACCTCAACGCTGCCGTCATCCATATTACGGGCGTAGCCGGTCAAACCAAGGCGATGCGCCTCACGCTGGGTGCTGTAGCGAAAACCAACCCCCTGAACGCTGCCGTGAACCCAGCATTTGATGCAGGAGGAGGCTTTGTCTTTTGTAACGTTCTCTTGGGCCATGATGACACTCCTTCTTTGATTCACTAAGGGTAGCGTATGCTGGCAGAATTTTTCTTACATTAACGTGTGTACTTTCAGGAAAGGGACCGGGCGACAAAACGTGCCCTGCACGCCCCAGATACCCGCCTCCTGAAGAACCGGAATATAGCGCCTGTTTTCGAGGCCCTGAACGATGATCCGCTCGCAATATTTTTTCAGGTTCTTAATCAGTATGGTAAAGGTCGGTTTAACAATTTCATCATTAAAAAAGGTGGTTTCCAGTTTTACCGCCTCATAACGACGGGCGACCAGTCCCGATACATCCGCACTACCCTTACCAAGATCGCCCAGCCAGATAGCGTTAGACGTTCCCGTAATTTCATCCCGTACCGAACAGATCTTCTCAGAAAGGGCCAGCTTAACGAAGGGCAGCGCCGACAACGCTCCGCGCAGGGCAGCGTCATAGCTGAGCAGCACCGCCGACTCTTCATCATAAAGAGGAAGCGAGACAAAGATGCCGCGCCTGCGGATCCAGGCCGCCTGCTTCGCAATTGCAGAAAGCTGAGCATAGAGGAAATCGCGTTTCGCCTCGGGACGCCACATGCTGATGATAAGTTCAGGATGCAGCGTGCGCAGACCTTTACTCTCCAGCTGAGTGAGCATCTCAACGCCCAGCAGCTGGCCCGCTACAGAGGTCACAGGCTCTGCAATAAACTGGTAGTGATACTCATCCGTCGCCATCTTTTCATCCATTGTTATCGGGGGTATACAACAATGTTATTGAGGGCCGCGACAGGTTGTGTCACTCCGCAACGCTACTATCAGACTTTTCCCTACATACCGCTTCGCTTTGCTATACCAGACTGAAAGTATTAACTCTCATTGCCTGTCTGTCTTGCCAGTACCTTGATGGTACTGGCATTTTTTTACCCACCGATTGCTGAATTGCTTTTCCTGCTCTAACCCAGGAAAATGGCGGCCATTTTCTTCATAAAGACAATAGAATTTATTATGAGCGTACGTTTAGTGTTAGCCAAAGGGCGCGAGAAGTCGTTGCTGCGCCGTCATCCCTGGGTCTTCTCCGGTGCGGTTGCCCGCATGGAGGGCAAAGCCAGCCTCGGTGAAACCGTTGATATCGTTGACCATCAGGGAAAATGGTTAGCCCGCGGCGCATACTCCCCTGCCTCGCAGATCCGCGCCCGCGTCTGGACGTTCGATAAAAATGAAAGCGTGGATATCGCCTTCTTTAGCCGCCGTCTGGCGCAGGCTCAGCAGTGGCGCGACTGGCTGGCGAAGCGCGATGGCCTCGACAGCTATCGCCTGATCGCCGGGGAGTCTGACGGCCTGCCCGGCGTCACTATCGACCGCTTCGGCAACTTTCTGGTGCTGCAGCTACTGAGCGCGGGCGCAGAGTATCAGCGCCCGGCGCTGGTGGCAGCCCTGCAGGAGCACTACCCCGAGTGCGCCATTTACGATCGCAGCGACGTCGCAGTGCGTAAAAAAGAGGGCATGGAGCTGACCCAGGGGCCGGTAAGCGGTGAGCTGCCGCCGCCGCTGCTGCCGATTGAAGAGAACGGCATGAAGCTGCTGGTAGATATCCAGGCCGGGCACAAGACCGGTTACTACCTCGACCAGCGCGACAGCCGTCTGGCAACCCGCCAGTATGTTGCGGATAAGCGCGTGCTGAACTGCTTCTCCTACACCGGTGGATTTGCCGTCTCCGCGCTGATGGGCGGCTGCGCTCAGGTCGTGAGCGTCGATACCTCCCAGGAAGCGCTGGACGTCGCGAAGCAGAACGTGGAGCTGAACCAGCTCGATCTGAGCAAAGCGGAGTTTGTACGCGATGACGTCTTCAAGCTGCTGCGCAAGTATCGTGATAACGGCGAGAAGTTCGACGTGATTGTGATGGATCCGCCTAAGTTCGTGGAGAACAAAAGCCAGCTGATGGGTGCCTGCCGTGGTTATAAAGATATCAATATGCTGGCGATCCAACTGTTGAATCCTGGCGGCGTGCTGCTGACCTTCTCCTGCTCGGGCCTGATGACCACCGATTTATTTCAGAAAATCATCGCTGATGCCGCAATAGATGCGGGTCGTGATGTACAATTTATAGAGCAGTTCCGTCAGGCCGCCGATCACCCGGTGATCGCTCCCTACCCGGAAGGACTGTATCTTAAAGGGTTTGCCTGTCGCGTCATGTAGCTTGAATTCTGGAACCTTATCCCCATATTGGGGATAAGTACTGTTTCCTGGAGGTGACTATGATTGCCAGCAAATACGGCATTGGCCAGCAGGTGCGCCACTCCCTGCTAGGATTTTTGGGCGTGGTAGTGGATATCGACCCGGAATACTCCCTTGATGAACCCTCAGCTGACGAGCTGGCCGTTAACCCGGATCTGCGCGTCGCCCCGTGGTATCACGTCGTGATGGAAGATGATGACGGACAGCCGGTGCACACCTATCTCGCCGAAGCTCAGCTTAGCAGCGAAGTGCAGGATGAACATCCGGAACAGCCTTCGATGGATGAGCTGGCGCGCTCTATCCGCAAACAGCTCCAGGCACCCCGGCTGCGCAACTGATAAGACCCCGCCAGAGCGGGGTCTTTTTATTAGCGAGTAAGCCCCAGGCGTGGGATCTCAATCGCCGGGCAGCGATCCATCACCACGTTTAGCCCCGCATCACGTGCCAGTACCGCAGCCTGCTCGTTGATCACCCCCAGCTGTAGCCATAGCGTCTGCGCCCCAATGGCAATCGCCTCCTGCGCTACTCCCCAGGCCGCCTCCGACTGCCGGAACACGTCAACCATATCGACCTTCTCTGGGATCTCGGCCAGCGTCGCATAGCCCTGCTGACCCAGCAGCGTCTTCCCCGCCACCTTCGGCGACACCGGGATCACGTGATAGCCCTGATCGAGCAGGTATTTCATCACCCGGTAACTGGGACGGTCGGGCTTGTCGCTTGCGCCCACCAGCGCAATGGTGTGGGTTGATTTCAGAATGCCAGCAATATCGGTCTCTTTCATAATCATCTCCAGGCGTTTTTCTCAAGTGTATGCCAAACCGGGACGGACAACCATCTATCCCATACCTCTGCATGAGGGTAATGGGAGGCATAACTCTATATGTTACTAGGCATACTTTTTGACATGTTCAGACACGCTTTTAACCCTCAAAAACAGCGGAGATTTTATGAGAGCCGGCTTTGCCACCGCACTGATTGTCTGCTTAATGCCGGTTACCGCTTTTGCAACGACCCTGCGCCTGGCAACGGAGATCGACCTGCTGATCCTCGACGGCAAAAAGGTCTCCAGCTCGCTGCTGCGCGGCGCGGGAAGTATTGAGCTGGAGAATGGTCCGCACCAGCTGGTGTTTCGTGTGGAAAAAAGCATTCGTATGAGCAACCGCGAGCAGCGGCTGTGGATCTCCCCGCCGCTGATCGTCAGCTTCAATACTCGCTCTATCAATCTGGTTAACGTAACGCTGCCCCGGCTGGAGACGCAGCGAGAGTCCGAGATGTTTGACGCCGCGCCGCAGATCTCGCTGCTGGATGGTCATGCCGTCCCTATTCCCGCCAGAATTGATATTCTGCCGGTCACGGAGACGCCGGAGGGGATCGACTATGAACGGGATACCGAACGCTATAACAAACAGGGGCATCACGCTTCGCTGCCGCAGTTCGCCAATAAAATGGCGGATGACCGCACCCTGCTCTCCAGCGTATCGGAGCTGGACGTGCCGCCATCGCAGGATCTGACCGAGCAGCGGCTGAAGTACTGGTATCAGCAGGCCGATCCGCAAACCCGCAGCCGCTTTATGGAGTGGGTAAAACTGCAGCCCCCCTCCTGAGGGTGCGTTAAATCACATTCCCTTTTCCCGCCGCGCTTTTTTTACGCCTTTCTCTTGCAGCATCAAACGCTTCCAGTAATCTGTAGCAAAATTCAATAATGGAAACGGATTATGGAACTGACGACACGTACGCTTCCGGCGCGGAAACATATTGCGCTGGTGGCTCACGATCACTGCAAAACAATGCTAATGAACTGGGTTGAGCGCCATCACGCCCTGCTGGCCCAGCACGAGCTGTATGCCACCGGCACAACGGGTAACCTGATCCAGCGCGCTACCGGCCTGCCGGTCAACGCCATGCTGAGCGGGCCGATGGGCGGCGACCAGCAGGTGGGTGCGTTAATCTCTGAGAGTAAAATCGACGTGCTGATCTTCTTCTGGGATCCGCTCAACGCCGTGCCGCACGATCCGGACGTGAAAGCCCTGCTGCGCCTGGCCACGGTGTGGAATATCCCGGTGGCGACCAACGTCTCCACTGCGGACTTTATCATTGAGTCGGCGCACTTCGGTGAAAGCTTTGATATTCAGATCCCTGACTATAAACGCTATCTGGCCGATCGCCTGAAATAGTGCAACCGCCGGGTGGCGCTTACGCTTACCCGGCCTACAAAATCACGGTTTGCGCACTACCGTTACGCCTAACTCTTTTAAATCTTCCACAAACGGCGACGGCGCCTCTTTACTGAACAGCAGCCAGACGCGCTTGCGGGCGCGGGTCAGCGCCACGTAGAGCAGACGGCGCTCCTCGGCGTCCGGATAATCCTCCGGCGCAGGCAGCAGCGCCTGCTCCATAATCGACTCCCGCGCCGGGGCCGGAAAGCCCTCCTTGCCCTCCTGCAGCCCCAGCACAATGACATAGTCCGCCTGCTGCCCCTTACTGGCGTGGATGGTCATAAAATCGAGCGTCAGCTGTGGCCAGCGGGTCGCGGCCTTCTCTAGCACCGCCGGCTTGAGGTAGTGATAGCGTGCCAGCAGCAGGATCCGCTCGTCAGGCTTCGCGTAGCCGCTGAGCTTATCGAGCAGAGCGTCGAGCCGATCCTCGGCCAGCAGCGTCACGGCGTTTTTATCCCCTGCCGCCAGGCTATTGAGCGGCTTTCTGAGCTGGTGCGGGTTCTGCTGGATAAAGCGGTTGGCCACGTCGCCGATACGGTGGGTAAAGCGGTAGGTGGTATCCAGCACGCAGCTCTCCCCCTCGCCAAAGTAGTGATGAAACGCGGTGGTCAGGGAGAGCTGCGCCCCGCTAAAGCGATAGATCGCCTGCCAGTCATCGCCAACGGCAAAGAGCGTGGTGTTTGAGTTCTGCTTGCGCAGCGCCGCCAGCAGCGCCGCTCGCTGGGGAGAGATATCCTGAAACTCATCCACCAGAATATGCTTCCAGGGACTAATAAAGCGTCCCTTCTCCAGAATATGGATTGCCTGGTGGATCAGGCCGGAGAAATCGACGGCGTTTTCCGCCTTGAGCGCCGTTTTCCACGCCTTGAGCAGCGGGGCCATTAGCTTCACCCGCTTTGAGAACAGGTTACGCACCTCCTCCGGCGCGCTGGCGATCATCTCCGCCTGGGCACCGCCGTGCATGCGCATCAGGCTGACCCAGCGATCGAGCCGTGCGGCAAGGCGACGCTGTAGGGGCTTATCGTCCCAGAAGTTGCCCTCGGGCACCTCCCACTCCAGCTCCTCCTCCAGCCACTGCCGCCAGCCCTTCGCCTGGGCTTTTTTCTCGCTGCACTGCTGCTGCCAGGCCTCGATAAACAGGGCCTGACGGGCGTCGGTATCGTTCTCTAGCGCGCTGACGGTGGGCACCTTTTTGCTGCCGTGCTGAATGATGGCGAGCGCCAGGGCATGGAAGGTCTGAGCGGCAATCTCATCGGTGTTCAGCCGCTCGCGGATACGATCGTCCATCTCATCAGCCGCTTTTCGGCCAAAGGCCAGAAGCAGGATCTGATCCGCTGCCGCTTCACCGCGCATCAATAGCCAGCCCGCACGAGCCACCAGCACCGAAGTCTTGCCGCTGCCTGCCCCCGCCAGCACCAGCAGCGACTGCTCGCCGTTCACCACCGCCTCCGCCTGGGCCGGATTGAGCGGTGAGGATTCGACGCTGGCAAAAAACGGCGCGTACTGAACCAGCATTTTGCGGGTGTACTCCCGGTTATGCGCTGCCCGGCTGGCCTCTACGTCCACCAGCCAGCTCTGACACTGCCGCCACGCCTCGCGACAGTTGTCGAACTCGTCGAGACGGGCCAGCGGCAGCGGCAGCGCTGCAAAGGCGCTACGGATCCGATCCTGCAGGCCCGTGGTCTGCTGGCGGGTGAGCCATCGGCTGGCCTTCATGCCGCTGGAGAGGGTCTCTACCGTCTCCTGCAATACGCCCGCGGCCACCTCGCTCATCTGGCTGCTCCATGCCTGCCAGTGGGCGTTGAGATGCTGCCAGAACTGCTGGGTCTGCGCCCACTCGGTGCCGTGCAGGCGCACCACTTTGTCATCGTCCAGCACGAACTCCAGCTCACCCCAGACCAGTCCACGCTTGCAGACGACGGCCAAAAGTTGATTATAGGGAATGAGGTACTCATGGCGATCGCCGGAAACCTTTATGCCTGCGTGAAGCATGATCGCCCGGTCATAGGGGTGTTGGGCCAGACGTTTTCCGAGTGAAGTCGCTTTCAGTTCCATGATGTGCCGTTTCTTTGGTCATAACGTTGCCGTCAGTGTACCCGCCAGAGAATTTACGCTCCAGCGTAAAAAGACGTTACACTTAGCGGGCCTTTCTCACATGGCAGACAACATCGAGGATCTATGCGTACTGTACTGAATATTCTTAACTTCTTCCTGGGCGGCTTTGCTACGACGCTGGCCTGGATTGTGGCGACGCTGCTGAGCATCATCTTCATCTTTACGCTGCCGCTGACCCGCTCATGCTGGGAGATTACCAAACTGTCGCTGCTGCCTTACGGCAACGAGGCGGTACACGTTGATGAACTTGATCCGTCCCGCCGTAACGTATTGTTGAACACCGGCGGCACGCTGCTGAATATTTTCTGGCTGGTGCTCTTCGGCTGGTGGCTGTGTGTGATGCATATCCTGGCCGGGATCGCCCAGTGCCTGACCATCATCGGCATTCCGGTGGGCATCGCTAACTTTAAAATTGCCGCCATTGCCCTGTGGCCGGTTGGACGGCGTGTCGTGTCGGTTGAGACGGCGCAGGCTGCCCGTGAAGCCAACGCCCGGGCGCGGTTTTAACCAGAAAGGACGCGTAGCTCATGTTAAGCCCCCTGCTTCGCCGTTACACATGGAACAGTGCCTGGCTCTATAACGTCAGGATTTTTATCGCCCTGAGCGGTACGGTTGCCCTGCCCTGGTGGCTGGGCGAGGTGAAGCTCACGATCCCGCTGACCCTGGGCGTGGTGGCCGCCGCGCTGGCCGATCTTGACGATCGGCTAACCGGGCGGCTGCGCAACCTGGTCATCACCCTGGTCTCGTTCTTTATCGCCTCGGCCTCGGTGGAGCTGCTCTTTCCCTGGCCGTGGCTGTTTGCCCTCGGGCTTATCGTCTCTACCTGCGGGTTTATCCTGCTGGGCGGCCTCGGGCAGCGCTATGCCACCATCGCCTTTGGCGCGCTGCTGATCGCTATCTACACCATGCTGGGGATCTCGCTCTTTGACCAGTGGTACCAGCAGCCATTGCTGCTGCTGGCGGGGGCGGTGTGGTTTAGCCTGCTGACGCTGGTGGGGCATCTGGTGTTTCCGGTGCGCCCTCTCCAGGACAACCTCTCCCGCTGCTACGCCCAGCTGGCGAACTATCTGGAGCAGAAATCGCGCCTTTTCGACCCGGATTATGATGATGAGCACGAGAGCGAGGCCCCGCTCTACGATCTGGCCCAGGCCAATGGCCAGCTGGTGGCGACGCTCAACCAGACCAAGGCCTCGCTGCTGACCAGGCTGCGGGGGGATCGCGGCCAGCGCGGCACCCGGCGCACGCTGCACTACTATTTCGTCGCCCAGGATATCCACGAGCGCGCCAGCTCGTCGCATATTCAATACCACGCCCTGCGCGAGCGCTTTCGCCATAGCTCCTTGATGTTTCGCTTTCAGCGAATGCTCTCTATGCAGGCCCAGGCCTGCGCCCGGCTCTCACGGGCTATTCTGCTGCGCGAGCCGTATCAGCACGACCCGCAATTTGAGCGTGCTTTTGCCCATCTTGACGCAGCGCTTGAGCACGCTCGCGCCCAGGGTATCTCTACCGACTATATCGAGGCCCTGAGCTTTGTGCGGGATAACCTACGGGCTATTGACGCCCAGCTGGCGACCATCGAGTCTGAGCAGGCGCTGATGCAGCAGCCGCAGAGTACCGAGAACGAACTTGCCGATGACAGTTTGACCGGCCTGGACGATATCTGGCAGCGTCTGAAGCGTAACCTGACCCCGGAATCGGCCCTGTTTCGCCATGCGGTGCGAATGTCGGTGGTGCTCTGCCTGGGCTACGCCTTTATTCAGCTGACCGGGTTACAGCACGGCTACTGGATCCTGCTGACCAGCCTGTTTGTCTGCCAGCCAAACTATAACGCGACCCGTCATCGCCTGACGCTGCGTATCATCGGCACGCTGGTCGGCGTGGCGGTGGGGCTGCCTGTGCTGCTTTTTGTCCCTTCGCTGGAGGGACAGCTAGTGCTGATTGTCATCGCCGGGGTGCTCTTTTTCGCCTTCCGCAACGTGCAGTACGCTCATGCTACGATGTTTATCACCCTGCTGGTGTTGCTCTGCTTCAACCTGCTCGGTGAGGGCTTTGAGGTGGCGATCCCGCGTATTATCGATACGCTGATCGGCTGCGCCATCGCCTGGGCGGCGGTGAGCTTCATCTGGCCGGACTGGCGCTTTCGTAACCTCCCGCGGGTGCTGGAACGCGCGCTGGAGGCCAACTGTCGCTATCTGGATGCCATTCTGGAGCAGTACCATCAGGGGCGGGATAACCGCCTGGCGTACCGTATTGCCCGGCGCTACGCCCACAATGGCGATGCGGAGCTGGCGTCGCTGGTGTCAAATATGTCCACCGAGCCGGACGCCACGCCGGAGATGCGGGACGTCGCCTTTCGCCTGCTCTGCCTGAACCACACCTTTACCAGCTACATCTCTACGCTGGGAGCGCACCGGGAGCAGCTCCAGCAGCCGGAAATTTTGCAGCTGCTGGATGACGCCGTCTGCTACGTCGATGATGCCCTGCACCATCAGCCTGCCGATGAAGCTCGGGTTGGGCAGCAGCTTGCGGCACTCTCCGAGCGGATCCGCCAGCTTGAACCCGATCCTAAAAGCAAAGCCCCGCTGGTCCTGCAGCAGATAGGCCTGCTGATTGGGCTACTGCCGGAGATCTGCCAGCTGCAGCATCAGGTCCCCCGCTGATTTACGCTGCTCTCTGCCTCCAGCTCTTTAAACCAGACGGTCAGCTCCCGGCGCGTATCTGCCGGGAGCGCCGCCTCGTGCAGGCCAGCAATGGCCCCTTCCAGGGCAAACAGCACCTTGATACTCAGCAGCGGGCTGCGCTCTTTTAACCTGAGCCAGCACGCCTTCGCTCCCAGCTGCTTCAGGCTGTGCTCATCCTTAACGCCGGCTTCCCACAGCAGCGTCTCCAGCTGAAAGTTCAGGTTGGGCAGATCCCGGAGGCGCTTTTGTGCATATCTTGCGACCTTTTCGCGCCGGGCCGCCGCCAGGGAGTAGTGGCCGAGCGTCAGCAGCGTTTCGCGATCGTGCCACAGGCTGTCATCGACCCGGTAGTAGTTGAGCAGCACCGGCCTGCCCCGCTTCACAAAGGTCAGGAAAGAGGCCTGGGAGTTGACACAGTAGGACGCGCTCTCTTCACAGGCGCGCAGGTAGAGCGCCCCTTCGGCAACCATTGCAAAGACGGTATCCTCAATAGCAAGGCTGTAGCCACCAAAGAGTGCACGGTGGTGAATATGCCCCAGCGGCGAAAGATATTCCCGAGATTGATAGATCCTTTGATACGATACGTTTTTCATACTTATTCCTTTAAAATCAAGGCGTAAAATATCTTTTATTTCTTAAGCCATCCGTTAAAAAGGAACATAGGCAAGTTGTCCGCCATCAGCAAGGTGATTTTTCATCTCGCCGCACATTCAAACCATATTTGCGAGACGCTTTCAGAAAATGAGGTTGATCTTTAAACGCTTAGGGGGTACTGTACAGATATACAGTAACTCTCAGGGCTGGAATGACTATGTACACTTCAGGCTATGCTAATCGCTCATCTCAATACGCTTCTTTTGCAGGTAGCCGCGCGCAGGTTAATGCGCCCGCAGCGGCAACCGCTCTTATCAGTGAGGTGGTCTACCGTGAAGACCAGCCGATGATGACGCAGCTGCTGCTATTGCCTCTTTTACAGCAGCTTAGCCAGCAGTCTCGCTGGCAGCTCTGGCTGACGCCGCAGCAAAAATTGAGTCGTGCGTGGGTACAGTCTGCTGGTCTGCCCCTCAGCAAGCTGATGCATATCAGTCAGCTCTCGCCTGAGAGTACGCTGGACTCGATGATTAAAGCACTACAGACGGGTAACTACAGCGTAGTGATCGGCTGGCATGCGCAAGAGCTGTCGGAAGATGAGCACCGCCGCCTCGTTGAGGCAGCGCGTGAAGGGAATGCAATGGGGTTTATTATGCGGCCGGTTCGCTTCGATCCTCAGGCTTCAGGACAGTCATCGGGCTTAAAAATTCACTCGAATTTGTTTCATTAAGTAAAATTAAGATAATTCCTGGGATCTATTTTGTGCCGATTCCAGGCCTTTGGTCATTAAGCTAAATTCTCTCGCGAAGCCTGTCTGGCGCGGTAACTGCGATATTGCGATGGCGAATTTATCGTCATAAATGTTAAATATTGTGTCTACAACTCTTTTTTTTTCATATGCCTGACGGAGTTCACACTTGTAAGTTTCCAACTACGTTGTAGACTTTACATCGCCAGGGGTGCTCGGCATAAGCCGAAGATATCGGTAGAGTTAATATTGAGCAATGCCCCCGGTGAAGGATTTAACCGTGTTTTCTCTGGCGAGAATTTCATGGCGATTTTTGGATGATAACGAGGCGCAAAAATGAAAAAGACAGCTATCGCGATTGCAGTGGCACTGGCTGGCTTCGCTACCGTAGCGCAGGCCGCTCCGAAAGATAATACCTGGTACACTGGTGCTAAACTGGGCTGGTCCCAGTACCACGACAACGGCTTCATTCCTAATGATGGCCCGACTCGTGAAGACCAGCTGGGCGCTGGCGCATACGGCGGCTACCAGGTTAACCCGTACGTTGGTTTCGAACTGGGCTACGACTGGTTAGGTCGTGAGCCGTACAAAGGCGACAACGTAAACGGTGCTTTCAAATCTCAGGGCGTTCAGCTGACCGCTAAACTGGGCTACCCAATCACTGACGACGTTGATATTTACACCCGCCTGGGTGGTATGGTATGGCGTGCTGATGCTAAAGCTCAGGTTCCTGGCACTGGCGCATCCTTCAAAGACCACGATACCGGTGTTTCCCCAGTATTCGCTGGTGGCGTAGAGTGGGCAATGACCCGCGACATCGCTACCCGTCTGGAATACCAGTGGGTTAACAACATTGGCGATGCTAAAACTCTGGGCACCCGTCAGGACAACGGTATGCTGAGCGTAGGTGTTTCCTACCGCTTCGGCCAGCAGGAAGACGTAGCTCCGGTTGTTGCACCGGCTCCGGCTCCGGCTCCGCAGGTTTCTACCAAGCACTTCACTCTGAAGTCTGACGTACTGTTCAACTTCAACAAAGCGACTCTGAAACCAGAAGGCCAGCAGGCTCTGGATCAGATGTACACCCAGCTGAGCAACCTGGATCCGAAAGACGGTTCCGTTGTTGTTCTGGGCTTCACCGACCGTATCGGTTCTGACGCTTACAACCAGGGTCTGTCCGAGAAACGTGCTCAGTCTGTTGTTGACTACCTGATCTCCAAAGGTATCCCGTCCAACAAGATCTCCGCACGTGGTATGGGCGAATCTAACCCGGTTACCGGCAACACCTGTGACAACGTGAAAGCTCGCGCTGCACTGATCGACTGCCTGGCACCGGATCGTCGCGTAGAGATCGAAGTTAAAGGTATCAAAGACGTTGTAACTCAGCCGCAGGCTTAAGTTCACGTCCTATAAAAAAACCCCGCCATGCGGGGTTTTTTATTGCCTGCGATTTACTGAACAGGGCGTTACTCTTTGCCCAGCAGCGCCTGCAGATCCTGCTTGAGGGTGCTCATCTGGCTGGCATACTTCTCTTTGTGCTCGGCATCCTCAATCAGCTGCACGATCGTCTCCGACAGGGTTTTTCCCCGCCGCTGGGCAAGGCCCGCCAGACGCTGCCAGACCATAAACTCCAGATCGATAGATTTTTTACGCGTGTGCTGGTGCTCGGCATTGAAGTGCCGCTTACGCCGGGCGCGAATGGTCTGCTTCATGCGGTTCATTAACGCGGCATTCATGTGCTGCGCAATCCAGTCGTTTACGCCAACCGGTTCGTATTCGAGCTTCAGCAATAAATCGACAGCCTCTTTAGCCGCACTGGTTTCTAAGTAGCGCGTGATGAGTTCACCTTCACGGTGCTTTTTCACCAGGTACTTCCATTTCCAGCCGCTTTCAAGATTTTCCAGTTGTTGATATTTCATTGCGATCTCAGTGTTACCGTGTAACTTAGTTCAGAATATCAGTTTTTTGCCAATCTGCTGAAAAGAAATCACATCCTGTGAGCTAAGCGGTACCGGGATAGCGGTAAAAGCATCTATTCCGCGTGTGCTGAATTGCCGCTTACGCTATAATTTCGCCCTTTACAGCTGACGATAAAACCTCGACATTGACCATTACTAAACTAGCCTGGCAAGACCTTGTTCCTGATACCGACAGCTATCAGGAGGTGCTTACACCGTCTGACGTTGACCTTGAGTCTGAGCTTTCTCTTGGTGACACGCAACCTCGTTTGCAATACGCGCTGGAGCAGCTGCTGCATCCGTCTGCATCATCACGCTTTTTACTGGCTAAAGCGCCGGAGGAGCCGGAGTATCTGGCCCTGATCGCTGCCGCCGCCCGTGAACTTCAGCCCGCGACGTCGCCGGTGGTTGGCGTTGAGTACAGCATCGCTGGCCGCTCGGTGAGCGTTAAGCCTGCCGCCAGTACAGAGGCAAACTTTGCCGGACAGAGTGAGGTGGTGGTTGCCGACTGGGTAGAGGCCGAGCAGCTCTTTGGCTGCCTGCGTCAGTTCAATAACGAGATCGCCCTTGAGCCAGGGCTGGTGCACCAGGCCAACGGTGGCGTGCTGGTCGTCTCCCTGCGCACCCTGCTGAGCCAGCCGCTGCTCTGGATGCGCCTGAAGTCGATAGTTACCCGACAGCGTTTCGACTGGGTCTCCTTTGACGAGTCCCGTCCCCTGCCCGTTAGCGTGCCCGCTATGCCGCTCACGCTGAAGGTTATTCTGGTAGGCGAGCGCGAGTCGCTGGCGGATTTCCAGGAGATGGAGCCGGATCTGGCTGCCCAGTCTATCTACAGCGAGTATGAAGAGAATATTCAGATTACCGATGCGGAAGATCTTGCCACCTGGCGTCAGTGGGTGATCCTGAACGCCGAGCAGGCCGGATTGCCTGTGCCTGCTGCAGATGCCTGGCCGGTGCTGATCCGCGCCGCAGTACGCTATACCGACGATCAGGAGACGCTGCCGCTCTGCCCGCTGTGGCTGGCGCGCCAGCTGCGCGAGGTCTCTGCCTTTACCGAGGAGAGCACCTTCGATGCGGAGCAGCTGCAAACCATGCTGACCCAGCGCGAGTGGCGCGAAGGCTATCTGCCGGAGCGTATGCTGGATGAGATCCTGCTCGAGCAAATTCTCATTGAAACCGAGGGCGAACGCGTCGGACAGATCAACGCCCTGTCGGTGGTTGAGTTTCCTGGTCATCCCCGCCCCTATGGCGAACCATCACGCATTAGCTGCGTGGTGCACATCGGCGACGGTGAGTTTCACGACATTGAGCGAAAAGCCGAGCTGGGAGGCAACATCCACGCGAAGGGCATGATGATCATGCAATCCTTCCTGATGGCCGAACTGGAGCTGGAGCAGCAGATGCCGTTTACGGCGTCGCTAACCTTTGAGCAATCCTACAGCGAAGTAGATGGCGACAGCGCCTCGATGGCCGAGCTATGCGCGCTGATCAGCGCCCTGGCCGATGTCCCTCTGCATCAGCATATTGCCATTACTGGCTCGGTGGATCAGTTTGGTCGGGCGCAGCCGGTAGGCGGTCTGAACGAGAAGATCGAAGGCTTTTTTGCGATTTGTCAGCATCGGGGCCTGACCGGCAAGCAGGGGGTGATTGTTCCCGCCGCTAACGTGCGTCACCTCTGTCTGCATCAGGATCTGCTGGACGCAGTACAGGCAGAACAATTTTCCATCTGGGCCATTGATGACGTGGCCGATGCACTACCCTTACTGACAGACCTGGTGTGGGAAGGTGAAGGGCAAACCACCCTGATCCAGACCATTCAGGAACGTATTACGCTGGCGACGCAGCAGGAAGCGCGTCATCGTTACCCGTGGCCGCTGCGCTGGCTCAGCTGGTTTTCAGCCAACTGATCGGAGTTGTTCAGCGTACACGTGTTAGCTATCCTGCGTGCTTCACTAAAATAAGGCTTACTGAGAACATGGTAGATAAACGCAAAACCTCTTATACGAAAGAAGACCTCATTGCCTCTGGTCGTGGTGAACTGTTTGGCGAAAACGGTCCACCGTTGCCGGCAGGAAACATGCTGATGATGGATCGTGTGATCACAATGAGCGAAACGGGCGGCAATTTCGATAAAGGCTATGTTGAAGCAGAACTGGATATCAACCCGGATCTGTGGTTCTTCGGTTGCCACTTTATTGGCGATCCGGTAATGCCTGGCTGCCTGGGACTCGATGCCATGTGGCAGCTGGTTGGTTTCTACCTCGGCTGGCTCGGCGGCGAAGGTAAAGGTCGCGCGCTCGGCGTGGGCGAAGTGAAACTGGCTGGCCAGATTTTACCGAATGCGAAGAAGGTTACCTACCGCATTCACTTCAAGCGCGTTATCAACCGTAAGCTGATCATGGGCATCGCGGATGGTGAAGTACTGGTTGACGGTCGTCAGATCTACACCGCCACCGATCTGAAAGTGGGTCTGTTCAAGGACACCTCCGCGTTCTGATCCCCCTGACAGGCGAAACCTCCGCAAGGCGGAGGTTTCTTTTAAAGAGACAGAATCAGGCGATAACTACCCTGTCCTCCATGGCTTCTCGCCAGCCTCCCAGCCAGTACGATCTCTGATTCAGCGTCTGATAAGGACACAACTCTTTTGAGCGCCCGGCAATGCCGGCCTGGTAACCACGTTGATGTGCCCGTTCCAGGCGATCTCGTTTTTGTCTCTTCATGCCTCGTTTCCCTCATTATTTGAGTCTGGTGGAAAAGAAAACAGTGGCTACAAAGTGTGCAACCACGTCTAACAAATAGCGCGATCGCCACGCGCAGTCAATGCACAAAATTCATACCAATGTCATAAATGTGAGATATACGAAGGTTCATTTGTACAAAAAATGTGAGCAGGCACAGGTTTTACCCCACTCTGTAGGCGAAAAAAAACCACGCTGCCATAAACGAAAGCGTGGTTTTTTCGGATTAATTGCAGGTTAAGGCAGGCGATTTATCTCCCGGGCGATATTACTGGCCTGCTGCGCCCACGCCTCGCCAAGCACCTTCACCATTGCGTCATAGCCATCCTGCGGCTGCGTCATCTCCATATGGAACGGACGTTTGATCAGCGTGCCCTGATGGTTGAGCAGCCACTCACCGCTCACAATCACGTGTCCATCGTAGCGGCCATGGAAGCCGGTTACGGTGACGTTAAGCGTATCCTGCTCGCTGCCTAACGGCTGGGAGGCCACCACCCAGCCCGGAAGATTGCGGCTGAGGTTGGCCACCAGCGAGGTGCGCAGCTGCTGATCGAGCGGGCTGGCCCACAGGTTGTTACTGGCAATAACGTACTGCACGTCGCTGGTCTGGTAGACCACGCCGTTGCCCGCCAGATAGTCCGGCACCGAAACCTGCTCAATCCACAGCTGACGCTGTCCCTGGCCGGGAGTGGCGGTCTCCATGCTCTGCGACACAGCGACCGGCCTTGGGCTTTCAGGTAGCTGATAGTAGCGAGTCTCTTCGCTGCTGCTGCATGCGCTGAGCAGCAGCACTGCCATGGCGATTATCCCTTTTTTCACTGTTTTGCCCCCTTCGGCTCAGGATCTTTCTTGCCCTTCGCCTCAAAGACCAGGGCGTTGCTCTTCTGGTTAAGGGTTTGCAGCACCGGCTGCAGCTCGCGCAGAACCTGATCCAGGCGCTGCATATCCGCCACCATCTTGTTATAGGCCGCCGAACCTGGCTGGAAGCCCTGCATGCTGCGGTTCAGCTCGCGCAGCGTCTTCTGCATATCCTGCGGCAGACTCTGCACCGACTGGCTGGCAGTCAGCTTGTTCAGGTTATCCAGCGTGGCTTGCAGGCGACGCATGGTGCGCTGGCTCTCGGCAAGCGTGCCGGTAGCCTGCTCAAGCATCGGATTCAGCGGCAGGTTGTTGATCTTATCCAGCGTGTCCATCAGGCGCTGCTGGATCTGCGCCAGCCCGCTGCTTACCGTTGGAATAATACCGTAGCCGCCAAACTCGCGGATGCCGGTGAGCGGCGGCGGTTTCGCGACGAAATCCAGATCCACATAGAGCGCGCCGGTGACCAGGTTACCGGTCTTCAGCGAGCCGCGTAGCCCCTGCTTCAGCAGCTGAGGCAGGTTGGTAAGGATATCCGGGCTTTCACCCATCTGGCTGGCGATGCGCTCCGGCTCAATGCGGATCAGCACCGGAATGCGATAGTCCTCGTTCAACGCCTGGCGCAGGCCCGGCATAAAGAATGGCACCTTGCTCACGGTTCCGAGACGCATGCCGCGGAACTCTACCGGCGCGCCCGGCTGCAGGCCACGAATGGAATCTTTAAAGAACAGCAGGAAATCTTTGTGCTCGGTGTAGAGCGACTCCTGAATGCTGCGCTGGTTGTCGTAGAGATCGAATTCGGTCTTTTCGGCCACCGGCTGGCCTAAATCGATGCCGTCAGGCACGTCAAAGCTGACGCCGCCGCCAAACAGGGTGGTCAGCGCCCCCATCTCCACACGCATCCCCGCCGAGGTGAGATCCACGGCGATACCGCTGTCCTTCCAGAAGCGGACGTTGCTGGTCACCAGCCGATCGTTAGGGGCGTTGATAAAGAGCTGATAGCTCATGGTGCGTTTCTGCGGATCGAACACGCTGGTCTCTACCGAGCCAACGCGATAGCCACGGAAGAGCACCGGATCCCCCGGGGTGAGCTGACCCGCTTTTTTACTGTCGAGCACGACGCGAATACCTTTCGCATCCGGCGGTGCCAGCGGCGGCGAGTCCAGCAGCTGGTAATCGTCACGCACGCCGCCTTTGGTTCCCGGCTGCAGCTCAATATAGGCTCCGGAGAGCAGCGTGCCCAGCCCGCTGATCCCCTCCCGGCCGACCTGTGGCTTCACCACCCAAAATACCGTGTCGCCGTGCAGCAGCTTTTGCATGTCAGCATTCAGCCGCGCCTTGATCTCAACGTGGGTAAGATCGTCGGTTAACGTTGCCGACTCCACCACGCCGACGTCAATGCTGCGGCTCTTGATGGTGGTTTTACCCGCCTCAATGCCTTCAGCATTGGTGGTGATCAGCGTCACCTCCGGTCCCTGGTGGCTGTAGTGATAAAAGAGGATCCAGGCCCCAATTAGCGCCGTGATAATTGGGAAGATCCACACCGGCGACCAGTTTTTCACCTTCTGCACTTTGGCTTCCCCACCTTTGGTCTCCATGCTTTACGACTCCTCCTGGCTTGATTCTGGCTCACGATCCCACGACAGGCGTGGATCGAAGGTCATAGCCGCAATCATCGTCATGATGACAACCAGCGCAAACATCAGCGCGCCCATTGCGGGGTAAATGTTCATTAATCCGCCCATACGTACCAGGGCAGAGAGTACGGCGATGACGAAGACGTCAATCATCGACCAGCGGCCAACAAATTCGACCACCTCATAAATCAGGTGCATCCGCTCGCTGTCGCGCCTGCCATGCCCTTTTGCATCCCAACAGAGCCAGGCGATAGCGATCATCTTCAGCGTCGGCACCATGATACTGGCGATAAAGATCACCAGCGCCACCGGGTAGGAGCCTTCGCTCCAGAGCAGGATCACCCCCGCCAGAATGGTCGAGGGCATCTTATCCCCCAGCAGATCGGTGATCATGATGGGCAGGATGTTGGCCGGTAGATAAAGCAGAATAGAGGTGACCAGCAGCGCCATCGTCAGCTGGATACTGTTCCTGCGCCGGGCGTGGCCGTGGCTGTGGCAGCGAGGACATACCGTCTGGTCGATGGGCAGCACCGCCGTGCAGGAGGCGCAGGAGCGCAGCCCCTGACGAATCCCCGGCACCCCGACCCGCAGCGGCTGGGCAAGCGCTGGCGCGGGAGCGATGTCATCCCACAGCCAGCGTTTATCAACGCACTGAAACGCGCGCAGATGCAGAATGCAGAACAGACACCAGGGGATGAAGCTGCTGCCAACGCCGAGATCGCCATAGGCCAGCAGCTTCACGAAGCTGACCAGCACCCCGGCAAGAAAGATCTCCGCCATTCCCCAGTTTTTCAAAATAAAGAAGATGCGCGCCAGCGCGCGCTTCAGGCCATCGGGCAGCGGGACCTGATTCACCAGCAGAATAATGGTGACCAGGCAGAACGCGGGCACAAACTGGACAAAGAGTAAGAAGAAGGTGCCGAGGCTGGCATAATCCTCAGAGAACATGACGCCGGGGATCTCCATCAGCGTCACTTCACTGGTGACCCCTGCCACCTTCATGTAGACAAAGGGGAAGAGGTTAGCCAGCGCCAGCATAAACAGCGCCACGACCGAGTAGGCCAGCGGGCGCTGCCGGGGGGCATCCCAGCGGGTGGTCAGCGTATGGCCGCAGCGTGGGCAGGCTGCCTTATGCCCGTGCGCCAGCGGCGGCAGCGCCACCAGCAGGTCGCACTGCGAACACAAAATGTGTCGGGCATCATGATGTTGTTCGCACATGCGCACTCCCTGAATTACGTCGCGTTTTTAAGCGCCTCAAGCTGCTCCCACCGCTCAAAGGCCTCTTCCAGCGCCTGCTCAGCAGCGGCCATCTCGTCTAACACCTTTTGCGTCTGCTCATGGGGCTGGCTGAAAAAGGCTCCGTCAGCAACCTGCGCCTGCAGTGCGGTGAGATTCGCCTCCAGGTCTTCAAGCCGTTGCGGAAGCTGCTCAAGTTCCCGCTGCAGGTTATAGCTTAGTTTGCTCCCGCCGCGTTTGACAGTTTCTGCTTTTGCCACCGGGGCGTCGGTCACTTTTTTGCTAACGGACTGTTTTTGCGCCTGCGAGGCAGCCTGCTGGCCCCGCGCATCCTGGTAGCCACCCACGTAGCGGCCAATCCGCCCCTGGCCTTCGAAAATCCAGCACTCGGTCACGGTATTATCGACAAACTGACGATCGTGGCTCACCAGCAGAACCGTGCCCTGGTAGCCGTCGATCAGCTCTTCCAGCAGCTCAAGGGTCTCGACGTCGAGGTCGTTAGTCGGTTCATCGAGGATCATCAGGTTGCTGGGCTTGAGGAACAGTCGCGCCAGCAGCAGACGGTTACGCTCCCCACCGGAGAGCGCCCGCACCGGGGTCATCGCCCGTTTCGGGTGGAACAGGAAGTCCTGCAGATAGCCCAGCACGTGGCGCGGCTTACCGTTAACCATCACCTCCTGCTTGCCTTCGGCGAGGTTATCCATTACCGTCCGATCCGGATCCAGCTCCGCACGGTGCTGGTCAAAATAGGCCACTTCCAGCTTGGTCCCGATATGAATACGTCCGCTGTCAGCCTGTAACTGGCCGAGCATTAGCTTCAGCAGCGTGGTTTTCCCACAGCCGTTCGGGCCAATCAGGGCGATCTTATCGCCGCGCTGTACCTGGGCGGAGAAATCGGTGACCAGCTTTTTGCCCTCCACGCCGTAGTGCACGTTCTCCATCTCAATAACGATCTTGCCGGAGCGGGCGGCCTCTTCGACCTGCATCTTCGCGCTGCCCATCACCTCACGGCGTTCGCTGCGCTCGCGACGCATCGCCTTCAGGGCGCGAACGCGCCCTTCGTTACGGGTGCGGCGCGCTTTGATGCCCTGGCGGATCCACACCTCTTCCTGGGCCAGCTTGCGGTCAAATTCAGCGTTTTGCAGCTCTTCAACCCGCAGCGCCTCCTCTTTCTCCACAAGGTACTGATCGTAGTTGCCCGGATAGGTCACCAGCTTACCGCGATCGAGATCGACAATGCGCGTCGCCATATTGCGGATAAACGAACGGTCGTGGGAGATGAAGATAATCGTCCCGTTGAAGGTTTTCAGGAACCCTTCCAGCCAGTCGATGGTTTCGATATCGAGGTGGTTGGTCGGTTCGTCCAGCAGCAGCACGCGCGGGTTGCTTACCAGCGCACGCCCCAGCGCCGCCTTACGCAGCCAGCCGCCGGAGAGCGAGGCCAGTGCCATATCGGCTTCCAGACCCAGCTGGGCCAGCACCTCGTTGATGCGGTTTTCCATCTGCCAGAGACCGTAGTGATCCAGCAGCTCCTGCAGGCGCGCCATCTCGTTGAGGTTTTTTTCGCTCGGATCGCTCATCACCAGATGGGAGATCTCATGGTAACCCTTGAGGTACTCCGCCTGCTCTGAGATCCCTTCGGCGACAAAATCGTAGACGCTGCCGGCGACGTTACGCGGTGGATCCTGCTGCAGGCGCGCCACAACCAGATCCTGCTCATAGACGATGCGGCCATCGTCCAGACCCTGCTCACGGTTGAGGATCTTCATCAGGGTGGATTTACCGGCGCCGTTACGTCCAACCAGGCAGACGCGCTCGTTGTCTTCGATGTGAAGCTCGGCGTTGTCCAGAAGCGGCGAGTCGCTGAACGACAGCCAGGCACCGTGCATACTAATTAATGACATCTTGTTCTATTCCTCTCAGGCTGCGGTAATCAGCCAGCAGTTATGGATCTGACGGTTGCGGGCGAAATCCTGCGACTGCGTTTTTTGGGTGATATCTTGTGCTTTCAGCCCCAGCTCAGCCAGCCCGTCGTGGTCCATGCGGAAACCGCGTTTGTTGTTTGAGAACATAATCGTGCCGCCTTTACGCAGCATGCGCTTAAGATCTTTCATCAGGCTCAGGTGATCGCGCTGAACGTCAAACGCCTCTTCCATGCGTTTGGAGTTGGAGAAGGTCGGCGGATCGATAAAGATCAGATCGAACTGCTCGTCGGTATCCCGCAGCCAGCCCATCACGTCGGCCTGCATCAGGCGATGCTGACGGCCAGTGAGACCGTTCAGGCGCAGGTTGCGTTCCGCCCACTCCAGATAGGTGCGTGACATATCGACGGTGGTGGTCGATGCCGCCCCGCCCAGCCCTGCATGCACGCTGGCGCTGCCGGTGTAGGAGAAGAGGTTAAGGAAATCTTTGCCTTTGCTCATCTGGCCGAGCATCCGCCGGGCGATACGGTGATCGAGGAACAGGCCGGTATCCAGGTAGTCGGTCAGGTTGACCCACAGGCGAGCGTTGTATTCGCTCACCTCCATAAATTCGCCCTTCTCGTTCATCTTCTGGTACTGGTTCTTGCCTTTCTGCCGCTCGCGGGTCTTCAGCACCAGCTTGTTAGGCGCGATCCCCAGCACCGTGATGGTGGCGGCAATAACGTCCAGCAGGCGCTGACGGGCCTTCTGCGGATCGACGGTTTTCGGCGGCGCATACTCCTGCACCACAACCCAGTCGGCGTAGCGGTCTACCGCCACGTTATAGTCCGGCAGATCGGCATCGTAGAGGCGATAGCACTCGATCCCCTCCTGGCGCGCCCACTTCTCCAGCTTCTTAACGTTCTTGCGCAGGCGGTTGGCGTAATCTTCCGCCATGCCGCTGGCCTTGATATCGCCGAAGTTTTCCGCGATAGAGTAGTTCTTCTGCACGCAGTCCAGCGGGCCGTTTTTGGCTTTAAACTGGCGGTCGGCGCGCAGCTGCAGGCAGTTGAGCAGCTCCGGCGAGGCGCTGAACAGGGAGACGTTCCAGCCGCCGAAGCTGTTTTTCAGCGTGCGGCCCAGCAGGCTATGCATGGCGATCAGCGCCGGTTCGCTCTCCAGACGCTCACCGTACGGCGGGTTACTGAGCACCGTACCGTGCGGCCCTTCCGGCAGCGGATTGGTCAGCTGGGCAACGTCTTTAACGTTGAAATCGATCAGCTCGCCGACGCCTGCGCGACGGGCGTTGCTGCGGGCAATGTCGATCACCCGGGGATCGCTGTCGGAGCCGTAGAAGCGCGAGCCATAGTCTGCCAGCCCGCGACGGGCGCGGGTCTGCGCCTCGGCCTTCACCTCTTTCCACAGCGCCTCGTCGTGCTGCGCCCAGCCGCTGAAGCCCCATTGCTGGCGGTGCAGGCCCGGCGCGCGATCGGTGGCGAGCATTGCCGCCTCAATCAGCAGGGTGCCGGAGCCACAGAGCGGATCGAGCAGCGGCGTACCCGGCTGCCAGCCGGAACGCATCACCACCGCCGCGGCCAGGGTCTCTTTCATGGGGGCAAGCCCGGCCCGGTCGCGATAGCCGCGCAGGTGCAGGCCGTCGCCGCTGAGATCGAGGGCGATATGCGCCGTCTCTTTATTCAGCCAGACGTTGATGCGCATATCCGGCTGCTCGCGATCGACGTTCGGGCGCTCCATATTCTTACGCGTAAAGCTATCGACGATGGCGTCTTTTACCCTCATGGCACCGTACTGGCTGTTGCGGATCTCCTCATTCAGCCCGCTGAAGTGCACGGCAAAGGTCGCGCCGGGATTAAAAATCTCCGTCCAGTCAATCGCCTGCACGCCCATATAGAGATCGAGGTCGCTGTAGACCTTGCACTCGTTCAGCGGCAGGATAATGCGCGAAGCCAGACGACTCCACATCAGGCTCTGGTAAATGAGCCGGGTGTCCCCCTCAAAATGGACACCGCCCTGAACCACCTGGGCGTGCTGCGCCCCGAGGTTTTCCAGTTCAGTTTTTAACAGCTCTTCCAGCCCACGGGCCGTACTGGCAAACAGAGAATTCATATCGTCACTTTTACTCGCAGAAAATTGTTGCGCATTATAGCCAATATAAGTGGGATGTCATAAAGTTGAGACCCTATTTTCACACCCATGGAGGGCGCAGTGGCTATCCTGTCGCGGCTTTTTATTCATCCGGTCAAATCGATGCGCGGAATTGGCCTCACGCACGCTCTGGCCGACATCAGCGGTCTGGCCTTTGACCGCATCTTTATGGTTACTGAACCCGACGGTACCTTTATTACCGCCCGTCAGTACCCACAGCTGGTGCGTTTTATTCCGTCGCCGCTGCATGACGGCCTGCATCTTACCGCGCCCGACGGCAGCAGCGCGTTGGTCCGCTTTGCTGATTTTATCAGCGACGCCGCACCGACGGAGGTATGGGGAAATCATTTTACCGCATTAATCGCTCCCGCGGCGATCAACCAGTGGCTGAGCGGCTTTTTTAATCGCGAGGTGCAGCTGCGCTGGGTAGGACAAGAGCCGACCCGCCGCGTGAAGCGCTTTGAGAGCGTGCCGCTCTCCTTTGCCGACGGCTTCCCCTACCTGCTCACCAACGATGCCTCGCTGCGCGATCTGCAGAGCCGCTGCCCGGCCAGCATCCAGATGGAGCAGTTTCGCCCGAACCTGGTGGTGACCGGGGCGCGGGCGTGGGAAGAGGATACCTGGAAAACCGTGCGCATCGGCGAGGTTATCTTTGACGTGGTTAAACCCTGTAGCCGCTGCGTATTTACTACCATCAGCCCGGAGCGCGGACAGAAGCATCCGGCGGGTGAGCCGCTGCACACCCTGCAACAGTTCCGTACCGCGGTCGATAACGGCGACGTTGATTTTGGCCAGAACCTGATTGCCCGCAACAGCGGCGTGATCCGCGTCGGTGACGAGGTGAGCGTGCTGGCGAGCGGTCCGGCGAGAGCGTATGGCACAGGCGAGCCGGTTGAGACGCTGGAGGTTGAGAAGCAGGCAGCCTCAACGGTGACCATTGACTGGCAGGGAGAGCGCTTTACGGGGAATAACCAACAGGTGCTGCTTGAACAGCTGGAGAGCCAGGGGATCCGTGTGCCCTACTCCTGCCGGGCGGGGATCTGTGGCTGCTGCCGCGTACGTCTGGTGGAAGGGGAAGTCAGCGCCCTGAAGCAGTCCGCCATCGGCGACGACGGCACCATTCTGAGCTGTAGCTGCATTCCTAAAACGCCGCTGGTGCTGAAACCTTAAACCGCCTGCTCCAGGCTGAACATCTGGGGCAGCGGCCGCATCCGATCGTTCATGATCTTGATCGCGTCGCCAAGCTGCATCGTACGTCCGGCAATCACCACGCCGGGCTGTGCCAGCAGGCAGAGGGTGGCGTTATCACCCGGCTCCACTACCAGCAGGTTTACCTGCTCGGCGGTATCGCTAAGCCAGACGCTGGCGGCTTCGCCCAGCTCCGGCTGCCAGCTGTCGCCGTAGGCGTGGAAGTGCCAGCTTTTTGGCATCTGCGGCTTCAGGAAGCGGATCGCCACCAGCGCGTTCAGCACCAGCTCGGCTCGCTGCTCCCGGGAGAGATCAAACTCGCGGCTGCGCTCCTCAAAAGAGAAGTAGAGCGCGGCGTCATCTACGCAGAAACCGGAAGGAGCGAACGCGTCCGGCGTCAGCATCCGACGGGCGTAACGGGAGCGAAACAGCATCCCATTGGCGAGATCGAGCATCATCCGATCGTGCTCTTCGTCGTAGTACCAGCGCCAGTTATCGTCAGGTTTGATTCGCATTTTCCTCTCCGCTCCCCCTCAAGCGTCCTGCTCAGTCTCAGTTGTTACCGCTTCGCTTACCACAAAATGTCAATAATGAGAACGTTTAAATAAACAACAACGAGAGGAATATAAAACAACCAGGGACGGAAATAAACCCCTGGTTAACATTTAGACGCAAAGGATTAGATATGGGTAACGATCTCTTTAATCAGCGGCGGGCCTTTAAATATAAAGCCGGAATAGATCTGCACCAGCGTTGCCCCGGCGGCGATTTTCTCCCGCGCGGCGATAACGGAGTCGATTCCGCCGACGCCAATAATCGGCAGCTGACCATTCAGCTCCTGCGCCAGGCGGCGAATAATTTCGGTGCTCTTTAGCTGCAGTGGACGACCGCTTAAGCCACCGGTTTCATCGCAGTGCCGCATTCCCTGCACCAGCCCTCTTTCGAGCGTGGTATTGGTGGCGATAACGCCATCGATATTATGGCGAACCAGGCTATCGGCGACCTGAATTAACTCCTCAACGGAGAGATCGGGAGCAATTTTCACCGCCACAGGGACATATTTATGGTGAATATTCTGCAGCTCGCGCTGCTTATTTTTGATGGCCGAGAGCAGATCGTCCAGCGCCTCACCGTATTGCAGCGAGCGCAGGCCGGGCGTATTTGGCGAGGAGATGTTAATCGCAATATAGCCCGCGTAGGGATAGACTTTATCCATACAGATCAGGTAGTCATCCTTCCCCTGCTCCACCGGCGTATCTTTATTTTTGCCAATATTAATTCCCAGCACGCCGTCAAAATGGGCTTTTTTGACGTTCTCTACCAGGTTATCTACCCCGAGATTATTGAACCCCATACGGTTAATTAACCCCTCGGCCTCGACCAGGCGGAAGATACGTGGCTTATCATTGCCCGGCTGCGGGCGTGGGGTCACGGTACCAATTTCGATAGCGCCGAAACCCATGGCGCCCAGCGCATCAATACACTCGCCGTTTTTATCCAGACCCGCAGCCAGGCCGAGCGGATTCTTAAAGGTCAGTCCCATGCAGGAGACCGGCTTTTGCGGCACGTTCTGGCGCACCAGCGCGGCTAAAGGGGTGCCGGAAATACGGCGTAATTGCTGAAACGTAAATTCATGAGCGCGCTCTGGATCGAGCTGAAAAAGGGCTTTACGAACGAAGGGGTAGTACATGAACTCTCCTGGATTCCCGGTGTGCAAACCGGGGGCGTATTATCTGCGATTGCGAGGCGAAAGGGAATTGACCAGGGGCAAATAATTCAGATAAAACGCAAACGATTACCTGGAGAGAGGAAAAAGAGGGGAAAAAACCGGGCAGCGTGCTGCTGCCCGGCGATTTATCAGGCCAGCGCCTTGGCGATCTTCTCGTAGAGATCGCCAGAGAGGTTCTCCAGGCCCTTCAGCTGCTCCAGCGCCGCACGCATCTGCGCCTGGCGTCCTTCGTCGTAGCGTTTCAGGCGGATCAGCGGCTCAATCAGACGCGACGCCACCTGCGGGTTACGGCTGTTAAGCTCGGTCAGCATCTCTACCATGAAACGATAGCCGCTGCCGTCTTCCGCATGGAACGCCGCCGGGTTGCTGCCGGCAAACGCGCCAATCAGCGAGCGCACGCGGTTCGGGTTGCTAAGGGTAAAGGAGCGGTGGTTGAGCAGGCCGCGCACGGTCTCCAGCACGTTGCTGGCCGGGCTGGTGGCCTGCAGGATAAACCACTTGTCCATTACCAGGCCATCCTGATGCCACTTATCGTCATACTCCTGCATCAGCGCATCACGGCACGGTAGCTGCGCCGCGACGGCAGCAGAGAGCGCCGCCAGCGCGTCGGTCATGTTGTCCGCAGAGTGATACTGCTGGGTAACCAGGGTATCGCCGAGCTTCACGTCGCCAAACGCCAGGTAGCGCAGGCAGGTGTTGCGCAGCGCACGCTTGCCGATATCCGCATGCTCAACCCGGTAGGCGTCAAGCTTGTGGGCGTTGTAGACCGCAAGGAACTCGTCGGAAAGCTCGGTCGCCAGGGTGCGGGTCAGCGCCTCGCGAACGGCAACGATCGCTACCGGATCGATGATGTCGAACAGCTCGGCCATCTCGCCTGCAGATGGCAGGGTCAGGATCTCCGCCGCCAGCGCCGGATCGATATCGGCATCCAGCAGGATCGCCCGGAAGGCGTCGGCTACGTGCAGCGGCAGCGACAGCGGTTGGCCCTGCTGGTGGCGAGCCACGTTCAGCTTGATATAGGTCGCCAGCAGGCTCTGGGCCGCGTCCCAGCGGGAGAAGTCGTTGCGCGCATGGCGCATCAGGAACGTCAGCTGCTGATCGCTCCACTTATACTCCAGCTTCACCGGCGCGGAGAACTCGCGCAGCAGGGAGGGCACCGGCTGGAAGTAGACCTTATCAAAGACGAAAGTCTGCTCCTCCTGGGTGACGTTGAGCACATGGTGCACCGGGTGTCCCTCTTTTTGCAGCGGGATCACCTGGCCTTCATTGTCGTACAGCTCAATATCAAACGGAATGTGCAGAGGCAGCTTCTCTTCCTGCTCGGCCGTCGGCGGCGTGCGCTGGCTGATGGTCAGCGTGTACTGCTCGGTCTCTGGGTTGTAGTCGTCGCGCACGCTGACAATCGGCGTGCCGGACTGGCTGTACCAGCGGCGGAAATGGGAGAGATCGACGTTGGAGGCGTCTTCCATCGCCTGGACAAAGTCGTCGCAGGTGGCGGCGCTGCCGTCGTGACGCTCAAAGTAGAGCTGCATCCCGCGCTGGAAGTTATCTTCCCCCAGCAGGGTATGCAGCATGCGGATCACCTCTGAACCCTTCTCATACACCGTCAGGGTATAGAAGTTATTCATCTCGATCACTTTGTCCGGACGGATCGGGTGCGCCATCGGGCTGGCATCTTCCGCAAACTGCAGGCCGCGCATGGTACGCACGTTGCTGATGCGGTTCACCGCGCGGGAGCCGAGATCGGAGCTGAACTCCTGATCGCGGAATACCGTCAGCCCCTCTTTCAGGCTGAGCTGGAACCAGTCGCGGCAGGTGACACGGTTACCGGTCCAGTTATGGAAATACTCATGGCCAATCACCCGCTCAATGTCGAGGTAGTCTTTATCGGTGGCGGTGTCGGTGCGGGCCAGCACATATTTGGAGTTGAAGACGTTGAGGCCTTTGTTCTCCATCGCCCCCATGTTGAAGAAATCCACGGCGACGATCATATAGATGTCGAGGTCGTACTCAAGACCAAAGCGCTCCTCGTCCCACTTCATGGAGTTTTGCAGGGAGGTCATTGCCCACGGGGCACGGTCAAGGTTGCCGCGATCGACAAACAGCTCCAGCGCCACCTCGCGGCCGGAGCGGGTGGTAAAGGTGTCGCGCAGCACGTCGAAATCACCGGCCACCAGCGCGAACAGGTAGCAGGGTTTCGGGAATGGATCCTGCCACTGTACCCAGTGACGACCATTCTCCAGATCGCCCTCGCCCACGCGGTTGCCGTTGGAGAGCAGGAACGGATATTTGCTCTTATCGGCGATGATTTTGGTGGTAAAGCGCGCCAGCACGTCCGGGCGGTCGAGGTACCAGGTGATATGGCGGAAGCCCTCGGCTTCACACTGGGTGCAGAGTGCCTCACCCGACTGGTAAAGCCCTTCCAGGGCGGTGTTGGCGGCCGGGCTAATCTCGTTGACGATGCGCAGGGTAAAACGATCCGGCAGGTTAGCGATCGTCAGTGCGTTCTCTTCAATCTGGTAATCTGACCACGGCTGCCCATCAACGTGGAGGGAGACAAGGGTAAGATCTTCGCCGTTAAGACGTAAAGGCTCGGCCGCTGCGCCCTGGCGGGAAATGTTGCTTTCAGCCGTGACGACGGTTTTAACAGCATCAAGATCGAAAGTCAGGTCAATGTCGCTAATCAGGTAATCTGGCGCACGATAGTCGTGGCGGTATTTGGCTTGGGGCTGTTGAGTCATAAAAAACCTTTAGCATCTCATTAGGGTAACGACTCAGTCTATTCCTGTTGCCCCTTTCACGCCATGCGCAAACACACTCTTTTCAAGGCAAAAAGCCCTGTTTGCTACATTTTGATAACAGGGGCACAAATTGCCCTCGAACATCTTACGCGGTTGTGTTGTGATCCAGGTTCATTAAACCGATAATCAAGGTATACTCCTGCGTCTTTATCTGCTTTGGCTTTGATGGATACGCTCCAGTGAGAGGATGCTACGGCGCACCATGACACAACTCGCTACCCCGATTCTGCAAACGCTGCTTGATACCGATGCCTATAAGCTGCATATGCAGCAGGCGGTTTTTCATCAATACCATGATGTCCACGTGTCGGCAGAGTTTCGCTGCCGGGGCGACGACCTGCTGGGTATCTATGCCGATGCTATCCGCGAGCAGGTCGATGCTATGCAGCATCTGCGCCTGCAGGATGATGAGTATCAGTGGCTCTCAGGCCTCCCCTTCTTCCGCGCCGACTATCTCGACTGGCTGCGGACGTTCCGCTATGACCCAGGCCAGGTGGTGATTACCAACGACCAGGGCAAGCTCTCTATTCGCCTCGCCGGTCCGTGGCGCGAGGTGATCATGTGGGAGGTGCCGCTGCTGGCGGTAATCAGCGAGGTAGTGCACCGCTACCGCTCGCCGGATACCGGCGTCGCGCAGGCGCTGGCGACGCTGGAGGAGAAGCTGGCAAATTTCTCCCAGCTCACCGCCGGGCTGGATATGTCCCGCTTCCGCCTGATGGATTTCGGCACCCGCCGCCGCTTCTCCCGCGATGTGCAGCAGGCCATCGTTGAGCGCCTGCAGCAGGAGCCGTGGTTTGTCGGCACCAGCAACTACGATCTCGCCCGCCGCCTGAACTTGACCCCGATGGGTACCCAGGCGCATGAGTGGTTCCAGGCGCACCAGCAGATCAGCCCCGAACTGGCTACCAGCCAGCGTGCTGCCCTTGCCGCCTGGCTGACGGAATACCCGGACCAGCTAGGGATCGCCCTGACCGACTGCATCACCATGGACGCCTTCCTGCGCGACTTCGGTCCGGAGTTTGCCTCCCGCTATCAGGGCCTGCGCCACGACTCGGGCGATCCGGTTGAGTGGGGCGAAAAAGCGATCGCCCACTATCAAAAGCTGGGTATCGATCCGCTCAGCAAGGTGCTGGTCTTCTCGGACAACCTCGACCTGAAGAAAGCCCTGGATCTCTACCGCCACTTCTCCCCCCGGGTTAATCTGAGCTTTGGTATCGGCACGCGCCTGACCTGCGATATTCCGCAGGTGAAGCCGCTGAATATTGTTATCAAGCTGGTGGAGTGTAACGGCAAGCCAGTGGCAAAACTCTCCGACAGTCCGGGTAAAACCATCTGTCACGATAAAGCCTTTGTCCGGGCGCTGCGCGAAGCGTTCGATCTGCCGCAGGTGAAAAAGGCCAGCTGATCCACGCAGGGAGCCGCTTCGGCTCCCTTTTCCTTATTTATTTCTTATTTCTTCCCTTCTTACTGTTAATTCTGCTTGTCTGATGGCGCACGCCAGGTAACATAGGCAAACCGCCTCTTTGGGTGGAAAGCGTATTTTTCGGATAATTAACAGAGAGACTATTATGAGCGTTGTGCCTGTAGCCGACGTACTCCAGGGCCGCGTCGCCGTTGACCAAGAAGTCACCGTGCGCGGATGGGTACGTACCCGCCGAGATTCAAAAGCTGGCATCTCCTTCCTGGCCGTCTATGACGGTTCCTGCTTTGATCCTGTACAGGCCGTAATTAATAATTCTCTGCCCAATTACAATGACGAAGTGCTGCATCTGACCACCGGCTGTTCCGTCGTGGTGACCGGCAAGGTCGTTGCCTCCCCGGGTCAGGGCCAGAGCTTTGAGCTGCAGGCAAGCCACGTAGAAGTGACCGGCTGGGTTGAAGACCCGGACACCTACCCGATGGCGGCCAAGCGCCACAGCATCGAGTATCTGCGTGAAGTGGCGCACCTGCGTCCGCGCACCAACCTGATCGGCGCGGTTGCCCGCGTACGCCACACCCTGGCGCAGGCGCTGCACCGCTTCTTTGACGAGCAGGGCTTCTTCTGGGTCTCTACTCCGCTGATCACCGCCTCCGATACCGAAGGCGCAGGCGAGATGTTCCGCGTCTCGACGCTGGATCTGGAAAACCTGCCGCGCAATGACCAGGGCAAGATTGATTTTGACAAAGATTTCTTTGGCAAAGAGTCCTTCCTGACCGTTTCCGGCCAGCTCAACGGTGAGACCTACGCCTGTGCGCTGTCGAAAATCTACACCTTCGGTCCGACCTTCCGCGCGGAAAACTCTAACACCAGCCGCCATCTGGCTGAGTTCTGGATGCTGGAGCCGGAGATCGCCTTTGCCGATCTGGAAGATAACGCCGCGCTGGCGGAAGCGATGCTGAAGTATGCCTTCAAAGCGGTGCTAACCGAACGTGCCGACGACATGAAGTTCTTTGCCGAGCGCGTAGATAAAGACGCAGTGTCCCGCCTGGAGCGCTTCATTGAGGCGGACTTCGCCCAGGTAGACTACACCGACGCGGTCACCATTCTGGAAAACTGCGGCAAGCAGTTCGAGAACCCGGTCTACTGGGGTGTGGATCTCTCCTCCGAACACGAGCGTTACCTGGCTGAAGAGCACTTCAAAGCGCCGGTCGTCGTTAAAAACTACCCGAAAGAGATCAAAGCGTTCTATATGCGCCTGAACGACGACGGTAAAACCGTTGCCGCCATGGACGTACTGGCGCCGGGCATCGGTGAGATCATCGGCGGCTCCCAGCGTGAAGAGCGTCTGGAGGTGCTGGATGCGCGTATGGCTGAGATGGGCCTCAACAAAGAGGACTACTGGTGGTACCGCGATCTGCGTCGCTACGGCACCGTACCGCACGCCGGTTTTGGCCTCGGCTTTGAACGTCTGATCGCCTACGTGACCGGCGTTCAGAACGTTCGTGACGTGATCCCCTTCCCGCGCACGCCGCGTAACGCCACCTTCTAACTCCCTCTGGGCCAGCACTCGCTGGCCCTTCTTCTACCCCACTTTGTCAACTTTCGTTAACAAAACGTCAGTAAAATTTCGTATCAACCCGTCCTGAGTTAACGTCTGTAAGACTATTTTTCAGAAATAATTTCGTACAGAAATCATACTGCCTAAAACTTGCACAAAAATTACTGCTTAGGCTTTAGCACATTCGGATAAAAGCTGCTCAGCTATCCAGATGTCTAAACACAGTAATGAGAAAAGATATCACTGACGCCTTTTCTGAATAAGTCAGCCGCTTATCAAAATTAAACATAAGCAATTCATATATATATCAATGGATCCGCTGATTTTATCGGCAACTCTATTGGAAACATGAAGTGGTTCACAAAGTTCCCCTAAATACACAAATTCTTACACATTATTTCTTTTTGTTACCTCTTTAAGACATTTGTAGCACTTTCAAGGTAGCGAAACGTTTATATGAATGGAAAGATGCTTCTCAGACACAAAAAGACACCAAACTCTCATCAATAGTTCCGTAAATTTTTATTGACAGAATTTATTGGCGGCGGTGGCAGGTGTTATAAAAAACCTAATGAGGGTAATAAATAATGATGAAGCGCAATATTCTGGCAGTGGTTATCCCTGCTCTGCTGGTAGCCGGTGCAGCAAACGCTGCAGAAATCTATAACAAAGCCGGTAACAAATTAGACCTGTACGGGAAAGCAGTTGGTCTGCACTACTTCTCTAAAAATGACGGTAACGACGGCGACCAGACCTATGCGCGTCTGGGCTTCAAAGGCGAAACCCAGATCAACGACCAGCTGACCGGCTACGGTCAGTGGGAATATAACTTCCAGGGTAACAACTCTGAAGGCGGCGATGCGCAGTCCGGTAACAAAACCCGTCTGGCATACGCAGGTCTGAAATTCGCTGACGCAGGCTCCTTCGACTACGGTCGTAACTATGGCCTGGTCTATGACGTCATCGGTATCACCGATATGCTGCCTGAGTTCGGCGGCGACACTGGCGCGAGCGATGACTTCTTCGCTGGCCGTACCGGTGGTCTGGCAACTTACCGCAACAGCAACTTCTTCGGTCTGGTTGATGGCCTGAGCTTCGGCGTTCAGTACCTGGGCAAAAACGAACGTACTGATGCAACTCGCTCTAACGGCGACGGCTGGGCAACCTCTCTGAGCTATGAGTTTGACGGCTTCGCAGTTCTGGGTGCTTACGGCGCCGCTGACCGTACCAACGACCAGCAGAACAATCTGGTATGGGGTCAGGGCGATAAAGCTGAGCAGTGGGCAACCGGCCTGAAATATGACGCGAACAACATTTACCTTGCAGCTCTGTACGGTGAAATGCGCAACGCGGCTCGTCTGGGCGGCAATGGCTACGCCAACAAATCTGAAGACTTCTCTGTCGTTGCTCAGTACCAGTTCGACTTCGGTCTGCGTCCGTCCCTCGCTTACTACAAATCTAAAGCGAAAGACGTTGAAGGCGGCATCGGTAGCGAAGATTTCATCAACTACGTTGATATCGGCGCGACCTACTACTTCAACAAAAACATGTCCACCTATGTTGACTACCAGATTAACCTGCTGGATGACGACAACAAGCTGGGCCTGAGCGATGATGACACCGTTGCTGTCGGTATCGTCTACCAGTTCTAATCAGTACACCTCGTTATTATATGCTTAAAAAACAGGGCCTCGGCCCTGTTTTTTTATGCTTACAACACGCGACTAATAGCTGTCAGGCAAAGATATCCAGACCGTTTTTATCAAGGAGATTGAGCAGACGAAGCGCAGCCCCTGAAGGTATTTTTTCTCCCCGCTCCCACTTAGAGACGCTGACTACGGACATATTAAGCGCATAGGCCAACGACGATTGGGACATCTTGTAACGAGCGCGCAAATTTTGAATATCAGCGCCGTTCATTACATGTGCTTCCTCAATACGCTCGCGAAATTCGCGAGCGGCAACACGCGTGTTGATTCGGTCCATCGTGGCATCACTGATACCGCCATGATCATGCAGACCCTTCGCCATCTCCTGCAACTCTTTAATATTTGCTGCCATTGCACTTTACCTCACGCAGTTCGTTTGCTTTAACCAATCGCTCAATCTGCTGTGTATTCAGCTTAAGCAAGTCACCCGCGATGTCTCTATAGATAGCCAGTTCATCATCCTGAATCTCTTTACCGCTTTTTCTGCTCTGGTTTTTTCTCCAGCCATCAGCGAAGAACAGGTGAGATCCAACCCTAAAAAAAATAATGGTTCTGGCTCCACCGCGCTTGCCTGCGCCTAACGCAACTCGCTTCTTGATTACTCCTCCGCCAAGGTCGCCTTCAAAACGGCCGTCCATCACTTCCTGTGCAACCTCAAAGAGAAGATCGTCTGTCAGATGTTCGCCTTTCATTTTTCTGTCAAACAGCCTGGTCGTATACACTGCCACGGTGAATCCCTTACCAATAGCCCGTCATAATTACTATAGTAAATTGTACGGGGCATACCCGCAATGCCATTGAAATAGTCATTTACTCTGGCTGCGGATCCGTGGCTTAAGGCCAGGGCATAAAATAGAGTGGTGCAGGCGTAACATTTTGTCGCAAACGGTTGGCAATTGATAATTCTCCCGTTACCCTGATACCCAACGCCCTTCTGTCATCAAAATGGAACCTCGTCATGTTTGAGAATATTACTGCAGCCCCTGCTGACCCTATTCTGGGGTTAGCCGATCTGTTCCGTGCCGACCAACGCCCGACAAAAATTAACCTTGGCATCGGCGTCTATAAAGATGAAACCGGTAAAACGCCGGTGCTGACCAGCGTGAAGAAAGCCGAGCAGTATCTGTTGGAGAATGAGACGACGAAGAACTATCTCGGCATCGACGGGATCCCGGAATTTGGCCGTTGCACCCAGGAGCTGCTGTTTGGTAAAGGCAGCGCGACGATCAACGACAAGCGCGCCCGCACGGCACAAACCCCAGGTGGTACCGGCGCACTGCGCGTGGCGGCGGACTTCCTGGCGAAAAACAGCGACGTTAAACGCGTCTGGGTGAGCAACCCAAGCTGGCCGAACCATAAAGGCGTGTTCAACGCTGCCGGGCTGGAAGTGCGCGAGTATGCCTACTATGACGCGGCCAACCATAGCCTCGACTTTGACGGCCTGCTGGCGAGCCTGAACGAAGCCCAGGCGGGTGACGTGGTGCTGTTCCACGGCTGCTGCCACAACCCAACCGGCATCGATCCGACGCTGGATCAGTGGCAGACCCTGGCTCAGCTCTCTGTTGAGAAGGGCTGGCTGCCGCTATTTGACTTCGCCTACCAGGGCTTTGCCCGTGGTCTGGAGGAGGATGCTGAGGGGCTGCGTGCCTTCGCCGCGCTGCATAAAGAGCTGATTGTTGCCAGCTCCTACTCGAAAAACTTTGGTCTCTATAACGAGCGCGTCGGGGCCTGCACGCTGGTTACCGCCGATGCTGACACTGCCGATCGCGCCTTCAGCCAGCTGAAGTCCGTGATCCGTGCCAACTACTCCAACCCGCCGGCGCACGGTGCCTCCGTGGTAGCGACTATCCTCAGCAATGACGCCCTGCGCGCCATCTGGGAGCAGGAGCTGACCGACATGCGCCAGCGCATTCAGCGCATGCGTCTGCTGTTTGTTAACACGCTGCAGGAGAAAGGCGCTAACCGTGACTTCAGCTTTATCATTAAGCAGAACGGTATGTTCTCGTTCAGCGGCCTGACCAAAGAGCAGGTGCAGCGCCTGCGGGAAGAGTTTGGCGTCTATGCGGTGGCATCCGGTCGCGTTAACGTCGCGGGCATGACCCCGGACAATATGGCTCCGCTGTGTGAAGCCATCGTCGCGGTGCTGTAAATAAAAAAGCCCGGTGGCGCTATGCCTACCGGGCCTACAGTGAGCACGGTACACTGCGTAGGCCCGGTAAGCGTCAGCGCCACCGGGCGTTACTCTGCTGACGCTGCAATGCCGGGCGGCACTGCGTTTGCCCGGCCTACGTCAGGCATGGTGTGGTGAGTAGGCCCGACACTATGAACTACCAGATCGGCTGCTCATCCTGCAAAAACGGGTTGTGCAGGCGCTCTTCCCCCAGGGTTGACATTGGCCCGTGGCCGGGAATAAAGGTCACGTCGTCGCCCAGCGGCAGCAGCTTGCGCTTAATGGAGTCGATCAGCTGACCATGGTCGCCGCGCGGGAAATCGCTGCGCCCTACCCCACCCTTAAAGATCACATCTCCCGACACCAGCAGCCGTGACTGCGCGTCAAAGAAGACAATGTGCCCCGGCGTATGGCCCGGGCAGTGCAGCACCTGCAGCGTTATCTTGCCAACGGTCACGCTCTCACCTTCGTCCAGCCAGCGATCGGGCGTCAGGGGCTGACACTCGTCAAGGCCAAACATGCGGCTCTGAGCGGGAAGTCCCGTCAGCCAGAACTCATCCTCTTTTTCCGGGCCAACGATCGGCACACCGTAGTGCTGCGCCAGCTCGGCGGCGGCGCCCACGTGATCGAGATGACCGTGGGTGAGCAAAATCTGCGTCAGCGTAACGTCAGAGGCGGCAACCACCTCTTTGATACGCTCGGCATCACCACCTGGATCCACCAGCGCGGCCTCTCGGGTTTCCTCACACCAGATCAGCGAACAGTTCTGGGAAAACGCGGTAACCGGAATAAGACGATAGTTCATACTGCTCCTTTTTCATTAAGCTCTGGGCTACCAGTGCCGAACCGGCCCGGTATCAATATGCACAAAGTTGCTGCGTGGGTAATATCCTACACCACCTGCACCCATAGATAACGCAGCTTTGCGAATATTGCTTAATGCCAGGCCATCGATATGGAAATCCATCGCCTGGCCTTTAGTGTGATAACTCTTCTTCGCCACGCCGCTGCTATGGGCGCGAAGTTCATTGTTGGTATCGATAGAGCGATAGCCAGAGATAAGCTGAACCGGCTTGCGCGTGCCGAGCAGTCCCTGCAGGCGATAGAGCTGGTCGAAGAGTTTAGGGTCAATGGATGTCACTTTATTGGCGCGAAAATCGCGGAAAAAGTGGTTAAGTTTAGCTAATTCATCCTGAATATAGCCCTTGCCGTCAAAAAACTCGGCTTTGATTGACTCTCCGGTGTGTAAGTTATTGAGAGTCAGGATCCGTGGGCGTGGCGTAGAGAGGGTAGCGAACGCAGGCGTTGGCAGGATGGCTGCACCAAGTGCAACGCCACCTAACGCCAGCAGTTTGCGGCGATTAGCGTCAAATTTATCCATGATAATCAGGTCTACAGGTAAAAAGTTTGCTTAATTAATGCACTTCTGGCGCGTGAAAAAGCACATTACCGGGCAAAATTTCTTACGTCAAGGAAGGTCAAGCCCGGTAAAGACGGGCCGCGTAGCCTGGGCAGCCCGTTTTTACCAGTAATTTAGAGAATGGATTAATCTGAACTACTTCATTTATCTGATTAATTGTTCTGCCTTCGGCAAAACGTCAGCTCCGGAACGCGCAGTCAGATCGTAATTGTAAATATCTGTACGATACTGAGTACGTCCATCGCTGCCGACAAAAGCGGTCAGGTAGTAGAGGTTCACCGGAATGTTCTGGCGAATGTTCACGTAGCGCGTGTTCCCCTCCTGCAATGCGCCAGAGATGCGCGTGTCGTTCCAGCCCGCGTCCTGCAGCAGCATACTGGCCAGCTCGGAGGCTTTGTTCACGCGCACGCAGCCGGAGCTGAGCGCCCGCTCGTTCTTCTGGAACAGATTATGGTTCGGCGTATCATGCAGATAGATAGCATCCGAGCTGGGCATATTGAACTTATAGCGCCCAAGTGAGTTATGCGCGCCCGGTGCCTGCTGGAAGCGGAACGGCAGATTGGAGGGGGTAATGGTGCCCCAGTCAACCCGCCACGGATCGATGGTCTCTTTGCTGTTCCAGCCGCGCAGCACAACATAGTTATGCCGCTCCAGATAGCCCGGATCGTTCCATACCTTCGGCAGAATGTCCTTGCGCGCCAGCGTCGGCGGCACGTTCCACGGCGGATTCACGACCACGTTGTTGAGCGCGCTGCTCATCATCGGCGTCTTGCGATCCGGACGGCCAACGATCACCCGTGACGCCAGCACCTCGCTGCCCTGCTGGTAGTAGACCAGCGAGTAGGCCGGAATGTTAACCATAATGCCGGTCGAAACCGTGCCCGGCAGCAGGCGCAGACGCTGAATGTTGAGCGCCAGCACCCCCGCACGCTGGGCTGGCGTGACGTTCAGCCAGTCGCGAGTGGACTGCCCGATAGCACCGTCGCTTCCCAGGCCTTGCCAGGTCTGGAAGCGCTTAACCGCCGCGACCAGGTCACGATCGTAGTAACCGCCGCGCGCGGGCTTCGCCTTCTTCGGCTTTTCGCCTGGCAGGACGATATTCTCAGCGCTGTCCAGCATCCCCGTGCGGGAGAGAATTTCGCGCAGGGCCGGAATGTCGTTGCTCCACTGTCCCGGACGCAGCGTGGCGGTACCCGTAAGCGTAGGCCAGGGGCGCGTATCCTCCAGCAGCTTGAGCAGCGACTGATGCATAGAGGTGTACTGGGCATGCTGCGGCGCAAGGCTGGTAACAAAGTGCGCCAGCTGGCCGTTATCCAGCGCCAGCTGCCACTGGTTAATCACCGTCAGCGGCGGCGTCGCCAGCTGATACGGTTTTGCGCTGTAGAGCCAGCTGTTGCCCTTAACGGGAATGCTGGCAATAAAGTGCAGGTAGCCCAGCATGGCATCGGAAAGTACCACGTCCCGAGCCGGGCCGGTTACGGCAGGATCGGTCAGTAGCTCAACCCATTTGGTAAACTGCGGCTGGAAACCGGCGATAGCCACCTCGGCCAGCTGCTGCTGAAACGCTTTAACCGCATCGCGATCGTCCCACATGGCCTTCTGCTCGCGGGCGGCATAGATCGCTACAAGCTGATTCATATAGACCGGCGTATAGCCTGCCGGCAGCTGAGACTGAATATCAGCCCGGGTTTTAGCCATCAGGCCGGGATCGGCCAGCGCCTCCACGCCCGCCATGACGGCAGTGGCGTGAGACTGGGCCAGCGGCTCGGCCAGCGCCGTAGGCTGCACGCCCATGCTGGCAGAGCTATCGGATGGCACAACCTCAGGCTCATCGGCCATAGCGCTAAACAGCGGAGCAAACGCGAGCGCCAGGCACAAACCGAGTGCGGATACCCGACGACTCTCTTTTTTCTTCAGCAACATCCCTTGCCCCCTGTTTATAAACGAATCGATTAATCCGTCTGATTCTATGAGTATATAAAGACAAAAATACATTTGCCCGGCTAAATGTAAAGAAGATTAAAGATTGATCTCCCGCTGGTTGGGCCAGCGGGCAATAAAAAAGGGTGGCACTGCTGCCACCCTTTTACTCTGTTAACCGTCAGCTTACGCTGGCATCCGCCGTACCGGGCAGCGGCTCCGGCAGCTGCGGGGCAAAGCCGCGCAGGCCAACCACGTGCACATGCTCCTGATTATTAAACACCTTACGCACCAGCTTATAGGTGGTCCCTTTCTCCGGGCTGATGTTTTCAGGCGCGGCGATAATTAGCTGCATCTCCAGTCGCTCGCACAGCTCAAACAGCGTGGCGATAGAGCGGGCATCAAGACGGGCGGCCTCATCGAGGAACAGCAGGCGGCACGGCGAAATATCTTTTCCGCGCAGGCGACGGGCTTCGTCCTCCCAGCTCTGCACCACCATCACCAGAATCGACATGCCGGTACCGATCGCTTCCCCGGTGGAGAGCGCGCCGGATTCGGCACGCAGCCAGCCGTCGGAGCCACGGTTAACCTCAACCTCCATCTCCAGATAGTTGCGGTAGTCGAGCAGCTCTTCACCGATGGTCTGCGGCGTGCGCTGGCCCATATCGATCTGTGGGTTCAGACGCTGGTAGAGCTTCGCCAGCGCTTCCGAGAAGGTCAGGCGGTTGCTGTTGAAGAGATCCTGATGCTGCTCGTGCTGCTCAGAGAGCACGTCCAGCAGCGTAGCGTGGGTCTCGCGCACGTTCACGTTCAGGCGCACGCTGTTCACCTGGCCAAAGGAGACGCTCTGCAAGCCCTGGTTGAGCTGGCGGATACGGTTCTGCTCGCGCTGGATGGTCTTGCGAATGATGTTCGCCGCGCTGCGGGAGCTGATGGCCAGCTTCTGCTCGCGGGAGGTCAGCTCTTCCGTCAGGCGGCCCAGCTCGATCTCCATCTGCTCAATCGCTTCAACCGGATCGTCAGTGCGAATGATATCCTGACGGATACGCTCGCGCAGATGCTGGTAGACCGCGACGAAGAACTGGATCTTACGCTCGGGACGCTTCGGATCTTCCGACATACGCAGCACGTCGCGCAGGTGTTCGTTATCCGCCACCGCCAGACGCAGCGCACCCAGCGCCTTATCCGACATGGATCGCAGCTCGTCAGCAGAGAGGTAGGCCAGCTCGCGACGGTGCAGGCGGCGCTCAACGCCATTATCTTTCACCATCCGCATTACCGCGCACCAGCCCGCTTTGGCGGTCACCACCTGCTCGCGCTTCTCATGGTAGTCACGTTCAAGACGCTTGAGCTTGCGGGTCAGGTTATCCATCTCCGCTTCGCAGAAGGTCAGGGCTTTCTCCAGCTGGTTGCGGCGGGCGCGGTTGCCGGAGAGCTGGGCGTAAAGCTCATCGCGACGGATGCGCGCCCGCTCTTCCGAGCCGCTGTCGGCCCGGACGCCAATCTCCTGCAGCTCTTTATGCAGATCGTTCAGCAGCTCTTTTTTGGTGTCGTAAGAGCTTTTCAGCGAGGCCTGCACCTGGCCGTACTGGCTAAGCTGGGCGGCGTGGCTGCGCATCGCCTCACGGGCGCGGGCGCGTTCGCCCTCCGCCTGCTCCAGACGCTGGCGCAGCTTCTCGTTAAGATCGCTGTTGCCGGTGAGCATCGCGGCGGAGTCGCTGTAGCTGAAGTGGGCGCGACGCTGCACCACCTCGGTGAGGGCAAACGCCTGCTGGCGCGCTTCACGCTGCACCTGCTGTGAGTAAGCGTAGTCCTCTTTCAGCTGTTCAAACTGCTCCGGGTCGCTCTGCAGAACCGAGACCACCGGCTCCAGCTTCGCCAGCTGGTTGCCGTACTGCTGAATAAAGCGTGCTGCTTCCTGGGCCTCGTCCAGACGCTCGCGGATCTCATCCACGCGGTCGGCCAGGGTGTCGTCAGCCAGCAGGTTGATGCGGGGCAGCAGGCGGTTAAGGGCGCTGACGCCCTCCTTCGCCTGATCGTACTGGACACGGTTTTGCTGGTTATCGCTCTCATGGGCGCTGATGGCCCGCTCAAGCTCGCCCCGACGGCTGGTCAGGGTACGGATCTCCGCTTCCGGATCGTCCTCAAAGGCCACCGCCAGATGGCTGCCGATAAAGCGGCTGAAGGCCTGATGCAGACGCTGGGTTTTCTGAACGTCAAAGGACAACGTGGCGAAGCGCTCCGCCAGCGTTTCGCGCTCGGCATGCAGGCTCTCAATACGGCTCTCGCGTGCGGCGCGACCAAACAGCGGCAGCGACGGGAAGCGGGAATAGCGCCACTGGCGATCGGCAACCTTAACGATTACCGCCTTTTCCAGCTCGTCAACGGCAAAGACGCTGTCGTCAAAGGACTGCGGATCCCCCTCGATCAGGTAGAGATCTTCCGGACAGTCGGTTAATCCTTCCAGCTGGTCGGCGATCAGGGAGAGATCCGGCACCACGATGGCGTGACGCGACGGACCATACAGCGCCGAGTAGTAAGGGGCATCGTCAAGGCTGACGTCGTCATAGATTTCAGAGAGCAACACGCCGCCGAAACGTTCCGCCAGGGCGTTGAGGCGGGCATCTTCTGCCCCGCCCGGCTGGCTCAGACGCTCGATCTCATCATCCACCGCCTGCTTGCGGGCACCGATCTCATCCCGCTCAACAATCGCTTCGCGCTCGCGCTCCAGCAGCTGTTGCAGGAACTCGGTCACGTCCTGGCTCGATTCAAACTCTTGCCCGCTCTGCTCGCAGAGCTGGTTGAGGCTGTTCTGTGCCGCCAGCCAGACCGGGGCGCGCTTCAGGAGTCGCTGAATACGCGCCTGCAGCTGCTCCAGCTCCTGGCGCAGGGCCATGCGCTGCTCACCGGCGTTAGCTACGGTCTCGGAGAGGGCGGCAATCTGGGCTTCCAGCTGCTGATGCAGCGCCTCCAGCTCGTCGGCATCGACGCGCTTGTTGTGACGCTTGCAAAACTCGGCCAGCAGACGTTCGGCCTCCTGCTGCTCGCGCAGACGCTGCTCCAGCTCGTTAAGACGCATCCGCAGGGGCTGCACCTGTTCGGCCAGATGGCGCTGGTTTACGGCGTCGCGCAGCAGCTCACGGGCGACGCTCCAGGCTTCGTCTCGCGATAGCGGGCCGTTGATGGCCGCCACCAGCTGGTACGCCTGCTCAAACTGACTGTGCGCGGTCTGGGCCACGCTCATCTTCTGCTCCAGCGAGAGCAGCTTTTCGGTCGCTTCCTGCTCTTTGGCCTGGAAGGTCTCCTGCCACTGCTGGGCGCTCTCCGGGGTCAGATCCGGAATGTGGCACAGGGCCTGGGCGCGCTCCAGCGCGGCCAGCGCCTGGTTGTACTGGATAGCGCGGGTCTGCTGCACGTCGAGGGCCTGCTGATAGTTGGCAAGCTGGCTCTTCAGCTCATCCACCTCCAGCTCGGCGGCTTCCGCCCGGGCCTCGTTCTCCTCCTGGCGGTCGGCGGCTTCCGCCACCACCTCGTTCTGCTCCTCCAGACGGATCTGCAGCTCGTCGAGATCCGCTTCGTAGCGCTCAATCTTCTCCTGCTGGCGCAGCGCGGTTTGGACCAGGTTCAGATGGTCGCTGGCGGCCTGGTGATCCGCTTCGAGATCCCCCTCCGCACCGGTATGCTCATGCAGCTCCCGCGCCATCTCAACGTGCTTATACTGCTCGGCGGCCAGCTGCGATCGGGAGGTAAAGAGATCCCGGCGGAAGGTCAGGGCCTGATCGAGATGCACCCGACGCTCGTTGGCGTGGCGCATGTAGTCCGAGGCCACGTAGTTAGTAGCTTCGCTGATCAGGTGCTTGAAGAGATCCCTGTCGGACTGGGTGACGCGGATCGCCTCAAGCGTCATGCGGTTCTCGCGCAGCGCGGCTTCCATATCCTGGAATGCCTTCCGCACCCCGCCGTTTTCCGGCAGCAGGTAGTCGCGCAGCGAGCGGGTAATGGCGCTGGAGATCCCGCCGTAGAGCGAGGCCTCGATTAGACGGTAGAACTTGCTGCGATCCGAGGCGGAGCGCAGGCGACGGGCCACGATGCCCAGATCGAACATCAGGGCGTGGTAGTCGGTAATCGAGTTGAACTGCTTGAACTGGACGCCTTCGATCTGGTCCAGCTTCTCTTTCAGCTCGGTCAGGGTTAATACGCGCGCCTGGCGCTCGTTGAGCGTCTCGGTCAGCAGCGTTGTGGGCTGGATGCTGGTAGGCAGGCCCTGAATCGCAAAAGGTTTAATATCTACCTTGCGGTCGCGTCCGGCGACCTGCTGCAGGCGCACGCCTACCACTACGCGCTGGTTGCGCGAGTTGATCACGTCCAGCACCGAATAACAGACGCCCGCCTTCAGCTTGCCGTGCAGACCCTTGTCGCGCGAGCCGCTGGTGGCCCCCGCTTCGGTGGTGTTACGGAAGTGTAGCAGGGTCAGATCCGGGATCAGCGCCGTGACAAAGGCCGCCATGGTGGTGGATTTACCCGCCCCGTTACCGCCGGAGAGCGTGGTGACCAGCTCGTCCAGGTCAAAGGTCCGGGCAAAAAAGCCGTTCCAGTTAATCAGCGTTAGCGAGCGAAATTTACCGCGATCGATCATGACTCTTCCTCCGCACTGTCCGGCTGATTCTCGTCTTGCTCATCATTGAGCTGCAGGTGGTTCTCTACCGGCATGGCCTCGCCGTCGCGGATCATGCGCAGCTGCGCTTCACGCAGGTCATCCCCGCCGCGCACGTCAGCGCCAAAGCGGAACACCGACTCGGTGATGCGGAACTTGCTGCTGTCGTTGCCCATAAACCAGACCATGCCCAGGCGGCGCAGACGGTTCAGCGAGGAGCGCACTTTTTCCTGAAGCTTCTGGCGATCGACGTCAGAGCCGGTGGAGCGGTTGTTGACCAGCTTCAGCAGCTTGCTCTCGTCCGCCAGCGCCAGCAGCTCGTCGTACAGCTCCTGCTGGGTAAAGATGCCTTCGTTGGCTAGCCGCTCCGGGCTGAGATAGAGGTAGCAGAGGATCTTGCCGACCATCATATCCAGCTCAGAAAGCACCGAGCGCGGGATCAGCGTTGTGGAGCGCGGGCGCAGGTAGAAGAACCCTTCCGGCGCGCGGATCAGCTCCACGTTATAGCGAGCGTAAAACTCCTCCAGATACTCCTGGAAGTCCATTAAAAATGCGTGATTGTCCAGCTCATCAAGACCAATGTGGCGACCGGCGCGCAGCTGACTGTCCAGCGCCGGGAACAACGGGTTAGCCAACGCCTGCGCCAGCTTGACTGGCATCACTTGTTCAATATTTGTCAATGACATGCGCCTGTACCCTGGCTCCGTAATCATTAATTGGCTGCCATTTTGCTGGCAGCCCGGTGAAATCACCCTGCGCTACGCCGAGGCGTACCGCCTGATCAACCACAATTCGCGCAACGTCAAAGTGACGCGCCCGCGGATATTGCGCCAGATATTCGCGCACCACGAGACCAAGATCCAGTGGCACTTCTCTGGTTTTATATACCGCCAGCTGCGCTTCAATCATGGCGGCAAGCTGCTCGCGAATTTCGTTAAACTCTTCAAACTCAAGATCCGGCGGCAGTTCGCCGGTCACCTCTTCATCGCGCAGCGTCATCTCTTCGTCGCGCATATCCAGCAGACGATCGGCGCTGGCGTAGGTCAATGCCCACGGCGCATCGAAGTAGGACTGCACCGACTGGCGCAGGCGCTGGGCGAAGACGCGGTTTTTATCCATATCGATGGCGGTACGGATAAACTTATGCACGTGGCGATCGTAGCCAATCCACAGATCGATAGCCTGCTGGCCCCAGCTGATGATGCGGTCCAGCTTGCTTTGCAGATCGAATACCAGCCGGTCAACAAACTCAAGATCGTTATGGGCGAGGGTTGCATCCTGGATGCGCAGCAGGTTGGCCTGCAGCTTATCCCCCGCCGCCTCCAGCGTGTCCTGTAACTCGCGCAGCGTCCCGGAGGTCTCTGACAGCAGCAGCTCACAGCTGGAGATCGCCGCCCGCCAGTCTTTGTTCAGCAGCTGGGCGATGTCATCCTTCACCAGCTGCTGCTGCTCATCCATAATCCGCTGGGTCAGATCGATGCTGTCGAAAATCTCCGCCACGGAGTATTTGAGCGGGGCGTAGACGTGACGATGCCAGTGGAACTCATCCCCGCCTTCCGCCGCGGCGTCAGCGGCGCGTTTCAGCTCGCTGGCAACGATAGAGAGCTGCATCGAGAGGCGCAGGGTAGAGAACTCGCGCTGGCGAATGTAGTAGTCCGTGATGCCGATCCCGAGAGGCGTCAGACGGTAGATGGCGTTCCCCTCGGCCTGCTCGCTGGTAAAGCGGTTCAGCAGGCGCTGGCGCACCATATCGTTGATGGCGTTATTGGCGCGCACGCCGATGGTTTCGCTGGTCTGCTCAAACGCCTCGCTGACGTGGCGAAACGCGTCGATCAGCTCCCCTTCGCTCATCTCGCCGTCCAGCCGCTCGCCGTTCAGCGTGGCGACCGCCAGCAAAAAGGAGAGCCTGTCCACCGGCAGCGCGATCGAGAAATCGTTTTTTCTGGCCCAGGCAACCAGTTCGGGGACTGTCTGGGAAAATTCACTCATCGTTAATCCTTGTATCTACCTGCGGCTTCTGCGCGGTAACGTGTATATAGCGGCCCAGGCTCAGGTAAGGCTCCTGGCGGCAGTAACGCGTCTCTAACTCCACTAATGCAGCAAAACAGTCATGCTGTTTTTGCTTATCGCGCAGATAGTCGTGAAAAACCCTGATACCGGTTTTACCGGTGATCTGCCAGCCCATCTCTTCGAGCCAGCCGTAGACCTGCTGCGGATCGCGCGGAAAGTCCGGTGAAAGCGTCCGTCGTTTCTTTTTGTACATGCCCTGCTGCACATAGCCAAAATTGCCCACCAGCACGTTTCGCATCAGCAGGCCGTTGGCATTGTAAAACATCAGCGACAGCGCGCCGCCGGGACGCAGCACCGACCAGAGCGTCTGCAGCACGGCAACCGGCTCGGCGACCCACTCCAGCACGGCATGGAACAATATCAGATCGACCGGCGATTCCAAATGCTGGGCAATGTCCTGAGCGGCACAGTGGATAAAATGCATGTTGTCGATCACACCTTCCGCCTCTGCCGCCGCGCTGGCCCGGGCGACCATCTCACCCGACAGATCGCAGAGCGTGACGTGATGACCGAGCTTCGCCAGCCGGATGGCCGTCTGCCCCTCTCCGCCACCGGCATCGAGAATGCGCAGCGGCCACGGGCCAAAGGTCGCCAGCAGAGCGTTGAGATCCTGCCACAGGATCGCCTGGCGTAGCTGCCCTTTCGTGGTGCCATAGATATTGCGGGAAAACTTCTCCGCGATGTCATCGAAATTGCGATCCTGCATCTGCTACTCCGCGATCCTGGCAAAACCGCTATTTTGTCACAGCCACGTTAAGAAGGAACCTATCTGGTGTAAGATCCACAGAATAACCTGCTGTATGGTCAAAAAGGAAACGGAAGCCATGCTTTTTACGCTGAAGAAATACGTTGGTGGGATGCTGCTGCCCCTGCCGCTGCTGCTTTTGCTGATGGGGGTTGGCCTGGCGCTGGTCTGGTTTACCCGCTACCAGAAGTCAGGTAAGGCGCTGATGAGCGCAGGCTGGCTGGCGCTGGTGCTGATCAGCCTGCAACCGGTGGCGGACGGAATGCTCAGACCGATAGAGCAGACCTACCCCACCTGGCGCGGCACCCAGCAGGTAAAATATATCGTGGTGCTCGGCGGGGGCTACACCTGGAACGATACGTGGGCGCCCAGCTCGAACCTGATCAACAACAGCCTGCCGCGCCTCACGGAGGCGGTGCGCCTGTGGCGGCAAAATCCGGGTGCCAAAATGATCTTCACCGGCGCACCGGCGGTGACAAACCCGGTCAGCACCGCCGAGGCCGGAGCGCGGGTGGCTGAAACGCTGGGCATCCCGCGCAGCGACATTATGACGCTCGACAGCGCTAAGGACACCGAAGAGGAGGCCGCCGCAGTGAAGCAGGCTATCGGCGAGACGCCGTTTCTGCTGGTGACCTCGGCGTCGCATCTGCCCCGGGCGATGATCTTTTTCCGTCACGCGGGGTTAAACCCCCTGCCCGCGCCGGCTAACCAGCTGGCAATTGATTCACCGCTCAACCCCTGGGAGCGCATCATTCCCTCCCCGGTATGGCTGATGCACAGCGACCGGGTCGGGTATGAGACGCTGGGTCGCGTCTGGCAGTGGCTTAAAGGTTCGTCAGGCGATCCACGGCAGGAGTGATTTTGCCGCAAGATCAAAATTGCTGCGGCTGAAATGGCCGGTATTCACCAGCTGCGCCACCTCGTCCCAAAGAGTGTAGAGCCAGCGTCGCCAGATAAACGCCTCGGAAACCGGGGCGTGCTGGAGATAGTGCCACAGCAGCCCTTCCGCCAGCGCGCTGTCGGAGAGGCGAAACAGCTCATATTCACGCGGTGCCCAGAGCATTACCCCCGGCCCTACCACCGCCAGCAGCTGGTCGGTACGGGCATCTTTTAACATGCTGCGCAGGTTGAGATTGCCGTGCACCAGCACGCAGTTGTCGTTAAAGCCCTCAAACAGTGTCGGCAGGCACTCGCGGGTGCGAAACAGGATCCGCTTATCCTGCATCGTCAGGCCGGTATTTTTAAACTGGTTGAGGGTGTTCCACAGCACCTCTACCCGCTGGCGATACCAGGAGGGCCAGATGTTCTCCTGAGTGCTGTCCACCACGCCGACGCAACCGTGACTGTCCTGCCGATGCCAGGCGAGCAGCGCCTCAACAATTTGATCTTTAAGCTGCTCCCAGCGCTCCGGCGTGCGGGCCGGGGCTTCAACGGGGACACCGTGCAGACGCTCGATCAGCAGCACATCAGGACCGGGGTGCTCGTCGTGAGTCATGACCCCGTAGACCACCGGCATGCGTACCGTACCGCTGCGGGCCAGCATCGACATCTTCCATGCCAGCTGGCGTGCCAGCCCCGGCGTAGTAAAGCTTCTTGCCAGCAGCGGCATAGGGTGGCCGTGGCTGTCGTACAGTGACCACAGCGCGGTATCCGCCTTCTCGTTGACACACTCCACGCGGCTGAGTTTTTCCCCCAGCAGGTGGCTCAATTCGGCACGCAGCTGTTCCATTCACGCTACCTCTCAGGAATACCCTTACGCAGACTACACCTTTTATAATGGGCGTCCGTCACAGAGATGTCACCCCGATCGGATCAAAACAGCGGCAGAAAGTGAAGAAATTCCCCTCCGGACGGAGGGGAGAGCGGAAACTAGCGTAGCTCGGCGCGTACGCGGGCCAGATCCTCTGCGGTGTCTACCCCGGTACCCGGGATAGCCTGCGCTACAGCAACGTGAATTTTTTCCCCGTACCAGAGCACGCGCAGCTGCTCGAGCATCTCGATCTGCTCCAGCTGGCTCGGCTGCCAGGTGACGTAGCGGCGAATGAACCCAGCCCGGTAACCGTAGATGCCGATATGGCGCAGGAAGGTATCGCCAATGGTCTCGTGCGACTGGGCGAAGCGGTCGCGATCCCAGGGAATGGTCGCCCGGGAGAAGTAGAGCGCGTAGCCCTCGCTGTCCATTACCACTTTTACCGCGTTAGGGTTAAACGCCTCCTCCGCGCTGTGGATCGGCACGGCCAGCGTCGCCATCCCTACCTGGCGCTGGGCCAGATTCTCCGCGACCTGGCGAATGATTGCCGGCGGGATCATCGGCTCGTCGCCCTGAACGTTAACAATGACCGTGTCATCGCTAAAGCCGCACGTCTCCACCACCTCTGCCAGCCGCTCGGTGCCGGACTGGTGGTCGGCACGGGTCATGCACACTTCGCCCCCGGCCGCCTCAACCGCCCGCGCCACGTCAGGGTGATCGGTGGCAACAATGATCCGCGCCGCACCGGACTCGCGCGCCCGCTCCAGCACGTGTACGACCATCGGCTTGCCGTTGATATCCACCAGCGGCTTCCCCGGCAGACGGGTTGAAGCATAACGCGCCGGAATAATGACCACGAAACTCATGGACGGCTCTCTTCAGCAGCGAGCGAGCGAGCTTCGTTTTCCAGCAGTACCGGAATGCCTTCCCGCACCGGGAAAGCGAGGCTATCAACTTTGCAGATCAGCTCTTGTTTATCCTGGCTGTAGTAGAGCTTGCCGTTGCAGACCGGGCAGGCAATGATTTCGAGTAGACGGTGATCCATAGTTCCTCCTGAGGGACCGAAAGGGGTATGCCTTAAATGTTACCATATTCCCCTAATCCGCAGCGGCAATTTCCCATCCATCCTGCCTGTCGGTAAAGAGTCCGTCAGGCAGACGTTTGCAGACCACCTGCCGCGCCCCCTGCCAGCGGGCAAAATCCTCGATAGCCGTCGCCAGGCCGCTCTCCAGCCTCCGTCCCGGCTTGATGCCCGGCTCAAGATAGAGGGCGATAATCTCCAGCACGCCCGCTTTGCGGTGCATCTTGGCGTCCATCCGCCCCACCAGCTGCCCGCAGTGCAGCAGCGGCAGGACAAAATAGCCATACTGGCGCTTCGGCGCCGGGGTGTAGCACTCCAGCCGATAGGTAAAGTTAAAAAGCTGCTCGGCGCGCTTGCGATCCCAGACCACCGGGTCAAAGGGGGATAGCACCGCGCTGTGGGTGGCGTGCAGCCTGCCCGCCTGGGCCAGCTCCAGCTCTGGCAGCAGGTCGGCGTGGACAAACGCCTCGCCCAGGGTTTCAACCTCTACGCGCACCACCTTCTGCTCGGCCTGCCAGCGCGCCATCAACGCAGGCAGCGCGGGCTGGCGCAGACGGTAGTAGTCCGCCAGCCAGGCGGGGCGAAAAAGACCTAAGCTGCGGGCGCTCTTCTCCAGCATCCTATCCTCCGCCACCGCCTGGGAGAGGAGATCCCGCTCATCATCCCAGTGGGGCATCACGCGGTGGGTGAGATCGTAGACGCGCTGAAAGTTGCGCCGCTCCACCACCATCACCCTGCCGGCGGTAAACAGCCCCTCAAGGTGGCGCTTGTGCGGCTTCCATGCCCACCAGCCGCTGCTGCCCTTACGCGGGTGTTCGAAATCCGCCGAGCGCACCGGGCCATTCTCATGGATATGGGTTATCAGCTGCTCAATTTCAGTCGCATGCTCATCCATCCAGGCCGCACGGTATTTCCAGCCCATATTCTCCGGGGCCAGCATCCGGTGGCGCACCAGGGCAAAATCCTCACGCGGCAAAAAGCACGCCTCGTGCGCCCAGTACTCCATCAGATCGCCCCGGCGCAGCGCCTCGTCGAGCCATGCCTGCGGGTAGTCGCCAAGGCGGCTAAACAGCACCAGATAAGGGCTGCGGGCCACGATATTGATGGTATCAATCTGTAAAAGCGACATGCGCTGGATGGTGGAGAGGATATCGGCTGGCCTGGCGCGGCGGCGCGGCTTTTTTAGCAGGCCCTGGGCAGCAAGATGGAGATGACGGGCGGCGGTAAGCGAGAGTTGCGGCACAGACATACGGGTTCCCGTGGTTAACAGGGCGCTGTCGGCACTGTGCCGCTAGCGCACCAAAGTGAGCAGATCCTGCAGCAGGCGTTCGGGTTTATCACCCTCCAGATGGGCGTCAACCGGCAGATACCACCAGCTATCGTCAGCAAAGGCGCGGCACTTGACCGCATCCTTCTCGGTCATCACCAGCGTCTGGCCGGGTTGAATAAACCCGCTGACCTGCGGATAGCTGAGCGCCTGATGATCGGCAAGCGCAACGCGCTTCTCTAGCGCTACACCGCAGTCGGTCAGGGTTTGAAAAAAGCGCGGCGGATGTCCAATCCCGGCCATCGCCACCACGGCGGGTAACGCATTCACCGGTCGCCGCTCGCCGCTCTTCAGGTTCACGGCAAGGCCAGGCTGCAAACGCATCGGGATCTCCCCTGCCCGCGCCTCGCCGCCGTTGGTTATCACCGCATCGACAGAGCGCAGACGTGAGGCCCGCTCGCGCATCGGCCCGGCAGGCAGCCACCAGCCGTTGCCAAAGCGGCGCATGCCGTCGATCACCACGATCTCTTTGTCCCGGGCGAGACGGTAGTGCTGGAGGCCGTCATCGGTAACAATCAACTGGAGATCGTGCGCGGCAAGCAGGGCTTTTACCGCATCGCTGCGCACGGGGGAGACCGCTACCGGTGCACCGGTGCGCTGATAGATCAGCACCGGCTCGTCACCGGCCTGCTCCGTCGTCGTCTGTTGGTCAAGCACAAGCGGATAGCGCTCTGCCTTGCCACCGTAGCCGCGAGAGACCACGCCCACCCGTACGCCGCGCTGGCGCAGCTGTTCAACCAGCCAGATCACCACCGGCGTTTTGCCGTTGCCGCCCGCCGTGAGATTACCCACGATCACCACTGGCACCGGCGCGCGCCAGGCTTTTTTAATGCCCAGCCGGTAGCAGAGGCGAATGGCTCCGCTCACCAGGCCATAGAGCCACGAGAGCGGGAGCAGCAGCAGCCACAGCGGCGATTCGCCTGACCAGATGCGGGCTATCATGCGCCAAACTGCATCTTATGCAGCTGGGCATAGACGCCCTGCTGAGCCAGCAGTTCGGCATGGCTACCGCGCTCAACGATACGACCCTCTTCGACTACCACGATCTCATCCGCCTTCTCAATGGTTGAGAGACGGTGGGCGATCACCAGCGAGGTACGGTTTTTCTGCAGTTCGTCCAGCGCAGCCTGGATAGCGCGTTCAGACTCGGTATCCAGCGCCGAGGTGGCCTCGTCGAGGATCAGGATTGGGCTGTCGCGTAGCAGAGCACGGGCAATGGCGATACGCTGACGCTGGCCGCCGGAGAGCAGCACGCCGTTCTCACCGATGATGGTATCGAGACCGTTATCCATCTTGCTGATAAAGTCCATCGCATAGGCCATGCGGGCAGCGGTTTCGATCTGATCTCGGCTGTACTCTTCCGTCCGTGCGTAGGCGATGTTATTCGCCACCGTGTCGTTAAACAGGTGCACATTTTGCGACACCAGCGCCACCTGATTACGCAGCGAGTGCAGCTTGTATTCGCGCAGATCGTGGCCGTCCAGCAGGATCTCGCCGCTGTCGGTGTCGTAGAAGCGGGTGATCAGGCTGGCCAGCGTCGATTTACCCGAGCCAGAGCGGCCCACCAGCGCCACGGTTTTACCTGCGGCGATGTTGAGGTTGATATCACGCAGCGCCGGGGTTTCACGGCCCGGATAGGTAAAGGTGACGTTGCGGAACTCCACGTTGCCTTCGGCACGCTCAATCTCGCGCTTGCCTTCATCCTTCTCCTGCTCGCTGTCGAGAATAGCAAACAGCGTCTGGCAGGCTGCCATCCCGCGCTGGAACTGGGCGTTAACGTTGGTCAGCGACTTCAGCGGGCGCATCAGGGCGATCATCGAGGAGAAGACCACGGTAATGGTCCCGGCGGTCAGGGTCTCCATCACGCTGGGGAAGCTGGCCGCATAGAGCACAAAGGCCAGCGCCAGGGAGGCGATCAGCTGAATGATAGGGTCAGAGATCGACGAGGCGGAGACCAGCTTCATCCCCTGCAGGCGCATCTTGTTGCTCACCTTATCAAAGCGCTCGGTTTCGACCTGCTGGCCGCCAAACATCAGCACCTCTTTGTGGCCTTTCAGCATCTGCTCCGCGCTGGTGGTCACCTGGCCCATGGTGTTCTGCATATTCTTGCTGATGCTACGAAAACGCTTCGACACCACGCGAATAGCGATCGAGACGATGGGGGCCAGCACGATCAGAATGACCGACAGCTGCCAGCTGTAGTAGAACATCATGATAAACAGGCCGATAATCGACGCCCCTTCACGCACGACGGTGATCAGCGCGTTGGATGAGGAGGAGGCAACCTGTTCAGAGTCATAGGTGATACGGGAGAGCAGCGTCCCGGTGGACTGCTTGTCGAAGAAGGCGACGGGCATGCCCATCATGTGGCTGAACAGGCGGCGACGCATACCCATTACCACTTTGCCAGAGACCCAGGAGATACAGTAGCTTGAGATATAGCTGGTGATCCCGCGCAGGATCATCAGGCCGATGATCACCAGCGGCATCCACAGCAGCACGGAGCGGTCCGTTTTGCCAAAACCGTCATCGAGAAGCGGTTTCAGAAGCGATAGCATAAAGGTATCGCTGGCTGCGTTGAGGATCAGTGCTACCCCCGCCACGAACAGACCCGCTTTGAAAGGTGCAATCATTGGCCAGAGGCGGCGGAACGTTTGCCACGTAGAGAGATCTTTGTCGTTATGCATTCAAAAAACCAGCACTTGTTGAAATAGCCGCATATTCTACCCGTTATCTGCAGGGACGCCAAACCGCTGATGATACCAGCGGGGTAAAAGTTGCTCGCGCAGGCTGAGGATCTTCCAGCCATTAATGGAAAAATAGATGCTCGTTTGCCCCGCGTGCGGCGTGTCGTACCAGCGGTAGCCCTGCTGCCGGTAGCGGCGGATCACCTTTGTTGAGGGGAGCCGCCAGGCGTTGTAGCGCGACGCGGAGGCCAGCGCCGCCCGGCCGTTAACCCGCTGCACCAGCGGCAGCGACGAGGAGGTGCTGCTGCCGTGATGCGGGACCTGGATAAGTGTAGCCTGTAGATGCTGCCAGTAACGGCTCAGCATTCGCCGCTCGGCGGGCGCTTCGATATCGCCGGTAAGCAGGATGCTCTGGCGACCGTCATCGACCTTAACCACGCAGGAGCCGTTGTTCCCCTTCGCTACCTCCCCGGCCAGTGGCCAGTGAACGGTAAAGTTTAGCCCCTGCCACTGCCAGCGCTGGCCGCGAAAACAGGGCAGATGCCCGCCCCACCCCAGCGGGCTGCGAACGCTCATCTCCGGCCACGCTTTTTGCAGCGTCTCCAGCCCGCCCCGGTGGTCGAGGTGCTCATGGCTGAGAATAACGCCCTCGGGTCGCAGGTGGTGCCAGCGTAGCCAGGGAACGATCAGCTGCTGGGCGCTGTCCCCGCCCGGCCACGCCAGCCCGGTATCATAGAGCATCGCCCGCTGGTTGCGAACGATCACCATCGCCAACCCCTGCCCCACGTCCAGCATATGCACCGCCCACTCGTCGCTGCGGGCGGGACGACCACGCGGCAGCGCCAGCAGCATGGCAATCGCCAGGCACAGGAACGGCGCGTTGATGTAGAGGCGCAGCCGCCAGAGCACTATTCCGGCCCAGGGAAGCCAGACCAGCCCCAGCCAGCGTTGGTCAATGTCGTACCAGCCGTCCGGCAGCTGGCGTAAAAACCAGAACAGCAGCGCCAGGGTTCTGTCCGCCAGCAGCCAGCTGCCGCTCTCGATTATCGCCGGCCCGCTCAGGTGCAGCAGCATCCCGGCCAGAATCAGCGGCACGGTGACAAAGGTCACCAGCGGGACGGCGATCAGATTGGCAACGATTGAGGTCAGGCTGATGCCATGAAAGATCGTCACCTGGATGGGCAGGAGCAGGATCATCATCCCCGCCTGCAGATGCAGCAGGCTCAGAACGCTGCGCACGATGCGCCCTCCGGGCAGGTGCGGCAGCGGGAACCACTGATACCAGAAGATCAGGGCAGCGACGGCGAAGGCGGAGAGCCACAGGCTCTGAGAGAGGATGGCAACGGGATCGATAAACAGGATCGCGGCCACGCAGCAGAGCCAGACCTGCCAGGGCGACCACTGCCGACCCGAGAGGCGCAGCGCGCTCCAGACGGCGAGAGAGACCACCGTGCGCAGAGCCGGAGGCTGCATACCGGTAAGCCAGGCGTAGTAAGCGGCGCAGGCAAGGCCAAACAGCAGCGGCAGCCGCCAGCTAATTCGGCTGCCGGGGAGAAAAAACTGCACGCCGCGCATCAGCAGCCAGCCCAGGGTCGCCGCCAGGGCAATATGCAGACCCGAAATAGCCATCAGGTGCGCGGTGCCGGTCTCGCGCATCAGCGCTTTAACATCGGCTCCGAGCGTGGTGCGCTCCCCCATTCCCAGCCCCAGCAAGACCGACTGCCAGACGTAAGGATCCAGCGTCGCGCTCAGGGAAGCAAGATAGCGTGCACGCAGGTCACAATGCAGATCGAGCGGCGTGGCATGGATAAAACGCCCGCTAACGGGACGATGCTGGGCCAGGGCATAGCGCTGGGTATCAAAGCCGCCCTCGTTAAGCTGTCCGTGGACAGCACGCACCTTCAGCGTCATCTCCCAGCGCTGTCCGGCACAGCCCGGCTGCGGCAGATACTGCCCGTACAGGTTGATACCCGGCGCGGGAAACAGCCGCCTGCCGTCCAGCTGCTCAATAACGCCCCGGTGCGTGGTCATATTGTCGGTAGCCGTTATTTTCACCACTGCCCGCCGGGTCGCCCCCGGCAGCGACTGTGCTGGCCAGAGAGCCTCCTGCGCCGCCAGCAGTGCCCAGGCAAAAAAGAGCAGCCACAGCGCCAGCCAGCGCACGCTCCGCCAGCGCATAAAACCCAGCACGATCCCGCTACCCGCGATAGCCTGTATCCAGCCCATCTCTGGCAGCGTCGGCAACCACAGCAGGGGCAGAACGGCAGTGAGCAGACAAAACGCAACGACAGGCAAACCCATAGCCACCTCCTTGTGCCGCGATTATGCAGGGATCGGGCGTCAACGTCGGCAAGGGCTTTTCGCTTTTACGAGGCGGCTTCAGAAAGAGGAGAAAATGGCGGGAGAGAGAGATGAAAAAAGCACCCGCAGGTGCTCTCTTCAGAGAAGTACGTTTTCGCCGCTGCGGCGTCAAACCTACTCTTCGTAAATGTTGGCGCGGTCGCGCAGTTCTTTACCCGGTTTAAAGTGCGGAACGTACTTGCCTTCCAGATCCACTTTATCGCCCGTTTTTGGGTTACGCCCGGTGCGAGGTGCCCGATAGTGCAGAGAGAAGCTGCCGAAACCGCGGATCTCGATGCGCTCACCCTGGGCCAGGGTCGAGGCCATATGCTCCAGCATCTCTTTCACGGCATCTTCTACAGACTTAGCCGGAATATGAGATTGTTGGCTTGCAAGTCTTTCGATCAATTCTGACTTGGTCATGATTCCTCCGGTTTCCTTAATCAGGAATATTCACTAGCGGCAGATTAAACAAGGGCGGCCGTAGCCGCCCTTTGTTATTGATTACAGGACTAAAAACAGCTCCTGTCAAGTTACCTGGGGGTAACTTATTCGCCTTTAGCTGCTTTGAATGCTTCAGCCATAGCGTTAGAGAAGTTGCCTTCTTCCTGTTTGTTGTTAACAGAAGCGATGGCATCTTTCTCGTCAGCTTCGTCTTTAGCACGAACAGACAGGCTGATGGCGCGGTTCTTACGATCAACACCGGTGAACTTAGCTTCAACTTCGTCGCCAACGTTCAGAACCAGAGTTGCGTCTTCAACGCGGTCACGGGAAGCTTCAGAAGCGCGCAGGTAGCCTTCAACACCGTCAGCCAGCTCTACGGTTGCGCCTTTCGCGTCAACTGCAGTTACTTTACCGGTTACGATTGCGCCTTTCTTGTTCAGGGCAACGTAGTTGTTGAACGGATCTTCTGCCAGCTGCTTAACGCCCAGGGAGATACGCTCGCGCTCTGCGTCAACCTGCAGAACAACTGCAGCGATTTCGTCGCCTTTTTTGTATTCACGAACTGCTTCTTCGCCTGCAACGTTCCAGGAGATGTCAGACAGGTGAACCAGGCCATCGATGCCGCCGTCCAGGCCGATGAAGATACCGAAGTCAGTGATAGACTTGATTTTACCTTCAACACGGTCGCCCTTGTTGTGGGTTTCCGCGAACTGCTGCCATGGGTTGTTTTTGCACTGTTTCAGGCCCAGGGAGATACGACGACGCTCTTCGTCGATATCCAGAACCATTACTTCCACTACGTCGCCAACGTTAACAACTTTGGACGGGTGGATGTTTTTGTTGGTCCAGTCCATTTCGGAAACGTGCACCAGGCCTTCAACGCCCTCTTCGATCTCAACGAAGCAGCCGTAGTCGGTCAGGTTGGTTACGCGACCGGTCAGCTTGGTGCCTTCCGGGTAACGTTTAGCGATAGCTACCCACGGATCTTCGCCCAGCTGTTTCAGGCCGAGGGATACACGGGTACGCTCGCGGTCGAACTTCAGCACTTTAACAGTGATTTCGTCGCCAACGTTCACGATTTCGCTTGGATGCTTAACGCGTTTCCATGCCATGTCAGTGATGTGCAGCAGGCCGTCAACGCCGCCCAGATCAACGAATGCACCGTAGTCAGTGAGGTTCTTAACGATACCTTTAACTTCCATGCCTTCCTGCAGGTTTTCCAGCAGCTGATCGCGCTCTGCGCTGTTTTCAGACTCGATAACCGCACGACGGGAAACAACAACGTTGTTGCGTTTCTGGTCAAGCTTGATCACTTTGAACTCAAGCTCTTTGCCTTCCAGGTGCAGCGTATCGCGTACCGGACGCACGTCAACCAGGGAACCTGGCAGGAACGCACGAATACCGTTCAGCTCAACAGTGAAGCCACCTTTAACTTTGCCGTTGATAACACCGGTAACAGTTTCAGCGTCTTCGTATGCTTTTTCCAGCGTGATCCAAGCTTCGTGACGCTTAGCTTTCTCACGGGACAGCAGAGTTTCACCGAAGCCGTCTTCTACTGCATCCAGAGCAACGTCAACTTCGTCACCAACCTGGATTTCCAGCTCGCCCTGGGCGTTTTTGAACTGCTCAGCCGGAATGGCAGACTCGGATTTCAGACCGGCGTCAACCAGTACGATATCTTTGTCGATAGCAACAACAACACCACGAACGATGGAACCCGGGCGGGTTTCGATTTCTTTTAAAGATTCTTCAAAGAGTTGAGCAAAAGATTCAGTCATGTTTAATCTTCAGGTTAATATAACGTCCACCTGGCTCCGTGCCGGATGGGGTTGTTTCACATACCCGCTGTCACTCCGTTGCAGCGGGGGTACTACAAATTCGGTCGCTTTAAGCGAGAGCCAACTTTTGGCGCGCGTATTGTAACGCTTTTTCAATCACTTGCTCAATGCTTAAACTGGTGGAATCCAGAACTAATGCATCGGCAGCGGGGACCAACGGCGCTACGGGGCGATTACGATCGCGATCGTCGCGTTCTTTGATCTCGGCCAAAAGGCGTTCAAAGTTAACACTAAAGCCCTTCTCCTGCAACTGCAGCATGCGGCGGTGCGCGCGCTCTTCCGAGGAGGCGTCGAGGAAAATCTTCACCGGCGCGTCTGGAAATACCACCGTCCCCATGTCGCGACCGTCGGCGATCAGGCCCGGCAGCTCGCGGAACCCCCGCTGGCGGCGCAGCAGCGCTTCACGCACGCGAGGAAACGCGGCCACCTGGGACGCAGCATTCGCCACCTCCTGGGTGCGGATTTCACCGCTCACGTCTTCGCCTTCAAGGATCACCTCCAGCCTGCCGTCGGTCGATACAAAGCGGACATCAAGATGGGCAGCCAGCGGGACCAGCACCTCTTCTGAGGTGACGTCAACGTGGTGATGCAGCGCGGCCAGCGCCAGCACGCGATAGATCGCGCCCGAGTCGAGAAGATGCCACTGCAACGCTTCAGCCATCGCCTTGCACAGAGTCCCTTTGCCCGCACCGCTTGGCCCATCAATGGTGATTACCGGGGCAGTTGCCGCCATCTTTTTCTCCTTATTAAAGGCTTACCATGAACGTAAACGCCGCGCATTATACGCGCCAACGTACGCAACTGTTATCTTTGCGTGTAAATTATGGAGTTAATGAGAGAGAGTGTAGAAGAAATGGGCAAGGATGAGTGTGAGAAAGCGTAAGGAAATGCCGCATCGGAGGATGCGGCAGCGATGAATCATGCTAAGGTGCTAATACGCGCCAGCTGGTCGAAATAGTCCGGGAAGGTTTTCGCGGTACATTTCGGGTCGAGGATAGTGACCGGCGTGTCCGACAGGGCCACCAGCGAGAAGCACATCGCCATCCGGTGATCGTTGTAGGTGCCAATCTCCGCGAATGTCAGCTTCGCAGGCGGCGTGACGCGAATATAGTCCTCGCCCTCCTCTACCTCTGCGCCAACCTTACGCAGCTCGGTCGCCATGGCAAACAGACGGTCGGTCTCTTTTACCCGCCAGTTATAGATGTTGCGCAGCGTGGTCGTGCCGCGGGCAAAGAGCGCGGTGGTGGCGATAGTCATTGCCGCATCCGGGATATGGTTCATATCCATATCGATAGCGTTCAGCTCGCCGCGGGTGCAGGCGATGTAATCCTCGCCCCAGGTCACGGTTGCCCCCATATTCTCCAGCACGTCGGCAAAGCGGATATCGCCCTGCACGCTGTTGCGCCCAATGCCGGTCACCTTAACGGTGCCGCCTTTAATGGCCGCCGCCGCCAGGAAATAGGAGGCCGATGAGGCATCGCCCTCAACCAGATAGTGGCCTGGAGAGCGGTACTGCTGCCCGCCGCGCACCACAAAGCGCTGGTACTGCTGGTTCTCTACCTCAACGCCAAAGGTCTTCATCAGATGCAGGGTGATGTCGATATAGGGCTTCGACACCAGATCGCCTTTGATGGTGATTTCAGTGTCCTGGGAGGCCAGCGGCGCGGTCATCAGCAGCGCGGTCAGGAACTGGCTGGAGACGCTGCCGTCTACCGCCACCTGGCCGCCGGTAAAGCCACCGCGCAGGCGCAGCGGCGGGTAGTTCTCCTGCTCGAGATAGTCGATCTCTGCTCCGCCCTGACGCAGCGCATCCACCAGATGACCAATCGGACGCTCTTTCATACGCGGTTCGCCGGTCAGCACAATGTTGCTGCTTCCCAGACACAGTGCTGCCGCTAACGGACGCATCGCCGTACCGGCATTGCCGAGGAACAGCTCAAGCTCTTCAGCAGACCGTAGCGCGCCGCCGTTGCCGATCACTTCACAGCGGGTACGATCGTCAGAGAGCGTGTAATGAACGCCTAACGCTTTCAGCGCATTGAGCATATGGCGCACGTCATCGCTGTCCAGCAGGTTAGTGAGGACGGTCGTGCCGTTTGCCAGCGCTGCCAGCAGCAGCGCGCGGTTTGAGACACTTTTAGACCCAGGCAGATTAATGGTGCCATCTACCCGCGCGATAGGGTGTAACGTCAGGGATTCCATGAAACTTAACTCTCAACTCAACATAATAAAAACCCCGCAGCAGAGGTGCGGGGGTGAAAAACAGCGCGATTAACCGTGGCGGCGTTCGAAATCGGTCATGAAATCGGTCAGCGCTTTCACGCCTGCCAGCGGCATCGCGTTATAGATGGAGGCGCGCATCCCGCCTACCACGCGGTGGCCTTTCAGCGCGTGCAGGCCGGCAGCGAAGGACTCTTCCAGGAAGAGGCTGTCGAGCTTGCTCTCCGCCAGCTGGAACGGCACGTTCATGCGCGAGCGGTTCGCTACCGCCACGTCGTTACGGTAGAAGTCGCTGCCGTCGATGACGCCGTACAGCAGCTCGGCTTTCTGCTGGTTAATGGCATTCATGGCCGCGACGCCGCCGTTTTGCTTCAGCCACTTGAACACCAGGCCAGAGAGGTACCAGGCAAAAGTCGGCGGCGTGTTGAACATGGAGTCGTTGTCGTTCAGCACGGTGTAATCCAGAATCGACGGGCAGGACGTGTGGGCTTTACCCAGCAGATCCTCGCGCACGATCACCAGCGTCAATCCGGCCGGACCGATGTTTTTCTGCGCGCCGGCATAGATCACGCCGTAACGGCTGACGTCAAGCGGAGCGGAAAGAATGGTCGAAGAGAGATCCGCAGTAACAATCACGCTATCGTCAAAGTTTGGCTCTTCATGAATAGCAATGCCGTCGATGGTCTCGTTCGGGCAGTAGTGCAGGTAGGCCGCATCGCTGGAGAGCTGCCAGTCACTCATCGGCTTAACGGCGCGCAGGCCGTCAACGGTCACTTTGGCATCAATGACGTTTGGCGTGCAGTATTTGTGCGCCTCTTTTACCGCGCTGGCAGCCCAGTAACCGGCGTCAACGTAATCCGCCGTGGTTTTGTCGCCCAGCAGGTTCAGCGGAATGCCCGCAAACTGGCCGCGGCCGCCGCCGTGGCAGAACAGAACCTTATAGTTCTCAGGGATGTTTAACAGATCGCGAAAGTCTTGTTCCGCCTCTTCTGCGCACTGGATAAACGGCTTACCGCGGTGGCTAATCTCCATGACCGATGTGCCAAGACCCTGCCAGTCGCAAAGCTCCTGCTGAGCCTGCTTAAGCACCTCTGTCGGCAACATCGCCGGACCAGAACTAAAATTAAAGACCTGTGTCATTTCCTCTCACCACGCTGAAAGCAATAAGTTATTCCTGTGACATCGGTTGTACCATTGCGCGTCACGCGCCGCAACGGGTATTCCGGCGGCGGGAAAAAATGTGCGCTCAGTCACATAGCAGATTATTTTGCGGCATTCTGCGGCGGTGGCGAAAAACCCTGTCAGGTGATGCGAATTGCCCGGCTGGCCTTCGTCCATTCTGGATTTTTGCAGCGCGGACAGGGTTGTTTCTCTCCTGCCTGCATCACAATGACCTCGCTGCATTTTACGCAGGCGTAGTCGCCCGTCTCCGGCGCGACGATAAAGCGCGGCACAATTCCTGCGGGCAGCAGCGAAAGCCCAGGGCGCACATCCTCATCGCGGTAGTAGTAAGTACTGATCTGCCCGTTGGTCTCCATGATCGCCAGCCGGATCTGCCCCAGCTGCTCCACGCCATTCACCCGTAGCTCCATAAAGAACTCCACCTCGGTGAGGTTAGCCGCCCGAAGCTTGTCCCATGCCAGTTCGCCCTCCTCTACGATGATAATCGGCTTACCCTCCAGCAGATCCTCCAGCCGTTCACTGTGGGACATCAGCCACATCACCAGCCGGTAGCAGAGCGCCAGCGAGATAAAGACCACCAGCACCGGCAGCATCGGCACGTCGTCATAGAAAGCGACGTCCCCGGCCGCCGAACCGAGGGTCAGAATGATCAGCACCTCAAAGAGGGACATCTGGCGCACGCCGCGCCGTCCGGCAATTTTCAGGAACAGAAAAACAAGGATAAAGGTGTAGACGCTGCGCAGGGCGACCTCGCCCAGGAAGTCGAGCGGCGCCTTGTCCAGCATCATGCGTTGCAGATCGAATGCTTTCATTTTCTTTTGCCTAAACAGGACGTTAGTTTCTACAAGCATAGCCTGCGCTTTTATTTTCGTCCTCCGGCGCAGGAAGATAGCGCCGTTCAGCTAAAACCCGTATCATTGCGCGCTTTCCGTACGAATAAAGTGACGCTCATGACGCAAACATTTATCCCCGGCAAAGATGCCGCCCTGGAAGACTCCATCGCCCGCTTCCAGCAGAAACTGCTCGATCTTGGCTTCGATATCGAAGAGGCCTCCTGGCTGAACCCGGTCCCTAACGTCTGGTCCGTGCATATCCGCGATAAGGCCTGCGCGCTCTGCTTTACCAACGGTAAAGGCGCAACCAAAAAGGCAGCGCTGGCTTCCGCCCTCGGCGAGTACTTCGAGCGTCTCTCAACTAACTACTTCTTTGCCGACTTCTGGCTGGGCGATGCGATCGCTAACGGCCCGTTTGTCCACTATCCCAATGAGAAGTGGTTCCCGTTGCCGGAAGATGACTCCCTGCCGGAAGGCATTCTCGATGCCCGCCTGCGCGCGTTTTACGATCCGGAAGGCGAGCTGGCCGCCGGTATGCTGATTGACCTGCAGTCCGGCAACGAAGATCGCGGCATCTGCGGTCTACCGTTTACCCGCCAGTCCGATCAGCAGACGGTCTACATTCCGATGAACATCGTCGGCAACCTCTACGTCTCTAACGGCATGTCCGCCGGTAACACCCGCAACGAAGCCCGCGTGCAGGGCCTGTCGGAAGTGTTTGAGCGTCACATTAAGAACCGCATCATTGCCGAAAGCATCAGCCTGCCGGAGATCCCGCAGGCGGTGCTGGCCCGCTACCCAGGCGTGGTGGAATCCATTGCGACCCTGGAAGCGGAAGGTTTCCCAATCTTTGCCTACGACGCCTCGCTGGGCGGCAAGTACCCGGTGATCTGCGTGGTGCTGTTTAACCCGGCTAACGGCACCTGCTTCGCCTCCTTCGGCGCACACCCGGACTTTGGCGTGGCGCTGGAGCGTACCGTGACCGAGCTGCTGCAGGGCCGTGGCCTGAAGGATCTTGACGTCTTTACGCCGCCGACCTTTGACGATGAAGAGGTGGCCGAGCACGCCAACCTTGAGACCCACTTTATCGACTCCAGCGGTCTGATCTCCTGGGATATGTTCAAGCAGGACGCCGACTATCCGTTCGTGGACTGGAGCTTCTCCGGCACCACCGAAGAGGAGTTCGCAACCCTGATGGCGATCTTCCGTGCGGAGGACAAAGAGGTCTATATCGCCGACTACGAGCACCTGAGCGTCTACGCCTGCCGTATTATCGTGCCGGGCATGTCCGACATCTATCCGGCAGAGGATCTCTGGCTGGCAAACAACAGCATGGGCAGCCATCTGCGCGAGACCATCCTTGCCCTGCCGGGCAGCGAGTGGGAGAAAGAGGCCTACCTTGATCTCATCGCCCAGCTGGACGATGAGGGTCACGATGACTTTACCCGCGTGCGCGAGCTGCTGGGCATTGCCACCGGGAAAGACAACGGCTGGTACACCCTGCGTATTGGCGAGCTGAAGGCGATGCTGGCCCTCGCCGGTGGCGATCTGGATCAGGCCCTGATCTGGACCGAATGGACGATGGAGTTCAACGCCTCCGTGTTTACTCCAGCGCGGGCGAACTACTACCGCTGCCTGCAGACTCTGCTGCTGCTGGCGCAGGAAGAGGATCGCCAGCCGCTGCAGTATCTCAACGCCTTTGTTCGCATGTACGGCGCTGAGGCGGTGGAAGCGGCCAGCGCGGCGATGAGCGGTGAAGCGCCGTTCTACGGTCTGCAGGCGGCAGACGGCACGCTGGCGGCCTTCCCGGCTCACCAGTCGCTGCTGGCGGCCTACGAGAAGCTGCAGCGCGCTAAAAAAGCGTTCTGGCCGAAAGAAGCGTAAATAACACTATAAGCTGTAGGCGTATTGCCTCAGCCAGGCTATATTACGGGGCAATTTCATTGCCCCGTTTTTTATATATATTTGCAATGAATTATAAATGTAATAATTAGGTTACTCATAAGTAATATTCTTTATTAATACTCAGAAATATTGTTAATTTTTGGCAGGATTACTCCATTGTAATTAACGAGCCAGCAGCGACAACAAAAAAATAATCAAAATATCTTATAATTCTTAAAATTTATTTATTCATTTAAAATCAACAAGTTATACCTATACAACCCTAATCCCACAGGAGCTAAGGGGCTATAAGCCAGGCAACATATGATCCATATCAAGTTCTCTCCTATAATGCTTTGTTAGTATCTCGTCGCCGACTTAATAAAGAGAGAGTTAGTGTGAAAGCTGACAACCCTTTTGATTTGATACTTCCCCCTGTGATGGCAAAAGTTGCCGAAGAGGCGGGTGTCTATAAAGCCACAAAGCGTCCGATGACGACGTTCTTCCTGGCGATTACCGCCGGGGTGTTCATCTCCATCGCCTTTGTTTTCTACATTACGTCTACCACCGGCACGGCCGCGATGCCGTACGGCATTGCCAAGCTGATCGGCGGGATCTGCTTCTCACTGGGTCTGATTTTGTGCGTCATCTGCGGCGCGGATCTCTTTACCTCAACGGTGCTAATCGTGGTGGCAAAAGCCAGCGGCAAGATCACCTGGGGCCAGCTGGCACGCAACTGGATCAACGTCTACGTTGGCAACCTGGTTGGCTGTCTGCTCTTCGTGCTGCTGATGTGGCTCTCCGGCGAATACATGACCGCCAACGGCGGCTGGGGACTCAACGTCCTGCAAACCGCTGACCATAAAATGCACCATACTTTTATTGAAGCCGTCGCCCTCGGCATTCTGGCAAACCTGATGGTCTGTCTGGCCGTGTGGATGAGCTACTCAGGCCGTAGCCTGATGGACAAAGCCATGATTATGGTTCTGCCGGTCGCCATGTTTGTTGCCAGCGGCTTTGAGCACAGCATCGCAAACATGTTCCTGATCCCGCTGGGTATCGTAATTCGTGATTTTGCCACGCCGGAGTTCTGGACCGCAGTCGGTTCATCTCCAGACAATTTTTCTCATCTGACCGTGATGAACTTCATCACCGATAACCTGATCCCCGTTACAATTGGGAACATTATTGGTGGGGGTTTACTGGTTGGGTTGACATACTGGGTCATTTACCTGCGTGGCGATAACCATCATTGATGGCTGTCCCAGGCAGTAAATAAAAAATCCACTTAAGAAGGTAGGTGTTACATGTCCGAGCTTAATGAAAAGTTAGCCACAGCATGGGAAGGTTTCGTTGAAGGTGACTGGCAGAAAGCGGTCAACGTCCGTGACTTTATCCAGAAAAACTACGCTCCTTACGAGGGCGACGAATCTTTCCTGGCCGGTGCAACTGATGCCACCACCACGCTGTGGGACAAAGTGATGGAAGGCGTCAAACTGGAGAACCGCACCCATGCGCCAGTTGATTTCGACACCTCTGTTGCTTCCACCATCACCTCTCACGACGCTGGCTACATCAACAAAGCGCTGGAGAAAATTGTTGGTCTGCAAACTGAAGCGCCGCTGAAACGTGCCATTATCCCGTTCGGCGGTATCAAAATGGTTGAAGGTTCCTGCAAAGCGTACAACCGCGAGCTGGACCCGATGCTGAAAAAGATCTTCACCGAATACCGCAAGACCCACAACCAGGGCGTTTTTGATGTCTACACCAAAGATATCCTGAACTGCCGTAAGTCCGGCGTGCTGACCGGTCTGCCAGACGCCTATGGCCGTGGCCGCATCATCGGTGACTACCGTCGCGTTGCGCTGTACGGCATCGACTTCCTGATGAAAGACAAGTACGCCCAGTTCGTCTCTCTGCAAGAGAAGCTGGAAAACGGCGAAGATCTGGAAGCGACCATCCGTCTGCGCGAAGAGATCTCCGAGCAGCACCGTGCGCTGGGCCAGATCAAAGAGATGGCAGCAAAATATGGCTGTGATATCTCCGGTCCGGCAACCACCGCGCAGGAAGCGGTTCAGTGGACCTACTTCGGCTACCTGGCCGCGGTGAAATCCCAGAACGGCGCCGCCATGTCCTTTGGTCGCGTCTCGACCTTCCTTGATGTCTATATCGAACGCGACCTGAAAGCCGGTAAAATCACCGAGCAGGACGCGCAGGAGATGATTGACCACCTGGTCATGAAGCTGCGTATGGTTCGCTTCCTGCGTACCCCTGAGTACGATGAGCTGTTCTCCGGTGACCCGATCTGGGCAACCGAATCCATCGCCGGTATGGGCGTTGATGGCCGTACGCTGGTTACCAAAAACAGCTTCCGCTTCCTGAACACCCTGTACACCATGGGGCCGTCTCCGGAGCCGAACATCACCGTACTGTGGTCAGAAAAACTGCCGCTGGGCTTCAAAAAATACGCAGCCAAGGTCTCTATTGACACCTCCTCCCTGCAGTATGAAAACGATGACCTGATGCGTCCTGACTTCAACAACGACGACTACGCTATCGCCTGCTGCGTAAGCCCGATGGTTGTTGGTAAGCAGATGCAGTTCTTCGGCGCGCGTGCTAACCTGGCGAAAACCATGCTGTACGCTATCAACGGCGGCGTGGATGAAAAACTGAAAATGCAGGTCGGTCCGAAATCTGAACCGATCAAAGGCGATGTTCTGAACTTCGACGAAGTCATGGAGCGTATGGATCACTTCATGGACTGGCTGGCTAAGCAGTACGTCACCGCCCTGAACATCATCCACTACATGCACGATAAGTACAGCTATGAAGCCTCGCTGATGGCGCTGCACGACCGTGACGTTATCCGCACCATGGCATGTGGTATCGCCGGCCTGTCCGTTGCGGCTGACTCCCTGTCCGCTATCAAATATGCAAAAGTAAAACCGATTCGTGACGAAGACGGTCTGGCGACTGACTTTGCTATCGAAGGTGAATACCCGCAGTTTGGTAACAACGACTCACGCGTTGATGACCTGGCGGTTGACCTGGTTGAACGTTTCATGAAGAAAATTCAGAAACTGACCACCTACCGCAACGCTATCCCGACCCAGTCCGTACTGACCATCACCTCTAACGTGGTATATGGTAAGAAAACCGGTAACACCCCGGACGGTCGTCGCGCTGGCGCGCCATTTGGCCCAGGTGCTAACCCAATGCACGGTCGTGACCAGAAAGGTGCCGTTGCCTCTCTGACCTCCGTTGCGAAACTGCCGTTCGCCTACGCAAAAGATGGTATCTCCTACACCTTCTCTATCGTGCCGAATGCGCTGGGTAAAGACGATGAAGTGCGTAAAACCAACCTGGCAGGCCTGATGGATGGCTACTTCCACCATGAGTCCTCCATCGAAGGCGGCCAGCACCTCAACGTCAACGTCATGAACCGTGAAATGCTGCTCGATGCGATGGAGCACCCGGAAAAATATCCGCAGCTGACCATCCGTGTTTCCGGTTACGCGGTACGTTTTAACTCCCTGACTAAAGAGCAGCAGCAGGACGTTATCACCCGTACCTTCACGCAAACCATGTAATGGTTGACTGAAAAAGCGTACAATAAAGGCTCCACGATCGTGGGGCCTTTTTAGTAAACGCGCCCTCTCCTACGAGCCTGCTTTGCCAACTGTCCTGCCTGGGGCCGCTGGCAAAACAGACTTAAACACAGCGGAAAGCTGTGCAAATACAGGCCCGGGACGGGCCATATCCGGAGAACCTCGCAATGTCAGTTATCGGTCGCATTCACTCCTTTGAATCCTGTGGCACAGTTGATGGCCCGGGGATCCGCTTTATCACCTTCTTTCAGGGCTGCCTGATGCGCTGCCTCTACTGCCATAACCGTGATACCTGGGACACCCACGGCGGCAAAGAGATCACCGTTGAGGAGCTGATGAAAGAGGTCGTGACCTATCGCCACTTTATGAACGCCTCCGGCGGCGGCGTAACGGCATCCGGCGGGGAAGCTATCCTGCAGGCTGAGTTTGTGCGCGACTGGTTCCGCGCCTGCCATCAGGAGGGCATTCACACCTGTCTGGACACCAACGGCTTCGTACGCCGTTACGATCCGGTTATCGACGAGCTGCTGGAGGTCACCGATCTGGTGATGCTCGATCTCAAACAGATGAACGATGAGATCCACCAGAACCTGGTCGGCGTCTCGAACCACCGCACGCTGGAGTTCGCCCAGTATCTGTCGAAAAAGAACATCAACGTCTGGATCCGCTACGTGGTGGTACCGGGCTGGTCAGACGATGATGACTCGGCGCACCGCCTGGGTGAGTTTACCCGCGATATGGGCAACGTTGAGAAGATTGAGCTGCTGCCCTATCACGAGCTGGGCAAGCACAAATGGGTGGCGATGGGCGAGGAGTACAAGCTTGATGGCGTTCACCCGCCGAAGAAAGAGACCATGGATCGCGTGAAAGGCATCCTTGAGCAGTACGGCCACAAGGTGATGTATTAACAAAAAGCCCGGTTTGAACCGGGCTTTTTTATATCAGGCGTGTGCCACAGGCGTCGGATGCTGGCCCGCTTTGCGCAGCAGCATCATCAGGTAGATAAACGACACGCTGGCGATCATGACAAAGAGCAGGTTGTCGGAGTAGCTCTGCATCAGCATCGAGGTCAGAGTCGGCCCTAGCAGGCTGCCCACGGTGTAGCTAAGCAGCAGCGCCTGGTTCATCGCCACCAGCTGATGCGGCTCCACTTTCTCACAGGCCCAGGCCATCGCTACCGGGTAGAGCGTAAAGCCAGCCGCGCCCAGCACAAACAGCGCCGGCGCCATCGCGGCGTTGCCGAGCATCGCCAGGCAGCCGACGATCACCACAAAGACCTGCACGCGCAGCACCAGCAGGCGGCCAAAGCGGTCCGCCAGCTTGCCCACCGGCCACTGGCCGAAAATACCGGCGCTGATCAGCACCGCCATCCAGAAACCGATTCCGGCATCGCTAACGCCGTGGTGGTTCAGCCACAGCGGCATCAGGCCATACAGTGAGCCGAGGATAATGCCGGAGATAACGCAGCCGTTAACGCCCAGCCGCGCCTGGCGCAGTCGCAGCATCGGCCACATCGTCGTTGCCTCCTGATGCTCGCTATGCTCGTTGACGATGCGGGTAAAGAGCAGCGGCAGGATCGCCGCCAGGATCAGCGCGGTAGCCCAGGGGAGAACCTGCATCAGCCCGGTCGGCAGTTTACTGACCATCAGCTGGCCCAGCACCGTACCGACGTAGTAGATCATCATATAGGCAGCCAGCAGGCGGCCACGGTTGCGGGAGGTGCCGCTGCACATCAGGCCGCTCTCTACCACTACCCAGATCATCGCGCAGCCGACGCCGGCCACAAACCGCCAGACCATCCAGCTCCAGAAGCCCACCATCAGGCCCATCCCGACGCAGCCAGCGGCAAAAATCAGCGAGGCGATATAGTAGCTGCGGTTAAAACCGAAGCGTTTGATCAGGCGTCCGCAGAGCAGCGTGCCCAACAGGTTACCGGTGAAAAAGGCGGAGCCAACCATACCTACCTGCCACGTCGGCAAGTTTTCATGGGCGAGCCAAAGCGGCACGAGCGTATTTAGCGTCGCGATTGACAGAGTCAACAACAGCAGCCCACAGAGCAACATTAGCACCGGGCGGGTATAGATAGGCATGGATATAAACCGTGAGGAAGTTCTGATTTCGAGCGCATCATGCCACTGGCAAAAACATTGTCAATCTGCCTGAATAGCCGCAATACGCCCTTTTTGCACGATCGATTTGAAATACTGATTATCGCTCGCAAAGTAACATGAGGTTCGCAGCGCAACCCTTTGTTTTTATTTAGAGATAATGAAAAACCCCGCGCTGCGTTTAGTCGAAAAATTTCATGGTTCCCGCAGCGTTTTTTTTCGGTATGCTAATTCGTGAAAGACAACGCACCTGAACGGCTTTTGGTATAAGCACTCACTCTCTAAAGGAGAAGATGATGACCAAACCTTATGTTCGTCTCGATAAAAACGATGCTGCGGTTCTGTTAGTCGATCACCAGGCGGGTTTACTCTCCCTCGTGCGGGATATTGAGCCTGATAAATTTAAAAATAACGTCCTTGCGCTAGGGGATTTAGCAAAATACTTTAACCTCCCCACTATTCTCACCACCAGCTTCGAAAACGGTCCTAACGGTCCCCTCGTTCCGGAGCTAAAAGCGCAGTTTCCCGATGCCCCCTATATTGCAAGGCCGGGCAATATTAATGCCTGGGATAATGAAGAGTTTGTTAATGCTGTCCGCGCAACCGGCAAGAAGCAGTTGATTATTGCAGGCGTCGTAACCGAGGTCTGCGTGGCCTTCCCGGCGCTCTCTGCTATTGAGGAGGGGTTTGATGTCTTTGTCGTGGCCGATGCTTCCGGCACCTTTAATGAGCTGACTCGCCAGGCAGCGTGGGATCGCATGATACAGGCCGGAGCACAGCTGATGACGTGGTTTGGTGTAGCCTGCGAGCTGCACCGCGACTGGCGCAACGACGTTGAAGGGCTGGCAACGCTCTTCTCCAATCATATACCCGACTATCGCAACCTGATGACCAGCTACGATATTCTGACAAAAGCGAAATAAACCAGGCCGGGGCCTTAGCCCCGGTTTAACAACGCTCTGCTCTAACCAGCAACCGCCATGCCTACGGTCATATGCAGGCCATAAAATACCCCTCGACCTATCAGCTCTCCTGCCAGCAACAGCATAAATGCCATTGAGAGCAGCGGCACCGCAGGGATTTTTCCTGCAACCTGCGGCACGATCCAGCAGCACAGGGCCACCGTCAGCACGATAGTGCGCCACGCCATCAGAGAGCCGTAGTCAGGTACCAGGGCTGACGCCTGCTGTACGGCGCTATGGATGGTCGCCAGCTCTGCACCCTGCATAACGGACACGATAGCGCTGGCCATCAGAGCCACTATGGAGACCGCAGGCAGCAGGCGCATCGCCCAACCATCGATCCCGGCGATACGCAAAAGCAGGTAACCCAGCAGCGGTCCACCCATCAGCAGGGTCAGGAAGAAGCTCAGCGGTGTCCAGATGCTGTACCAGGTGGGTACCGTATCGATGCTGTTATAGACGCGCACTATCATCCAGACGAAAATGACGCCCAGCACCATGGTGATCACCAGCCAGACATTGCGTAATCCTAAAGGCAGCTTGCGCACTACCGCCAGCAGCCAGCCGATCCCGCCAACGGCAAAGAATAGAGAGCCGCTGGCAATCTCATTGCTTAAGGGGGACGCGCCGACCCGGTTAAGGGAGTTGAAGGCGCGCAGCGGCGAGCCAAGGTGGAGTACAGAAGCGATAAATCCAATTCCCATCAGCACCCATAGCCCCAGCATACCGGCAATAACCCGCCGCTGCGCCTCGGGGGCAAGCTCCCCTTTTAAAAGGGCAAATGCCAGAACGATAAAACCGCCTACCACGCACTGTCCTAAAACCGTAAAGATCATTAACGGCCACTCATGCCATCCACTTCCCATCTCACACCTCCTCCGGGTTCGCCAGATAGCCCGTGGTATCCCCGATTGGGCGGCAGTTGGCGTTGGGTTTAATAACGATGTTGGGTTTTGTGAAGTGTGCGCCCGGCAACGGGGCAACGGCGGCCAGTTCACCGTGCTGTTTCCGCAGGGTCTCAATGGGACCAAAATCCAGCGCGCGCAGCGGGCAGGACTCGACGCAGATCGGTTTTTTCCCCTCGGTAACGCGATCGTGACAGCCATCGCATTTGGTCATATGCCCCTTATCGGCGTTGTACTGCGGCGCGCCATAGGGGCAGGCCATATGGCAGTAGCGGCAGCCGATGCAGACCTCTTCGTTGACGACGACAAAACCATCTTCACGCTTGTGCATCGCTCCGCTCGGACACACCTTAGTGCAGGCAGGATCTTCGCAGTGATTGCAGGAAATGGAGAGATAGTAGGCGAAGACATTCTGCTGCCAGACGCCGTTATCTTCCTGCCACTCGCCGCCTGCATACTCATAGATGCGGCGAAAGCTCACCTCCGGCGTCAAATCTTTATAGTCTTTACAGGCCAGCTCGCAGGTTTTGCACCCGGTGCAGCGGCTGGAATCAATAAAAAATCCATACTGTGTTGCCATCGGTTACTCCTTAAACCTTTTCCACCTGAACGAGGTTAGTATGGGATGGATTCCCTTTCGCAAGCGGAGAGGGGCGCTGGGTGGTCAGCACGTTAATGCACCCGCCCCGATCCACGCCTTTGCCATCCGGGTCATACCAGGCCCCCTCACCTAGCGCCACGACGCCGGGCATCATGCGCGGTGTTACCTTCGCCTCAATGTGCACCTCGCCGCGGCCGTTAAAGATACGCACCTTGTCTCCGTTGCCGATTTGCCGCTGTTGTGCATCAATCGGGTTGATCCACATCTCCTGGCGGCAGGCAGCCTTCAGCACGTCAACGTTGCCATAGGTAGAGTGAACGCGGGATTTATAGTGAAAGCCGGTGAGCTGGAGCGGATATTTCTCTATTAAGGGATCGCCATAGCTTTCGAACCCTGGCGTAAAGATAGGCAGCGGATCGATAACGTCTCCCTCTGACAGATCCCACGTTGCGGCGATCTCTGCCAACGCCTCAGAGTAGATCTCAATTTTACCCGAGGGGGTAGAGAGCGGGTTGGCATGCGGATCCTCGCGAAACGCCCTGTAGGCAACGTGATGCCCGTCGGGATCGCGCTTTTTAAAGATCCCCTGCTGGCGGAACGCCTCGAAGGATGGCAGCTCGGGTATCGCTTTTCGCGACGCTTCATAGAGGTAACGCAGCCATCCCTCCTGGGTACGTCCCTCGGTAAACTGCTGCTCGACGCCCATTCGTTTAGCCAGCTGAGTGGTCATCTCGTAGATCGTCTTGCACTCAAAGCGCGGCTTGACTGCCTGTTCGGTGAAGATGACGTAGGACATGTTGCCGCTGGAGGCATCCAGCGCAAAATCCATCTGCTCCGATGCAGTGCAGTCCGGGAGCAAAATATCGGCGTATTTGGCTGAAGAGGTCATATGGCAGTCGATGACGACAATCATCTCGCACTTTTTATCATCCTGTAGGATCTGATGGGTGCGATTGATATCCGAATGCTGGTTAACCAGACAGTTGCCCGCATAGTTCCAGATCATTTTGATAGGAACATCAAGCTTATCTTTCCCACGTACGCCGTCGCGCAGGGCGGTCATCTCCGGGCCGCGCTCTATGGCATCCGTCCACATGAACATTGAGATACTGGTCGCGACCGGATTCTCCAGCGTTGGCATACGCTCAAAGGGGATCTCATAGGATCCTTCGCGCGCGCCGCTGTTGCCGCCGTGGATGCCGACGTTGCCGGTGAGAATGGCCAGTATAGAGATAGCACGGGTAGTGATTTCACCATTGGCACGCCGCTGCGGTCCCCATCCCTGGCTGATGTAGGCCGGTTTAGCGCTGCCAATTTCACGCGCCAGCTTGATGATGCGATCGGCAGGAATACCGGTGATCGGCGCGGCCCACTCTGGCGTTTTCGCGATCCCATCCCTGCCCTGACCGAGAATATAGGCCTTATAGTGGCCGTTTTCTGGCGCGCTGGCGGGAAGGGTTTTCTCATCGTAGCCAATGCAGTACCGATCAAGAAACGCCCGATCCACCAGATCCTCAGTAATCAATACCCATGCCAGGGCGTTAACCAGCGCTGCATCCGTACCCGGCTTGATGGGGATCCACTCATCCTCGCGCCCTGCGCCCGTATCGGTATAGCGCGGATCGATGATGATCATGCGTGCGTTTGACCTCTCGCGGGCCTGCTCAAGGTAGTAGGTTACCCCGCCGCCGCTCATCCGCGTTTCGCCGGGGTTATTGCCAAACAGCACCACCAGCTTGCTGTTTTCAATATCTGACGGGCTATTGCCGTCGGCCCAGCCGCCATAGGTGTAGTTCAGACCCGCCGCAATTTGCGCCGAAGAGTAGTCCCCGTAGTGATTCAGGTAGCCGCCACAGCAGTTCATCAGGCGCGCAATCAGCGTTTTTCCCGGCGGCCACGAACGCGTCATGGTCCCGCCGAGGGTGCCGGTGCCATAGTTCAGGTAGATAGATTCATTGCCGTAATCTTTAATAAGACGTTTCATACTGTCGGCAACGATGTCGAAGGCTTCATCCCAGCTGATGCGTTCGAACTTGCCCTCGCCGCGCAGGCCGACGCGCTTCATGGGATATTTCAGGCGATCCGGGTTATAGACGCGACGGCGCATTGAGCGGCCACGCAGGCAGGCGCGAACCTAATGCAGCCCTTCATAGTTATCGTCACCCGTGTTATCGGTCTCAACGTATTTGATCACGCCGTCTACAACGTGCATACGCAGCGGGCACCGACTGCCGCAGTTAACGGTACAGGCGCTCCAGATAATTTTTTCACTGCTCGGGCTGAGGCTTTCTGCGGCGTTAGCTATGCGGGTGAAGGGTGCGGTGAAGGTAGAGCTGGCAAGGGCCAGACCGCCTATCGCCGTCGTCTTGACTAAACTGCGTCGGCTCACCTCTGCTGTCAGTAGTGCATCGGAGATCTTCTTTTTCATAGGGGCTCACTTTGCTGCCTGGAGTGAATAAAAAAGCAAACTGTCGTTATGTAGTTTTTTATATACCGAAATCAGGTAAAGCCAGGAGTAAGCTCTGGCTTCTATACGAAGGCAGTATTACCCCTAAGGGAGTAAGAATTGTTGTTTGATATCAAACAGGCATAAAAAAAGCGCCCGTAGGCGCTTTTTTAAGAGAGAGGGGCTTAACTTAACCGATGTACTCCAGACCTTTCATATATGGACGCAGCACCGCTGGGATCTCGATGCGGCCATCGGCCTGCTGGTAGTTCTCCAGCACCGCGACCAGGGTACGCCCTACCGCCAGACCAGAGCCGTTGAGGGTGTGCACCAGACGGGTTTTCTTGTCGGCTTTGCTGCGGCAGCGAGCCTGCATGCGGCGCGCCTGGAAATCCCAGCAGTTAGAGCAGGAGGAGATTTCACGGTAGGTATCCTGCGCCGGCAGCCACACTTCCAGATCGTAAGTTTTGCGTGCGCCAAAGCCCATATCGCCGCTGCACAGCAGCACTTTACGGTACGGCAGGCCTAACAGCTGCAGCACCTTCTCAGCGTGGCCGGTCATCTCTTCCAGCGCATCCATGGAGTCTTCAGGACGCACTACCTGCACCATCTCAACTTTATCAAACTGGTGCATACGGATCAGGCCGCGAGTGTCACGACCGTAGGAGCCTGCTTCAGAGCGGAAGCACGGCGTATGGGCCGTCATCTTCAGCGGCAGCGCTTCCTCTTCAAGGATCTCGTCACGCACCAGGTTAGTCAGCGGTACTTCCGCCGTTGGGATCAGCGAGTAGTTGCTGCTCTCAGCCTCTTCGTCCAGCGGACGGGTATGGAAGAGATCGCCACCGAATTTAGGCAGCTGGCCGGTACCGTACAGCGTGTCCTGGTTGACCAGGTACGGCACGTAGTTCTCAATATAGCCGTGCTGTTCGGTATGCAGGTCGATCATGAACTGGCTCAGGGCGCGGTGCAGGCGGGCAATCTGCCCCTGCATCACCACAAAGCGGGAGCCGGTCAGCTTAACCGCCGCAGCGAAGTCCAGGCCTTTGGCCATCTCGCCCAGCGTAACGTGATCGCGGACTTCAAAATCAAACTTACGTGGCTCACCCCAGCGGCTAACCTCCACGTTTTCGCTGTCGTCTTTGCCCAGCGGCACGCAGTCGTCCGGCAGGTTCGGCAGGGTCAGCGCGATGTCACGGATCTCCGCCAGCAGCGTCTCCAGCTCGGCTTTGGCTGCATCCAGCTCTTCGCCCAGCTTGTTCACTTCCAGACGTAACGGCTCAATGTCTTCCCCACGCGCTTTCGCCTGGCCAATGGATTTCGATCGCGAGTTACGCTCCGCCTGCAGGTTTTCAGTGTTGACCTGCAAAACTTTACGACGCTCTTCAAGAGCGCGCAGTTTATCTACATCCAGCTTAAAGCCCCGGCGTGCCAGTTTTTCTGCGACTGCGTCTGGCTCGGTACGCAGCAGATTGGGATCGAGCATGCTTATCCTGTGCTTATCGAATTGATATTAGAGGGAGTGGCCGCAGACGCAGCCACAAGAATTCACAGGTAACCTTACCGCAACGCCTCAATTAGCGATAGCGTTTTGTGGGGCTTTTATTGTCCTGCTCAGCCAGCCAGGCGAGCTTTTCACCAATCTTGCCCTCAAGGCCTCTGCTGGTCGGGTGATAATAGCGCGTTTGTGCTATTTCAGGCGGGAAGTACTCCTCGCCCGCGGCATAGGCGTTAGGCTCGTCGTGGGCATAGCGATACTGTTGACCGTAGCCCATCTCCTTCATCAGCCTGGTTGGCGCGTTGCGCAGATGATCCGGCACGTCGTAGTCCGGCTTGTCGCGGGCGTCGGCCATCGCCGCCTTAAAGGCGGTGTAGACGGCGTTGCTTTTCGGTGCGCAGGCGAGATAGACGATCGCCTGGGCGATAGCCCGCTCCCCTTCTGCCGGGCCGACGCGGGTAAAGCAGTCCCATGCTGAGAGCGCAACCTGCATGGCACGGGGATCGGCGTTGCCGACGTCTTCAGAGGCGATCGCCAGGCAGCGGCGTGCGACATAGAGCGGATCGCCCCCGGCAGTAATGATTCGTGCATACCAGTAGAGCGCTGCATCCGGCGCGCTGCCGCGTACGGATTTGTGCAGGGCGGAGATGAGATCGTAGAAGCGATCGCCTTTGTTATCGAAACGCGCGCTGCGCTCCCCGGCAATTTCGGTGAGCAGCTCGGGCTTGAGCACCCGCTTGCCGCCGTCATCGACTTCGGCCATGTCGGCCATCATCTCCAGCGTGTTCAGGGCGCGTCGGGCGTCACCGTTGACCAATTGGGCAATCGCCAGCCGGGTCTCGTCCGGCAGGACAATATTCTGCCCGCCGTAGCCGCGAGTCTTATCGCTGATGGCCTGATCCAGCACCTGCTCGATATCTTCAACGGAGAGGGATTTCAGCAGGTAGACGCGGGCGCGGGAGAGCAGCGCCGAGTTAAGCTCGAAGGAGGGGTTTTCGGTGGTAGCGCCGATAAAGGTGATGGTGCCATCTTCAATATGCGGCAGGAAGGCATCCTGCTGGCTCTTATTGAAGCGATGGACCTCGTCCACAAACAGAATGGTGCGGCGGCCAGCGTTGCGGCGCTGGCGGGCGCGCTCGATGGCCTCGCGGATCTCTTTAACGCCGGAGGTCACCGCTGAGATACGCTCCACGTCAGCGTTAGCGTAGTGGGCAATCACCTCAGCAAGGGTTGTCTTGCCGGTGCCTGGTGGTCCCCAGAGGATCATCGAGTGCAGCTGCCCGGCTTCGATAGCTCGGGGCAGCGGCTTGCCCGGTGCCAGCAGATGCTGCTGGCCAATATACTGCGCTAAGTTTTCTGGCCGCATACGGGCGGCCAGAGGTTGAAACGCGTTGTCTGAAAAATCGAGCGACAGGTTGCTCACTCAGGCCTCTACTTGCGTTGATCGTCCACCGTTACGCCCTGCGGCGGGGTAAAGGTAAATTTAGAGGGATCCACAGCGCCATTCTGCTGAGACTGCAGCTGGTACAGGCTGCGCTGATCGTCCTGCTCAACGGCGCTGAACTGGTTAATGGTGCCGTTCTGGCTCACGTTAATGGTGAACTGCTTCAGGTTACCATTTTTGCTTTTCGGCGTGAGCACGAAGTCGTTACCGGTTTGCTTGATATTGTACTGCTGCCAGTCGCTGGTCTGGTTACGGGCAATCAGCATGAACGGCGTATTGCTGGTGGCCGAGCTGAGGTTGGTGGCCGTCGCCTGCTCAACGAAGGGGTTGTAGAACCACAGCGTCTTGCCGTCGGAGACCAGGATGCTTTCATCCGGCTGCGTCATGTGCCAGTTAAACAGGTTTGGGCGCTTGACCCATAAATCCCCCTGACCCTCCTGCACCGCCGCGCCGCTGCCATCGGTCACTTTTTGCGTGAAGCTGGCGTGGAAGCTGCTCACCTTATCAAGGCGGCTTTTCAGATCGCTGGCGGCATCAGCCCAGACGCTGCTCGCTACCAGTGAAGAGAGTAATGCACAGGTCATTGCGATTTTTTTCATTGTTAGTCCTTTTGCTACGTCTGCTACGTCGCTCCCGATCCGGGAGAACCTCTGACACTCATTGCAGGCTAAACCGGCAAAGAGTGAAAGAGGAAAAAGCTGATTTTTGACGAATTTACCCAAATTTGCACTTGGAGGCGCTACTCAAACGGCGGCGGAGCCAGCACCTCACGGTTGCCGTTATGGCCCGCCTCGCTGACGATGCCCTGGGCTTCCATCTGCTCGATGATACGCGCAGCGCGGTTGTAGCCGATGCGGAACTGACGCTGAACGCCGGAGATTGAGGCTTTGCGCTTCTCGGTAACAAAGTTGACCGCCTGATCGAAGAGCGGATCCAGCTCCTCACCGGCGTCCAGCCCGCCGCCACCGCCTTCGCTTTCGCTGTCGGAGGTAATGCCCTCAACGTACTGCGGACGACCGCGTGCTTTCCAGTCCTGCACCACGGCATGAACCTCTTCGTCACGAACAAAGGCACCGTGTACGCGCACCGGGGCTGAGGAGGAGTTAGGCCCGGAGTAGAGCATATCCCCCATGCCCAGCAGCGACTCAGCTCCGCCCTGATCGAGAATAGTACGGGAGTCGATTTTGCTCGAGACGGTAAAGGCGATACGCGTCGGAATGTTAGCCTTGATCAGGCCAGTGATCACATCCACCGACGGACGCTGGGTAGCCAGCACCAGATGAATACCCGCCGCTCGGGCCTTCTGCGCCAGACGGGCGATCAGCTCTTCGACCTTCTTACCTACCGTCATCATCAGGTCGGCAAATTCGTCTACCAGCACCACGATATACGGCAGCTTCTCCAGCACCGGATGGGTGGCGTCCATGCTGTCGCCCGGCTTCCAGTAGGGATCGGGGATTGGACGGCCCATGCGTGCGGCTTCCGCAATCTTCTCGTTGTAGCCAGCAAGGTTACGTACCCCGAGCGCAGACATCAGCTTGTAGCGACGCTCCATCTCGTTGACGCTCCAGCGCAGGGCGTTGGCGGCGTCCTTCATGTCGGTGACCACCTCGGTCAGCAGATGGGGAATGCCCTCATAGACCGACAGCTCCAGCATTTTCGGGTCGATCATGATAAATCTCACGTCTTCCGGTCGTGCTTTATAGAGCATGCTGAGGATCATGGCGTTGACCCCTACCGATTTACCCGAACCGGTGGTACCCGCTACCAGCAGGTGCGGCATTTTAGCCAGGTCGGCAATAATCGGATCGCCCGCAATATCTTTCCCCAGTACCACGGTCAGCGGTGACGGGCTTTCGCGGAATTTGGCGCAGTCCAGCACCTCACGCAGGTAGACGGTCTGGCGTTTTTTATTCGGCAGCTCCAGGCCCACGTAAGGCTTGCCGGGGATCACTTCCACCACGCGGACGGCCACCGTTGACAGAGAGCGGGCCAGATCGCGGGAGAGGTTAGAGATACGCGCCGCTTTCACGCCCGGTGCCAGGTTAAGCTCGAAACGGGTGATCACCGGTCCCGGCGAGTAGTTCACCACGTCAGCCTTGATGCGGAAATCGTTCAGGCGAGCCTCGACCAGGCGCGCCATCTGCTCCAGGGCAAAGGTATCTACCGGCTCCACCTCTGACGGCGGCTGGGTCAGCAGATCCAGCGACGGCAGCGGCGTGGTTGGTCGCTGCGTTGGGCGGCTGTCGCCGTTACGCATCAGCAGCGGATGGATCAGGCTCTCCTGCACAGCGGGCTGCGGCGCTACGGGCGCGGCGGCGGGCTGATGCGCAGGTTGATAGTGCGGCTGCGGCTGCTGTACCGGCGCAGCAGGCTGCTGATAGTGCTGTTGAACTGGCGCAGGGGCCACAGGCTGCTGATAGTGCGGCTGTGGCTGATGCTGTACCGGCGCGGCAGGCTGCTGGTAGTGCGGCTGCGGCGGTGGAACAGGAGCCGACGGCTGGGCAGGCTCTTCCGGCGGCAGCGTAAAGAGCGGCTCGCTCGGACCATCGTCCACCAGCGTTTTCATTGGGGAAAATTCAAAGTCGGCCAGCGAGAACGGGTTTGCCGACGGCGGCTGCTCAGTTGAATAGCGCTGCTGCTGCGAGGCGGCAAACTGGCGGGCCAGTTCCGCTTCGGCGGCATCGTCCTCATCATCCTGCCATCTGTTCTCCTGCAATGCCTCAGCGTGAGCCTCATGCTGATACTCTTCGCCATAGCGCGACTGCTGGGAGGCGGCAAACTGGCGCGCCAGCTCGTCCTGATGCAGCGTATCGGCTTCATCATCGCTAAAGGCGTCAGGCTGCTGACGCTCAGCTTCACGAGCGGCACGCTCCTCAGCGATACGCTGCGAAGGTAGCTTAATTCCGTAGGAGGCCAGCTCACGGCGGGTCGGCACGCGTACCCGGTTCGGGCGCGGCAGCTGTGGACCAATACCCTCTTTGACCTGCGGACGCGGCGCACCGCCGTCGGCCAGGCCGAAAGCAGGTGCAGCCGCAGCGGACGCGGCAGCCGTAGTCACCGCTGCCGCCGCCTGTTTAACATCAGGAGCAGCCGGGGCAAAGGTCGGCTCTGCTACCGGCGGCGGCGTCATCGCAGGCGCGGCAGGTGCAGGGGCAACCGACTCTGGCGCAGCCGGTTCCGGAACAGGCTGGTACCAGGCGGCAAGCTGCTCGCGTTCACGGGCGCGTCGCTCTTCAACCTCTTCAAAATAGTAGAGCGGCGGACGGGTATGCTTAACCTCTTCCTCCGGCTCCGGCTCTGGTTCAGGCGCGACAGACTCCGGCATAACGCCTACCGGCTCCGGCTGCCAGGCAGGCTCTGGTGACCAGGCTGGCTCCTGGGGCCAGACAGGCTCAGGCTGCGGCGCGACGCTGGCGACATGCATCTCGGGTGGATTCTGCGCCTGCATCGGCGGAACATAGTGCTGCTGTGGCTCAGGAGCGGCAGGCTGCCATTGGGCTTCAGGTACTGGCACAGACTGCATTGCTGCGGCCGGGATCGGGGTTGTGTGGGTCACCGGCGGCGTCGGCATGACCGGCTGCGACGGCGCAATATGCGCCTGGGCATCGGCGGTTGCCAGCGCGGCGGCAGCAAGCGGTTCAGCCACGCTCGGGCCGCTCAGCAGCGGATCGTACTCGTCATACTGCTCCCCCTGGGTCGCGCGATGGCCGGAGAAGAGCACGTCGTTCGGATCGGCGGCTACGCCCCGAGCGCTATACTGCACCTCTTCGTCGTCGTCCATACGGCGGCCCGAGAAGAGCGCCTCATCGGTTTTACGCCCCAGCGGGTTGGCAAACTTCTCTGCCACGCGCTTACGGCGGGCCAGCACACCACGCATGATGCGGGTACGGCGAGACTCGCGCCGCTGCGCAGCCGGTTCGTCGTCGTACTCTTCATCGTCTTCGTACTCTTCGTCATCGACCCAGGTGTCATCCCGGCGGGTACGGTTGCTGGCGAAGGTCAGAATATTGAGCAGCACGCTACCGATTTTCTCGGCGATGCTGACCCAGGACCAGCCGGTAAACAGCGTCAGTCCGGCAGCCCAGACGCAGAGCAGCGCGATTGTGCCCCCACTGCTGTGCAGCAGCGGCATCATGGTGGTGCTGAGCAGGCTGCCAATCACGCCGCCGGAGGCAAAGTACCAGATATCATCGGCGTTGATGGCCGCCAGCCCGCAGGAGGTGAGGATCAGCGCCAGCACGCCAATCAGGCGCAGCGAGACGGCGAAGTAGTCGATGTAGTCATCATTGGTGCGGTGCCGCCAGGCGAACCAGCAGCCGCCGACGATCATCACTGGGATGGTGTAGGCCATGACCCCAAAGATGAAAAATAGCGTATCGGCAAGCCACGCCCCCGGCGCGCCACCCAGATTATGGATAGGCTCATGCCATGCGGTTTGTGACCAGCTGGGATCGGAAGGGTTGAAGCTGAGCAGCGCGACCATCAGCCAGACTGCAAAAAGGGCGACAAGTATCAGTAACGCCTCAAGGAGCCGGCGTCCGCTGCTTAACTTGGTTAGTGTGACTTCTTTGTCTTCAGTATATTCCTGGCTCAAGAAAGGCTCTCCAGGTCCTTGTTGCTAAAACGGAGAACAGTGTCAGGTTGCCCCGACACTGCTGCTGTATGGATTACCAGGAGTGTAATCAAACTGCGTCGATTTTGCACCTGTTCCGTGTTAGCGGGTTTTAATAACCAGACGATTACTCTGTTTGACCTCTTCCATCACCACATAGGTACGCGTGTCGTTGACGCCCGGCAGACGCAGCAGGGTTTCACCCAGCAGTTTGCGGTAGGCCGACATATCCGGCACGCGGGTTTTCAACAGGTAGTCGAAATCACCGGAGACCAGATGACACTCTTGAATCTCTTCAAGTTTTTGTACTGCGGCGTTAAATTGCTCAAACACGTCCGGTGCGCCGCGATTCAGAGTAATCTCAACAAATACCAGAAGTGATGCATCCAGATAATGCGGGTTCAGCAGCGCTGTATAGCCCTGAATAAAACCCTGTCTTTCCAGTCGGCGCACACGCTCAAGGCACGGCGTCGGAGAAAGTCCCACTCGCTTTGAAAGCTCGACGTTAGAGATGCGCCCATCCTTCTGCAATTCATTCAGAATGTTACGATCGATGCGGTCGAGATCTTTGCCAGGGCGCTTTTTGCTATCTACCATTATTATTGTCTCTCTGTATTCCTTCCCTACTCCTGTCTTGACCCTGTGCACTTCACTGTTCAGAGTCTTTGCCCGTCGCCATACGTTCCGCATTATCATTATTTGCGCGGAGCATACTGGGGGCCTGCATTAAGAAGACGGTTGCCAGGCGCAGCCGGTGAGATTGCAAAGGGTGTCTGTCCACGCCCTTGTAAATAATTTTGTCCCACACGCGAAGCGCTGCTCTTGTCTTCTTCGAATGTTTTCGCAAATGCGCAGCGGATTGTCAAAGTAAAACATCTTTTTTTAGTACAACATGCCAGATATTCATCATCGACCCTGCCTAAAACTCATGTAATCTTCTTATAAAACTACCAATTTCAGTAGAATTAGTTATGGTCGCAATAAATGAAAGGTTGTAGATTATTGGCCCCGCCTATTGCACATATCGTTAACAAAACTGCCGTGCCCTTTTTTTACCGCCGTAAATTCCCTACAATCCAGCCCATTGTCTGCCACCAACTATGGGGATCTCATGGGCACAGCTAAACATACTAAGCTGCTTATTCTTGGTTCTGGACCTGCCGGCTACACCGCCGCGGTCTATGCCGCACGCGCTAACCTCCAGCCGGTCCTGGTGACCGGTATGGAAAAAGGCGGTCAGCTTACTACCACCACCGAAGTGGAAAACTGGCCGGGCGATCCGCACGATCTCACAGGTCCGCTGCTGATGGAGCGTATGCACGAGCACGCGGCGAAGTTTGAGACTGAAATTCTGTTTGACCACATCAGCAAGGTCGATCTGCAGACTCGGCCATTCCGCCTGACCGGCGACAGCGGTGAGTACACCTGCGATGCGCTGATCGTAGCAACCGGCGCGTCTGCCCGTTACCTCGGCCTGCCGTCAGAAGAGGCGTTTAAAGGCCGCGGCGTCTCCGCCTGCGCCACCTGCGACGGCTTCTTCTACCGTAACCAGAAAGTGGCGGTCATCGGCGGCGGCAACACCGCAGTTGAGGAAGCGCTCTACCTGGCGAACATCGCCTCTGAGGTGCACCTGATCCACCGTCGCGACACCTTCCGCGCGGAGAAGATCCTCATCAAACGCCTGATGGACAAAGTGGCCAGCGGCAACATCGTGCTGCACACCCACCGCACGCTGGAAGAGGTGACCGGCGATCAGATGGGCGTGAGCGGCCTGCGCCTGCGCGATACGCAGAATGCCGATAACGTTGAGTCGTTAGAGGTTGCGGGGCTGTTCGTGGCTATCGGCCACAGCCCGAACACGGCGATTTTTGATGGTCAGCTGGAGCTGGAAAACGGCTACATCAAAGTGCAGTCGGGTATTCACGGCAACGCTACCCAGACCAGCATCCCGGGCGTCTTTGCCGCCGGGGACGTCATGGACCACATCTACCGTCAGGCGATCACCTCTGCGGGCACCGGCTGCATGGCCGCGCTCGACGCAGAGCGCTATCTCGACGGACTGGCTGAAGCAGTTAAATAATCTTTACAAGTCAGTAACAAAGGTAAAAAAGGCGACTATAAGTCGCCTTTATTTTTGTCCCGTTGTAACATTGCGCAGCTCAAAAATCTGACAGGCCACCTGCTAAGCGCGCAATGAATAAAACCCGTCAACAAGAATTAACCCGCTGGTTAAAACAGCAAAGTATTTTCTCCCGCCGTTGGCTGCTGGTGTCACGCCTGCTCGGCCTGGCGAGCGGTCTGCTGATTGTCGCCCAGGCCTGGCTGCTGGCGCGCATACTCAACCATCTAATCATGGAAAATATTCCGCGCGAGGCGCTGCTGCTGCCCTTTATCCAGCTGGTGCTGGTGTTTGTGCTGCGCGCCTGGGTAGTCTGGCTGCGTGAGCGGGTTGGCTTTCATGCGGGGCTGCACATCCGGTATGAAATTCGCCGCCAGGTGCTTGATCGCCTACAGCAGGCGGGGCCAGCGTGGATCCAGGGGCGACCGGCGGGCAGCTGGGCAACGCTGATCCTTGAGCAGATTGACGATATGCATGACTACTATGCCCGCTACCTGCCGCAGATGGCGCTGGCGGTGAGCGTGCCGCTGCTGATCGTGATTGTGATCTTCCCCTTTAACTGGGCTGCCGCGCTGATCCTGCTGGCGACGGCCCCGCTGATCCCCACCTTTATGGCAATGGTGGGCATGGGTGCTGCCGACGCTAACCGTCGCAACTTCAAGGCGCTGGCCCGCCTGAGCGGTCACTTTCTCGATCGCCTGCGGGGGATGGAGACGCTGCGTATTTTTGGCCGCGGCGCGGCAGAGACGGACAATATCCGTAAAGCGTCAGAAGATTTTCGCAGCCGTACCATGGAGGTGCTGCGCCTCGCCTTCCTCTCCTCCGGCGTGCTGGAGTTTTTCACCTCGCTCTCCATCGCGCTGGTGGCGGTTTACTTTGGCTTCTCCTACCTGGGCGAGCTGAACTTCGGCCACTACGGTACCGGGGTAACGCTGTTTGCCGGTTTCCTGGCGCTGATCCTGGCCCCGGAGTTTTTCCAGCCGCTGCGTGATTTAGGCACCTTCTACCATGCGAAAGCGCAGGCCGTCGGCGCGGCGGATAGCCTGAAGACCTTTCTCGAGACGCCGCTGGCCCATCCTGAGGGTGGCGAAGCGCTGCCTGACGACAGCAACGGCATTAGCGTTTGCGCCAGCGATCTCTGGATCACCTCGCCGGAAGGCGCGGTGCTGGCCGGTCCGCTCAACTTTACCCTTGCCGCCGGGCAGCGCGTGGTGCTGGTGGGGCAGAGCGGCTCGGGCAAAAGCTCGCTGATCAATACCCTCTCCGGCTTTCTCTCTTACCGGGGTTCGTTGCAGGTTAACGGTACCGAGCTGCGCGATCTCAACCCGGAGGCCTGGCGGCAGCGCCTGAGCTGGGTGGGGCAAAACCCGCAGCTTCCGGCGGCCACGCTGCGTGAAAACGTGCTGCTGGCGCGGCCTGACGCCAGCGAAGCAGAGCTGAATGCCGCGCTGGACAGCGCCTGGGTCAGCGAATTTTTGCCGCTGCTGCCGCAGGGGATCGACACCCCGGTTGGCGACCAGGCCGCCCGGCTCTCCGTGGGTCAGGCCCAGCGGGTGGCGGTGGCGCGCGCCCTGCTCAACCCATGCCAGCTGCTGCTGCTGGATGAGCCTGCCGCCAGCCTGGATGCCCACAGCGAACAGCGCGTGATGCAGGCGTTAAACGCCGCCTCCCTGCGCCAGACCACGCTGATGGTCACCCACCAGCTGGAGGGGCTTGCCGACTGGGACGCCGTCTGGGTGATGCAGAATGGTTCGATTGTTGAACAGGGTACCTTTGCCGAGCTTTCCGCCGCCAACGGCGCCTTTGCCGCCCTGCTTGCCCACCGTCAGGAGGAGATTTAAATGCGCGCGCTTATCCCTTTTCTTGCGCTCTACAAGCGCCATTTCTGGCTGCTGACGCTGGGCGTCGTGCTGGCGATCGTTACCCTGCTGGCGAGCATTGGGCTGATCACCCTCTCGGGCTGGTTCCTCTCCGCCTCGGCGGTGGTGGGCGTGAGCGGGCTGTACAGCTTCAACTACATGCTGCCCGCCGCCGGGGTGCGCGGCGCGGCGATTACCCGCACCGCAGGGCGCTACTTTGAGCGGCTGGTGAGTCACGACGCCACCTTCCGGGTGCTTCAGCACCTGCGCGTCTCGACCTTCAGCAAGCTGCTGCCTCTCTCCCCCGCCGGGCTGGCACGCTTTCGCCAGGGCGAGCTGCTTAACCGCATCGTGGCGGACGTGGATACCCTGGATCATCTCTACCTGCGGGTGATCTCCCCGCTGGTGGGGGCGCTGATTACTATCGTGGTGGTGACCATCGGCCTGAGCATTCTCGATGTGACGCTGGCATTGACCCTCGGCGGCATTATGCTGCTGACGCTGCTGCTGCTCCCTCCCCTGTTCTATCGCGCCGGTAAGCCCACCGGCGAGAAGCTGACCACCCTGCGTGGCGAGTACCGCCAGCAGGTCACCAGCTGGCTGCAGGGCCAGGCGGAGCTGACGATTTTCGGCGCAAGCGCGCGCTATCGTGCGCAGATGGAGAACACCGAGCTGAGCTGGCACGACGCCCAGCGTCGTCAGTCAGAGCTTACCGCGCTGTCGCAGGCGGTGATGCTGCTGATCAACGCGGTCGCCGTGCTCGCCATGCTGTGGCTGGCGGCGGGCGGCGTTGGGGACGATACCCAGCCGGGTGCGCTGATCGCTCTGTTTGTCTTCTGTGCGCTGGCCGCCTTTGAGGCGCTGGTACCGGTAACGGGCGCTTTCCAGCATCTGGGCCAGGTCATCGCCTCGGCGGTGCGCATCACCCAGATTACCGAGTATCCACCCGAGGTGCGCTTCAGCGATAGCCAGACGCCAACCCCTGCGCAGGTGGCGCTGACCCTCGATAACGTGAGCTTTAGCTATCCCCAGCAGCCGCAGAAGGCGCTGGACGGCATATCGTTACAGGTTAATGCCGGAGAGCATGTCGCTATTCTGGGCCGCACCGGCTGCGGTAAATCCACGCTTCTGCAGTTGCTGACTCGCGCCTGGGATCCTACTGCGGGCGAGATCGTCATTAACGATCAGCCGCTTTCCTCCCTGAGCGAGCCGGCTCTGCGTGCGTCCATCAGCGTCGTGCCCCAGCGGGTGCATCTGTTTAGCGCCACCCTGCGCGACAACCTGCTGTTAGCCTTACCCACGGCAACGGATGAAACCCTGGCGGCGGTACTCGCTCAGGTAGGGCTGGAGAAGCTGCTGGAGGAGAGCGGGCTGAACAGCTGGCTCGGTGAAGGCGGCCGTCAGCTCTCGGGCGGCGAACTGCGGCGGCTGGCGGTGGCGCGGGCGCTGCTGCATGATGCCCCGCTGCTGCTGCTGGACGAGCCTACCGAGGGGCTGGACGCGACCACCGAGAGCCAAATTCTTGATTTACTTGAACGCGTTACCGTGGGCAAAACCGTGCTGATGGTCACCCACCGTCTGCGTGGATTATCACGCTTCGATCGCATTATTGTGATGGACAATGGTCAAATAATTGAGCAAGGTAATCACACAGCGTTACTGGCCAAACAGGGGCGTTATTACCAGTTTAAGCAACGGCTGTAGACGACTGACCAGGCACCGGGTGCCTGGCTCTATGGATCAATCATTGTTGCGTTGCGGAGCGTTGTCGCCATGCGCCTGGTTCAGCTATCTCATCACTCTCTTGCTTTTCCCTCCCCGGAAGGGGCGCTGCGTGAACCCAACGGACTGCTGGCGCTGGGAGGCGATCTCAGTCCGGCTCGCCTGCTGATGGCCTATCAGCGGGGCATTTTCCCCTGGTTTTCCCCTGGCGATCCGATCCTCTGGTGGTCTCCCGATCCCAGAGCGGTGCTGTGGCCTGACCGCTTTCACGTTAGCCGCAGCATGAAGCGCTTTCATAAAAACTCGCCCTACCGCGTGACGCTAAACCACGATTTTGGCCGGGTGATTGACGGCTGTGCTGCCGATCGCCATGAAGGGACATGGATCACCCCCGCCGTGGTGCTGGCCTACCATCGTCTGCACGAGCTGGGCCATGCCCACTCTATCGAAGTCTGGGAGGGAGACGAGCTGGTCGGCGGGATGTACGGCGTCGCCCAGGGGGCGCTGTTCTGCGGTGAATCGATGTTTAGCCGCCGGGTCAACGCCTCCAAGACTGCCCTGCTGGTGTTCTGCGCCGAGTTCTTACGTCAGGGGGGCGAGCTGATCGACTGCCAGGTATTGAACGAGCATACCGCCTCGCTGGGCGTGGGCGAAATGCCGCGTCGGGAATACCTTCAGCATCTCGATCGCCTGCGTCATCGGCCGCTCTCCCCACGCTGTTGGCTGCCGCGCACCTTATTTACGCCAGCCCAATGAATGTTTTCGGCATATTTTCTCTCAGAGTGTTATAATAGCGGCACAGAGTAGCTTCTGCCTGTTGCCCCGCCGCCGCTTGGGAATAGCTCGAATCAGGTAACGCCCATCGTTTATCTTATCGCTCCCCTTTAGGTTTGCGCTTTTTTTGCGCCACTTCGCTGGCGCGAGGGCAATACGCCAAGGTTACTTTGCTGCGTTTTATCAGCACAAATCTTTACTTAACAGACGAACTTCGGCATTATCTTGCCGGTTCAAAAAATTTTGGTAGTGATACCCCCGAGGACTAGATGGCCAAAGAAGACAATATTGAAATGCAGGGTACCGTACTTGATACGTTGCCTAATACCATGTTTCGCGTAGAACTGGAAAACGGTCACGTGGTAACTGCGCATATCTCCGGTAAAATGCGTAAAAACTATATCCGCATTCTGACGGGCGACAAAGTGACTGTTGAGCTGACCCCGTACGACCTGAGCAAAGGCCGCATTGTCTTCCGTAGTCGCTAATCGCATCGCTGCTGTGCGGTAATGGCACAGAGTATAAATCGTAAAAGGCCGGGAAAATTCCCGGCCTTTTTTATTGCCGTAATCGTTGGTGGCACCCAGCCCTTGTAGGCCGGATAAGGCC
>DKPJ01000007.1 GCA_002480085.1 Enterobacteriaceae bacterium UBA7338 | reverse complement strand
GTGAAGGCGGCCGTACCGTTGGCGCAGGCGTTGTTGCTAAAGTTCTCAGCTAATCGCTGATAACATTTGACGCAATGCGCATGAAAAGGGCATCATTTGATGCCCTTTTTGCACGCTTTCGAACCAGAACCTGGCTCATCAGTGATTTTTTTTGTCATAATCATTGCTGAGACAGGCTCTGTAGATGGCGTAAGAGCCGGAGCATTTCGGTTAGGTTTGCCTCGCGTCCGCGGGGCAAAATGTTTTTCTGAATTCTTGTGACAGGTTGGTTTATGAGTGCGAATACCGAAGCTCAAGGGAGCGGGCGCGGCCTGGAAGCGATGAAGTGGGTTGCCGTTGCTGTATTGCTGATCGTAGCTATCGTGGGCAACTACCTCTATCGTGACATGATGCTGCCGTTACGCGCGCTGGCAGTAGTAATTCTTATTGCTGCAGCGGGTGGTGTCGCGCTGTTGACGACAAAGGGTAAAGCGACCGTTGCTTTTGCCCGTGAAGCGAGAACCGAAGTCCGTAAAGTGATTTGGCCAACTCGCCAGGAAACGTTGCACACTACACTGATTGTGGCCGCAGTGACCGCTGTTATGTCACTTATCCTGTGGGGACTGGATGGTATTCTGGTTCGCCTGGTATCCTTTATCACTGGCCTGAGGTTCTAAGATGTCTGAAGCCCCTAAAAAGCGCTGGTACGTCGTTCAGGCGTTTTCCGGTTTTGAAGGCCGCGTAGCGACTTCGCTGCGTGAGCATATCAAATTACACAATATGGAAGAGCTGTTTGGTGAAGTCATGGTGCCGACCGAAGAAGTGGTCGAGATCCGTGGCGGCCAGCGCCGCAAGAGCGAGCGTAAGTTCTTCCCGGGTTACGTTCTGGTCCAGATGGTCATGAACGACGCGAGCTGGCACCTGGTGCGCAGCGTGCCGCGCGTAATGGGCTTTATCGGCGGTACATCAGACCGTCCGGCCCCGATCAGCGACAAAGAAGTTGATGCTATCATGAACCGCCTGCAGCAGGTTGGCGATAAGCCGCGTCCGAAAACCCTGTTTGAGCCGGGTGAGATGGTTCGTGTTAACGACGGTCCGTTTGCTGACTTTAACGGCGTGGTGGAAGAGGTGGACTACGAGAAGTCCCGCCTGAAGGTTTCTGTTTCTATCTTCGGTCGTGCGACCCCGGTAGAGCTGGACTTCGGCCAGGTCGAAAAAGCCTAATAACCCAGGCGATCAAAAAAGCGACGATTTACCCGTTGCACAGGGCGCGAGATTGGACTACAATTTCGCGCCTTTTGTTTTTATGGGTCATGCGCCCGTAAGACACATACTATTTATCACGGGGAGCCGTTACTTACACAAAATCATTCAGGTTGCATCAAGGCGGCAACTGAGCGAAAAGCAGGAGCTTACATAAGTAAGTGACTGTTTTGAGTGAAGGCAGCCAACACAGAGGCGGCCTGAAGGATGAAGTGTAAAGGCGCTATTACCCAAACTGAGGATTAAAGAATGGCTAAGAAAGTCCAGGCCTACGTCAAGCTGCAGGTTGCAGCTGGCATGGCAAACCCGAGCCCACCGGTTGGTCCGGCTCTGGGTCAGCAGGGTGTTAACATCATGGAATTCTGTAAAGCGTTTAACGCCAAAACTGATTCCATCGAGAAAGGTCTGCCGATTCCGGTTGTTATTACCGTTTACGCTGACCGTTCTTTCACTTTCGTTACCAAAACGCCTCCGGCAGCTGTTCTGCTGAAGAAAGCGGCGGGTATCAAGTCTGGTTCCGGCAAGCCGAACAAAGACAAAGTGGGTACGATTACTCGCGCTCAGCTGCAAGAAATTGCACAGACTAAAGCTGCGGACATGACTGGTGCTGACGTTGAAGCGATGACTCGCTCCATCGAAGGTACTGCACGTTCCATGGGCCTGGTAGTGGAGGGTTAAGAAATGGCTAAACTGACCAAGCGCATGCGTGTGATCCGTGAGAAAGTTGATGCGACCAAACAGTACGACATCAACGAAGCCATTGCTCTGCTGAAAGAGCTGGCCACCGCTAAATTCAACGAAAGCGTTGACGTTGCTGTTAACCTCGGCATCGACGCTCGTAAATCTGACCAGAACGTTCGTGGTGCAACCGTACTGCCTAACGGTACCGGTCGTTCCGTACGCGTAGCCGTATTTACCCAGGGCCCGAACGCCGAAGCAGCTAAAGCTGCTGGCGCAGAGCTGGTAGGTATGGAAGATCTGGCTGACCAGATCAAGAAAGGCGAAATGAACTTTGACGTTGTTATTGCTTCTCCGGATGCAATGCGCGTTGTTGGCCAGCTGGGCCAGGTTCTGGGCCCGCGCGGCCTGATGCCGAACCCGAAAGTCGGTACCGTAACCCCTAACGTTGCTGAAGCGGTTAAGAACGCGAAAGCAGGTCAGGTTCGTTACCGTAACGACAAAAACGGCATCATCCACACCACCATCGGTAAAGTGGACTTTGACGCTGACAAACTGAAAGAAAACCTGGAAGCCCTGCTGGTTGCGCTGAAAAAAGCAAAACCGACTCAGGCGAAAGGCGTGTACATCAAGAAAGTTAGCATCTCCACCACCATGGGTGCAGGTGTTGCGGTTGACCAGGCTGGTCTGAGCGCAGCGGCGAACTAATATTCGCCTTTACGTGGGCGGTGGATTTGTCTACAATCTTCGCCCACGAAAGATTTTCGGTTGGAGCCTGGCCTAATCCAGGCCTCCGTCCAAGACCGCAGGTGCCTCGCAAGAGACTTAATTCCCTGCGTAGACGGTGACAGAACCTGAAGACATTTTTTAAGTATCTTTGGCTTGTTTCTGCTCACCGTATTTAGACGCTCCCCTCTTTGAGGGGAGTGAAGTGAGTTCCAGAGCATGAGCTCTGGCAAACATCCAGGAGCAAAGCTAATGGCTTTAAATCTTCAAGACAAACAAGCGATTGTTGCTGAAGTCAGCGAAGTAGCCAAAGGCGCGCTGTCTGCGGTTGTTGCGGATTCCCGTGGCGTTACCGTAGATAAAATGACCGAACTGCGTAAAGCAGGTCGCGAAGCCGGCGTATACATGCGTGTTGTTCGTAACACCCTGCTGCGCCGTGTTGTTGAAGGTACTCAGTTCGAGTGCCTGAAAGACGCGTTCGTTGGTCCGACCCTGATTGCATACTCTATGGAACACCCGGGCGCTGCTGCTCGTCTGTTCAAAGAGTTCGCGAAAGCGAATGCAAAATTTGAGGTCAAAGCCGCAGCCTTTGAAGGTGAGTTGATCCCGGCATCGCAGATCGATCGCCTGGCAACCCTGCCGACCTACGAAGAAGCAATTGCACGCCTGATGGCAACCATGAAAGAAGCCTCTGCAGGCAAACTGGTTCGCACTCTGGCTGCTGTACGCGATGCGAAAGAAGCTGCTTAATCGCAGTTATCTTTATCAAGCATTCGCTTACGTATAAACTTATTCTGATATTCAGGAACAATTTAAATGTCTATCACTAAAGATCAAATCATTGAAGCAGTATCCGCTATGTCCGTAATGGACGTTGTAGAGCTGATCTCTGCAATGGAAGAAAAATTCGGTGTTTCCGCTGCCGCTGCTGTAGCTGTAGCTGCTGGCCCGGCTGAAGCTGCTGAAGAAAAAACTGAATTCGACGTAATTCTGAAAGCTGCTGGCGCTAACAAAGTTGCTGTTATCAAAGCAGTACGTGGCGCAACTGGCCTGGGTCTGAAAGAAGCTAAAGACCTGGTAGAATCTGCTCCTGCCGCTCTGAAAGAAGGCATCAGCAAAGATGACGCCGAAGCACTGAAAAAATCTCTGGAAGAAGCTGGCGCTGAAGTTGAAGTTAAATAAGCCAACCCTTCCGGTTGCAGCCTGAGAAATTAGGCTGATGGCTGGTGACTTTTTAGTCACCAGCCTTTTTGCGCTGTAGGGTGTCAGTAGCGTTTCACACTGTTTGGCTACTGATTTCCTTCACAATGCTTGTTTCTATCGACGACTTAATATATTGCGACAGCGCGCCCGCGCTGTGTAAATCGTGACGAAATGGTTTAAGCGTGATAGCAACAGGCATTGCGGAAAGTGCTCCACTTTCCGGTCAACAAAATAGTGTTGCACAAACTGCCCCCGTCGTCGGGCAGATGGGTCGACTTGTCAGCGAGCTGAGGAACCCTAATGGTTTACTCCTATACCGAGAAAAAACGTATTCGTAAGGATTTTGGAAAGCGTCCGCAAGTACTGGACATTCCTTATCTCCTTTCTATCCAGCTTGACTCGTTCCAGAAGTTTATCGAGCAAGATCCTGAAGGACAGTATGGTCTGGAAGCGGCGTTTCGTTCCGTATTCCCGATCACAAGCTACAGCGGTAACTCCGAGCTGCAATACGTCAGCTACCGTCTGGGCGAGCCTGTCTTTGATGTGAAAGAGTGCCAGATCCGCGGCGTGACCTACTCGGCACCGCTGCGCGTAAAACTGCGCCTGGTGATCTACGAGCGCGAAGCGCCGGAAGGCACCGTTAAAGACATCAAAGAGCAAGAAGTTTACATGGGCGAAATTCCGCTCATGACCGATAACGGTACCTTTGTTATTAACGGTACTGAGCGCGTCATCGTGTCTCAGCTTCACCGTAGTCCTGGCGTATTCTTTGACAGCGACAAAGGTAAAACGCACTCTTCAGGTAAAGTGCTGTATAACGCGCGCATCATTCCTTACCGCGGCTCCTGGCTGGACTTCGAGTTTGACCCGAAAGACAACCTGTTCGTGCGTATCGACCGTCGCCGTAAGCTGCCTGCGACCATCATTCTGCGCGCGCTGAACTACACCACTGAACAGATCCTTGACCTGTTCTTTGAGAAAGTCATTTTCGAAATCCGTGACAACAAGCTGCAGATGGAGCTGGTCCCGGAGCGTCTGCGTGGCGAAACCGCCTCGTTTGATATCGAAGCCGACGGCAAAGTGTATGTTGAAAAAGGCCGCCGTATTACCGCGCGCCACATTCGCCAGCTGGAAAAAGATGAGATCAAACACATCGAAGTACCGGTTGAATACATCGCGGGCAAAGTCGCGGCTAAAGACTACGTTGATACCTCCACCGGCGAGCTGATCTGCCCGGCGAACATGGAGCTGTCACTGGATCTGCTGGCTAAGCTGAGCCAGGCAGGCCACAAGCGTATCGAAACGCTGTTCACCAACGATCTGGACCACGGTCCGTACATGTCCGAAACCGTACGTGTTGACCCGACGACCGATCGCCTGAGCGCGCTGGTAGAGATCTACCGCATGATGCGTCCTGGTGAGCCGCCGACCCGTGAAGCTGCGGAAAGCCTGTTCGAGAACCTGTTCTTCTCCGAAGACCGCTACGATCTCTCTGCGGTGGGTCGTATGAAGTTCAACCGTTCTCTGCTGCGCGACGAGATCGAAGGTTCCGGTATCCTGAGCAAAGATGACATCATCGAAGTGATGAAAAAGCTCATCGGTATCCGTAACGGTATTGGCGAAGTGGATGATATCGACCACCTCGGCAACCGTCGTATCCGTTCCGTAGGCGAAATGGCGGAAAACCAGTTCCGCGTTGGCCTGGTGCGTGTTGAGCGTGCGGTGAAAGAGCGTCTCTCTCTGGGCGACCTCGATACCCTGATGCCTCAGGATATGATCAACGCCAAGCCGATCTCTGCGGCAGTGAAAGAGTTCTTTGGCTCCAGCCAGCTGTCCCAGTTTATGGACCAGAACAACCCGCTGTCTGAGATCACGCATAAGCGTCGTATCTCTGCACTCGGCCCGGGCGGTCTGACCCGTGAGCGCGCAGGCTTTGAAGTTCGAGACGTACACCCGACCCACTACGGTCGCGTATGTCCAATCGAAACGCCTGAAGGTCCGAACATCGGTCTGATCAACTCCCTGTCCGTGTACGCACAGACTAACGAATATGGCTTCCTTGAGACGCCGTACCGTAAAGTCACCGACGGCGTTGTGACCGACGAGATTCACTACCTCTCTGCTATCGAAGAGGGTAACTACGTTATCGCCCAGGCGAACACCAACCTGGACGAAGAGGGTCGCTTTGTTGATGACCTCGTTACCTGCCGTAGCAAAGGCGAATCCAGCTTGTTCAGCAACGACCAGGTTGACTACATGGACGTTTCCACCCAGCAGGTGGTCTCCGTCGGTGCGTCCCTGATCCCGTTCCTGGAGCACGATGACGCCAACCGTGCATTGATGGGTGCGAACATGCAACGTCAGGCGGTTCCGACCCTGCGCGCTGATAAGCCGCTGGTAGGTACCGGTATGGAACGTGCTGTTGCCGTTGACTCCGGTGTAACTGCGGTGGCTAAACGTGGCGGTACCGTTCAGTACGTGGATGCGTCCCGTATCGTTATCAAAGTTAACGATGACGAGATGTACCCGGGCGAAGCAGGTATCGACATCTACAACCTGACCAAGTACACCCGTTCTAACCAGAACACCTGTATCAACCAGATGCCGTGTGTCTCTCTGGGTGAGCCAATCGAGCGCGGCGACGTGCTGGCTGACGGCCCGTCCACCGACCTCGGTGAGCTGGCGCTGGGTCAGAACATGCGCGTCGCGTTCATGCCGTGGAACGGTTACAACTTCGAAGACTCCATCCTCGTTTCCGAGCGTGTGGTCCAGGAAGATCGTTTCACCACGATCCACATTCAGGAACTGGCGTGCGTGTCCCGTGACACCAAGCTGGGGCCGGAAGAGATCACCGCTGACATCCCGAACGTGGGTGAAGCTGCGCTCTCTAAACTGGATGAATCCGGTATCGTTTACATCGGTGCAGAAGTGACCGGTGGCGACATTCTGGTTGGTAAGGTAACGCCGAAAGGTGAAACCCAGCTGACCCCAGAAGAGAAGCTGCTGCGTGCGATCTTCGGTGAGAAAGCGTCTGACGTTAAAGACTCTTCTCTGCGCGTACCAAACGGTGTGTCCGGTACGGTTATCGACGTTCAGGTCTTCACTCGCGATGGCGTAGAGAAAGACAAACGTGCGCTGGAAATCGAAGAGATGCAGCTGAAGCAGGCGAAAAAAGACCTGTCTGAAGAGCTGCAGATCCTCGAAGCTGGCCTGTTCAGCCGTATCCATGCCGTGCTGGTGTCCGGTGGCGTTGAAGCTGAGAAGCTTGACAAACTGCCGCGCGACCGCTGGTTGGAGCTGGGCCTGACCGACGAAGAGAAACAGAATCAGCTGGAGCAGCTGGCTGAGCAGTATGACGAACTGAAACACGAGTTCGAGAAAAAACTCGAAGCGAAACGCCGCAAAATCACTCAGGGCGACGATCTGGCACCGGGCGTGCTGAAGATTGTTAAGGTCTATCTGGCCGTTAAACGTCAGATCCAGCCTGGTGATAAGATGGCGGGTCGTCACGGTAACAAGGGTGTTATCTCTAAGATCAACCCGATCGAAGATATGCCGCACGATGCTAACGGTACGCCGGTAGATATCGTACTGAACCCGCTGGGCGTACCGTCTCGTATGAACATCGGTCAGATCCTTGAAACCCACCTGGGTATGGCTGCGAAAGGTATCGGCGAGAAGATCAACGCCATGCTGAAGCAGCAGCAGGAAGTCGCGAAACTGCGCGAGTTCATCCAGCGTGCGTACGATCTGGGCTCTGACGTTCGCCAGAAAGTTGACCTGAACACCTTCAGCGATGAAGAAGTTCTGCGTCTGGCTGAAAACCTGCGTAAAGGTATGCCGATCGCAACGCCGGTATTCGACGGTGCGAAAGAGTCTGAAATCAAGGAGCTGTTACAGCTGGGTGGCCTGCCGACTTCCGGTCAGATCACGCTGTTCGACGGTCGTACCGGCGAGCAGTTCGAGCGCCAGGTTACCGTTGGCTACATGTACATGCTGAAACTGAACCACCTGGTTGATGACAAGATGCATGCGCGTTCTACCGGTTCTTACAGCCTGGTTACTCAGCAGCCGCTGGGTGGTAAGGCGCAGTTCGGTGGTCAGCGCTTCGGGGAGATGGAAGTGTGGGCGCTGGAAGCATACGGCGCGGCATACACCCTGCAGGAGATGCTCACCGTTAAGTCTGATGACGTGAACGGTCGTACCAAGATGTATAAAAACATCGTGGACGGCAACCATCAGATGGAACCGGGCATGCCTGAGTCCTTCAACGTACTGTTGAAAGAGATTCGTTCGCTGGGTATCAACATCGAACTGGAAGACGAGTAACTCTCGCTCAAACAGGTCACTGGTGCTGGGGTAACACCCGGCACCAGATTGTGCTAACTCCGACGGGAGCAAATCCGTGAAAGATTTATTAAAGTTTCTGAAAGCGCAAACGAAAACCGAAGAGTTTGATGCGATCAAAATTGCTCTGGCTTCGCCAGACATGATCCGTTCCTGGTCTTTCGGTGAAGTGAAGAAGCCGGAAACCATTAACTACCGTACGTTCAAGCCTGAGCGTGACGGCCTTTTCTGTGCGCGTATTTTCGGGCCAGTAAAAGATTATGAGTGCCTGTGCGGTAAGTACAAGCGCCTGAAACACCGTGGTGTGATCTGTGAGAAGTGCGGCGTTGAAGTGACCCAGACTAAAGTGCGTCGTGAGCGCATGGGCCACATCGAGCTGGCGTCTCCGACTGCCCACATCTGGTTCCTGAAATCGCTGCCGTCCCGTATCGGCCTGCTGCTGGATATGCCCCTGCGTGATATCGAGCGCGTACTGTACTTCGAATCCTATGTGGTTATCGAAGGCGGCATGACCAACCTGGAACGTCATCAGATCCTGACTGAAGAGCAGTATCTGGACGCGCTGGAAGAGTTCGGTGACGAGTTCGACGCGAAGATGGGTGCGGAAGCTATCCAGGCCCTGCTGAAGAGCATGGATCTGGAGCAGGAGTGCGAGCAGCTGCGTGAAGAGCTGAACGAAACTAACTCCGAAACCAAGCGTAAAAAGCTGACCAAGCGTATCAAGCTGCTGGAAGCGTTCGTCCAGTCTGGCAACAAGCCGGAGTGGATGATCCTGACCGTTCTGCCGGTTCTGCCGCCAGATCTGCGTCCGCTGGTACCGCTGGACGGCGGTCGTTTCGCCACGTCAGATCTGAACGATCTGTACCGTCGCGTGATCAACCGTAACAACCGTCTGAAACGTCTGCTGGACCTGGCTGCGCCTGACATCATCGTACGTAACGAAAAACGTATGCTGCAGGAAGCGGTAGATGCCCTGCTGGATAACGGCCGTCGCGGTCGTGCCATCACCGGCTCTAACAAGCGTCCGCTGAAATCTTTGGCCGATATGATCAAAGGTAAGCAGGGTCGTTTCCGTCAGAACCTGCTCGGTAAGCGTGTTGACTACTCCGGTCGTTCTGTAATCACCGTAGGTCCATACCTGCGTCTGCATCAGTGCGGTCTGCCGAAGAAGATGGCGCTGGAGCTGTTCAAACCGTTCATCTACGGCAAGCTGGAGCTGCGTGGCCTGGCCACCACCATCAAAGCCGCTAAGAAGATGGTTGAGCGTGAAGAAGCTGTCGTTTGGGATATCCTGGACGAAGTGATCCGCGAACACCCGGTACTGCTGAACCGTGCACCAACCCTGCACCGTCTGGGTATCCAGGCGTTTGAACCGGTTCTGATCGAAGGTAAAGCGATCCAGCTGCACCCGCTGGTTTGTGCGGCATATAACGCCGACTTCGATGGTGACCAGATGGCAGTTCACGTACCGCTGACGCTGGAAGCCCAGCTGGAAGCGCGTGCGCTGATGATGTCTACTAACAACATTCTGTCTCCGGCGAACGGCGAGCCTATCATCGTTCCGTCGCAGGACGTTGTACTGGGTCTGTACTACATGACCCGTGACAGTGTTAACGCCAAAGGCGAAGGCATGGTGCTGACTGGCCCGAAAGAAGCCGAGCGTATCTATCGCGCTGGCCTGGCCTCTCTGCATGCGCGCGTTAAAGTGCGTATCACCGAGTATGAAAAAGATGAAAACGGCGAATTCGTTGCGAAAACCAGCCTGAAAGACACGACCGTTGGCCGTGCCATTCTGTGGATGATCGTGCCGAAAGGTCTGCCTTTCTCCATCGTCAACCAGGCGCTGGGTAAGAAAGCGATCTCCAAAATGCTGAACACCTGTTACCGCATTCTGGGCCTGAAACCGACCGTTATCTTCGCGGACCAGACGATGTACACCGGCTTTGCTTATGCAGCGCGTTCAGGTGCATCCGTTGGTATCGATGACATGGTCATCCCGGAGAAGAAATACGAGATCATCAGCGAAGCGGAAGCTGAAGTTGCTGAGATTCAGGAGCAGTTCCAGTCTGGTCTGGTAACCGCTGGCGAACGCTACAACAAAGTTATCGATATCTGGGCTGCGGCGAACGATCGTGTATCCAAAGCGATGATGGATAACCTGCAAACCGAAACCGTGATTAACCGTGACGGTCAGGAAGAGCAGCAGGTCTCCTTCAACAGCATCTACATGATGGCCGACTCCGGTGCGCGTGGTTCTGCGGCACAGATTCGTCAGCTGGCTGGTATGCGTGGTCTGATGGCGAAGCCGGATGGCTCCATCATCGAAACGCCGATCACCGCGAACTTCCGTGAAGGTCTGAACGTACTCCAGTACTTCATCTCCACGCACGGTGCGCGTAAAGGTCTGGCGGATACCGCACTGAAAACGGCAAACTCCGGTTATCTGACTCGTCGTCTGGTAGACGTTGCCCAGGATCTGGTTGTTACCGAAGATGACTGTGGCACGCTGGAAGGCATCACCATGACCCCGGTTATCGAGGGTGGTGACGTTAAAGAGCCGCTGCGCGATCGCGTTCTGGGTCGTGTGACTGCGGAAGATATCCTGAAGCCGGGTACGGCGGACATTCTGGTTCCACGCAACACGCTGCTGCATGAGCAGATGTGTGACCTGCTGGAAGAGAACTCCGTTGACTCTGTGAAAGTGCGTTCCGTTGTATCCTGTGACACCGACTTTGGTGTATGTGCCCACTGCTACGGTCGTGACCTGGCGCGTGGCCACATCATCAACAAAGGTGAGGCTATCGGCGTTATCGCAGCACAGTCCATCGGTGAGCCGGGTACACAGCTGACGATGCGTACGTTCCACATCGGTGGTGCGGCATCGCGTGCGGCTGCTGAATCCAGCATTCAGGTGAAAAACAAAGGTAGCATCAAGCTCAGCAACGCGAAGTCGGTTGTGAACTCTGCCGGTAAACTGGTAGTGACCTCCCGTAACACCGAGCTGAAGCTGATCGACGAATTTGGTCGTACCAAAGAGAGCTATAAAGTGCCTTACGGTGCTGTTATGGCCAAGGGTGATGGCGAGCAGGTTGCTGGCGGCGAAACCGTAGCAAACTGGGATCCGCACACCATGCCGGTAATCACCGAAGTGGCTGGTTTCATCCGCTTCACCGATATGATCGACGGCCAGACGATTACTCGTCAGACCGACGAACTGACCGGTCTCTCCTCGCTGGTGGTTCTGGACTCTGCAGAACGTACCGCGGGTGGTAAAGATCTGCGTCCGGCACTGAAAATCGTTGATGCCAACGGTAACGACGTTCTGATCCCGGGCACCGACATGCCGGCTCAGTACTTCCTGCCGGGTAAAGCGATTGTTCAGCTGGAAGATGGTATTCAGATCGGTGCGGGTGATGCCCTGGCGCGTATTCCTCAGGAATCCAGCGGTACCAAGGATATCACCGGTGGTCTGCCACGCGTTGCGGACCTGTTCGAAGCACGTCGTCCGAAAGAGCCGGCAATCCTGGCTGAGATCAGCGGTATTATCTCCTTCGGTAAAGAGACCAAAGGTAAACGCCGTCTGGTGATCACCCCGGTTGACGGTAGCGATCCGTACGAAGAGATGATCCCGAAATGGCGTCAGCTCAACGTGTTTGAAGGCGAGCGCGTAGAGCGTGGTGACGTGGTTTCCGACGGTCCGGAAGCACCGCACGACATTCTGCGTCTGCGTGGCGTTCATGCGGTAACCCGTTACATCGTGAACGAAGTGCAGGACGTTTACCGTCTGCAGGGCGTTAAGATCAACGATAAGCACATCGAAGTTATCGTGCGTCAGATGCTGCGTAAAGCGACCATCGCTAACGCAGGAAGCTCCGACTTCCTGGAAGGCGAGCAGGTCGAATACTCTCGCGTTAAGATCGCCAACCGCGATCTGGAAGCGAACGGCAAAATCGCAGCAAGCTATGCTCGCGACCTGCTGGGTATTACCAAAGCGTCTCTGGCAACCGAGTCCTTCATCTCCGCGGCATCGTTCCAGGAGACCACGCGTGTGCTTACCGAAGCAGCCGTTGCGGGCAAACGCGACGAACTGCGCGGTCTGAAAGAGAACGTTATCGTGGGTCGTCTGATCCCGGCCGGTACCGGTTATGCGTACCACCAGGATCGTATGCGCCGTCGCGCCGCTGGCGAACTGCCGGCAGCACCGCAGGTGACTGCTGAAGACGCTTCTGCCAGCCTGGCAGAGCTGCTGAACGCAGGCCTGGGCGGTTCCGACAACGACTAACGCTGCTTTCCGCTAATAAAAAACCCGCTTCGGCGGGTTTTTTTATGTCTGTTTACTGGGCTACCGGCAGTCGTCGGTACAGCTCGATCATATCTCCGGCCAGATCCTGGATCACCATCGCGTTCATCAGGTGATCCTGGGAGTGAACGGTGATCAGGTTTACCGGCAGCTTGCCCACGCCTTCGTCCAGGCCTATCAGCTCGGTCTGGATTTTGTGCGCATGCTTAACAAACTCGCGCGACTCATCCATCGCCTGCTCCGCGCCCGTGAAATCGCCTTTGCGCGCCAGCTGCAATGCGGTAAGCGCCTGGCTGCGTGCCGCCCCGGCGTTCACCAGCAGCTCCATAATGGTCGTTTCGAGATCCTCCATCGGGTTCACTCCAGCAGCTTCAGCGCTTTGTCCAGCACGACGTCGCCCTTCATCATGCCGTAATCCATCATATCGATCACCGCGACCTTCTTGCCCAGCGGATCCGCCTGCGCCTGCAGTTTTGCCTGCTCATACTTAACCTGTGGGCCGAGCAGGATAATATCGGCCTCGGCGAGATTCTCCTTAAACTCGGAGACCGGAACCGCCTTGATAGAGACCTCGACGCCTTTTTTCTGCGCCGCATCTTTCATGCGTTGAACTAACATGCTGGTGGACATACCCGCTGCACAGCATAAGACGATGTTTTTCATAGTCAGCCTCGACAACGATGGGATAAATAAACATTAATCCCACCGTCTGGTTCAACAACCGCCTTACCCTGATTGTGTGTGGAGCATCACAAACAATCCTTATGAGCTGAATCCGTCCGACCCAGGTAGCCGTCCCAGTCTTTCCACACCGGTTGCAGGCCGTTGCGCAGCAGGGCGCTGGCAACCTCCTCCGGGCGGCGGCCGTCGTGCGGCGCAAACTGCTCCAGCTCAGGATGGTTGTCGGCGTAGCCGCCGGGTTGGGTTTTCGAGAAGGCGCTGACGCTGGTGATGCCCAGCGGAACAACATGGTCGCGGAACCACGGCGACTCCCGGGTAGAGAGGGAAAGCTCCACGTCGGGTGCCAGCAGGCGGAAGGCGCAGATGGTCTGCACCAGCTGGCGCTCATCCATTAGCGAGGCGGGTTCAATGCCTCCGGCGCACGGACGCAGGCGGGGGAAGGAGATAGAGTAGCGGCTCTGCCAGTAGTGCTGCTGGAGCCAGAGCAGATGCTCCGCCACCATATAGCAATCCACCCGCCAGCTGTCGGAGAGACCCACCAGCGCACCAAGGCCAATCCTGTCGATACCGGCCCGGCCAAGCCGATCCGGCGTCTCCAGCCGCCAGAAGAAGTCCTGCTTATTGCCCTTCAGGTGATGTCGAGCGTAGGTCGCCTCATGATAAGTCTCCTGGTAGACCATCACCCCGTCCAGCCCCAGCGTCTTCAGCTCGGCATACTCCTCCTGCGACAGCGGCTGCACCTCCATCTGTAAAGAGGCGAACTGGCGGCGAATTGTCGGGAAATGGCAGCGAAAGTAGTCCATTCCCACCTTAGTCTGATGCTCACCGGTCACCAATAGCAGGTGTTCAAAGCCCATCTCGCGGATCGCCGCACACTCGCGCAGGATCTCCTCTTCGTCAAGGGTCTTGCGCTTGATGCGGTTGCTCATGGAGAAGCCGCAGTAGGTGCAGTCGTTAGCGCACAGGTTAGAGAGATAGAGCGGGACGTAGAGGCCGACAGCGTTGCCAAAGCGCTGGCGGGTAAGACGCTGCGAGCGCTGGGCCAGCGGCTCAAGGTAGTCGCTGGCGGCAGGGGAGAGCAGGGCCATCATGTCATCGCGGGTCAGGTGGGTGGCCGCCAGCGCCCGTTCGACATCGGCGCGGGTCTTGCTGTGGATGCGCAGCCGGATATCCTCCCAGTCGAGCTGCCGCCAGTAGTCGCTGAAGGTCTTCATATGCCCGCCTCCAGAAAGCCGGTCAGCGGGCTGGTGGCGCTGGCAACGCTGTTCACCGCGCCCGGCCCCGCCTGGCGCGCCAGCATTCCGGCCTCAACGGCCAGCTTAAACGCGCGGGCCATCGCAACCGGATCGTTGGCGACGGCAATCGCGGTATTCACCAGCACCGCGCTGGCCCCCATCTCCAGCGCTTCCGCCGCGTGGCTGGGGGTGCCAATCCCGGCATCTACCACTACCGGCACGCTAGCCTGGGCGATGATAATCTCCAGCATGGCGCGGGTGGCCAGGCCCTGGTTGGAGCCGATCGGCGAACCGAGCGGCATCACGGCGGCGCAGCCTGCCTCCTCCAGCCGTCGGCACAGCACCGGATCGGCGCTGCAATAGGGCAGCACCACGAAGCCCTCTTTGACCAGCCTCTCTGCCGCCTTCAGGGTCTCAACCGGATCGGGCAGCAGCCAGCGTGCATCCGGGTGGATCTCCAGCTTCAGCCAGTGGGTGCCCAGCGCCTCGCGTGCCAGCCGGGCAGCAAACACCGCCTCTTCGGCCGTTTTCGCCCCGGAGGTATTCGGCAGCAGCGTCACCCCGGCCTCCAGCAGCGGGGCGAGGATCGCATCGTTACGCTGGCGCAGGTCAACACGCTTCATCGCCAGGGTGACCAGCTGGCTACCCGAGGCGCGGATCGCGTCGGTCATCAGCTGCGATGAGGCAAACTTCCCCGTGCCGGTAAACAGGTGTGATTCAAAAGTTTTATCTGCAATACGTAACATGTCAGCCTCCGGCGATGACCTGAAAAAGCAGGATCCGATCGCCGTCCCGCAGTTGATGATGATCCCAGCGATCGCGGGGAATAATCTGCTGATTGAGCGCCAGTGCCGTTCCCGGCTTGAGCTGGTTAAGCTGCTCCAGCAGCCCGTGTAGGGTTAGCGACTCTGCACACTGCATCGGCTCGTCATTGAACAGGATGCGCATCTCGCCCTCCGCAAATCGGGCAGCCCGCCGCCCGCTGTAGCCCGAGGGTGCGCCAGTGGTGCTTGCGGCCATCAAACAGGCGCAGCTCGCCCTCGGCTGCCTGCATGCCGCTGAGCAGCTTTAACGCCTCCAGTGCCTGCAATGTGCCCATCATCCCCACCACCGGGCCAATGACGCCTGCCGTGCGGCAGTTGCGCTGCGGCTCGTCGTCGTCCGGCCACAGGCAGCGGTAGCAGCCGTGCGTCCACGGTGGAGTGAGCACCATTAGCTGGCCGCCAAACCCCACGGCGCTGGCGGTGATCAGCGGCGTATTCAGCGCCACGCAGGCGGCGTTAATCGCCTGGCGCGTCGCCATGTTATCGGTGCAGTCGAGCACCACGTCGGCCTGGGCCACCTGCTGGCGGAGCGCCTCGCCCTCCAGACGCGTCTTCAGGGTAAGCAGCTCAATGTGGGGGTTGAGCTGCTGTAACCGCTGGCGAGCGGCGTCGGCTTTGGGCTGATTGATATCGTTGCTGGTAAACATAATCTGCCGCTGCAGGTTGCTCAGGTGCACCGCGTCATCGTCCGCCAGCACCATCGTGCCAACCCCGGCCGCCGCCAGATAGAGCGCGGCGGGGGAGCCTAAGCCACCGAGGCCGATAATCAGCACCCGGCTGGCGAGCAGCTTCTGCTGGCCATCAAGCGCGATATCCTCCAGCAGGATCTGCCGGCTGTAGCGCATAAAGTCGCTGTCATTCATCGCCCACCCCCGCCAGATCGATAAGCTGCCGGGTGGCGCTGCGCCAGTCGGCTGCCTGGGTGATGGCGCTCACCACCGCAATGCTGCCAACCCCGGTCGCCAGCACTTCCGGTGCGCGCGCCAGGCTAATGCCGCCGATGGCTACCGTCGGGTAATCCTGCAGCCGGGCAACGTGGCGCGCCAGCTGCGCCAGGCCCTGCGGCGCGGAGGGCATCTGCTTGGTCTGGGTCGGGAAGACATGCCCGAGGGCGATGTAGGAGGGGCGGGCGGCCAGCGCAACGTCAATTTCCATATCATCATGGGTGGAGACGCCAAGGCGCAGACCCGCGTTGCGGATTGCGCTAAGGTCCGTTGTCTCCAGATCCTCCTGCCCCAGATGCACGCCGTAAGCGTCATGTTTAATGGCTAGCCGCCAGTAGTCGTTAATAAACAGCCGGGCAGCGTAGCGCTTGCCCAGCGCCACTGCCGCCGCGACGTCGGCTTCAACCTCGTCGTCCTGCTTGTCTTTGATCCGCAGCTGGAGGGTGCGCACGCCCGCCTCCAGCAGGCGTTCAATCCACGCTACGCTGTCAACAACCGGATAGAGACCCAGGCGGAAGGGTACCGGCGGGAAATCGGGCTGATACATCAGGCCTCCTCCTTCTTGAGATAGATCTCGCCGCCGCGGGCGCGGAAGTCGTTAGACATATCGCTCATGCCCACCTCGATCGCCTGGGCCGCGGCATAGTCACGCACCTCCTGGCTGATCTTCATCGAGCAGAACTTGGGTCCGCACATGGAGCAGAAGTGGGCCACCTTGCCGGACTCCTGGGGCAGAGTCTCATCGTGGTAGGCGCGAGCGGTGAATGGGTCGAGGGCGAGGTTGAACTGATCCTCCCAGCGGAACTCAAACCGCGCTTTTGACATGGCGTTATCGCGGATCTGTGCCCCCGGATGGCCTTTGGCGAGATCGGCGGCGTGGGCGGCAATCTTGTAGGTAATTAACCCCTGCTTCACATCCTCCTTGTTCGGCAGGCCAAGGTGCTCTTTGGGCGTCACGTAGCAGAGCATGGCGCAGCCAAACCAGCCGATCATTGCCGCGCCGATGCCGGAGGTGAAGTGGTCATAGCCCGGCGCGATATCGGTGGTCAACGGCCCGAGGGTATAGAACGGGGCTTCATGGCAGTGCTCCAGCTCTTCGGTCATGTTGCGGCGGATCATCTGCATCGGCACGTGGCCCGGACCTTCAATCATCACCTGCACGTCGTACTCCCAGGCGATTTTGGTCAGCTCGCCCAGGGTATGCAGCTCGGCAAACTGCGCCTCGTCGTTGGCATCCTGAATTGAGCCTGGACGCAGGCCGTCGCCCAGCGACAGGGAGACGTCGTAGGCGGCGCAGATTTCGCAGATCTCGCGGAAGTGTTGATAGAGAAAGTTTTCCTGATGGTGGGAGAGGCACCACTTGGCCATGATCGAGCCGCCGCGGGAGACGATGCCGGTGAGGCGGTTGGCGGTCATCGGCACGTAGCGCAGCAGCACCCCAGCGTGGATGGTGAAGTAGTCCACCCCCTGTTCGGCCTGCTCCAGCAGCGTCTCGCGGAAGGCTTCCCATGAGAGGTTCTCGGCGATGCCGTTGACCTTCTCCAGCGCCTGGTAGACAGGGACGGTGCCAATCGGAACCGGGCTGTTGCGCAGGATCCACTCCCGCGTTTCATGGATATTGCGGCCGGTGGAGAGGTCCATCACCGTGTCCGCGCCCCAGCGGGTGGCCCACACCAGCTTCTCCACCTCCTCTTCAATGGAGGAGGTGACCGCCGAGTTGCCGATATTGGCGTTGACCTTCACCAGGAAGTTGCGGCCGATGATCATCGGTTCAGATTCGGGGTGGTTGATGTTGGCAGGAATAATGGCCCGTCCGGCAGCCACTTCGTCGCGGACAAACTCCGGGGTGATATTCTCCGGCAGGCGTGCGCCAAAGCCCTCCCCCGGATGCTGGCGGCGCAGCACCTCGCCACGAATGCGCTCCCGGCCCATATTTTCACGCAGGGCGATGAACTCCATCTCCGGCGTCACGATCCCCTGGCGAGCATAGTGCAACTGGGTAACGCACTTCCCGGGGCGGGCGGCGATCCATGCGGATCGGATCTTCGCGATCCCTTTCTCTACGTCGATCGCCACGTCCGGATCGCCATAGGGACCAGAGGTGTCATATACCGGGATCGCTTCGTTCTCTTCAAACTGCGGCTCTGCTTTGCTGCCGCCAATAAGCGTCGGGCTAAGCTGGATCTCACGCATCGGCACGCGAATATCGCTCTGCGAACCCGGGATATAGATACGTTTTGAATTGGGAAAGGTGGTGCCCTCCAGCGTGTTGATAAAGTGCTGGGCGGCGGCGCGCTGTTCACGGCGGGTAGGTTTAGTTGCAGACTCAGACATAGCTCATTCCATAAAAAGTTAAGGACATGGCTTGTCAGAACGACGGATGAAGCAAGAGGTACACGCAGCCAGAGAGGGCGCGCGACAGCAGATTGACTCTTGTTCCCTTCGCAGGTTCTAACCTGATCAGGTTCCGCGGATCCCGAATTAACGGTCTCAGCCGGTGCTTGCGCACTCGGCACTCCGACAAGAAAAACCCCCTCAGCAACAGGGGGAGATAAGTAAACTACGCGTTAACGCTTAAGAACTCAAGCAGGGCGAGCGATGTTGGTGTCGTCGTTAGCGCTTTCCACAAGATTAAAATCGAACGCCATCACAATCAGCTGGTCTTCCAGCGTAAAGCGGGCAGCCAGCGCCTCGCCAATGCCAGAGAGCGCTTCCTGGAACTCAACCCATTTGTCGTCTTCGATCGCGTTCTCGAGGCTTGAGTCGTAATAATTCATGATCTGCTGGGTATTGGCTTCCAGCTGTGGATAGATTTGCGTGGCGGCTAAAAGCGGACTGTTCCCTTCCATTTCGCTGACAATCCGTTCATAAATACTAAAGTGACCGGCGGAGAGATAATCGACCAGATTGTGGCAAAAATCGTCCAGGGCCTTCTCATCCAGCTCCGTATAGGACTCTTTGCCCGGCTTGATGCCCACCAGGTTGTAATACGATACCAGCAAATGCTTGCGCACCTGTAACCAGTGATCGACTAGTTTATTCGTCCCGCCTACGCGCGCCGTCAGGCTTTCCAGGTGGTTTAGCATGATTAACTCCGTGGTTTAAGATTAAAAAAGTTTTCACCCAAAATATGTAAAAATGATGTAACCAACATGCCAGTGTCGCTAAGGTAGTGCAACAGATTATGGAACGTGTCATCGAATTAACCGATCAGGGCTGGTGGATCGTCAGCCATGAACAAAAATTATGGTTGCCCGCTGGAGAATTACCACATGGCGAGGCAGTAAATTTTGATCTTGTGGGCCAGCGTGGGTTAATTATCGGCGAATGGCAGGGGGAATCGGTGTGGCTGGTTCGCCAGTCCCGACATCAGGAGATGGCTTCGGTACGCCAGCTGATGGATCAGGACGTTGGTCTGTTCCAGCTTGCCGGGCGCGGCGTACAGCTGGCGGAGTTCTACCGTTCACATAAGTTCTGCGGCTACTGCGGGCACACCATGCATCCGAGCAAAACCGAGTGGGCGATGCTCTGCGACAACTGCCGCGAGCGCTACTACCCGCAAATCGCCCCCTGCATCATCGTCGCCATCCGCCGTGATGACCATATTCTCTTGGCCCAGCACACCCGCCATCGCAACGGGATCTACACCGTGCTGGCTGGCTTCGTCGAGGTCGGCGAGACCCTGGAGCAGACCGTTGCCCGCGAAGTGATGGAGGAGAGCGGTATCCGGGTGAAAAACCTGCGCTACGTCACCTCCCAACCCTGGCCGTTCCCGCAATCCCTGATGACCGCCTTTATGGCCGAGTATGACAGCGGCGATATCGTCATCGATCCCAACGAGCTGCTGGACGCGGGCTGGTACCGCTATGACCAGCTGCCGCTCCTGCCGCCGCCGGGCACCGTGGCGCGACGGCTGATTGAGGATACGGTCGCACTATGCCGTGCAGAGTATGAGGGTCGGGCAGAGTATGAGTGAAGCAGAGGGCGGCGTGTTACACTAACGGTCTGACGCATTGAGGAACTGCAAAATGACCGAACTGAAAAACGATCGTTACCTGCGCGCGCTGCTGCGCCAGCCCGTAGACATCACGCCGGTATGGATGATGAGACAGGCCGGGCGCTATCTGCCGGAGTACAAAGCCACGCGCGCCCAGGCGGGCGATTTTATGTCGCTGTGCAAAAACGCCGAGCTGGCCTGCGAGGTCACCCTGCAGCCGCTGCGCCGTTACCCCCTTGATGCCGCCATTTTGTTTTCAGATATTCTGACTATCCCCGATGCGATGGGGCTGGGTCTCTACTTTGAAGCCGGGGAAGGCCCGCGCTTTAGCCTGCCAATTACCGGCAAAGCCGACGTTGACCGCCTGCCTGTTCCCGATCCGGAGCAGGAGCTGGGCTACGTGATGAACGCCGTGCGCACCATCCGCCGCGAGCTGAAGGGCGAGGTGCCGCTGATTGGCTTCTCTGGTAGCCCGTGGACGCTGGCAACCTACATGGTGGAAGGTGGCAGCAGCAAGGCCTTCACCGTGATCAAGAAGATGATGTATGCCGAGCCGCAAACCCTGCACGCGCTGCTGGAGAAGCTGGCGAAGAGCGTTACGCTCTACCTCAACGCGCAGATCAAAGCCGGCGCGCAGTCGGTGATGATTTTCGACACCTGGGGTGGGGTGCTGACCGGGCGCGACTATCAGCAGTTCTCGCTCTACTACATGCACAAGATTGTTGATGGCCTGCTGCGGGAGAACGAAGGCCGCCGCGTGCCGGTTACCCTGTTTACCAAAGGCGGCGGACAGTGGCTGGAGGCGATGGCGGAGACCGGCTGTGATGCGCTGGGTCTCGACTGGACCACTGATATTGCCGACGCCCGTCGTCGCGTAGGGCATAAGGTCGCGCTGCAGGGCAATATGGATCCGTCGATGCTCTATGCGCCACCGGCCCGTATCGAAGAGGAAGTCGCGACTATACTTTCTGGTTTCGGCCAGGGCGAAGGGCACGTCTTCAACCTTGGCCACGGTATTCATCAGGATGTCCCGCCTGAGCATGCAGGCGCATTTGTCGAGGCGGTACATCGTCTGTCGGAGCAATATCACCGCTAAGGAGCATATATGGATCTCGCGTCGCTACGCGCTCAGCAAATAGAACTTGCCTCATCGGTTATCCGCGAGGATCGTTTCATTAGCGATCCCCCGGCCTTTATCGGCGGCGCGGACGTCGGCTTTGAGCAGGGGGGCGAAGTGACCCGAGCGGCGATGGTGGTACTGAAGTACCCCTCGCTGGAGCTGGTGGAGTACCAGGTTGCGCGTATCGCCACCACCATGCCCTATATCCCCGGCTTTCTCTCTTTTCGTGAATATCCTGCGCTGCTGGCAGCGTGGGAGATGCTGTCGCAAAAACCCGATCTGCTGTTCGTTGACGGCCACGGCATCTCGCACCCGCGCCGCCTCGGCGTCGCCAGCCACTTCGGCCTGCTGGTGGATGTCCCGACCATTGGGGTGGCGAAGAAACGCCTGTGCGGCAAGTTTGAGCCGCTCTCGCCTGAGCCAGGCGCGCTCGCGCCGTTGATGGATAAGGGCGAGCAGCTGGCGTGGGTATGGCGCAGCAAGGCGCGCTGCAATCCGCTGTTTGTCGCCACCGGCCACCGGGTGAGCATGGACAGCGCCCTGGCGTGGGTTCAGCGCTGTACCCAAGGCTACCGTCTGCCGGAACCCACGCGCTGGGCCGATGCCGTTGCGTCGCGGCGTCCGGCATTTGTGCGATGGCAGGAAATTCAGCCCTGATTCAGGTACACTGCGGCTAATTTCCGATAGCGAGAATCCACCATGTTACAAAACCCTATTCACCTGCGCCTGGAGAGGCTGGAGAGCTGGCAGCACGTCACCTTTATGGCCTGCCTGTGCGAGCGCATGTATCCGAACTACGCCATGTTCTGCCAGCAGACCGGCTTCGGTGACGCGCAGCTCTATCGCCGCATTGTTGACCTGATCTGGGAGACGCTGACGGTGAAAGATGCGAAGGTGAATTTCGACAGCCAGCTCGAGAAGCTGGAAGAGGCGATCCCGGTAGCTGACGATTACGATCTCTACGGCGTCTATCCGGCCATCGACGCCTGCGTGGCCTTAAGCGAACTGCTGCACTCGCGCCTGAGCGGTGAGACCCTGGAGCACACCATTGAGGTGAGCAAGACCTCAATCACCACGGTAGCGATGCTGGAGATGACCCAGGCAGGTCGCGAAATGACCGATGATGAGCTGAAAGCGAACCCGGCCGTAGAGCAGGAGTGGGATATTCAGTGGGAAATATTCCGACTTTTGGCTGACTGTGAAGAACGCGATATTGAGCTGATTAAAGGGCTACGCGCGGACTTACGCGAGGCGGGCGAGAGCAATATCGGTATACTTTTGCAGCAATGAGACAACAAAACGTGATTTAACGCCTGTTTTGTCTCTCTGGAAGGCTTCCCATTGGCCCCCCGTCTGGTCTACATTTGGAGGGCGAAAAAAAGTGGCTATCGGTGCGTGTATGCAGGAGAGTGCTTTTCTGGCATTTTCGTCGCACTCGATGCTTAGCAAGCGATAAACACATTGTAAGGATAACTTATGAACAAGACTCAACTGATTGATGTAATTGCAGACAAAGCTGACCTGTCTAAAGTACAGGCGAAAGCTGCCCTGGAATCCACCCTGGCTGCTATTACTGAGTCTCTGAAAGAAGGCGATGCTGTACAACTGGTTGGTTTCGGAACCTTCAAAGTGAACCACCGCGCTGAGCGTACTGGCCGCAACCCGCAGACCGGTAACGAAATCAAAATCGCCGCAGCTAACGTGCCGGCATTTGTTTCTGGCAAAGCTCTGAAAGACGCAGTTAAATAAGGCCGCGTGACAGCGAACAGTTTTGATGAGGGGGCGGTTTCGCCCCTTTTGTCTGTCTGGCGTCGCACCCTGACGCTGGCGGGCCTGCTGTTGCTGACCGCCTGTAGCCACGATGATTCACTGCCACCCTTTACCGCCAGCGGCTACGCGGGGGATCAAGGGGCGGTGCGCATATGGCGTAAGGACGACGGAGACGCCGTCCATCTCCTCACGGCGTTTAGTCCGTGGCGCAGCGGGGATACCTCTATCAGCGAATACCGATGGCAGGGCGATAGGCTGGCGCTGATCGAACTTAACGTCTACGGCACGCCGCCGGAACATATTCGCGCCCGCTTTGACGAGCGTGGCGAACTCAGCTTTATGCAGCGAGAAGTCAACGGCCAGAAGCAGCAGCTCTCCAGCGACCAGATTGCCCTCTACCGCTATCGCGCCGACCAGATCCGCCAGACCAGCGACGCTCTACGCCAGGGCCACGTCATGCTGCGTCAGGGACGCTGGCACAGCGACGGCTCGGTCACCACCTGTGAAGGCCAAACCATTAAGCCCGATTTTGAACCGCAGGCGCTGAGCCATATCCAGCGTCGTCAGCAGCACTCCTCAGCGGACGTCAGCCTTGCATGGTTAGACGCGCCGGAAGGGACGCAGCTGCTGCTGGTGGCAAATGAGGACTTTTGTACCTGGCAACCGCAGGCGAAGAGTTTCTGAAGGGGTTAAAACAGGGCGGATAAGCGCAAGCGCCATGCCGCCCTGGAGAGGTTACTGCTGCTCTTCCCGCGCAATAGCGCGATAGCCAATATCCTGGCGGCTGAAGCTGCCATCCCAGTGAATATCCGCCATCAGCGCATAGGCGTTCTTCTGCGCTTCAGCGACGGTGTTACCCAGCGCGGTAGCACAGAGCACGCGTCCACCGCTGGTAAGCACCTGCTCGTCATCAGCAAGCGTGGTACCAGCATGGAACACCTTACCGCCGACGCTCTCCAGCGGCAGGCCGTGGATCACGTCGCCGGTGCGGTAGCTGCCCGGGTAGCCACCTGCGGCAATCACTACCCCAAGCGAGGCGCGATCGTCCCACTCAGAGGTCTTCTCATCGAGCTTGCCTTCACAGGCGGCCAGACACAGCTCCACCAGGTCGGACTTCATACGCAGCATAATCGGCTGGGTTTCCGGATCGCCAAAGCGGCAGTTAAACTCAATTACCTTCGGGTTGCCCTCTTTGTCGATCATCAGCCCGGCATAGAGGAAGCCAACGTAGGTATTGCCTTCCGCCGCCATGCCTTTTACGGTTGGCCAGATCACGCGATCCATGGTGCGCTGGTGCACCTCGCTGGTCACAACCGGCGCAGGGGAGTAGGCGCCCATCCCGCCGGTGTTCGGGCCGGTATCACCGTTGCCGACGCGCTTATGATCCTGACTGGTGGCCATCGGGAGGACGTGCTCGCCGTCAACCATCACAATAAAGCTCGCCTCTTCGCCGTCGAGGAACTCTTCGATAACGATACGGTGCCCGGCGTCGCCAAAGGCGTTGCCTGCCAGCATATCGTGCACGGCGGCTTCCGCCTCTTCCAGAGTCATCGCCACAATGACGCCTTTACCCGCGGCCAGACCATCGGCTTTAATAACGATTGGCGCGCCTTTCTCGCGCAGGTAGTCCAGGGCGGGTTCGATTTCGGTAAAGTTCTCATACTCCGCGGTCGGGATAGCGTGGCGAGCAAGGAAATCTTTAGTGAACGCTTTAGAGCCTTCAAGCTGGGCGGCACCCTGGGTTGGACCAAAGATTTTTAGCCCCGCCGCCTGGAATGCATCCACCACGCCAATGACCAGCGGCGCTTCCGGGCCAACGATAGTCAGATCGATCTTCTCATTCTGGGCGAAGCTCAGCAGCCCAGCGATATCCGTCGCGCTCACGGCGACGTTCTGCAGGGTTGGCTCCAGCGCCGTACCGGCATTGCCGGGAGCCACGAAAACGGTGCTCACCAGCGGGGACTGGGCCGCTTTCCACGCCAGGGCATGCTCGCGTCCGCCGTTACCAATAACTAATACTTTCATTCTCTGCTCCGTGAATTAATGGCGGAAGTGACGCATACCGGTAAAGATCATCGCAATGCCATGCTCGTCGGCGGCGGCAATGACCTCGTCATCGCGAATAGAGCCGCCCGGCTGGATCACGCAGGTCACGCCCACGGCTGCCGCGGCATCGATACCATCGCGGAACGGGAAGAAGGCGTCGGAGGCCATCGCGGAGCCTTTCACTTCCAGTCCTTCGTCACCGGCTTTGATACCGGCAATTTTCGCAGAGTAGACGCGGCTCATCTGGCCTGCGCCAATGCCAATGGTCATCTTATCTTTGGCATAGACAATGGCGTTGGACTTCACAAACTTCGCCACTTTCCAGCAGAAGAGGGCATCACGCATCTCCTCTTCGGTCGGCAGGCGCTTGCTAACTACGTGCAGCTCTTTATTGGTGACCATGCCGAGATCGCGGTCCTGAACCAGCAGACCGCCGTTAACGCGTTTGAAATCGAGACCCGCAACACGTTCTGCCCACTTGCCGCAGGTCAGGACGCGGACGTTCTGTTTGGCAGCGGTGATCTTCAGCGCCTCTTCCGTGGCGGAGGGGGCAATGATCACCTCAACAAACTGGCGGGAGATGATCGCCTGGGCGGTATCGGCATCCAGCTCGCGGTTAAAGGCAATGATGCCGCCGAAGGCCGAGGTCGGATCGGTTTTATAGGCACGATCGTACGCGCTGAGAATAGAGCTGCCTACCGCCACGCCGCATGGGTTGGCATGCTTGACGATGACACAGGCCGGCTCGTTGAACTCTTTCACGCACTCCAGCGCCGCGTCGGTGTCGGCGATGTTGTTATAGGAGAGCGCTTTGCCCTGCACCTGGATAGCCGTCGCCACAGAAGCCTCTTTAACGCCTTCTTCTATATAGAAGGCAGCCTGCTGGTGGCTGTTCTCACCGTAGCGCATATCCTGCTTCTTAATAAAGTTCAGGTTCAGCGTACGCGGGAAGCGGCCAGCGGGATCTTTGGTTTCACCGTGGTAAGACGGAACCAGGCTACCGAAGTAGTTGGCGATCATGCCGTCATAGGCGGCAGTATGCTCAAACGCTTTGATCGCGAGATCGAAACGGGTCTCAAGGGAGAGGGAACCGTTATTCGCATCCATCTCATTAATGATGGCATGGTAGTCGCTGCTCTTTACTACAATCGCCACGTCTTTATGGTTCTTGGCAGCAGAGCGCACCATGGTAGGGCCACCGATATCGATATTCTCAACGGCGTCTTCCAGCGAGCAGCCCTCACGGGCAACGGTAGCGGCAAAGGGATAGAGGTTAACCACCACCATATCGATAGGTTCGATGCCATGCTGGGCCATGATCCCATCATCCTGGCCGCGACGGCCAAGAATGCCGCCGTGCACTTTCGGGTGCAGAGTCTTGACGCGTCCATCCATCATTTCTGGGAAGCCGGTGTAATCGGAGACTTCAGTGACCGGCAGGCCTTTATCTGCCAGCAAACGGGCAGTACCGCCGGTGGAGAGCAGCTCCACGCCGCGCTGGGAGAGAGCCTGAGCAAATTCGACGATACCGGCCTTATCAGAAACACTGAGCAGGGCGCGGCGGACTGGACGTTGTTGCATGGTATAAATCCCCGGGATTTGAACATTACAGAGAGCGTTAGCTGAATTTTTCTCTAAAAACTCAGCTAACGCCCCACGAGGGGCCGCCTCTAATTGGCGGGGGCATTTTAACGAAAACGTTTGCGCATCGCTCGTTAATTTTCAATTTTTCGCAGCAGTGTGGATAACTCTGTGCGTAAAAAGGTATAAGGCCACCTTTTGCTGTGGAATGCAGCAGTCAGTCATTTTTCTGCAATTTAACTATTGCGGGCGCTCGAGAACTCCCTATAATGCGCCTCCATCGACACGGAACAACGGCAAACAAGCCGCCGCGTCAGCAGGACTTCTCCGGAAGTTCTGACAGAGAAAAGCGAAAATAAACGCTTGACTCTGAATGAGGAAAGCGTAATATACGCCA
>DKPJ01000009.1 GCA_002480085.1 Enterobacteriaceae bacterium UBA7338 | reverse complement strand
CTTATCCGGCCTACGGGCCCAGGTTTTGTCGGCCTGATAAGCGCAGCGCCATCAGGCATTGCTTCGCCGGATGGCGACGCAGGCGTCTTATCCGGCCTACAGGTGCAGCGGCATCAAATATCAGGTTCGTTTTCGGGGAGGCCATCATGACCACCGACCAACACCAGGAAATTCTCAGTACCGAGGGGCTTAGCAAGTTTTTCCCCGGCGTAAAGGCGCTTGATAACGTCAACTTCAGCCTGCGCCGGGGCGAAATTATGGCGCTCCTCGGAGAAAACGGGGCCGGTAAATCGACGCTCATTAAGGCGCTGACCGGCGTCTACCATGCCGATCGCGGCGTTATCTGCCTCGAAGGCAACGAGATCTCGCCTAAAAATACCGCCCATGCCCAGCAGTTGGGCATCGGGACGGTCTATCAGGAGGTTAACCTGCTGCCGAACATGTCGGTAGCGGATAACCTGTTTATTGGCCGCGAGCCACGGCGCTTTGGTTTTCTCCAGCGCAAAGAGATGGAGCGGCGCGCTACGGCGCTGATGGCCTCCTATGGCTTCTCCCTCGACGTACGCGAGCCGCTAAACCGCTTTTCGGTGGCGATGCAGCAGATCGTCGCCATCTGCCGCGCTATCGACCTCTCGGCGAAGGTGTTGATCCTCGACGAGCCTACCGCCAGTCTCGATACCCAGGAGGTGGAGATGCTCTTCACCCTGATGCGCCAGCTGCGTGCCCAGGGAGTGAGCCTGATCTTTGTCACCCACTTTCTCGATCAGGTGTATGAGGTGAGCGATCGCATTACCGTCCTGCGCAACGGCAGCTTCGTCGGCTGCCGGGAGACCCGTGAGCTGCCGCAGATTGAGCTGGTCAAAATGATGCTGGGACGCGAGCTGGAGAGCAACGCCCTGCAACGGGCGGGCCGGACCCTGCTCAGCGACAAGCCGGTGGCCGCGTTTACTGATTTTGGTAAGAAGGGCACCATCGCGCCCTTTAGCTTTGAAGTGCGTCCCGGCGAAATTGTTGGCCTTGCCGGACTGCTTGGATCCGGGCGGACCGAAACCGCCGAGGTGATCTTTGGCATCAAGCCTGCCGACAGCGGCAGCGCGACGATCAAAGGTAAGCCGCAGACGCTGCGCTCGCCGCATCAGGCATCGTGTCTGGGGATCGGCTTCTGTCCGGAGGATCGCAAAACCGACGGCATCATTGCCGCCGCCTCGGTACGGGAGAATATCGTTCTCGCCCTGCAGGCCCAGCGCGGCTGGCTGCGGCCCATTCCCCGCCGGGAGCAGAACGAGATCGCCGAGCGCTTTATTCGTCAGCTCGGTATTCGCACCCCCAGCGCCGAGCAGCCGATTGAGTTTCTCTCCGGCGGCAACCAGCAGAAGGTGCTGCTCTCCCGCTGGCTGCTGACCAAACCCCAGTTCCTGATCCTCGATGAGCCGACGCGCGGCATCGACGTAGGGGCGCATGCCGAAATCATCCGGCTTATTGAAACCCTGTGCGCCGACGGCTTAGCGCTGCTGGTGATCTCCTCCGAGCTGGAGGAGCTGGTCGGCTATGCCGATCGGGTGATCATCATGCGCGACCGCAAGCAGGTAGCAGAGATCCCGCTCGCGGAGCTGTCGGTTCCGGCGATCATGAATGCCATTGCGGCATAAGGAGTAGAGTGTGATGCCCCGATCCCTTCCGCAAACCGGCCAGCCAAAGCGGCGCATAAGCTGGCCGACGGGTATGCCGCAGCTGCTTGCGCTGATCCTGGTGCTGGTGGCTGACAGCCTGGTTGCGCCGCATTTTTTCCAGATCGTACTGCAGGATGGGCGGCTCTTCGGCAGCCCCATCGACATTCTTAACCGTGCCGCACCGGTCGCGCTGCTGGCGATCGGCATGACGCTGGTGATCGCCACCGGCGGGATCGATCTCTCCGTGGGGGCCATCATGGCCATTGCTGGCGCGACGGCGGCGTCGATGACCGTGGCCGGGCACAGTCTACCAATTGTGCTGCTGGCGGCAATCGGCAGCGGCGTGCTGGCCGGGCTGTGGAACGGCGTGCTGGTGGCCATCCTTAAGATCCAGCCCTTCGTCGCTACCCTGATCTTGATGGTCGCCGGGCGCGGCGTGGCGCAGCTGATCACCTCCGGGCAGATCGTCACCTTCAACGCGCCCAGCCTCTCCTGGCTCGGCAGCGGCTCGCTGCTGCTCTTCCCCACGCCGGTGATCATCGCCCTGGTAACGCTGGTCGTTTTCTGGCTCTTTACCCGCAAGACGGCGCTGGGCATGTTTATCGAGGCGGTGGGGATCAACATCCGCGCGGCGAAGAACGCCGGGGTGAATACCCGGGTGGTGGTGATGCTGACCTACATCCTGAGCGGGGTCTGCGCCGCTATTGCCGGCATCATCGTCACGGCGGACATTCGCGGCGCGGATGCCAACAACGCCGGGCTGTGGCTGGAGCTGGACGCCATCCTCGCGGTGGTCATTGGCGGCGCCTCGCTAATGGGTGGCCGCTTTAACCTGCTGCTCTCTATCGTCGGGGCGCTGATTATCCAGGGGATGAACACCGGGATCCTGCTGTCAGGCTTCCCGCCGGAGCTAAACCAGGTCGTGAAGGCCGTCGTCGTGATGTGCGTACTGATTGTGCAGTCGCCGCGCTTTATCGACCTGATTAAGAGGAGCCGTGGTCATGATAAAACGTAACCTGCCGCTGATGATCACGCTCGGCGTGTTCGTGCTCGGCTATCTCTACTGCCTGACGCAGTTTCCCGGCTTTGCCTCGACGCGGGTCATCTGCAACATCCTGACCGATAATGCCTTTCTCGGGATTATCGCCGTCGGTATGACCTTCGTGATCCTCTCCGGCGGCATCGACCTGTCGGTGGGGTCGGTGATCGCCTTTACCGGCGTCTTTCTGGCGAAGGCAATTGGCTTCTGGGGGATCTCGCCCCTGCTGGCCTTCCCGCTGGTGCTGGTGATGGGCTGCGCCTTCGGTGCCTTTATGGGCCTGCTGATCGACGCCCTGAAGATCCCGGCGTTTATTATCACCCTCGCCGGGATGTTCTTCCTGCGCGGCGTCAGCTACCTGGTCTCGGAGGAGTCGATTCCCATTAACCACCCGATCTACGACACCCTCTCCAGCCTGGCGTGGAAAATCCCTGGCGGCGGTCGCCTGAGCGCGATGGGGCTGCTGATGCTGGGCGTAGTGGTGATAGGCATCTTCCTCGCCCACCGCACGCGCTTTGGCAACCAGGTCTATGCCATCGGGGGCAGCGCCACCTCGGCTAATCTGATGGGCATCTCCACCCGCAGCACCACGATCCGCATCTATATGCTCTCTACCGGCCTGGCGACGCTGGCGGGGATTGTCTTCTCTGTCTACACCCAGGCGGGTTACGCCCTGGCGGGGGTAGGGGTAGAGCTGGACGCCATCGCCTCGGTGGTGATTGGCGGCACGCTGCTCAGCGGCGGCGTGGGGACCGTATTAGGCACGCTGTTTGGCGTGGCGATCCAGGGGCTGATCCAGACCTACATTAACTTTGACGGCACGCTCAGCTCGTGGTGGACCAAGATCGCCATCGGCATTCTGCTGTTTATCTTTATTGCCCTGCAACGCGGCCTGACGGTGCTGTGGGAGAACCGGCAGAACTCCCCGGTAACGCGGGTGAGCATCCCGGCAACAAAACCATAACTTTTTGATATGGCTAAAAAATAGCTAAAGCTTTCCCGGTAGCGGTCGATAACTGTTCGAATCAGCGCTATTCACGCTACGAAGTCTCTCTGCTACCGGGATCGCCATCATGCTTAGAACGCTTTCGATTCGCACAGGCCTGCTCTCCTTGCTGGCCGTAATGACGTTACTCCTCCTTCTGGTCAGCGGCATGGGTATTTATGCCCTGAGCCAAAGCTCCTCCTCGCTACAGCGCATCAATCACCTTCAGGGTGAGCAGATGGCACGTCTGAACGAGGGCTACACGCTGATCCTGCGCGCGCGCAACGAAGCCGGGCAGGCGGTGCGCATGATGGAGGTCGGGCTGCTGGACGACGCGGGTAAGTCGGTAAAAAATATCAATAGCGAGGTCGCGCAGGCTCAGAAAGGGTTGCAAGAGACCATCAACGCTGGCGTTGAAGACGAGAGCGGCCAGGCCCTGCTGACGGCGGTGGCGAAAAGCTATCAGGCTTACAATACCCAGGGTATCGTCCCGATGCTGACGGCGCTCAACCAGCAGAGCGCGGACGACTACTATTCGCTGCTGGAGAACCAGCTGGTGCCGGTGTCACGCCAGTTTGATAACGACATGCAGGCGTTTCTGAAGTGGGGCGAAGCGCGCGGCAAGGCGGAAGTAGACGCGGTGCAGGCGAGTAAAAAACGGGTGATGGCACTGATCGTCATCGCCGCGCTGGTAACCGCAGGGATCATTGTCCTGGCGTGGCTGGCGCTGCGCCATATGCTGCTCAGGCCGCTGGATGCCTCTATCCAGCAGCTGGAGCAGGTGGCAGAGGGCAACCTGACGCCCACCCAGGCCGATGCCGCCAGCAAGGAGTTCTCCCGCCTCAACGCCGCGATTGAGAACATGCGCCACTCGCTGGTGAGTTCGGTGACTCGCGTCCGCGATGCCAGCGCGCATATCGATACCGGCAGCCGGGAGCTGACCGCAGGCAACGCCGATCTGGCCCAGCGCACCGAATCTACCGCCTCCTCCCTTGAGCAGACTGCCGCCAGCATGGAGCAGATCACCGCCACGGTGAAGCAGAACGCCGCCAACGCCGAGCAGGCGCACCAGCTGGCGAAAACGGTCTCTGACACTGCCGACCGCGGCAGCGAAATGGTCTGCTATGTGATTGAGAAGATGCAGGACATCTCCGGCAGTTCGGCGCGCATCGCCGATATTCTCAGCGTGATCGACGGTATTGCCTTCCAGACCAATATTCTGGCGCTTAACGCCTCAGTAGAAGCGGCGCGGGCAGGAGAGCAGGGACGCGGCTTTGCCGTGGTGGCGGGCGAGGTGCGTAACCTGGCGAGCCGCAGTGCCGATGCGGCGAAAGAGATCCGTACCCTGATTACCGACTCGCAGACTCACGTTGGCGAGGGCAGCAATCTGGCGATGCAGGCCGGCGAGACGATGGATGAGATCGCCAGCGAAGTGACGCGCATGACGAAGCTGATGCGGGAGATTGCCAACGCGTCCCACGAGCAGAGCCGGGGCATTGAGCAGGTGAATATTGCGGTGAACCAGATGGATGAGACTGCGCAGCAGAATGCGGCGCTGGTGCAGCAATCCTCCGCTGCGACCCACTCGCTGGAGCAGCAGTCCCGCGAGCTGTTAGCCGCTATGGCCTCGTTTCGCCTGCAGGCCGCAGGCTAACGCCATTTACCCTCTCCAGGCGGAGAGGGTAGCGTAACGGCGATTTATGCGTCCGGGAACTCGCGCATAAAGCGCTCTACGTCCTCAACCATCGCTTTGGTGCCAACGAAGAACGGACGGCGCTGGTGCAGCGACTCCGGAATAATATCTAGAATACGCTCTTTACCGTCGCTCGCCTTGCCGCCCGCCTGCTCGGCCAGGAAGGCCATCGGGTTGCACTCGTACAGCAGACGCAGCTTGCCTTCCGGGTGAGTTGCGGTGCTCGGATAGAGGTAGATGCCGCCCTTCACCAGGTTGCGGTGGAAGTCTGCCACCAGCGAGCCGATGTAGCGCGAGGTGTAGGGACGGTGGGTGATCTTATCTTCTGCCTGGCAGAACTTGAGGTACTTCTTCACGCCCTGCGGGAACTTGATGTAGTTGCCTTCGTTAATGGAGTAGGTGTTGCCTAGCTCAGGGAACTGCATGCGCTCCTGGCAGAGGGCGAAGACGCCGAGGGAAGGGTCGTAGGTGAAGGCGTGGACGCCGCAGCCGGTGGTGTAGACCATAATGGTCGAGGAGCCATAGAGCACGTAGCCCGCAGCGACCTGCTTGTTGCCCGGCTGCAGGAAGTCTTCCACGGTGACCGGGGTACCTACCGGCGTGACGCGGTGGTAGATAGAGAAGATGGTGCCAACGGAGACGTTAACGTCAATGTTGGAAGAGCCATCCAGCGGATCCATCAGAACCACATACTTCGCGTGCTCGTAACCGTCAAAAACAACGATCTCGTCCTCTTCCTCTGAGGCGATACCGGCCACGATATTCCGCGCGCGCAGCGCCGCCTTCAGTTTCTCATTCGCGAACAGATCGAGCTTTTGCTGTACCTCGCCCTGCACGTTTTCGGCCCCGCTGGCCCCCAGAATATCGACCAGCCCCGCTTTATTGATATCGCGGTGGATGATTTTGGCGCCCAGCTTTATCGCCGACAGCAGTGAGGTCAGTTCCCCGGTAGCATGAGAGAAATCATGCTGCTTCTCGACGATAAATTCACCTAACGTTTTCATAACACTTTCCCTGCAATTAATGTGGAGTAAAGCGACTGTAGCAATACTAACAAAGATCTAAATTAATGCGCACAGGTGAATCGCGCCAGCAATAGTGAGATTCCGCTTAAATGCATTTCTCTGTGCCGGACATGGGGGTAATATGAGCGCCAGTTAAAAGAAGGACAGACGTATGCGCATTCATATTTTAGGAATTTGTGGAACCTTCATGGGCGGGCTGGCGCTGCTGGCGCGTGCTTTAGGTCATGAAGTAACGGGATCGGACGCCAATGTGTATCCGCCGATGAGCACGCTGCTGGAGAAGCAGGGCATCTCCTTAATTCAGGGTTACGACGCCAGCCAGCTCGATCCGGCCCCGGATCTGGTGATTATTGGTAACGCCATGACGCGGGGAAATCCATGCGTTGAGGCGGTGCTGGAGAAGAGCATCCCCTATATGTCCGGTCCGCAGTGGCTGCACGACTTTGTCCTGCGCGATCGCTGGGTGCTGGCGGTAGCCGGTACTCACGGCAAAACCACTACCGCCGGCATGGCGACCTGGATCCTCGAAGCCTGCGGCTATAAGCCAGGCTTTGTGATTGGCGGCGTGCCGGGCAACTTTGACGTCTCCGCCCGCCTCGGCGACAGCCCGTTCTTTGTGATTGAGGCCGACGAGTACGACTGCGCGTTCTTTGATAAGCGCTCCAAGTTCGTGCACTACGCGCCGCGCACGCTGATCCTCAACAACCTTGAGTTCGATCACGCCGACATCTTTGACGATCTGAAAGCGATTCAGAAGCAGTTCCACCATCTGGTGCGCATCGTGCCGGGGCAGGGCAAGATCATCCTGCCGGAGAGCGACATCAACCTGAAGCAGGTGATGGCGATGGGCTGCTGGAGCGAGCAGGAGCTGGTAGGTGAGCAGGGCCACTGGCAGGCGAAAAAGCTCACCACCGACGCCTCGGAGTGGGAAGTGCTGCTGGACGGCGAGCGCGTGGGCCAGGTGAAGTGGGAGCTGGTCGGCGAGCACAACATGCATAACGGCCTGATGGCGATTGCTGCTGCCCGTCACGTCGGCGTCACGCCTGCGGATGCGGCCAACGCCCTCGGCTCCTTCGTGAACGCCCGCCGCCGCCTGGAGCTGCGCGGCACCGCCAACGGCGTTACCGTCTACGACGATTTCGCCCACCACCCGACCGCGATTCTCGCCACCCTCGCCGCGCTGCGCGGTAAGGTCGGCGGTACGGCACGGATTATTGCGGTGCTGGAGCCGCGCTCAAATACCATGAAGATGGGTCTCTGCAAGGACGATCTGGCGCCGTCGCTGGGCCGCGCCGATGAGGTCTTCCTGCTGCAGCCGCAGCATATTCCGTGGCAGGTGTCGGAGGTGGCAGAGGCCTGCGTGCAGCCTGCCCACTGGCATACGGATGTTGACGCGCTGGCGGATATGATTGTGAAAACCGCCCAGCCGGGGGATCACATTCTGGTGATGAGCAACGGTGGCTTTGGTGGCATCCACCAGAAGCTGCTGGACAGATTAGAGAAGAAATAGAGAAATTGCCCGGTGGCGCTAACGCTTACCGGGCCTACGAAGGGCATCTCGATTGCGGGATAAACCGTAGGCCGGGTAAGCGAAGCGCTACCCGGCATTTACAGATTACTCTTCGGCTTCCGACAGCTCGCGCAGATACTGGAAGATCAGACGCGCGGACTTCGGCGGCTTGTTGCCGTCGCGCTCTTTCTGCGCGTTGCGGATCAGCGAACGCAGCTGCTGGCGATCGGCGTTCGGCCACAGGTTTAATACGTCCGGCACCGCGTCGTCACCTTCGGCGATCAGGCGATCGCGCAGGTGCTCCAGCTTGTGGAAGAACGCCACCTGCTGGTTATGGCGGTTTTTCAGCTTATCCAGCGCCTGGCGGATCGGATCGACGTCGCGCTGGCGCAGCAGTTTGCCAATCAGCTGCATCTGGCGGCGGCGGCCCTCTTTCTTGATACGCTGCGCCAGCTCAATGGCGGCGCGCAGATCGTCATCCAGCGGGATCTTGTCGAGGGCGTTCTTGCCCAGCTCTACCATCTCTGCGCCGAGGCGTTTTAACTCTTCCGCATCGCGCTTAATTTCACTTTTACTTACCCAGATGATCTCATCATCTTCATCGTTGATATCATCACCGGGTACGTCGTCGAGCCAGTCATCGGGCTGCTTGGTCATCTCAGGCTCCTTAAAAAAGAGGCTAATACTAACACCCTGGGAGCACACTGAGAATGGGTTCTCTGTTAGACTTCTTTAAAACTCCCCTTACATTATGGCATTGGCGATGAAAGTAATCACACAAGTTGCAGAGCAACGCAAAGCACTGGAAGAGGCCGTCTCCACCGCACTGGGCTTAGCCGCAGGTAAATCAGACGGTGCAGAAGTGGCGGTATCGAAGACCACCGGTATTAGCGTCAGCACCCGCTACGGTGAGGTGGAGAACGTTGAATTTAATAGCGACGGTGCGCTGGGCATCACCGTTTATCACCAAAACCGCAAGGGCAGCGCCTCGTCCACCGACCTGAGTCCGGACGCGATCGCCCGTACCGTGCAGGCGGCGCTGGATATCGCCCGCTACACCTCGCCGGATCCCTTTGCCGGCGTCGCGGACCGCGAGCTGCTGGCGTTTGAGGCACCGGATCTGGATCTGTTCCACCCGGCGGAGATCTCCCCGGACGAGGCCATTGAGCTGGCCGCCCGCGCCGAGCAGGCGTCGCTGAAGGCGGACAAACGCATCACCAACACCGAAGGTGGCAGCTTCAACAGCCACTACGGGATTAAAGTCTTCGGTAACAGCCACGGCATGCTGCAAAGCTACAGCTCCAGCCGCCATTCGCTCTCCAGCTGCGTGATTGCCGAAGAGAACGGTGACATGGAGCGCGACTACGCCTACACCATTGGCCGTGCGCTGGGCGATCTCAAGACGCCGGAGTGGGTCGGAGAGGAGTGCGCCAGACGCACCCTGGCACGCCTTGCCCCGCGCAAGCTCTCGACGATGAAAGCGCCGGTGATCTTTGCCAACGAGGTGGCCACCGGGCTGTTTGGTCACCTCGTCGGGGCCATTGCCGGTGGCGCAGTCTACCGTAAATCGACCTTCCTGCTGGACTCTCTCGGCAAGCAGATCCTCCCAGAGTGGCTGACCATTGAGGAGCACCCGCACCTGCTGAAAGGGCTGGCCTCCACGCCGTTCGACAGCGAAGGCGTGCGCACCGAGCGCCGGGACATCATCAAGGATGGGGTCCTGACCCAGTGGCTGCTGACCAGCTACTCGGCGCGCAAGCTGGGGCTGAAAAGTACCGGCCACGCGGGCGGCATCCATAACTGGCGTATCAAGGGGCAGGGCCTCAGCTTTGAGCAGATGCTGAAAGAGATGGGCACCGGGCTGGTAGTCACCGAGCTGATGGGCCAGGGCGTGAGCGGCATTACCGGCGACTACTCCCGCGGCGCGGCGGGCTTCTGGGTAGAGAACGGTGAAATTCAGTATCCGGTGAGCGAAATTACCATCGCGGGCAACCTGAAAGAGATGTGGCGCAATATGGTGACCATCGGTAACGATATTGAAACACGCAGCAATATACAGTGTGGTTCTGTGCTGCTGCCGGAGATGAAGATCGCCGGGCAGTAAGCCATTTTTAAAAAATAATAAAAGGACATGAGCAATGCGGAAAAAGTTGTTAGCAATGTTAGCCGTCTCCTCTTTAGTTCTGGTCTCTTCTGCCGCGTTTGCGGCAGATCTGGACGAGGATATGGAGACCCTCAACGACAATCTGAAAGTGGTGCAGAAAACCGACGACGCGGCGGAGATGAAGGATGCGTTAACCAAAATGCGTGCCGCCGCGCTGGACGCGCAGAAAGCGACCCCGCCCAAGATGGAAGATAAAGCGCCGGACAGCCCGGAGATGAAGGATTTCCGTCACGGGTTTGACGTTCTGGTCGGCCAGATTGACGGCGCGCTGCAGCTCGCCAACGCCGGTAAGGTTAAAGAGGCGCAGGCGGCAGCGGAAGAGTTTAAAACCACCCGCAATACCTACCACAAGAAGTTCCGCTAATATAAAGGCGGGAGTGACCTCCCGCCTTGCCTGTCTATTCCACCCCGCTATCAGGGTTATTACTCGCCTCGACGACGTTTACCTCCAGCGGGGAAATAGCCTGCTGCAGATCCTGGCGCGTTATTCGCTGTCCGGACAGGGTATCAATAATTTCCTCGCTGCCGTTCGGATATTTGGTTACCGAAATGAGACGGCCGCCATACAGCGGAATACCGGTTAATTCCATCGTATAGTCGGTCTTCTTTATCTCCTCTTTTTTTATCTGCTGCTGTTTGTCGATCTCATCCTGGGTTTTAGACATAAGCGTAATCTTTGTGCTGCTGTTGTCAGAAGGAGTCGTATTATTATCGCTATTAATCTCTGCTAATTTGCTGTTATTTAGCAGAGTGGATGGGTTATCGCCGTTAGATAAATGCGAATCACCCTGCGCACTGACGGCGCTTATTTTTTCTATGCTATTCATCATCATCTCCGAAAAATACTTTGCTGTGCGAAACGCAGGGGAACAGTGTCCCCTGGGGAGGTGACTACATCTGCGTTAGGTAAACGAGACAGAAAAGTTATCGGCAATGGCGGGAAATGATTTAATAAAAGCCTGCGCCAGCTTAGCGCAGGTGGTGGACAACCTGATTGCTGCTGCCGCGCCAGATCAGCATTGGATCTTTCAGGTCTTGCATAAACTTACCGTCGATAAGCACGTTAATCAGATCGACCACCGCCATCTGATCGCGGTTCAGCTCATCCAGCTTATAGCCGGTCCAGACCCAGATATCCTTTGCTGGGCACTCGGCGCGGATGCGCTGCACCAGGCGGAGAATATCCGGCACGTTTTGCGGATGGAGCGGATCGCCGCCGGAGAGCGAAATGCCCTGGCGTTTGATCCGCGTATCGTTGAGATCGCGAATAATGCGATCTTCCATCTCAATGGTAAACGGCTTGCCGGAGTTAAGCCGCCAGGTGCTTTTGTTATAGCAGCCGGGGCATTCGTGCACGCACCCCGAGACGAATAAGGTACAGCGCGTGCCGGGACCATTAACAATATCTGTTGAATAGTACTGGTGAAATCTCATTGCGAATAGCCACGCCGGGTGGCGCTACGCTTACCCGGCCTACAAAGGATGCGAGACCCATAGGCCCGGTAAGCACAGCGCCACCGGGCATTAAAATTATCCAATCTGCCCGTTGCCTAAATGCTTGACGCGGCGCTTCACCTCTTCCTGCTTGCCGGCGTTGAACGGGCGCGCGTCCGGGCTGCCTAAATAGCCGCAGACGCGACGGGTTACCGAGACGCGGGCGGCGTCGTGGTTGCCGCATTTCGGGCAGGTGAAGCCTTTGCTGGTGCACGCAAACTCACCGGTAAAGCCGCACTCGTAGCACTCATCGATCGGCGTATTGGTGCCGTAGTAGGGCACGTGCTGATAGCTGTAGTCCCAGACATCCTCCAGCGCCTTGAGGTTATGCTGGATGTTGGGGTACTCGCCGTAACAGATAAAGCCGCCGTTGGCTAACGGTGGGTAGGGTGCTTCGAAGTCAATCTTGTCGTAAGGGTTAACCTTCTTCTCGACGTCGAGGTGGAAGCTGTTGGTGTAGTAGCCCTTGTCGGTAACGCCCGGCACCACGCCGAACTCGGCGGTATCGAGACGGCAGAAGCGATCGCAGAGATTTTCACTCGGCGTGCTGTAGAGGCTGAAGCCGTACCCGGTCTCGTCTTTCCACCGATCTACTGCCTGGCGCATCCGCTCGACGATGGCGATGCCTTTAGCGCGCAGCGCCTCGCTGTCGTACATATGCATATCGCCAAACAGGGCGTTAATCGTTTCGTGGATCCCGATATAGCCCAGCGAAATCGACGCGCGACCGTTTTTAAAAATGGAAGAGATCTCATCGTCAGCCTTCAGCCGCACGCCGCACGCCCCCTCCATATAGAGAATAGGTGCCACGCGGGCCTTGACCCCTTCGAGGCGAGCGATACGGGTCATCAATGCCTTGCGTGCCAGCGCCAGACGCTCGTCGAGCAATGTCCAGAACGCCGCCTCGTTGCCTTTGGCCTCCAGAGCGATGCGCGGCAGGTTCAGACTGATGACCCCAAGGTTGTTGCGCCCGTCGTGGATCTGCTCCCCGTTCTTATCCTCATAGACGCCGAGGAAGCTGCGACAGCCCATCGGGGTTTTAAAGGAGCCGGTCACCTTCACCACCTGGTCGTAGTTGAGGATATCCGGGTACATGCGCTTGCTCGCACACTCCAGCGCCAGCTGCTTGATGTCGTAGTTGGCGTCGCCAGGCTTATGGTTCAGCCCGTCGCGGATGGCGAATACCAGCTTCGGGAATACCGCCGTTTTGCGGTTTTTACCGAGGCCGGCAATGCGGTTGCGCAGGATCGACTGCTGGATCAGGCGTGATTCCCAGCGGGTGCCCAGCCCGAAGCCAAAGGTCACGAACGGCGTCTGGCCATTAGCGGTGTGCAGAGTATTGACCTCGTACTCCAGCGACTGGAAAGCGTCGTAGCACTCTTTCTCGGTGCGCGAGCGGGCGTAGCCCTCTGCGTCGGGGATCTGCCACGTCTCGGCAATCTCACGGTGCTTGTTGAAGCTCTCGGTCACGAACGGAGCCAGCACCTCGTCGATACGGTTGATGGTGGTCCCGCCGTAGATGTGACTTGCCACCTGGGCGATGATCTGCGCGGTGACCGCCGTGGCGGTAGAGATAGACTTCGGCGGTTCGATCTCGGCGTTGCCCATCTTGAAGCCCTGGGTCAGCATCCCCTTCAGGTCGATAAGCATGCAGTTAAACATCGGGAAGAAGGGGGAGTAGTCGAGATCGTGGTAGTGGATATCCCCGCGCTCGTGGGCCAGCACCACGTCACGCGGCAGCAGGTGCTGACGGGCATAGTGCTTGGCGACGATACCGGCCAGCAGGTCGCGCTGGGTCGGGATCACCTTGCTGTCTTTGTTGGCGTTCTCATTGAGCAGGGCGGAGTTGGTCTGCTCTACCAGGCCGCGGATCTCCTGATTCAGGCGGCCGCGCTTCTCCCGGGAGATATCGCGATCGTGGCGATACTCAATATAGGCCCGGGCCAGCTGCTTGTAGGGACCGGACATCAGCTGGTTTTCCACCGCCGTCTGGATCTCGCTGATGTCTACCTGCGATCGCGCCTGCATCTGCTCTCTGACCACCTCTGCGACGGTAGCGCAATAGTCGGCATCATCAACGCCCGCCGCAGCGGCGGCGCGCAGAATAGCCTCCCGAATACGCTCTGATTTGAACTGTACCTTACAGCCATCTCGCTTCATCACATGCGGGGTCATGATCTCTCCATAGTTAAAATAGTATTTACGGCGCTGTTGGAATAGTAGGCGATTACTACAATATGTAGCGCCGGGACGGCATTTTAAGTGCTACATATAGTGATTTGCATCAAACAAGTTTGCGATTTTATTGACGCAGGACAAGGTAAAACGGGGAGCGTATGAGAGACGGGCGCTGAGGGAAATGTAAATATTTGGCGAGAGAACGGAGCCTGTAGGCCCGGCAAGCGGAGCGCCGCCGGGCACTAATCCAGAAGGATTAACGACGCACGGCGATCGCTTCGATCTCGATCTTCACGTCTTTCGGCAGGCGGGCCACTTCCACGCAGGAGCGCGCCGGGAAGGCCGCCTGGTGCTCATTAAAGAACGCTTCATAGGTCGCGTTAACGGTAGCGAAATCGTTCAGAGCCTTCACGAACACCGTGGTCTTAACAATATCGCCTACCTTCAGGCCTGCGGCTTCCACGATAGCCTTAACGTTCTCCAGCGACTGGCGCGCCTGGGCAGCGATATCGTCCGGCACGCTGCCGGTTTTCGGATCGACCGGGATCTGGCCGGAGGTGAGGATCATGCTGCCGAGATCGACCGCCTGAACGTAAGGACCAATGGCTGCCGGTGCATTTTCCGTCGCGATAATTTTTGTCATCATTTCTCCTGAAGCGAATGGTAGTGAGGTTCCGCGCCATTATAGGCAGCGCGGAGGGGATGACCAATCTGAATTAGATGATGTTTATTAATGCTTAGTTCGCCAGCACCACCGTATGGGAGAACTCTTTTTCACAATATTTGCACTTCAGGGCAATATCATTGGCGCGCTGCTTCACCGCAAAGCTGGAGAACACCGGCTCCGCATGGCTGATGCAGTTGCTGTTGGGGCAGACCAGCACCGCCTCGATGCGCGCTGGCAGATTAGGCCGCGATTTGCCCACCACCTCATAGTCATCGATGCGGTTTACCGTGGCGTGCGGGGCGTAGAGCGCCAGCTGGTTAACCTGCTCGTCGGTGAGGAAGGTGTTTTCGATCTTGATCAGATCCTTACGGCCCATCTCCCCCGAGGGCAGGTTCAGGCCGATGGTGATCCGCTGATCGGTTTCGGTCAGCTTAAACAGGGTCAGGAGCTTAAAGCCCACCTGCGCCGGAATATGGTCAATCACCGTGCCGCACTTGATCGCTTCGACCTGCAATTTATTGTCGTGTGTCATCTCGTTTTCCCCCTCTCTTAGGCCAAATCGCGGTTGAGCACCAGCGCCAGCAGCGCCTGACGCGCATAGATGCCGTTGCCCGCCTGCTGGAAGTACCAGGCGTGCGGCGTCTTATCCACGTCGGTGGCAATCTCATCGACGCGCGGCAGCGGATGCAGCACCTTCATATTGTCGCGGGCGCTGTGCAGGTCGCTGGCGCGCAGGACAAACTGCGCCTTCACGTTGGCGTATTCGGACGGATCCAGACGCTCTTTCTGTACGCGGGTCATGTAGAGGATATCCACCTCCGGGATCACCTCTTCAATGGTGGCGTGCTGGCTCCAGGCAATACCGCGCTCGTCCAGCATATCGAGGATGTACTGCGGCATCGCCAGCGCATCGGGAGCGATAAACAGGAAGCGGTTGCCGTTGAACTTCGCCAGCGCCTGAGCCAGCGAGTGGACGGTGCGGCCATACTTAAGATCGCCTACCATGGCGATGTTGAGGTTCTCCAGCCGGCCCTGCGTCTCCTGGATGGTAAAGAGATCGAGCAGGGTCTGGGTCGGGTGCTGGTTGGCGCCGTCGCCTGCGTTCAGCACCGGAATGCCGCCGGAGAACTCGGTGGCCAGCCGCGCCGCGCCCTCCTGCGGATGACGCATCACGATGGCGTCAACGTAGGTGCTGATAACGGAGATGGTATCTGCCAGGGTCTCGCCTTTTTTGCCCAGCGAGGTGTTGCTGCTGTCGGAGAAGCCGACCACGCTCGCGCCCAGGCGGTGCATCGCGGTCTCAAACGACAGGCGGGTGCGGGTAGAGGCCTCAAAGAAGCAGCTGGCGATCACCTTGTGCTTCAGCAGCTCCGGCTGCGGGTTAGCCTTCAGGCTGGCGGCGGTCTCCAGCACCTGTTCCAGTTCTTCGCGACTGAGATCGTTTATGGAAATGATATGTTTCTGATATAGCGGATTAGCCATGGTTATCTCCTGACGTCTGCGCAAAAAAAAGCCCCTCAAAAGAGGGGCTATAGAAATAGGTGAGCAGCGGGAAGAAAAACGGCAGGCCAGCGCCCTCTTTCAGGCGCGATGAGACAGTGTGTCGAACGGACTTGACCATGCTTCCTCCCGGCAAATTGTCCGCGATTATACTCAGCTCATAAGGCGAATCAAGCGATCGATGCGCTATTTATCAGAAGCAAACGGTTATTTTGCATATAAATGCATTTTTAATAGATGGTTAACGCGATTGCGCACCTGTAGGGTGCGCTGTACATCGCGCGGGGCGACCCAGACGATGCTGCTGCCCGCCACCACGCCGAGGATCTCAGGCAGGGCGTGGTAGTCAAGGATACGCGCTACCGCTCGCCCGTATCCCGCAGCGGTATGAATAAGAATAAACTCGCGATTGTGCTCGACGTTCACCACCATATCAGAGAGGCAGCGTGTGGCATCCGGCGTCGGGCGCAGCTGGGGATTGAGGGCATAGATCCGCTGCCCCTTGGCGTTGCGGATCTTAATAATGCCCAGCAGCTTCAGCAGGCGCGACACCGTGGACTGGCTAATGGTGTCAAAGCCGTGCCGCTGCAGATCCCGGCGGATCGCCTCCTGCGACAGGTAGCTCTTCTCGGTCACCAGGCGCTGGCAGAGAGCAAGCTGCTGCTGTTCTCTGGTGGAGCAGTCGCGGTATTCCTTCATACTCTTTTCTCCCTGTTGTGGTTAAAGCAGCGCGCCGAGGCTTAATATCAGGCAGATCAATACGGTCAATATCAGCAGCAGCGGCGCGATCCATTTCAGATAGCGGACGTAGGGCACGCGGGCAATGGCCAGCCCGCCCATCACCACCGCCGAGGTGGGGGTGACCAGATTGACAATGCCGGAGGCGGCCTGGTAGGTGGTAACCACCATATCGCGATTAACGCCGGCAAAGTCCGCCAGCGGGGCCATGATCGGCATCGTTAGCACCGCCAGTCCGGAGGAGGAGGGCACCAGAAAAGAGAGCACCACCTCCAGCCAGTACATTACGTTGATAAACACCACGCTGGAGAGGCCGCTCACCAGCCCTTCGGCGCTGTGCAGGATGGTATGGGTGATCATGCCTTTGTCCATCACCACCACGATGCCGCGGGCGATACCGATAATTAACGCCACGCCCAGCAGATCCCGCGCGCCGTCAATAAAGGTGGAGGTCAGCTCCTCCTCGCTCATGCGGGCCAGCAGGCCGGTGATAATGGCCGCGGCGAGGAAGACGCCGGAGATCTGCCCCATCCACCAGCCCAGCACCGCCACGCCGTAGATCATCACCGCAAACGCGAGGGCAAAAATAACCAGGATCAGCTTGCGCGTGCCGGTGAAGGCCAGATCCTGCTGGCGCTTGCCGCCAAGGAAGTGGGCAATGTTCTCCGCCTGCTTATCCGCAACGATGGATCGGCTGGGATCCTGCCGAACCTGGCGCGCATAGCGCATCACCCATGCAACGCAGATAAGCCAGCCCACCACCAGCAGCGCGACGCGCAGCCAGATGCCGTTAGTAAACGGAATGCCCGCCGCGTTGGCGGCAATCACCGTGGCGAAGGGGTTAATAGTGGAACCGAGGGTGCCGATCCCCGCGCCCAGCAGCACGGTGGAGGCGGCCACCAGCGGATCGAAGCGCGCCGCCATCATCACCGGCACCAGCAGGGTGTAGAACGGCAGCGACTCCTCCGCCATGCCGTAGATCGTACCGCCTGCGGCAAACAGCCCCATCAGGATCGGGATCATCCACTCTTCGCGTCCGCGCAGCTTCTGCGTGACGCGTTCGATCCCGGCGTCGATGGCCCCGGTTTTATTGACGATCCCCAGAAAGCCGCCGATGATCAGCACAAACAGCGCGACGTCAATGGCGCCCGCCTGGCCGGTGTCAGGATCGTACAGGCCGCTGATGGGGGCCATAATAATGGCAACGATCCCCTGCGGATGGGCGGCCACGGGCGCATAGGTGCCTGCAACGGGGACCTCTTTACCGAGCGTCTCGTTCATCACCATCTGGTAGTGTCCGGCAGGGACAATCCAGCTCAGCGCGGCAACCAGCGCAATCAGTACAAACAGAATGGTGTAAGCAGAGGGAAATTTGAATCTGTGCATAGGGTACTCTCCCTGTTTGGGCGCCGCAGATGCCGCGACGCCCGGAGTGGTTACTCGCCGAGGGTCGCTACCATCACCGCTTTGATGGTGTGCATCCGGTTCTCTGCTTCATCGAACACAATAGAGTGGGCGGATTCGAACACCTCCTCGGTAACCTCCAGCCCCTTCAGCCCGTAGACCAGCTCGATTTCGCGCCCTACGGTGGTATGCTCGTTATGGAAGGCGGGCAGGCAGTGCATAAATTTCACCTGCGGATTGCCGGTGGCCTCAATGACCTGCTGGTTCACCTGATAGGGTTTCATCAGGCTGACACGCTCGCCCCACGCCTCTTTCGGCTCGCCCATTGAGACCCACACGTCGGTATAGAGGAAATCGACGCCGGCTACCCCCTCTGCAACGTCCTCGGTCAGGACGATGCGCGCCCCTGTATCACGAGCGATCTCCTGGCACTGCGCCACCAGCGCCTCTTCCGGCCAGAACGCTTTCGGGGCGACCAGCCGGATGTCCATGCCCATTTTGGCTGCGCCAACCATCAGGCTGTTGCCCATGTTGTTCCGTGCATCTCCCAGGTAGGCAAAGCGCAGCTCGGAGAGGCGCTTACCGGGGGCGTGCTCCAGCATGGTCATCAGATCGGCAAGGATCTGCGTAGGGTGAAACTCGTTGGTCAGGCCGTTCCACACCGGTACGCCTGCGTACTCTCCCAGCTCTTCGACGATCGCCTGCCCATAGCCGCGATACTCAATACCATCGTACATGCGACCGAGCACGCGTGCGGTGTCTTTCATAGACTCCTTATGGCCAATCTGCGAGCCGCTCGGTCCGATATAGGTCACCTGCGCCCCCTGATCGAACGCCCCGACCTCGAAGGCGCAGCGGGTGCGGGTAGAGCTTTTCTCGAAGATCAGCGCGATGTTTTTACCGCACAGGGTCTGTTTTTCACGGCCCGCTTTTTTGGCGGCTTTTAGCTCCATCGCCAGATCGATCAGGAAGTGGATCTCGTCTGGCGTAAAGTCCAGCAGCTTCAGAAAATTACGGTTTTTCATAGAGATGTTCATAAATCGTCCTTAATATGCTTATTGAAGAGGATCGTTGCGGATCAGGGTTCCGCGCTCGCCAGTGAGAATGGCCAGGCCATCCGCCAGGGAGCCGATCCCGGCGATGCCGTCACAGGTCTTAACAAAGCGGCAGCAGGCGGCGACTTTCGGTCCCATCGAACCGGCGTCAAAGACAAACCCGCTGAGCTGCTGCGGCGTGGCCTGGGTAAGCGGGCGCTGCTCCGGCGTACCCCAGTTGAGATAGACCGCATCGGCATCGGTGAGGATCAGCAGCGCGTCGGCCTCCAGCTGCCGGGCCAGCAGCGCGGCGGAGAGGTCTTTATCAATGACTGCCTCAATCCCGTGGTAGCCGTCTGCTTTTTCAACCACCGGCACGCCGCCGCCGCCGTTGCAGATCACCAGATGGCCGCGCTGGATAAGCGCCTCAACGGCATCGCGCTCGACAATGCGCATCGGCTGCGGGGAGGGGACCACGCGGCGGAAATAGCTGCCGTCGGCCTTAAAGCTCCACCCTTTTTCGGCAGCCAGCGCGTCGGCCTGCGATTGGTCATAAACCGGGCCAATGTATTTGGTAGGATTAGCCAGGGCGGGGTCGGCGGGATCCACTGCAACCTGGGTGAGCAGGACGCTCACTTCGCACTCGGGAAGCCTGTTTTTCAGCGACTGTTGCAGCATGTAGCCGATCATCCCCTGGCTCTCGGCCCCCAGCACATCCAGCGGGTAGGGCGTGACGCCGGTATAGGCGCTGTTTTGCAGCGCCAGCAGCCCCACCTGTGGCCCGTTGCCGTGCACCAGCACCACCCGCCAGTGCCGGGTAAGCTGGGCGATCGTCTCGGCGGCCAGATCGATATTCTTGCGCTGAATAGCTGCTTCCAGCGGCTCGCCGCGTTTCAGCAGAGCGTTGCCGCCAAGGGCGACCACGAGGGTCGGTTTTATCTCCGTTTTCATGCTCGGCTCCTTGCCTTAAATCGCGTCGCGTTCCAGCGGGCAGCTCATGCAGCGCGCACCGCCGCGCCCGCGTCCCAGCTCATCGCCTGGAATGGGGAGAACGGTAATCCCCGCCTTGTCGTACTTCTCGTTAGTCCAGACGTTGCGCTCGTAGCCGATCACCACGCCGGGGCGTAGGGTTAGCACGTTATTGGCGTCGTTCCACTGCTCGCGCTCGGCTTCAAAGGCATCGCCGCCAGTGGTGATGAGCTGGATCTGCGTCACGCCAAGCGCTTTCTCCAGCGCCTGCAGCAGGGTGGTCTCCTGGCGACGGGCGATCCCGCCGTGGCCGTCCGGCGTCAGCGTCCAGCACTGCACGTCCGGGCGTACGACTTCCGGGTAGACGGAGAAGGTGTCGATATCGATGTGGGTCATCACCGTGTCGAGATGCATACAGGAGCGGTGTTTAGGCAGCTCGACGGCGATAACGCGTTCGGCCTGGCGGTGCGTAAACAGGGAGGAGGCAAGGAACTCGACCCCTTGCGGCGTGGTACGTTCAGACATGCCGATTAATACCGTACCCCGGCCAATGACTAATACATCGCCCCCTTCAAGGGTAGCGTGGTCGTAATTGATATCTTGATCGCCGAAATATTTAATAAATTCGCCGTTAATAAAGTGCGGATGCCAGCGGTAGATGGCCCGCAGATTATTGGTTTCGCGTTGGCGAGCCGGTTTGGCCATGGGGTTAATCGAGACGCCGTTATATACCCAGCAGGAGGTGTCGCGGGTAAAGAGATGGTTAGGCAGCGGCTTCATAATAAAGTCATTTGAGGTGTGAATATCCACAACCATGTTATTAATCGAAGCCGGTATTTCACCGTAGGTCAGTCCGCCGCTTAAACGCCGCGCCAGTTCGCGGTGGGGCATATCTGCCAGCCAGCCGCGCACATCGCTGGCGAAGGCTGGACCGAGGCGGTAATCAGACACCTGGGTTTGCAGCAGCCAGCTCTTGGCGTCTGGCGTATCCAGCGTCTCGGTTAATAGATCGGTGAGTAACAGAACCTCGACGCCCTGCTCACGCAGCGTATTAGCGAAAATATCGTGCTCTTCACCGGCACGCTCAACGGATAATACATCATCAAATAACAGCTCCTGACAATTTGAGGGCGTCAGTCTTTTCAGGCTCAGATTTGGACGATGCAGCATGACGCTGCGTAGCTGACCAATTTCCGATCCGACGTAGTGTTTTTCCATAACTATTCCTTACGTTTTTCGGCAATAAGAGGGGGAGGCTATGAAATGAGTTATTTCATAACGCACGAGGTTCGCTGGATTTCGTGGGTATAGTAAATGTCTGTTGCATTAATAATGTGATGCTGTTCACGCGGGGAGGGTTGTGGAATAACCCTGTTCGGTATGTTTGAGATCGTTCAGAGAATTAATTTTTAGTTTATACAATGTCATGCATTGCTATGCATTAATCCTTTTTAATATTTTTGGTTGTTAATAAAATGTAGAATCTGCTTGGCAGGCGCGGCAATTATCTGTATGAAAAACATAGCAATAGCGTCGCTGTTGCATGTTTATGCATAGACTGGCTTTTTTTATTTTCAGCTGCCGTGGAATAATAAAATAAATATGTGGTGCCGTGCGGATATCGATGGGGTCGTAATATGTGATCTTGCAAAAGGTTTTTCTATTTATACTCTGTTTTCAGGATGATATTACAATGAGATAAGCGTTCCAGGCAGCGCTTATGCAGAGAGAACGCATAGTATTGCCGCAAGTGCCAACATAAATTTAACTTCTCTGTCGATAAACATGCGCTACCGCAAGGCTTCGGCAGAAAGCAGTGGTAGGGTAGCTAAAATTCTCGTATAAACGTTGAAAATGAAACGACGTTTTATATTGAGGGGTTACGTATGATCACAGGCAACATTCACAACCTGCAGGCCTGGCTGCCGCAGGAGCTGGCCCAGGCCATTGAGTACGTCAAACAGCATGTTAACGACGCGACGCCGACGGGTAAGCACGATATCGACGGCTCGCGCCTCTTCTTCCTGCTTTCGGAAGATATGACCGAGCCGTTTGCCAAACGCCGTGCGGAGTACCACGCCCGCTATCTGGATATTCAGATCGTGCTGAAAGGCCAGGAGGGGATGACCTACAGCACCCTGCCGGCCGGGACGCCGGACACCGACTGGCTGGCGGATAAGGACATCGCGTTTCTGCCGGAAGGGGAGCAGGAGAAGACCGTGGTGCTCAGCGAAGGGGACTTCGTGGTCTTCTATCCGGGCGAGGTGCATAAGCCGCTGTGCGCGGTGGGCAATCCGGCCCAGGTGCGTAAGGTGGTGGTGAAGCTGCTGGTGAAATAGAGTATACGCCGGGCGGCGGCATGCGCCTTGCCCGGCCTACGTGAACTACATTATTTACTTCGCCAGGGTGGCGACCATCACCGCTTTGATGGTGTGCATACGGTTTTCCGCCTGGTCGAAGACGATGCTGTTCGGTGACTCAAACACCTCGTCGGTCACCTCCATGCCACCGTGCAGGCCAAATTCCTCCGCCATCTGCTTGCCGAGGATGGTCCGATCGTCGTGGAAGGCGGGCAGGCAGTGCAGGAACTTCACCTGCGGGTTGCCGGTGAGGGCCAGCATCTGGCTGTTCACCTGATAGTCGCGCAGCAGCGCGATACGTTCGGCCCACTTCTCTTTCGCTTCGCCCATCGATACCCAGACGTCGGTATAGATAAAGTCTGCGCCTTTTACCCCTTCGGCAATATTCTCCGTCAGGGTGATGCTGCCACCGTTCTGCTGCGCCAGGGCGCTGCACTCGGCTACCAGACTCTCTTCCGGCCAGCAGGCCTGGGGGGCCACCAGACGCAGATCCAGCCCCACCAGCGCGGCGGCCTCCAGCATCGAGTTACCCATGTTGTTACGCGCATCCCCTGCGTAGACCAGCGTCATCTCGTTAAGGGCTTTACCCGGCAGGTGCTCCTGCATGGTCAGCAGATCCGCCAGCAGCTGCGTTGGATGAAACTCGTTGGTCAGGCCGTTCCACACCGGCACGCCAGCAAATTGGGCCAGCGCCTCGACGATCTCCTGGCCGTGACCGCGATACTGAATGCCGTCATACATGCGGCCCAGCACGCGGGCGGTATCCTTAATTGACTCTTTATGCCCGATCTGGCTCCCGCTCGGCCCTAACCAGGTGACGCGAGCGCCCTGGTCGTAGGCGGCAACTTCGAAAGAGCACCGGGTGCGGGTAGAGTCTTTTTCGAAGATGAGCGCGATGTTTTTGCCAGCCAGCTTCGGTACTTCAATGCCTTGTTTTTTATCTTTTTTAAGCTGGGCAGCGAGCTGGAGCAGGGCGTGAATGTCGGCAGGGGTAAAGTCGAGCAGTTTTAAAAAGTGTTTCTGGTAGAACGCAGGCATGTTTCCCTCACATGGCTCAGGCCAATAATTGAATTAAAATTCAATTTATATGTCTAAATATTCATTTGCAACCCTGTTCAACAAATCTTTTCCGTCAGGAGTGGAGGCATTGGCAACGGTATGTGAAAATAAGAGTATCTGCCGCACATTATGAGGAACAAGCTATGGCAAACCAGGAACATCTGGAAGAGCAGCGTGAAGAGACCCGTTTGATTATTGAAGAGCTGCTGGAGGACGGGAGCGATCCTGATGCGCTCTATACCATCGAGCACCATCTCTCCGCTGACGATTTTGATACGCTGGAGAAAGTGGCGGTAGAGGCGTTCAAGTTGGGTTATGAAGTAACCGAGCCGGAAGAGCTGGAAGTGGAAGAGGGCGACACGGTGATCTGCTGCGACATTCTGAGCGAGTGCGCGCTGAATGCCGATCTGATCGACGCTCAGGTTGAGCAGCTGATGAACCTGGCAGAGAAGTTTGAAGTTGAGTACGACGGCTGGGGTACCTACTACGAAGATCCCAACGGCGAAGAGGGCGATGACGAAGACGACGAAGATTACGTTGACGAAGATGATGACGGTACTCGCCACTAATTAGATTTAATTGTTTGTGCGGCAGCGCCTGCTGCCGCACTGCAAGGAACGCCATGGACTACGCCCAGATACTCACCCCGATACACCACTTCCTGCACTGCCCAACGCCTCAGGCATGGATTGATAAAGCCCGCGATCCGGTAAACCTTCCTCTGCTGCTGACTGACCATCTGGTGTGTGAGCTTAAGGCCGCCCAGACGGCGATGCTGCTGGTACGCAAATACGTAGCGGATAAGAGCGGCGGCGATACGCTGCTTGAGTGGCTTAAGCCCTACGAGGCCTTCACCTTTCGTGAGGGACCAGAGCCGGACTTTGTCGCCCTGCACCGGCAGATTGGTAAGGGCGTGATGCCGCAGACGGAGGATCCCTGGGGCCGCCTGCTGATTGACAGCATGGTGCTGCTGATTAAAGAGGAGCTGCACCACTTCTGGCAGGTGCGTGAGGCGATGACCGTCCGGAATATTCCCTACGTCAAAATCACCGCCAGCCGCTACGCCAAAGGGATGCTGAAAGAGGTGCGGACTCACGAGCCGCTGACGCTGATCGATAAGCTGATCTGCGGGGCCTATATTGAGGCCCGCTCCTGCGAGCGCTTTGCCGCCCTGGCGCCCTATCTCGACGAGGATCTGCAGAAGTTCTACCTGTCGCTGCTGCGCTCCGAGGCGCGCCACTATGAGGACTACCTGACCCTGGCCCAGGCGATCTCACCTCAGGATATCACGCCGCGGGTGCGCTTTTTTGGCGAGGTGGAGGCAGCGCTGATTGCTACCCCCGACAGCGAGTTTCGTTTTCACAGCGGCGTCCCGGCCTGATTCAGGCCAGCGATTTTAACATCCGCACTTCACAATCGACGTGCCCGGTACAGCCCAGCGGTCCGTCGATGTGTTCAAAGCCCAGATGCTCATAGAGACCAATCGCCTCCTTCAGGAAAGCGGTGGTCTCCAGATAGCAGCGAGTAAAACCCTGTGCACGGGCGTGATCCAGCGCGGCGAGCGCCAGCTTTTTCGCCATCCCTTTGCCGCGTATGGCGGGCAGGAAGTACATCTTCTGCAATTCACAGATATCGGGTTCACTGCACTGGAGCGGTGCGACGCCGCCGCCGCCCACGACCTGGCCATCCTGCTCAATCACCCAGTAGGCGTGGCCCGGCTGGCTGTAGAGGGCGTACAGCTCATCAAGATTGGGATCGGCCACGGTGTAGCCTTTGTCGGCGGTCAGGCCATACTCCGCTGAAACCTGGCGAATAACGGCGGCGATAGCCGCATTGTCTTCAGGCGTGATGCGGCGCATGTGCAGTTGAGTGGCAGTTGCAACATTCATGGTGAGGCTCTTTGTTGAGAAGTGCCCCTTACCAGAGAGGTAAGGGGCGAACGCGATTACAGCGCGCTGATGACGCCCTGCTGTTCGACGAGTTTGGTTTTCGCTTCGGCCAGGCTGCTCAGACGCTCACGCTCTTTGGCAACTACCGCTTCCGGCGCGCGCGCCACGAAGCCTTCGTTACCCAGTTTGCTCTCGATACGACCAATCTCTGCTTCAACCTTAGCAACTTCTTTCGCCAGACGCTCCAGCTCGGCGGCCTTGTCGATCAGGCCAGCCATCGGGATCAGCAGCTCTGCGCCGTCGATGATCTTGGTCACGGAGACCGGACCTTTATCGTCGGCAGGCAGCAGGGTGATGCTCTCCAGACGCGCCAGGGTCTGCAGGAAGCTGCGGTTGTCGTTCACACGACGTGCCGCATCGCTGCTGCAGCCGCGCAGCAGCAGCTCCAGCGGTTTAGCCGGGGAGAGGTTCATCTCGGCGCGGATGTTACGCACCGCGACAATCGCCTGCTTCAGCCACTCGGTATCCGCTACCGCTGCTTCATCAACCTGGGCGGCATCGAAGGCCGGGAAGGGTTGCAGCATGATGGTGTCGGCGTTGTTACCGGTCAGCACCTTCACGCGCTGCCAGATGGTTTCAGTAATGAACGGAATAATCGGGTGCGCCAGGCGCAGCAGACCTTCCAGCACCGTGACCAGCGTGTTGCGCGTGCCGCGCAGCTCGGCTTCAGAGCCACCGTTCATCACCGGCTTGGTCAGCTCCAGATACCAGTCACAGAACTGGTTCCAGGTGAACTCATACAGGATGCCCGCCGCAATATCGAAGCGGTAGCTGTCCAGCGCCTCACGGAAGGCTTTCACCGTCTGGTTGAACTCGGCACGGATCCAGCGATCCGCCAGGGAGAGGGTCATCTCGCCGCCGTTGAAGCCGCAATCCTGCTCTTCGGTGTTCATCAGTACAAAGCGGCTGGCGTTCCACAGCTTGTTACAGAAGTTGCGGTAGCCTTCCAGGCGCTTCATATCCCAGTTGATGTCGCGGCCGGTAGAGGCCAGCGCCGCCAGGGTAAAGCGCAGGGCGTCGGTGCCGTGCGGCTCGATGCCGTTCGGGAACTGCTTCTCGGTGCGCTTGGCAATTTTCTCTGCCAGCTGCGGCTGCATCATGTTGCCGGTGCGTTTCTCCAGCAGATCCGCTAGCGAGATACCGTCCACCATATCCAGTGGATCGATAACGTTGCCCTTGGACTTGGACATCTTCTGGCCTTCGTCATCGCGGATCAGACCGGTCATGTAGATGGTCTTGAACGGGATCTGCGGCTTGCCGTCTTCATCTTTGATGAAGTGCATGGTCATCATGATCATGCGGGCGATCCAGAAGAAGATGATGTCGAAGCCGGAGACCATCACCGAGGTCGGGTGGAACTGACGCAGGGCGTCGGTGTTCTCCGGCCAGCCGAGGGTAGAGAAGGTCCACAGCGCGGAGGAGAACCAGGTGTCCAGCACGTCTTCGTCCTGGCGCAGGGCCACGTCCGTACCGAGTTTATTCTCCTGGCGCACTTCCTCTTCCGTACGGCCAACAAAGACGTTGCCTTCGTTGTCGTACCAGGCCGGGATGCGGTGGCCCCACCACAGCTGACGGGAGATACACCAGTCCTGAATATCGCGCATCCAGGAGAAGTACATGTTCTCGTACTGCTTCGGCACGAACTGGATGTCGCCGTTCTCAACCGCTTCCACCGCCGGTTTCGCCAGCACGTCGGCACGGACGTACCACTGGTCGGTCAGCATCGGCTCGATCACCACGCCGCCACGGTCGCCGTACGGCACGGTCAGGTCGTGCGGTTTAATCTCCTCCAGCAGGCCGAGGGCATCAACGGCAGCCACCACCGCTTTACGCGCGGCAAAGCGCTCCAGCTTCTGGAACGCTGCCGGGATCTCGCTGGAGTAAGCGTCGGATTCGTTGCCTTTGGTATCGAACACCTCTGCGCTTTCACGGATATCACCGTCAAAGGTCAGGATGTTGATCATCGGCAGGGCGTGACGACGGCCCACTTCATAGTCGTTAAAGTCGTGCGCCGGGGTAATCTTCACGCAGCCGGTGCCTTTCTCCATGTCGGCGTGCTCGTCGCCCACGATCGGAATGCGACGGTTAACCAGCGGCAGCACCACGAATTTGCCGATCAGATCTTTGTAGCGCGGATCTTCCGGGTTAACGGCCACGCCGGTATCGCCCAGCAGGGTCTCCGGACGGGTAGTGGCAACGACCAGGTAATCTTTACCGTCGGCGGTTTTTGCACCGTCGGCCAGTGGGTAGCGGATATGCCACATGGAGCCTTTAGACTCGCGGTTCTCTACTTCCAGGTCGGAGATAGCGGTGCGCAGCTTCGGATCCCAGTTCACCAGGCGCTTGCCGCGGTAGATCAGATCTTCTTTATAGAGGCGAACGAACACCTCTTTCACGGCGTTGGAGAGACCCTCGTCCATGGTGAAGCGCTCGCGCTCCCAGTCCACGGAGTTGCCGAGACGGCGCATCTGGCGGGTGATGGTGCCGCCGGACTCTGCCTTCCACTGCCAGATTTTATCGATGAAGGCATCGCGACCGTAGTCGTGGCGGGTTTTTCCCTCTTCAGCGGCAATCTTACGCTCAACCACCATCTGAGTAGCGATACCCGCATGGTCAGTACCGGCCTGCCACAGGGTGTTTTTACCCTGCATGCGCTGGTAGCGGATCATGGTATCCATGATGGTCTGCTGGAAGGCGTGGCCCATATGCAAACTGCCGGTCACGTTCGGCGGCGGGATCATGATGCAGAAGCTCTCCTGGCTCTCATCGCCATTCGGTTTGAAGTAGCCCTGCTGCTCCCAGTGCTCGTAAAGCGGCTGTTCGATATCTTGGGGGTTATATGTCTTTTCCATTATTTCCAGGTTGCCGTGTTCAGGTTGAAACCAGCCAGGCGATAGGCTTTATAGCGTTCGCGAGCCAGTTGTTTCAGAGTTTCTTCGTGAGGAACGAAGTCTATCACTTCTGTGAAAGCGGTGGCAAAATCTGCAAAGTTTACCCGCAGGCTGATCAGCAGATCGCGCGGGCTGCTGTTGCGCTTTTGCGGCCAGGCAATCTCTACCGGCGCACCGCCGCGCGGCCCTTCGCCCGCCAGGTTATGCGGCACAAAGCTCTCCGCCGGACGCGCCCACAGGGCCTCGTCGAGGCGAATCGCCTGCCGCTCATCTTCGCAGGCAATGAGGATACGCTTGCCGTTGCGCCAGCGTTCGGCGGCCAGCTCACACACCAGCGCTTCTACGGCGTCTAAGCCATCGTGATCAAGAAGGTAAAACGTTGCGTTTTTCATTGCGGTTAAGGCCGTTGTAGGCCCGGTAAGCGTAGCGCCACCGGGCGTTTAATCACTACTCTTCGCCGTTACTCTTCGCCATTAAAACCAGCGCGGTTCAGCAGGAACTGCGACAGCAGGGCGACCGGACGGCCGGTTGCGCCTTTGGCTTTGCCGGAGCGCCATGCGGTACCGGCGATGTCGAGGTGCGCCCAGTTGTATTTCCGGGTAAAGCGCGACAGGAAGCAGCCCGCGGTGATCGCCCCACCAGGACGCCCGCCGATGTTGGCCATATCGGCAAAGTTCGACTCCAGCTGCTCATAGTACTCGTCGCCCAGCGGCAGACGCCATGCGCGATCGCCCGCCTGCTCGGACGCGCCAATCAGCTCATGAGCCAGCGGATTGTGGTTCGACATCAGGCCGGTGATGTGGTGGCCGAGGGCAATTACGCACGCCCCGGTCAGAGTGGCGATGTCGATCACCAGCTCCGGATCGAAGCGCTCCACGTAGGTCAGAACGTCGCACAGCACCAGACGCCCTTCGGCATCGGTGTTCAGCACTTCCACGGTCTGACCGGACATGGTGGTCAGGACGTCCCCCGGACGGAAGGCGCGGCCGCCGGGCATGTTCTCACACCCTGCCAGCACGCCCACCACGTTCAGCGGCAGCTTCAGCTCGGCGACCATGCGCATTACGCCGTAAACCGCCGCCGCGCCGCACATGTCATACTTCATCTCATCCATGCCTTCGGCTGGCTTGATGGAGATGCCGCCGGAGTCAAAGGTCAACCCTTTACCCACCAGCACAATCGGACGCGCGTCTTCATCACTGCTGCCCTTGTACTCGATGACCGACATCAGGGATTCGTTCTGCGAGCCCTGGCCCACCGCCAGATAGGAGTGCATCCCCAGCTCGCGCATCTGCTGCTCGCCGATCACCCGGGTGGTGATGTTCTCGCTGTTGGAGTCCGCCAGCTGGCGCGCCTGCGAGGCGAGGTAGCCCGCGTTACAGATATTGGGCGGCATGTTGCTGAGATCTTTCGCCGCCTTAATGCCGCAGGCGATCGCCAGGCCGTGCTGAATGGCGCGCTCGCCGCTGGTCAGCTCCCGGCGGGTTGGCACGTTGAAGACCATTTTACGCAGCGGACGACGCGGCTCGGATTTGTTGGTTTTCAGCTGATCGAAGCTGTAGAGCGTCTCTTTCGCCGTCTCTACCGCCTGGCGCACTTTCCAGTAGGTGTTGCGCCCTTTAACGTGCAGTTCGGTCAGGAAGCAGACCGCCTCCATCGAGCCGGTATCATTCAGCGTATTAATGGTTTTCTGAATAACCTGCTTGTACTGGCGCTCGTCCAGCTCACGCTCTTTCCCGCAGCCAATCAGCAAAATGCGCTCTGACAGGACGTTAGGAACATGGTGCAGCAACAACGTCTGCCCCGGCTTGCCTTCCAGCTCTCCACGGCGCAGCAGCGCGCTGATGTAGCCGTCGCTGATCTTATCGAGCTGCTCGGCGATAGGGGAGAGCCGACGCGGTTCAAACACGCCAACCACGATGCAGGCACTCCGCTGTTTCTCCGGGCTACCGCTTTTTACACTGAACTCCATGCACTACGCTCCTGAATCTTAAAGACAACAGCCGGGGCTACGGATAGAATTGCAAGCTTTCGTAACTCATGTCCGCTGTTGCGGTGACTTCGTGTTAATCTTAGTTCGACACGTCAGAACATATCCTGAAACGTGCATCCGCTAAGTTTCCTATATCTTAGCGATGCTTTCGACGACTCAAGAGAATAAATGACGTTTAAGCCATGAAACAAGCGATTTTCCTGCAAAAAGACGGGTTTTTACGGGCGTATTTATAGTGATAATCATAAGATATCTGGTTCGGGAGACGCTAAAAAGTCAACTTGCGATCCTATTCATCCTGCTTCTGATCTTCTTCTGTCAGAAATTGGTGCGGATCCTCGGTGCAGCCGTTGACGGTGATATCCCGACAAATCTGGTGCTCTCCTTACTGGGGCTGGGCGTACCTGAGATGGCGCAGCTGATCCTGCCGCTTAGCCTCTTCCTTGGGCTGCTGATGACCTTCGGCAAGCTCTATACCGACAGTGAGATCACGGTGATGCACGCCTGCGGCCTGAGCAAGGCCGTGCTGGTGAAGGCCGCGATGGTGCTGGTCATCTTCACCGGGATTCTGGCCGCCGTGAACGTGATGTGGGCCGGGCCGTGGTCCTCGCGTCATCAGGACGAGGTGCTGGCGGAAGCCAAAGCCAACCCCGGCATGGCGGCGCTGGCCCAGGGCCAGTTCCAGCAGGCCACCGACGGCAACTCGGTGCTGTTTATCGAGAGCGTCAGCGGCAGCAGCTTCAACGATGTTTTCCTTGCGCAGCTGCGGCCTAAAGGCAACGCCCGCCCATCGGTAGTGGTCGCTGATTCCGGCCAGCTGTCGCAGCGCAAAGATGGCTCGCAGGTGGTGACCCTGACCAAAGGGACGCGCTTCGAAGGCACCGCGCTGCTGCGCGACTTCCGCATCACCGACTTCCAGGACTACCAGGCGATTGTGGGCCATCAGGCGGTGGCGCTGGATCCGGACGATACCGAGCAGATGGACATGCGCACCCTGATGCGCACCGACACGCCGCGGGCAAGCGCGGAGCTGCACTGGCGCTTAACCCTCATCTTCGCCGTATTCGTGATGGCGCTGATGGTGGTGCCGCTCAGCGTGGTTAACCCGCGCCAGGGTCGCGTGCTCTCGATGCTGCCAGCGATGCTGCTCTATCTGGTCTTCTTCCTGGTGCAGACCTCGCTGAAGTCTAACGGCGGCAAGGGCAAGCTCGATCCGATGATCTGGATGTGGGCAGTCAACCTGTTCTATCTGGCGCTGGCGGTTGCGCTTAACCTGTGGGATACGGTGCCGATGCGCCGGATACGCGCCCGTTTCGTGCGTAAAGGAGCGATATAATGCAGGCTTTTGGCGTACTCGATCGCTATATCGGTAAGACCATCTTCACCACCATCATGATGACGCTGTTCATGCTGGTGTCGCTCTCGGGCATCATCAAGTTTGTCGATCAGCTCAAACGTGCCGGGCAGGGGAGCTACGATGCGATGGGCGCGGGGATGTATACCGTGCTCAGCATTCCAAAAGATATTCAGATCTTCTTCCCGATGGCGGCCCTGCTGGGCGCGCTGTTGGGCCTGGGGATGCTGGCCCAGCGCAGCGAGCTGGTGGTGATGCAGGCCTCCGGCTTTACCCGTTTCCAGGTGGCGCTGTCGGTCATGAAGACGGCGATCCCGCTGGTGCTGCTGACTATGGCGATTGGCGAGTGGGTCGCGCCGCAGGGTGAGCAGATGGCGCGTAACTACCGTGCCCAGGCGATCTACGGCGGGGCGATGCTCTCTACCCAGCAGGGGCTGTGGGCCAAAGACGGCAACAGCTTTGTTTACATCCAGCAGGTTTCCGGCAACAGCGAGCTGAACGGCGTGAGCATCTACAGCTTCAACGATCAGCGTCGCCTGCAGTCGGTGCGCTACGCGGCCCACGCCGCGTTTGATGAGCAGCAGAAGGTCTGGAAACTGTCGCAGGTAGACGAGTCTAACCTCCAGGATCCGAAGCAGATCACCGGCTCCCAGACCGTAAGCGGCACATGGAAGACCAACCTGACGCCGGACAAGCTGGGCGTGGTGGCGCTGGAGCCGGATGCGCTCTCCATCAGCGGCCTGCGCGACTATGTGAAGTACCTGAAGTCAACCGGGCAGGACTCTGGCCGCTACCAGCTCAACATGTGGAGTAAAATCTTCCAGCCCCTGTCGGTGGCAGTCATGATGCTGATGGCGCTGTCGTTCATCTTTGGCCCGCTGCGCAGCGTGCCGATGGGCGTGCGCGTGGTGACCGGGATCAGCTTCGGCTTCGTGTTCTACGTGCTGGATCAGATCTTCGGCCCGCTGACACTGGTATACGGCATCCCGCCGGTTATCGGTGCGCTGCTGCCGAGCGCCTCGTTCTTTGCCATCAGCGTCTGGCTGATGATGCGTCGGGCTTAACCGCGCCTTCACCCCCGCACTTTTCCGGGCGGGGGTCACTTTCATACTTTGCGCTTCGTCACACCGTCTATGCTTTCCTTACGATTAATTAACCGCTCGGGAAGCTATGTCCAAATTTTTCTTCAACGACCGCAAGCAGCTGGTCAATGATGCCATCGAAGGCTTAATTATCTCCGCACCGCACGCTAACCTGGTGCGTCTCGATATCGATCCCGCTATCCGCATCGTTGCGCGGGGCGACTGGGACAAGGGCCGCGTGGCGGTCATCTCCGGCGGCGGCTCCGGCCACGAGCCTGCCCACGCGGGCTTCGTCGGCAAAGGGATGCTCACCGCCGCCGTCTGCGGGGACGTCTTCGCCTCCCCCAGCGTTGATGCCGTGCTTAACGCCATCGTCGCCGTCACCGGCGATCGCGGCTGCCTGCTGATCGTCAAAAACTACACCGGGGACCGCCTCAACTTCGGCCTCGCCGCCGAGAAAGCCAAACGCCACGGCCTGAAGGTCGAGATGGTGATCGTCGCCGACGACATCGCCCTGCCGGATAACAAGCAGCCGCGCGGCATCGCCGGAACGGCGCTGGTGCATAAGATCGCAGGCTACGCCGCCGAACAGGGTAAATCCCTCGGCGAGGTACGGGCGATAGCCCAGCAGGCCAGCGACAGCGTCTGGAGCCTCGGGCTGGCGATGGAGACCTGCAACCTGCCGGGCAGCGGCGAAGAGGAGGAGAACCGCATCCAGCGCGGCAAGGTCGAGCTGGGCCTCGGCATTCACGGCGAGCCGGGGGCCAGCACCGTTGACTCCCACAACAGCAAAACGCTCATCGATACCCTCGTCGAGCCGCTGAAGGCGCAGGCGGGTAACGATCGCGTGGCGGTGCTGATCAACAACCTCGGCGGCGTCTCGGCACTGGAGATGGCTCTGCTCACCAAAGAGCTGGCGCACTCGGCGCTGAAGGATCAGATTGCTTACCTCATCGGCCCCGCGCCGCTGGTCAGCTCCCTGGATATGAAAGGGTTCTCGCTCTCGCTGCTGCGCCTCAACGATGAGTTTGAGCGCGCCCTCAATGCGGACGTCGAGACCGTCGGCTGGCAAAAACCGGTGGCCTTCGCCCCGGTGCGCACGGTTAAGCACAACGCGATTAGCACCGGCATCGAGACCCAGCCCTCCGACAACCCCCAGGTTAGCGCCATAGTTAAAGCCGCCACCGAGACGCTGATGAGCCTCGAGAACCGGCTCAACGCCCTGGATGCCAAAGTTGGCGACGGCGACACCGGCTCGACCTTTGCCGAAGGGGCGCGGGATATCGCCCAGCAGCTCGAGCAGGGCAAGCTCCCGCTGGACAACAGCGCCCAGCTCTTCCAGCTCATCGGCGAGCGGCTGGCGACGGTGATGGGCGGCTCCAGCGGGGTGCTGATGTCGATATTCTTCACCGCTGCCGGGCAGGCGATCCACGACGGGGCCAACATCGCTGATGCGCTCTTAAAAGGCCTCAGGCAGATGAAACACTACGGTGGGGCGGATCTGGGTGACCGGACGCTGATAGATGCGCTACAGCCTGCGCTAGAGGCGTTGCAGAGCCAGGATCTCAGCGCTGCGGTTGCGGCAGCCAAAGAGGGAGCAGAGAGCACCGCTAAGATGCAGAAAGCGGGGGCGGGACGCTCGTCGTATGTTAACAGCGACAGCCTGACGGGCGTCACCGATCCGGGTGCGGTTGCGGTAGCCGAAGTCTTTGCCGCCCTGGCGAAGGTATAACGTTTATGGCCCGGCGAACATAACGCCGCCGGGCATTGGCTAATTAAAAATCTGCTTTCAACACTACGCGATAACGGGCCTTGCCATCACGAACGTGCTGCAGGGCCTCGTTGATCTGCGACATCGGGAACAGCTCGGTCTGCGGGGCAACCTTGCTGCGACCGGCAAAGCGCAGCAGCTTACGCAGCTCGTACGGCGTCCCGGTCGCTGAGCCGGAGATGCTGCGGTCGCCACCGATCAGGGTAAAGGCCGGGACCGGAAGCGGCTTCAGCACCGCACCGACGGTGTGGAAGTTACCGCCGTGGGCCAGCGCCTCGAAGTAGGGCTGCCAGTCGAGATCGACGTTAACGGTATTGATAATCAGATCGAACTGGCCCGCCAAGGCTTTTAACGCCTCCGGATCGCGGCTGTTCACCACCTTATCCGCCCCGAACCGCAGCACCTCCTGCTCCTTCGCCGGGTTAGAGCTGAACGCCGTCACCTCGCAGCCCATGGCGTGCAGCAGCTTGATGGCGATATGACCCAGCCCGCCGATACCGATCACCCCGACGCGGCTGGTGGCGGTGATGTGATGCATCAGCAGCGGTTTAAACACCGTGATGCCGCCGCAGAGCATTGGCCCGGCGGATTCAATATCGATGCTGTCCGGAAGCGGGATCACCCACTGCCAGTCGGCGCGCAGCTTCTCGGCAAAGCCGCCGTGGTTAAGGATGGTCGGCGTCGCGCCTTCCAGACAGTTGATCTGGTTGCCGCTGATACAGGCATCGCAGTGGCCGCAGCTGCGCGCCGTCCAGCCGATACCCACCCGCTGGCCCACCTTCAGACCTTTGTCCTGCGCCGCGCTGCCCAGCGCCACTACGCGACCAATCACCTCGTGCCCGGCGATCAGCGGATACTGGGACATGCCCCACTCGTTGTCGATCATCGACAGGTCAGAGTGGCAGATCCCGCAGTAGTCTACCTGCACCTCAACGTCCCCCGCCTGCAGTTCGCCAGGATCGTATTCGTATAGCTCCAGTTCGCTCCCAGCTTCTTTCGCGGCATAGCTTTTTATTGTGCTCATTGTGGTTTCCTCAGGTTCAGCGTTGAGTAGGAAGTGTAGAGCATGGGGTAGGGCGGCGCATGGGCGGAAGGTGCGAGATGGGAAAGGAGAATGAGGGAAGGAGGGGTACTGCAAGGAACTGTGATTACCGCTGTTTTTTTCAACACTTAGCTAGGTCTGAGTACGCTGGCGCTTGCATGGTAGCGTGCGACGGGTATAATTCTCGAAGTTTTCCGCATACCTCTTCAGTGCCGGAGTGGCGAAATCGGTAGACGCAGTTGATTCAAAATCAACCGTAGAAATACGTGCCGGTTCGAGTCCGGCCTTCGGCACCATAAAAAGCTTTTTTCAAGTCTACTAACGTCTACTTTAGTCCACAAAAACAGTAAGTTAAGCGAGTTTCTGACTTGGCTTAGTCTGTTCACGTCTACTCAATTCCTTGAACATATACCAACCGATGATGGTATAACTGATGGTATTCCCGGTTCGATTGATTTTGGTACCAACAACGGAGGTATCAACTGATGGCACTCACTGATATCAAAGTTCGAACAACAAAGCCCTCCGATAAACCTTTCAAACTCACAGATGGGCAGGGTATGCACCTGCTGATCAACCCCAATGGTTCAAAGTACTGGCGACTCCAATACCGTTTCGGGGGCAAACAGAAAGTTTTAGCATTGGGTGTTTACCCAATGGTCTCTCTTGGTGAAGCCCGCAGGAAGCGAGATGAAGCCAAAAAGTTGGTATCTGATGGTATCGATCCTTCTGAAAAGAAAAAAGCAGATAAGATTGAGCAAAGCGAAGCCCTGACATTCGAAGCTGTTGCAAGGGACTGGCATACTGCCTGTAAAAGGAAATGGTCAGATTCTCACAGCGAAAGAGTTCTAAAAAGCATGGAGGATGGTCTCTTTACTGCTATTGGTAAAAGAAAAATATCCGAGCTTAATACCAGAGATCTTATCGCCCCTATCAAGGCCGTTGAAGCTTCTGGACGACTGGAAGTTGCTTCCCGACTACAGCAAAGGACTACGGCAGTAATGCGATATGCCGTCCAGAATGGCTTAATTGACTACAATCCAGCACAAGATATGTCTGGGGCAATTACAGTTGCGAAACGAACCCACAGACCAGCCTTACCATTTGATAGGTTCTCAGAGCTTTTAGAGCGCATTGAAAGCTTTAAAGGTAGGAAACTTACTAAATTAGCTGTGAAGCTGACATTGCTCATTTTTATCCGTTCCAGTGAACTCCGATTCGCAAGATGGTCGGAGATCGACTTTGAAAATGCGATGTGGACTATCCCTGGAGAACGCGAGCCATTGCCAGGAGTCAAACATTCCCATCGAGGTTCAAAAATGAAGACCCCACACCTCGTGCCGTTAAGTCGTCAGGCTTTAGAACTTCTAAAAGCCATCAGAGAAATCAGCGGCGAATGCGACCTGGTATTCATTGGCGATCATGATTTCAGAAAACCTATGAGCGAAAACACAGTGAACAAGGCGCTCAGGTCGATGGGTTATGACACAACCGTTGAGGTATGTGGGCATGGTTTTAGAGCGATGGCTTGTAGTGCTTTGATCGAGTCAGGAAAGTGGTCGAGAGATGCTGTTGAGAGGCAAATGAGCCATCAGGAGCGGAACTCCGTTCGTGCCGCATACATTCATAAAGCTGAGCATTTGGATGAGCGTAGGTTGATGTTGCAATGGTGGGCTGATTATCTTGATGAAACAACTAAGAGAAGAATTGCACCTTTTGATTTTAATAACTAACTGATTTTTATGAGTAAAATGGCGTATTCAATAACCAATTGAGACGCCATTTTTTTATTTGCGATTTATGTGCTATTACGAAGTAAAACTTTTTACAACGGAGTGGCATTAATGAAATCTTGGGTAAAAATGAATAGTTGGACATCAGAAGACACCAAAGCAGTGAAAACGTGGTTTGATTTGGACAAATATCGAGAGTTTGAAAACATTTCTATTAATATGCTTTACCATGAAATATGGGCGAGAACCTATTTTTTCAAACCAGTAATAGAAGAAGGAATGCAGAAAACAGTATTGAAAAATTATATGCAGATATTGGATGGTGATCCTTTTCTTATCAAAGAGAAGCACTTAAATTATATGGATGCCGAAAATAAATTATATCAACCCCCATACTTTTTTATTACTACTGTTGATCGAATAGCAAATATCAGTTTTGATTGTATGAGAAAGGCTTTATTCATTAGAGCAAATACAGAACAATATAAAATTGATTCCACTATTGAAAATGAATATATTTCCGAAAAAATTCCTGAACAGTTTCCTACTACGATTATGTTAGAAATCGATCTTGCGGGTGGGAGCGATGATGAGATAGCTGAGGCCCTGCGAGTATCATTACCACAATGGCGAAAAGTAAAAGGCGTTAAACCTGCACCACTTGATGCAGTCAGATTTGGTTATGGGGCAATAAAAAAATTAATTAGCTATCGAATTATCCCTATGCTTGATTTGCTCGCATGGTCAGAAAGAAAAAAAGTACTTCTGTCAGACGACAGATTATCTCGATTGCTATACACGGATGAAGATGATGATAAGGCGATTCGCCAAGGATATCATATAAGAGATGCTGATCGGCCTTTCGCAATGAAAACTGTAGAAATTGATTTTTTAAGGCAATTTAACTTTTTTATCAATAAAAATCAGCATGTTAAAGAAATGAGGGTTTCGGATGTTATGAAACTCTCAGACTCTGAGTGATATGAATCTCCAGAGACTCATAGTTTCGAGCCAGGGATGGCTCTGATGTTCGTAATCTCGCTTCATCCATTCGAAATTCATTTGTACTGTAGCCCTGTAGACACAACAGAGGACATACATATGGAAAATCAAGCTCGTCTCATCCGTTTACCAGAAGTCATGAAGAAAACTGGATTTGGTAAAGCGTGGATCTATCGTCTTATCAGCCAAAATCGGTTCCCACAGCCAGTAAAGATCGGTGTTCGCGCTACCGCTTTTGTCGAAAGCGAAATCGATGAATGGATTCAATTAATTATCGAAAATTCAAGAAAGCATGTCGCTTAACAGAAATGCTGCTTCATCGCTTTTTAACTATTGATAATGTATTAAAAAAAGAAATTTACAGATCTTATGAGTTTACGTAGTGGGTAAAAAAAAAGAGGCTTTGTAAAGTTTGCATCTGAAAAAATGAATATATTTGACGTAATTCTTTACCTTTTTTCTGGCAGAGCTTTTGCTATAAGACTTAGAGATAGTTTTCTTAATATCGGGTATGGATACGATTTACTAGCCGCACCTGTTTATTTGACGTCAAATAAATTTTTTCAAGCCATTAATATATATACCAAATAAACTAAAGTCATTGTAAAAAATTTGAATTATTTTGAATTGGAATATATTTAATAAGTGAGAGTGATATTAATTTGTAAAGAATGAGGTCAAAATGGGATATAAAGTAAAGAAATTCATCATGAGTAATGGGGAGCGAGGATGCCTGATCCTTGATAAAAATAGTAATTTACCAGCTTACTATCAAAATCTATTTCTTACTACAGACATAAGAAATAGAGGCGCAACCGCCTCAACTATGGAAATAGTTGCAACTAACTTACTAATTTTTAGTAATTTCTTAGATAGTAGGAAAATTAATATAGTTGAGAGAATTGAGCTTAAAAAGTATCTCAGTGTTGCAGAAATAGATGATCTGGTAAGATATGCGAAACAAAGATTCGATAGACAAAAAATTATAAATATAAAATCAGCAAGTAATAAGTTTATTGCGAAGAGAACCTTTAGTTATAGAGTACACGTTTTTTCACGCTACCTTAAGTGGTTATGTGGATTAGTTCATTCGTCAAAGGGGATTTATGCAAAGTATGAAGTAGAAGTATTTATTGAAAGTATCAGAGCACATATTCCAAGAAACAGTTCATTGAATATGAATGAAATATCTGAAAAATCGTTAAACGAAGAAGAGATCAATGTGCTTTTCCGTCTATTGGAAATTGGCGGGATTGAAAACCCTTTCCATAAGGAAGTACAGGTCAGGAACAGACTAATATTTACTTTGCTCTTAAATTTAGGTTTAAGGGCTGGAGAGTTGCTCAATCTTAAAATAGATGATTTTGATCTCAGAGACAACACTTTAAGTGTAGTCAGAAGACATGATTCAAAAGAAGATGGAAGATCTTATCAACCATTAGTAAAGACTGGAGAAAGGGTTATTCCGTTATCTGATGAGTTAGCCTGTGAAATTTTTGATTACATAAGCAATAGCAGAGAAAAAATGACAAAAAGGAAAAAGCATAATTTCTTATTGGTGGCTCATTGCACCGGAAAAAACGCAGGAGAACCCTTAAGCATTTCAGCTTATGAGAAGGTGATATCAACACTGAAACGAGCAAGTCCAGAGCTATATAATCTTTCAGGCCATAGGTTAAGGCACTCTTGGAATTATATGTATTCTAAAGGAATAGAAGGTGCTGAATTAGAATATAGTAGAAGGAAAGATTTAAGGAATTATCTAATGGGTTGGTCAAAGGAGTCAATAATGTGTGATAGATACAACTATAAATATATATTTCAACAAGAGAAGGATGTCGTCCTAAAGGTCTATAAATCAGTAAGTAAAATAATTAGTGGAGTTTAGTATGGAAAACAAATGTATTGAAAGTGAGCAAATCTTTTTTGCTAAGATGAACAGGTATAGTTTCAAACTGTCAGATAAGAAATGGCAACTGGATAAAGAAAACTGCGTATACCCTCATAAAGTTGTAGATAGAATGCCTACAAAAATGAAACTTAGCTACTTAAAAACATTGGCTTACTATGCGTCTGAATATAGTTCTTTTTATATTCAAAGTATTAACAATCTATTTTATAAGTGGTTTGGTGCGATGACTATCGATACTATTGATGGCAAAGCCATATATCAATTGAATGTTTATTTAGGTTCAGCGAGAAACTACAAGCTAAACATAGTTAAGGCCTTCATCACTAAATGGAAAAAACTCAATTACCCTGGAGTAGAAGCGACTGCCCTTAGAATGTTGGAGAAAATAAAAATAATTCCAAACCAAACAGGAGAGGCAGTTAAAAGACGAGATCCAAATAAAGGACCTTTAACTGAAACGGAACTAAATTATATCCTTAACTCTGTTAGCAAATTTTATCTTCAGAAGAAAATTCAACGCTTCTTATATTGTTATATTCTTCTGTTGGCAATAACAGGAAGAAGGCCATTACAATTAATCTCTCTAAAAGCTAAGGATCTCATTAAAAATGAGAAAGGGTATTTTTTAAATGTACCAAAAGTAAAACAAAGGAAATCATTCAGAAATGAATTTAACATGGTAATGATAGAAAAGTTTTTGTATGACAGCTTATCAATGCTAATTGATGAAAATCAGGTGTTTGTAGAAGATAAATTTAGTGTTGGGATTAATAACTATAGAGGCGAATTGCCAATCTTCATGGATTTAGACAAGATTACGGAAATAAAAATAATTGAGGAGTTTCTATCTGATTTAACAACAGATTTTTTCCATATGAAAAATTCAGTCATGTCAAAGCTATTAAAACGCTTTCCTTCAAAATTCGATGTTAGATCAGAAAGGACTAACAGCTATATAGAGCTTAATGCCAGAAGATTCAGATATACATTAGGGAGTCGACTGGCTAATGAAGGAGCCTCAATTGAGGTGATTGCTAAAGCGTTAGATCATAAATCAGCAAACTCTTCTATGATTTATATAAAAAATAATCCTGACAGTGTTTATGATATCGATAAGAAACTAAGTGCATTTTTTAACCCCTTATCTAATATACTTATGGGCGTAGAGATTGATGAAAACAAGAACTTTTTTATCAAGTATGTTTTAGATTCATTTTTATTATTAGAAGATACGAAAGAGGAATTTAAATGTTTATCTTGTAAAAAATTCAACCCCTGGAGAACATAATGAATAATATATTTATTTTTGAACCAAGTAATATAAACAACCCACACTATAATATTATTAAGTTCATCGAGTTTTGTAAGGATACCATTTCTAATAATAATTTAACAACTTCCTGGGAAAGCAATAAATGGAAAGGTTTATATAGATTTACTAAGTTTAACTTAAAAAACAACCTCAGCAGCAAGGAACGCTTAGATGATAGTTTTATTAATTTTGCTAAAGCATATATGTTGCATGTGCATTCATTCAATAAAGCTAAGACGAAACACTCAACATTATCAATGTTGAAGATTGTAGAATTCGTTTTACTGAAAATCAATATGGAAGCTAATGTAAGCTATTGCAACAATTCAGTTTTTGATGAATGCATAAGAATAGCCTCTGAAAAGTATTCTAAAGCACACGCATTTTCTATTGGAAAAGAACTTGAGAAATTGAGTTCATTTCTAAGTGATAATAACATGACTAATTTATCTTATTTATTTTGGGTAAACCCAATTAGGTATAGGATTACTCAGTCTTGGACTGGTTATGATTCTACACTGGAAGGCCATTCTAGATTGCCTGATATCAAATCAGTTATTGCGATTGCTGAGATTTTTTCAAAGAGGGATGAACAATTATCTTTAAGAGACATATTTACTACATCTGTGCTTGCTTTACTTATGTGCGCACCGAGTAGGATATCAGAAATTTTAGCTTTGCCAGCGGATTGTGAAATTACAGAATGTGATGGAAAGGGCATTCAAAGATACGGTTTGAGATTTTTTTCAGCAAAAGGGTATGAAGGTAATATAAAATGGATTCCAACTCTAATGATACCTGTAGCTAAAAAGGCAATTACCAGATTAAAAGAATTATCAAGTCAAGCGAGGTTATTGGCTGCTGAAATTCAGAAAAATCACTCTAATTCAACGATGGGAACCCTTAAAGAGAATATACCTCAAGATTTCCCTTGGTATGATAGAGAGAAGAAAATTGAATATTCTAATGCGCTTTGCTTGTTAACTGAAGGACAGTTAAATCAAAACAAAAAGAAAATGTTAGATAAGTTATTCAGACCTACAATGAGTTTTTTTAAAACTGACATTGTTGATTCTGATTATATAAAAGGACATTTTAATATCTTTAAAAGACATGGTTATATAAATGAAGATGGTAGCCCATATTTGCTGAGAACACATCAACTGAGGCATCTTCTTAACACATTTGCTCAAATAAATGGTATGGATGAATTTAGTATTGCTCGCTGGTCTGGACGTAAGCTTATTTCTCAAAATGTTTCTTATGACCACAGATCGCATCTTCAAATGTCTAAAGCAATAAGAGAACAAAAGTTATCAGTGTGTGTTAATGAGCACAGAAAAAAGGATATTCCAGTGGTGGATCTTGACGAGTTTGATTCACTTAGTAGTGGTGCAGTACTTGTATCAAAACATGGCTACTGCAAGCACTCATATGCGTTTAAGCCGTGTGAACATTATCCGATTGAGAATTCTGGTTTAGATAACGAAACGATTTCAAACATTCACGATAAAATTTTAAAAAGAACACTGTATGATAAAAATGATGGGAACATAAATGCTGATAGATGGTATGAATTCCATAAGAGAATAAAAAAAGGAGAATAAATGGCTAAGCATATAAATGGTTATCATGAGAAGAAGATTGTAGATGTTATTAACACATGGTCTATAGATGAAAAACTAACTTGGGACGCTTTGTGCGACAGGTTAGTAAGGATTATTGGGAAAAGACCATCAAGACAATCCTTAAGTAGTCATGTAAGGATTGCAGAAAGCTTCAGTGTGAAAAAAGCCACTATCAAATCTGGTGCAATACACACTGTAAAACCTGCTAATTTAAAAGTGGCTTCTCAACGAATTAGAAGACTTGAAGCAGAAAATGAAGCTTTGAAGGCATTAAATGAACGCTATTTAGAACAGTTCAAAGTGTGGCTTTATAATGCTCACCTTAAACAAATAACGATTGAAGAACTTAATAATCCATTACCTGCAAAATACCTTTAATAGAATTGATAGGTTTTAGCTATTGACATGGTAAAATATTATGTTATTTATTTTCTTGTCAGGACGACAAAATTTCACTATTGCAAGGATGCATATTATGGATAAAACAAATATTAACTTAATGGAAAGGTATCTATTACTGCTTGATCGATTCGTTGATAAACTCGCTGAATCTGGTTTCTCAGAGCAACGAATTATCGAACAATCATATCTTTTTTGTGCAGGATTTTATATCAAATACCAAAGTGGTATCGAAAAAATGACCTTCTCCAACAGGGAGGTTGTTTTAACCTTTCTGCTACTTTCATATTATAGTCATATAAATAAACTGGATGATGATTTGATCAACAAAGAGCGTATGAAAAATGTATGTTCTTCATTGATTAACTTTATAGTCAGTAATGGTAGCCGAACAGAGAAAGTCTATGCTAATGAGAAAAGGAAATATGATGCTTCGACCCTAAAAAGATCGTTATCCATCAAAGAGAAGAAAAGAAAATATGGATTGTAATTATTTTAAAAGCCCGTAGTAGGAATCTACGGGCTAACTCTTTGTTGCTTATATTTTTTATTTTTTTACTAAATCGATAAGATTTCTGATTTCATGATCAAATCTAGCGCTTCTTCTTTTAATCCATTTGATACAAACGAAGCTTCCGATCCTTGATAGGAAATATGTGAGCCACATATACTTGTGCTCATCCCACACATATCCATCTTTAAAGCCCCAAGGCAATGTGAGAAATGAAATAAGTGCAGCAGCACAAAGTAAAATGAAAACAATAGAGAATAGTTTCGAAACAGGCATTGCTCTGTAATACGATGCTGTAGAAGCATTATGGAACAGCATTGTCAGAAAAGCGGGGATGACAACTTTTTTCCTGTTTAAGTTTACTTCATGTTCTCCCGTGTTCTTATTAACGATAAGTGCATCTTTATACACGTTATACGAACCATCCTCACTATACTGGTGCAGCTCGTATTTATAAATAGTGTGTGAACTTCTGAAGGGGATACCATAGTCGGAAATCTGCTTCTCATCCCCAGCGTCGGTTTTTACCCAGATCTGATTATTGCTTGGGTTGGAATTAATTACAGTGCCAGAGAAAGTCTTAACAAACGTGTAAGTTTCACCAAACAGATCAAACGTTGGGGCTGTAATCTCTGCTTTCCGACGATCAGAAAGACCAACGTTGACTTCTTCATTGCGGCGTTTCGTGGTGGAGATGCTCATACAAGTTCCTTTGTGTTAGATGTTAAATTCATATTCGATGTATGAAGAAATCAGGGACTACAGATGAGATGGTATCTGCCATTTCAAAACCTGCATGTTAGTTGAATACGTAAATAGGCTAGTTAAATCAGTCTGTTATATTTTTTTTGTGTGAAATCACATTTTGACTGGGTTTACAGGAAAGGCAAATCACTTGTACCGATCGATTAAAGATTAATGATAGTTTTAGGCTATTAGCATTAGAATATCGATCGGTATAAACGATCAATTTATTGGCCTTTATCTATCAAAAAAGGCTTGCCAGCCCTACATTGAAAGCGAAGCTCTATGCGATTTATGTGGTGTTTCAATGGCAGTTTTGGGGGGTGATGATGTTATCTCTATCATTCTCACGCCAGTGATGGTTTTGTGTTTTCGAAGGCGTTTAAGGGGGGGGATTTTGAGGTTTTTCAACATACGATAAATTACATCGAGGTAGGGGATGTATTCCAACCACCTGAACGCTGACACTGCATAGCTTCGCTTGGGCGCTACTTTTAACTCTTCGGTTGCAAACGCTTCTTGAGCACCAGCACCTGCTTCTAAGTGAATCGGTTTGACTGAAGCGTTAGTGTATTCGTCCTGACCAGCACTGTTATCATGGATAAGCGCTGCTATGGGGCTGTTAGCTTCCGTTGTTGTGATTTCATGTGGATGTGTTGCTATGGCACTATCAGGCGCTTCGCTAACCGATGCCTTACTGACTGAGGGCATTTTCAATGCAAACAGGAAAGCATTGTCGCGTTCCGGCTGGTAATCTAGCCTGTTTTGTAAGGCAGACCAGGAATAACCTTTACCTAACTGCGAAGCTTTGAAAGCAATCCCCTGATATTCTAATGAAAACCCATTCATTTTCCCTGTTGAGGCAATATTCGGAAGCGCTTTGATATTGTTGGCGGCAAGCTGCATCACAAAATCAGTGGTGGATGGTTTATCGACAAGTAATGCTTCCAGGGCTTCCTGAATAACCGATTTGGGTGATAGCTCTCCTTTATACTTCTCCATCATCGCTTCGTTACGCGATAGCTTTTTAGGCTTCGGTATCGCGATTATCGGTTTTTGGGGCGGGGATTTTCTGGATAGCGAAGCTGGGTATGGTGATGCTACCGATTCTGGCCCTTTGGTTTTGGTCAGATGGTGATCTATTTCTAACTGTTGGATGATACGGGTGCTGATGAGGTTTTCATTTTTGCCCAAGTAAAGACTTCTATTGGATAGATCTATACGACTGGCAATAATGTGGATGTGCTGGCCGGCCGCATCATCATGAAGGACATAGCATCTGAGGTGCGTTTCAGAGAAGCCCATTCGGGACATGTAATCATCAGCAATCCCTGACCACTGAGCATCTGTCAGCGCTTCGTTTTTCGGCAAGCGAAGCGAATTGTGCCAGACAGGTTTAGCAACATCCGTGCGAAGCGTTTTAGTCGCATTGAATTCTGCAATCAACTCTCCGACATCGCTTCCATCCATGTTCCCGCCAATTACTATCGGATCTTTTTTATGATGAGAAGCTGGTTTTAATGCGTAAAGCACGACCCCTGCGAAGCTCTTACCCCTGCGGATTTTTTGCATTCCCTTCATGGGAAGCTCTCCACAGGTCAGCGGTAATTAAATGCAAGCGAAGCTCTGAGACCTGACGCTTTACGGCGAAGAGTTCAGTTTGCGTCAGAGAGCTTTCATAGCTCTTGCTATCAAGATGAGCCACAAGCTTGTTTAGCTTCTGCGAAATCTCACCAAGGGTTTTCCAGGCTTCAAAATTGATGGCTGGAACGACAGCAGGAAGTTTATTAAGTAAAGATAAGCGAAGCCACTCGCCTTTACGATGACGGCCACGTCTATCATTGAGAAGCGTTAGCTCTTCATCATTTAATCTGACACTGATGCAATGAGAACGAAGCTGGTTGTGTGAGAGCTTCGCTTCGCTAACGCTTCCATTACGGGAATGCTTACTTACAACGATCTTATTAAAAGTATTACTTTCGACCATATGAACTCCTTTTCATATAATTAAATAAAAGCATATTCCTTATGCTTAATTTATTTATATGATAGATGCGAATAATGTCAATGCAGTATCTTGATTTTGCTTTTAATTTTTTCCAACCGAAGGGCGGAAAAACAAGGGGAACTCGAAGAAGCAGCGTAGCGCTTCGATGAGTTAGCCCTTGCTTTTATTTAATCCAATATATTGACAATATTATGCTTTGAGGTATATGTATGTAAAAGGAGGATATATGAAAAATAAAATTATTTTTTACTTTGTTTTAATAATGTTGTTATTTATTTTGCCAATTTTTTTTTACTGGGGTTGGTGGTTTCTTTTCAATGAAAAGAATACACTTTCTTACATGAGTGTATTCTCATCATTATCCATAATATTAAGTTTTTTATATGTGCCGTTGTTGGTGATATTTTTTTCAATACTTTTTAAAAAATAGCTACTCCTCATTAACTATTTTGTTTTTAAGTTTTTTATTCTTTCCTTTGCAAATTCAAATAAAGAAATACCAACTTTTGCAAAACCACAGATAATTATGAGCTGCTTGCAGAAAAATAAAAATCCTTGATTGTTAGTTAAACTTGAAATAATCAGAGATATGCTTTCTTTATCTTGGTTAAATATTTTAAGGGCTGCAATGGCAGTAATTAATGTTAATATTGCATCATTAATGTGTTTAATTTCTCCCTTGGATGCTATATGCCATATTATTATTAATATGGAAGCAACACCTGAAAGGATATAAAATAAATCATAGGGTAAATCACTTACATTTTTAATTATTGGGTATTTTTCTATAATTTCTTTTTGGTTATTTATCAAGTATACTATAATCAAAGGTAATGCTGTTGTAATAGCTAGAAAGATTAACAGGTCAAGAATGATTTTAGCTGCTAAAATTTTTTTACTCAGCTCTTGGGATGTTTTATCTGAAATTTCATTATTAACTTTCATATGATTACCTTTTTATCTATTAATAGTGTAATTAGTAATTAACTTAGTGATGTTTATAAAATGACTGGAACATTTTCACAAACTTTTTGCCAGCCCTACCTCTTGATTCCTTAACTACCTATTCAACAGTATGATGCTTAAAATCAATATTTATTGTAAACATCTTCAATGAGGAAGAGCCTTTAATTGCTAAAAAGTAATGATATTAGTGCGGGAAGTTAAACCTCAACTTCCCACATTATTATGGCAATTTAGAAGTTTATCTCTATGCCGTGAACTATAGCGCTAAAGTCATTTTCACCAATACGCTGGAAATAATTAGTCATCAATCCTGTATCCAAAACTTTTAAAAAATCGAAGAAGTTATATATTATATTTTTCTCTTCATCTTCTAACAGATTTTTCCTGATGCTTTCAGTTTTGTTTACTAAACATATGTATTGATAATCTTTATTAATGACTTTGGTATTACCTGCTGGATGTGCGCATTGCAGATGTTGCCCGCTTGTTAATGCAATCAAGTTTTCTATAAAATCAGCAATTTCGGGAAATTGATGTCTGGGAAAAATATGATGCATGTGCGTTGCTTTTTCTCCAATAGAAAACCTATCGATAATCTCCGATCTTCCATTATTATATTTATCGTTAAATTGTCTTAAATTTTTTGCTGCCCTAGAAACTTTATATTGGTATAGTTGAGGGCTTTCACTCGGCGGAGTAAAATCACCTCTGGAGATATTTTTCGCCTTACCTGCACGTACATCCCTCCAGTTAGGTTGGTTGTAAAATATTACATCAAATGTGATGAATGAAGGGGAGATTCTACCGCCGAGAGTCCCTTTTAATTTATACTTACAAGCTAAAGGATTTAATACTTTAATAAAAATTCTATTTGCTTCAACGTGCGTATTTATTTTTGTATACTTAATGCAAAACTCAGCAAATTTAAATTTCAAATATTGAAGCGATTCATTAGTTTGCTCGTCAAAGAAAGTTTCAAACGAGTCCCATAATCCACTATCTTTAAGGGTTTTTTCGATGTAAAGACAAAGAAATTCATATGCATTACGTTCTCGAATAGATATGAATTCTAATATATCCATATTTTTTACAGAGAATTCAATTGAATTACCCACTAATTTTTCTTCTAATACATCTGCTGCACATAGCATCTTTAGTGGCTGTCTAAAAAATTTATTGTATTCATCAAGTGTCGATGGTGTCAAAGGATCTGGTTTGCTAAACCAAAGTTGCACACTCCTTACGGCATATTCTGAACGCCAAATATCAGGTGAATGAAATGGTTGAATACCTCCCTCCCGAAGATATTCAACAACGCAGTCTGCAACAAAACAAACTGAGTCAAGAGCACATTTTTGATCTATCCATCTTCCATTTCCAGATTGTCTAATATCAAAGTTTCTAGTGCTAAAATATTTAGCTATCAAGTTTGGTGTCATTTTTTAATATCCCATAGAAAAAGACGCTTGATTTGTCAACGTTAATTGATTGAGTAGATAAATTTCTGGCAATGCTATAAAATTTTCTGTATTCATCACTAGAAAAATAAGCTATTTGCTTTTCCGTTAACTCCGTAGGGGTTTTTGGAATTAATATGGCAGTTGAGCCGTCAGCCAAGGTATTAGGTACATTCCTCACAATTCTCGGATTGTAGGTCATATTTGGCGTTAAATATACGCTTGTATCATTTATAAATTTATAAACGCTAAGTTCTTGTGCTGATTTTTCGTCAATATACTGATCATAATTCTGAATGTGTTGTACACTATTATTATCAGTGATGTTTTTTGCTTTGAGAACCCATAGTGAGTTTTTACCTGGATAATCAGAAGTCATTTTTTTAGTTATTTGTCTATCTCTATAAACATTAAAACAGTCGAAATTAAGTTTATTTGCAACAAGATCAAATGTCTCATCTCGATAAATAACAAAGCAAGGGAATGTTGGATCAGTAATGTATTCTTGTGATTGCAACATTTGAAGATTATGCTTCATATTATAGATGAGCGTTTTACTTGGCTTATTTTTCGGGAATACGATTAAATTCATGGTCTCAATGGACACACCTGTGAACCCATAGCGTCCAAAGTCAATAATATTTCTAATCTCAATTTTTCTTAGAATTTCCCTGGAAATTCGAAATTCGTGATTACTCAAAATCGTTTTATTCAAAACTAAAGAAACACATTCACTATTTTGGATGCATTTTTCAAGAAACATTGCAGAAAGATTCAATGTCTCTTTGTTTATAGCTTGATCAATATAAAGTCCCTTTTTGGCACATTTACCATTTACCTTGGAAAATGGAGGGTTTCCGATTGCAAGATCATATTTTTCTTCAATTTTCATTGTCAAAAAATCTTCATGAATGATATTGATCTTAAAATTATTTGGTATCTTTATTTTTTTTAATAATAGCTTTAAGGTTTCAATGGAATCAGCATCTATATCAACAAGATCAAGTACAACGTTTTTTACATCATCATATTTTTTAAAAATAAAAGGTATAAAGCTACCTGCACCAACAGAAGGTTCGATTATTCGAACTGTATCTTTATTAAAATTGGGCAAAGAGCTTACAATTTCATTGACAATAAACTTATTCGTGTAAAAGGCAGCATTTTCTTCTCTTTTTGCATTACAAAGTTCTGTAATTCTCATCAATGAAGAAATATTCAAATCTAAAGGATTGTTAGAAAGAAAATCTTTCAACTTTACTCTTGATTCAAGATTATAATTTGCAATTATTTTATTAATTTCAGTAGGAGATGGATAGGTTTTGTCAAAGGAAGCCTTGATTTTTTTTGCTATATTACTAATAAATCCCGTTGGCACAGCTTCACCGACACAAGCTCTTATTGTTAACTCATGACTTTTATAAATGGATTTTTTTTCATCATCACTTAATTTATTTAGAACAGATAAATCTTTATTAACCCATTTAAAAGATTTTGGGATACTCATCATAGCCATAAGCTCACGAATGCTATACACGCGATCTTGTTCAGGATGTATTGTGTTTTGCGCGGCTAATTGGTCGTTTCTTGTATGAACGCAGTGAATAAAACGATCCCATCTCTGCCGAGTATACTTGTCTCTGTTTTTCTTTACATTTTCTACTACTTTACCATTGATTATTCTATGAGGTCGCTTTTTAGGATCTTGGTTATCAAATGCAGATTGACCTTCTTTTAGATCGCTTATCCACGGTAGCATTCTTGTATCATAAGTTCTAAATGCGTGGTAAAAGTCATGATCGTTTATCTCTCCCCAACTAAGGGCTGGGAAATTATAAATCACATCACGTAAAGTCTTTTCACTCTCATAGTCTGGAAAAATATCTAAAGGAGTTAGGTTGTTTTTGAATGATTTATCAATCCCGATAACTACGGATCTTGTTCTAGATGAATTGGAACCATAGTTCATTAAGTTTTTTACTGTACCAGTGATAATATAATCTTCCCCTAAAGCTTCTTTTATATAATTGCCTATAGGGATAATACGCTCATCAGGTGAAATGCATAATGTTTTCTGAAATGCCATAACATTTTCAAAAATAAAAATGCGTGGCTTAATTTTTTTTACAACATCTATAGACTCAACCACTAAGCTATTTCTATTTATATCCTGTTCGTTTTTTTTGTGATTAATAACACTTATACCTTGGCAAGGTGGAGTCGCAAATAAAACATCAACTCTATCATTTCCCTTTTTTGCCCAAAGGTTGACTTCTTCGTAGATTTTATTTTTGACTTTATCAGTTGCTAAATCACCTACTATATATCCTGATTCATACTCACAAATATTATTGTTTTTTTGAATATCCATTCTCTTTGTGAGCAGTTCATTTGTTGCGACACACTTGAAACCTTCCACTTTGAAACCATAGCAGCCAACTCCAGCTGAACTGAAAAGTGTTACGTAAGTTAATTGGCCATTTTTTAACATCAATAAATGTCTCTCTACTTAGTTTTTTTGCTTACACTTGTACATTAGTGTCAAGCCGTTTGTTATAACATGCATATTCGTTCTGGTGTCTGCCGTTTTCAACCATCTCATTGATTTTAAACTGATTTTTATCGATGGTTCATTTGGCGTTTACACAAGAAGAGCACAATATACTTCATTTTAATGGAAAAAACACTCAAAACCAAACTCGATTTATTCATTGTTCAATAAGTCTTAATACTGATGCCTTACAAAATGTGAAAATTAAAAGTCAAAATATAATATGGATGACATATTTCTGTGTGATTTTCTATTTCTGTTTTTTTATTTGACGTGATTGTTTAAAATAGTAACATTCAAAACTATTAATCGAACTTTTAGCTATGAAATTAAAATGAAAAAATATCATTAAAAATTTAGCTTTATTATTTTAAGGAGTTTGTTTAGATAATTATTGCTACTATATGATATCGAATTTGATTAATTTTTACGGCTTTATTTGTCTAATTGAAATGATGGTATTAATGATGGTATGATAGCCATTGTGTTAAGGTTTAATTTTTTAAGATCATAAGGATAGTAGCGATGTTCGAGTCCGGCCTTCGCACATGATTAATCATTTAAAAGCACTCACATGAACAAGCTCCCCCACCAACTATCCCACGAAGCCATCCTCGCCGCAGCCCATGGCTACGATGCGGGAGTTAATCACGCCTTCGCTGATTCCCGCGACTACGATGTCATCATCAACGACCGCCGTTACCCTCCAAAAGCCATCGTCGGCATCGCCGCTTCAACACTCACCGGCCTTACTTTCACGCCAGCAGACTTCAGCGGTGGGATAAAATCAAAGTGCGTCAAGCTGCTCACCGATCAAGGTTTTCAGGTCGTCCATAAAAACGAATCCATCGAACCAAACCTCTTTCCGGACGAGATCAAGTGGGAAGCCATCTATATCGAAGGAGCCGCCGTTCAGGTAACTGTCAACCGCTACGAACGTGACCGCAAGGCCCGCCAGGCCGCGCTAGAGTGGCATGGTTATAAGTGCAAAGTATGTGGTATCGACATGACCAAGGTGTACGGTGAAATCGCGAAAGGCTTCATTCATGTGCACCATCTTGTCCCCTTATCAGAGATTAAAGAGAACTACCAGGTTGACCCTAAAACCGATCTCATCCCTGTGTGCCCCAACTGCCATGCAATGCTGCATCGGCAGGATCCGCCACTAACCCCCGAAGCCCTAAATCGCCAGATGAAGGCACAACTCCGAAGACCCTAATTCATCAATTTTATTAAAAGCGTGTTACTCGTTCCTCTAACGTGAATATAAGAACTTTGGATCCCCCCCCTATATATTCGTGAAATGCACTTGCATGTGCCGAAAATAAATTCATCAGAAATGTTACGCGTTGTTATAATAATAGCGATACTTAAAAGATTCTGTCTGAAATTATATTTTTGCTCTGGAATCCAGAATAAATCAGCAGTACCATAACCACAAATTTATAGTGGGATTTATGTTATGCAGATTTGCAGGATGGATTACAACGATGTCTCACCAGATCGAAGACGGCTCAAGCTTCATGTATACGGTGTGGGCACTTTCCCAGTATTCTCAGGCATAGAACCAGTAACCAACGTTGCTGAGTGTGCCTTTAAAAACAACGCAGCTTTACCCGTTGGGAATTACTGGATAGTTGATGCGCCAAAAGGAAGTTTTGCTAATAGAGTTGAAAGGTACGTAAAGGATTTCAAAAACGACACAAATCATGCACAATGGTTTGGTTTATATAATGCTTCAACGATGAGCGACCATGTTTTTATTCATGGTGTTGATAGAGGATCTTTTCGGCTCCATCCTCTGCGACCAAACGGAGAGGGTGAATCATGGGGATGTATCACTTTTTATAACATTCCGGACTTTCAGTTAGTAAGGCAATCACTACTTACACGTAAGAAGGTTCGCGTTCCGGGGGGGAAGGGTTTAATGGCTTATGGGCGTATAGATGTAACAGGGCGGAGTGATTATGCGTCATGCAAAATTGATTATTAATGTTTTGACTAGCTTGCTCTGTTTTGTAGCGTCTTTTTTTATTGTTCTGTTTCCTTTAGGTGGTTTAGTGGACTACCTATCTCAAGTCAGCAACGATTTTCTAAATCAAACTGGATTGGGATTTGCTGATGGAGAAGCCGATCCCTCATTCCTTTGGGTACTGTTAGTGCTCATGCTCATAGTAACAGCACTCCTGATGTTTTTTATCCATAAACTACGCAAAAGTAACACGCACAAGGTAGAAAAGTAGCGTGGCGAGCCAGCTTCTCGCAGCCGAAGATTTGATAACTCACGAATAATGGGACATCACTCGCATACAAGGGAATGATATAGCGATGCAGAAAATATTTAAGTGGGTTAGTGCAGCCATCATTACTGTACTCATCCTCGGCTGGCTGTTCATCTGGTTCGTTGCATCTGGGATTAATGAGACGACTACCTACACAGAGAAGGACTTCTTCAGTTATCACGCTCTGACGGACAAAGACATTGAAAAAGCTCCCCGTATATCTGGCGATTACTACTTCAAATCACAGCCCGGCGATGGGTATGCGCCAACCAACACGATTATCTTCAAGGGGGCATCAAACGTTGAACCATTACAGGTATATTTAAAAAAGTTGGGATACACCATACAGAGAACAGATTCATAGGCGATTGAAATCTGGATAAATTCGAAGCAGGAAAGAAGTAATCTTTTTTATGTTTACTCTAATGCTGTTACAGATGAAGTTGAACTATCTAAGGAGATGAACAACTAACAATAAGCCTGAATAGTTTTAAATCTTTTTTAATTTTGTATGTGCAGCTAAATATTAGAGGTTGATCTTACTTAAATAACTAATAACATCCAGTTTTTGAAATTTTAATGGAATTTTCTAGAAAAAAAGTTCACATGTCAGGTCATACAGGAGTAGGATAAGCCCAAAAGACATTACATTTAAAAGGGATATTTATGGCCTTATCAGGAAAGTTTGTGCTTAATGATGCTTATTATTCCCCATTCACGCTTTATGGTATCGGCACATTCATGGCTCTCTCAGGAAATGGAGTCTATCGTAATCATGGGGGTTGCAGTGCTGTGCCGGATAATGGTCCTATACCTCCGGGTAAATACTGGATTGTTGACCGTGGCGAAGGTGGAGTATTTGGGAGAATTAACGCTTTGGTAAGAGACACTGTTAATCGTACTTTTTATGGTGCTCAGTTCAAACACTCAGACTGGTTTGCGCTATACCGGGATGATAGGGGAATCGATGATACTACCTGGATTAACGGTGTAAGCCGTGGTTTATTCAGACTTCATCCCGGAACGTTATCAAAAGGCTGCATCACTATCGCTAACAGTTCAGATTTTGCCATGATTAGAAATGCTCTGTTGAGAACCCCTCTGGTTCAAGTTCCTTGCATGCGTACTCTTAAGGCTCGTGGTTGGGTGGAGGTGATCAGCAATGGCACGACCTGCCCTTAATCGTTGGGCTATCAGGCTGCTCAACGTTTTACTGTTCCTTGCGATCTTTGTTGCTGTAGGTCGTACTCTGGGCGATCCTTACAAATGGGTTAACGATGCCTTAGCTGATAAGCTAGCCAATCTGATTTACGGGTACGGTAAGGTTGGCGGGGAAGAGATAGACGATGTCTATTTTTATATCGATTTTGTATCTGTAGTAGCAATCGCTACTGCTATCTATTTTGTCGTTATGAAATTGATAAGAAGAATCGGGAGGCAATAACATGCCTACTCTCAGCCGCATGCGGCTACCACATAATAGCGAGGTATTAGATTTCTTTCGGGCCGAGCTGCCCGTAATGGGAACGCTGACGGGTAAGATGATCCCTTTGCAGTTAGATGATGCACTACAGGCTTATACTGAGTTTGATGACCTCTCCCTTGCTATTGATAAATATAGTAAAAAATACGATATAGACGTATCGGTTATTGATTTTTCTGCCTACTATCCTTGGGAAACAGAATGGTTTTTCCGTAAATGTTTTACTAAAAAGCCCATCAGGCAAACCGTAAAACCGTTAACAGTGAAAATGTTCGCGGAATCAGCCAGGGCAGGTGAGTGGTTATATGAAAAGGAACATCAGTAGTGATGAAGCCTTTTCATCGCTTGCGTGCGTGTAACCCAGTAGTCATTTAACGCCTAAAAACCTCCCCCCACCCATTGCACTCTCCTCCCTAACGTGGACAATGTTTATCCATCGGCTGTTTTTATAACAGCGAAACCAACAATTTGCATGAAGCTACAGGACAGGCGATGGACAGTAACACTTCAGGGTTCGCTGCATACTGGCGTAACTCGCTGGCGGATGCGGAGTTCGGCAAGGGGACGTTTGAGCGTAAGGACGTTAGCGGTTTTACTCAGTGGACTGATCAAGATTCAGGACGTTTGAGCGAGGAGATAGTCACCGCACTCTTTGCGGGCGAGCGGGATGATGTCAAGACGGTAGACGTTGTGCTGCGTCCCCATGTCTACTTCCGGCTGCTACAGCATGGCAAGGAACGCACCGTGGGCGCACCGGAGGTGATCACTCCGCTAGTGACCTCGGCGGTCGTGAATCGCGAAGGATTTTTGTTCCCCACGCCTGCAACCTCCATTCCCCGCGATCTGCTTGAACCGCTGCCCAAAGGGTCGTTCTCTATCGGCGAAATCTCCCGCTACGACCGATACAAAACTACCCATCCCTCGGTCTCCGCCAGCGTCGATGAGTTCGACGCGGATACTGAAACCGATGAAGAACGGGCGAAGCGTCACGAAGGCTATCAGCAAAAATAGAAATGCTACCAGGATGATGCAGAAGAGCTACTGAAAGCCGTTGCTGGCTCCTCACTGCATAGTTCCGAGCAGTACGAACTCGCCGACTATGGCTATCTGGTTAAGAAGACCCAGCCCGGCGGAGCCAGCTTCCATATCCTTGGCCTCTACGATCACCTGCTGGTCAGCAAAAAGGACGTGCCGCTCTTTGAACGTTTTGCCTCGCTGGAGAACGTCCCGACCGAGCCGCTGCTGGCTCCGGGCGCAAAGTTTAGCGAGAGGCTGGGCCACTCGGGAGACAGGTTCCCGCTGGCGGAGGCCCAGCGCGATGCGATGAGTCATTTTCTGGATAGCAGGGATGGCGACATCCTGGCGGTTAACGGGCCTCCCGGCACGGGCAAAACTACGCTGCTGCTCTCCATCATCGCTACCCAGTGGGCGAGAGCCGCGCTGGAGCAGGGCGAACCGCCGGTGATCGTGGCGACATCCACCAACAACCAGGCGGTTACCAATATCATCGAAGCCTTCGGGAAGGACTTTGCCACCGGAACCGGGCCGATGGCGGGGCGGTGGCTGCCGGAGGTGAACAGCTTCGGGGCCTATTTCCCGTCACGCAGCAGAAGCGCCGAGGCCGCCAAAAAGTATCAAACCGAAGACTTCTTCAACCGCGTAGAGTCCAAAGAGTACGTTGAGGATGCGCAGGCGTTCTATCTCAGCAAAGCCAAAGCCGCTTTCCCCAATGAAGCGTGCACCTCTCCGGAAGCCGTTGTCGCTCTGCTCCACGGCCAGCTTCAGGCGCAGCTGAATAAGCTGGAGGCGCTAAAGGCCGCGTGGCAGACGTTGAGCCAGGCCCGGGAGCAGAGAGCGGCGATTGCCGATGACATCGAACAGTATCTCGCCGATAAGACGCAGCTGCTCACCGGGCAGGCGCGTGATATTGACACGCTCACCGGTGCCAGAGCGGCATGGCATGACTATCGCGCTAAAGAGTCGCTGATCTACTCCCTGTTCTCATGGCTCCCGGCCATCCGCAGCAAGCGGTTCTATATGATCAAGCAGCATCTTGAACCTAAGCTGGCGCGGTCGATGGAGGGAAGCGAGTGGGCCAACATCGAGGGGATCGATAGCACGATTAAGACGCTGCTCGATGCCGCGGAAAGCGCGCATAGCCAGTACCAGCAGCAGATAGATACGGCTCAGCAGGCCGTGCTGGAGGAGAGCAGGGCGGCGCAGGCGTGGCGGGATTGCATCCGCGAGCTGGACTATACCGGTGATGCAGAGCTGAGTTTTGCCCAGGCCGATGAGCTGGCGGATACGCAGATCCGCTTCCCGGCGTTCCTGCTGACGACCCACTACTGGGAAGGCCGCTGGCTGATGGATATGGCTAAAATTAGCGATCCGGTAGCAGAGAAGCGCAAAACCGGGGCGGGCACCGTTAAACCGCGCTGGCAGCGCAGGATGAAGCTGACCCCCTGCGTGGTGATGACCTGCTATATGCTGCCTGGCCATATGAAGGTGTCGGAGCACAAAGGGCAGAAGGGGTGGGAGGCGAACTATCTCTACAACTTCGTGGATCTGCTGATCGTCGATGAGGCGGGACAGGTTCTGCCGGAGGTGGCCGCCGCGTCATTTGCGCTGGCGAAGAAGGCGCTGGTGATCGGCGATACCAAACAGATCCCGCCTATCTGGAGTATTTTACCGGCGATCGACGTGGGCAATATGCTGGCGGAGAAGCTTCTGCCGGGCGATACCCAGGAAGAGATCGCTGGCTCCTATGCCGCCATTGCTGAAGCGGGTAAAAGCGCCGCGTCCGGCAGCGTGATGAGAATTGCCCAGCTGGCCTCGCGCTATCAGTACGATCCCGAGCTGGAGCGCGGGATGTATCTGTATGAGCATCGTCGCTGCTTCGACGACATCATCGGCTACTGCAACGCGCTCTGCTATCACGGCAAGCTCCAGCCCAAACGGGAAGACAAAAGCTCCCCGCTGCTTCCTGCGATGGGATATCTGCACATCGATGGTAAAGGCGAGCAGGCCAGCAGCGGTAGCCGCTACAACATGCTGGAGGCCGATACCCTCGCTGCCTGGCTGATGGATAACCAGGAGCGCATAGAGAATCACTACGGGAAGCCCATCCAGCAGGTGGTGGGGATCGTAACGCCGTTCAGCGCCCAGGTCTCCACCATCAGGCAGGCGCTGGGTAACCATGGACTCTCCACCGGCAGCGGTGAAAATACCCTGACCGTCGGCACGGTGCACTCCCTGCAGGGGGCTGAACGGCCTATCGTGATCTTCTCCCCGGTCTACTCCAAGCATGAGGACGGCGGGTTTATCGACAGTGACAGCAGCATGCTGAACGTGGCGGTTTCCCGGGCGAAGGATAGCTTCCTGGTGTTTGGCGATATGGATCTGTTTGAGATACAGCCTGCTTCATCCCCGCGTGGACTGCTGAAAAAGTATCTGTTTGCCGATGAGAACAATGCCCTCTATTTTGCCTACAAGAAGCGTAAAGATTTAGAGACCAGGGAGACGCGGGTCTATACCCTGCACGGCGTTGAGCAGCACGATAGCTTCCTCAACCAGACGCTGGAGAAGGCTGCGAAGCAGATTACCATCGTCTCGCCGTGGCTGACCTGGCAGAAGCTGGAGGAGACCGGCTTTTTAGCGTCGATGCTTCAGGCTCGCGAGCGGGGCATTGACGTCACCGTCGTCACGGATAAGAGCTATAATACCTCTGACAGGGATTATGAAAAACGCCAGGAGAAGAAGCAGAACCTGACGGCGGCGTTAGAGCAACTCGAAGCCGTTGGCATCGCCACCCGGCTGGTGGATCGCGTGCACAGTAAGATCGTCATAGGTGATGATGGCCTGCTGTGCGTCGGATCGTTTAACTGGTTTAGTGCGACGCGCGAGGCAAAGTATGAAAAATATGATACCTCGATGGTCTACGACGGCGGGAGTCTGAAACGAGAGATAGAGGCGATTCAGAGTAGCCTGGATAAGCGACAGGTCTGATTTTAATCGAACAGGGAGGTTCGATCTCATGCTAAAAGTGACCGTGTTGCTGGAAAACCGCAACGCAAAAGAGGCCGATAGACCGATCTGTCGGCCAGGGCTAAGCCTGTTGATTGAAGATGGTGAAACAAGAATAGTTTTCGATACCGGGCCAGATACGCAGGTTTAAAAATCTTTAATCGCTCCATAGAAATCTGAAAAAGGGCTGATGATATTCACCGGCTGTGGCCATAAAGGCGGGAGGAATATTGTCGAACATTGCAGGAAGCATGTGGGGAAAGTTGTTTTTGCCCGGTGCCGATGAAATCAATACAGGTGATAGTGTAAGTATTATATAAATTCCACGGAAAATGAATTAACACGAAATTAAAGAAAGTCTGGCTGCGATTGTTGTTGGTTGCTATACGCCCATTCTTAAATAGATTATTTTTATACGATATTCACTATAAATTGCACATCGGTATTCCCCCCCTTTTATATACTAATAAATCAATCCCTTCTCACATTTAATTCTTCCTTCCATAGGACATCAACTATGAACAACCTAACAGCTGCCACCGGAACGCCGGTGGTCAGCGTCACTGATAATCGGGGACTGGCCGTGCGCGCCCTTAACTGGAACCGGGAACAGGCTGGCGATCCGCTGCGCCTGCTGGTCAGCCATACGTACGTGGATGATGCCAGCAGGGCGGCGATGCACCGCGATCCGCGCCTCTTTGCCGCCTGGGCAGCAGACAGCGCGTCTCCGGCAAATCTGCGTACCACGCCCTCGCTGGCAGGCCAGACGCTGCGGCGGGAGAGCACTGACAGCGGCAAGCAGGTGACGTTGTTTGACGCAGCGGGCCGTCCGGTGTGGACCCGTGACGGACGCGGCACGGTTCAGACCGTAGCGTATGATGAGCTGGCTCGCCCTTCATCCGGCAGCGAGCAGCTGAGCGGAAGTGAAATCCGTATCAGCTGGCGCAGTGAGTACGGCGACGCCGATCCGGCGGATGACGGCTCGCAGGGGAATAACCTGCGTGGCGTAAAGGTCGCACAATATGATGACAGCGGCCTGCTCCGGGTAAGCTCGGTAGCACTGAGCGGAGCGGTGCTCGACCAAGGGCAGCGTTTCCTGACATCAGCGGAGGCGTTACCGGACTGGCCGGAGAATGAGGCCGGGCGGGAGGCGCTGCTGGAGGCCGACAGTTATGACACGCTTGTCGCCGGTGATGCCCGCGGCGCTATCCTGAAGCAGACGGATGCCAGGGGCCATGTGCAGGCCTGGCGCTATAACGTCAGCGGCAACGTCTGTTATCAGGACGTGACTCCGGCAGGCGGGGAGACGCAGGCTCTGCTGGCAGGCGTGACCTGGAGCGCGGCAGGGCAGGTGCTGACGGAGTCGGCTGGTAACGGCGTGACAACCACCTACGGCTACGACCCGCAGAACCAGTGGCTCGCCACCATCACGGCACAGCGTGCGGACAGCACCACGCTGCAGGCCCTGAGCTACGGATATGATTTTACCGGCAATGTCACCTCGCTGGGCGACGGCACCGTGACGGCGCGTTACTACCGCAACCAGTCTACCAACGGCACCCGGCAGTTCACCTACGATGCCCTCTACCAGCTGCTGAGCGCCACCGGACGCGAGAACGCAAGCAATACCGCCATGCAGTACAGTGGCCTGCCAGTAATGTCAGACGACAGCCAGTACGTGAACTATACCCGCAGCTACCAGTACGACGACAGCGGTAACCTTCAGACCCTGAAGCACACCGGGGCGGCAAACTTTACCCGCGCCATGACCACAGACACGATCTCCAACCGCAGCGTGCAGCAGAACGACGGCGGGCCGCAGACCCCGGATGCGGTGGCGGGCTGGTTTGACGCTAACGGTAACCTGCTGACCCTCCAGGCACGTGTGTCGGTCGCAGACGATAACGGTCAGGACCCGCTGGTCTGGGATGGCAGCAACAACTTACAGTCGGTAACTCTGGTGAGCCGCAGCAGCGGCGATAACAACCAGGAAATCTACCAGTACAGCGGCAGCCGGCGGGTGCGCAAGCAGACCCGTACCCTGGCGAATGGCGACTCGCAGTTGTGGAGCCTGGACGAGGTACGCTATCTGCCGGGGCTGGAGCTACGTAAAAGTTGGCAGGAGAGGGCTGACAGCAGTACCACACCATCGCTGACGGAGGAGCTGCACGTTATCACTGGCCAGGCGGGCCGGGCGGGCATCCGGGTGCTGCACTGGGAGACGGGCAGGCCGCAGGAGATTACGGCTAACGACCAGGTGCGCTGGAGCGTGGACGACAATATCGGCTCGCTGGCGCTGGAGCTGGACAGTGAGGGGCAGCTTATCAGCCGGGAGGAGTACTATCCCTTCGGCGGCACGGCAGTGTGGACCGCACGCAACGAGAGGGAGGCCAGCTATAAAAGCGTGCGCTACTCGGGCAAGGAGCGGGACGGCACCGGGCTGTACTATTACGGTCGCCGCTACTACGCGCCATGGCTGTGCCGCTGGGTGAGCGCTGACCCGGCAGACGAGGTGGATGGTTTGAACCTGTTCTGTATGGTTAAAAATAACCCAATAACCTTTTTTGATAATATCGGAGAGGCAACCTTTAAAGATAATGTTGACTTTACCCGAGGAGATTTGATTTATGGATTGGCCGGTCCAAGAGGTAAAGCTATTGCTAGTATAGATCCAAAATATGTTTTGGACATACCCGGCAATCCAACAATGGTTATTGATACCTATAATAATGCAATCGCAATGAAAATTGCTCTGGAATATGTCGGTAATAAAAAATACGCCAAGGAAAAGAACTGGGTTAAATATGCGCATAAGATTATTGTGACCGATGAGATACTCGATCAGGTGAGGCAGAGTAGAACCAGGGGAGGTGACGTTCTTTGGGACGCTTATCTTGAGCTGGCTAAAGCTCCCGGAAAATTTAATGTTAAGTCTATTTATAAAGAAGTAAGTGAAAATCTTAATAAAGATGATTATTATGATTGGCACACCGGAATGCCAGCACCCATTCAGCCAAGGTTATTATGGAAAAGAGGCAGCAAACAGGGTATCCAGTCTATAATTAATGAGGGTAACGCTCATCTCCATTTTGTGCTGGACGGTCTTGATATCGCCGCAGTAGTACGCAAAGAGGGAGATCAAAAAAGTGGTAAATCAATCACCGCATCCGAGCTACGCTATATTTATCGCCATCGGGAAGAGATTGGCGATCGAGTACATTTTTATCGTAATGGTACTGAAGTGGCAGCACCCTGGAGCGATCCAAACGTCTGGACATATAGACCTTCTGAAAGACCAAAGATTGCTCATGATACCAACCAGCCCTCTACGTCGCGGGCATCTACAACGAAATTTAGCCGCCTGGTAAGCCGACTCTCAATACGAAGAAAAAAATAGTAATCAAAACGCTTAAATGCAGGAAAGAGACTCTCTCTTTCCTGCTCTGCTATTCGCGATCGCTTTTTAATACCCTGTGAATAATACTTTGAATGTAACTTTTTCTTATTTTTGTAAGCAGGTATTTCTTGGTTGGTTAATACGTCTCATTTACCTCTTGTTAAGATAAATCCTAAAACAGAAGGGTTGCTTTAATATTCCCGCCGATTTGTCCTCATGCGCTATCCTTATAACCTGCACGACGACTTTATATGAAAACTTAACGGTTTCATATTTAAGCAGTTATTTATTCGTGATTCAGCGAATGTTGACCTTGCTGGAAAATAAATAATCACTGGAGTGAGCCTATGTTCAGACATGTAAAGCAATTACAGTACACCGTACGCGTTGCCGAGCCGAATCCAGGGTTGGCAAACCTCCTGCTTGAGCAGTTTGGCGGACCGCAGGGCGAACTGGCCGCAGCCTGCCGCTACTTTACTCAGGGGCTAGGGGATGACGATCCGGGCCGTAAAGATATGCTGATGGACATCGCTACTGAAGAGCTAAGCCACCTCGAAATTATCGGCTCTCTGGTAGGGATGCTCAACAAGGGCGCGAAAGGCGACCTGGCGGAAGGTACCGATCAGGAAGCTGAGCTTTATCGTAAAATCACCGGGAACGGCAATGACAGCCATCTGACCGCGCTGCTGTATGGCGGCGGCCCGTCCCTGACCAACTCCGCAGGCTTCCCGTGGACCGCAGCCTATATCGATACCATCGGTGAAGTGACCGCTGACCTGCGCTCTAACATTGCCGCTGAAGCGCGTGCAAAAATCATCTATGAGCGCCTGATCAATATGACTGACGATCCGGGCGTAAAAGATGCGCTGGGCTTCCTGATGACCCGTGAAGTAGCCCACCAGATCTCCTTTGAAAAAGCGCTCTACTCGATCCGCAACAACTTCCCGCCAGGAAAACTGCCGCCGATCGAGAAGTACGCTAACACCTACTTCAACATGTCTGAAGGGGGTGAAGTGCGCGGTAGCTGGAACTCAGACGAGAACTTTGAGTACGTATCTAACCCACCGCCGGCCGTGGACGGTGGCGATGGCTTACCAAGCGTCGTGCTGCCGGGGCCGCAGCAGGCGAACCTGGACGCAATGAAGCTGCGTACCGCATCTGACCCGTCGGTTAACCCGGTTACCGGTACCGATCTGGGCTCGGTCCCGCCGATTGAGAACGAGACCGCTAAAAAAGCGCCGTAATCATTGGCTGATAAAATAGAACCCGGAAGTCTGGCTTCCGGGTTTTTTCATGGTATCGACCTCTTATCAAAAAGGCGTGTCGCTTCCCACATAGCAGAGTAATCGTTGCTGGGTAAAAAATGTCTCCAGCGATGAGAGCTTGGTTGTGTCCGGAGCATGCCATTCCCGGGCGGGATAGATTTTCCCCAGCTGTTGCCATTTCGATTCGCCTAGTCGGTGAAAGGGCAGTAGGTTAACTTCATATACACCCGCGTGCTCCATAAACGTTGCCAGCGCCCGCATATTTTTATCCCCATCATTTACGCCAGCAATTATCGGCACGCGTAACACTAAGCGGCCGGGCCAGCCGCTCTTTACCAGTTCCCGAATATTATTCAGGATTAAGCCATTGCCCACGCCGGTATAGTGGTGATGGGCCTGGTAATCCATATGTTTCACATCGATAAACGCAAAATCGACATGCCGCATCACTGCCATAAAAATTTCTTCCCGGGCATACGCCGTCGTTTCAATTGCGGTGTGGATCCCGATGCTGCGGCATCGATGAAGCATGTTTTCCACAAAGTGGTGCTGGACAAGCGGCTCACCACCGCTAAATGTCACACCACCTGTGCTGCCCCAGAAATCTCGATCGTGCTGCAGGCGTTGTAGAAGCGCATCGGCAGTATAATATTCACCGCATTTTTTTAATGCCCGTGATAGGCAGGCCTCAATGCAGGTTAAAGCGTGACAGCTTTGGCAATCTGCTCGATTGATAGCGATGACGCGCTCGGCGATTGAAATGGCGCGTCGGGGACAAGCCTCTATACAGCGCCTACAGCCCTGTTTTGCCTCACAGCGCAGCTCACTGAACAGCACTTTTTCTCTGGCCTGCCAGCTCTCTGGGTTCGCGCACCACTGGCAGCTAAGGCTACAGCCACTCATAAAAACGGTAGTACGACTGCCAGGACCGTCATGTATAGAGTGGCTTTGAATATCAAAAATCATTCCATGATTCGTATCCATAGTTTCACCTCCCATATATAAAATAAACCCGCCGGAGCGGGTTTATTGTGGTTATATCCTGGCTTAGCGATGAGAGAATGCTGGACACAGTCCTGCGTTCATACCCTGATCTACCCAGTAAGGTTTTTCCAGCCCGTGGCACTGCGCTGGGGCAGTTTGGTCACAAAAATGGCAGCAAAGCCCACAGCGCGGTTTCGCATTAAACTCATCACACAGCGGAGAATCCGTCATGATGATATGACCGCTCAAACGGCATATCCCTTTTGCCACATCGATGGGACAAAAGTGGTGACAATGGGTATGGTTAAGTTCGCTCATCATTACATCTCCTCATATTCGGTTCTAGCGATGACTTCATCCTGAATAGGCTTGCCGATTTCACACCAGTACTGGGTGAAACCCGCCACACGCACCATCAGTTCACGATAGTTTTCGGGATGCTGCTGGGCATCCCGAAGAATGCCAGAATCGACTATGTTGTACTGAATATGGAAGCCGCCTTTGCGCAGATAGCTGCGGGTCAGATCTAACAGCTTGCGAGATCCCGCCGCACCCCGTACCGAAGTGGGATGTAATTTCAGGTTCATCTGCGAGTTTTGCGACTGGCTATGATCCCAGACGGTGGCTGAGCTGAAGAGTGCATAAGGCCCGTTAAGGTCGCTTCCGGGATACGCAGACATAGATCCGTCTGAATAGGTCGTTCCCGCCAGCCGTCCATCTGCACTTGCCAGCGTACAGGCACCCTGCGGACCGTGTGTGGAAACGGATATCTGACAGGCGTACATTTTCTTGCCATAGAGCGATTCGTACTGCCGCGCCATTGAGCAGAACCAAGTCTCGTAGGTTTTTAGCATCTCATCGGCGTACGGATCGTTATTGCCGAATTTTGGCGCGTTAAGGCAGGCGGTGTGAATATCTTTATAGCGCTCGCAGGCCGCCGTAGGGCGCTGTTCAGCCATGGAGTAGTTACCGCTAGCTTCCGCCGTCTCGTAGCCGAAATTATTAAGTAGCGCATCCGTCATTTCGTCGAGCGTAAAGCGTTTCTCATCAAACACGAGTTTATTGATCGCCACCAGCGAGTTAATAGCGGTAATTGTGCCGCAGCTTTCTATATTGTAAGTCGCGTTATAGCGATACCCCATCTGACCAATATGTTTACCGTCACGCAGGCAATCTGGTTTCAGGAATGAATTCATGACTGACATATTGTTTTTACGCCAGATATCCATTTGAATGTTATTGGCCTTGGCGACTACGTCACAGGTTAGCGCATAATAGCGGGTGAACTGCTCCCACACTTGCGCAAAGCTATCAAGCGGCAAATTGTGCGGTGGATAAACCTGCGTGCCTGTGCGTCTGTCCAGACCATTGGTCAACACCAGCTCAAGGATTTTTGGATTAGCAAGGAAGTGGACGCCCGTAGCGGCAGTCTGACCTGCTCCACCGGGAATATCATATTGCTTGCCGTTCAGCGTTAGCGGTAAAAATGCCCCGGGTGAGGTTTCAAGGCAGCCGCCAATAGCAATAGCACGCGCCTCTGCTAAATCCATTCCTTCAGCAGCATACTGATTTAACAAGAAATGGATACCGACCTGATTGTTCACCCAGGCAGGGTAGCCTGCACCGGTTTTGGTGCACTCAATGGCTTTCAGCAGGAAGGACTCCGGCAGTTTTTCATCGTATAGCACAGTGAGCGTTGGCTGGGTGGTTTGGCAACGAATACCGGCTTCCAGAATCAACTCTTCAAGGCGATTCGCTGCTGGGGTGCCATCTTTTTTCTCCCCTCCCAGCACTACGTTATTAAAGGTATTACCAGAAAGTACGCCGCCTACAACGCCCGTTGAGGCAAAGCAGTCTACACAGGTAAGCTTAACGCGGTAGAGTTCTAGCAGCTCAAGCGCCTCCTCTTCGTTCAGGCGGCCCGCTGCCATATCCTGCTCAAACCAGGGCCAAAGGATCTGCCCAAGACGGCCAGGTGACATCCCGGAGGCCGCATCTTCATTGAGCATGGCGATATGCATGGTATAGGTAAGCTGCATTGCTTCCCGGAACGTACGCGGCTGGTGGTGAGCTACCCATGCCAGACAGTCGGCAATATCGGTGTACTCTTCTCGCTGCTGCGCATCGCTCGTACGAGACGCCAGGTCGCGCACATGACGCTCATAGTTATGGATCCAGTTTTGCAGCCCCTCAATGATGATGCGCACCGCATCATAGTAGTAGAGCCGATCCATACCGGTAATACCGTCTCCGCCAGCCTCTCCGGCAACCTTATCGCGCTGCTCCAGAGCAATATTACGGATGCCATCCAGCCCAAACTGGAGCGGATAGTAGTAGTTAACCACTTCACGCCCTTGTGGGATGGTATAGCCCGAATCAAACATACAGATGACGGACTTCATAATATTCTCTTTTGTTTGATAGTCCGGTATCTGCATTTCATATTTATGACCCAGAGCCTCAACTGAGCGGCCCTCCCATGCTTTGGCTAGCGCGATCAACACAGGCGTTTGTTCAGCGCGAATGCCAAACTTACCGGCGATAGAGACAATGTTCCCGCCGCTTTCGGTCACGTTACCGCCGCCGCCGCCAAAGTGAGACAGTTTTCCAGCACTGTCGCTGCCAGAGTCCGGGCGGGTGGTTAGCTCATCGGCATTGGCCAGAAAAAAACTTTCTGACAGCCAGGGCATGGGAAACGAACCGCGATAATAGGCCGTTTTCTGCATCACCAGCTTTTCACCCGGGAAGATATTTGGCGTAAGGTGGGAAAATGCACACTTCAGGGCCTCTGCCCGGCGGACAAAGGTTACATCGTCTCTGAGTTCGTCCCATTTACGGGTATACCAGTAGGGAAATTCGGTATCCACTGAGGACAGGGTGCGGAAGTAGATATCCCTTAGCGCTTTGGCCCGTGGATGGGGGTTATCCTTCAGGTTTTGAGTATTGTCGGTGGCGGCATCAGCGGCGGGAGATGTAATACCGCGCTGCTTAAGAAGAGCAATTTTTTCGCAATTCATGGTGTTAGAGCCTTCTAAACTATTTGGTCATCTGACCGTCGTCCCTCGTAATAATCCCTCAGTCTATTTATAAAAATAGCCTGCTAATAATATACACATGGTAATGAGTGCCTTAAAGTGAAATTGCCTATATTTTTGTTTAATATCAATGTGTTGAGTTAATATGAGGCGTTACGTATCCGTAAATCATAAGTATTCGTATTCGTAATTTTGCCCGGAAAATAGGCTAGCGGTTTTAGAGATAAAAAAACCCGGAAGATGTCTTCCGGGTCTTTTTATGGCTTATGCGCCTGCTCCGCGCCGGCTGACGCTGTTTTTCACCTTCTCAGCGGCATTTTTCCCGGCAATAAACGCATGATCCGAGTTGTAGTACTCCCACTCGCTGTAACGGCCCGCGAGCACAATGTCCTGGGTCAGCAGCCACTGGCGCACCGTCTCGACGTTTTTCGACCGCTCGTGATCGTAAACCACGTAGGCATAGGGAATATCCAGCTGGTTAGCGACCAGCACCTCATCTTCCGCCGTAAAGATGCCGATCTCAATGCACTCGGCAATACAGCGATCGATCAGTGCCTGGCCATCAACCGGCAGCGGCTTATGCTCGGAGTAGGTGATCTCGCAGGTCAGGCCGCAGCCGCCCGGCGGATTACACTCAGGGCTGGTATTTCCCTGCACAAAGATACGGTGGAAAATGGTGCTGCCAGCAAAGTAGATCCAGTGCTTATCAGTGAGGTTAGCCCGGCCAATGCCGAGGTTTACGCAGCGCACCGAGACATGATGCAGCCCGTTCGCCGCCGCAATCACCTCGTCCGGGGCCTCATCGCCAATGATGCGAATCAACTCCGGCAGGGGCATGGTGCTAATCAGCTGCTCATAGTGGAACTGCCTGCCGTCGGCGAGAACCGCGATATGCTGGTTCGCCAGAATATGAACGATCTCGCTGTTGGTCTCTACCACGCCTTTGATGTGTGGTAAAAAGGCCGACATCAGCGCCTGGAAGCCACCTTTCAACGGGTAGCCAAAGCGGGCGTTGGGTCCCATCGGCTTGCCGACCGGCTCAACTGCACCTTCAACAATCTGGGCCAGATCCGGCAGCGGGACGCGTCCACCAAGCCATGAGGTCTCCATCTCGGAGAGAGGGACGGTCCACAGCTTCTGGTTATAGGGAATGGCAAAATGCCGGGCGATACCCGCGCCCCAGACCTGATAGATAAAGCGTTCGAAATTCTCCGGGGGCACCTGCGCCGTGCTGCTGTACTTGGCTTCAATCGCGCCGAGAATGCACTCTTTGATGGTCTCGGTCGGCAGGCCATACAGCGCCCCCTGAAAGGGGTAGCGCGTGTAGACGCCATCGGTATAGATCCAGGCCTCGCGCATCTGCCAGTGCAGATTGTCACCCAGCAGCATGTCATACAGCTCCAGCACATAGGGATCGTTCGAGAACATGATGTGCCCGGCGTAGTCGAAGGTAAAGCCGCCGTCTTGAATGGAGCGGCACCAGCCGCCGACGCTCGCGTTGCGCTCCAGCAGAACCGCCTGCGAGCCGTAGTGATACGCCGCGCTCAAGCCCGTGGGGCCGCCGCCGAGGATCAGGCAGCGGGCAGGGATGGCGTTCTCGCTGCGGGAGGGTTTGAGCTTCAGCGCCGTGTTTTTACGTGCTGCGTCGTTTGCCGCCTGCGCGTTAGGGGTCGCTACGCGTTGCAGGGCCGATTTTGCCAGCTCTTTCTCAATCAGGCCGTGCATGGCCTGCGCCGTGACGTCCCAGGAGGTGCTGTCAACGATCCGCTTCATCTCACGCTGCATCGTCTGCCTGGCTTCGGGCGTCAGGGCGAGCATCTTTTCGCAGGCGCGCACAAAGCCCGCGCGATCGTAGCCGATGGCCACCACATGCTTATAGGGCTCGACAACGTCGGTGATCGCCGTGCTGACCACCGGCAGCAGCGCGGCCATGTATTCGAGTACTTTGGTCGGGCTGATATAGCGCGTGGAGGCGTTGAGGGCAAACGGCATCAGGCAGACATCCCACCCGGCGAGAAAGTGGGGCAGGGCCTGGTAAGGCTGCATGCCGAGATAGTGAATGTTGGGGCGCTGGGGCAGGCTTGCCGGATCGATTTTGACCACCGGGCCGACCATAATGACCTGCCACTCCGGGTGAGCGTCGGCAATGGCCGCCAGCAGATCGAGATCCATCCGCTCGTCGATGACGCCGCAATACCCGAGACGCGGGTGCGGCAGATCCTTGATCAGCGGATGATAGTTGTTGCGGTCAAGCGCCTGCTCAAAGTGAATGGCGTCTACGCTGCTGGTAAAACAGTGAATATTTTCATGCCGCCCCGACTTTGCCTTATAGAGGCTGGGCCCGCCGGTAAAGACGATATCGGCCCGGTTAAGCAGGGCGGATTCACGCTGCAGAAGCTGCCTGGGTGCGTTTTCAAACGCCGCCAGCTCATCCATGCAGTCGTAGATCACCAGCGAAGGGTTAAAGACCGCAAGCAGCGGCAGCGCCATCGGCGTGTAGAACCAGACCAGCGGCGACTCATTTTCATCAACAATATCTGCCAGCAGCGGCTGGAGGTAGGCTATCTGGCTATCATGAAAGCCATGCACCTGAAGCGGCGTATGCGGTTTTATCACGGTCACATTGGGCGCAGGGTGCGTCAGGCTTAAGCTGGCGGGCGGAGGCGCGAACGTTGGCTCTTCAATAAAGTAGATCTGGTAGTGCTTCGCCAGCCGGGTCAGGAGGTGCTGCGGGCGCTGAAAGACAAAGTCCCAGCGCAGATGGCTAAAGATATACAGTTTTTTCATAGGGTCGCTACTATTCTTAGCGTCATTCAGATCGCATAATCGGGATTGGAACAGACCCAGTGTGTGCTGCGCCTTTTGCAAAGCGGCGGCATAAACAGGATCAAGTATGCGTGCCAGTGGGTCCGTGCCCTGATGGTCAAGTTCCCATAGTCCGCTGCGATGCCAACGGCTCAAATCCTCCCAGTCGGGCCGATCGATGGCGGGATAAAGACATACCCCATGTAGCGCGACGCCTGCCAGCTGCGCCTGGGCTACTTCTGCCGCTATCTGGCTTATCCATGCCCCGCGTCCGCTGCCAACGTGGCTGGTCTCAGCCAGCAGGATTGGACGCTCATAGCGACGGTAAAGCGTTTGTAACATGTGGCTAAGGGGGACCCGCCGGGGATCGCCAAGATGCCACCACAGGCGTGCGTTGCTGCCGCTCTCCCACTGGTTATCGTGATAGTAGTTCGCGCCAATGAGATCGAGGTAGCGGGGCGCCCCACCCAGCTCCGGTTCTACTCTTCCCGAAAGCATGTCCCAGGTTTGATACTGCGAATTGTAATGGCCTGCTGTGGCGGCCAGCGATTCCGGGCTTTCGTCCGGCGCGGCCAGATGAATAATCGGGTCGCAGTGCAAAATGCGTGCACGGGGATCGGCAGCCCAGATAGCGTCACAGGCTGCAATCGTTGCGCGTACCAGCTGGCGTTTGCTCTCTTCTCCGGTCGCTATGCTCGGTGGCGCAGAGCAGCGGAAAAACCCTACCGACAGGCTCCAGCTGGTAAACGAGATCTCATTGACCGGCGAGTAGACGGGCGAAGAGGCGTACCAGGGGGCTAAAAAGCGGGCCAGCGCCCCGCAGAGCCGCGCAAAGCGAGGCACAAAATCGGGTGAAAAAATATCGGTATCGTCCGGCCAGCCGTAGTGGCAGATCGTCCAGCAGATTTGTACTCCGGCCTCGTTTGCGGCCTGCATCTTTTCGGCAACGGATGAAAAATCATATCCGTCAGGCTGCTCAACGAGACGCCAGCCTACGCTCTCCCGTACCGTTGAAATATTTAACTTCTTTAATGAAATATAGTCGCTTAGCACTCTGGCGTTGTGCCCGGTAATGTCGTTCATTGAGAGCGGTACACCTTGACCGTTACGGTGATCGGCACCCTCATAACCCCCCTGCCAGAAGCTGTCAAATATAGGCATCCCGCTCTCCCCTGCATTGTTATTTTTTGCGATCCGTAACCAGCGAATATCAATTTTTATAACGGGCAGCGCTATTTACCGAAGCGGTAACGGTTAAAACTTTAGGAAATTTAAGCCTATATCCAAGGGGTTATATTTTCCCTCATGCTTTTGCATGAGCAATTTTTAATAGAAACAGAGTCATAGATATATTTTGTTAATTTCGGTTAAGTATAGTGCTGGCAATCCCTTTTTCCAGCTGAGTATTGCTAAAGAGTGATAAAAAATCATTAGAATTGTTTATATATGTGGCGCGCCATCAATAGAAGGTATGATTTTTATAGTGAGTAGATACTCAATTAAAAAAAATAATTATAGATTTCAACGTCGCTGCCGTTAATGATTAAGTCTTTAATGTCTTTTGAGACGCGATCTTCCGGGATGTGGAATAATGAAGGATAACGGCAATACAAAATACGACCTGCTCATTGAACGCCTGTGCGAAACCTTTGCCGCGCTCTATCAGGGCGTCACTATTGATAAAACCTGGCTTTGCGAGCGGTTTGGCATTGCGGAGCGAACGGCCTACCGGGATCTCGCCAGGCTTGCCCACGTGCTGGACGAGGTATCGAGCGGGCGCTTTAAGCTGACGGCGAACCTGCTGCCGTCGCTCCATACGGGTCATCTGGCCGAGTTCGCCAGCTTTGCTGGCGTTGCGCACCTTTTTCCGCATCATGATGGGCACTCTCTACGTAAGCGCATGAACAGCGCTGACAATATTGCTATTCACGGTGCCAGCAGCCGGGAAAACCAGCAGTATGGCGATCTGATGAACAGCCTCGATAAGGCGATTACCGCTCGTACCGAAGTCACCTGCTTTTACCGTGAGAAATCCCGCCGCCTGCAGCCGTATCGGCTCATTAACCACTATGGTCTTTGGTATCTGGCGGCGGTAGAGGAGGACTGTCTGAAGTCGTTTGAGCTGGCGCGTATTGCAGAGTTCTCCCCCACGCAGATCGCTTTCGCGCCTGATGCCAGCGTCATTGAGGAGCTTGATACCACGCCCGGCATCCGCTTTGGCAAAAGGACCGACGTGACGCTGCATGTCTCTGCCCATGCGGCCACGTTCGTGACGCGCCGACCGCTCTTTCCTGCCCAGCGCCTGCTGGAGGAGCACCAGGACGGCAGCATTACTATTGCCACGGCGATCAGCGACCAGAACACGCTGTTTCGCTGGTTACGCTACTGGCTGCCTGACATCCGTATTCTTGCCCCGGTAGCGCTGAGCGCCGCTTTTATGCAGGATCTGCAGGCGCGCTGCGAGCCGGCTACCAGCGAACAGCCGCAAGAGGCCTAATTTACCCGTTTTTTTGCTGCGACCAGGTCGATGTAGTCCTGCACCTGGCGCTGCTTTCGGGGGGAAAGCTTGCTGATTTTCCGCACCGAGCGAACCAGCTCCTCTTCTACGGGTTTGGCGATCAGCACAATACAGCCGTTCAGCACCCGGACATCCATCTCCGTGCCGGTTGAGAAACCGGCCTCCTCCAGCCACTGGCCCTTTATGGCGATGGCTGGCACATGAGCATGGTCGTGAAAGCGTGTCGCATAGCTGACGGTTAAACGGCGTTGCGTAACGGGATCGACAAGACAATTTTCATCTGCCATGGTAACGGCTCCTTAAAGAGACAAAGGCGATACGCCGAAAGAGAATAACTGTCATTATATACAGTGCTTTTCTGCTGGCTATTTAGAAAAACTCAAAGAGCTATTTAGAAATAGTGGGTTCGCCAGACTCTTGACCCATGACAAGGCGGCGGCGGTAACGACCTCCTTATAATCAGGGCCGTTTGTCCTCTCTCTGGTGTGAACCTATGGCTTACCAACTCGATCTGAACTGGCCGGAATTTCTCGAGAAATACTGGCAAAAACAACCGGTTGTTTTAAAAAATGCGCTGCGCAACTTCGTTGATCCCATCACCCCCGACGAGCTGGCAGGGCTGGCGATGGAGCCAGAGGTGGACAGCCGCCTGGTTAGCTATCACAACGGCCAGTGGCAGGCCAGCAACGGGCCGTTTGAGCACTTTGATAACCTGGGGGAAACCGGCTGGTCGCTGCTGGCCCAGGCCGTCAATCACTGGCATATGCCCGCCGCCGAGCTTGTGCGTCCGTTCCGCGTGCTGCCGGACTGGCGCCTGGACGACCTGATGATCTCCTTCTCCGTGCCGGGCGGTGGCGTAGGCCCGCATATCGATCAGTACGATGTTTTTATCATTCAGGGGATGGGCAGCCGTCGCTGGCGGGTCGGTGACAAGCTGCCGATGCGTCAGTTCTGTCCGCATCCGGCGCTGCTGCACGTCGATCCCTTTACGCCGATTATCGATGAGGATCTTGAGCCGGGCGATATTCTCTACATTCCGCCTGGCTTCCCGCACGATGGCATTACCCATGTTACGGCGCTGAACTACTCCGTCGGCTTCCGGGGACCCAACGGCAGGGATCTGCTCAGCAGCTTTGCTGATTACGCCCTGGAAAACGATCTCGGCAGCGAGCACTACAGCGATCCGGATCTCACCTGCCGCGATCATCCGGGCCGGGTGGAAGGGTATGAACTCGATCGTTTGCGTGCGATGATGATCGAGATGATCCAGCAGCCCGAGACGTTTAAGCAGTGGTTCGGCAGCTTTGTCACCACGCCACGCCACGAGCTGGATATCGCACCCGCCGAGCCGCCCTATGAGCAGGATGAGGTATTGGACGCCCTGATGGAAGGTGAGTGCCTGACCCGCCTGAGCGGCCTGCGGGTGCTGAACGTCGGCGAAAGCGTGTTTATCAACAGCGAACCGCTGGAGATGTCCGATCCCGCCGCGGCGGATGCGCTCTGTCGCTACACCACGCTTGGGAAACATGAGCTGGGCGCGGCCCTGAGTAACCCAGCCTGTGTGGCGGAGCTGACCGCGCTGATCAACCAGGGATACTGGTACTTTGACGAGTAGGGGTGTGCAAAGCTAGTCGATATGCCCGGCGGCACAGCCTTGCCGGGCCTACAGGAGCCGTTACCTTTCGCAATCCATGCTCTTAACCTGGCCACTTCTTGCTAGTTCCCCTGATAAGCATTAGCTTACCCCGCTTTTGTTAACAGACGCCGCTGGCACGCCTGCCTGCGGCGCTGCATCGCCTGCACTAACACCGTAAGACATAATAATCATGATGACGCCTGAACAAAAATTCGCCCGCTGGGTAAGGGTCAGTATTGCCTCTTTCCTGCTGATGTTTGTCTATTTTATCGTTGCGGATATCTGGATCCCGCTGACGCCGGACTCCACCGTAATGCGCGTGGTCTCACCTGTCTCCGCCCGCGTCTCGGGCTACGTTGCGCAGGTCTATGTGCACAACAACAGCCAGGTAAAGAAGGGCGATCTGCTGTTTGAGCTGGACCAGACGCCGTTTATCAACCGCGTCGAGGCGGCGCAGATCGCGCTGCGGCAGGCGCATCTGACCAACCAGCAGCTGGATGCGCAGATCGCCGCCTCGCAGGCGAGCCTGACCAGCGCCCAGCTGACCGCCCGTAACGACAAGGCGACTTTCGATCGCTATCAGCGTCTGAGCGCTACGCAGAACGTCTCCCAGCAGGATCTTGATAAGGTTCGCACCGCGTGGCAGGCCAGCGAGCAGTCGGTCAGCAACCTGCTGGCAAACATCCGCGCGCTGCAAATTCAGCGTGGCGACCGGGACGATAGCCGTAACGTTACCCTGCAGAAGTACCAGAACGCGCTGGAAGAGGCGCAGCTTAACCTCGGCTGGACCCAGATCCGCGCCGAAGCGGACGGCACCATCAGCAACCTGCAGCTTAGCCCCGGCTGGTACGCCACCGCCGGATCGGCAGCGCTGGCGCTGGTGAGCAACAACACCGATATCGTGGCCGACTTCCGTGAGAAGAGCCTGCGCCACACGAAACCGGGGACGGATGCCGCCGTGGTCTTTGACGCTCTGCCGGGTCAGGTGTTCCATGCTCGCGTCACCTCCCGCGATGCCGGGATCCTGGCGGGCCAGGAGGCGGTAAACGGCGATCTCTCCCAGCCGGAGACCTCTAACCGCTGGGTGCGCGATGCCCAGCGTATGCGTATCCACGTCGTGCTGGACGAACCGCTGGCGCAGCCGCTGCCGACCGGGGCGCGCGCCACCGTTCAGCTCTACAACAGCGAAGGCCCGTTTGCCCACTTCTTCTCGGGACTGCAAATTCATCTGGTTAGCCTGCTGCATTATGTCTATTAGTACGCTGGCCCGGTTTTTTTCGCCTCACGATAAGGTCGTCTACTCGGCTAACGATTTCCGCCAGACGCTGCGCATTGCGCTGGCGGGGACGCTTGCCCTGAGTATTTCGAGCTTCTACAACGTCCAGTACGGCGTCTTTTTTGTGGTCTACCCGCTGATGCTGGTGTCGCTGGTGCCGGTCTTTAATGCTCACGTGGCGAGGCAGTTTATCTTCAGCTCGGTAATCAACTGCATTGAGATGGTGCTGATCATCGGCTTTCTCTCGCACTGGCCGGCGATCATGACGCTGGTGGTCTTTGCGCTGTACGTGGTGCGCTTTCGCTTTATGAGCCAGGGGCCGCTGTTTCTCTTCGGCTCGATGGGCGTAGTGTGTCAGAGCACGATGCTCAATTTCATGAGCTATCCCACCAACGACTGGCACGTGCTGTTCTTCTCGAATATTGAAGCCTGCGTGCTGGCGGTCTGCCTGAGCGCGCTGCTGCACTACCTGATCCCGGACGTTGAGCCGCGTATGCGCCCGCCGGTTATTGAGAAAGATGCCGCTCGAGTCCGCCACGAATCGCTGCTCTCCGGCACGGTGGCTACGCTGATCTTTATCGTATTCCAGGTGTGTAACCTCAGCGACTCGCTGTCGGCGCTGATGGCGGGCGTGCTGAGTCTCTTCCCGATGAGCTACCGTGGCGCGGTGCTCAGCTCCCTGTGGCGAATAGCGGGGGTGGTGTTGGGCTGCCTCTATATTCTCGTTATCCAGCTGGTGCTCTACGATCACAGCAGCCATATGCTGCTGATGATGCCGCTGATCTGCCTCGGACTGGGGGTGGGCGCACGGCTGCATACGATGGAGAAGGTGGGCGCTGGGGTAGGCTTTGCCAGCATCAGCACCCTTGGGATCATGTTCGGCCAGAATATGCACCCGAACCAGGACCTGGTGTTCAGCGATCTCTACCGTATCGTCTCGGTTACCTTGTCGCTGCTTATCACCCTGACGATGGTGTTCCTGGTGCATCTGCTGCTCAACCGCTTTGAGGCCACGCGCTACGTGGTGCCGCCGCCGGCCTGATCAGCCGGCAAACAGCCCCGGCAGCTGCGACAGAAGCCAGAGGATCAGCCCGATGGAGCCGCCCACCAGCGTGCCGTTGACGCGAATAAACTGCAGATCTTTGCCGATGTTCAGCTCGATCTGCTGCGACATCTCCTTCGCATCCCAGCTCTTGACCGTATCGCTGATGTGGCGGGTCAGGAACTGGGCAAACTCCGGCGCGACGCTGCGGGCGGCCTGCTCAAGGTGCTGATTGAATGAGGCGCGCAGGGCGCTGTCCGCTACCAGCGTCTCGCCAAACCACTGTCCGGCCTCGGCAATGCGCAGCTGCACCTTTGAGTTTTCACCCTCCATGTCGGCCTTCAGCCAGTTGCGCAGATCCCCCCACAGCTCCCCCAGATAGCGGTTAAAGGCTTCATCCTCTTTCAGGTAGGTTTTGGTGCTCTCAGCGCGGGCGGCCATCTCCGGATCGTTCTTCAGCCGGTCGATAAGCTTCAGGGTCGCTTTATCAAACGCCTGGCGGATCTGGTGGGCCTGGTCGTGACTGATGTCATCCAGCAGGGAGTTTACCGCGCTGGAGACCATCTCCGCGCTCTGCTCCCCCAGCCACTCGGTGGGCAGCAGCATCGCCTTGCGGGGATGCTCGGTCTTCAGCCAGCGTACAATGTGGTGGGCGATAAAATCCCGCGTGCTCTGGCGCTGGATCAGCGTAAGCAGCTGAGCGATCAGCGAGTCCAGCAGCACCTGGTGACGGTTGTTTTTGGTGAGGCTCTCCAGCACCAGCGCGGTCGTGCCGGAGAGATCGACCTTGTCGATCGCCTTGTGCACGGCGCGCTTGAGCAGGTTCTGAATGCGGGCGTCATCGGTGAGATCGAGAAAGCCGCTCATCACCTGGAGCAGATGCTGGCCCACGCGACGGGCGTTATCCGGCTGGCTGAACCAGGTACCGATCATCAGCGCTGGCTCATGGCGGCGTATCAGCGCGATCAGCGACTGGGTATCGAGGAACTTCTCCTGCACAAATATGCCGAGATTGTCGCCGATCCGCTCCTGATTACGGGGGATGATCGCCGTATGGCGGGAAATGAAGGGTAGCGGCACGCGGCGAAACAGCGCCACCACCGCAAACCAGTCGGCGAGCGCACCGACCATTGCCGCTTCGGCGACCGCCTTCACTGCGCCTACCAGACGGCCAGGCGGCAGAAAGAGCGTAGTGGCAAAGGTTGCCGCAGCGATCAGCAGCAGCGACAGGGCCAGGCGCTTGGCGCGTTTAAGTTCGGCTAATTTATCCATCTGTCCATCATAGATCCCTGACGACTAAATAGAAATCCGAATCAGGGTTTCCAGCGCCGCGAAGCGGTCTCTTTTTCATAGGGCATCGGCGTGGGGCGGGAGATAAATTCAATGATGCCGCCCCAGGGCGTGCTGCCGTAGCAGAACTGGTTGCCGTCGCCATGCTCGGTAGGGAAGGTGAGCGGCTTAGGCTCGGTGAACATCTTACCCCCGGCCTCTTCGAAGCGCCGCGTCGCCTGCTCAATATTATCGGTATAGACCGCAAAGTGCTGTAGACCGTAGTCGCTGGCCCGTGGGGGGCGATCCTGATCGGGTCCCTGCATTTCAAACAGCTCGATGCCCGGACCATTGTGTAGTTTGAGCATCCTGACCGCTTTCACCTGGGTACCCGGGGCAAGGCGCAGCGTATGCTGCTGGGCCTCCTGGTCAATCTCCTGGCCGGGCGAAACGGACTCATAGAGCAGCTCTGCGCCCAGGGCGGCACACAGGAAAGTGGTAGCCTGTTTAATGTCCGGAACGGTAATGCCGATGTGGTCCATACCGCGAATGGTCTCTTCACTCATGGTCTCTCCCGATGTTTGGTCAGTGATTTTATCCATGCGTTTAAGCGTAGAAGGTGAACGCCCCATCGCGCAAACGCTGAGCTATTCTTCACTTCGCAGTGGACTCGGAACCGTCCGTTTATGCCGGATAATCCATGCGACGTCACACATTTCAACTACCCTTATTAACCTTATCAGCATCTTTTACTGCTAACCAGGAGGTATTTGAGATGGCCTATCAGACAGTGAATCCATTGACAAATCAGCTCGTTAAAGAGTATCCATCCCATAGTGACGCGGATATCGAGGCAGCGCTGAGTAAAGCGGATGCGCTATATCACTCCTCATGGTCAAAGGGCGATATTCAACAGCGCCTCCCTGTCCTGCTTAAGCTTGCCAATCTGCTGGAGGAGCGTTCAGAAGAGCTGGCAAAAATCGCCACCCAGGAGATGGGCAAACTGATTGAGCAGAGCCGCGGTGAAGTGAAACTCTGCGCCGATATTGCGCGCTACTACGCCGATAATGCCGATACGTTCCTTGCCCCGGTAAAATATAAATCCGATCTGGGCGACGCCTGGGTTGAGCATCACCCTATCGGCGTGCTGATGGCGGTGGAGCCGTGGAACTTCCCTTACTATCAGCTGATGCGCGTTCTGGCCCCGAACCTGGCCGCCGGTAACCCGATTATCGTTAAGCACGCCAGCATCGTGCCGCACTGTGCCGAAGCCTTTGAGCATCTGGTGCGGGAAGCGGGCGCGCCGGAGGGGGCATACACCAACCTGTTTATCTCTTCCGATCAGGTCTCGAACATCATTGCCGACGATCGCGTCCAGGGCGTGGCGCTGACCGGCTCTGAAACGGCGGGCAGCGCGGTTGCGGCGCAGGCGGCCAAAAAACTGAAGAAAGCCACCCTCGAACTGGGTGGTAACGACGTCTTTGTGGTGCTGGACGACAGCGATCTGGAGAAAGCCGTTGAGGTGGGCGTCACGGCGCGGCTGCAAAACGCCGGGCAGGTCTGTACCGCCGCGAAGCGCTTTATCGTGCAGGAGGCGATCGCCGATAAGTTCCTGGAGAAATATACCGCGGCCTTCCGCCAGGTGAAGATTGGCGACCCGATGGATGAGTCCACCACCCTGGGGCCGCTGTCGTCTAAGGACGCGCTGGAGACCCTGACCAAACAGGTTAACGAGGCGGTGAAAAACGGTGCGAAGCTGCACCTTGGCGGTAAGCCCGTCGAACGCGAGGGTAACTTCTTTGAGCCGACGATCCTGACCCATATCACTCGCGACAATCCGGCCTATTTCGAAGAGTTCTTTGGTCCGGTGGCGCAGATCTACGTGGTCAAAGATGACGACGAGGTAGTGAAGCTGGCAAACGACTCAAACTATGGTCTGGGCGGCTCTATCTTCAGCCAGAATATCGACCGGGCAAAAGCGCTGGCGTCACGGATTGAGACCGGGATGGTCTACATCAACTCCCTGACCGATACCGCGCCGGAGCTGCCGTTTGGCGGGGTCAAGCGCTCCGGCTTTGGCCGCGAGCTGTCAGACCTCGGGATCAAAGAGTTTGTGAACCAGAAGCTGGTGGTCGTAAGTAAGTAGTGTGAGTAAGTAGTTTTCACGCCCTCTCTCGCAAGGGAGAGGGCTATTCCATTGCCACTTTTACCGCGTTGCCCAGTTTTTCCATCACCGCCTGATGCTTCTCATTGGGCGGTAACGCGCAGTTTATTCGCACGCAGTTGCGATATTTTCCTGATGCCGAAAACAGCGATCCCGGCGCAACCTGGATTTTCAGCTGGCACAGCTGCTTAGCCACGCACACCATGTCCACCCGTTCCGGCAGCTCGACCCATAGCATAAAGCCCCCTTTCGGGCGGGTAATGCAGATCCCCTCGGGAAAATATTCCCGTACCCAGCAGGAATAGATCGCCATGTTACGCTGATAGAGATGGCGCATCCGCCTGATATGACGATGATAATGACCCTCTTTGATAAAGCTTGCCGCCGCCAGCTGGGTGACCGGAACATTGCTCCCCAGCAGGGCGTACTTCATCTGCAGAAAACGATCGTGGTAGCGGCCAGGCACAACCCAGCCCACGCGCAGGCCAGGCGCGACGGACTTGGTGAACGAGCTGCACAGTATGACCCGGCCATCGATGTCCCAGGAGTGGATCGTGCGTGGACGAGGATACTCAGTCGCCAGCTCGCCATAGACATCATCTTCAAAAATCACGATGTCATGACTCTGGGCAAGGGCAAGAAGCGCCCGTTTGCGTGCGTCCGGCATAATGAACCCGAGAGGATTATTACAGTTCGGCACGGTAATAATCCCCTTAATGGGCCACTGGTCAAGCGCCAGCTCCAGCGCCTCTACGCTCATGCCCGTTTCCGGATCGGTGGGGATCTCGATGACCTTAAACCCCAGGCTGCGCAGAAGCTGCATGGTGCCGTAATAGGTGGGCGATTCAATGGCGATGATATCGCCCGGCTGGCATACCGCCAGCAAAGCCAGCGATAGCCCGCTCTGGCTGCCGCTGGTGACGATAATATCCTCCGCGCTCACCACCGATCCGCCGTCTAGCATCAGGCGGGCGATCTGCTCCCGTAGCTCCTGACGGCCGGTCAGCGAGTCATAGCCAAGAACCTCGTTGAGATTGTGCTGCACCAGGCGTTTAAGCTCGCGCCAGAGCGGTTGCAGGCTGGGCTGCTCAATATCGGGCGCGCCGCTGCTGAAGGGAATGACCTCTTTATCCCTGTGACCTTTCAGCATGTCGATCACCTGATCCCACTGGGTGATCTCCACCGGACGCTGTACCGGCCGCGACATAGGGGGTACCGGCGGCTGAACCTTGCGCGGCGCGACAAAGTAGCCGGAGCGCGGCTGCGGGGTAATAAGCTGCCGTGTTTCCAGCGTCTGGTACGCCTGCTGAACGGTACTGATGCTTACGCCATGCTCCTGGCTCAGGCTGCGTACCGACGGGAGTTTTTCCCCGTGGCGATACAACCCTTGCTCAATACGCTCAGCCAGCATATTCGCCAGATTTTGGTAACGAGCCATGCTGTATCCCTCTTTCTTGCCATACAGATAAAAAAAGCAGTACAGATCCGCGCTGATACCGCTATTCAGATACCGTTTTAACGCATCTGTATGGGAAACAAAACTGTTTTGTGAGTCTGTATTGTTCCAGCCGAAATCCATGAAGATAGTGTCTCAGTCAGTGAGAGGAGACGGCGAATGGAATTTTATGAAAACAGGGCAAAAAGGCCCTTTATCGGCTTTGTGCTGCTCTGGCGAGGGATAAAAAGATGGCATCTGCGGAGACAAACGCAACGCATCCTTCAGGGGATGAGCGATGAGCGGCTGAAGGATATCGGGCTGCGTCGGGGAGATGTAGAGTAGGGGAGCTTGAAACGGCACATCGGCTCACTTGTCGCTAAAAGCATCCCGCAGCAGTCGCCACATATGGTGCGCCGCCGGGGTAAAGCGGCGATCCGAGTTGCGCAGCAGGTGACACTGGGCGCTGCTGGCGATGGGGTGATCGAGGGGCACCGCCTTCAGCAAGCCCTGACTTATCGGCCCGGCGGCGGCGTATTCGGTCATAAATGAGATCCCCAGCCCCGCCTGGCTCAGGCTCATCGCGGTGGAGAAGAGGTTGCAGCGGTAGGCCGGGTGGAACTGCAACCCCTCGCTTTTGAACATCGCGTTCATATGGCGTTGCAGGCCGAAGTTCTCCGTCAGGGCGATCAGCCGGTATTCTGTCAGCGCCTGAATCGTTATAGAGGTACGGGTAGCGATAGGGTGATCGGGAGAGACCACCGCGCAGATCGGTCCCCATTGAAAGCTATGGCGCTTCAGCTCGGGCGTGCCGATAGGGCCGAACGCCAGCGCCATGTCGGCATCGCCGCTGGCAATCTCGTTGAGCATCTCCTGCATGCTGCCGACGGTGATATCCACAAATACGTGCGGATAAGAGCGCGCAAAGCTGCACATCACCTCGTCGATAAAGGTCGTAATCAATCCGCCGCCAATCTTTACCGAGACGCTGCCGCCGCGCATATGGCGCAGATCCTTCAGGTGGCTCTCCAGCTTCTCCCGCCGCTGGCGGCTCTCGAAGTAGTCTGCCGCCAGCAGGCGTCCCGCTTCGGTCAGCACCACCGAACGCCCGCGCCGCTCCAGCAGGGGGAGCTGGAGCGCACGTTCCAGCTGGGCTATCTGGCGGCTGACGACGGAGGGGTTGATGCCCAGCATATCCGCAGCCCGGCGGATGCCGCCCTGAATGCTTACCTCATAGAGATAGCCTACCTGCCGTTCATGAAACATCGCGCCTGGCTCCTGTCTGTTGACCTGAAAGCAACAATAACATTCATCGCCAGGCATTTATAATCCCCAATGTTTATAGATAATCGAATTTCCGGCTATTTTTTGCAGCTGCAAAGAAATTAAGAAAATATACGCACCATAAGAAGACAGATGCACCGGAGTGGTGCCCAGTATCGGTGAGAGAAGTTAATTTACTTATCTCTTAATCGTCACCATTAAAATAAATTATTTTTTCACCGCCAATTATTGAGGCATGGTTTCTGCTTAATTGAAAACGCACAGAAAATTAAACCTGTTTTTTGTTATGAAAGGGGAGAGTGATGAGCGAATCGAAAACGCTGGAGCGTCCAGCAGAGGAAGAAGTAAATGAGTGGCATGTCGGGCCAGGCGCATGGATCGCTCTGATTATTGTTTTGCTGGTCTTTTCCGGCTTCTTTTTTAAAGTCGAGGGGATGGCGTGGCTGGGGGCGTTTGACTTCACTACGCTCGGCGGGGCGTTCGGCACCATGACGTCGCCAGAGACCAATACCTTCATCGGCAGCGGCGGCATCAGCGCCAAAGCGGGCTTCCTCTTTGCCCTGTCGCTGGTCCCGACGGTGATGCTTGCGCTCGGGCTGCTGGAGATCTTCACCCACTACGGGGCGATCCGCGCGGCCCACAAGCTGCTGACGCCGCTGCTGCGTCCCCTGCTCGGTATTCCGGGATATACCGGCCTGGCGCTGATCACCGATCTTCAGAGCACCGATGCGGGAGCAGCACTCACCAAAGAGCTGTATGACAGCAACAAAATTAGCCGAAAGGACGTGGTGATTATGGGCGCGTGGCAATATTCCGGCGCTGGCCTGATTAATAACTACTTCTCTATTGGTTCGGCGATGTTCGCCTCGCTCACCATCCCTATTATTATTCCGCTGGTCTTAATGTTTGTTCTGAAATTTGTCGGCGCCGCCATAGTGCGTCTGGCGTTAAATACTGTTTATAAGAAGGATTTCACCCATGAGTAATCAAGCCAACGTCTCCGGCAACCCGTTTGATATATTCGTGGTTGGCGCACGCAAAGGTTTTAATATCGCCATCAATAACCTGATGCCGAACGTGCTGATGGCCTACGTCATTGCCGAGATGCTCAACCTGCTGGGGGTGATGCAGATTATCGGCAAAATCTGTGCGCCGCTGATGGGGCTGTTTGGTCTGCCGGGGGAGGCGATCACCGTGCTGCTGACGGCCTGGCTCTCCTCCTCGGCGGGGACCGGCGTGGCGGTGAGCCTGCTGACCAAAGGCACGCTGGATATCACGGCGATCACCATTCTGGCACCGGCCATCTTTCTGATGGGCTCTCAGCTACAGTATATGGGACGCCTGCTCGGCGTCGCCGACGTGCCGAAGAAATACTGGCCGCTGCTGATGGGCGTCAGCATTCTCAACGCCGTTATCGCCATGCTGGTGATGCGCGTTATTGCCTGAAAACTATAAATTCATCTGCCTGGCACTCAAGGAGTCAGCCGTGTCGCAAACCTTAGAGCACTTTAACTATCTGCATCAGATCCCCGAGCTGGGCTTTGAGGAGTTTAAAACGTCGGCCTACATCGCCGATCAGCTGGAGGCCGCCGGGTTCCAGGTCACCCGCAATATCAACGGCACCACCGGCATCGTTGCCGTGCTGGATAGCGGGCGTCCGGGATCGGTGCTGGCCCTGCGCGCCGATATGGATGCCCTCGGACATATCATCGACGGCCAGCACGTGGCGCGTCACACCTGCGGCCACGACGGCCACTCCTCGGTGGTGTTGACCACCGCCCAGGAGATCCTTGCCGAAGGCGGCATTAAGCAGGGACGGCTGAAGATCCTCTTCCAGCCTGCGGAAGAGCTGGGCACTGGCGCGATCGCCATGACCGAAGGCGGCGCGATCGACGATGTGGATATGCTGCTCGGCTTCCACCTGCGCCCGCTGGAGGAGTGCCCGATGGGGCAGGCGGTTCCGGCGATGTACTACTCTGCATCCGCCACGGTGGAAGCGGTTTTCCACGGTAAGGCGGCCCACGGTGCGCGTCCGCATCTCGGGGTAAACGCCCTGGACGCTGGGGCGCATGCGGTGCAAGCGGTCAACGGCATTCACCTCTCGCCGTCCCTTACCTGGAGTGCCAAAGCGACCCGCTTCCTCTGCGACGCGGGGGTAACCAACTCGATCCCTTCTGAAGCGACGGTGGTTTGGGATCTGCGCTCGGCAGAGAACGAAGGGATGACGGAGCTGAAAGCACGCGTGCTGCGGGCAGTTGAGAGCAGCGCTCAGGCCTACGGCGCGAGCGTTGATATCCGCATTCTGAAAGAGATGCCGGCGGCGATTATCGACGAGGACGCCACCGGCGTGATCGCCAGCGCCATCCGCGAGGTGCTTGGCGACGCCGGGTTAACCGAGCCGAAGAGCACGCCGGGCAGCGAAGATTTCTTCCACTATCTGCGCCTGCGCCCGCAGATCAAAGGTGGCTTCTGGGGGCTGGGGGCAAACCTGACGCCGGGCCTGCACCACCCGGAGATGCACTTTGACCGCGACGCGCTGGCCCTCGGCGTGAAGGTATTTAAGTCCTGCGTACGGCGGGTGCTGGGGTAACAGGCACCTATTTGCCCGGCGGCGCGAGGCTTGCCGGGCCTACGGTTGGGCAAAAAACCATGCTGCCAAAATCCATAACCCAAACCCCATCAGCACCGCACCGGCGATCCGCTCGATAATCACGACCGCCGCCGAGAGGCGTCTTTGCACCGGCGGTAAACCAATCAGCATCACCACCAGCAGATCCCACACCAGCACCACGCTCACCATCCAGATGCCGCTCACCGACTGCTGGAGCAGGCTGACGTTGGCCCCCAGCAGCGAGGTCATTAGCGCCAGGTAGAAGAGGGCGTTCTTCGGGTTGAGCAGCGCCGAAGCCAGCCCCATCAGCAATTGCTTTGCCAATGACGGGCAGCCCGCATCGACACCCCGCAGCGCAAGATTGCCCGGCCTGCTGCGGATAAGATGGCTGCCGATCCACAGCAGGTAGGCCGCGCCCGCCAGTTCGATAATTGAAAACAGCACCGGCGAGCGCCGCAGCTCGCTCCAGCCAATAATCGCCAGCGCAATGTAGACGGCGTTGCCTGCGGCGATCCCGATGCAGAGACCCATGCTGCCGCGCAGGCGGTAGCGGATGGCATAGCCCGTCAGCAGAAAAAAGTCGGGACCGGGGCTGAGCAGAGCGACAAAGTGCGATAGTGCCAGCATGGCAAACGCGGCGGGAAACAGGGTATGTAACAGCTCCATAGCGACCTCAGAAAAGAAAACTGAGACCATCCTACGGCGCAGAAGGCGTTAATTATTGTCAGATATTGATCGGCCCGTGGCGTACTGGCGCGGCGTAGCGGCGGTATAGCTAACAAAGGTTTTATGGAAGTGGCTCTGGTCGGCAAAGCCGCTCTGGTAGCCGACGTCGGCGATATCCGCCCCGGCGCGCAGGCGCGTTTTGGCAAACTCAATGCGCGCGCTGTTCAGAAAGGTAACGGGCGTCAGGCCGGTATCCTGCTTAAAGGTGCGGATCAGCGTCTCCTTGCGTAGCGAAAACCGGTGGGCCAGCACATCCAGCGAAGGCGGAGACACCAGGTTTTCAAGCAGCGTTTCCCGGAGCTGCTGACTGGTAGGGCGCAGCGTAACAGGCGGCACTGGCCCAGCGGGAAGCGCTGCGAGCAGCGTCTCGACTGCGTGAGAAGAGAGATCCTCAATGGTTTGCAGATAGTGACGAAACAGCGATTCACTCCGCACGATCTGTACCGCAGGCTGAAAATCGGTTTCGATGTAGAGCATATGGTAACTGCGAGGCTGCCCCTCGACCGGATTGCAGCTGTGCGGGGCATGCGCGGGAATAACGATCAGATCCCCCGGCGAAAGCAGCCAGGTTTCACCGTTGCAGACGCAGCGGGTTTGCCCCTCGACGATAGCACCGATCGACAGATGGGCATGGCTGTGCGTTTTATACGCCTGGCGGCTCTGCCAGGTGGAGCGTAGCTCCACCCCCGGCAGCAGCGGCGAGCGCCAGAAGGTCTGCGGGATATCGCGGGTCACCGGGTTTTCAGCTCCGCAAACGCCGCCCGGATCTCATCCTCCGGCAGCTGGACGCCGATAAACACCAGCGTGCTGTGCGGCGGCTCGTCGCCCCAGGGGCGATCCCAGTCGGCGCTGTAGAGGCGCTGCACGCCCTGAAAAAGCAGGCGGTTGGGTTCGCCGTCGATCCACAGCATTCCCTTGTAGCGCAGCAGCCTCTCGGCAAAGCTGAGCAGCAGGTTCTCCATCACTCGCGAGACCGCGCTAATCTCTACCGGGTAGTCCAGCTCTACCACAATCGACGAGATAGCGTTCTGCTTATCCGCCATAAAGTGGAAGCGCGGCGTCGCGGGCACCACGTTCTCCTCCAGCATAAAGCCGTTGGTATCAAACAGTAGCGCAAGATCGATGTCGCCGTGGGTCACGGTGTAGATCGGTGCTCGGGCGTTGATGCGCTGGAGCCGCTCGCGCAGGGTCTCGGCGCTGCCCGCCACGTCGGTTTTGGTCAGCAGAATGCGGTCGGCATAGCCCACCTGCGACTGGGCGAGGGTGAACTGGTTCATCTGCCCGTCGGCGTGCACCGCATCCACCAGGGCAATAACGCCGTCCAGCAGGTAGCGCTGGCAGAGGATCTCGTGGGAGAAAAAGGTCTGGATAATCGGGCCGGGATCGGCCATGCCGGTGCACTCGATCACCAGCCGGTCAAAGGCGATATCGCCCCGGTCGAGTCCGTCGAGCAGATCCAGCAGGGCGCTCTCCAGCTCGTTGGAGCGGGAGCAGCAGATGCAGCCGTTGGTCAGGGTTTTGATCTGCGTGGCGCGATCGCCAATCAGCTGGTCATCAACGGAGACTTCGCCAAACTCGTTCTCAATGACCGCAATCTTGTAGCCGTGCTGCTCGTTGAGGATGTGGCGCAGCAGGGTGGTTTTGCCCGCGCCAAGAAAACCGGTAAGAAGCGTTACTGCAATGGGTGTCATAGTGTCTCCTAACAGCAGCTGCTTCCGCCGCTGCCATAGCGTGCTTCCTGTCGCTCGCGGAAGAACTCGTTATAGGTCATGTAGGGCTTGTCCGGATGATTGGTCTTCATATGCTCAACGTAGTTATCATAGTCAGGAATACCAATCAGCATTTTCGCGGCCTGGCCGAGATACTTTTTTGCTTCGCCTAAGTTACCAAACATAATGCCATCCAGAAATTACAAAAGCCCGGCAAGATTGCCGGGCCGGGAAACGTAGGCCGGATAAGCGCAGCGCCATCCGGCGTTCCGTTATGTTCGACTAGTGGTGTGAAGAGGTCTTCACGCCGCCCTCCGGCACCGGCACGTACGGCGTCTCTTTATCCGTGCGCACCGTGCTGCTGCGGGTCTTCATCCAGGTTTTGAAGCCGTAGAAGATGATGCTGTAAACCACCACCAGGAAGAGGATGCTCAGCCCGGCGTTGGTATAGTTATTGACGACGATGTGGTTCATGTTCGCCACTTCCTGCGCGGTCAGCTCACCACCGGCGGCAATACGCGCTTTGTACTGGTTCGCCATGTAGAAGAAGCCTTCCATCTGCGGGTTGTCGCTGAACAGCTTCAGCCCCAGCGCCCAGGTAGTGCAGATCAGCAGCCAGACGGCCGGAACCACGGTCACCCAGATGTATTTGGTGCGCTGCATCTTAATCAGCACCACGGTACCCAGCACCAGCGCCACGGCGGCCAGCATCTGGTTGGAGATGCCGAACAGCGGCCACAGGCTCTTCACGCCGCCCAGCGGATCCACCACGCCCTGATAGAGCAGGTAGCCCCAGAGTCCGACGCAGCCAGCGGTACCGATAATGCCCGCGACCAGCGAGTCGGTTTTCTTCAGGAACGGCACGAAGTTACCCAGCAGATCCTGGAGCATAAAGCGGCCGGAGCGGGTCCCGGCATCCAGCGCGGTCAGGATAAACAGCGCTTCGAACAGAATACCGAAGTGGTACCAGAAGCCCATGTCCGCCCACGGCAGGATTTTGTGGAATACGTGGGCGATACCCACCGCCAGCGTCGGCGCACCACCGGCGCGGTTCAGCACGGACGGCTCACCGATATCCTTCGCGGTTTGCAGGATCTGCTCAGGGGAGATGACAAAGCCCCAGGAGCTGACCGTAGCGGCCGCATGGGCGGTGACGTCCTGCAGCTGAGCCATGATCGCCGGGGCGTTCGCGCCGCCCAGCTCATGCAGGTTTGGCATCACGATGCCCAGCCCGGCAGGCGGGGTGTTCATGGCGAAGTAGAGACCAGGCTCGATAATCGAGGCCGCCACCAGCGCCATGATCGCCACGAAGGACTCCATCAGCATCGCGCCGTAGCCGATAAAGCGGGCGTCGGTTTCACAGGCCAGCAGCTTCGGCGTGGTGCCGGAGGCGATCAGCGCGTGGAAACCGGACACGGCGCCACAGGCGATAGTGATAAACAGGAACGGGAACAGCGCGCCTTTCCACAGCGGACCGGTACCGTCAATGTACTGGGTCATGGCTGGCATCTTCAGCTCTGGATTGAGGATCACAATGCCAATCGCCAGGCCAACGATAACGCCGATCTTCAGGAAAGTGGCCAGGTAGTCACGCGGGGCGAGGATCAGCCACACCGGCAGCAGGGCAGAGACAAACGCATAGCCAATCAGCGTAAAGGTGATGGTAGTGTCTTTGAAGGTCAGCGCCGGGCCCCAGTACGGGTCGGCCGCAATCACGCCGCCGAAGTAGATAGACGCCACCAGCAGCACGATACCAATCACCGACACTTCGCCCACGCGGCCCGGGCGCAGGAATCGCATGTAGATCCCCATAAACAGCGCGATCGGTACGGTGGAGCAGACGGTGAAGACGCCCCACGGGCTTTCCGCCAGCGCCTTAACGACGATCAGCGCCAGCACGGCCAGAATGATAATCATGATCAGGAAGCAGCCGAAGAGGGCGATAGTACCCGGTACCGGACCCATCTCCTCTTTGATCATCTCCCCGAGGGACGCGCCGTTACGGCGGGAGGAGATAAACAGCACCATAAAGTCCTGCACCGCACCGGCCAGCACTACGCCCGCCAGCAGCCAGAGCGTGCCGGGCAGGTAGCCCATCTGCGCGGCCAGCACCGGGCCGACCAGCGGGCCTGCCCCGGCGATAGCGGCAAAGTGGTGGCCAAACAGCACGTTACGGTTGGTCGGCACGTAGTTCAGACCGTCATTGTTAATGACCGCCGGGGTGGCGCGGGTCGGGTCGAGCTTCATGACCTTCTGCGCAATGTAGAGGCTGTAGTAGCGGTAGGCGACGAGGTAAACAGAGACCGACGCGACGACGATCCACAGGGCGCTTACGCTTTCACCCCGCCGTAAGGCGATAACCGCCAGACAGAAAGCACCGATGATCCCGAGGATCATCCAGGGTACGTGCTTGAGTAGCTTTTTATTATCCATATCAGACCTGGCTATATGACAAAGATTACAGGAACAGGAGGCGTTAAATTGATAAATTTTCCCTGAGGATCATGGCAAACGGCGGGCAGAAAATGGGCAATAAGTGGCCGAGCGGTTGAATGTAGGGGGTAAACGGTCGCAGGAGCGCGATAAGCGGTTTTAACGGGGCGCGAACGGGAAAAAGAGTGTGATGTGGATCACTGGCTAAACCGCTGATCGGCGTCGGTTTAGCTTAGTAAGAATCCAGTTTTAATGAGGTTTTATGCATTTATGATTTAACAGTTAGCGTTTTATCCCCTACTTGTATATCCACACTACCATCCCTGTTGCCTTCGATGCGCATAAGTAAATCTTTGTCTATGCATTTACTTTCATCATTGTTGAAGCACAGCATATCTTGGGTATCATCGTTAAAAATTCTGATATCGCCATTTGGCTTTGCTTTAAATCCATCGCCATAATCCCAGATACTGATATACCAGTCCCCGTTTTTAGCCGGAACAGGTATACTGAACTTTTCCTTCAGAATTTGTTTATTGTCTCGCCACCAGTCCATCTTACCATTGTCAGTAAGAGGGAAATGCTTAACCGCAACATTCGCAAAGTTTAATTCCCGATCGACGGCTATGATTTCACCCTTTCTTGGAAGAGAAAGGTAGCCAATGGCGACAGCCAGCAGGGCAAGGACTAGAAGAAAATATTTAAATCTAAGCATTTTTCTTCCCTTTTATTGTTACAACTGTTTCCATATTCGTAAAGAATGGCTTAAATCCATAGCTCTTAGATCTCTGTAATACAAACCATGTTTTAAAAAAGTAGAACTGATTAAATTTCCAGCTTTTTATATCATCCTGATCTAAACCAAAGTGATCTTGGACTCTATATTTTATTAATGCACTATACTGATTATTATTGATGCTAAGTTCGCTAATATAAATCTCAGTACTGTATGTATCATGTACAGCCAAACCCAGGCCATTAAAGTTGTCTTGAAATCTTGTGAATTTTGGGAGAGCGCCACCTTTAATGTTTAATGTTATTTGTGGTATTGCTTCAGCGGGTAAACTTCTTTTTTGCCAATCAATGTTTTTATCTAAAATCTCTTTAATTCTTTTTAGAGAGCTATTGGATGAATCATCAGAGATAATGTTATGGTTAAGTGCGGCATTTAAAGTTGCATTGCTGAAAGTATGACCATTCGTTGTCTGCATATGAGTAAACATTTCTTTTATGATCCTATTGTAAGGACCTAAAAACGAGAAAGGCAACGTCAATTTCCTCAAATCATCGAACATTAATCTTATGCACTCTTGCTTACTAATTTTCTTGCCGGGCGTTGGTGAGTAGAAACGATTCTGGGGATGGTTAAAAGATGAGATGAGTTCCATTGTGTAGGGGTTGACTACTGTGGATACGTCACGAAGGTTTAAGTGGTTTTGCAGGAACGAATCCGGCAGATCGCCATACCGCATATCATCTGAACTACTATCGTTAAATCCTCTCTGCGTTGAGTAGATAAGAACGGGTTCCATACCATTAATCTCCTTTGCTTACTGATAGCCCAAGTCTAAACATCGCGAGAAAAAAGTGCACTCCGAAAAATGTCAGCGGATGCAGAGACTTGGTTGATACTGGCTCTCCTTTAGTAGTCTATGTCCCATCTTCGGGATCACGTTGCAATGACCCCGACACATAACTATTCAGTAAAGTTTTCCTGTTCCAGGCCGAAAAACTGTTATCCCTCTAAAGGAATGAGAAAACATGTTGAACCGTATCAAAATTGTGACCAGTTTACTTCTGGTCCTTGCACTTTTTGGCCTGTTACAAATCACCTCCGGCGGACTGTTCTTCAGCGCGCTGAAACACGACAAAGATAACTTCACCGTTCTGCAAACTATCCGTGAGCAGCAGTCTACGCTTAACGGCAGCTGGGTTGCCCTGCTGCAGACCCGTAACACGCTTAACCGTGCCGGGATCCGCTACATGATGGATCAGAACAACATCGGCAGCGGCACCACCGTCGCCGAGCTGATGCAGACTGCCAGCGTCTCCCTGAAGCAGGCAGAGCTGCACTGGAATGAGTACCAGACTCTGCCGCACGATCCGCGCCAGAACGAAGCCGTAACTCAGGAGATCAAGCGCCAGTACGATATCTACCACGGCGCGCTGGCTGAACTTATCCAGCTGCTGGGCGCAGGCAAAATCAACGAGTTCTTTGATCAGCCGACCCAGGGCTATCAGGACGCATTCGAGAAACAGTACGTTGAGTTCCTGCAGCAGAATGACAAGTTGTACGATCTCGCCGTCGCAGACAACAACAGCTCCTACAGCATGGCTCTCTGGATTATCGCGGGCGTGCTGCTGGCGGTGCTGGCGGTGATCGTTGCCGTCTGGTTCGGCATTAAAAACGTGCTGATCTCTCCGCTTAACCGTCTGGTGGAGAGCATCCGTCATATCGCCGGTGGCGATCTGGTGCAGAAGATCGACGTGCACGGCTCCAACGAGATGGGCCAGCTGGCAGAAAGCCTGCGCCACATGCAGGGTGAGCTGGTGCGCACCGTCGGTACCGTGCGTACCGGTGCGAACGAGATCTACAGCGGCGCGAGCGAAATCGCAATGGGCAACAACGATCTCTCCTCCCGTACCGAGCAGCAGGCTGCCTCCCTGGAAGAGACCGCTGCCAGCATGGAAGAGCTGACCGCGACCGTGAAGCAGAACGCCGAAAACGCCCGCCAGGCGAGCCATCTGGCGCTTAGCGCCTCTGAGACCGCGCAGAAGGGCGGTAAAGTGGTGGATAACGTGGTGCAGACCATGCGCGACATCGCCGGCAGCTCGCAGAAAATCGCTGACATCATCAGCGTGATCGACGGCATCGCTTTCCAGACCAACATTCTGGCGCTGAACGCGGCGGTAGAAGCGGCGCGTGCCGGTGAGCAGGGCCGTGGTTTTGCTGTGGTCGCAGGGGAAGTGCGTAACCTGGCCCAGCGCAGCGCCCAGGCCGCTCGCGAAATCAAGAGCCTGATCGAAGACTCCGTAGGCCGCGTAGAGCTTGGCTCAACGCTGGTTGAGAGCGCCGGTGAGACCATGGACGAGATCGTCAATGCGGTTACCCGCGTAACAGACATCATGGGCGAAATCGCCTCTGCTTCCGACGAGCAGAGCCGCGGTATCGACCAGGTGGGCCTGGCGGTTGCCGAGATGGATCGCGTCACCCAGCAGAACGCCTCGCTGGTGCAGGAGTCTGCCGCAGCGGCGGCAGCGCTGGAAGAGCAGGCGAGCCGTCTGACCCAGGCCGTAGCGGTGTTCCGCATTATGCAGGAGCAGCGTAAAGAAGCGCGCGAGCAGGCTATCGTGGCAAAAGCCGCCGCGCCGCTGGCGACCCGCAAACCAGCCGTCGCCGAAGCAGGCGATAACTGGGAAACCTTCTAAATTGTAATAACGCCGGGTGGCGCTGCGCTTACCCGGCCTACTCATGCAAAACAGCTAGCCCTCGGTTTTTACTACCTTAATCTCCACCATCCCAATCCCCAACCTGCGCGGCGAGTGGCCGAGAATATTCCCTTCGTTAGTGGACTGCGGCTCCGGCGGCACAATCACCAGCGTATTGCTGTGGGACGGGTTATGGAACCGCAGCGTGGTGGTAGAGACGTCGTTGCCTAACGTTAGTGTTTGCTCACTATCACCAACCCGCACCGGGATCGGTTTGTTGGCGTTCGGGCCATAGGCCTTGGCAGTGATAACCAGATCGAAACTCTCCGGCAGCGGGGCGTTGTACTCAATCTTCACCTCCTCGCCAAGCTGCGCGTTGGACCAGCGGCCCCAGCTCTCCGGACGGGAGATGCCGCTGAACTGTTTCACCTCTTCCGGCGCGCCGGCCACGTTGAAGATAAAGCTGTCCGCCTTGTAGCGAACGTCGTTATCTACCACCTTGAGCATATCGACGTTGCGCTGATAGCGAGCGGTGTCGATCACCGTATCCTTGAACGCGGTTTTGCCCTGCCATTGCGCGCTATTGACGTGCTGAACCCTTTGCTCGCCGCCCAGCTGTCCCTGCGAGACGCACCAGTCGGTGGAGAGCGCCAGCTGCTGAGCCCACATCTGTGCCATCTTGTAGCAGCGGTCTACCCAGACAAAGTTATCCCGCGGCGCGAAGTCAGCGAGCTGGAAGCGCAGCGGCGCGGAGTACTCGCTCTCCGGCAGCGGCTCTACGCGCTGGTCCGAGACGCGGATCAGCAGCGGCAGGCGGAATCGGCTGCCGGAGAAGGCAATCATCTCCTTGTCGCTATCGACGGTAAAATCCTTCATCTCTTTGGGGAAGTTCCACAGGCGGATGATATCCGGCTTCCACGCCAGCACCTTCTCCTTCATGTTCAGGAACGACTGGGAGAGTGACTGGCCAGAGAGGCTGCTGCGCCCGAGGCCAAGGAAGTTATCCCCGCCGAGGATATCCAGCACCGTAGCGCCGTTATCCATGGTGTTACGCTTCAGCCCGACGACGTCCTGAGCAGGCTGGTCACCGCGCAGAATAAAGAAGAGGTTGTTGCGATCCTGCTTGCTGAGGTATTTCCACGCGGTGTTGTTCATCGCCAGATGATCGGAGGAGACGACGATCACCGTATCCTTAAACCACGGCGAGGCTTTGATCTTGTTAATCAGCGCGGCGATATGCTGCTGGCTGCAGGTGACTGCGCTAAAGGACTGGTTCGCTTTCCCGTCGATGGCGTAGCTTTTCCGCTCGCAGCTGCGAGAGACAAAGCCGTCCGGGTGATGGGTATCAACGGTTAGGGCAAAGAGCGAGAAGCGCTTGCCGCTCTGAGAGAGCTGCTGATACTGCTGCCACACCTCATCCAGCACGGTGTCGTCGTAGAAGCCCCAGTCGTTGCGGTAGGCCGGATCGGCAACGCGACCCTTCAGCTCCTCGGCCCCGGTGAGGTGGTCAAAGCCGTGGGATTTTAAGAAGACATCTTTCCCGGCAAAGCGCAGGTTCGCCCCCTGCACGAAGTGGTTCTCATACCCGGAGTTTTTCAGGATATCGCCGAGGCAGAGATTGTGCGGGAAGAAGCTCGACATCGACGCTGAGGCGTTGCCCTCGAAGGGGGCAAACAGCGGAATGCCGCACTGGGAGGCGACCATCCCGGCAATGGTGTAGTCGGTGCCCGGCAGCTGCGCGGTATGGGTAAAATCCAGCCCCTCATCTTTCAGCGCGCCCAGCTCCGGCGTCAGGCCAGGAAAGGCATCGCTGTCAAAGTAGGTGCGCTCCAGGCTCTCGCCATAGATATAGACCAGGTTAAGGGCCGGCTGCGGAATGCTTTTGGCTGGCTCTTTATACCAGACCGCAAAGTCCGGATCTCCCGCCCGGGACTGGGATTTGACCAGCTCGGTGATCTGCCGGAAGGCCGGGCTGGCATCTACCGAACCGAGGGCCAGCAGCAGGGCCAGCAGGCTATAGCCGACGTGCAGCGGATGATGGCGACGGCGGCGCAGGATCCAGCCGAGGGCAAAAAAGAGCGCCAGCAGGCCGATGACCAGTGCCGCACCCGGCAGAATATACTTGCTGACGCCTGCGCCGGTCAGGCTGTTGGTGATGGTGTAGAGCACCGCATCGTTAATACCGTCACCGGTAAAGTAGTCGCTGGCGTAGAGGGCGATATTAAGGACAACAAACAGGCCCAGCACGGCAAGCGTAGCGGTAAACCACCACCTGTTGCGGCCTGCCTTCAGGGAGTAGATGGCTATCGAGGCAACAAACAGGACAAGAGAGAGAAATTCAGACAACGGTCGATCCTCAATAGCAACAGCCGAATTTTTGCAGGAGTAACACTTTAATAGCGTATTCACATAGCTGCAATTCTAGCGTCACAAAGCCTGAATTCTATTAAGAAAAGGTTTAGAGAGGGGCGTTTTATGAGCAATGTCTCATTTATATGCGGCAGACGCGCCCGCTGTGTATCGGGCAGGCGCGACAGGGGAAAAACGATCAGGAGAGGAAGTTCACACCCTGCTTCAGCACCAGGTCGCAGGCTTTGGTTTTCACCTTCTGCGCCAGCGGCGTGCTGCCGATATTGTTCAGGTTCAGCTGCTCGCCATCTTTGGTGTTCAGCATCCCCTGTAACCCATCCATAAAGTTGGTATCTTCCTTCTGCTCCGGCGCGCTCAGACCGAGCTTCTCCAGCACCTGGCTCTTGATATTCTCCGCGCTAGTGACCGAGGCCAGCTTGTTTTTGGCGCAGTACTCCAGGATGCCGGCGGCGTTATTCATGGTATCGGCGCTCAGCGCCTGGTTACCGCCGTTGAGCAGGCCGCCGAGGGCGGAGAGCGAGGTACCGCTCTGCTGCGTTGACGTGGTGGAGCCTGAGTTCTGGCTCAGCTGGTTGGCAGCGCTGGTGAGCTGCTCCTGCCAGGTGGCGGCGTGAGAGAGAGAAGAGAGCAGGGCGCTGGCGATCGCGACGCTGCACAGTAAACGTTTAGCTGATTTCATGTGGTATAACCCGTCAGGATAAGTCGCGTCAGTATATAACGGGAGACCCGGCAGGCCGCGCCAGGAAAGCTCTTAATACTCTTTGCCGGTGACGCGGCTGCGGTAGCTATCCCAGTTAAAGTTAACCCACAGGCTGTTGCCGAGACGCATGCGGTCCATCACCCGTTCGCCGAGCAGTCGGGTCATATCCGCCACATTATTATTGGTGAGCATGCCGGTCGGGCGCTTGGAAGAGGAGCGACGATCGACGATCTGGTTAATGATCACCTTCTCATAGCGGGACTCCGACTGGACGCCGATCTCGTCAATCACCAGCAGATCGACCATGCTGAGATCGTTAATCAGCTGCTCTTCGCTGGTCTCCCGGCTGCTGAAGGTCTCCTTCATGGCGGACATGATGTCGGCCACGGTGATGATCAGCACCGACTTCCCGCGCAGCAGCAGCTCGTTGCAGATGGCCGCCGCCAGATGGTTTTTGCCGGTGCCCGGCTTGCCGGAGAAGACAAAGCTGGCGATGTTACCGTCGAACTCCTCAACGTACTGGCGCGCCTTGCCCAGGGCGTTCATCTGCCCCTCGTTTTCGACCTTATAGTTGTCGAAAGAGCAGTTCTGATGCAGAGGACGAATGCCGGAGCGGTTAAAGGTGCGCTGCATCTTCATGGCCCGATTTTCCCGGGCGATGGCCGCCGAGCGGATCTCACCCTGATCTTTTTGCCAGGCCAGCAGCTCTTCGCCGGTAGTAAACGCCGGTTTTACGTGGGCAGGCATCATCTTTTGCAAACGCTTCATCATTTCGCCGACGTCTTTCATGATTAACCTCTGAAGCCTGGGGGAACCTGATTATCCGGTTCGGAGACCGCATTAACATCGCGCTTAACGGCGCCGCTCAGGCTACCGCGGCCAATTTGCACGCTGCGGGCCAGCTTCTGCTGCCACTGCATATGGTGAAACACCTTGCCCTCCGCCTGCCAGTAGGTGACAAACGAGGCCAGCTCCTCGTGGGTAACGGGCTGGTTCAGACCGATGCCCCATAGGGCCGCAAGGCGCTGAAAATCGGGATCCGGCTGCCAGCCTGCGTACATCGGAAATTTACCCATCGGTACGCTGGGCGGCGCGTCGGCCGGTTCGCCATAAAACTGCTGATCGAGCGCGATATCGCTGGCCGGGCGCTGCAGCCGGGCTTCCAGTTCCAGCAGCTGCGCCAGGCGCGCAGGCGTCAGGGCATAAAACGCCGGGGCGTTATCAGCAAAAACGGCCACCGTCCCTTCACGGGACTGGGTCAGGACGCGAGCGTGATCGTGCATAAACGCGTCGATACCGATGACATTGGTGGAGAGGATTCTGGAAGACATAGCGCTATCTCAAGCTAAAAACAGAGCGGGAAGATCCGCGGTTGATATCTGCTCATAGTAGCACAGAGAGGGGATGCTTTTATAGACCGGGCACGCGCTGGGCCGCCCGGCCTTGCTCACTATCAGGCGATGATATTCAGCGTCACGTCAATGTTGTTGCGGGTAGCGTTGGAGTAAGGGCAGACGATATGCGCGGCATCAACCAGCTTCTGCGCTTCAGCCGCGTCCATACCCGGCAGGTGGATGTTCAGCTTCGCTTCGATACCAAAACCGGTTGGCAGCGGCCCGATACCGACTTCGCCTTCAACAAAGGCCTCTTTTGGCATGGCGATCTTGTCGCGGCCAGCAACAAACTTCATCGCGCCGAGGAAGCAGGCGGAGTAGCCCGCAGCAAACAGCTGCTCCGGGTTAGTGACGTTGCCGCCCATGCCGCCCATCTCTTTCGGTACGCCCAGCTGTACGTCCAGCACGCCGTCAGAGGAGGTTGCACGGCCATCACGGCCACCGGTTGCTTTGGCTTTTGCGGTGTAAACTACTTTTTCTAAAGACATGGCAGGTTCCTTATTTTCGCTGTTATCAATATATTCGCTATAAAATAGCGCGCTATTTATATGTTACGCTCAGGACCGTCAGGGACGGTGAAACCTAAGTCTTATGAAGCCGGTGGCGCAGCGTCTCCAGCTCGTGCTGAAGGGCGGCCAGGGAGTCCGTATCGCAGGCAGCGGCGCAGCGTACCGATTCCGGGATCGTAAGTGCCTGCTGCTGTAACGCCCGTCCCGATTCGGTCAGGGTCACGGCCACCTGGCGCTCGTCCTGGCGCGAGCGCTGGCGAACAATCAGCCCGGCGCTCTCGAGACGCTTCAGCAGCGGCGTCAGGGTGGCGGAGTCCAGAAACAGCTGGTCACCAATCTCTGACACGGTGATGTCGTCCCGCTCCCACAGCACCAGCATCACCAGATACTGCGGATAGGTGAGACCTAACGGGGCCAGCAGCTGCCGATAGAGTTTATTCAGCGCCAGGTTTGCGGAGTAGAGCGCAAAGCAGAGCTGATTATTCAAAGCCAGCGGCGCATTCGCCGGGGCCGTCGATTTCGTCTTCATGTTTAGAATATAGATAGTGCGCGATTTAATTACAAGCTATTTTTTCTGCCCAGGGGGATCCTGTTTATGGACAGATATAGCGCAGCACCACCTGCACCGCCATGGCGCGGTAGTGTGCCTGCTGGGCCTGGCTATCCGCCCCCTCTTCAAACAGCAGGGTAAAGGTGTAGCTGTTAGCAACGTAGTGGAAGCTGAAGCTGCTCATCAGGCGGTGCACGTCCCGGGCGTTGACGCTGCGGCTAAATAGCTGCTTCTGCTGGCCTCGCGCCAGGATATCCTCCAGCAGGGTCAGCGCGCTGCGGTTAACCCTGCGCAGGTACTCTGACTGCTGCATATAGCGTCCGCGCTGCATATTCTCCATGCAGATAATACGAATAAAATCGGGGTGCGCAGCATGGTAGTCGAAGGTGCTCTCCACCAGCTCTACCATCGCCTCTACCGGCGGCAGCCGCGTCAGGTTGAGCCGCGTTTCGCTGGCGCGGATCTGGGTGTAGACGTACTCAAGCACCTGCAGATAGAGGTTCTCTTTGGTTTTAAAGTGGTAAACCACCATCCGTTTAGTGGTGCCCGCCTTCTCGGCGATCTGCTCCATGCGGGCACCGTTCAGGCCATACTCGGCAAACAGCTCAATGGCACTGGTGAAAATTTTGTCCTTCAGGCTGGACTCGTCCAGTTTCTCCGGTAAATACACGCCGTCGTGCTTCACATCCGCCTCTTTTTGGCCGCAACAGGAACAGGGATTATTACCACGGCGCAGGCAGAACACAAACCTCAAACGCGGGGCGCTTTCGGTAGATCCACAACCCGGGCACCGACAGGCCAGCGTAGCGAAACAGAAAACTAGCTTTTAACACAACGTGCTACCCGCCCAGCGCTGTGAGAGATCAATATTTAGCGCATAAATTGATTTAATCGTCTCAGGTCGTTTCTTTGCTGTGGTATCGCCATGCGGCGGGGTATAGACGATTCTGATCATTCACCGTGTTTATATATTTAGGAATACTTTCTCAATGACGTATTTTTTTTGCCGTCGCACCCATTATTTTTTTAACAAAGATATGCGATATTAAGCCAGGGATAAAAGAGTAATACCGCAGTCGGCCACCGTAAGTCTGATGATGTAAGCGTGACGAATAGAGATAATGAGATGCTGTGTTAACAGCTGTGATGTTGAGTAGCGCTTTTGTTCTGGCATTTATTTATTCATGAACGTTATCGTGATGAATTAACACACTGAGTTCTCGAATGTGAGCGGAGGAGATATGCTATCAGAAAAGTACAGGTGCGCAGTGGTAATAAGCAGGGCACCCATAATACAGTTTGGTCTCGGCGCTATTATGGCGCAATCATTTTGTGAATATGAAACTATTTACTGCGCGACGCCAGAGGAGATAACGCTCTCCCTGCTGCAGCACGCGAACGTTGTTATTGTCGATCTCACTAACGATCTGAGGCAGGCTCGCAGCGCCTGTAAGACATACTACTCTATGATGATGCAGTGTCTTGATATTCATTGGGTTTTTATCGTTCCCCTGCCCATTTACCCGCTGGCGGTAGAGCTACTGCTGCGTTCAGAAAGCACGCTGCTCTCCAGCATGGAACCCGTCGAGGGCATTATTAATGCGGTCCGTAGCGGCAACCGTCGCGCAGAAATTATCGGCCGGTCGCTTTTGTCAGATCGTGATTATGATGATGACGATGTCAGTCAGCCCGCACTGTCATTAACCTATTCAGAAAAGCAGGTATTACGACTTCTTGGTAAAGGGTGGGGTATTAATCAGATCGCCTCTATGCTGAAAAAAAGCAATAAGACGGTGAGCGCACAGAAAAATAGCGCTATGCGCCGCCTCTTATTACGTAGCAATGCTGAGTTGTACGCATGGATTAATAGCAGTTATGGGGCAGGGATCTTAAATTTAAATCCAATGAATGGCGAGGGTAAGCAATGGAAAAAAGCAGAGCAAGAAGAGACGTTGCCATTATTGAACAATGCGCCATGAGCGAAGCCGGGCTGCGGCATCTATTACCAGCAGTAGGAAATTATCAGTTTTATTTCTTTAAAGATTACGCCGCATTTATGCATGCGCTGCCGTGGACGCCCTTTTTTGCACTGATCTATTCGCTCTCTGCTGTCAGAGCGCAGCGGCTGGAGTGTCTTAAGGTAATGTGTGACCTGGCGCAAACCCGCCCCGGTCAGCAGCGCATTGTGCTGGCGGGCAACGACATGGAGGCCCGGTTGGTGAGCCATTTTTCCCCTGTCGCGCTGCACGGTATTATCAGCAAAACCGCGCCGCTGGAGGGGGTACGCCAGCAGCTACGGAAGTGGCTTAGCGATAAACAGCGGGTGAATGAGACTATCCTCAACCTCTGGTATTACAGCTATGAGCGGGTACTAAATCAGACCGAGCGGGAGATCCTTTACTACACCGCCCTGGGCTATCCGATTGCTAATATTGCCGTTCGGCTTGAGCGCAACTGCAAAAGCATTCGCGCACATAAGCTTAGTCTGATGGCGAAGCTGGGCGTTGATACTGATGCAGGGTTATTCTACGCGGCAGATATCCTGGTGCAGATGCAGCGGACGCTTCTTGAGAGCGCCGACTCTCGACGGCAGATACCGGCCTGATTGTGAGGTGAATCTTATTTACTTACAGCGCGCCAGGCCGATTATCGATCCTCTTCACAATCGCGGAAACCGGTTACAGTAACCGGTTGCACACTGCAGATCGCAGACTGATACTCATTTTTGCCATTCCTTTTTTCGCCTGACCGGAGAGCCAAAATGTCTGCCAACCACGCTGCGTTTAACCTGATCTTCCGTTTTGTTGAAAATTATGTCAGCCCCATCGCCGGACGCATCTCTGCCCAGCGCCATGTGATGGCGATTCGTGATGGTTTTATCTCGGCAATGCCCTTTATGATTGTCGGCTCCTTTCTGCTCATCTTTGCCTACCCTCCATTCTCACCGGATACCACCTGGGGGTTTGCTCGCGGCTGGCTCGATCTGGCAAAGCAGTATGAGGGGCGGATCCTTACCCCGTTCGATATGACCATGGGGATCATGTCGATCTACATCTGTGCCGCCATCGCCTATAACCTTGGCAAGCACTACGTGAAGTCGCACCAGCTCGATCCCTTTATGTGCGCCATGCTCTCGCTGATGGCGTTTCTGCTGGTCGCCGCGCCAAAAACCGATAGCGCGCTGCCGGTGCATAGCCTCGGCGGCACCGGGATCTTTACCGCTATCCTGGTGGCTATCTACTGCGTTGAGATGATGCGCTTTTTGAAAGCGCGCAACATCGGTATCCGCCTGCCGGATCAGGTTCCGCCGATGATCAAAAACTCGTTCGATCTGCTGATCCCGGTGCTGGTGGTGGTACTCACACTTTACCCGCTGAGCCTGTTTATCCAGTCTGAGTTCTCGGTGCTGATCCCGCAGGCCATCATGGCCCTGTTTAAGCCGCTGGTGGCCGCCGCTGATTCCCTGCCCGCTATTCTGCTGGCGGTGCTGGTTGGCCATCTGCTGTGGTTTGCCGGCATCCACGGGGCGGCTATTGTCTCCGGTATGCTGCAGATGTTCTGGTTAACCAACCTGGGGATGAACCAGACCGCGCTGGCGCAGGGCGCGCCGCTGCCGCACATTTTCATGGAGGCGTTCTGGACGTTCTTTATTGTGGTAGGCGGTTCCGGGGCGACGATGGGTCTGGTGATCTGCTATCTGCGCAGCCGATCCGTGCACCTGCGCTCTATCGGACGGCTCAGTATTGTGCCCAGCTTCTTTAACATTAACGAGCCGGTGATCTTCGGTACCCCCATCGTCATGAACCCGGTCTTTTTTATCCCCTTCCTGCTCGCACCGCTGGTCAACTCGGTGATCGCCTGGGGCGCAATGAAAATGGATCTGATTGGCCGGGTGATTGCGGTGGTCCCGTGGACCGCACCGGCACCAATTGGCGCAGCCTGGGCGCTGGGCTGGGACTACCGGGCGGCAATCCTCGTGGTGCTGCTGGCCGTGGTCTCCGCCGTGATCTACTACCCGTTCTTTAAGGTCTACGAGAAACAGCTTCTGGAGCAGGAGGCGCAGGAGTCACAGCGTGCAGAGGGGGAGAGCGAGCAGGTCGCGTAAAGATTATTTAAGCGTACAGTCGCCGCACTGCTGGACATCCGGCAGGCGGTAGCGCTGACAGCAGGTACGGCGCACCAGCACGCCCTCACGCAGGACGACGGTGCGCCAGAGTGGGTTGTCCATGCCGTTTGCCAGCGTCTTATCGAAAAAGCAGAGCTGGCGCAGCGCGTTAACTCGCGCATCGCCGAGCAGCGGCTTCGTCTCGTTCAGATACCAGTTGATGAGATAGCCCGTATTGCTCCAGATAAGCTTGCCGTTGATCTCACCGGTGGCCTCCAGCGCCTGAACGACCGGCAGCATCGCCGAGACGATCAGCTTCTCAATGCGTCCGCGATCGTCTAGCAGGGTGGTGTAGCGATCGGCATGCACGTCGGCCCAGAAGCAGGCCGCGCGGCCGGTCTCATGAAATTCAACGTGGAAATGCTCCGGGGAGACATCCAGCGCCGTATCGTGCGCCAGCAGGGCCAGCATCAGCGGCGGAACCAGCAGGCCAAGATACCACTGCGCCCACAGCGAGATAAGCGGTTTCCCCTCGCGCGGCAGCTGTGGCTGGTTGCGGTAGATATGATCGGAGTAGTCGGCCAGCAGCGTGCGCAGCGCGGCGGGGCGCTGCCACTGCGCCAGGGTCATGGCCCGGTGCGGCGGTGGCTCATCAAGACGGATAACCTCCAGCATGTGCGGACGCTGGCTGGACATTGTTTCGCGCACGGCATCGGCAAGCGTTGGCGCTGCGGTATGCAGCGGGGCTCGCCAGATAAGATCGTTTGCCAGCAGTTCAGAGCGTTGGGCCATGAGAGGTTAGACCGGAATCTAAATGATAATGATTGCCAATCCTAACCATCGGCAGGAACAAGCGCAACAGTTTTGTCGCGAAATGCCTGCCGGGTATCGTTTAAGCTATCTGCAGGTCGCCGCTGACCAGAATATGGTTGCGCCCTAAATGCTTCGCTTCATACAGCGCTTTGTCGGCTTTGCCCAGCGCATCCTCAATATCTTCGTCCAGCAGGGGAGCGATACCGATGCTTACCGTCACGTTGGTTGCCACGCTCTCATTAAACATATGCGGGATTTTGAGATCGAATACCTGCTGACGAATGCGCTCGGCGGTCATCCGGGCGTGCGCCAGATCGACATTGCTCAACAGGATCATAAACTCCTCGCCACCGAAGCGGGCCACAATATCCCGAGAGCGCACCGCGTCACGGATGGCGGCAGAGACGCGAATAAGCGCCTGGTCGCCCATCATATGGCCATAGTGATCGTTGTAGGCTTTGAAGTGGTCAATATCCAGCAGCAGCACGAACTGTCTGCCGTCATCCTGCGCCAGCAGGTTATCAATCTTATTTTGCAGGCCGCGACGGTTATAGAGACCGGTCAGCGGATCGAGCATGCTTAAATCGTTCAGCGTCTTGCGTTCCGCCAGCAGCTTGTCCATCAGATCCTGGGCAAAGCTATCGTTACGCCGCTGGATCACATGCTGGATGGCGATGCCTACCACCGGCAGGGCGAAGCAGTAGAGTACCCTTAGCCAGGCGCTGCCGTCGGTCAGCCACAGGCAGCTCAGGCTTACCGGCAGCGAGTGCAAGATAAATGCGCTGATATTGTTAGAGAAAGCGATAGTCCCGATAAATAATACGCTTAGCAGCGCAATTAAAAGATATGCCGGGTCCGGATGACCAATGGCTGAATATTTCTCGCTAACATGCCACGCCCAAAGGCCGCCAAATAAAAGTGAAATGAGAGGAATATTTATTTTCTTTTCTGCTTGCCATCTATGCCAGAGCAGCAGCGCGACGCTGGCTGTGAAGAGCAGCCCGAGCGGCAAAGTCACGCCCGCCGCGCTGCTCAAGGGCAGCAGGAAAGAGAAGAGGGCCGAAACAGCATTGAGAAACAGGAATAATCGCAGGGATAACTGATATTTCTTGTTACAAAGGGTATGCCAGGTTTGTGCTGTCATGTGTAATGTCGTTATTAATCTGCAATATATAAAACGTTATGGTTGGCAAAATGAGTAATAACGCGTGAAAATATAAGCTCGCGAAAAGAGTTGGAAATTGTTATGTGTTTTTTCCGAGGCGCACAATTTATCACCTTCATGAATGTCTGTCATTAACAGATGCAGAAAGTTCAGCCACTGGTGCGACCGCATGCTGACAAGTGAGAAAACTTATCATATGATATTGGTTATCATTATCAGTGTGAGGATAGAAGCATGTTGCAGCGCGTGCTGGAAAGCGGGTGGGGAGTGGTCTTATCGGGCATCGTTGCGCTCGGGCTAGCCTATGCCGATCTCTCTGTTGACGCCTGGTGTGCAGTCATCGTGCCCGGCCTGCTGCTAACGCCAGCCATGCTCTATCACAAGCGTCTGCGTCACTTTGTGCTGCTGCCGTCGGGTATCGCGCTGGTGGGCGGAATGATGCTGGTAATAATGAATGTGAAAATGGGGTGAAACGGAAGGGGTCGTGCCAGGAGAGAGCAAGATAAGTGGTGCGAGGGGGGGGACTCGAACCCCCACATCCTAAGGACACTAACACCTGAAGCTAGCGCGTCTACCAATTCCGCCACCTTCGCACAGCTATCTTACTTATTGATTTTTGATATCGCCTCGTTGGTGCGAGGGGGGGGACTCGAACCCCCACATCCTAAGGACACTAACACCTGAAGCTAGCGCGTCTACCAATTCCGCCACCTTCGCCCAGTGCGAGCAATATCAACGTGATTTATGGTGCGAGGGGGGGGACTCGAACCCCCACATCCGTAAGGACACTAACACCTGAAGCTAGCGCGTCTACCAATTCCGCCACCTTCGCAGACCATCGATACAGTTAAAGTATCGTAACCACGGAGGCGCATTCTAGATGTTTTATACCGTTCGTCAACAGTTAATTGCACGGGATAGAATAACTGCTGCAAAATTCATCGTGAACGGCCAGTAACGCCCGGTGGCGCTGCGCTTACCGGGCCTACGGGTTGGCCGAACCTGTTTAGCGCTTCGCCTGACGGGTCATCACCGTACGGTAAACCTTGAAGCGTCCGGTCTGGGCCAGCACCTCGTGGAAACCAAAGGTTTCGTCCAGCACCTGCGGATAGGGCAGGAAGGCGTTGGCCACAATACGCAGCTCGCCGCCGCTGTTCAGATGGCGTACCGCGCCGCGGATCAGCGTCTGCGCCGCCTCCAGGCTGGTCTGCAAACCATCGTGGAACGGCGGGTTAGAGATGATTATATCGTAACGGCCTGTCACCTCAGAGAAGACGTTGCTGGCGAAAACTTCGCCCTCAAAGCCGTTGGCCGCCAGGGTCGCGCGGCTGGCTTCTACCGCCGGGGCGCTAACGTCACACAGCGTCAGGCGCACCTTCGGCGAGTGGCTGGCCAGCACCGCAGAGAGCACGCCCGCGCCGCAGCCAATGTCCAGCACCTTGCCTTTGGTGTGCGGCGTCAGGGTAGAGAGCAGCAGCTGGCTACCGCTGTCCAGACCATCGCGGCTGAAGACGCCCGGCAGGGTATGGATGGTCAGGTCGTCCAGCGTATAGCTGTCGCCGAACGCGGCGGCATCAAACGCAGGCTGCTTCTCCAGACGGCCATGGTACAGGCCGCAGCGGCGCGCGCTATCGACCTTGTTCAGCGGGCAGTACTCCGCCAGCATCTGCTCGGCGCTACGCACGCCGCTGCGGTTCTCACCGACAACAAAAATATCGGTGCCCAGCGGCAGCAGGGAGAGAATGTTCATCAGCTGGAACTGGGCTTCCGGCTTGTTCTTTGGCCAGTAGTAGATCAGCGTATCGCTGTTGCCCACGTCGGCCTGCTCGGCCACCAGGCTAAAGCGTGCGTTGTCGCCCAGCTGGCGGCTCAGCACCTGCCAGTGGTGAAACTGCTGGGTATGGACGCGGCTCTCGGCGGTATCCAGGCGCGCGGGCAGGTCGTCCTGCATATCTCCGGCAAACAGAACGCGGCTCTCTTCGAAATCATCACTGTGACGCAGCAAGACTTCACTTGCCGGGGTTAAAGCAGACATGAAACAGCTCCTTAATAAACTCAGCGCTGGATTATAGTTGTTTGTTGGCGCAGATACGACGAATTTGCTATATTTGCGCGCCTGACATACAGGAGTGACCCGCTATGATTTCCCGACGCGACTGGCAGCTACAGCAGCTGGGCATTACCCAGTGGTCTTTGCGCCTGCCCACTGCGTTGCAGGGCGAAGTCGCTGTGTCGCTGCCCGCACATATCCGTCTGGTGATGGTCTCAAGCACGCTCCCGGCGCTCAGCGAGCCGCTGGTAGGCGATATCCTGCGGGCGCTAACGATAACGCCGGATCAGGTGCTGCAGCTGACCCCCGACCGCGTGGCGATGCTGCCCCCGGAGAGCCGCTGTAACAGCTGGCTGCTGGGCACTGACGAGGCGCTGACGCTGGAAGGCGGGCGCGTTCACTCTCCCGCATTCGATGAACTGCGGACAAACCCGGCGGCGCGAGCCGACCTATGGCGACAAATCTGCGAGTATGAACACGATTTCTTCCCTCAGCACGGCTGACCTGACGCACGCTTATGCGATTGAGCAACGCGCCCACGCTTTTCCCTGGAGCGAAAAAACCTTCGCCAGCAATCAGGGAGAGCGCTACCTGAACCTGGGCCTGACGGTTGATGAGACGCTGGCGGCATTTGCCATCACCCAAGTCGTGCTTGACGAGGCCACGCTGTTTAATATCGCGGTCGATCCCGCGTATCAGCGCCGGGGGCTGGCGCGCGCGCTGCTCGAACATCTCATTAGCGAGCTGGAAAAGCGTGACGTGCTGACGCTGTGGCTGGAGGTGCGGGCCTCAAACGCGGCGGCGATCGCCCTCTATGAGAGCCTGGGCTTTAACGAGGCGACGATCCGCCGCAACTACTATCCAACCGCTGACGGCCGCGAAGACGCCGTAATTATGGCTTTGCCGCTTTAACAAAAAAGGTGATGTAATGAACTGGGACTGGATCTTCTTTGATGCCGACGAAACGCTGTTTACCTTCGACTCATTCAGCGGACTACAGCGGATGTTTCTCGACTACAGCGTGACCTTTACCGCCGAAGATTTTCAGGACTACCAGGCGGTCAATAAGCCGCTGTGGGTGGATTACCAGAACGGAACCATCACCTCGTTGCAGCTGCAGCACCAGCGCTTTCAGAGCTGGGCCGACCGCCTTAGCGTACTGCCGGGCGATCTCAACAGCGCCTTTATCAACGCGATGGCCGAAATTTGCGCCCCGCTGCCGGGGGCGGTCTCGCTGCTGAACGCCCTGCAGGGCAAGTGCAAGATGGGCATTATTACCAACGGCTTTACCGCGCTACAGCAAATTCGCCTGGAGCGTACTGGCCTGCGCGACCATTTTGACCTGATCGTCATCTCCGAGCAGGTTGGGGTGGCGAAGCCGCACCCGCGCATCTTTGACTATGCGCTGGAGCAGGCGGGCAACCCGGATCGCTCTCGCGTGCTGATGGTGGGCGATACCGCCGAGTCCGACATTCTGGGTGGCATGAATGCCGGGTTAGCAACCTGCTGGCTCAATGCGCACAACCGCGCGCAGCCGGAGGGGATCAATCCTACCTGGACCGTGGCCTCGCTAAGCGAACTGGAGCAACGCCTGTGTAAACATTGATTGTCTGCCTGCCATTGCTGGGTAAAATAGCCGCATTCCCCTATTTCATGATGCGCGGCCCGACGCCGCGCTTATATAAGAAGATTTGATTATGACGTTGTCTCCTTATCTGCAAGAGGTGGCCAAGCGCCGTACTTTTGCCATTATCTCTCACCCGGACGCCGGTAAGACCACCATCACCGAGAAGGTGCTGCTGTTCGGACAGGCGATCCAGACCGCCGGTACGGTAAAAGGGCGTGGCTCAAGCCAGCACGCAAAATCTGACTGGATGGAGATGGAAAAGCAGCGTGGGATCTCAATCACCACCTCCGTGATGCAGTTCCCCTATCACGACTGCCTGGTGAACCTGCTGGACACCCCGGGGCACGAAGACTTCTCGGAAGATACCTACCGCACCCTGACGGCGGTGGACTGCTGCCTGATGGTCATCGACGCCGCGAAAGGGGTAGAGGATCGTACCCGCAAGCTGATGGAGGTTACCCGTCTGCGCGATACGCCAATCCTGACCTTTATGAACAAGCTCGACCGTGACATCCGTGACCCCATGGAAGTGATGGACGAGGTGGAGAGCGAGCTGAAGATCGCCTGCGCGCCCATTACCTGGCCGATCGGCTGCGGTAAGCTGTTTAAGGGCGTTTACCACCTCTATAAAGATGAAACCTACCTCTATCAGACCGGTAAGGGGCATACCATCCAGGACGTGCGTATCGTTAAGGGGCTGGATAACCCGGAGCTGGACGTTGCCGTCGGTGAAGAGCTGGCGGCGCAGCTGCGTGACGAGCTGGAGCTGGTGAAGGGTGCCTCGCACGAGTTCGATAAAGAGCTGTTCCTCGCGGGTGAAATTACCCCGGTGTTCTTCGGTACCGCGCTGGGTAACTTCGGCGTTGACCATATGCTTGACGGTCTGGTTGAGTGGGCGCCGCGCCCCATGCCGCGTAAAACCGATACCCGCGACGTGGAAGCCCAGGAGGAGAAATTCTCCGGTTTCGTGTTTAAGATCCAGGCCAACATGGATCCGAAACACCGCGATCGCGTGGCGTTCCTGCGTGTGGTCTCCGGTAAATATGAAAAAGGCATGAAGCTGCGCCAGGTGCGTCTCGGCAAGGATGTGGTTATCTCCGATGCGCTGACCTTTATGGCAGGCGACCGTTCCCATGTGGAAGAGGCCTACCCCGGCGATATCATCGGCCTGCACAACCACGGCACCATCCAGATCGGCGATACCTTCACCCAAGGTGAGATGATGAAGTTCACCGGCATTCCGAACTTTGCTCCTGAGCTGTTCCGCCGTATCCGCCTGCGCGATCCGCTGAAGCAGAAGCAGCTGCTTAAAGGGCTGGTTCAGCTCTCGGAAGAGGGCGCGGTGCAGGTGTTCCGTCCGATTGCTAACAACGATCTGATCGTAGGTGCGGTCGGGGTGCTGCAGTTTGACGTGGTGGTTGCGCGCCTGAAGAGCGAATACAACGTGGAAGCGATCTACGAATCGGTTAACGTTGCTACCGCCCGCTGGGTAGAGTGCAGCGACGTGAAGAAATTCGAAGAGTTCAAGCGTAAAAACGAGATCCAGCTGGCGCTGGACGGCGGCGATAACCTGACCTACATCGCGCCGACCATGGTGAACCTGAACCTGACCCAGGAGCGTTACCCGGACGTGCAGTTCCGTAAAACGCGCGAACACTAATCCCTTCTCCAGAGCACGGCAGCCGCCGTGCTCTGTCACTTTCCCTGTCTTATTAGTCCCTTGCGGAATGTTCTTAAATAGCCCGCTTTTTGCTTTTATCACCCGTTTTTTTATCTTTTCCCACAAGCGCTTTTTAAATTGTTGGCTATATTTAACAAAGTGATTACCAGACGTGTGGATGAAAGCACTGTTCAATGCGTGAATAAAAGCGTTTCATCCCGCGCTCTGTTTTAGTCACATGATTAATGGCTGTAAAAGAAGGTGCTATGCACCGGAGCAGCAAAGCGGCCTTGATGGCTGCTCAAAGCCCAAAACGTGGGCAAACTGAAAGGAATAGATCGATGACTATGACAAGACTGAAGATTTCTAAAACCCTGCTGGCTGTTGTATTAGGTTCTGTTGTTGCAAGCGGCTCTGCTCTGGCAGAGACCAGCGCAACTGACAAAGCGCAATCTACAGCTCACAGCGCTGGGGAAAAAATCGATAGCTCTATGAATAAAGTCGGTAACTTCATGGATGACAGCGCGATCACCGCCAAAGTCAAAGCAGCACTGGTCGATCACGAAAGTATCAAGAGCACCGACATCTCCGTTAAGACCGATAAAGCGGTAGTCACGCTGAGCGGCTTCGTTGAGAGCCAGGCGCAGGCTGAAGAAGCGGTGAAGGTCGCTAAACAGATTGAAGGCGTTAAGTCCGTTAGCGACAAGCTGCACGTACGCGACGGCAAAACCTCCTCTGTGAAGGGCTATGCGGGCGATACCGCCACCACCAGCGAGATTAAAGCTAAGCTGTTAGCTGATGACATCGTTCCGGCACGTAAAGTGAAAGTTGAAACTACCGATGGTGTGGTTCAGCTGACCGGTACGGTTGACTCCCAGGCACAAATCGAACGTGCGGAGAGCATCTCCAAAGCGGTCGATGGTGTGAAAAGTGTGAAAAACGATCTTAAAGTTAACAAGTAATCTCAGAATGCGATCCCCCACCCTATGACGGGGGACGTGAGCATCACACCGAGTAAGTATCGCCGGTGAGTAGCCTGAGCGCTCACTAACAGCGGTAACGTTAACTATGGTAAAGGAAAGGAGAATCTTATGTTTCGTTGGGGCATTATATTTCTGGTTATCGCGTTAATTGCCGCTGCTCTGGGCTTTGGTGGCCTGGCCGGTACGGCAGCAGGTGCGGCAAAAATCGTCTTTGTCGTCGGGATCATTCTGTTCCTGGTCAGCCTGTTCATGGGACGTCGGCGTCCATAGCGAGCCGTAAACTCCCGCTAATCGTAAAGCCAGTCCTTGTGACTGGCTTTCACGGTTCTGGAAAATAAGAAATTAAGATAAGCTGTTAATAAATAAAACAATGACAGGAAAGCAGGGTGGGGCAGCGAATACCCGTTACGCTCGGCAATATAGCGCCGTTAGCGTTGAGTTCCTTTCGCCCGGGGCGGCTCGCCTTAGTTTGTGAAGGCGGCGGCCAACGAGGCATCTTTACTGCCGGCGTGCTGGACGAATTTATGCGCGCGCAATTTAACCCGTTCGAACTCTTCTTTGGTACCTCTGCCGGGGCGCAGAATATCTCAGCCTACCTCTGTAACCAGCCTGGCTACGCGCGCAAAGTCATTATGCGCTATACCACCTCCCGTGAATTTTTTAACCCGGTGCGCTTCGTACGCGGCGGTAACCTGATCGATCTCGACTGGCTGGTGGAGTCCACGGCCAGAGAGATGCCGCTGGCAATGGACACCGCCGCCCGCCTGTTTGACGTTGGCAAGCTGTTCTATATGTGCGCCTGTCGGGGAGATGACTATACGCCCGGCTACTTTGCCCCCACCAGCCAGACCTGGCTGGATCTGATCCGCGCCACCAGCGCTATCCCCGGCTTCTACCGCAGCGGCGTGATGCTGGACGGCATTAACTATCTCGACGGCGGCATCAGCGATGCCATCCCGGTGCAGGAGGCGGCAAAGCGGGGGGCGAAAACCATCGTGGTGATCCGCACCGTGCCGTCGCAGATGTACTACACCCCGCAATGGTTTAAACGCATGGAGCGCTGGCTGGGTGACAGCAGCCTGCAATCTTTCGTTAATCTGGTTCACCATCACGAGAGTAGCTATCATGCGATCCAGCAGTTTATTGAGAAACCCCCCGGCAAGCTGCGGATCTTTGAGATCTACCCGCCGCGCCTGCTGAAAAGCATGGCTCTGGGCAGTCGCCTGCCAGCGCTGCGCGATGACTATAAGCTGGGACGGCTCTGCGGTCGCTACTTCCTCGCTACCGTCGGGAAGCTGCTGGTGGACGAGCCGCCGCTGCTGCGCCATGCGCCGCGTATTGTCACCCCGGCGACGAGGGTGGTACCGCCTGCGGTAGTGGCAAACGACGCGCTGGCGACACCCCTGGTTGATGCCCCGCAGGCTAACGATACGCCCTTTAGTAAAGAGAGTTCGGCATGACGCAACGCTTTATCGATACCCACTGTCACTTTGATTTTCCGCCCTTTACCGGCGATGAGGCGCAGAGCCTTGCCAGGGCCAGCGCGGCGGGCGTCGAGGCGGTGATCGTGCCTGCCGTCGAAGCGGCCCATTTTTCCCGCGTGCTGGCCCTCGCCGAACGGTTTGAGTCTGTCTATGCTGCGCTGGGGCTGCACCCCATCGTGATTGAAAACCATACGCCGGCGTGTATTGACAGGCTGGCTGACCAGCTTGCCGCGCGGCCCACCAGGCTGGTGGCGGTAGGGGAAATCGGTCTCGATCTCTATCGGGAGGATCCGCAGTTTGACAAGCAGGAGCAGTTGCTCGATGCCCAACTGCGGCTGGCAAAGCGCTACGATCTGCCGGTGATCCTTCACTCCCGGCGCACCCATGACAAGCTGGCGATGCACCTCAAGCGCCACAGCCTGCCGCGCACTGGCGTAGTGCATGGCTTTGCCGGCAGCCTGCAGCAGGCCCAGCGCTTTGTCGAGATGGGCTACCGGATTGGCGTCGGGGGCACCATCACCTATCCGCGGGCGAGTAAAACCCGCGACGTTATCGCCCGTCTACCGCTCACCGCCTTACTGCTCGAAACGGACGCGCCGGATATGCCGCTCAACGGCTTTCAGGGCGAGCCTAACCGTCCGGAGCAGGCCGCCCGCGTCTTTAGCACACTTTGTGAGCTACGTCCGGAGTCTCCTGACGAGATCGCTGCTACGCTTCTGGATAATACGCAGCAAACGTTTATGTGAAAATTTTACCATTTCTCTCCCGTCCGGCCGCAATGTTCCGGCGGCCTGTCGCGTTTAACAGCGCTGTTATGTTAGAATTATAACATGCCAGCCGTTCCGGGCAGCGCCGCAATGAACGGCGTAAATAGTGACGTATCTCACAATGACATTATGCAACTTTGCATGACGTTTTCATTAACTGTGATGTACGTCGAAGTGTCGTGGCGGGAGGATGTTAGAATAGTAACAGACCCGCCCGGTTAAACGATGAACCGGCAAACGCCGTCTTCAGCTTCTGGAGAGTGTTATGACTGATTTAACTGCAAGCAGCCTGCGCGCATTGCAACTGATGGATTTGACCACCCTGAACGACGATGACACCGATGCGAAAGTGATCGCCCTGTGCCATCAGGCGAAAACCCCAGTGGGCAACACCGCCGCAATTTGCATCTACCCGCGCTTTATTCCCATCGCACGTAAGACGCTGAAAGAGCAGGGTACGCCGGAGATCCGCATCGCGACGGTAACTAACTTCCCGCACGGCAACGACGATATCGAGATCGCACTGGCGGAGACGCGTGCAGCTATCGCCTACGGCGCGGACGAGGTGGACGTGGTGTTCCCGTACCGGGCGCTGATCGCCGGTAACGAGCAGGTCGGTTTCGATCTGGTTCAAGCCTGTAAAGCCGCCTGTGCCGACGCCAACGTGCTGCTGAAGGTGATCATCGAGACCGGCGAGCTGAAAGAGGAGGCGCTGATCCGTAAAGCCTCTGAGATCGCCATCAAGGCGGGCGCGGACTTTATCAAAACCTCCACCGGTAAAGTGCCGGTTAATGCTACCCCGGAGAGCGCGCGCATTATGCTGGAAACCATCCGCGATCTGGGCGTCGAGAAAACCGTGGGCTTCAAACCGGCAGGCGGCGTACGCACGGCGGAAGATGCCGCGCAGTTCCTCGCCATTGCCGACCAGCTGTTTGGCGCAGAGTGGGCTGATTCACGCCACTACCGCTTTGGCGCATCCAGCCTGCTGGCGAGCCTGCTGAAGGCTCTCGGCCACGGCGACGGTAAAAGCGCAAGCAGCTATTAAGATGCAATTCGCCTGATGGCGCTTCGCTTATCAGGACTACTGGATCGTAGGGCGGGTAAGCGTAGCGCCACCCGCCAATATCGATCCTATACACCAGGGGGTTACCTTGTTTCTCGCTCAAGAAATTATTCGAAAAAAACGCGATGGCCATGCCCTCAGCGACGAAGAGATTCGCTTTTTTATCAACGGCATTCGTGATAACACCATTTCAGAAGGTCAGATTGCTGCCCTGGCGATGACCATCTTTTTCCATGACATGGCCATGCCGGAGCGCGTCTCCCTGACCATGGCGATGCGCGACTCGGGTACGGTGCTGGACTGGAAAAGCCTCAGCCTGAACGGCCCGATCGTCGATAAACACTCTACCGGCGGCGTGGGCGACGTGACCTCGCTGATGCTCGGCCCGATGGTGGCAGCCTGCGGCGGCTACGTGCCGATGATCTCGGGACGCGGACTGGGCCACACCGGCGGCACCCTCGACAAGCTGGAGGCGATCCCGGGCTTTGACATCTTCCCGAACGACAGCCGCTTCCGGGAGATTATTAAGGACGTCGGCGTCGCGATCATTGGGCAAACCAGCTCCCTCGCCCCGGCGGATAAACGTTTCTATGCCACCCGCGACATCACCGCCACGGTTGATTCCATTCCGCTGATCACCGCCTCTATTCTGGCGAAAAAGCTGGCGGAAGGGCTGGATGCGCTGGTGATGGATGTGAAGGTCGGCAGCGGCGCGTTTATGCCGACCTATGAGCTGTCCGAGGCGCTGGCCGAAGCCATCGTTGGCGTCGCCAACGGCGCGGGCGTGCGCACCACGGCGCTGCTGACCGATATGAACCAGGTGCTAGCCTCCAGCGCTGGCAACGCGGTGGAGGTACGCGAGGCGGTGCAGTTCCTGACCGGCGAGTACCGCAACCCGCGCCTGCTTGACGTCACCATGGCGCTGTGCGTAGAGATGCTGATCTCCGGCAAGCTTGCCCGTGACGATGCCGACGCCCGCCAGCAGCTGCAGGCGGTGCTGGATAACGGCAAAGCGGCGGAGGTCTTTGGCCGGATGGTTGCCGCGCAAAAAGGCCCGGCTGATTTCGTCGAGAACTATGCGAAGTACCTGCCGACGGCGACCCTCAGTAAGGCGGTCTACGCCGATACCGAAGGCTTTGTCTCGGCGATGGACACCCGTGCGCTGGGCATGGCGGTGGTATCCATGGGCGGTGGTCGCCGCCAGGCCGCTGACAGCATTGACTACAGCGTCGGCTTTACCGATATGGCGCGTCTGGGAGACAGCATTGACGGCCAGCGGCCGCTGGCGGTGATCCACGCTAAAGACGAAGCCAGCTGGCAGGAAGCGGCGAAAGCGGTCAAGGCTGCCGTGTCGTTAGACGATCAAGCTCCCGAAACCACGCCAACGGTCTACCGTCGTATAACTGAATAGCTGTATACTGATCTGATCACTTTTTTATGAAGCACTAAGTACGGAGAAAATATGAAACGTGCATTTATTATGGTGCTGGACTCTTTCGGCATCGGTGCGACAGAAGATGCGGAGCGCTTCGGCGACGCAGGCTCCGATACGCTCGGCCATATTGCCGAAGCCTGTGCCAAAGGCGAAGCTAACACGGGCCGCCAGGGGCCGCTGAACCTGCCTAACTTAACTCGTCTGGGCCTGGCAAAGGCGCATGAAGGCTCTACCGGAACCATTCCTGCGGGAATGGACGGTAACGCAGAGGTCGTTGGCGCTTACGCATGGGCGCATGAGCTCTCCTCTGGTAAAGATACGCCGTCGGGCCACTGGGAGATTGCCGGCGTGCCGGTACTCTTTGACTGGGGCTACTTCTCTGATACCGAGAACAGCTTCCCTCAAGAGCTGCTGGACAAGCTGGTTGAGCGTGCCGGGTTACCGGGCTACCTGGGCAACTGCCACTCCTCCGGGACGGTGATCCTGGATCAGCTTGGCGAAGAGCATATGAAAACCGGCAAGCCGATTTTCTACACCTCGGCGGACTCGGTGTTCCAGATCGCCTGCCATGAAGAGACCTATGGCCTGGATAAGCTCTACGCGCTGTGCGAAATCGCCCGTGAAGAGCTGACCGAAGGCGGCTACAACATTGGCCGCGTGATTGCACGTCCGTTTGTCGGCGACAAGGCGGGTAACTTCCAGCGTACCGGCAACCGTCACGACCTGGCGGTGGAGCCGCCGGCACCCACCATCCTGCAGAAGCTGGTGGAAGAGAAGGATGGCCATGTGGTATCGGTAGGGAAAATTGCCGATATCTATGCCCACGTTGGCATCACTAAAAAAGTGAAGGCCACCGGTCTGGACGCGCTGTTTGACGCCACCGTCAAAGAGATGAAGGAAGCGGGTGATAACACCATCGTGTTTACTAACTTCGTTGACTTCGACTCTTCCTGGGGGCACCGTCGCGACGTTGCAGGCTATGCGGGCGGCCTAGAGCTGTTCGACCGCCGTCTGCCGGAGCTGTTAGCGCTGGTCGAGGAGGGTGACATCATCATCTTCACCGCCGACCACGGCTGCGATCCGACCTGGACCGGTACGGACCACACCCGCGAGCACATTCCGGTGCTGATCTACGGCCCGAACGTTAAGCCAGGCTCGCTGGGCCACCGTGATACCTTCGCGGATATCGGCCAGACGCTGGCGACCTACTTCGGTACGTCGCCAATGGAATATGGCAAAAACATGCTGTAATGCTTCTGCCCGGCGGCGCTACGCTTGCCGGGCCTACGGATCCTGTAGGCCGGATAAGGCGTAGCCGCCATCCGGCGCAAAAATGTATAAAAAGGAATGAAAATGGCAACTCCCCACATTAATGCCGAAATGGGCGATTTCGCTGACGTTGTGCTGATGCCGGGCGATCCGCTGCGTGCTAAACATATTGCGGAAACCTTCTTTGAAGACGTGCGCGAAGTAAACAACGTGCGCGGTATGCTGGGCTACACCGGCACCTACAAAGGCCGCAAAATCTCCGTGATGGGCCACGGCATGGGTATCCCGTCCTGCTCTATCTACACCAAAGAGCTGATCACCGATTTTGGCGTGAAAAAGATCATCCGCGTAGGCTCCTGCGGCGCGGTTCGCGCTGACGTGAAGCTGCGTGACGTGGTGATCGGTATGGGTGCCTGCACCGACTCCAAGGTAAACCGTCTGCGCTTTAAGGATCACGACTTCGCGGCGATTGCTGACTTTGACATGGTACGCAACGCGGTGGATGCGGCTAAAGCGCTGGGCGTTGACGCTCGCGTCGGCAATATCTTCTCTGCCGATCTCTTCTACACGCCGGATCCAACCATGTTCGACGTGATGGAAAAATATGGCATTCTCGGCGTAGAGATGGAAGCGGCGGGGATCTACGGCGTAGCGGCGGAGTTCGGTGCAAAAGCGCTGACCATCTGCACCGTGTCCGACCATATTCGTACCCACGAGCAGACCACCGCTGCCGAGCGTCAGACGACCTTCAACGACATGATCAAGATCGCACTGGAGTCCGTGCTGCTGGGCGATAAAGAGTAAGTTTGCTCTAGCCCGGCGGCGCTGCGCTGGCACGGGCCTACGAAACCTGTAGGCCCGGTAAGCGTAGCGCCACCGGGCGTTTCCATTATCTGACCGCGTTACCTATCCATTCCGCTAGCTCTCGCAGTTCTCTCTCCTGCTCTGGAAAATCCCCTAACAGCGTATCGCACGCCTGCTGCAGCCTATCCGCGCGGTAGAGGCAGCCCTGTAGCCGCGCCGCCAGCGCCTCCAGCGGGGCCGGGTTCAGGCTGTCGGTAAAGATCTGCGTGCGGGTGATGTGTCCTCGCTCGACGTCGAAATGCAGCTCAACGCCGCCCCAGGTGAAGCGCTCATCCAGCAGGTGGCTGAATGAGGGGGCCTGACCGAAATTCCACTCCCAGCTGCTCTGACGGGCAAACGTCTCGGCAAAGTTCGGCAGATCCGGTGTCCTGTCCGGAGAGATAATCTCCGCCGCGACGCGCTCGCCGTAGTGGGCAAAAAAGGCCTCGGTAACGGCATCGCAGATCGCCTCATGGGTGATGTCCGGCAGCAGATCCACCAGGTTTGCTACCCGGCCCCGCACCGAGGTGATCCCCTTGGCCTGAAGCTTCTTCTTATCGGGGTTGAGGTAGTTCGCCAGCCGGCTTAGATCGGCATTGAGCAGCAGCGTTCCGTGGTGGAAGCCGCGATCCGGCGTTTCACGGTAGGCCGAGCCAGAGACTTTGCGATCGCCCTCCGGGGTTTTGACCACCAGATCGTTACGTCCCGAGGCTTCTGCTGCTACGCCCAGCGAATTAAGCGCGTTAAGCACAATGTTAGTGGAGATGGTTTTGTCGTACTCCGGCTTGCCCGCCATAAAGGTAAAGCAGGTATTGCCGAGGTCGTGAAACACCGCGCCGCCGCCGCTGCTGCGCCGGGCGAGACGGACGTTATCCTCCTCCATGCGCCGGGTATTACACTCTTTCCACGGATTTTGCGCCCGGCCAATGACCACCGTATCGGCGTTACGCCACAGAAAGAGCACGCGCTGGGTAGCAGGCATCTGGCGGAAAATTGACTCTTCTACCGCCAGGTTAAACCAGGGATCGTACGAATCAGAGATAAGCAGGCGTAACGTAGGCATGACAGCTTTCCTTTTAATTATTTGCCCCCATATTAACCACAAAGCGGCCCGGGCACACGCGCCGGATGGCGCTGCGCTTATCCGGCCTACGGCTCTCTTTTTTCACCCTCTTCGTCTTCGGGAACCGACCTGCTGGCGGTGAGCAGAAAGGGCGACTGCTGCCAGCGGGTACGCTTGCCCTGCAGCAGCGTGCGGGTCAGCACCACGCCAATTGCCAGTGACAGGAGCAGCATCAGGCGGAGGATATTTGTGGTATTATCGACCTGTTTCGCTTCGGTCGGCAGGGTATGGGTGTCGAGGGTCAGACGCATGTAGCCGAGCGGGCCATTTTTTCCCTGTATGGGTTCAACAATCTGCTGGTTGAAGTAACCGCCGGCCTTTTTCCCGTCCAGCGCCAGACGGTCACGGACGTCAACGCTCTCTCCTGAACGTGCAATCAGATCGCCCTGCTCATCGTAGACGCCTGCATCAAGAATGCGGCTCCCTTCGGTGAGCTGGCGCAGCAGCGCGCTAATCGGCTTTTCGTCCGGCGTTTCGCTGCGCATCAGCGGCGTCAGGTTGAGGGTCACCTGGTGCGCCAGGGTACGGGCCAGCTCTTCAAACTGGGGGTTACGCGCCCGCTGGTGGCTCTGGCTGAACCACGACGCCCCCTGCATCAGCGCCACCAGCAGGGCGAGACAGATGAGCACAATCACAGCGCGATGCAGCCGGAATCTCAGTTTTGCGCGGGCCATATTCTTACCTGATGAAAATTTGAGGTTAGCATGTTGCCAGAAGCGATGATTACAGGGTAGCCTCAGGCGTTATTTTTACCCGTATCCGTTTGGCCGCACGTGTTTTTACAGGAGCTTTAATGTCTAACAGTTTAACCTGGCGCGACCTGCCTGAAGCCGTCTCTCAGTGGCCTGGGCTGCCGCTCTCTTTAAGCGGCGACGAGGTGATGCCGCTCGATTATCACGCGGGTCGCAGCGGCTGGCTGCTCTATGGCCGCAGCCTGGATAAACAGCGCCTGACGGCATATCAGCGCTCGCTCGGTGCGGCGATGGTGATCGTCGCCGCCTGGTGCGTCGAAGATTACCAGGTGATCCGCCTGGCCGGCTCGTTGACGCCGCGGGCGACGCGCCTGGCGCACGACGCCGGTCTGGACGTTGCGCCGCTGGGTAAGATCCCGCACCTGCGCACGCCGGGCCTGCTGGTGATGGACATGGACTCTACCGCGATCCAGATCGAGTGTATCGATGAGATCGCGAAGCTGGCGGGTACCGGCGAAATGGTCGCCGAGGTGACCGAGCGGGCGATGCGCGGCGAGCTGGACTTTACCGCCAGCCTGCGCAGCCGCGTCGGTACGCTGAAAGGGGCCGACGCCAGCATTCTGCACCAGGTGCGCGATGGCCTGCCGCTGATGCCGGGCCTGACCCAGCTGGTGCTGAAGCTGGAGACGCTGGGCTGGAAGGTGGCTATCGCCTCCGGCGGCTTCACCTTCTTTGCCGACTACCTGCGCGACAGGCTGCGCCTGACCGCCGCCGTGGCCAACGAGCTGGAGATTATCGACGGCAAGCTGACCGGCCACGTGGTGGGCGACATTGTGGATGCCCAGTACAAGGCGGCCACGCTGCTGCGCCTGGCGCAGGAGTACGATATTCCGCTGGCACAGACCGTGGCGATCGGCGACGGTGCCAACGATCTGCCGATGATCAAATCGGCGGGGCTGGGGATCGCCTATCATGCGAAACCCAAAGTAAATGAGAAGACGGAAGTCACTATCCGTCACGCTGACCTGATGGGCGTTTTCTGTATCCTGTCGGGCAGCCTGAACCAGAACTAACGAGGTAAACGTGGCGAAAGCTCCAAAACGCGCATTTGTCTGTAATGAATGCGGTGCGGATTATCCGCGCTGGCAGGGGCAGTGCAGCGCCTGCCATGCCTGGAACACCATCACCGAGGTGCGCGTTGCGGCGTCTCCGACGGTTGCGCGCAACGAGCGGCTGAGCGGCTATGCCGGTAACGCAGGCGTCTCGAAGGTGCAGAAGCTGTCAGAGATTAGCCTGGAGGCGCTGCCGCGCTTCTCCACCGGCTTTAAAGAGTTTGACCGCGTGCTGGGCGGCGGCGTCGTGCCGGGCAGCGCGATCCTCATCGGCGGTAACCCGGGTGCGGGCAAGTCCACCCTGCTGTTGCAGACTTTGTGCAAGCTCTCCGAAAGCATGAAGACGCTGTACGTCACCGGCGAAGAGTCGCTCCAGCAGGTCGCCATGCGCGCTCACCGTCTGGGGCTGCCGACCAACAACCTGAACATGCTCTCCGAGACCAGCATCGAGCAGATCTGCATGATTGCTGACGAAGAGCTGCCGAAGCTGATGGTCATCGACTCGATCCAGGTGATGCACATGGCGGATATCCAGTCGTCGCCGGGCAGCGTGGCCCAGGTGCGCGAGACGGCGGCCTACCTGACGCGCTTCGCCAAGACGCGCGGCGTTGCCATTGTGATGGTGGGACACGTTACGAAAGATGGCTCGCTGGCCGGGCCGAAGGTGCTGGAGCACTGCATCGACTGTTCGGTGCTGCTGGACGGCGACGCCGATTCGCGCTTCCGCACCCTGCGCAGCCATAAAAACCGCTTTGGGGCGGTGAACGAGCTGGGCGTCTTTGCGATGACCGAACAGGGCCTGCGCGAGGTCAGCAACCCATCGGCCATCTTCCTTAGCCGGGGCGACGAGGTCACCTCTGGCAGCTCGGTGATGGTGGTCTGGGAGGGCACCCGCCCGCTGCTGGTAGAGATCCAGGCCCTGGTGGATCAGTCGATGATGTCTAACCCGCGCCGCGTGGCGGTGGGGCTGGAGCAGAACCGGCTGGCGATCCTGCTGGCGGTGCTGCATCGTCACGGCGGGTTGCAGATGGCGGATCAGGATGTCTTTGTGAACGTCGTTGGTGGGGTGAAGGTCACCGAGACCAGCGCCGACCTGGCGCTGCTGCTGGCGATGGTCTCCAGCCTGCGCGATCGTCCGCTGCCGGACGATCTGGTGGTGTTTGGCGAAGTCGGGCTGGCAGGGGAGATCCGTCCGGTGCCCAGCGGCCAGGAGCGGATCTCGGAGGCGGCGAAGCACGGTTTCCGTCGGGCGATCGTCCCTGCTGCCAACGTACCGAAAAAACCACCGGCTGGGATGCAGGTGTTTGGCGTGAAAAAACTTGCCGATGCGTTAAGCGTCTTTGACGACTTATAATTACCACTACGATTTTGCAGGAGGCACCGTAATTTATGTCGTCATTTGACTATCTGAAAACCGCCATCCGCCAGAAGGGCTGCACGCTACAGCAGGTGGCGGAGGCGAGCGGCATGACCAAGGGCTACCTGAGCCAGCTGCTTAACGCCAAGATCAAAAGCCCCAGCGCGCAGAAGCTGGAGGCGCTGCACCGCTTCCTCGGGCTGGAGTTTCCCCGGCAGCAGAAAAACATCGGCGTGGTGTTTGGCAAGTTCTATCCGCTACACACCGGCCACATCTACCTGCTGCAGCGCGCCTGCAGCCAGGTGGACGAGCTGCATATCATCATGGGCTACGACGAGACGCGCGATCGCGAGCTGTTCGAAGAGAGTGCCATGTCCCAGCAGCCCACGGTGCCCGATCGCCTGCGCTGGCTGCTACAGACCTTTAAGTACCAGAAAAATATCCGCATCCACGCCTTTAACGAGGAGGGGATGGAGCCATACCCGCACGGCTGGGACGTCTGGAGTAAAGGCATCAAAGCCTTTATGGATGAGAAGGGGATCCAGCCCAACTGGATCTACACCTCCGAAGAGGCCGATGCCAAGCAGTATGAGAAGCACCTCGACATCGAGACGGTGCTGATCGATCCGAAACGCACCTTTATGAACATCAGCGGCGGGCAGATCCGCGCTAACCCGTTCCGCTACTGGGAGTACATCCCCACCGAGGTGAAGCCCTTCTTCGTACGCACGGTAGCGATCCTCGGCGGTGAGTCGAGCGGCAAATCGACGCTGGTGAATAAGCTCGCCAATATCTTCAATACCACCAGCGCGTGGGAGTACGGGCGCGACTATGTCTTCTCCCATCTCGGCGGCGATGAGATGGCGCTTCAGTACTCTGACTACGACAAGATTGCCCTCGGCCAGGCCCAGTACATCGACTTTGCGGTGAAGTACGCCAATAAGGTGGCCTTTATCGATACCGATTTCGTCACTACCCAGGCCTTCTGTAAGAAGTATGAAGGGCGCGAGCACCCGTTCGTGCAGGCGATGATCGACGAGTACCGCTTCGACCTGGTGATCCTGCTGGAGAATAACACGCCGTGGGTCGCTGACGGCCTGCGCAGCCTTGGCAGCTCGGTGGATCGCAAAACCTTCCAGACCATGCTGGTCTCTATGCTTAACGATAACGGGATCGACTTTATTCACGTGGAGGAGTCGGACTACGACGGGCGTTTCCTGCGCTGCGTGGAGCTGGTAAAAGAGATGATGGGCGAGCAGGGATAACGCTGCTCGCCGTTGACGCTCGCATTGCCGGGTGGCGGCTTCGCCTTACCCGGCCTACAAACCGTGCAAAACCCCAGGCCGGGTAAGCGCAAGCGCCACCCGGCATCCCGGTGCTTACTTAGATATACGTTTGTACTTGATACGCTTCGGCTCCAGCGCGTCTGCGCCGAGGGTGCGTTTCTTATACTCTTCGTATTCGGTGAAGTTACCTTCGAAGAACTCTACTTTACCCTCGTCCTGGTAGTCCAGAATGTGGGTGGCGATACGGTCGAGGAACCAACGGTCGTGCGAGATGACCATCGCGCAGCCCGGGAACTCCAGCATGGCGTTTTCCAGCGCCCGCAGGGTTTCGATATCCAGGTCGTTGGTCGGTTCATCGAGCAGCAGCACGTTACCGCCAACCTGCAGCAGCTTGGCCAGGTGCAGACGGCCACGCTCACCGCCGGACAGCTCGCCAACGCGTTTGCCCTGATCGACGCCTTTGAAGTTAAAGCGGCCTACGTAGGCACGGCTTGGCATCTCGGTGTTGCCGATCTTCATGATATCCAGCCCGCCGGAAACCTCTTCCCACACGGTTTTGCTGTTATCCATCGCGTCACGGAACTGATCCACGGAGGCCAGCTTCACGGTTTCACCCAGGGTGATGGTACCGCTGTCAGGCTGTTCCTGACCGGACATCATACGGAACAGGGTGGATTTACCCGCGCCGTTCGGACCGATGATGCCAACGATAGCCCCTTTCGGTACCGAGAAGCTCAGATCGTCGATCAGCACACGGTCGCCGTAGGATTTACGCAGGTTGCTCACCTCAACGACTTTATCCCCCAGACGTGCGCCAGGCGGAATAAACAGTTCGTTGGTTTCGTTACGCTTCTGGTATTCGGTGTTGTTCAGCTCTTCAAAGCGGGCCAGACGGGCTTTGCCCTTAGACTGACGGCCTTTGGCACCCTGACGCACCCACTCCAGCTCTTTCTCAATGGATTTACGGCGAGCCGCTTCCTGAGAGGCTTCCTGGGCCAGGCGCTGGTCTTTCTGCTCCAGCCAGGAGGAGTAGTTACCCTCCCACGGAATGCCTTCGCCACGGTCAAGCTCAAGGATCCAGCCGGCAACGTTATCGAGGAAGTAACGGTCGTGGGTGATGGCCACGACGGTGCCTTCGAAGTCGTGCAGGAAGCGCTCCAGCCAGGCCACGGACTCGGCGTCCAGGTGGTTGGTCGGTTCGTCGAGCAGCAGCATGTCTGGTTTTTCCAGCAGCAGGCGGCACAGCGCCACGCGGCGGCGTTCCCCCCCGGAGAGCTTATCCACCTTGGCATCCCAGTCCGGCAGGCGCAGAGCGTCAGCGGCGCGCTCCAGCTGCACGTTCAGGTTGTGGCCGTCGTGGGCCTGGATGATCTCTTCAAACTTGCCCTGCTGGGCCGCGAGCTTATCGAAGTCAGCGTCCGGCTCTGCGTACTTGGCGTACACCTCGTCCAGCCCTTTCAGGGCGTTAACGACTTCTGCCACGGCCTCTTCAATGGATTCACGCACGGTGTGCTCTGGGTTCAGCTTCGGCTCCTGCGGCAGGTAGCCGATTTTCAGACCTGGCTGCGGGCGGGCTTCACCTTCGATGTCGGTATCGATGCCGGCCATAATGCGCAGCAGGGTGGACTTACCCGCACCGTTGAGACCGAGAACGCCAATCTTTGCGCCCGGGAAGAAGCTCAGCGAGATATTTTTCAGAATATGACGTTTCGGCGGAACCACTTTGCCGACACGATGCATGGTATAAACGAATTGAGCCACGTTGGACTTCGCCTCTTTTATCGTAATGTGAATGGTACTCAGCTGCCGAGTGTAGCCGTTTTTGGGGTGCAATCCCAGCCAGCTGCGTCACGAGTGTTAAATCAGACTCAAAAGTAAAAAAGTGTCCAGCGCGTGGCGGATTGCGAAATGCCTGGTTAGCATGAATGGGTTATGCGCCAAGAAACTTATTTATATGGAGAAAGTGCCTGTGAATGCAAAACCTGTCGCCTGGCGACTGCTGGCCGTCGGCTGCTGCATGCTGACGGTGAGCGGCCTGGCACGCGCTGACTCGCTCGATGAGCAGCGAAACCGCTATGCACAAATCAAGCAGGCGTGGGACAACAAGCAGATGGACGTTGTAGCGCAGCTGATGCCGGGGCTGAAGGATTATCCTCTCTATCCCTATCTGGAGTACCGTCAGATCAATGACGATCTGATGAACCAGCCGGCGATTGCGGTGACCAACTTTGTGCAGGCCAACCCGACGCTGCCCCCCGCCCGCAATCTGAAGTCGCGCTTTGTTAACGAGCTGGCGCGCCGGGAGGACTGGCGCGGCCTGCTGGCCTTTAGCCCGGACAAACCGGGAACCACTGAAGCACAGTGCAACTACTACTACGCCAAATGGAACACCGCCCAGCCCGACGCGGCGTGGGAGGGGGCAAAAACGCTCTGGCTGACCGGCAAGAGCCAGCCCAACGCCTGCGACCGCCTGTTTGGCGCCTGGCGCGCCTCCGGCACGCAGGATCCGCTGGCCTTCCTTGAACGCATCCGGCTGGCGATGAAGGCGGGCAATACCCGCCTCGTTACCGTGCTGGCGAACCAGATGCCCAGCGAGTACCAGACCATCTCCAGCGCCATTATCACGCTGGCAAACGATCCTAACAGTGTCCTGACCTTTGCCCGCACCACCGGCGCGACCGACTTTACCCGGCAGATGGCCCAGGAGGCGTTTGAGAGCGTTGCCCGCCAGGACGTGGAGAACGCCCGTCTGATGATCCCGTCGCTGGCGTCGGCGCAGCAGCTCAATGAGGAGCAGACCCAGGCGCTGCGGGATATCGTCGCCTGGCGGCTGATGGGCAACGACATCACCGAGGAGCAGGCGCGCTGGCGTGACGACGCCATCATGCGTTCCCAGTCAACGACTCTGGTGGAGCGCCGGGTAAGGCTCGCCCTGGGCGCAGGCGATCGCCAGGGGTTAAATACCTGGCTCGCCCGTCTGCCGATGGATGCCAAGGAGAAAGACGAGTGGCGCTACTGGCAGGCGGATCTGCTGCTGGAGCGCGGGCGCGAGGAGGAGGCCAATACCATCCTGCGCGATCTTATGAAGCAGCGCGGATTCTATCCGATGGTGGCGGCGCAGCGCCTCGGCGAGGAGTACCAGCTGAAGATCGACAAAGCATCGGGCGATCCGGATCCGCAGCTGGTGCAGAGTGCAGAGATGGCGCGGGTACGCGAGCTGATGTACTGGGGACTCGACAACACCGCGCGCAGCGAGTGGGCCAACCTGGTGTCCAGCCGCACGGCGCAGGAGCAGGCGCAGCTGGCACGCTACGCTTTCGATCGCCAGTGGTGGGATCTGAGCGTGCAGGCGACCATCGCCGGCAAGCTGTGGGATCAGCTGCAGGAGCGCTTCCCGCTGGCCTGGCGCGATCTCTTTGAACGCTACACCAGCGGCAAAGATATTCCCCAGAGCTATGCGATGGCGATTGCCCGCCAGGAGAGCGCCTGGAACCCGAAAGTACGCTCACCGGTTGGCGCGAGTGGCCTGATGCAGGTGATGCCGGGAACGGCAACCCATACGGTGCAGATGTTCAATATTCCCGGCTACAGCAACCCTTCCCAGCTGCTGGATCCGCAAACCAATATTGATATCGGCACCAGCTACCTGCAGTACGTCTATAACCAGTTTGGCAACAACCGCATCTTTGCGTCGGCGGCCTATAACGCCGGGCCGGGACGGGTGCGGACGTGGCTGGGTAACAGCGCCGGACGCATTGACGCGGTCGCCTTTGTGGAGAGTATTCCCTTCTCGGAGACGCGAGGCTACGTGAAGAACGTGCTGGCCTATGATGCCTACTACCGTTACTTCCTCGGCGGGAAACCGACGCTGTTAACCGCTACGGAGTGGGGCCGCCGTTACTGATCCGGCGGTTTGTGTTATGCTGTTGTACTCGTCAACGAGTATGGCAGCCTAACATGACCCAGCAATCACCTTATTCAGCAGAAGTAGCCGAACAGCGCCATCAGGAGTGGTTGCGCTTTGTCGAACTGCTCCAGCACGCCTACGGTCAGGATCTACACCTGCCGCTGCTTAACCTGATGCTCACCCCTGACGAGCGCGAAGCGCTGGGCACGCGGGTGCGCATTATTGAAGAGCTTCTACGCGGTGAGATGAGCCAGCGGGAGCTTAAAAACGAGCTGGGCACCGGCATCGCCACCATCACCCGCGGCTCTAACAGCCTGAAGGCCGCCCCGCCGGAGCTGCGCCTCTGGCTGGAGCAGGTGCTGCTGAAGGGCTAGCGGTACGCCGGGTGGTGAAACGGACTAAGGGCCAGGATCACCGCCTGATGGTAGACGCTGCTTCGCGTCAGCACGCCGTGGGTGAAAACGCCGATCGCCCCCTCTTTACGTCCAATCTCATCGATGCCGGTGACCTCTGACATTACCGGCCCGAGCGCCTCCCCGGCGCGCACGCGGCTAAGTATCGCCGCCGGCAGCGGCAGGGTGGCAGAACGCGCTTCACCGCGCTGCTCCCGGCTCTCAATCACTACCCAGCTAAAGGTGCTGTCCTCATCTATCCCCGCCTCGATGGCCACCCAGAAGTCGGCATCAGGACGCGCCTGACGGGCGTTAAGCGCGCGATTACGTGCGCCAGCCCGCGTTTCTGCACTGCCAAGCGGCTGTTCTGGGACGCCGCTCTCGACGGCCACGGACTCGATATGGCAGGATCCTTCGCCGAAAATCTCGCTAAACGCGTGCAGAATCGCCTTAATTTTGGCGGGATTAGTGGTAGCTGAGACAACATGGTGCATAATCTAAACAACTCAGATAAAAAAATTGTCATCGCAGTATAACGGATAAAAAGCATGTTACAGGTATACCTTGTTCGCCACGGTGAAACGCAGTGGAACGCCGAGCGTCGTATTCAGGGGCAGTCAGACAGTCCGTTGACGGCCAAAGGGGAGCAGCAGGCACGACAGGTGGCCGAGCGCGCGAAAGCGCTGGGGATCACCCACGTTATCGCCAGCGATCTGGGCCGCACGCAGCGTACGGCGGAGATTATCGCCGACTACTGCGGGTGTGATATTACGCTGGATGCCCGTCTGCGCGAGCTGGATATGGGCGTATTAGAACAGCGTCCTATCGAGTCGCTGACCGAGGAGGAGGAGCAGTGGCGTCGCCAGCTGGTTAACGGCACCTCCGATGGCCGCATTCCCGACGGAGAGTCGATGCAGGAGCTAAGCGATCGTATGCACGATGCGCTGGCCACCTGCCTCAATTTGCCGGAGGGTAGCCGTCCGCTGCTGGTCAGCCACGGCATGGCGCTGGGCTGCCTGGTGAGCACCATCCTCGGCCTGCCAGCCTGGGCAGAGCGTCGCCTGCGCCTGCGCAACTGCTCTATCTCGCGTATCGACTATCAGCAAAGCCCGTGGCTGGCCTCAGGCTGGGTGGTGGAGACGGCGGGGGACGTGTCGCATCTTGACGCCCCTGCGCTGGACGAACTGCAGCGTTAACGCCGTACAGGGACCAGATATTCGCAGCGGATATACATCGGCGGCGTCTGGTTCCTGGCTTCGTCACGCGGGAAGAAACGTTCGATATCCAGCCCCTTGCGCCGGGTCAGGTTGAGCATCGGCATACAGGTGCCGTAGATGGTTAAGATAAACTGCTGCAGCTCGGTGCCCGGTCCCTCATAGGTAAACATCACGTACTCTCCTCTCTGCAACACCAGCGGAAAGGCACCCTGTAGGTGGCCATTAGCCATATCCGGGGTAACGGCAGTGGTGTAGAACACCTCCTGCTCGTCATCCTTCTCAAGGCTAGGGCGCGGCTCATGCAGGCCGTACAGTTCAGCGGGCAGGGTAGGCGAGTTGCCTAAAAACTCACGCCAGAACTGGATCCGCATCTCATGCCGGAAGGCAGAGATCTCCTCCAGCGAGCAGCTGTAGCTCTGGGTGATCCCCATCAGCGGCGTTTCTGGCAGGGTAACAAACTCATGTTTTGGCAGAGCAAATTCGCCCAGACGCAGCGGGGGACGAATGCCTGACGCGCTCCAGTCCGGGGAGCGGCGATAGAGCGCGGGCGTCAGGTTAAACTGTTTTTTAAATGCGCGAGTAAAGGTCTGCTGGGAGTCGAAACGATACTGGAGCGCAATATCGAGGATCGGGCGGGCGGTCAGGCGCAGCGCCACGGCGGATTTCGAGAGTCGCCGGGCGCGGATATAGGCACCAATCGCCAGGCCAGTGACGTCCTTAAACATTCTTTGCAGATGCCACTTGGAATAACCTGCTTTGATCGCCACATTATTCAGGGCCAGCGGTTGATCGAGATGATCCTCCAGCCAGTTGAGTAGATCGCGAATAATCCCAGCCTGATCCATACAGTGTCCTCATCCTTAAAACAGTCGTACCCGATAGCAGGGTTGTGCGAATAATACCATTCCCTGCTATTTTAGCATTCAGTGTTTTTTTTGAGTAAGCGTGCGTTTTAGGCCAGTCAGGCGCAAAAAAATTTTAATTGCCTGAATCCTAACTGTTTATTTAGGCGGGCAAAATAGTAACACAACGTAATATTCAAATGTGGTAACAATATGAAATACAAGTGCTTAGCAGTAATCTTCGCGCTGGGCCTCGTTGGCCAGGCCGCGCAGGCTGAAGAGATTGGATCGGTGGATACCGTCTTTAAAGTCTTTGGACCGGATCACAAAATCGTGGTTGAGGCCTTTGACGATCCCGATGTGAAAAACGTGACATGCTATATCAGCCGGGCAAAAACGGGCGGTATTAAGGGTGGGTTAGGGCTGGCTGAGGATACCTCCGATGCGGCTATCTCCTGTCAGCAGGTAGGGCCGATCGAACTGAGCGATAAGGTAAAGAGCGGGAAAGCGCAGGGAGACGTGGTGTTCCAGAAACGCACCTCGCTGGTCTTTAAGAAGCTACAGGTAGTACGCTTCTACGACGCGAAGCGCAATACGCTGGCCTACCTTGCCTACTCCGATAAGGTAGTCGAAGGCTCGCCGAAAAACGCCCTGAGCGCCGTGCCGATTATGCCGTGGCACTAATGTGTGACCGTAGGCCGGGCAAACGCAGTGCCGCCCGGCATTACACAAAGCCTTACTCCTGCAGATCGCCGCAGAAGCGGTAGCCTTCGCCGTGAATGGTGGCGATGATCTCTGGCGTATCCGGCGTGGATTCGAAGTGTTTACGAATACGGCGGATGGTCACGTCAACGGTACGGTCATGCGGCTTCAGCTCGCGGCCGGTCATCTTTTTCAGCAGGTCGGCGCGGGTCTGGATCTTGCCCGGGTTTTCACAGAAGTGCAGCATGGCGCGAAACTCGCTGCGCGGCAGCTTGTACTGCTCACCGTTCGGGCTGACCAGCGAGCGGCTGTTAATATCTAATTCCCAGCCGTTAAATTTGTAGCTGTCTACGCTGCGGCGCTCTTCGCTCACCGTCCCCAGGTTCATGGTACGGGAGAGCAGGTTGCGTGCGCGGATGGTCAGCTCGCGTGGGTTAAACGGTTTGGTGATGTAATCATCCGCGCCAATCTCGAGGCCGAGGATCTTATCGACTTCGTTATCACGGCCTGTCAGGAACATCAGGGCGACGTCTGCCTGTTCGCGCAGCTCACGCGCCAGCAGCAGGCCGTTTTTGCCCGGCAGGTTGATATCCATGATCACCAGGTTGATATCGTTATCAGAAAGAATCTGATGCATTTCAGCGCCATCAGTCGCTTCAAAGACATCGTATCCTTCTGCTTCGAAAATGCTCTTCAGCGTGTTGCGAGTAACTAACTCGTCTTCAACAATAAGAATGTGCGGGGTCTGCATGTTTGCTACCTAAATTGCCAACTAAATCGAAACAGGAAGTACAAAAGTCCCTGACCTGCCTGATGCATGTCGCAAATTAACATGAACGGCGTAACATGACTAAAGTACGTAATGGCGTTCTTGATGCACTTTCCATCAACGTCAACAACATCATTAGCTTGGTCGTGGGCACATACTCCCTCTGGACCCGACAGTGTCAAAAACGGTTGTCATCCTACCCATTTTAACAGCAACATAACAGGTTAAGACGCACCGGACACCCAATAAAACTACGGTTCGTTGACATATATCAAGTTCAATTGTAGCACGTTAACAGTTTGATGAAATCGTCGCATCTTATTACTAGCTTTTATAACATTTTTTCAATAAACAGGTAGTTACAAGCGTTAATTAATAAATTTACTGAATCCAGCAACGGATCGCGATTTTCCCACCGATTATCATGATTAAACATAGGGATAATCCTGTTCTGTTAACATACTGGCAGCTAATTAACCCAGTAAACAGTGTAGTAATTTTTAAGCTTTGCCTAACACAAATTCAGTGATTTCTGTTACGTTTTTGTAAATTTGTGATGCGTAATAACTTGACGTTGAGTGTCTTTTTACCCCGCCACGGGGCAAACCAGAGAGTAACCCATGCGTGTATCCATAGTGTTAGTTTCACCTGCCAGGCCTGAAAACGTCGGCGCGGCGGCCCGGGCCATGAAGACCATGGGCTTTAGCGATCTGCGCATTGTTGACAGCGAGGCGCACCGGCAGGAGAGCGCCCGTTGGGTTGCCCACGGCTCCGGCGATATAATTGATAACGCAACGGTTTTCTCTACGCTCGCTGACGCCCTGGCCGACGTCGATTTTACGGTTGCTACCACTGCCCGCAGCCGGGCAAAATTTCACTACTACGCCACGCCAGCTGAACTGGTGCCGCTGCTTGAGGAGAAGCGCCAGTGGATGCGCCATGCTGCGCTGGTGTTTGGCCGGGAAGATTCAGGCTTAACCAACGACGAACTGGCCCTCGCCGACATACTTACCGGCGTGCCGATGGTGGCCGACTATCCGTCGCTGAACCTTGGCCAGGCGGTGATGGTTTACTGCTATCAGTTAGCCTCATTAATGCAACAGCGCAACGAGCCGGTGATGACCCACGACGCGGAGCAGCTTAAGGCGCTGCGTCTGCGGGCGCGATCGCTGCTGGGGACGCTGGGCATTGCCGATGACGTTAAGCTGGCCGACTGGCTGGATCAGCGGCTGGGTCTGTTTGAGCAGCGGGATACCGCTATGCTGCATCGTTTGCTGCATGATATCGAAAAAAAACTGGCAGAATAAAATTCTGCCATAGCGTATTGTTATGGCGGAAGAGGCTGATATCGCTTTTCCTGCTGGCAAGAGTGCGGAGCAGAGTACGGCCAGCGCAGCGCGACCTGCGTTGATGATGAAAAGGGCAAAAAGCAAAAATTCATTGACTCAGGCAGGGATATACTTTAACCGTATAGCTATACAAGACAGACAGATAAAAATTACAGAGCACACAACATTCATGAATCGCATCAGCACGCTGACAATTATTACCACCACCATTACCACAGGTAACGGTGCGGGCTGACGCGTACAGGAAACACAGAAAAAAGCCCGCACCTGAACAGTGCGGGCTTTTTTTTCGACCAAAAATCAAGGGGTAATACCATGCGAGTGTTGAAGTTCGGCGGTACGTCAGTGGCAAATGCAGATCGTTTTCTGCGTGTTGCCGAAATTCTGGAGAGCAATGCCAGGCAGGGGCAGGTTGCGACCGTGCTGTCTGCCCCGGCCAAAATTACCAACCACCTGGTGGCGATGATTGAGAAGACCATCGGTGGCCAGGATGCCGTACCCAACATCAGCGACGCAGAGCACATTTTTGCCGACCTGCTTGCAGGCCTGGCCGACGCCCAGCCCGGTTTCCCCCTTGTCCGGCTGAAGCAGTTGGTGGAGCAAGAGTTCGCGCAGATCAAACACGTTCTGCATGGGATCGCCCTGCTGGGCCAGTGTCCTGACAGCATCAACGCCGCAATCATCTGCCGGGGAGAGAAACTCTCCATCGCCATTATGGCCGGAGTGCTGGAGGCCAGAGGGCACAAGGTTTCGGTGATCGACCCGGTGGAAAAACTGCTCGCGGTAGGCCACTACCTCGAATCCACCGTGGATATCGCCGAATCTACCCGTCGCATCGCCGCCAGCCAGATCCCCGCAGACCATATGATCCTGATGGCAGGGTTTACCGCCGGTAACGAGAAGGGCGAGCTGGTGGTATTGGGGCGTAACGGCTCTGATTACTCTGCTGCCGTGCTGGCCGCCTGCCTGCGCGCCGACTGCTGTGAAATCTGGACCGACGTTGACGGCGTCTACACCTGCGACCCGCGCCAGGTACCCGATGCCCGTCTGCTGAAGTCGATGTCCTACCAGGAGGCGATGGAGCTCTCCTACTTTGGCGCGAAGGTGCTGCACCCACGCACCATTACCCCTATCGCCCAGTTTCAGATCCCCTGCCTGATTAAAAATACCGGTAACCCGCAGGCGCCCGGTACGCTGATTGGTGACACCTCCGACGACGACGGCCTGCCGGTTAAGGGCATCTCTAACCTCAATAACATGGCGATGTTCAGCGTCTCCGGCCCAGGCATGAAAGGGATGGTCGGGATGGCGGCGCGGGTGTTTGCCGCCATGTCGCGCGCCGGGATCTCGGTGGTGCTGATTACGCAATCCTCGTCTGAATACAGCATCAGCTTCTGCGTGCCGCAGGCCGACTGCGCCCGTGCGCGTCGGGCGCTGGGGGATGAGTTCTATCTCGAGCTGAAAGAGGGGCTGCTGGAGCCGCTGGCGGTCATGGAGCGGCTGGCGATTATCTCCGTCGTCGGCGACGGCATGCGCACCCTGCGCGGTATCTCGGCGAAATTCTTTGCCGCGCTGGCCCGCGCCAATATCAACATCGTGGCGATTGCCCAGGGCTCCTCCGAGCGTTCCATCTCGGTGGTGGTGAGCAACGATGATGCCACCACCGGCGTGCGCGTCACCCATCAGATGCTGTTCAATACCGACCAGGTGATTGAGGTATTCGTGATTGGCGTCGGCGGCGTCGGCGGCGCGCTGCTGGATCAGCTCAAGCGTCAGCAGAGCTGGCTGAAGGGCAAGCATATCGACCTGCGGGTCTGCGGCGTGGCGAACTCAAAGGCGCTGCTGACCAACGTGCACGGCCTGAACCTCGAGAACTGGCAGGCGGAGCTGGCAGAGGCGAAAGAGCCGTTCAATCTGGGCCGCCTGATCCGCCTGGTAAAAGAGTATCATCTGCTCAACCCGGTGATCGTTGACTGTACCTCCAACCAGGCGGTGGCCGATCAGTACGCCGACTTCCTGCGTGAAGGCTTCCACGTGGTCACCCCGAACAAAAAAGCCAACACCTCGTCGATGGACTACTACCACCAGCTGCGCCACGCTGCCGCCGGGTCGCGCCGCAAGTTCCTCTACGACACCAACGTTGGGGCAGGGCTGCCGGTGATTGAAAACCTGCAAAACCTGCTTAATGCCGGGGATGAATTACAGCGATTCTCCGGGATCCTGTCCGGGTCACTCTCCTTTATTTTCGGTAAGCTGGACGAGGGGATGAGCCTCTCGGAGGCGACCGGCATTGCACGGGATCTGGGCTATACCGAGCCGGATCCGCGAGACGATCTCTCCGGCATGGACGTGGCGCGCAAGCTGCTGATCCTTGCCCGTGAGACGGGGCGCGAGCTGGAGCTGACCGATATCGTTATCGAGCCGGTACTGCCAGCAAGCTTTGATGACAGCGGCGACGTAACCCGCTTTATGGCCCGCCTGCCGCAGCTTGACGACGCCTTTGCCGCACGGGTGGCGAAAGCGCGTGATGAGGGTAAAGTGCTGCGCTACGTGGGTAATATTGAAGAGGATGGCGTCTGCCGGGTGAAGATCGCTGAGGTAGATGGCAACGATCCGCTCTATAAAGTGAAAAACGGTGAGAACGCGCTGGCGTTCTACAGCCACTACTATCAACCGCTGCCGCTGGTGCTGCGCGGTTACGGTGCGGGCAACGATGTGACGGCGGCGGGCGTTTTTGCCGATCTGCTGCGCACCCTCTCATGGAAGTTAGGAGTTTAACATGGTGAAAGTGTATGCCCCGGCCTCCAGCGCCAATATGAGCGTTGGCTTCGACGTACTCGGGGCGGCGGTCACGCCGGTGGATGGCTCTCTGCTGGGCGACGTGGTGACGGTGGAGGCGGCCGACCGTTTTAGCCTGCACAACGTGGGACGCTTTGCAGATAAGCTGCCCCCGGAGCCGCGGGAAAATATTGTCTACCAGTGCTGGGAGCGTTTCTGCCAGGAGCTAAATAAAACCGTTCCGGTGGCGATGACGCTGGAAAAAAATATGCCGATTGGCTCGGGGTTAGGCTCCAGCGCCTGCTCCGTGGTCGCCGCGCTGGTGGCGATGAACGAGCACTGCGGCAAGCCGCTCAACGATACGCGCCTGCTGGCGCTGATGGGCGAGCTGGAGGGGCGCATCTCCGGTAGCATTCATTACGACAACGTGGCCCCCTGTTTCCTCGGCGGCATGCAGCTGATGATCGAAGAGAACGGCATTATCAGCCAGCAGGTGCCAGGCTTTGATGAGTGGCTGTGGGTACTGGCCTACCCGGGGATCAAGGTCTCCACGGCAGAAGCGCGGGCGATTCTACCCGCGCAGTATCGTCGCCAGGACTGCATCGCCCACGGGCGGCATCTGGCCGGGTTTATTCACGCCTGCTACTCTCGTCAGCCGCAGCTGGCTGCGAAGCTGATGAAAGACGTGATTGCCGAGCCGTACCGCGCCCGCCTGCTGCCGGGCTTTAAAGAGGCGCGCCAGGCGGTAGCAGAGATTGGCGCGCTGGCGAGCGGGATCTCCGGATCGGGACCGACGCTGTTCGCGCTCTGCGACAAGCCGGACACCGCGCAGCGCGTAGCAGACTGGCTGGGTAAACACTATCTGCAGAATCAGGAAGGCTTTGTTCATATTTGCCGGCTGGATACAGCGGGCGCACGCGTACTGGGATAATTAATGAAACTCTACAACCTTAAAGATCACAACGAGCAGGTCTCCTTTGCCCAGGCGGTAACGCAGGGGCTGGGCAAGCAGCAGGGGCTTTTCTTCCCTCACGATCTGCCCGAGTTTAACCTGACCGAAATCGACGAGATGCTGGAGCAGGATTTCGTCAGCCGTAGCGCAAAGATCCTCGCGGCCTTTATTGGGGATGAGATCCCGCAGGAGCTGCTGGAGGAGCGCGTGCGCACGGCCTTTACCTTCCCGGCCCCGGTGAGCAAGGTCGAGGAGGATATCGGCTGCCTGGAGCTGTTCCACGGCCCGACGCTGGCGTTTAAAGACTTCGGCGGCCGCTTTATGGCGCAGATGCTGACCCACATCAGCGGCGATAAGCCAGTGACCATCCTGACTGCGACCTCCGGCGATACCGGTGCAGCCGTGGCTCACGCCTTCTACGGCCTGAAAAACGTGCGCGTGGTGATCCTCTATCCGCAGGGCAAAATCAGCCCGTTGCAGGAGAAGCTCTTCTGTACCCTGGGGGGCAACATCGAGACGGTCGCTATCGACGGCGACTTTGACGCCTGCCAGGCGCTGGTCAAGAAAGCCTTTGATGATGAAGAGCTGAAGCAGACGCTGGGGCTGAACTCGGCAAACTCGATCAACATCAGCCGTCTACTGGCGCAGATCTGCTACTACTTCGAGGCGGTGGCGCAGCTGCCGCAGGAAGCACGTAACCAGCTGGTGATCTCCGTACCGAGCGGTAACTTTGGCGATCTCACCGCTGGCCTGCTGGCAAAATCGCTGGGCCTGCCGGTGAAGCGCTTTATTGCCGCCACCAACGCCAACGACACCGTGCCGCGCTTCCTGCAGGCAGGGGAGTGGAGTCCGAATGCGACCCTCGCAACCCTCTCCAACGCCATGGACGTCAGCCAGCCGAACAACTGGCCGCGCGTGGAGGAAATTTTCCGTCGTAAGATTTGGCGTCTGAACGAACTGGGCTACGCGGCCATCGACGATGAGGTGACCAAAGCCACCATGCTGGAGCTGAAAGAGAAGGGTTACCTCTCCGAGCCGCATGCGGCGGTAGCCTACCGTGCACTGCGCGACCAGCTGCACCCGGGCGAGTACGGCCTGTTCCTCGGCACTGCGCATCCGGCGAAGTTTAAGGAGAGCGTGGAGACGATCCTTGGCGACACGCTGGATCTGCCTGCCGCGCTGGCGGAGCGTGCGGACCTGCCGCTGCTCTCCCACAGCCTGCCGGCTGACTTCGCCGCGCTGCGCGAGCTGATGATGCAAAAAGCGTAAAGATTGTTGCTGTTTTTGTAGGCCCGGTAAGGCGTCGCCGCCACCGGGCTTTTTTACATTCAAATGTGTAGGAAAAAAGGAGAAAAATTGCAGAGAAAAAGCAGAAATTCCCAATAAATGCGGTAACTTACAGATTAGGATTGCAGAGAATAACAACTCGGTAACGGATTACGTAATCTCTTTACATCAGCCCACAACGGGCCACAAAAGAAGTAAGGAGTTACCCATGTTGAAGCCCATTTTAAAACCCATTTTAAAACCTCTGATCCTCGCCCTCTCGATGCTGGCCGTTGTTCCAATGGCGGCCCAGGCGGCAGAGCTAACCCTGCTGCCGTCGGTGAAACTGCAGATTGGCGATCGCGACAAAGGCGGCAACTACTGGGATGGCGGCCACTGGCGTGACCACAGCTACTGGAAAAAACATTACGAGTGGCGGGAAAACCGCTGGCAGCCACACCGTCCGGACCGTCGTGACGTTAATCATCACGATAACGGCCGCCATCTGGGCCACGGCCCGGACCGTCACCACCACTAATTAAACTTGCGTCGCGGGCGCTTAGCGTTCGCGACGCTTAAAGACCAGCTCGTTCTTTTTCGACGCCTCTTCATCAAAGAGGTAGCCATCCACATCAAACGCCTTGAGCTGCTCCGGCGTCGTCAGGCGGTTTTCAATAATGTAGCGGCTCATCAGCCCACGCGCCCTCTTCGCATAGAAGCTGATCACCTTAAAGGCACCGTTCTTCTCATCGAGGAAGACCGGCTTCACGATTTCGCCGTCGAGCTGCTTCGGCTTCACCGCGCGGAAATACTCATCCGAGGCCAGGTTAACGATAATATTATCCCCCTGCGCCGCCAGCGCCTCGTTTAGCGTTTGGGTGATGGTATCGCCCCAGAACTGATAGAGATCGCTGCCGTTAGGGTTCTGCAGGCGAATACCCATCTCCAGACGGTAGGGCTGCATCAGATCGAGCGGGCGCAGCACGCCGTAGAGTCCAGAGAGCATCCGCAGGTGCTGCTGGGCGAAGGTGAAATCGTCGTCGCTGAAGGTCTCGGCCTGCATACCGGCATAGACATCACCCTTAAAGGCCAGAATCGCCTGACGGGCGTTGTCAGGAGTAAAGTCCGGCTGCCAGTCGTGAAAGCGGGTGGCATTAAGATCGGCCAGCTTATCGCTGATGCCCATCAGGGTTTTGATTTGCGGCGCGGAGAGCTGACGGGCAACGTCAATCAGCTGCTGGGAGTGATCCAGCAGCACCGGCTGCGTATAGCGCTGGGTAGCCAGCGGGCTTTGATAATCCAGCGTCTTGGCCGGCGAGATCAGGATCAGCATGTCCACTCCTCTAAGAAAATTTTCGCAGACTTTAGCAAATAAATGGCCTGCGTTGATCGATAGTTGCGATTGCCATTCAGCGGTCCGGCAGATTATCCCACGCGCCGGGGGCCAGCTGGCGTTGGATCTCCGGGTAGCGCTGGGGATTAAACACCGGTTGCACGCCCAGCCTGCGCTGGCGCAGATAGTCATTGGCGATGATGCGCACCACCGGCGACAGCAGCAGAATGGCGCTGAGGTTAACAATCGCCATCAATGCCATCATCACGTCCGCCAGCTGCCAGACCATCGGCAGGCTCAGCAGCGATCCGGTGATCACCATCAGCAGCGTACCGGTGCGCAGCAGCCAGAGGTTGCGTTTGCTGTGCAGGCGCAGAAAGATCAGGTTGTTTTCGGCATAGATGTAGTTCACCACGATGGTAGTAAAGGCAAACAGCACGGTAATTACAGCGACGAACCCGGCGGCCCAGCTGCCGGTCAGAGAGACCATCGCCTGCTGTACTAGCTCAATGCCGTTTAGCGTGTCGTGCGCCGCCGCCTCGTCGGCCAGCAGGACGATAAGCGCGCTGGCGGTACAGACGATAATGGTATCGGTAAAAACGCCGATCATCTGCACGATCCCCTGGGCAGCCGGATGCGGAGGCCAGGAGGCCGCCGCCGCCGCCGCATTAGGCGTCGTGCCCATGCCCGCCTCGTTCGATAGCATGCCGCGCTGAAAGCCGCTGGTCAGCGCCTGGCTGACGGTGTAGCCGAGCGCGCCCGCTGCCGCTTCGTGCCAGCCGAAGGCGCAGCGGAAGATGGCGTTGACGATGCCGGGCAGCTGCTCAACGTGCCAGGCGCTGATCAGCAGGCTGGCAAGGACCCACACCAGCGTCATGGCCGGGACCAGCCACTGCATAATGCGGGCGACGCCGCGAATGCCGAGCATAATCGCCAGCAGGGTGGTGATGGCTAAAAGCACACCGCTGAGCAGCTCCGGTATTCCCCAGGCGTAACGCAGGGCATGAGCCACCGAGTTGGACTGGACGGTGTTGAAAATAAGACCGTAGACCAGCAGCAGGAAGAGGGCGAACAGGATGCCCATCCAGCGCATGCCCAGGCCACGGGTGATATACCAGGCGGGACCGCCACGAAACTGGTTATTTTCATCACGCTCTTTATAGAGCTGCGCCAGCGCGCATTCGGCAAAGGCGGTGGCCATACCGATCAGCGCGGAGATCCACATCCAGAACACCGCCCCCGGCCCGCCGGCGGAGATCGCCAGCGCCACGCCCACCAGGTTACCGCTGCCGACGCGGGCGGCGAGGCTGGTGCAGAGCGCCTGGAACGAGGTGAGTCCGCCAGGCTGGGCGGCCACGCTGTTTTTCAGACTCTTGCCAACGTGGCGCAGATAGCGAAACTGAATAAATCTACTGCGTACGGTAAACCAGATCCCTGCCCCGATAAGCAGGTAGATCATTACCGAGTCCCAGAGTATCTGATTGATAAACAGGAAAAAATCTGGCATTCACATTCCTCTTGTTCATGCCGCTAAGCCAGTGTAAACGCTGCCATTTTTGGGCGGCGCAACGCGTCGTTGACCGAGTCTACCATACTCCAGGTTTGGGCACTGTCTGCGGTTGCGCTGTCAGTGCGTCGTGATATCATCAGGGAAGACCGGTTACATCCCCCTAACAAGCTGTTTAAAGAGAAACACGATTATGACGGATAAATTGACCTCCCTGCGTCAGTTCACCACCGTGGTGGCCGACACCGGAGACATTGCGGCAATGAAGCTGTATCAGCCGCAGGATGCTACAACCAACCCTTCTCTGATCCTTAACGCAGCCCAGATCCCTGAATACCGCAAGCTGATTGACGACGCCGTGACCTGGGCAAAGAGCCAGAGCAGCGACCGTGAGCAGCAGATCGTTGACGCCTCCGACAAGCTGGCGGTGAACATCGGTCTGGAGATCCTTAAGCTGGTGCCGGGCCGTATCTCTACTGAAGTAGACGCGCGCCTCTCCTATGACACCGAAGGCTCCATTGCCAAAGCCAAGCGCCTGATCAAGCTCTACAACGACGCGGGCATCAGCAACGATCGCATTCTGATCAAGCTGGCCTCCACCTGGCAGGGCATTCGCGCCGCTGAGCAGCTGGAGAAAGAGGGCATCAACTGTAACCTGACTCTGCTGTTCTCCTTCGCCCAGGCGCGCGCCTGTGCTGAAGCGGGCGTGTTCCTGATTTCGCCGTTCGTGGGCCGTATCCTTGACTGGTACAAGTCCAACACCGACAAGAAAGAGTACGCGCCGGCAGAAGATCCGGGCGTGGTCTCCGTGACCGAAATCTATGAATACTACAAGCAGCACGGCTATGAGACCGTCGTCATGGGCGCAAGCTTCCGTAACGTCGGTGAGATCATTGAGCTGGCAGGCTGCGATCGCCTGACCATCGCCCCTGCGCTGCTGAAAGAGCTGGCGGAGAGCGAAGGTACGGTAGAGCGCAAGCTCTCCTTCAGCGGTGAAGTGAAAGCGCGTCCGGAGCGCATCACCGAAGCCGAGTTCCTGTGGGAGCACAACCAGGATCCGATGGCAGTAGACAAGCTGGCGGACGGTATCCGCAAGTTTGCCGTTGACCAGGGTAAACTGGAAACCATGATCGGCGATCTGCTGTAATTCCTCTGCGTGGCCGGGCCTCCGGTCACGCTACCCCTTTTTCGATCCTGTCTGTTATTCCCCTCTGCGTGTATCATTCCCGTATCGATATCGTTTGAACGGAAATGCTATGAATACATTACGCATCGGCTTAGTCTCTGTCTCCGACCGCGCCTCCAGCGGCGTCTATCAGGATAAGGGGATCCCTGCCCTTGAAGCCTGGCTGGCTTCCGCCCTCGCGACCCCCTTTACCATCGAAACCCGTTTGATTCCGGACGAGCAGGCCATCATTGAGCAGACGCTGTGCGAGCTGGTGGATGAGATGAGCTGCCACCTGGTCCTGACCACCGGCGGCACGGGGCCTGCACGCCGGGACGTGACCCCGGATGCAACCATGGCGGTCGCCGATCGCCTGATGCCAGGCTTTGGTGAGCAGATGCGGCAGATCAGCCTGCACTTTGTGCCTACCGCCATCCTGTCGCGCCAGGTGGGCGCGATCCGCAAGCAGGCGCTGATCCTTAATCTGCCCGGCCAGCCCAAATCAATTCAGGAGACGCTGGAGGGGGTAAAAGAGAGTGATGGAAAAGTCGTTGTGCCGGGTATTTTCGCCAGTGTACCTTATTGTTTACAGCTACTTGATGGGCCTTATGTGGAAACTAATCAGGACGTAGTAGCAGCTTTTAGGCCCAAAAGCGCAAGGCGCGAAACAATCTCCTGAAGAAACAGCTTTTCTGGTATAAGCCATGTCGGGTATGGCGTGTTGATTTTTTTACGATATAGTAATTTAAAGTTTACATAGGCCGTAAAATCAAATCTTCTACCCCTTTACTCATGGTTCGCTATGTCTGAAAACGCACGCCCGCTGAATCGCCAGGATTATAAAACGCTCTCGCTCGCTGCCCTTGGCGGCGCGCTGGAGTTTTATGATTTCATCATCTTCGTCTTCTTTGCCGCCGTCGTTGGCGCGCTCTTCTTCCCGGCGGATATTCCCGAGTGGCTGCGCCAGGTCCAGACCTTCGGCATTTTTGCCGCAGGCTATCTGGCCCGGCCGCTGGGCGGCATTATCATGGCGCACTTTGGCGATCTGGTCGGGCGGAAGAAGATGTTTACCCTGAGCATCCTGCTGATGGCGGTGCCGACGCTGGCGATCGGCCTGCTGCCCACCTACGCCTCTATCGGCATTGCCGCACCGCTGCTTTTGCTGCTGATGCGTCTTTTACAGGGCGCGGCAATCGGCGGCGAGGTGCCGGGGGCGTGGGTTTTTGTCGCTGAACACGTGCCTGCCCGCCGGATCGGCATCGCCTGCGGCACCCTGACCGCGGGATTGACCGTGGGCATCCTGCTCGGGTCGGTCGTAGCAACGGTCGTCAACCGTGCCATGACGCCGGAGACGCTGCACGAATATGGCTGGCGTATTCCATTCCTGCTCGGCGGCGCGTTTGGCCTGGTGGCGATGTACCTGCGCCGCTGGCTGCAGGAGACGCCGATCTTCCTTGAGATGCAGCAGCGTAAGGCTCTGGCCCAGGAGCTGCCGGTGAAGGCGGTGGTCGTGAAGCATAAAAAGGCGGTGGCGATCTCGATGCTGCTCACCTGGCTGCTCTCCGCCTGCATTGTGGTGGTGATCCTGATGTCGCCGGTCTGGCTGCAGAAGCAGTACGGTCTCGCCCCGGCGCTGACCCTGCAGGCCAACAGCGTGGCCACCATTATGCTCTGCATTGGCTGTCTGCTGGCCGGGCTGGCGGCGGATCGCTTCGGGGCCAGCAGAACCTTTATCGTCGGCAGCATCGTGCTGGCCTGCACCAGCGGGTTGTTCTATCGCTTTGCCGGTACGCACCCGGAGCATCTCTCGCTGCTCTATGGTCTGGCAGGGCTGGGTGTCGGCGTAGTAGGGGCGGTGCCCTACGTCATGGTGCGGGCTTTCCCGGCTGAGGTGCGCTTCACCGGCATCTCCTTCTCCTATAACGTCTCTTACGCCATCTTTGGCGGGCTGACGCCGATTGCGGTCACCCTGCTGATGGGCGTCTCGCCGCTGGCCCCTGCCTGGTATGTGCTGGCGCTGGCGCTGGTGGGCTTAGCACTGGGGATCTGGCTGCGACAGGATCTGAATCCGCAAGACGTTACGCCTCGCGCTGAATTGAATCAAACCTCCTTATAGTTTCTGCTAGCTCTATTTTTTCCGAGTCGCTTCGCAAGGTATCAACCTCATTCTGACAATGGCCAGAATGGGGTGGATACTGCGGGCTGGTTTTACTTAAAGGAAAAAACATGGCAGGGAACTCGCCGTCTGCACCGCATGACGCGGTGTTTAAACAATTTATGACTCATCCAGAGACAGCGCGTGACTTTCTGGAGATTCATCTTCCCGACTACTTATTAAAACTTTGCGATCTCAATACGTTACGTCTTGAGTCGGGCAGCTTTATTGAAGAAAACTTACAGGCTCGTCATTCCGATGTGCTTTGGTCATTGCAGACCCGCTATGGCACGGGTTATGTCTATGCGTTACTTGAGCATCAGAGTACGCCTGACAAGCAAATGACATTTCGTCTTATGCGCTACGCGCTGGCCGCGATGCAACGTCATCTGGATGCCGGAAACGAGAAATTACCGCTGGTGATCCCGATACTTTTCTATCATGGAAGCGTAAGTCCGTACCCTTTTTCAATGTGCTGGCTGGACGCATTCGCAAACCCCGCCCTGGCGCAGCAGCTTTATACACAGGAGTTCCTTCTGGTCGATATAACTGTCATGCCCGACGATGACATCATGACTCATCGTCGAGTGGCACTCCTTGAGTTTTTGCAGAAGCATATTCGTGCGCGGGATCTCATGGCGTTTCATGAACATTTGGCTTGTCTACTTTTGCAAGGCTACACTACCGGACAGCAGCTCAGGAGTGTAATTAACTATCTGGTGCAGGCTGGAAATAGTGTCGATCATGGCGCACTGATTCGCGTGCTGGCGAAAAAAGCCCCGCAACATAAGGATATTTTAATGACTATTGCAGAACAGCTTAGGCAAGAAGGTCACAGCGAGGGATTCCAACAAGGTCGCAGCGAAGGTCGCAGCGAAGGCCGTCTTGAAGCCACGATGCGCATTGCACACGCTATGCTGAATCAGGGAATGGAGCGTGCACAGATCATGCAGCTGACCGGCTTATCCGAAGAAGTACTCACTACACTGATGCACGCCTGAATAAACAGATAATGCTCCAGCCTTAGCTGCTGGAGCATCAGATAAATTAGAGCCTCTCGCCAATCGGCAGCACGGTGCGGCCATACTGCTCGTTGAGCACTTCACCCATTGCCAGGTAGATCGCGCTCGCGCCGCAGACCAGACCGATCCAGCCCGCCACGTGGACAATGCCTTCGTTATCCGCCAGATGTCCCACGCAGAGCAGGGCAAACAGCACCGTCAGGCTCAGGAACACGAACTGCAGCATACGCGCGCCTTTCAGCGTGCCGAAGAACATAAACAGCGTAAAGATGCCCCAGATACCCAGGTAGACCCCGAGGAAGTGGCCGTTGGCCGCATCCGTCAGGCCCATTTTCGGCATAATCAGGATCGCTACCAGCGTCAGCCAGAAGGAGCCGTAGGAGGTGAAGGCGGTTAAGCCAAAGGTATTGCCTTTTTTATATTCCAGCAGACCGGCAAAAATTTGCGCGATGCCGCCGTAGAAGATGCCCATGGCCAGGATAATGCCATCCAGCGGGAACATGCCAATATTGTGCAGGTTAAGCAGAATAGTGGTCATGCCGAAGCCCATTAAGCCCAGCGGAGCCGGATTAGCCAACGTCGTGTCGCCCATAAATCCCCAAAAAATCATCATAAAAATGGTGAAAGAAAAAGCCCCGCATCCAGATAGTGGAAGCGGGGCGCGGCATCATAATGATCGGCACTGATTCTGTCTTTGATCTGTGCTGGGTAAATGAAAAGAATACCTTGCAATCCGGGGATTAATTTTCGGTTGTAGTAAGCATTCGCCGCAGGCAGGCAATCTGTAATACGGCAGGAATAGTGACCCGATAGGCGCTGCCGCTCACGGCCTTAACACTGTTAAACGCCGCTCCCACCGGGCCGCCAAGCCCGGCTCCGCGTACCAGCCCATGACCAATAACGCTGATAGCAGCATGAGTACGCAGGATGCGGGTCAGCTGGCTAGAGAGCAGGTGAGAGACCCCTTTCGCCAGCGCCGGATCCTTAAGCAGCAGCGGCAGCAACTCCTCAAGCTCAGAGACCCTGGCCTCGACCGCTAGCAGAAATTCCTGCTTCTGTTCGGCATCCATCTTCTGCCATGCATTACGCAGAAAGTGCGCCAGCAGATCCTGTTCTATTTCGAAGGTTGTGCTCTCTTTATTTGCCTTAAGCTTTAGCCTTTTCGCCACGTCCAGCAGAATGGCGCGGTACAGCTTGCCGTGGCCCCGGAGCTTGTTGGCGATGCTGTCGCCGCCGTAATGCTGTAGCTCGCCAGCGATGAGCTGCCAGTTGCAGCGGTGCTGCTCTGGGTGGCCCTCCATCGACCTGAACAGCTCGTTACGCTGCAGGGTACCCGACAGGCGGGCCTTACCTTTTTCATTATGGGTAAGTAAACGGGTCAGCTCGGCCAGCTGATCTTCGCTGCAGCGCTGAAGAAAATCCAAATCCTCGTCGTTCAGGTATCTGATTTCCATTATGTTCTCTTTACTGGATTAACTCGTCCTTCGCAGACCCTATAATAACCTTTCTCTGGGTAGGTTAATGCAACTAATCTTTTCTTTTTATTACATTTTTACTGTGAATTATTTTTGGTTATCAATGGGCGAAGTGAATGTATTGCCTGAAGAGAGAGGAAACGGGAAAAAAATTTTCGACCCGGCCCCTTGATGCGTTGCGTTACGTCCCCATCTTGTAGTCAACCGAAGTGGTGAGTCTGAAAAAAAAGAGATCGGGGCAGTTGAAACCGCACGTTTCGCCCTTATTACAGATTCACAACCACATGATGAACAAATTTTTAGTGGAGACGTTTAGATGGGTAAAATTATTGGTATCGACCTGGGTACTACCAACTCTTGTGTAGCAATTATGGATGGCACCACTGCACGTGTGCTGGAGAACGCCGAAGGCGATCGTACCACGCCGTCGATCATTGCTTATACCCAGGACGGTGAAACTCTGGTAGGTCAGCCGGCTAAACGTCAGGCAGTGACAAACCCGCAAAACACCCTGTTTGCGATTAAACGCCTGATCGGTCGCCGCTTCCAGGACGAAGAAGTGCAGCGTGATGAGGCCATCATGCCGTACAAAATCATCGGTGCTGACAACGGTGATGCATGGATCGACGTGAAGGGCCAGAAAATGGCACCGCCGCAGATCTCTGCTGAAGTGCTGAAAAAAATGAAGAAAACGGCTGAAGATTACCTGGGCGAACCGGTAACTGAAGCGGTTATCACCGTACCTGCATACTTCAACGATGCTCAGCGTCAGGCAACAAAAGATGCCGGTCGTATCGCGGGTCTGGAAGTCAAACGTATCATCAACGAACCAACTGCTGCTGCGCTGGCCTACGGTCTGGATAAAGAAGTCGGTAACCGCACTATCGCCGTATACGACCTTGGCGGTGGTACCTTCGATATCTCTATTATCGAAATCGACGAAGTTGACGGTGAGAAGACCTTCGAAGTACTGGCTACCAACGGTGATACCCACCTGGGTGGTGAAGACTTCGACAGCCGTATGATCAACTACCTCGTTGACGAGTTTAAGAAAGATCAGGGCATCGACCTGCGTAACGATCCGCTGGCGATGCAGCGCCTGAAAGAAGCCGCAGAGAAAGCAAAAATTGAGCTCTCTTCAGCCCAGCAGACCGACGTGAATCTGCCGTACATCACCGCAGACGCGACCGGTCCGAAACACATGAACATTAAAGTGACCCGTGCGAAACTGGAGAGCCTGGTAGAAGACCTGGTAAACCGTTCCATCGAGCCGCTGAAGGTTGCGCTGCAGGATGCGGGCCTCTCTGTCTCTGACATTCAGGATGTTATCCTGGTCGGTGGCCAGACCCGTATGCCGATGGTGCAGAAGAAAGTTGCTGAGTTCTTTGGTAAAGAGCCGCGTAAAGACGTTAACCCGGACGAAGCAGTGGCAATCGGTGCTGCGGTTCAGGGCGGCGTGCTGACCGGTGATGTGAAAGACGTTCTGCTGCTCGACGTGACTCCGCTCTCCCTGGGTATCGAAACCATGGGTGGCGTGATGACCGCGCTGATCAACAAGAACACCACTATCCCGACCAAGCACAGCCAGGTGTTCTCTACAGCGGAAGACAACCAGTCTGCGGTAACTATCCATGTGATTCAGGGTGAGCGTAAGCGTGCATCTGATAACAAATCACTGGGTCAGTTCAACCTCGACGGTATTAACCCGGCACCGCGTGGCATGCCGCAGATCGAAGTTACCTTTGACATCGACGCCGACGGTATTCTGCACGTCTCCGCGAAAGACAAAAACAGCGGCAAAGAGCAGAAGATCACCATCAAAGCCTCTTCTGGACTCAACGAAGATGAGATCCAGAAAATGGTTCAGGATGCGGAAGCCAACGCCGAGTCTGACCGTAAGTTTGAAGAGCTGGTACAGACCCGCAACCAGGGTGACCACCTGCTGCACAGCACCCGTAAGCAGGTTACCGAAGCTGGCGATCAGCTGCCGGCTGATGACAAAACCGCTATCGAGTCTGCGCTGAGCGCGCTGGAAACCTCGCTGAAAGGCGAAGACAAAGCCGATATCGAAGCGAAAATGCAGGCGCTGGCGCAGGTTTCCCAGAAGCTGATGGAGATCGCGCAGCAGCAGCACGCCCAGCAGCAGGCAGGCGGCGCTGACGCTTCTGCGAACAACGCGAAAGACGACGACGTGGTCGATGCCGAGTTCGAAGAAGTTAAAGATAAAAAATAATCGCCCTGATGTAGGGTAGAAAACCAGCACGGGCGTAGAGGTTTCCTCTCCGCCCGTGCTCGCATGTTAGGGGCAGATAACCAAATGGCAAAGCAAGACTACTACGAGATTTTAGGCGTTCCGAAGAGTGCGGAAGAGCGTGAAATCAAAAAGGCCTATAAGCGTCTGGCGATGAAGTATCACCCGGACCGCAACCAGGGCGATAAAGAGGCCGAAGCCAAATTTAAAGAGATTAAAGAAGCGTACGAAGTCCTGACCGACGCACAAAAACGTGCGGCCTACGATCAGTACGGTCATGCTGCGTTTGAGCAGGGCGGCATGGGCGGCGGCGGCGGTTTCGGCGGCGGCGGCGCTGACTTTAGCGATATCTTTGGCGATGTGTTCGGCGATATCTTTGGCGGCGGTCGTGGTCGCCAGCGCGCAGCGCGCGGCGCTGACCTTCGCTACAACATGGAGCTGACGCTGGAAGAGGCCGTACGCGGCGTCACCAAAGAGATCCGTATCCCGACGCTGGAAGAGTGCGACATCTGCCACGGCAGCGGCGCGAAAGCCGGTACCCAGCCGCAGACCTGTCCGACCTGTCACGGCTCCGGCCAGGTGCAGATGCGCCAGGGCTTCTTTGCGGTACAGCAGACCTGTCCGCACTGTCAGGGTCGCGGTACGTTGATCAAAGATCCGTGCAACAAGTGCCACGGCCACGGTCGCGTTGAGAAGAGCAAAACCCTGTCGGTGAAGATCCCGGCAGGCGTCGATACCGGCGACCGTATTCGTCTCTCCGGCGAGGGCGAAGCGGGCGAGCACGGTGCGCCAGCGGGCGATCTGTACGTCCAGGTGCAGGTGAAGCAGCACCCGATTTTCGAGCGTGAAGGCAACAACCTCTACTGTGAAGTGCCGATCAACTTTGCCATGGCGGCGCTGGGCGGTGAGATTGAGGTCCCGACGCTGGATGGCCGCGTTAACCTGAAGGTCCCGAGCGAAACGCAGACCGGCAAGCTGTTCCGCATGCGCGGCAAGGGCGTGAAGTCGGTACGCGGTGGCGCGCAGGGCGACCTGCTGTGCCGCGTGGTGGTTGAGACGCCGGTGGGCCTCAACGAGAAGCAGAAGCAGCTGCTGAAGGATCTTCAGGAGAGCTTCGGTGGTCCGACGGGCGAGCATAACAGCCCGCGCTCCAAAAGCTTCTTCGACGGCGTAAAGAAGTTTTTTGATGACCTGACGCGCTAAGCACTGGCGTCTGTCTCGTTTTAAGAAAGCCTGGGTTAATCCCAGGCTTTTTCATTATTTCTGTCCCCTGGCGATCGAGGCGGTTAAACTGTTTCAGACGATGAGTAAATTATACAGAAGGAGCCGTTGTGAAACATTTGCGCCGCTTTATTAACAGCGATGCGTCCGGGGGCGTGACGCTGATCGTTGCCGCCCTGCTGGCTATGCTTTGCGCCAATCTGGGCGCAACCCAGGAGGCCTACCGTGCCTTCCTCGACCTACCGGTGCAGTTCAGAGCCGGTGCGCTCGACATCAATAAAAACATGCTGCTGTTCATCAACGATGCGCTGATGGCTATCTTCTTCCTGCTGATCGGGCTGGAAGTGAAGCGTGAGCTGGTGCAGGGGGCGCTGGCCAGCTTTCATCAGGCGATATTCCCGGTAATCGCCGCCCTGGGTGGGATGGTTGCCCCGGCGCTGATCTTCCTGCTGTTTAACGCTCACGATCCGGTGGTGAGCCACGGCTGGGCGATCCCTACCGCGACCGATATCGCCTTTGCGCTCGGCGTGCTGGCGCTGCTGGGCAGCCGCATTCCGCCCGCGCTGAAGATCTTCCTGATGGCGCTGGCGATTATCGATGACCTGGGTGCCATCGTCATTATCGCGCTGTTCTATACCAGCGAGCTGTCGATGGTGTCGCTGGGGGTTGCCGCGCTGGCGGTCGTGGTGCTGGCAGTAATGAACGCTCTCAACGTGCGCCGCACCGGTCTCTATATTCTGGTAGGGCTGGTGCTCTGGACCGCGGTGCTGAAGTCGGGCGTGCACGCCACCATCGCCGGGGTGATCCTTGGGTTCTTTATCCCGCTGACGAAAGAAGAGGGGGTATCGCCCTCCCGTCAGCTGGAGCATGTGCTTCATCCATGGGTGGGCTGGCTTATCCTGCCGCTGTTTGCTTTTGCTAATGCGGGAGTACCTCTGCAGGGCGTGACGCTGAGCGGGCTGGTCTCAATGCTGCCGCTGGGAATTATCGCTGGCCTGTTTATCGGTAAGCCGCTGGGCATTACGATCTTCACCTGGCTGGCGCTGCGCATGAAGTTGGCGAAACTGCCTCACGGAACGCAGTTTAATCAGATCATGGCGATTGGCGTGCTGTGCGGCATCGGCTTTACGATGTCTATCTTTATCACTAACCTGGCGTTTGACGGTATCGATCCCGAGCTGGTGGATTGGGCAAAGCTGGGTATCTTAACCGGCTCGCTGCTGTCAGCGGTGATAGGTTATGTGCTGCTGAGAATGCGTTTTAAAGCGCCAGCGGCACCGACCCTATAGTCATAGTCCAGACGTAAAAAAACCCGCCTTGGCGGGTTTTTTTAACAAAGCTCAACGGGTGGCGATTAAGCCATTTTGTTGATCTGCGCGGTCAGGTTAGCCTTATGGCGCGCTGCTTTGTTTTTGTGGACCAGACCTTTAGCGGCCTGACGATCCACGATCGGTTGCATTTCGTTAAATGCTTTCTGTGCAGCTGCTTTGTCGCCAGCTTCAATCGCTGCGTATACTTTCTTGATGAAAGTACGCATCATAGAGCGACGGCTTGCGTTGTGCTTGCGTGCCTTTTCAGACTGAACGGCGCGCTTCTTAGCTGATTTGATATTAGCCAAGGTCCAACTCCCAAATATGATCTATGTGGACAATTCAAAGGCCGAGGAATATGCCCTTTCAGCCTTCTTTTGTCAATGGATTTGTGCAAATAAGCGGCGCTACGTTGCGACGCTCGTTACGTGTGATGGCGCAAGATTCTACCAGCTTGCTGGTCATGAATACAGCCTTTCTACGACAAAAATCGCTGTGAAACACGAGTTTTTCTTAATGCAGGCAGACAGCGCGATGAAATCCTTAGCGCTTTCTGTTTTACGAAGCCAATCGCCGGTTAACCTTAAACGCTGTACAAGGTATACTCGGACGATTTTCACTGTTTTGAGCCAGAGATGAAGCTGATACGCGGCATACATAACCTCAGCCAGGCCCCGCAAGGGTGTGTGCTGACTATTGGTAATTTTGACGGCGTGCACCGGGGGCATCAAGCGCTGCTACGCTGCCTGAATGCAGAGGGGCGCAAGCGCGGCCTGCCGGTGGTAGTGATGATGTTTGAACCGCAGCCGCTGGAGCTGTTTGCCGGCGATAAAGCCCCGGCCCGTCTGACGCGCCTGCGTGAAAAGCTGCGCTACCTGGCCGAGTGCGGCGTTGACTACGTGCTCTGCGTGCGTTTCGATCGCCGCTTTGCTGCCCTGACGGCGCAGAACTTTGTCAGCGACCTGCTGGTGAATCGCCTGGGCGTGCGCTTTCTTGCCGTCGGCGACGATTTCCGCTTTGGTGCTGGTCGGCAGGGCGATTTCTTGTTATTACAGAAGGCTGGCCTGGAGTATGGCTTTGACGTCACCAGTACCCAAACCTTCTGCGAAGGCGGCGTGCGCATCAGCAGCACGGCGGTGCGCCAGGCGCTGGCAGAGGACGACCTGCCGCTGGCCGAGAGCCTGCTGGGGCATCCGTTCTCCATCTCCGGCCGCGTCGTGCACGGCGACGCGCTGGGACGCACCATCGGCTTCCCGACGGCAAACGTTCCGCTGCGCCGTCAGGTCTCCCCGGTAAAAGGGGTCTATGCGGTGGAAGTGATGGGTCTGGGCGATAGGCCGCTGCCCGGCGTGGCCAATATTGGTACCCGCCCCACGGTCAAAGGCGTGCGCCAGCAGCTGGAAGTGCACCTGCTGGACGTTGTAATGGACCTCTATGGCCGCCATATAGAAGTAGTGCTGCGAAAAAAGATCCGCAGCGAAAAGCGATTTGCCTCGCTGGATGAGCTGAAGGCGCAAATTGCCAAAGATGAGTTAACCGCCCGCGAGTTATTTGGGTTATCAAACCTGGCGTAATGGCTAAACACGTTTTTAAATACGGAACCGAGAATCTGATGAGTGACTTTAAATCAACCCTGAATTTGCCGGAAACAGGGTTCCCGATGCGTGGCGATCTCGCCAAACGCGAACCGGGAATGCTGGCGCGTTGGAACGATGATGACCTGTACGGCATCATCCGTGCCGCGAAAAAAGGCAAAAAAACCTTCATTCTGCATGATGGCCCTCCTTATGCGAATGGCAGCATTCATATTGGTCACTCGGTTAACAAGATTCTGAAAGACATTATCGTTAAGTCCAAAGGGCTGGCGGGCTTCGATTCGCCCTACGTGCCGGGCTGGGACTGTCACGGTCTGCCAATTGAGCTGAAGGTTGAGCAGGAGTACGGCAAGCCGGGCGAGAAGTTTACCGCCGCCGAGTTCCGTGCCAAATGCCGCGAGTACGCCGCCGCGCAGGTTAACGGCCAGCGTGAAGACTTTATCCGTCTGGGCGTGCTGGGCGACTGGGCGCATCCGTACCTGACCATGGACTTCAAAACCGAAGCCAATATCATCCGTGCGCTGGGCAAGATCATCGGCAACGGCCACCTGCACAAAGGCGCGAAGCCGGTGCACTGGTGCGTTGACTGCCGCTCCGCGCTGGCTGAGGCAGAGGTGGAGTATTACGACAAAACTTCTCCATCCATCGACGTCGCCTTCCAGGCCGCCGATCAGGATGCGGTAAAAGCCAAATTTGGCCTGCCGGGCGTCAGCGGCCCGATCTCACTGGTGATCTGGACCACTACCCCGTGGACGCTGCCAGCGAACCGCGCCATCTCCCTGGCACCGGAGTTCGAGTATGCGCTGGTGCAGATCGACGGCCAGGCGCTGATCCTTGCCAAAGATCTGGTCGAGAGCGTGATGAAACGCATCGGCGTGGCAGAGTACAGCATCCTCGGCACGGTAAAAGGCAGCGAGCTGGAGCTGATGCGCTTTACCCATCCGTTTATGGGCTTCGACGTGCCGGCGATCCTCGGCGACCACGTTACCCTCGACGCCGGTACCGGTGCGGTGCATACCGCTCCTGGCCACGGCCCGGACGACTACGTGATCGGTCAGAAATATGGCCTCGAAACCGCGAACCCGGTGGGTCCGGACGGCTGTTATCTGCCGGGAACCTACCCGACGCTGGACGGCGTGAACGTCTTCAAGGCGAATAACCTCATCACCGAGCTGCTGACGGAGAAGGGGGCGCTGCTGCATCTGGAGAAGCTGGTCCACAGCTACCCATGCTGCTGGCGTCATAAAACGCCGATCATCTTCCGTGCCACGCCACAGTGGTTTATCAGCATGGATCAGAAGGGCCTGCGCGAGCAGTCTCTGAAAGAGATCAAAGGCGTGCAGTGGATCCCGGACTGGGGCCAGGCGCGTATCGAATCGATGGTCGCCAACCGTCCTGACTGGTGTATCTCCCGTCAGCGTACCTGGGGCGTGCCGATGTCGCTGTTCGTGCACAAGGATACCGAAGAGCTGCATCCGCGCACGCAGGAGCTGATGGAAGCAGTAGCAAAACGCGTAGAAGAGGATGGCATCCAGGCGTGGTGGGATCTCGATCCGCGCGACATCATGGGTGACGACGCCGATAACTACGTGAAGGTGCCGGATACCCTCGACGTCTGGTTTGACTCTGGCTCTACCCACTCCTCGGTGGTGGACGTGCGCCCTGAGTTTGCTGGCCACGCGGCGGATATGTATCTGGAAGGCTCCGACCAGCATCGTGGCTGGTTCATGTCCTCCCTGATGATCTCCACCGCCATGAAGGGCAAAGCGCCGTATCGTCAGGTGCTGACCCACGGCTTCACCGTGGACGGCCAGGGACGCAAGATGTCGAAATCGATCGGCAACACCGTCTCGCCGCAGGATGTGATGAACAAGCTGGGCGCGGATATTCTGCGTCTGTGGGTGGCCTCGACGGACTACACCGGCGAGATGGCGGTATCGGATGAGATCCTCAAGCGTGCCGCCGACAGCTATCGCCGTATCCGTAACACCGCGCGCTTCCTGCTGGCGAACCTCAACGGTTTCGATCCGGCAAAAGACATGGTGCAGCCGGAAGAGATGGTGGTGCTGGATCGCTGGGCGGTAGGCTGTGCCCAGGCCGCGCAGGAGGATATCCTCAAGGCGTATGAGTCCTACGACTTCCATGAAGTGGTGCAGCGCCTGATGCGCTTCTGCTCTATCGAAATGGGCTCGTTCTACCTCGACATCATCAAGGATCGCCAGTACACCGCAAAAGCCGACAGCGTGGCCCGTCGCAGCTGCCAGACCGCGCTGTACCACATTGCCGAGGCGCTGGTGCGCTGGATGGCACCGATCATGTCCTTCACCGCCGATGAGATCTGGGGCTACCTGCCGGGTGAGCGCGAGCAGTATGTCTTTACCGGTGAGTGGTATGAAGGCCTGTTTGGCCTGGCTGAAACCGAAGCCATGAACGATGCTTACTGGAGCGAGCTGCTGAAGGTTCGTGGCGAGGTGAACAAAGTTATCGAGCAGGCGCGCGCCGACAAGAAGGTAGGCGGCTCGCTGGAAGCAGCGGTGACGCTCTACGCAGAGCCTGAGCTGGCGGCGAAGCTGACGGCGCTGGGCGATGAATTGCGATTCATCCTGTTGACCTCCGGTGCGAAGGTTGAAGACTATACTAACGCACCGACTGAGGCCCAGCAGAGCGAGCTGCTCAAAGGGCTGAAGGTCACGCTGAGCAAAGCCGAAGGTGAGAAGTGTCAGCGCTGCTGGCACTACACGACCGACGTCGGTAAGGTGGCGGAACACGCAGAAATTTGCGGACGCTGTGTGGTTAACGTCGCCGGTGACGGCGAAAAACGTAAGTTTGCCTGATGAGTAAACCGATCTTTTCAACAGGGCTACGCTGGCTGTGGCTGGTGGTGGCCGTGCTGATTATCGATCTGGGCAGCAAATTCCTGATCCTCCAGAACTTCACTCTGGGGGAGACGGTTTCGCTGTTCCCGTCGCTTAATCTGCACTATGCGCGCAACTACGGCGCGGCGTTTAGCTTCCTCGCCGATAAAGGCGGCTGGCAGCGCTGGTTCTTCGCCGGGATCGCCATTGGCATCTGCGTGGTGCTGGCGGTGATGATGTACCGCGCTAAGGCATCGCAGAAGCTGAACAACATCGCCTACGCGCTGATCATTGGCGGCGCGCTGGGTAACCTGTTTGACCGCCTGTGGCACGGCTTCGTGGTCGATATGATCGACTTCTACGTTGGCGACTGGCACTTCGCGACCTTTAACCTCGCCGATACGGCGATCTGTATCGGTGCGGCGTTAATCGTGCTGGAGGGGTTCATTCCTTCGGCGGCGAAGAAAAAAGCGGCATAACCGCTTAATGGTAAACGCCGGGCGGCGCTTCGCTTGCACCGGCCTACGGTTTTGTAGGCCCGGTAAGCGCAGCGCCACCGGGCAAAACAAGTGAGCAACTTGCATGTCTAACTCTGTACAGAGCAACAGCGCGGTGCTGGTGCATTTCACGCTGAAGCTCGACGATGGTTCCGTTGCCGAGTCCACCCGTAATAACGGCAAACCGGCGCTGTTTCGCCTCGGTGACGGCTCGCTGTCGGAAGGGCTGGAGCAGCACCTGCTGGGGCTTAAAGCGGGCGATAAGCGTGCCTTTTCGCTGGAGCCGGACGCCGCTTTTGGTATCAGCAGCCCGGATCTGATCCAGTACTTCTCGCGCCGTGAATTTATGGATGCGGGCGAGCCGGAAACCGGCGCAATCATGCTGTTTACCGCAATGGATGGCAGCGAAATGCCAGGCGTGATCCGCGAAATCAACGGCGATTCGATCACCGTTGACTTCAACCATCCGCTGGCCGATCGAACCGTTCATTTTGATATTGAAGTGCTGGAAGTCGATCCGGCACTGGAGGCATAAGATGCAGATCCTGTTGGCCAACCCGCGCGGCTTCTGCGCCGGGGTAGACCGCGCTATCAGCATTGTTGAGAATGCGCTGGCAATCTACGGCGCGCCCATTTACGTGCGTCATGAAGTGGTGCATAACCGCTACGTTGTCGATAGCCTGCGCGAGCGTGGCGCCATCTTTATCGAGCAGATCAGCGAAGTGCCGGACGGCGCTATCCTGATCTTCTCTGCCCACGGCGTCTCCCAGGCGGTACGTAACGAAGCCAAAAGCCGCGATCTGACGGTGTTTGACGCCACCTGCCCGCTGGTGACCAAGGTCCATATGGAGGTGGCGCGCGCCAGCCGCCGCGGCGAGGAGTCGATTCTTATCGGCCACGCCGGCCACCCGGAAGTGGAAGGCACCATGGGCCAGTACAGCAACCCGAAAGGGGGGATGTACCTGGTGGAGTCTCCGGAAGATGTGCTGACGCTCAACGTCAAAGACGATACCCGACTGTCGTTTATGACCCAGACGACCCTGTCGGTTGATGATACCTCAGACGTCATTGACGCCCTGCGTAGCCGCTTCCCGAAAATCGTCGGGCCGCGTAAGGATGATATCTGCTACGCCACCACCAACCGCCAGGAGGCGGTGCGCGCCCTGGCCGAGCAGGCCGACGTGGTGCTGGTGGTTGGCTCAAAGAACTCCTCTAACTCTAACCGGCTGGCGGAGCTTGCCCAGCGGATGGGGAAAGCGGCGTTTCTGATTGACGATGCATCAGATATCCAGGAGGAGTGGGTAGCAAATGCCGCCTGCGTCGGCGTCACCGCCGGGGCCTCCGCGCCGGATATCCTGGTGCAGAACGTTATCGCCCGCCTGCAAGCGTTGGGCGGCGGGGAAGCCATCCCTCTTGAGGGGCGCGAAGAGAATATCGTCTTTGAGGTACCGAAAGAGCTGCGCATGGACGTACGCGAAGTCGAGTAACGTAGCGCATAATGTAATAAGAGTGCCGGGTAACGCTGTTATCCGGCATTTTTTTTATCCAGCGATCATGTCTTTTGCTGATACTTTTCGGCGTTTATCATTAAATTCTTATTATCGGCGTTTTCGGCTGGCGGCCCGGTAGCGGGCTGGTTAATCTGGAAGCGATTTATAGCATTTCATTAACAAAAGAGCACAACTATGCACGAAGCACAAATTCGCGTTGCCATTGCGGGCGCTGGTGGGCGCATGGGCCGCCAGCTGATCCAGGCGGCGCTGAACATGGATGGCGTAACCCTCGGCGCGGCGCTGGAGCGGGAGGGATCCTCTCTGCTGGGCAGCGACGCCGGGGAGCTGGCGGGCGCTGGCAAATCAGGTGTGATGGTGCAGAGCAGCCTGGAGGCGGTAAAAGACGACTTCGATGTCTTTATCGATTTTACCCGCCCGGAGGGCACCTTGACCCATCTGGCCTTCTGCCGCCAGCATGGCAAGGGCATGGTCATCGGCACTACCGGCTTCGATGATGCGGGCAAGCAGGCTATTAGCGACGCTGCGCAGAGTATTGGCATCGTTTTTGCCGCTAACTTTAGCGTTGGGGTCAACGTCATGCTTAAGCTGCTGGAGAAGGCGGCGAAGGTGATGGGTAACTATACCGACATTGAAATTATTGAGGCGCATCACCGTCATAAGGTTGATGCTCCGTCAGGAACCGCGCTGGCAATGGGCGAAGCCATCGCCCATGCGCTGGATAAGGATCTGAAGAGCTGCGCCGTCTACAGCCGTGAAGGCTATACCGGCGAGCGTGAGCCGGGCACCATCGGTTTTGCCACCGTTCGCGCAGGCGACATTGTGGGTGAGCATACCGCCATGTTTGCCGACGTTGGCGAGCGGATTGAGATCACCCATAAGGCTTCCAGCCGCATGACCTTTGCAAACGGTGCCGTTCGTGCCGCTTTATGGCTGAAATCGCACGAAAAAGGTCTTTTTGATATGCGTGACGTGCTTGATCTCAGCAGCTTGTGATATTTATTACCCATCGTGATGTGGTTATTGTGATCGCAATACCTTGATTGCAAGGGGCAATATTTTATTGCCCCTTTATTTTATGTGTCAGATGGCGTTTTCCCGCTTACTGGCTTATAAGTCACAATCTTTCCACTTATTTTGTTTAAAAAAACCCAATTCTTCCCATCTGCTTCTGTTTTTACCGCCTCGTATAAAAAAAGTGTAGTTGGTAGCGGTGCGCAAGCGTTTTCCTCTGCAATTTAGCTCCCCATTTTGCATCTTAAAGTGCCGCTTACTCCTCAGGCTGGCAAAAAACTAAGAAAAAGTACGCTTGAATGTAGACTTTTGCCAGGCTTGTCTCTAGAATGCCGCCGTTTGCCAAAAATACACCGGTAAGCAAATTTGCATTGATTTGTGGCTTCAATATGAATTAATATGCAAATAAAGTGAGTGAATATTCTCTGGAGGGTGTTTTGATTAAGTCAGCGCTATTGGTTCTGGAAGACGGAACCCAGTTTCACGGTCGGGCCATAGGGGCAACAGGTTCGGCGGTTGGGGAAGTCGTTTTCAATACTTCAATGACCGGTTATCAAGAAATCCTTACTGATCCCTCCTATTCCCGCCAAATCGTCACTCTTACTTATCCCCATATTGGTAATGTCGGCACTAACGAAGCCGATGAAGAAGCGTCCCAGGTTCATGCGCAAGGCCTGATTATTCGCGACCTGCCGCTGATTGCCAGCAACTACCGCAATACCGAAGACCTCTCTTCTTACCTGAAACGCCATAACATCGTGGCGATTGCCGATATCGATACCCGCAAGCTGACCCGCCTGCTGCGCGAGAAGGGCGCACAGAACGGCTGCATCATCGCGGGCGACAATCCGGATGCCGCGCTGGCGCTGGAGAAAGCGAAAGCGTTCCCCGGCCTGAACGGGATGGATCTGGCGAAAGAGGTGTCCACCGCGGAATCCTACAGCTGGACTCAGGGGAGCTGGACGCTGGCCGGTGAACTGCCGGAAGCGAAAAAAGAGGAGGAGCTGCCGTTCCACGTGGTGGCTTACGACTACGGTGCGAAGCGCAACATCCTGCGTATGCTGGTAGACAGAGGCTGCCGCCTGACGGTAGTCCCGGCGAAGACCCCGGCGGAGGAAGTCCTGAAGATGAACCCGGACGGCATTTTCCTCTCCAACGGTCCCGGTGACCCGGCTCCCTGTGACTACGCTATCGACGCCATCCAGGCCTTCCTGGCGACCGACGTTCCGGTGTTTGGTATCTGCCTTGGCCATCAGCTGCTGGCCCTGGCGAGCGGTGCGAAAACCGTGAAGATGAAGTTTGGCCACCACGGCGGCAACCATCCGGTTAAGGATATCGATAACAACACCGTGATGATCACCGCGCAGAACCACGGCTTTGCGGTGGATGAGGCGACCATGCCGGCTAACCTGCGCGTAACCCATACGTCGCTGTTCGACGGTACCCTGCAGGGGATTCATCGTACCGACAAGCCCGCGTTTAGCTTCCAGGGTCACCCGGAGGCCAGCCCAGGCCCGCACGATGCTGCGCCGCTGTTCGATCACTTTATCGAACTTATCGAGCAATACCGTAAGACTGCCAAATAATCAGGAGCCGAGAAGACCATGCCAAAACGTACAGACATTAAAAGCATCCTGATCCTTGGCGCTGGCCCGATCGTCATCGGCCAGGCCTGCGAATTTGACTACTCCGGCGCTCAGGCCTGTAAAGCCCTGCGCGAAGAGGGTTACCGCGTCATCCTGGTTAACTCCAACCCGGCGACCATCATGACCGACCCGGAGATGGCGGACGCCACCTATATTGAGCCTATCCACTGGGAAGTGGTGCGCAAAATCATCGAAAAAGAGCGCCCGGATGCGGTGCTGCCGACCATGGGCGGCCAGACGGCGTTGAACTGTGCGCTGGAGCTGGAGCGTCAGGGCGTACTGGAAGAGTTTGGCGTGACCATGATTGGTGCGACCGCCGACGCGATTGATAAAGCTGAAGATCGCCGCCGTTTCGACGTCGCGATGAAGAAAATCGGCCTCGATACCGCCCGCTCCGGCATTGCGCATAATATGGAAGAGGCGCTGGCGGTTGCCGCCGACGTCGGCTATCCGTGCATTATCCGCCCCTCATTCACTATGGGCGGCACCGGCGGCGGTATCGCCTATAACCGCGAAGAGTTTGAAGAGATCTGCGCCCGCGGCCTGGATCTCTCCCCAACCAACGAGCTGCTGATTGATGAGTCGCTGATTGGCTGGAAAGAGTACGAGATGGAGGTGGTGCGCGATAAGAACGACAACTGCATCATCGTCTGCTCTATCGAGAACTTTGACGCCATGGGCATCCATACCGGTGACTCCATCACCGTGGCACCGGCGCAGACCCTGACCGATAAAGAGTATCAGATCATGCGTAACGCCTCGATGGCGGTACTGCGTGAAATCGGCGTCGAAACCGGCGGCTCGAACGTCCAGTTCTCGGTAAACCCGAAAAACGGCCGTCTGATCGTTATCGAGATGAACCCGCGCGTCTCCCGCTCCTCGGCGCTGGCGTCGAAGGCGACCGGCTTCCCGATTGCAAAAGTCGCAGCCAAGCTGGCGGTGGGCTACACCCTCGACGAGCTGATGAACGACATCACCGGCGGCCGCACCCCGGCATCGTTTGAGCCATCCATTGACTACGTCGTCACAAAAATTCCGCGCTTCAACTTCGAGAAATTCGTCGGTGCCAACGACCGTCTGACCACTCAGATGAAGTCCGTGGGCGAAGTGATGGCGATTGGCCGCACCCAGCAGGAGTCACTGCAGAAAGCGCTGCGCGGTCTGGAAGTGGGCGCGACCGGCTTCGACCCGAAGGTGAGCCTGGACGATCCGGAAGCGCTGACCAAAATTCGCCGCGAGCTGAAGGACGCAGGCGCGGAGCGTATCTGGTACATCGCGGACGCGTTCCGTGCTGGCCTGTCGGTTGACGGCGTCTTTAACCTGACCAATATCGACCGCTGGTTCCTGGTACAGATTGAAGAGCTGGTGCGCCTGGAAGAGAAGGTGGCGGAAGTGGGCATCAACGGACTCGACGCTGATTTCCTGCGCCAGCTGAAGCGTAAAGGCTTCGCTGATGCGCGTCTGGCTAAGCTGGCGGGCGTGCGTGAATCCGAGGTGCGCAAGCTGCGCGACCAGTATGACCTGCACCCGGTCTACAAGCGGGTGGATACCTGTGCGGCAGAGTTCTCCACCGATACCGCCTACATGTACTCCACCTACGAGGAGGAGTGCGAGGCGAACCCGACTCAGGATCGTGACAAAATCATGGTGCTGGGCGGCGGTCCCAACCGTATCGGCCAGGGCATTGAGTTCGACTACTGCTGCGTACACGCCTCGCTGGCGTTGCGTGAAGACGGCTACGAGACCATCATGGTCAACTGTAACCCGGAGACCGTCTCTACCGACTACGACACCTCGGATCGCCTCTACTTTGAGCCGGTCACCCTGGAAGACGTGCTGGAGATTGTCCGCATCGAGAAGCCGAAGGGCGTTATCGTGCAGTACGGCGGCCAGACCCCGCTGAAGCTGGCCCGTGCGCTGGAAGCCGCAGGCGTGCCGGTTATCGGTACCAGCCCGGATGCCATCGACCGCGCCGAAGACCGCGAGCGTTTCCAGCAGGCGGTGGATCGTCTGAAGCTGAAGCAGCCTGCCAACGCCACCGTTACCGCTATCGAGCAGGCGGTAGAGAAGGCGAAAGAGATTGGCTACCCGCTGGTCGTGCGTCCCTCCTACGTGCTGGGCGGCCGGGCGATGGAGATTGTCTACGACGAGATCGACCTGCGCCGCTACTTTATGACGGCGGTCAGCGTCTCTAACGACGCGCCGGTTCTGCTGGATCGCTTCCTCGACGACGCAGTAGAGGTGGACGTTGACGCCATCTGCGACGGCGAAATGGTGCTGATTGGCGGCATCATGGAGCACATTGAGCAGGCGGGCGTTCACTCCGGTGACTCGGCCTGTTCACTGCCGGCCTACACCCTGAGCCAGGAGATCCAGGACGTGATGCGCCAGCAGGTGCAGAAGCTGGCCTTCGAGCTGCAGGTTCGTGGTTTGATGAACGTTCAGTTTGCGGTGAAAGACAACGAAGTCTACCTGATTGAGGTCAACCCACGCGCCGCGCGTACCGTACCGTTCGTCTCCAAAGCCACCGGCGTGCCGCTGGCGAAGGTGGCCGCGCGGGTGATGGCCGGTAAAACTTTAGCCGAGCAGGGCGTCACTAAAGAGATTATCCCGCCGTACTACTCGGTAAAAGAGGTAGTGCTGCCGTTTAACAAGTTCCCAGGCGTAGACCCGCTGTTAGGGCCAGAGATGCGCTCCACCGGTGAAGTAATGGGCGTAGGCCGCACCTTCGCCGAGGCGTTTGCCAAGGCGCAGCTGGGCAGTAACTCCACCATGAAGAAACAGGGCCGGGCGCTGCTCTCCGTACGCGAAGGCGACAAAGAGCGCGTCGTTGACCTGGCCGCCAAGCTGCTGAAGTTCGGCTTTGAGCTGGATGCTACCCACGGCACGGCGATTGTGCTGGGCGAGGCCGGTATTAACCCGCGCCTGGTGAACAAGGTGCATGAAGGTCGTCCGCACATTCAGGATCGTATCAAGAATGGCGAGTACACCTACATCATCAACACCACCGCAGGTCGTCAGGCGATTGAGGACTCCAAGCTGATCCGCCGCAGCGCCCTGCAGTATAAGGTGCACTACGACACCACGCTGAACGGCGGCTTCGCCACGGCGATGGCGCTGAATGCGGATGCCACCGAGAAAGTGACCTCCGTGCAGGAGATGCACGCGCAGATCGGCAAATAAGCGTTAGCAGTAGATAAAATGAAAGGCCCGGCAGTAAAATGCCGGGCTTTTTTATTATTACCGCCCGAACAATAATTCAGATGAATATATTTCTAATCGCTTCGCCGTTAGCATTTTAATATATTTTTGCGATATTAAATAATAGATTGCTTCGTTACACTCTCCTCTCCACGATATAAGGAGTCTGTTATGAAGAGGATTGCTGCTGTTCTGTTGCTGGGTACCGTATCGCTGTCGCTGCTGGGCTGCTCCAGCGACTACATTATGTCTACCAAAAGCGGCGAGATGATCGTTACCCAGGGCAAGCCTGAAATCGACAAAGACACCGGCATGACCCGCTACGTTGACCAGCAGGGCTATAGCCGCCAGATCAAAACGTCCGACGTCTCCCAGCTGATAGAAAAAGATTAACTAAAGCGGATCTTTCTTCTGTAAGCGCACCCATTAACTGTCTAAACTCACTGCCATTAAAATAGTGCAGTTTAGACAGGTTAATGAATGATTCTGATTATTTATGCCCATCCCTATCCGCGGCATTCGCACGCGAATAAGCGGATGCTTGAGCAGGCAGGAACGCTGGACGGCGTCGAAGTCCGCTCGCTTTACCAACTCTATCCCGACTTCAATATTGATATTGCCGCCGAGCAGGAGGCCGTCTCGCGCGCGGACCTGGTGGTCTGGCAGCATCCGCTTCAGTGGTATAGCGTCCCGCCGCTGCTTAAGCTATGGATGGATAAAGTCCTGACCCACGGCTGGGCCTACGGCGAGGGCGGTACGGCGCTGCACGGCAAGCATTTGCTGTGGGCGGTGACCACCGGCGGCGGCGAGCATCACTTCGATATCGGATCGCACCCGGGCTTCGAGGCGCTGGCGCAGCCCCTGCAGGCCACGGCGATCTACTGCGGCATGAAGTGGCTGGCCCCTTTCTCTATGCATAATACCTTTGTAAACGACGATGAAACCCTGAACGCCAAGGCGCGTCACTATAAGCAGCGGCTGATGGCGTGGCAGGAGGTGCACCATGGATAGCCATACCCTGATCCAGGCCCTGATCTATCTGGGATCGGCGGCGCTGATCGTGCCGATAGCGGTGCGCCTCGGTCTTGGCTCAGTGCTGGGCTACCTGATTGCCGGCTGCATTATTGGCCCGTGGGGGCTGCGTCTGGTCACCGACGCCGAGTCGATTCTGCACTTTGCTGAAATTGGTGTGGTGCTAATGCTGTTTGTCATCGGCCTGGAGCTGGATCCCCAGCGGCTGTGGAAGCTACGCGCCTCGGTGTTTGGCGGCGGCGCATTGCAGATGCTGGTCTGCGGCCTGCTGCTGGGCGCATTCTGTATGGCGCTGGGCCTGCGCTGGCAGGTGGCGGTGCTGATCGGCCTGACGCTGGGGCTATCCTCAACGGCGATCGCCATGCAGGCGATGAACGAGCGCAACCTGATGGTCTCCCAGATGGGTCGCAGCGCCTTTGCCGTTCTGCTGTTCCAGGACATCGCCGCCATTCCGCTGGTGGCGATGATCCCGCTGCTGGCGGCTAGCGGTGGGGCTACCACGCTGGGAGCCTTTACTCTCTCAGCGCTGAAGGTCGTTGCCGCGCTGGCTATCGTGGTGCTGATTGGCCGCTACGTTGCGCGTCCGGCGCTGCGCTTTGTCGCCCGCACCGGCCTGCGGGAAGTCTTCAGTGCCGTAGCGCTGTTCCTGGTCTTTGGCTTCGGACTGCTGCTGGAGGAGGCCGGGCTGTCGATGGCGATGGGGGCCTTCCTGGCCGGGGTGCTGCTGGCCAGTTCCGAGTACCGCCACGCGCTGGAGAGCGATATCGAGCCGTTTAAGGGCCTGCTGCTGGGGCTGTTCTTTATCGGCGTTGGCATGTCTATCGACTTCGGGACTCTGGTGACGCACCCGCTGCGCATTATCATTCTGCTGGTGGGCTTCCTGGTGATTAAAACCCTGGTGCTGTGGCTGATTGCCCGGCCGTTAAAGGTACCGGGCAAACAGCGGCGCTGGTTCGCGGTTCTGCTGGGGCAGGGGAGCGAATTTGCCTTCGTGGTATTCGGCACGGCGCAGAGCGCTAACGTGCTGGATCCCGAGTGGGCCAAAGCGCTGACCCTGGCGGTGGCGCTCTCGATGGCGGCAACGCCGCTGCTGCTGGTGCTGCTGACCCGGCTTGATAGCAAAACCACGGGCCAGCAGCGCGAGGCGGATGAGATTGACGAAGAGCAGCCGCGGGTGATTATTGCGGGCTTCGGTCGTTTCGGACAGATTGCCGGGCGTCTGCTGCTCTCCAGCGGGGTAAAAATGGTCGTTCTCGATCACGATCCCGACCATATTGAAACCCTGCGCAAGTTTGGCATGAAGGTCTTCTACGGTGATGCCACCCGCGTGGATCTGCTGGAGTCCGCAGGGGCCGGCAAGGCCGAGGTGCTGATCAACGCCATTGACGATCCCAAGGCTAACCTGCAGCTTACCGAGCTGGCTAAAGAGCACTTCCCGCATCTGCAGATCGTTGCCCGCGCCCGCGATGTCGATCACTTTATTCGTCTGCGCCAGGCGGGCGTCGAGCGGCCGGAGCGTGAAACCTTTGAAGGGGCGCTGCGTACTGGCCGCCTGGCGCTGGAGAGCCTGGGGCTGGGAGAGTATGAGGCTCGGGAGCGCGCCGATCTATTTCGCCGCTATAATTCAGACATGATAGAGGAGATGGTTCAGGGTGAAGACGATACCCAGGCGCGGGCCGCGGTGTTCAAACGCACCAGCGCGATGCTGACGGAGATCATCACCGAGGATCGGGCGCACCTCTCTCATTCCCAGCGGCACGGCTGGCAGGGTACGGAGGAGGGTAAACACTCCGGCGATGCCAACGACGAGCCGCAGGCGAAGCCGACGGTTTAATCATCTACGCTGGCAGCCCACAGGCAACTGCGGGCCTGCCAGCAGAATGAAAAATTTTCGTTCCCTTTACCTTGCCGCCAGTCGACGAGCGTGAGCGCTTTCCGTATAGTGGCGACAATTTTTAGCTCCGGGATATATACAATGATCAGTCTGATTGCGGCGTTAGCGGTCGATCGCGTAATTGGTATGGAAAACGCCATGCCGTGGAATTTGCCTGCCGATCTCGCCTGGTTTAAACGCAACACCTTAAACAAGCCGGTAGTGATGGGCCGCCTGACCTGGGAGTCCATCGGACGTCCTCTGCCGGGGCGTAAAAACATCGTCATCAGCAGCCAGCCGGGCAGCGACGATCGCGTCCAGTGGGTAAGCTCTATTGAAGATGCTATTGCTGCCTGCGGCGATGCGGAAGAGATTATGGTGATCGGCGGCGGGCGCATCTACGAGCAGTTTTTGCCGCAGGCCCAGCGCCTCTATCTGACGCATATCGATGCGGAAGTAGAGGGGGATACTCACTTCCCGGACTACGAGCCGGACGACTGGGAGTCCACCTTTAGCGAGTTTCACGACGCCGACGCGCAGAACTCTCACAGCTACTGCTTTGAGATCCTCGAGCGCCGCTAACGCTGGCAAGCCGGGGAAAACATCAAGATTTGTAGGCCGGGCAAACGCAGTGCCGCCCGGCGTTGCAAAGTCAGCTTATTACGAAGCAACCACCTCACCTTCACCCAGATCCAGATGGCGGCTCGACGCCTGGGTAAAGTAGGCTTTATCTTCCCAACGCAGGCAGGTCAGAACGCCACCCCAGCAGCAGCCGGTATCGAGGGCGTAAACGCCTTCCGGCGTGCCTTTCCCCTCCAGCGACGCCCAGTGACCAAACACCACGCTGTACTCCTGGGTCACCGGACCTGGGATCACAAACCACGGCTTCAGCGGGGCAGGGGCGTTGTCCGGCATGTCTTTGCAGTACATGTCGAGCTGGCCGTTCGGGAAGCAGTAGCGCATCCGCGTAAAGGCGTTGGTAATAAAGCGCAGGCGCGCCAGACCAGTCAAATCCTGGCTCCAGTTGTTGGGCAGGTCGCCATACATCGCATCTAAAAAGAGCGGGTAGGAGTCGCTGGCAAGCACCGCTTCCGCATCCCGGGCGCAGGCCTGAGCCGTCGGCAGATCCCACTGGGGCGTGATCCCCGCGTGCGCCATCACCAGTTTTTTCTCTTCGTCTACCTGCAGCAGCGGCTGGCGACGCAGCCAGTTCAGCAGCTCATCGGCATCCGGCGCCTCCAGCAGCGGCGTAATACGATCCTTCGGCTTATTTTTACTGATGCCGGCAAACACCGCCAGTAGGTGCAGGTCATGGTTGCCCAGCACGATGCGCACGCTCTCCCCTAAGGACTTCACAAAACGCAGCACCTTCAGGGATGCCGGGCCGCGCGCAACCAGATCGCCCGTGAGCCAGAGGGTGTCGGTTTGAGGATCAAACGCGACCTGTTTTAACAATGCGATCAGTTCATCGTAGCAACCATGAACGTCGCCAATAAGATATGTAGACATGGATTAATGAATGAGAGTTGAAACGGCAAGTCGGAAGACCGGTATGGCGATGCGGAACGGCTTGCCCTCGGCATCGATCATCTCATAGTGGCCCTGCATGGTACCCAGCGGCGTTTCGATAACCGCCCCGCTGGTGTATTGATACTCTTCGCCGGGGGCGATGTGCGGCTGAACGCCAACCACACCTTCACCCTGTACCTCGGTTTCACGGCCGTTGCCGTTGGTGATAAGCCAATAGCGCCCCAGCAGCTGCACGGGCGTGCGTCCCAGATTGCGGATGGTCACCGTGTAGGCGAAAACATAGCGCTGCTCGTCAGGTGCCGACTGCGATTCGATATAGACGCTCTGAACCTGAACACATACCCGGGGCGAATTGATCATGGCTTAACTCTCCTTCGGCGGCGCGTTATCTGTCAGGTAGTTTGCCATCAGGCAGTACTGGGCGACAGAGATATTTTCTGCCCGCACCGCCGGGTCAATACCCAACGAGGTTAACACCTCCGGCGTAAACAGATTGCCGAGGCTGTTACGAATGGTTTTACGGCGTTGGTTAAACGCTTCGGTGGTAATGCGGCTCAGAACGCGAACCTCTTTTACCGGGTGCGGCATGGTGGCATGCGGTATCAGGCGCACCACCGCAGAGTCTACTTTAGGCGGCGGCGTAAAGGCCGTCGGCGGCACTTCCAGCACCGGGATCACCTGACAATAGTATTGTGCCATTACGCTTAAACGACCATACGCTTTGCTGTTCGGGCCTGCAACCAGACGATTCACCACCTCTTTTTGCAGCATGAAGTGCATGTCGGCGATGGCATCAGTATAGCTAAACAGGTGGAACATCAACGGCGTGGAGATGTTATAGGGCAGGTTACCAAAGACGCGCAGCGGCTGGCCCAGGGTCTGGGAGAGCTCGCCAAAGTTCATGGTCATGGCATCCTGCTGATAGATGGTCAGTTTCGGCCCGAGGAACGGATGCGTTTGCAGGCGCGCAGCCAGATCGCGATCCAGCTCGATGACGGTCAGCTCGTCCAGACGTTCACCCACCGGCTCGGTCAGCGCGGCGAGGCCGGGACCGATTTCGACCATTGCCTGGCCTTTTTGCGGATTAATGGCTGAAACAATGCTGTCGATGACAAATTTATCGTTAAGGAAGTTTTGCCCGAAACGTTTACGGGCCAGGTGCCCCTGATGGACTCTGCTATTCATTGAGTATTAGTAATCATTTTGATGGCGAGATTAAGCGCCGTAATAAAACTGCCGACATCGGCTTTCCCCTGGCCCGCAAGTTCTAATGCGGTGCCGTGGTCTACAGATGTGCGAATAAAGGGTAAACCGAGCGTAATGTTCACACCGCGGCCAAAGCCCTGGTATTTTAGCACGGGCAGGCCCTGATCGTGATACATCGCCAGCACCGCATCGGCATGGTCGAGATATTTTGGCTGGAACAGGGTATCGGCAGGCAGCGGGCCGCTGAGGTTCATCCCCTCGGCGCGCAGCTCCTCAAGCAGCGGAATGATAGTGTCTATCTCTTCGCTGCCCATATGACCGCCTTCGCCAGCGTGCGGATTCAGGCCGCAGACCAGCACGTGCGGATGGGCAATGCCAAACTTGTTTTGCAGATCGCGATACAGAATGGTAATGACGTCGCGCAGCAGCGTTGGAGTGATGGCGTCTGCCACCTCCCGCAGCGGCAGGTGGGTGGTCGCCAGCGCCACCCGCAGCGCTTCGGTTGCCAGCATCATCACCACTTTGGCTGTGCCAGAGCGCGCTTCAAAAAACTCGGTGTGCCCGGTAAAGGGCACGCCGGCATCGTTAATCACCCCTTTGTGTACCGGGCCGGTGACCAGCGCGGCAAATTCGCCGTTCAGGCAGCCGTCACAGGCGCGGGCAAGGGTATCAACAACGTAGCCACCGTTAGCCACGCTAAGCTGGCCGGGGAGTACCGCCGCACGCAGGGCAACGGGCAGCACCGTCAGGGTACTAGCGCGCTGCGGCTGCGCAGGCTGGTCTGCATCGTAGGGGAGCAGGGTCAGCGGCAGACCCAGCTGTGATGCCCGGTCGGTTAAGAGCTGTGGGTCAGCGCAGACCACCAGCTCCATGGGCCAGTCGCGCTGGGCCAGCTGGACCACCAGCTCCGGACCAATCCCGGCGGGTTCGCCGGGGGTGATAACGATGCGTTGAACGTTCATTAGTTGCTCAGGATCTTCACGTAGGCGCTGGCGCGCTGCTCCTGCATCCAGCTGGCCGCCTCTTCGGAGAATTTGCGGTTCATCAGCATGCGGTAGGCGCGGTCCTTCTGCGCGGCGTCGGTTTTATCCACGTTACGCGTGTCCAGCAGTTCGATCAGGTGCCAGCCAAAGGAGGAGTGCACCGGGGCGCTCATCTGGCCTTTGTTCAGCTTCATCAGCGCATCGCGGAAGGCCGGATCGAAAACATCCGCCGCCGCCCAGCCGAGATCGCCGCCCTGGTTAGCCGAGCCGGGATCCTGGGAGAAGGATTTCGCCGCTGCAGCAAAGCTGGTTTTACCGCTCTTAATGTCCGCTGCGATCTGCTCCAGCTTCACGCGGGCCTGGTCGTCAGTCATGATCGGCGACGGCTTCAGCAGAATATGGCGAGCGTGAACTTCGGTCACGGAGATGCTTTTGCTCTGGCCGCGCAGATCGTTCACTTTCAGAATGTGGAAGCCGACGCCGGAACGGATCGGTCCGATGATGTCGCCTTTCTTCGCCGTGCTCAGCGGCTGGGCGAAGATAGACGGCAGCTCCTGAATACGGCCCCAGCCCATCTCGCCGCCCTTCAGCGCCTGCGGATCGGCAGAGTAGGTGATCGCCAGCTTGCCAAAGTCATCGCCGCCGCGCGCCTGCTCAATGATAGAGCGCGCCTGGCTCTCAGCCTCGTTAACCTGATCGGAGGTTGGGTTTTCCGGCAGCGGGATGAGAATGTGGCTCAGATTCAGCTCGGTGCTGGCGTCGTTCTGGTTACCCACCTGCTGGGCAAGAGAGTCAACTTCCTGCGGCAGAATAGTCACGCGGCGGCGCACCTCGTTGTTACGCACCTCGGAAATCAGCATCTCCTTGCGGATCTGGCTGCGGTAGGTGTTGTAGTCCATACCGTCATAGGCCAGACGGCTACGCATCTGATCCAGCGACATGTTGTTCTGCTTGGCGATATTGGCGATAGCCTGATCGAGCTGCTCATCGGTGACTTTGACACCCATCTTGGTGCCCATCTGCAGAATGATTTGATCCATGATCAGACGCTCCAGGATCTGATGACGCAGCGTGGCGTCATCAGGAAGCTGCTGACCCGCCTGACCGGCGTTAAGCTTTACGGATTGCATCAAACCATCAACGTCACTTTCCAGTACAACGCCGTTATTAACGACGGCAGCGACTTTATCGACAACCTGCGGCGCGGCGAAGCTGGTATTCGCAACCATGGCGATACCGAGAAGCAGCGTTTTCCAGTTCTTCATACTTTTTCCATTTCAATTAACCGCAATGCGGATTACGTGGCAAATCAACTTCATAACCAATCTACTTCATAACTAAACAGCTACATTACAAAGAGCTACTATAAGGCAGAATGTTCGAACGCAGCATCTGCTGAGTACCCAGCCCGTAGTTGGAGCTCAGGCCACGCAGTTCGATGTTAAAGCCGACGACGTTGTCATAGACGCTCTCTGTCGGCGCAGGTCCCCAACCGTTGAGTTTACGCTCGTAGCCGAAGCGAATCGCGTAGCAGCAGGAGTTATACTGCAAACCGAGCATCTGATCGGCGGCTTTGTTCTGTTTGGTGTCAAAGTAGTAGGCTCCGACAACAGACCAGCGATCGACGATCGGCCAGCTTGCCACCGCACCTACCTGAGAAATACCGTCTTTGGTCTGTGGGGTATAAGCGTAGTTTGGCAGCGTCGCCTGAATATACTCCTCGCTGGCGTAGCGGTAGTTCAGCTGCAGGAGCCGATCCTCATCGCGGCGGTACTCCAGCGTGGCGTTGCCATTAGCCACGTTGTCGAGGCGCGTATCGTACTGCACGCCGCCGCGCAGCCCCCAGCGTTCACTCATCCGCCAGTAGGTATCGCCTGCCCAAACCAGCGATCCGGTCTGGTCATCTTCTTCCCACTGGATTTTGTCATCACCGGTACGGGACTCGGTGAAGTAGTAGATTTGACCCACAGAAATGTTAAAACGTTCAACCGATTCCTGATCGTATACGCGCGATGTGACCCCGGTCGTGACCTGGTTCGCTGACGCGATGCGGTCAAGGCCACCGTACGTTCTGTCGCGGAACAGGCCGCCGTAGTCAAACTGCAGCAGAGACGAGTCATAGTTTTGGATATGGCTCTGGTCGCGGTAGGGCACGTAGAGATACTGGGCGCGTGGCTCCAGCGTCTGGCTGTAACCCGCAAGCCAGTTCATATCGCGCTCGAAGATCAGCTTACCGTCAACTTTAAACTGCGGCATAACGCGGTTTACCGAGTCTTTATAGTCGGTGCCGTTTGCTGCGTTATAGTCTTCGAGGTTTGTCTGCTGGTAGTGGGTTGCCAGCAGCTTGGCTTCGGTGTTGACGCTACCCCAGCGGTTAGAGAGCGGCAGGTTGATCGTTGGCTCCAGGTGCAGACGGGTGGCTTCCGGCATATCCGAGTTGGTATTGGAGAAGTGCACCGCCTGGCCATAGATACGCGTATCAAACGGACCGACGTCGTTCTGGTAGTAGTTCATGTCCAGCTGTGGCTGAGCGGCGTAGGAGTTGCTGTGCTCGGCGTCAAAGACCTGGAACTGTTTAGTTGAGACCGTGGCGTCAAAATTATCCACCGCGTAGCCTACGCTAAATTTCTGCGTGGCGTAGCCGTCGGTGCTGGAGCCGTAGGTAGAGGTAAAGTCGTTGAAGTAGTACGGATCGCTGACCTTGGTATAGTCAACGTTAAAACGCCATACCTGATCCATCACCCCGGCGTGCTGCCAGTAAAAGAGCCAGCGGTGCTTATCGGACTCGGCAGGATAATCTTCTCTGAAGACGTCATCCGAGGGCAGGTAGTCAAACTCCATCAGGCCCATACCCGCCTGGGTCAGGTAGCGAAATTCGTTCTGCCACTGAATGCTGCCCCGCTTGTCCATATAGTGCGGCGTAATGGTGGCGTCAAAGTTCGGCGCAATGTTCCAGTAGTACGGCAGCGTAAACTCAAAGTAGTTCTTGGAGCTGTATCTGGCGTTCGGGATCAGGAAGCCGGAGCGGCGCTTGTCGCCAATCGGCAGCTGCAAATAGGGGCTGTAGAATACCGGAACCGGGCCAAGCTTAAAGCGCGCGTTCCAGATCTCCGCCACCTGCTCCTCGCGATCCTGGATCACTTCGCTCCCCACCACGCTCCAGGTATTCGACCCCGGCAGACAGGAGGTAAAGGTCCCGTTGTCCAGAATGGTGTAGCGGTTCTCGCCGCGCTGCTTCATTAAGTCGGCGGTGCCGCGTCCCTGGCGTCCTACCAGCTGGTAGTCACCGTTCCAGACGTTGGTATCCTTGGTGTTCAGGTTAGCCCAGGCTTTTGGCCCTTTCAGGATCACCTGGTTATCATCGTAGTGCACGTTGCCCAGCGCATCGACGGTACGAACCGGATCGGTCTGCCCCTCCGGCTGCTGCTGGTGAAGCTGCATCTCATCTGCCTGCAGGCGGCTGTTACCCTGTTGCACGTCTACGTTGCCGGTAAATACGGCATCTTCAGGATAGTCACCTTTCGCGTTATCGGCGTTAATGGTGACGGGCAGCTGGTTAGGTTCGCCCTCTACCAGAGGACGGTTATAGCTCGGGACGCCCAGCAGACACTGCGAGGCGAGATCGGCCGCCAGCCCCTGCTGACTGTACAGGGCTGAGCCAATCATTGTGGCCAGAAGGGTGGGAATACGTTTTTTCATACGTTGTATTTGTTGTTCCGTCATCAGTGGCTTTTCAGCTTGCAAGCGCTCAGAGACTAACTTACTCACCTTCACAGCGCTAGTGTTAATCCTGCCCGCTTTCGAGCCTGGTAGAGAAGGCTGTGCCTGTGCACGGCATAGAATGACGGGTATGATAATGCAAATCTTAGCCGACGGCATGACCATTTGGGGAGTATATGCAGTATTGGGGAAAAGTGATTGGCGTCGCCATCGCATTAATGATGGGCGGCGGTTTCTGGGGCGTGGTCCTCGGCTTACTCATCGGACACATGTTTGACAAGGCGCGCAGCCGCAAATTGGCGTTTTTTGCCAACCAGCGCGAGCGCCAGACGCTCTTTTTCGCGACAACGTTTGAGGTGATGGGGCACCTGACCAAATCCAAGGGACGCGTTACCGAGGCGGATATTCAGGTGGCGAGCCTGTTTATGGACCGGCTCAACCTGCACGGTGATTCACGTGCTTTAGCCCAGCAGGCGTTTCGCGTCGGCAAAACCGACAACTATCCGCTGCGGGAGAAGATGCGTCAGTTCCGCAGCGTCTGTTTTGGCCGCTTCGATCTGGTTAGGATGTTTCTGGAAATTCAGATCCAGGCCGCGTTTGCCGACGGTTCGCTGCACCCGAACGAACGGGCGGTGCTGTACGTCATTGCCGAGGAGCTGGGGATCTCCCGTGTCCAGTTCGACCAGTTCCTGCGCATGATGCAGGGCGGAGCGCAATTTGGCGGCGGCTTTAATGGACAGCAGCAGTCCAACGGCGGCTGGCAGCAGGCCCAACGCGGGCCGACCCTTGAGGATGCCTGTAACGTGCTGGGCGTGAAGCCCACCGATGACGCCGCTACCATCAAGCGTGCCTACCGCAAGCTGATGAGCGAGCACCATCCGGATAAGCTGGTGGCAAAAGGTCTGCCGCCGGAGATGATGGAAGTGGCGAAGCAGAAAGCGCAGGATATTCAAAAAGCCTACGAGCTAATCAAAGAGCAGAAAGGGTTTAAATAGCCTGGCTCACCGGTGAGCGCGTGCCGATGTCGGCACGCGCTTAACCGTTTTACTCGGCGAGAAAAAGCTCCAGCAGCGAGTTTAAAAACAGCTTGCCGTGCTCCGTTATCTGCCACGCCTCGGCGGACTCAGTGACGTAGTTAAGCGCTAAAGCGCGCTCAAGCTGCGGACGGATCGCAGACTCATCCAGCCCGGTGTAACGGGTAAACTCAGCGCGTGGCGCAGGCTCCAGCAGACGGAAGCGGTTCATAAAGAACTCAAACGGCTTGTCGGCGGTTTCAACCTCATGCTGGCGGTCGCGATAGGTTCCCTGCATATAGCCGCGGGGATGACGCGTTTTGGCGGTGCGCAGAATGCGTCCGTCCGGGAAGGTCACTTTGCCGTGCGCGCCGCAGCCGATCCCGAGGTAGTCCCCGAAGCGCCAGTAGTTCAGGTTATGCTGGCACTGATAGCCCGGTTTCGCATAGGCCGAGGTCTCATACTGGCGGTAGCCCGCCGCTGTTAGCAGCTGGTGGCCCTGCTCGAAAATCTCCCACAGCGAATCGTCATCCGGCAGTACGGGCGGGCGGGATCCAAACAGCGTGCCCGGCTCAATGGTCAATTGATACCAGGAGAGATGCGGTGGATTCAGGGCAATGGCCTGACGCAGATCGTCCAGCGCCTCTTCCAGGGTCTGATCCGGCAGGCCATGCATCAGATCGAGGTTAAAGCTGCGCAGCCCTAATCCCGTTGCCAGCCGGGCAGCGCGCTTCGCCTCTTCCGGGCCGTGGATACGCCCCAGCCGCATCAGCTTGGTTTCGCTAAAGCTCTGCACGCCAATAGAGATGCGGTTGACCCCCGCACGCTGGTAGTCAACAAAGCGGTCGGCCTCCACCGTACCGGGGTTGGCCTCCATGGTGATCTCCGCGTCCGCGGCCAGATTGAGACGCGCCCGCACGCCGTCAAGCAGGGTCTGCATCGCCGGGCCAGAGAGCAGGCTTGGCGTCCCGCCGCCGATAAAGATCGTTTTCACCTCACGCCCCTGCGCCCAGGGCGCATCGGCATCGAGATCGCTCAGCAGATGCTGAACGTAGTCGTCGTGCGGGACCTCCCCCTTCAGCGCGTGCGAGTTGAAATCGCAGTAGGGACACTTCTGCACGCACCAGGGAATGTGGATGTAAAGGCTCAGAGGTGGCAAATCAGCCATTACGCAGGGCTTCCAGTAACAGTTTTAGCGCCTGCCCACGGTGGGAGGCGGCGCGCTTCTCGTCCGCGGTCAGCTCGGCAGCAGTTTTACCTGCCTCCGGCACCATGAAGATAGGGTCGTAGCCAAAGCCGCCGCTGCCCGCAGGCGTGCGGGTGATGGTGCCCTGCCAGCTGCCGTGGCACACCAGCGGGGTCGGATCGTCGGCGTGGCGCATATAGACCAGCACGCAGTGGAACTGTGCCTGGCGCTCGCCGTCCGGCACGTCCTGCAGCTCCACCAGCAGCTTATCGAGATTCTGCTGGTCGGTGGCGTCTACGCCAGCAAAGCGCGCGGAGTAGATCCCCGGCGCGCCGCCGAGGGCGTCAACCGCCAGACCGGAGTCGTCGGCAATCGCCGGCAGGCCGGTGACCTGCGCGGCGTGGCGCGCTTTGATGATCGCGTTCTCGATGAAGGTCAGACCGGTTTCCTCGGCGGACTCGACGCCCAGCTCGGTTTGCGCCACCACGTCGAGACCAAAATCGTTGAGCAGCGAGGCCAGCTCGCGCACTTTACCGGCGTTGCCGGTAGCAAGAACTACTTTTTGCATAGTTAAATCCTGATTCATTTACACCGCGACCGATGGCGCTTATAGCGCCATCCACAGCCCCGGCAGCAGCATATTACCCGTGCCCTGCAGCAGCTCGGCGATCCCCATGTTGATCACATAGAGCAGCAGCACCAGGATCATCGGCGAGAAGTCGATCCCGCCCATGGAGGGCAGCAGTCGGCGAATAGGGCGCAGCAGCGGATCGGCGAGCTGCATCAGCACAAACTCAACCGGGCTACGCCCCTGGCTGACCCAGCTCATGATCGCCATCAGCAGCAGTACCCAGAAGATCAGCTGGCCGATGGTTTTCAGCAGGATCAGCACGGCGGCGATCCAGATGATTGGCTGGAAGGTGACCACCATAAACAGCACGATAGCCTTCAACACGCAGAGAACAAGCGCCAGCAGCACCGACGCGCTGTCGAGCGGACCCATGGCCGGAATAATGCGGCGCAGCGGTCCCACCACCGGCTGGGTAATCTTCACGATAAACTGTGAAAACGGGTTGTAGAAATCCACGCGGGCCCACTGCATCCAGACCCGTAACAGCAGCACCATCGTATAAAGCTCAATTACCGTTGAGAGCAGGAAAGTCAACGTCTTCATGGCGTTCCTCAGTTTTCCTTAATTTTTTGTATAGTCACGGGCACCAAATATGGCGGTGCCGATGCGTACCAGGGTGCTGCCCGCCGCGATGGCGGCTTCCATATCGTCGCTCATCCCCAGAGAGAGCGTATCTACCGTTGGGTAGCGCAATTTAAGCGCGTCAAATGCTACAGCCATTTGCCGTGCCACCGCAAACTGCCTTTCATAAGTTGACACGGGGGCAGGGATGGCCATCAGCCCGCGCAGGCAGATGCCCGGCAGCGCAGCCACCTGGGCGGCGAGGGCATCCAGCTCGGCAAGCGGAATACCTGACTTGCTCTCTTCATCACTAATGTTGATTTGAATCAGGATGTTAAGCGGCGGCATGCCCGCCGGGCGCTGGTCGCTCAGGCGGCTGGCAATGCGCAGGCGATCGACGGTATGGCACCAGTCAAAGTGCTCGGCCACCAGGCGGCTTTTGTTGGATTGCAAAGGTCCAATAAAGTGCCATTGCAGCCCCGTCACGCCTTGAGCCTGAAAGTGGCGAATTTTATCCACCCCCTCCTGGACATAGTTTTCACCAAAGGCGCGCTGTCCGGCGTCGATGGCCTCTGCGACGGCGCTCGCAGGTTTGGTTTTGCTGACTGCAAGCAGAGCAACATCTTCTGAAGCACGGCCGCAGCGTAGCGCCGCGGCTGAGATTTTGTCCCGGACCTGTGCCAGGTTATGCGCGATATCGTTCATCTTTCCCGGAGGCTTAATCATGGATATGGAAGAAATAGTGGCCCTTAGTGTAAAGCATAACGTCTCGGATCTACACCTGTGCAGCGCCTGGCCGCCGCGCTGGCGCAGGCAGGGTCTACTTGAGGATGCCCCGTTTCCGCCCCCGGACATTGAGGCGATCCTTCGCGAGGCGCTGACCGACGAGCAGCAGGGGGAGTGGTGGGCCAACCGGCAGGTGGACTTCGCCCTTGAGCTGGCAAATCAGCAGCGGCTGCGGGCCAGCGCCTTTATGCACCATCGTGGCATCTCGCTGGCGCTGCGCCTGCTGCCCAACGACTGCCCGAAGCTTTACGCCCTGGATGCCCCACCGGCGCTGGAGCAGCTCCTCGCCTGCGACAGCGGGCTGGTGCTGGTCACCGGCGCAACCGGCAGCGGTAAATCCACGACTCTTGCGGCGATGGTGGACTACCTCAACCATCGCCTGGCTGGGCATATTCTGACCCTGGAGGATCCGGTGGAGTTTGTTCACCGGGGGGCGCAGTGCCTGATTGAGCAGCGGGAGATAGGCCAGCACTGCCCGTCGTTTGCCGACGGCCTGCGCGCCGCGCTGCGTGAAGATCCGGATGTCATTTTAATCGGTGAGCTGCGCGACAGCGAGACCATTCGTCTGGCGCTCACCGCCGCCGAGACCGGGCATCTGGTGCTGGCGACGCTGCATACCCGGGGAGCAGCCCTGGCGGTAGAGCGGTTGATCGATACTTTTCCCGCAGAGGAGAAAGCCTGGGTGCGCAGCCAGCTGGCGGGCAGCCTGCAGGCGGTGCTGGCGCAAAAGCTGGAGGCAGATAAGCAGGGGGGACGCGTGGCGCTGTTTGAGCTGCTGGTTAATACTCCGGCGGTAGCAAACCTGATCCGCGATGGCAAAACGCACCAGTTGCCCGGCCTGATGCAGACCGGACAGCAGGCGGGGATGCAGACCTTCCGCCAGAGCCGCCAGCAGCGGATCGCAGCCGGGCGGCTGGCGGAGCAGGGCGGAGATCAGGCGTGCTGTTCGAAGTAGCTTTCGAGAATGATCACCGCCGAGGCGGAGTCAACGCTGCCTTTGTTTAGCGCCCGGTAGCCGCCATGGGCAAAGAGTCCGGAGCGCGCCTCAACGGTGCTCAGGCGCTCGTCATGCAGGGCAATGCGCACCCCGAAGCGGCCGTGGATCTTATTGGCAAAGTTGCGCGCCCGGGTGGTGAGCAGCTGCTCGCTGCCGTCCATATTGAGCGGCAGACCGACCACCACCTCATCGGGCTGCCACTCTTTCAGCAGGCGCTCAATCAGGTTCCAGTCCGGGGTGCCGTTTTGCGCTTTCAGCGCCGCCAGCGGGCGGGCGGTGCCGGTGACGCGCTGGCCAATCGCCACGCCGATACTTTTGGTGCCGAAGTCAAAGGCTAACAGAGTGCCGCTCATCAGGCGTGTCCTGCCACGCCGGGCATGGTCGAGATATCAATGCCGATAAGCTTAGCCGCATCGCGCCAGCGGTCGGCGATAGGCGTCTTAAACAGGATATTCTGATCCGCCGGGGCCGTAAGCCATGCGTTGTCGAGGATCTCCTGCTCAAGCTGCCCCTTCTCCCATGAGGCGTAGCCGAGCGCCACCAGCACCTCAGAGGGCTGCTCGTCGGTACCCAGCGTCTCCAGCACGTCCCGGGAGGTGGTGATCACCGTGTTATCCGAGATGCGAATGCTTGAGGAGAACTTCGCCGGCGGCGTATGCAGGATAAAGCCGCGATCCTCCGCCAGCGGGCCGCCAAGCAGCACCGGTTTATCCAGACGGATCGCCGGATTGCGCCCCTCAGGATTAATTTTAAGCTTCTCCAGTACCCCTTCGACCTTCAGGTTTTCCAGCGGCTTATTGATGATGATCCCCATCGCGCCATCTTCGTTATATTCGCAGATATAGACCACGGCGCGGCGGAAGAAAGGATCCTGGAGAGCAGGCATGGCAATCAGAAAGTGATGCTGTAAATTCATTGTCAGAGGTTCTGTTCCTGGTTCAAAAAGCAACAAGTACCCAGTATGCGGTGAAAGCCCCTGCTTTGCTATCCCTGTGGATCGCAAATCCTGGTCTTTCACCGGCTAACAGGCCGTAACGGGCGTGCTGAATTTAGTGGCCGAGACGCTTTTCGATGGCGTCCATCAGCATGCCGGTAATGGATACCGGGAACTCCGCTTCGATTTCACGGATGCAGGTCGGGCTGGTGACGTTGATCTCGGTCAGGCGATCGCCAATGATGTCGAGACCGACAAAGATCAGCCCCTTGGCCTTCAGGGTAGGCGCGACGCGGCGGGCGATATCCCAGTCGCTGTCGGTTAATGGACGCGGTTCACCACGCCCCCCAGCGGCCAGGTTGCCACGGGTTTCGCCGCCCTGTGGGATACGCGCCAGGCAGTAGGGAACGGGTTCGCCATCCACCACCAGTACACGCTTGTCGCCGTCTTTGATCGCCGGCAGATAGTTCTGCGCCATGCAGTAACGGGTGCCGTGCTCGGTCAGCGTTTCGGTAATCACGCCGAGGTTCGGATCGCCCTCTTTCACGCGGAAGATCGAGGCCCCGCCCATGCCGTCCAGCGGCTTCAGGATGATGTCGGTATGCTTCTGCCAGAACGCCTTGATCTGCGCCTTGTTGCGAGTAACCAGCGTTTCCGGGGTCAGCTCCGGGAACCAGGCGGTGAACAGCTTCTCGTTACAGTCGCGCAGGCTCTGGGGCTTGTTGACGATCAGCGTCCCTTTCTCTTCTGCGCGCTCGAGAATATAGGTGGCGTAGACAAATTCGGTATCAAACGGCGGATCCTTACGCATCAGCACCACGTCAAGGTCGGCCAGCTCGATATCCTGCTCGCCGTTGAACGTATACCACTGGTCGTAGTTCTGCTCCACGCTCAGGGTGCGCGTGCGGGCGCGGGCCTGGCCGTTAATCAGGTAGAGATCCGCCATCTCCATATAGTGCAGCTCATAGCCACGACGCTGCGCTTCCAGCAGCATGGCAAAGCTGGAGTCTTTCTTGATGTTAATGCTTGCGATGGGATCCATCACAATGCCGAGCTTAATCATTCGCTTTCTCCGTTTAAACCTGTAGCCAGTCTTACCCCAAATCGCCGAAACGCACCTGGAGTGCGGTAATGGCGGTGAGCGCGGTCGTTTCAGTGCGCAAAACGCGTGGTCCTAACAGAATATCAGTAAACTGGTACTCTGCGGTCATGGCGATCTCATTCGCCGTCAGGCCGCCTTCCGGGCCTATCAGCAGCCGCACGCGCTCAACCGGCAGCGGCAGCGTATTGATGCTGGCGCTGGCGCGCGGGTGCAGGTTCAGCTTCAACCCATCTTCAGGCTCGGCGCACCAGGCCTCCAGATCCATTGCCGGACGTATCTCCGGGATCCGGTTGCGGCCGCACTGCTCGCAGGCAGCAATGGCGATCTTCTGCCACTGCTGGATCTTCTTGTTCAGACGTTCAGGATCCAGTTTAACCCCGCAGCGCTCAGAAAAAAGTGGCGTAATGAGGCTTACTCCCAGTTCGATCGATTTCTGGATAGTAAATTCCATTTTTTCGCCCCGGGACATCACCTGACCGAGATGGATATGCAGCGGCGACTCGCGATCGTCGGTCTCACCTGACAGCAGGTTCACCACCACGCTCTTCTTATCGGCGCGCAGGATCTCCGCCTCAAAAAGCTGGTTGCTGCCGTCAAAGAGCTGCAGAGCCTGGCCTGCGCCCATGCGCAGCACGCGGCCAACGTGGTTTGCCGCATCGTCGCTGAGTGCAACCTGCTGGCCAACGGTGAGGGGTTCAGGGTGATAAATGCGGGGTTTACGCATGAAAGCATCGTCCGGGATAGAGTGTGCGGCAAGACTGCCGCACGGTTAACAAGATGCCGCTAGTGTAGGTAGCTCTTTCACCCCTGACAAGCGCGCTGCACGTAGGGATTGGGGTTGCCCTGAACCTTATTGATACGCCTGTCGCGCTCGCACTCCCAGGGCGTCACCGGATAGAGCTTGTTCCACGCCTCAAAAAGCTGCGTCTGCTGACGGGAGAGCGACAGCGAGTAGCGATCGCGCATATAGAAGTAGATGCGGGCGATGGCGCCGCGGGCGCGGGCTGGCGGCTCGGCCATCTTCTCTTTAAAATCGACTTTCATGTCGCACTGGCCGTACTGGCCCTCGCCGCCGTTCCACTGGCTGTACATGAAGTTGCCGCGATCGCCGTTGACCTCGCCGACGGCGGGCTGCAGGTTGTGCATATCGCTCTCCATCTGGCGGTAAACCGGATCTTTCGCACAGTTTTTACGTCCGCCGTCCTGCCAGCACTGGCGCTGGTGGCCGAACTGCCAGGCAGGCACCACGTGCTCCCACTCAATACGGCTGGCGCGGTTGGCATTTTTACGCACCTTGTAGCCGCAGGAGGCGAGATCGACGACGCCTTTCTTGCCTTGCCAGATAATGGTGCAGCCGCAGTAGAAATCCCCTGGCGCATCGGCGTTGATCTTCACGCCTGCCGCCTTGGCCTGGGCGAAACTGTGAATGCCCTCGGCCAGCGCGGTATGGGAGAGGCTCGCGGCCAGTAGGGTAAGGGTGAGAAGGTGAGGGCGGAACATGACAAACTCCATTGCATAACGTAGGCGCACCCTAGCGAATGCGGTTCTTAGATGCAATCAGTCAGTTCACAAAAGCGTTTGATTGTTCAGGCTTATGCCGGTTCGGCAACCAGCGGCTCACCGCAGCGCACGCAGCGGTAGACCGCTTCGCCGCGCAGGATGCGGTTGTGGCGGCGCACGGTCAGCTGATGCTGCTGGCAGGCGCAGCGGTAGGGCCAGGTGTTGCGCTGTACCGAGGCCAGCTCAAACTGGTGGGTGCGACGGGCGGGGACGCCAAGCACGCTCTCCATCATCCACTTCCACTCTTTGCCGTGCGGCGCAACGCGGCCAAAGTGTTTCCATACCAGCAGGTGGGCCAGCTCGTGCGGCACCACCTCATCAATAAACGCCTGCTGGTTCTCCAGCAGCAGCACCGGGTTCAGGCGGATCTCATAGCTGGCCAGCCAGGCCGTACCCGCCGCCGCGCCGCGCTGCTGATAGACCAGCGTCGGCTCTGGATAGTTGCGTTCAAGGTAGCGGTTCGCCTGGGCAAGCTTGTCGCGCAGGCTGCGCATAACGGCCTGCTGGAGGGCAATGGGGATTCGTGGCGTTTTCATAACCGCAGAGGATAATCGCTAAAAAATACCGCTGCAACAGCCGTCCGGCGCTCAGGCAGGAAAACGCAGGGAGAAGATGTGATACCCATCGGCGAAACGGTAGCCTGCCGAGCCTGAGTGTAGCGCCATAATCGCTTTCACCATCGATAGTCCCAGGCCATAGCCGGATGAGTGGCGGGCATTATCGCCTCGCCAAAAACGGTTAAATAGCCTGTCCGGCGCGTCCAGCTCGCTGCCCGGATTGCTTACTTCAACGACGGTTTCGCTGTTTTTCACCTGCGTAGCGATCCGAATAACGGCATTTTCCGGGGAGTATCTGACAGCATTGCTGAGCAGATTTAACAGCACGCGCTGGAGTAGGATCCGATCGGCCTGAAGCGTCCCCTCGCATGCGGTGACAAAGGTGATATTTTTTTCATCTGCTTCATACTCCAGAAACTCAATAAGATTACCGATCGTATCAGCAGGGGAGAGCGCCTCTTTTTTCAGCAAAATATTATTATGCTCGGCGCGGGCGAGGAAAAGGATATTTTCCGTCAGGCGAGAAAGGCCCTCAAGCTCTTCGATATTGTTCGCCAGCGCCTGCTGGTACTCATCTATGGAGCGCGCTTTACTCAGGACCACCTGATTATGGCCGAGCAGGATATTAACCGGCGTCCGTAATTCGTGCGCCAGATCGTCAGCAAACTGATTCAGCCGCGTAAAATCGTCAGCCAGCTTCTGGCGCATAATATTTAACGCGCTGCCCAGCGGTTGCAGCTCAACAGGAAGCGCTTTTTCATCTAAAGGCTGGCTAAGCCCGCGGCTGTCTATATTCGCCGTTAACCGACTCAGAGAGTGAATAGCGTTCAGGCCACGCCTGATTAATAACGGACTCAGCGCCGAACAGATCAGAATAGCGATAATGCAGATGACGATACTGTTATTGCGATACTGCTCCAGCATAGAGTGCCGCTCTGATGTCAGCCTGGCGACGGTAATCGTCACAGGCTGGTCATAGCTGAGCGCGGTGATGCGTACCGCTGCAAGCTCTGTACCTGCGACATCGCGTTTGGCGATAGTGTCTAAAGCCGGTTTTTGCAGCACGGGCAGGGGATCCAACAATGATGGCTCGACGCCCGTATGGTTGACGGAAATAGTCTGCGCATTGGCGGAGTGGATAAGCAAAATATCCTGATGGGTATCCATCATGCGGTTAAAGTAGAGCGGGAGGTTCTCAGCTTTTGCGCCATCCAGCAGCAGCTGCCTGATCTGCTCAGCCCGGTTAATCAGGGTGCTATCATCCCGCCACGTTAATTCGTGGCTTAACGCCCGGTATAACGTCCAGCTTACGCCGCTACAGGCTAGCGCCATCACAAGGACAAATGAGAGCGTCAGGCGTAACGTCATTGATAATTCAGGTTTCACTCTTTTCATCTGTCCCAAATCTGTAGCCCATGCCTCTGACGGTACCGATCAGTTTCGTATCGAAAGGATCGTCTACCTTTGCCCGCAGGCGACGAATGGCGACATCAACCGTGTTGGTCTCACTGTCAAAGTTAATGCCCCATACCTCACTGGCAATCACTGCCCTGGGAATAATTTCACCCGCCCTTGAGGCAAGCAGCCACAGCAGGAGAAACTCCTTGCGGGTTAACACAATGGGTTTCCCATCCCGGGAGACGCTCTGCTTAATAGAGTCCATCTCCAGCCCATTCGACTTCAGATGCGTATGGGCAGCGGGATTATTCCTGAGCTGCGCACGCACCCTCGCCAGCAGCTCGGCAAAGGAGAAAGGCTTAACCAGATAGTCATTGGCTCCCAGCTCCAGCCCTTTTACCCGATCTTCAACCGCATCGCGGGCGGTGAGGCAGATAACCGGTGTCTGATGCGCCGTCCTTAGCGCTTTGAGAACCTGCCAGCCATCCATACCGGGCAGCATAATATCTAAAATAATCAGAGAATAGGGTTCGTATAGCGCGAGGCGTAAACCGTCTCTGCCATCGCTCACCGTGTCCACAACATAGCCGGACTCGGTCAGCCCCTGGCTTACCCAGTCGCTGGTTTTTTGATTATCTTCAATCAGCAGAATCTTCATAGCGTCACTATGTCACAGGCGGTGGGTGAGGTGGGGAAATATCAGCGATGATGACGAAAATGTAATGTGCATGTCAGGTTAGCCCCGCGCGGTTCATATACATTTCAGGGACGACTTGAACACGGAGCAACACATGAAAAAGTACATCCTGAGCGCAGCGATGCTCGCTGCTATTTCCGCCTCCCCGCTCGTCATGGCGGCCACCAGCAATATTCTGAGCGTGCATATTCTCGATCAGCAGACCGGCAAACCAGCCGAGCACGTTGAGGTGGTTCTGGAGCAGAAAAGCAACGACGGGTGGCAGCAGCTAAACAGTGGCTATACGGATCAAGATGGCCGCATTAAGGCGCTATGGCCAGAGCAGGAGGCGAAGCCCGGTGATTATCGCGTGACGTTTAAAACCAAACCCTGGTTTGACAGCAAAAAGCAGGAGAGTTTTTTCCCGGAGATCCCGGTTGAGTTTCACATCAGCAAAACGGATCAGCACTATCACGTGCCTTTACTGCTCAGCCCGTATGGCTACTCAACGTATCGGGGAAGCTAACGGCAGGTAAAAAAAACCTCCTCCCGGGCGGGAGGAGGCTTATCAGGTTAGTTGCTTGCGCCAATCTCGCGCAGTTTCCGACCTTTCATCAGGTTACGTTCAATGTGCTCCAGCGAGACATGCTTGGTTTCCGGCACCAGCCACAGGGTCAGGACAATGAACAGCACGTTCAGCCCACCGTAGACCCAGAAGGTGTTGGCGTTGCCCAGCGAATTGAGCATGGTCAGGAAGGTCGCACCGACGATCATGTTGGCGATCCAGTTGGTCGCAGTAGAGCAGGTGATACCAAAATCACGCCCCTTCAGCGGCTGGATCTCAGAGCACAGTACCCAGATCAGCGGACCGGCGCTCATCGCAAAGCCCACGATAAACATCAGCAGCATCGCGACAGCAAAGTACTGCGCCGATGGCGAGTGAATGCCGATGTGCATCATGGTGCCCAGAATGCCCATACCGGCAGCCATTACCAGGAAGCCCAGCACCAGGGTCGGCTTACGGCCCCAGCGGTCAACCAGCCCGATAGCGATAAAGGTCGCCAGCACGTTAGTCAGACCAACGATAACCGTCCCCCACATCTGCTCGGTGGTATTGGTGTAACCCGCCAGCTCAAAGATCTTCGGCGCGTAGTACATGATGACGTTCATCCCGGTGAACTGCTGCATCACCTGCAACAGCACGCCAAGGAACACCGCGCGACGGAAGTTGCTGTTCTCTTTAAACAGCGCCCAGCCGCTCTGCTTCACCTGCAGGCTCTCACGGATCTCATCCAGCTCATGCTTAGCTTCGGCGCTGGTATCGCGCAGACGCAGCAGCACGCGCTCGGCGTCGTGGAAGCGGCGTTTAGCGGCAAACCAGCGCGGGCTGTCCGGCAGGAAGAAGACGCCAATCAGCAGCAGGATTGCCGGAATGATGATTACGCCGAGCATCCAGCGCCATGCGCCGCTGTAGCTAAAGGCGGTATCGGAGAGGTAGGCACCCAGGATACCAATGGTGATCATCAGCTGGTACATGGAGATCATGCTGCCGCGAATTTTTTCCGGGGCGATCTCAGAGAGGTAGAGCGGTGCGGTGTAGGAGGCCACGCCAACCGCCAGTCCCAGCAGCACGCGGGAGAGGATCAGCACCTCAACGTTGGGTGCAGCGGCGGAGAAGAGCGAGCCGATCACAAACAGGATCGCACCAATCATCAGGCTCTTCTTACGGCCCAGCTTGAAGGAGAGCCAGCCGCTGCCGACGGCACCGACGGCGGCACCGAACATCATGGAGCTAACAACCCACTCCTGGGTATGTGAGCTAATCTGAAATTCGTCAGCGATAAAGGGCAGCGCGCCCGCAATGACGCCGATATCAAGGCCGAACAGCAATCCGGCCAGCGCGGCGAGAAAACAGACAAAGAAGGTCATTGCCTTGTTCGAGCGCCCCGATTTTTTATTGTCAGGCATACTGCCCTCCAGTTGGGTTATCAATTTTAACGGTGTAAAGGTTAGGTGAGAGCTGCGCAAAAAGATGTGAGAGTAATCACACCAGTGTAATCGGTTACACTCATTTCAGGCCCTGTCACCAAAAAGTAACAATACAAATCATAAAGTTAATGAATAGTAGCGTAATCTTGTGTAAAGGCGCTCAGACTATACCGAAATATTATGTAACAAAGCCACCAGATACCGCATTTAGTATAAATTAGGTAAATAAACCCGCGGATCGTGCGTGTAATCGTTATCAGAGAAGGGGTATAAAAAAGGCCAGCGCGAGGCTGGCCTTAAGAGAGAGGAACGGGTGGCTTATTTCAGGCCAGCGGCTTCGCGCAGGACGTCTGCTTTGTCGGTTTTTTCCCACGGGAAGTGTTCGCGACCAAAGTGACCGTAAGCGGCAGTCTCTTTGTAGATCGGGTGCAGCAGATCCAGCATCTGGATCAGACCATACGGACGCAGGTCGAAGAACTCGCGTACCAGCAGAGTCAGCTGCTCAGAGGCGATCTTCTCGGTACCGAAGGTTTCCACCATGATGGAGGTCGGCTCAGCTACGCCGATCGCGTAGGAGACCTGAATTTCACAGCGGTCGGCCAGGCCAGCAGCAACGATGTTCTTCGCCACATAGCGCGCCGCGTAGGCCGCAGAGCGGTCAACCTTAGATGGATCTTTACCGGAGAAAGCACCGCCGCCGTGACGGGCCATGCCGCCGTAGGTATCAACGATGATTTTACGTCCGGTCAGGCCGCAGTCGCCCATCGGGCCGCCGATAACAAAGCGACCGGTCGGGTTGATAAAGAATTTAGTCGAGCTGTTCAGCCACTCGGCAGGCAGGATCGGCTTGATGATCTCTTCCATTACCCCTTCCTGCAGCGATTTCTGGTCGATATCTTCTGCGTGCTGGGTAGAGAGCACCACCGCGTCGATACCAACAATTTTGCCTGCATCATACTGGAAGGTGACCTGGCTTTTTGCGTCCGGGCGCAGCCACGGCAGGGTACCGTTTTTACGCACTTCAGCCTGGCGCTGCACCAGACGGTGGGCGTAGGTGATCGGCGCTGGCATCAGCACGTCGGTTTCGTTGGTCGCATAGCCAAACATCAGGCCCTGGTCGCCTGCACCCTGCTCCAGCGGATCGGCACGGTCAACACCCTGGTTGATATCCGGAGACTGTTTACCGATCGCGCTCAGTACCGCACAGGAGTTCGCGTCAAAGCCCATATCTGAATGGACATAGCCAATTTCACGCACGGTGTTACGGGTGATCTCTTCGATATCGACCCATGCGCTGGTGGTGATCTCACCGCCGACTAAAACCATGCCGGTTTTAACGTAGGTTTCACACGCCACGCGTGCTTTCGGATCCTGCTCAAGGATTGCATCCAGCACCGCATCGGAGATCTGGTCAGCAATTTTGTCAGGATGCCCTTCGGAAACTGACTCGGACGTAAAAAGGTGTTTTGCCATGTTCTCTTCACCCTGGGGGAAATTTTGTTAGCTCGGACTCAGTGCCTGTATAGGCCTTAACAAGGCGTGCAGGTAGATGGCACAGAAGGTCTGAGGGTTAATCGGTATGGATGGATTAACATCTGGATGGCTATTTTAGGTCACTTCTTGACCCCGTTTCCAGCATTTTTTGATATTCATCGCACTATGGGTGAAATTTGGGATGTAACTTTCTCTAGCCACACGGCAAAACGGGCTTTTTTATTTTGCTTTTTTACCTTGTTATCGGTATAAAACGCCGCACGCGGCTTGTATACCTTGACCAGCCGCTAACCAGCTGGTTGGCGTGGAGGTGATACCCAATAATGAACCGTTGTTTACCGCAAAATCTGCCGCGCCGTTCTGGCGTGCACGCATTTCCCGCTCCCCGCACATCTACTCTGCAAACCTGCCGATGTTATACCCATTTCGGCGCTTCTCAGGACTCCAGGGCCGGTTACGCCTTGTGACAACTGAACAAGGGCGCTCTTGTTAATTCAGGAGTTTTCTCGTGGTTTCGCCGAACCTTGTCATACAGAGTTCGGATACGTGTTTTACAATGATATGAATAAGAAACCGGTCGCACGGCTTTGGTGTCAGCATAATACGCTGGATAACCGGGCCGTTTATGGGTTGTTATCGCCTCTACGGAACGCGATAGTAGTCAACTGTTTTACACTTACTAATACAATTTGAGGTTCGCTATGTCTGACGACATCTCTTCGGTTTCGCCTTCGTCAGCGGGCGAACAGGGTGTACTACGTTCCATGCAGGAGGTAGCGATGAGCTCCCAGGAAGCCAGTAAAATGCTGCGCACATACAATATTGCCTGGTGGGGCAATAACTATTACGACGTCAACGAGCTGGGCCATATCACCGTCTGCCCCGATCCTGACGTGCCGGAAGCGCGCGTTGATCTCGCTCAGCTGGTAAAAGCCCGCGAGGCCCAGGGGCAACGCCTGCCTGCGCTATTCTGCTTCCCGCAGATCCTGCAGCATCGTCTGCGCTCCATTAACGCCGCGTTTAAGCGCGCTCGGGAGTCCTACGGCTATAACGGCAACTACTTTCTGGTCTACCCGATCAAGGTTAACCAGCACCGCCGCGTTATTGAGTCCCTGATCCACTCCGGCGAGCCGCTGGGCCTTGAGGCCGGGTCGAAGGCCGAGCTGATGGCGGTCCTGGCGCACGCGGGCATGACCCGCAGCGTCATCGTCTGTAACGGCTATAAGGATCGGGAGTATATCCGCCTGGCGCTGATCGGCGAGAAGATGGGCCACAAGGTCTATCTGGTCATCGAGAAGATGTCTGAAGTGGCCATCGTGCTGGAAGAGGCCGAGCGCCTGAACGTGGTGCCGCGCCTCGGCGTGCGTGCGCGTCTGGCGTCGCAAGGCTCCGGCAAGTGGCAGTCCTCCGGCGGCGAAAAATCCAAGTTCGGCCTGGCGGCAACCCAGGTGCTGCAGCTGGTGGAGATCCTCCGCGAGCGCGGACGTCTCGACAGCATTCAGCTCCTGCACTTCCACCTCGGCTCGCAGATGGCGAACATTCGCGATATCGCCACCGGCGTGCGTGAATCGGCCCGTTTCTACGTTGAGCTGCACAAGCTGGGCGTGAACATCGAATGCTTTGACGTGGGCGGCGGCCTGGGCGTGGACTACGAGGGCACCCGCTCCCAGTCTGACTGCTCGGTCAACTACGGTCTCAACGAGTATGCGAATAACATCATCTGGGCCATTGGTGACGCCTGTGAAGAGCACGGCCTGCCGCACCCGACGGTGATCACCGAATCTGGCCGCGCCGTCACCGCGCACCATACCGTGCTGGTGTCGAACATTATCGGCGTGGAGCGCAACGAATATACCGAAGCGACGCCGCCTGCTGAGAATGCGCCGCGCGCCCTGCAAAGCATGTGGGAGACCTGGCAGGAGATGCACGAGCCGGGCACCCGTCGCTCGCTGCGTGAGTGGCTGCACGACAGCCAGATGGATCTGCATGATATCCATATCGGCTACTCCTCCGGCGCGTTCAGCCTGCAGGAGCGTGCCTGGGCAGAGCAGCTCTATCTGAACATGTGCCACGAGGTGCAGAAGCAGCTGGATCCGAGCAATCGCGCGCACCGTCCGATTATCGATGAGCTGCAGGAGCGGATGGCGGACAAAATGTACGTCAACTTCTCGCTGTTCCAGTCGATGCCGGATGCGTGGGGTATCGACCAGCTCTTCCCGGTGATGCCGCTGGAAGGACTGGATCAGATCCCTCAGCGTCGTGCGGTGCTGCTGGATATCACCTGTGACTCCGACGGCGCTATCGATCACTACGTGGATGGCGACGGGATCGCGACGACGATGCCGATGCCAGAGTACGATCCTGACAACCCGCCGCTGCTGGGCTTCTTTATGGTAGGCGCGTATCAGGAGATCCTTGGCAACATGCACAACCTGTTTGGCGATACCGAAGCGGTTGACGTCTTTGTCTTCCCGGACGGCAGCGTTGAGGTGGAGCTTTCCGACGAAGGGGACACGGTGGCGGATATGCTGGAGTATGTGCAGCTGGATCCGAACACGCTGCTGACCCATTTCCGCGACCAGGTGAAGCAGACCGGACTGGACGATGCGCTGCAGCAGCAGTTCCTCGAAGAGTTCGAAGCCGGGCTTTACGGCTACACCTACCTCGAAGACGAGTAATCGCGTTCGCCCGGCGGCCTCTGCGCTGCCGGGACTTTCCTGCCTGTTTTCTTATTAAGATCACAAAGCCCAGCTGTCAGAGTGTGAGCGGCATCACCTGAAATCTTACCGGGTCGTGATCGCCTTCGCTTTTTCTCCCGTTCTCCGATCTTCAAGCCCATTTCTGCTAGACCCTGCAATTTACTTCCCGCTGCGGTACCGCCATGCTTAGACCATCGCTTAGCCGTGTTGCAGGCTGGAAATCAGGGCAGCGATGCGCTGCGGATTGAGCAGCGTTTCAAAGGCAAGCGGATGCTGTGCCCCATGCTGCTCAAACCATGCCGCAAGCTCCCGATTCTGACGGCTGAACTCGCGCAGGGCGGCACTGAGCTGGGAGCGGATATCCGCCTGCTCACCATATTTACGCAGCCAGAGCTTGAGCGCCAGCGCCTGGGTGAACGCGCTGTAGATCTGGGTGTACTTCAGGGCGCGGACAACGCTGCCGCTAATGGCCTGCCGGGTATCATCCGCCAGCGGGCTGTCGGGCAGCAGCTTTAGCGAGCGGCTGTACATGTAGTCAGCAAGAAAGCGGCTGCGCTGGGTCTCCAGCTCGATCAGCTGGCGCTGCTGATACCCCAGGTCGGGATCGTCGCTGGGCATCAGAGGCTGAAAGGACTGCGTCCAGTTAGCGCTGCGGGTATCGAGATGAAGCAGGTGCAGCGCATGGGCAAAATCCGTCGGGAGGCGGCTGTGGCTTTGCAATACGCGGCCCAGCAGAGTCGGTGTTTTACAGCTCCACTCATGGCTGGCAACGATAATATCGCCAATCGCGCTGAGATCGTGGGAAGAAGCAGATGCCGAAGCGCGCAGCTGCAGCCAGTGGCTAACAATCTGGCGCGGAGAGAGGTCTGGCTCGTTAATCAGCCGGGAAAGACCAAACAGGTTAAGCTCGTTAAGGGAGTCGGAAAGGGCCAGATCGGGCAGCCACTCCCAGTCGATGCGTATGGAAATGGCCTCGGGAGCGCTACCGGCGTGCTGGCTAAGCCAGGCGAGCCGCTGCTGGATCTCCTCCAGCAGATAGCAGGGGAGTAGGGTCCAGCCATACTCCAGGCCCCAGAGATCCAGCTCCAGCCATTTCCGGTTACCGTGAATGTTAAGCAGGTTAGGGTTATTGGCAAAGCCAGGGCGGTAATCAAGTTCGGTGGCCTTAACAGAGGCGCGAACGTCATCAGGGAGCGTCTCCAGCGCAGCGCGCAGCATCTGCCGGGGCCATGTTCTGTCCTGATAGTCGCGCAGAATAAGCTGCCGCCCCTGCTGGCGGATCCCCTGATACAGCGCCCTTAACGCGCTTGTCCAGCGTTCACTGCTGATATCGGGGGTCGATAACGAGAGGCGCAGGCCGCGTACGGTGGGCAGCGCGGCCAGGATCTGCGGAATGCTGTGCTGAAAGAAATAGTCAATAAAATCGCTAGCGTTATTTTCAGTGAGAAAGAACGCCGGGAACTTTGCCTTTAGCTCATGGCTGTCGGGCGTTGCTTCGCCCTGCAACCAAAATTGTAAGCCGCGCTGCTGCAAATATTCTCCCGCTTTTTGCAGATAAATAAGCGCGTTTTCCTGGACAAGCTTTAGGTTAATTAATTCAGCGCTATGACAGCGCGGCGACGGTGCGGCCAGGCGGGCTAATAATGACTGTTGATGAATAATGAGGCCCTGAAAACCATAGCGTTGTGCCATGCTGACGGTTTTTTCAAAAAAAGACCAGCGCCATATTTCAGGGGAGTTAATTTCCATTAACAGATAGGGCTTCGTTGTGGTCATTCCGCGTATCTCGCAGCCAGCGTTGAGCGGAAATGCTAGAGGCGACGCCGTGAAAGGTCAAACATCGCGGCCTGGGTAAAACGGAAAGTGTGAGCCTGCTCGAAGGCGACCGGGCTGATTGCATATCAATGAGAGGAAAGTAAATGGCCAAAGGTACAACGCTGCAGCTGAACTATGAGCGCTATATTGATGAAGATACCGGCGCGAAGGTCACCCGTTTTACGCCAACGGATGTTATTTGCCACCGCAACTACTTTTATCAGAAGTGTTTTATTGACGGCGGCAAAAAACTTATTTTTGCCGGAGAGTTTGATACCCATCGTAATTACTATTTACTCGACCTGGCTACCGGGATAGCGACACAGTTAACCGAAGGGGCAGGGGATAATACCTTTGGCGGCTTTTTATCGCCCGATGAAAATTATCTCTATTACGTTAAAGGCGAACGCAATTTAATGCGTGTCACCCTGGCGACCCTCCAGGAAGAGGCAGTATATCGCGTGCCCGACGAGTGGGTAGGGTACGGTACCTGGGTGGCAAACTCTGCCTGCGACAAGCTGGTTGGGGTAGAGATCCATCGCGACAGCTGGCGGCCCATCAGCGACTGGACCGTCTTTCAGGAGTTCTATGCCGAAGAGCCGCGCTGCCGGGTGATCCGTATCGATCTGCGCAGCGGGGAGCGGGAGACGCTGCTGGAGGAGAACCAGTGGCTGGGGCATCCCATCTACCGCCCGTTTGATGATAACACCGTGGCCTTCTGCCACGAGGGGCCGCTCGATCGCGTCGATGCCCGCATGTGGCTGATGAATGAGGATGGCAGCAACATCCGCAAGGCCCGCGAACCCGCGCCGGGAGAGAGCTATACCCACGAGTTCTGGGTGCCGGATGGCTCTGCCCTGATGTATGTCACCTATGTCAAAAACAGCCCCGTGCGCTACCTCTGCCGCATCGACGGCGAGACCGGTGAAGATGAGCGCCTGATGGCGATGCCGCCCTGCTCGCACGTCATGAGCAACGACAGCGGATCGCTGGCGGTCGGCGATGGTTCCGGGGTGCCCATTGATATTGCCGACAACGCAGGCTATGGCGACACCAGCGATCCCTGGCTCTGGCTGTTTGATTTAGAGAACAAGCAGGCGCACAAAATCGCCCGCCACGGCTCCTCGTGGCAGGTGCTGGATGGCGACCGGCAGGTGACGCACCCGCATCCGTCGTTCACCCCCGATGAGAGAGCGGTTCTGTTCAGCACCGATAAAGACGGCAAGCCAGCGCTCTACCTGGCCGAAATTCCAGAAGACGTTTTACGCCAGATCCACGGCTAAACAAGGAGCTTTTCATGCATAAGCTTATCGCCCCCGTTGCTGCGTCGTTTTTACTGGCGTGCGCCTGTCTGACGGCTGCCCAGGCCGCGGAGATCCGTATCTCATGGTGGGGCGGTAACAGTCGCCACCAGGCCACGCTGGATGCCATAAAACTGTTTGAAGAGAAGTATCCCGATATCAAAGTAAAGGCGGAGTACGCCGGTTGGGAAGGGTACCTGTCACGCCTGACGGTGCAGATCGCCGGAGGGAACGAGCCGGATGTGATCCAGACCAACTGGAACTGGCTACCGCTCTTCTCAAAGGACGGCAACGGTTTTTACGACCTCTATAAACAGAAAGCGGTGCTCGATCTTCAGCAGTACGATCCGCAGTCGCTCAGCAGCACCACGGTAGACGGCAAGCTGAACGGTCTGCCGGTGGCGGTCACCGCCCGCAGCTTCTACTACAACAAAAAGCTGTGGCAAGAGATGGGCGTCAGCTATCCGCAGAGCTGGACGGAGCTGATGGCGGCCGGAAAAGCGTTTGAGGCAAAAGATAAAGAGAAATACCCGCTGGTTCTCGACTACATGGAGTCGCTGACGCTGGTCCAGTCCTGGATGGTGCAGAAGTACAACATTCCGGCTATCGACGAGAGCACGGGAAAATTCACCTATACCCCGCAGCAGTGGGAGGCCTTTTTCCAGATCTATAAGGATCTGGTGGATAGCCACGTCTTCCCCTCTATGCGGGTGCTGACCTCTTATGGCAAAACCAACACCTGGGAAATGAAGCCCTGGATCCAGGGCAAGTGGGGCGGTGTCTATATGTGGAACACCAACGCCGTGATGTATGAAAACAACCTGACCGCCCCTTACGACAAGCTGGAGCTGGGACCGTTCTTTATGCTGCCGGGGGCAAAAGATGCCGGACTGTTCTTCAAACCGACAATGATGTTCAGCATCGGCAAATCGACGAAGCACCCGGCGGAAGCCGCGAAGCTGATCGACTTCCTGATGAACGATCCGCAGGGCGTTAAGGCCATGGGGCTGGAGCGCGGGACGCCGCTGAGTAAAAAGGCGTATCAGCAGCTGAGCGAGGAGGGGGTAATTCAGGAGGATAATATTACCGTGGCCGGGATCAAATCCTCTCTGGCACTGCCTCATGCCATTGCCACCTCGCCCTATTTTGATAACCCGAAATTCGTGGAGCTGTGGCGCAACACCATTGAGAACATCGACCACGGCAAGCTGACGGTGAAGGAGGCAGCAGAGCAGTTCTCCCGTAGCGCCGGACGCATCTTAAGCAAAGCCGTGAAATAACAGGCGGGCCGGAACGCTACGTTCCGGCCACGCTATCAGGGTGAAGGATCGGGGTGAAGGTATGATCAGATTTAGCGCAACGCTAACGTGTCGGTATGACACGCTCTTTTCGCCATTTACGGCGAATGAGCTGGAGCAGGGCCTGGCATGGCTGGCGCAGAGCGGCTTTGATGCCGTTGAGCTGTGCATTAATGATTACGAAGAGATGAATATTGCCAGGCTGAAACAGCGCCTGGACCACTACGGGCTGGGTTGTACCACAATTGCCACCGGCCAGGCCCGCAAGCTTGAGGGTCTGTCGCTGCTCTCTGGCGGCAGGGCGATTGTCGAGCGCACCCGGCAGCGCCTCTCTGAGCATATTGATGTTGCCGCCCAGCTGGCGAGCCACGTCACGATTGGCTCCCTGCGGGCCACCGACCGCACCTTGAGCAAAACGCAGTATATGCATGAGCTGGCCGAGGCGATGCAGCCCTGCGTTGAGCAGGCCAGACGGTGTGGGGTAACGCTGATAATCGAAGCGCTTAACCGGTACGAAATGGCCCACCTGCACAGCGCAGAGGATATGATGGAATTTTTAACCCTCAGCGATGCGCCGGAAAATGTTGGCGTGCTGTGGGATATTTTCCACGCCAATATTGAAGATCGCGATTTTGCCGGGGCGATTGATACCCTGGGATCGCGCCTCAGGCACGTGCACTTCGCCGACTCCAACCGGGCCTTTCCGGGGTATGGTCATCTTCCCATTGATGACATCTATCGAACGTTGAAAAACAGCGGATATCACCACGCGGTCTCGCTGGAGTGCCTCTGTGCACCCTCAACGCAAACCTTGATTGAGGAGGCCGGGCCGCTCATCATCCGTCTGCGTGGGCTATAATCGTCGATACAGACGTAAACGCAGGGGTGATGGGCTGATTATTTTGGACTTACTTGAACCGGTACAGATTAACGGCGATAATCCGCCCCAGACAAGCAGTCACCCCATTCAAACCCTTCCTCGTCGGGCCTAACGACGCGGAGGGGTTTTTTTATCGACGAAAAAGAGGTCATAGCCATGAGCACCTTAGGTCATCAATACGATAACTCTCTGGTATCTAACGCATTTGGTTTTTTACGCCTGCCGCTGAACTTCCAGCCGTACGACAGCGATGCTGACTGGGTTATCACCGGTGTGCCGTTTGATATGGCAACCTCCGGGCGCTCCGGTAGCCGTCAGGGTCCGGGCGCTATCCGTCAGGTCTCCACCAACCTGGCGTGGGAGCACTGCCGCTTCCCGTGGAACTTCGACATGCGCGAGCGCCTGAACGTGGTTGACTGCGGTGACCTGGTCTACGCCTTTGGCGACGCCCGTGAGATGAGCGAGAAACTCCAGGCCCACGCCGAGCGTCTGCTGGCGGCGGGCAAGCGTATGCTCTCCTTCGGCGGTGACCACTTTGTCACGCTGCCGCTGCTGCGCGCGCACGCGAAGCACTTCGGTAAGATGGCGCTGGTGCACTTCGATGCGCACACCGACACCTACTCCAACGGCTGCGAGTTCGATCACGGCACCATGTTCTATACCGCGCCGAAGGAAGGCCTGATCGATCCGAACCACTCGGTGCAGATCGGGATCCGTACCGAGTTTGATAAAGACAACGGCTTTACGGTGCTGGATGCCTGCCAGGTGAACGATCGTAGCGTTGACGACATCATCGCGCAGGTAAAACAGATTGTCGGCGACATGCCGGTCTACCTGACGTTTGATATCGACTGCCTGGATCCGGCTTTCGCACCGGGTACCGGTACGCCGGTAATTGGCGGCCTGACCTCCGATCGCGCGATTAAGCTGCTGCGCGGCCTGCAGGATCTGGACATCGTGGGGATGGATCTGGTGGAAGTGGCGCCGGCATATGACCAGTCGGAAATCACCGCCCTGGCCGCAGCCACGCTGGCGCTGGAGATGCTCTATATCCAGGCGGCGAAAAAAGGCGAATAAGCCTCTCGCTGCGGGATAAAAAAGCCCTCTCCTGTGAGAGGGTTTTTTATTGGTGCTTAGAAGACGTTAAACGGATATTCCACGTAAGCGCGGATCTCATTGCCGCCCACGTTATAATCGCTGGCGCTGCTGGAGACGCGCAGTACGGAATAGCGCAGCTTCAGCTTCAGATCTTTTGCCGGACCATCCTGCACCTGGTACTGCACCTGGTTAAACCACTCGTGCTCTTTACCGTTGCTGGTATCAGGTGTCTTGATGTTATCGCCGCGCACGTAAGCGGTGGTCCAGCTCAGGCCCGGTAAACCGAGACCAGCAAAGTCCAGCCCGTATGAGGCCTGCCAGGAGCGCTCGTCTTCGCCGTTAAAATCAGACCAGTAGGAGTTCGCCAGCCAGATGGTGTTGCCGCCATCGCCCACGCCGCCCCGATCGCGATAGCTACCGTAGTGATAGCCGGTGCTGCCGCTGCTCTGCTGATATGCCACCTTGAAGGTATGAATATCCCAGATATAGCTGGCTGCCAGGCTCCAGATGCTGTTGCTACGCCCGGTATTAAGGTCGTTGGCATAACCCTGATCCAGACGGGAGTTATAGCCATTGAAATCGAGAACCAGCTGCTGTCCGGTGCTGAACGGCTGTTTGAAGTTCAGGCCCAGGTACTGTTTGTTCAGCACATCCTCCACATGAGATGCATAGAGTGCGCCGCTGAACTGGTCGTTGAACTGGTAGCTTGCCCCGCCGAAAGAGAGGCTCTTCAGGCCGCTGTCATGGCGATCGTCGCTTTTACGCTGTTCGTCGGTGAGGTAACCGGCGTTAATCTCCAGACCGTCGATCTCTTTTGAGTTCAGCATGGTGCCGGTATAGGTTTCAAACAGCAGACGCGAGGCGTCGGAATTGATAATCGGTAGTTCAGGACGCTGGGTACCGTAGCTCAGGACGGTATTGGAGATACGCATTTTGGCGGTTGCGCCAAACTTAGCCAGATCGGACTTCGCACGGCCGTCATCTTCCTGTTTGAAGAAGTCGATGCCGCCAGCGCCGCTGCGGCCGCGGCCTCCGTCCAGACGCACGCCATACTGGGCGATGCCATCAACGCCAAAACCGATAACGCCTTCGGTATAGCCAGACTGATAGATGGCGATAATGCCCTGGCCCCATTCGGCTCTGTCCTGCGCGCCCTGCTGATAATCCCGGCCAATATACGCATTGCGTAAAAGCACATTTAAATGGCTGTCGTCAATAAAACCCTGGCTGTCGGATTGCTGGCTGGCAACGGCGGGAATAGCGGCGAATAAACTTAATGCAATTAATGATAACTCTTTTTTCACTGAGGGAACTTCTCTTTCTGGATAATATCAAATTGTGTTGTTGCGTGTTCGATATTCACCTGAATGATAAATCATTGCAATAATTATGTGACCAGAGATATCAAGGTTTACAGGCAGGTGCAGCGCGCTACGGAAGAACGCTAATTATATTTAGCGCTATATTTACCGTTATGTGCGGTTTAATTAGCAATTAATGCGAAATAAAAAGGAGGCGATATCGCCTCCTGTAGTTATTATTTAATACCGTCCGCCGCCATGCGATCCCGAATATGCTGCGCACGGGCCTCGGATGCCGGGTGATCGTCAAACATGGTGCTCTGACGACCCGCTTCCTGCTGGGCCAGCTTCTCGAAGCTGGTGGCTAAGCCCGACGGGTTGATGCCGCGCTTGCGCAGCAGATCGTAGGAGTAGTCATCGGCTTCTGCTTCCTGGCGCTGGGAGAACTGCGCGTTCACCAGCTTCTCGCCAAGATCGCCAAGCTGCGACTGGGAGAGGCTGCCTACCACGCCACCCGCTGAGGCGGCGGCAACGCGCACGGCGTTGGTGCCCAGCGCGACCTGCATGCCGCGCTTAACGTGGCCGAGCGCAACGTGGCCCATTTCGTGGCCGATAACCGCTTCGACCTCGTTGTCATTCATCATATCCATCAGTCCGCTGTAGACGCGGATGCAGCCGTTGGCCATCGCAAAGGCGTTAACGTCTTTTGTCATATAGACGTTGTAGTTCACCGGCTGGCCGTTGATGTTGTCGCCCAGCGCGGAGGCGATCTTATCCAGACGCTGGCGGTATTCACTGTTGGCTGGCGCAAGCGTGGCTTTGCTGTCCATCTCTTTACAGGATTCGTCGCTCAGCGCCTTAACCTGTGCATCGCTCAGAGAGTAGGCCTGAAACGCCTCTGCTCCCGAGCTGAGTAAACCGTTTGAATCCATGTTCTGGCAGCCGGTTAACGCCGCTGCCACACCCAGAGCGAGCAATGCTTGCCGAATCTTCATTGGTTATCTTCCGCATCAATATATTGATAATTTTAATGGTCTTCCCGACGCAGGGAGGCGGGAACCTTCTCTGAGTATAAAGAAAATCACAAGCCGTGGGCGAGTGTTTGCGCAACCTGCGAGCGGCTTCCAGAGATTTCTGAAGTGGCAAAAGGATGCTCCATGTACATGGCTAGCCGCTTGGGTTACATTGTTGACACTTTTTTCCGGCGTAGCCCATATTGCGCTGTAGTCAAGTCGCTACGGGCATGGCCTTTAACAGTCCGATCTGGAGTCAAAATGTCCTCACGTAAAGAGCTTGCCAATGCTATTCGTGCGCTGAGCATGGACGCGGTACAGAAAGCCAAATCCGGTCATCCGGGTGCCCCGATGGGTATGGCAGACATCGCCGAAGTCCTGTGGCGTGATTTCCTGAACCACAACCCGGCCAACCCGGCCTGGGCTAACCGCGACCGTTTTGTGCTCTCCAACGGCCACGGCTCAATGCTGATCTACAGCCTGCTGCACCTCTCCGGCTACGACCTGCCGATTGAAGAGCTGAAGAACTTCCGCCAGCTGCACTCCAAAACGCCTGGCCACCCGGAAGTAGGCTACACCGCCGGCGTTGAGACCACCACCGGTCCGCTGGGGCAGGGCATTGCCAACGCCGTGGGCATGGCAATTGCTGAGAAGACCCTGGCCGCGCAGTTCAACCGTCCGGGCCACGACATCGTTGACCACCACACCTACGCTTTCCTTGGCGACGGCTGCATGATGGAAGGCATCTCCCACGAAGTGTGCTCCCTGGCCGGTACCCTGAAGCTCGGCAAGCTGGTAGCGTTCTATGACGACAACGGCATCTCCATCGACGGCCACGTTGAGGGCTGGTTCACCGATGATACCGCAGCCCGTTTTGAAGCCTACGGCTGGCACGTAGTGCGCGGCGTGGACGGTCACGACGCAGAAGCTATCAAGCGCGCCGTTGAGGAAGCACAGTCCGTTACCGACAAACCGTCCCTGCTGATGTGCAAAACCGTTATCGGCTTCGGCTCTCCGAACAAAGCCGGGACGCACGACTCCCACGGCGCACCGCTGGGCGATGCGGAGATCGTTCTGACCCGCGAGCAGCTGGGCTGGAAACACGAGCCGTTTGTTATCCCGTCTGACATCTACGCCCAGTGGGATGCCAAAGAGGTCGGCACGGCGAAAGAGAACGCCTGGAACGAGAAGTTCGCTGCCTACGCTAACGCCTTCCCGCAGGAAGCAGCCGAGTTTACCCGCCGCATGAGCGGTGAGATGCCAGCTGACTTCGACGCAAAAGCGAATGAGTTCATTGCTAAGCTGCAGGCGAACCCGTCCAAAATCGCCAGCCGTAAAGCGTCCCAGAACGCTATCGAGGCCTTCGGCCCGCTGCTGCCGGAATTTCTCGGCGGCTCCGCTGACCTGGCCCCGTCGAACCTGACCATCTGGTCTGGCTCTAAAGCCATCAACGAAGATGCAGCCGGGAACTACATCCACTACGGCGTGCGCGAGTTCGGTATGACCGCGATTGCCAACGGCATCGCCCTGCACGGCGGTTTCCTGCCGTACACCTCGACCTTCCTGATGTTCGTTGAGTATGCCCGTAACGCAGTGCGTATGGCTGCGCTGATGAAGCAGCGTCAGGTGCTGGTCTATACCCACGACTCCATCGGTCTGGGCGAAGACGGCCCGACCCACCAGCCGGTAGAGCAGGTCGCTTCCCTGCGTCTGACCCCGAACATGAGCACCTGGCGTCCGTGTGACCAGGTTGAATCCGCGGTGGCGTGGAAATATGGCGTTGAGCGTCAGGACGGCCCGACCGCGCTGATCCTCTCTCGCCAGAACCTGGCCCAGCAGGCGCGTACCGAGCAGCAGCTGGCGGACATCGCCCGCGGCGGCTACGTGCTGAAAGAGAGCGAAGGCCAGCCGCAGCTGATCCTGATTGCCACCGGTTCGGAAGTCGAACTGGCTGTTGCCGCATGGGAACAGCTGACTGCCGAAGGCGTGAAGGCGCGCGTGGTCTCCATGCCGTCCACCGACGCGTTCGACAAGCAGGATGCGGCGTACCGCGAATCCGTGCTGCCGAAAGCGGTTACGGCCCGTGTAGCCATCGAAGCGGGTATTGCGGACTTCTGGTTCAAGTACACCGGCCTGAACGGCGCGATCGTCGGGATGACCACCTTCGGTGAATCTGCTCCGGCAGAGCAGCTGTTTGAAGAGTTCGGCTTCACCGTGGAAAACGTGGTAGCCAAGGCGAAAGAGCTGCTGTAAGTCAGACCAGGGCCGGGCACACGCAGTGTTGCCCGGCAAAACGCCCGCTGGCGCTGCGCTTAGCGGGCCTACAGTTTTACCTCCCTCTCTCCCGCCACAGCCGTTCAATCTATGGCTGCATCTCAACGTTGCGCATAAAGGAATATGGATTCCGGCAATGGAATAATTCTGACGGATGTTTGCGGTAAAGTGTGATGCAGATCAGATAACTGGCGTAACCCTACGGCGACAGATTCCCTTTATTCCGTGTTTCGCTTACTCTAGCTGAAGCGTTTCAGTCGAAATTATGTTCGACATTTAACCATTTAATCACAGTTTGTGATTGGCGAGGTTTCCCTGACTATGCCGCTGCATTACTCTGTCAGCCATCGACTCAGGGATAGCTTTGCAGGAGACTTATGACCCTACGCATCGCGATAAATGGCTTCGGTCGCATCGGGCGTAACGTGGTTCGTGCTTTGTATGAATCCGGACGCCGGGCGGAGATCGCCGTGGTGGCCATTAACGAGCTGGCGGACGACGCAGGCATTGCGCATCTGTTGCAGTATGACACCAGCCATGGCCGCTTTAGCCAGCGTGTTCATCACGAGGGCGGACAGCTGTTTGTCGGCCATGACGCGATCCGTCTGCTGCACGAGCGTACCATTGAGGCGCTCCCCTGGCGCGAGCTGGAGATCGACGTTGTGCTGGACTGCACCGGCGTCTACGGCAGCCGTCAGCACGGCGAGGCCCACCTGGCCGCCGGGGCGAAGAAGGTGCTCTTTTCCCATCCGGGCAGCGGCGATCTCGATGCTACCGTGGTCTTCGGCGTCAATCAGGACGATCTGCGTCCGGACGACCGCCTTGTCTCTAACGCCTCCTGTACCACCAACTGCATTATTCCGGTAATCAAGCTGCTGGATGACGCCTTCGGCATTGAGTCGGGTACGGTCACCACCATCCACTCGGCGATGCACGATCAGCAGGTGATCGACGCCTACCACCCGGATCTGCGGCGCACGCGTGCGGCCAGCCAGTCAATCATTCCGGTGGATACCAAGCTTGCGGCGGGCATTACACGCTTCTTTCCCAAATTTAACGATAAATTTGAAGCCATTGCCGTGCGCGTACCGACAATCAATGTGACGGCAATTGACCTTAGCGTGACGGTAAGAAGCCCAGTAAAACCATGTGAAGTCAACCGCTTGCTGCAAAAAGCGTCACAGGAAGCATTTCATGGTATAGTTGACTATACGGAATTACCGTTGGTCTCAACTGATTTTAACCACGATCCGCATAGTGCCATTGTTGATGGCACACAGACGCGGGTCAGCGGTGCACACCTCATCAAAACGCTGGTCTGGTGTGATAACGAATGGGGTTTCGCTAACCGAATGCTCGACACGACGTTAGCGATGGCCGCCAAAGGTTTTAGGTAGGACGCGTTTTGCGTCTGCAAAACTTTAAGAATCAATCGAGAGGATTCACCATGTCTGTAATTAAGATGACCGATCTGGATCTAGCTGGTAAACGCGTTTTTATCCGTGCGGATCTGAACGTACCGGTTAAAGATGGTAAAGTAACCAGCGATGCGCGTATCCGTGCCTCCCTGCCGACTATCGAGCTGGCCCTGAAACAGGGTGCGAAAGTGATGGTCACCTCTCACCTGGGTCGTCCGACCGAAGGCGAGTACAACGAAGAATTCTCTCTGCTGCCGGTTGTTAACTACCTGAAAGACAAACTCTCTGGCCCGGTACGTCTGGTTAAAGACTACCTGGACGGCGTAGAAGTGGCGGAAGGTGAGCTGGTCGTTCTGGAAAACGTTCGCTTCAACAAAGGCGAGAAGAAAGACGACGAGACCCTGGCGAAAAAATACGCTGCCCTGTGCGACATCTTTGTGATGGATGCATTTGGTACCGCTCACCGTGCGCAGGCTTCTACCCACGGCGTAGGCAAGTTTGCTGACGTCGCGTGCGCAGGCCCGCTGCTGGCTGATGAACTGGACGCGCTGGGTAAAGCGCTGAAAGAGCCGGCTCGCCCGATGGTCGCTATCGTTGGTGGCTCTAAAGTCTCTACCAAGCTGACCGTACTCGACTCCCTGTCTAAAATTGCCGATCAGCTGATCGTCGGTGGCGGTATCGCCAACACCTTCGTTGCCGCGCAGGGCCACAACGTGGGCAAATCCCTCTACGAAGCCGACCTGGTGGACGAAGCCAAACGCCTGCTGCAGACCTGTGATATTCCGGTCCCGACCGACGTACGTGTCGCTACCGAGTTCTCCGAAACCGCGACGGCGACACTGAAATCTGTTAGCGACATCAAAGATGAAGAGCAGATTCTGGACCTGGGCGATGTTTCCGCTGAGAAACTGGCTGAAATCCTGAAAAACGCCAAAACTATTCTGTGGAACGGCCCGGTTGGCGTTTTTGAGTTCCCGAACTTCCGTAAAGGTACTGAGATCGTGGCTAACGCTATCGCAGACAGCGAAGCGTTCTCCATCGCAGGTGGCGGTGATACCCTGGCGGCGATCGACCTGTTCGGCATCGCTGACAAAATCTCCTACATCTCCACCGGTGGCGGCGCGTTCCTTGAGTTTGTGGAAGGCAAAGTGCTGCCAGCCGTAGCGATGCTCGAAGAGCGCGCTAAGAAGTAATGCCTGAGCAGGCGGATCGCTCCGCCTGATTTCAGACCCGTTTTCTGTAAATACAGGATTTACAACATGTCTAAAATTTTTGATTTCGTAAAACCAGGCGTGATCACCGGTGATGACGTTCAGAAAGTATTCCAGGTAGCTAAAGAGAACAACTTTGCTCTGCCGGCAGTTAACTGCGTGGGTACCGACTCCATCAACGCCGTCCTGGAAACCGCTGCGAAGGTAAAAGCGCCGGTTATCGTTCAGTTCTCTAACGGCGGTGCTGCGTTTATCGCGGGTAAAGGCTTCAAAGGCGAAGGCCAGCAGGCGGCTATCCTGGGCGCAATCTCCGGTGCCCACCACGTTCACCAGATGGCTGAGCACTACGGCGTGCCGGTGATCCTGCACACTGACCACTGCGCGAAGAAACTGCTGCCGTGGATCGACGGTCTGCTGGACGCGGGTGAAAAACACTTTGCCGCTACCGGCAAACCGCTGTTCTCCTCCCACATGATCGACCTCTCTGAAGAGTCGCTGGAAGAGAACATCGAGATCTGCTCTAAGTACCTGGAGCGCATGTCCAAGCTGGGCATGACTCTGGAGATCGAGCTGGGCTGCACCGGCGGTGAAGAAGATGGCGTGGACAACAGCCATATGGACGCATCCGCACTCTACACCCAGCCGGAAGACGTTGACTACGCGTACACCAAGCTGAACGCGATCAGCCCGCGCTTCACCATTGCGGCTTCCTTCGGTAACGTGCACGGCGTGTACAAGCCGGGCAACGTTAAGCTGACCCCGACCATCCTGCGCGACTCCCAGGAGTATGTTTCTAAGAAACATAACCTGCCGCACAACAGCCTGAACTTCGTGTTCCATGGCGGTTCCGGCTCTTCCGCTCAGGAGATCAAAGACTCCGTAAGCTACGGCGTAATCAAAATGAACATCGATACCGATACTCAGTGGGCTAACTGGGAAGGTATCCTGAAGTATTACAAAGAGAACGAAGCTTACCTGCAGTCTCAGCTGGGCAACCCGAAAGGCGAAGACCAGCCGAACAAGAAATACTACGATCCGCGCGTATGGCTGCGTGCTGCGCAGACCAGCATGGTGACGCGTCTGGAGCAGGCGTTTAAAGAGCTGAACGCGATCGACGTTCTGTAATTAAACGCGTGTAATAAACAGTGGCTCCCTACGGGGAGCCATTTTTTTTACCTGAATAGCGTAAACCCAGTCTGAAAAGTGACCCATGTTGCGGGCATTTTGTGCGTCCGTTGCGCTTAGGGTTTGGCACAGGTGTGGTTTTTTGTTTACGCTTTGCTGACCTGTTTCACGTTTTTACGTGATTATTATTTCGCTTAGGCAAGCATAAGGAACAGTGAATGGAAGACCTTAATGTGATTGACAGCATAAACAACGCGGGGGGCTGGCTGGTGCACAACCAGGCGCTGCTGCTAAGCTATGCCGTCAACATTGTTGCGGCAATTTTTATCATCATTATCGGGATGGTGGTGGCTAAGGCCATCTCTAAAACAATTAATCGGGTAATGGTTGCTCGGCATATTGATCCTACGGTTGCTGACTTTCTCTCAGCGCTGGTGCGCTATGGCATCATCGCCTTCACTCTGATCGCCGCACTGGGTCGGGTAGGGGTGCAGACCGCATCGGTGATCGCCGTGCTGGGTGCAGCAGGTCTGGCCATTGGCCTTGCGCTGCAGGGATCGCTCTCTAACCTTGCCGCAGGCGTGCTGCTGGTAACCTTCCGTCCGTTCCGTGCCGGTGAGTATGTCGATTTAGGCGGCGTGGCGGGTACCGTTCTGCACGTGCAGATCTTCTCTACCACCATGCGTTCAGCCGATGGCCGCTACATTGTCATCCCCAACGGCAAGATCATTGCGGGCAACATCATTAACTTCTCCCGTGAGCCGGTGCGCCGTAACGAGTTCATCATCGGCGTCGATTATGATGCCGATATCGACCTGGTAAGAAAGCTGCTTACCGAGATTATCGAGTCTGACGATCGTATCCTTAAGGATCGCGAGATGACCGTTCGCATGAACGAGCTGGGTGCCTCCTCGGTCAACTTTGTGATCCGTACCTGGAGCAACAGCAGCGATCTGCAAGCGGTCTACTGGGACGTGCTGGAGCGTGTTAAGAAGACTTTCGATGCGCACGGCATTGGTTTCCCCTATCCGCAGATGGATGTGCACTTCAAGCGTGAGAAAGCGGCTCAGCCTGCCGAACAGCAATAATCTCCTCTGGGCCAGCGCTGCTGGCCCTCTTCTTATTAGCCATACTGATTACTGATTAGAATTTTCAATTTCCGCTTATAATAAGGGCGCGGTATAGTCTCCGCCATTCACTATCAGGTAGAGGCAGTTACGGTGTTAAGTTATTACTTTCAAGGAGTTGCATTGGGCGCAGCGCTGATCCTGCCGCTGGGACCACAAAACGCCTTTGTTATGAATCAGGGGATCCGCCGTCAATATCCGCTGATGGTGGCCGGGCTATGCGCCCTTAGCGATCTGATCCTGATCTGTGCTGGGATTTTCGGCGGTAGCGCCGTGCTAATGCAGTCGCCATGGCTGATGGCGCTGGTCACCTGGGGCGGCGTGGCGTTTCTGCTCTGGTATGGCTTTGGCGCGCTGAAGACGGCGTTTAGCCAGCAGCTTGAGCTGGCTAATGCGCAGGTGTTAAAACAGGGGCGCTGGCGTATTATCGTGACCATGCTGGCGGTGACCTGGCTCAACCCCCACGTCTATCTCGACACCTTTGTGGTGCTCGGCAGTCTGGGCGGGCAGCTGGCGGCCGAGCCAAAGCGCTGGTTTGCGCTCGGCACCATCAGCGCCTCGGTTATCTGGTTTTTTGGCCTGGCGCTGCTGGCAAGCTGGCTTGCGCCACGCCTGCGCACCGCTAAGGCGCAGCGTATTATTAACGTCGTCGTTGGCGTTATCATGTGGTTTATTGCGTTTCAGCTGGCGAAAGAAGGTATTCATCATTTGCAGGTGCTGTAGGATAGCGTTATCAGGCTAAGTCCGATGGACAACCGGGCCGGAAACGTTAAGCTTGCAGCCAGACGTCCGCGTCCGCGGCGAATATTCAGACAAGGAGAAGCTACGGTGAAGTTCAAAGTGATGGCCCTTGCGGCATTAATTGGATTAGGTGCGCTGTCGGTTCAGGCAAATGAGTTGCCAAACGGCCCGCATATTGTTACCTCGGGTACGGCGAGCGTAGATGCCGTGCCGGATATCGCTACTCTGGCGATTGAAGTTAACGTTGCGGCAAAAGATGCGGCCTCGGCGAAGAAGCAGGCCGACGATCGCGTCGCGCAATACCTGAGCTTCCTTGAGCAGAACGGCGTAGCGAAAAAGGACATCAACTCCGCTAACCTGCGTACGCAGCCGGATTACGACTATCAGAATGGCAAAAGCATTCTGAAGGGTTACCGGGCGGTACGTACCGTAGAGGTAACGCTGCGCGAGCTGGATAAGCTTAATTCGCTGCTGGACGGCGCGCTGAAGGCAGGGCTGAATGAGATCCGTGCCGTCACGCTGGGCGTTGCGCAACCGGAAGCTTATAAAGACAAGGCGCGTAAAGCGGCAATCGATGATGCGGTGCGCCAGGCCGGTCAGCTTGCTGCGGGCTTTAAGTCTACCCTGGGTCCGGTGTACAGCGTGCGCTATCACGTCTCTAACTATCAGCCTACCCCGATGGTGCGCATGATGAAGGCAGACGCGGCAACGGCATCGGCTCAGGAGACCTACGAGCAGCCGACGATCCAGTTTGACGATCAGGTTGACGTGGTGTTTGAACTGCAGCCGCAGGCGGGAAGTAATTCTCAGCCAGCCCAGTCAACGCCAGCGCAATCAACTCCGGCCCCATCCGCACCTGCTGCACAGTAACCCCTCTCATGGCTCCGCATTCGCGGGGCCACTCTCTGCTTTATGTGTGCATCTGTAAAACTGTGACCGTTGCGGTCTCTATTTTTGCCCAACCGACGAATATAGCCATGGCTAAAGGGAGAAACCCATGGACATATTTATCTCAAAAAAGATGCGCAACTTTATTCTGCTGGCGCAAACCAACAGCATTGTGAAAGCGGCAGAGAAGATCCACCTGACCGCCTCGCCGTTTGGAAAAAGTATCGCCGCGCTGGAGGAGCAGATAGGCTACGCGCTGTTTAACCGCAAGGATAACGGCATCAGCCTCAACAAAGCCGGGCAGGAGCTTTACCAGAAGCTGTTTCCAATTTATCAGCGGCTGGCAGCAATCGATAATGAAATCAGCCATAGCGCGGCCAGCAAGAAAAATATCGTGCTGGGGATCGATAATACCTACCCAACCATCATCTATGACCAGCTGATCAGCCTGAGCGATAAATACGACGGCATCACCGTTCAGCCATTTGAGTTCACGGAGAACGCGGTGATTGACGATCTGCTCGATCGTCGAATCGATTTTATTATCTCTCCCCAGCAGGTATCGCAGCGCCTGGCGAACCTGGAGAACCTCGCGGTCAATGAACTGGCCCCGCTGCGGCTAGGCTTTCTGGTATCACGCCGGTATGAGGAGCGGCAGCCAGCTGAGCTGCTGAGCGAGCTGCCCTGGCTACAGATGCGCTTTCAAAACCGGGCTAATTTTGAATCCTTGCTAGACGGCTACATGCGCTCCTGCGCTATTCACCCGACCATTATTTACCGGCCATACAGCTTTATGGCGAAAATTAGCGCGGTGGAACGCGGCCAGTTTCTGACGGTTATCCCGCACTTTGCCTGGCGGCTGGTTAACCCGGCGACGCTAAAGTATTTTGATGCGCCGCACCAGCCGATGTATATGCGCGAGTATCTTTACTCCCTCAGGCATCATCGCGCGACGTCAACGATGATCCAGTACATCGCTGACGATCGCGAGGGGGGTTAGCTCTCGCCAAGCATCGATCCGCTGGCGAGCAGGTTCTTATGCAGATCGAAGGCATGGCTGAGATCGTGACGCAGATGCCCACCCTGGGCGTTGCTGAGATAGCGGTGCAGATAGTCGCGATAGAGCGGGTGGGCGCAATTATCAATAATGGCCTTCGCCCGCTGTAGCGGCGACAGTCCGCGCAAATCGGCGACGCCCTGTTCGGTTACGATGACCTTGACGCTGTGTTCGCTGTGATCGACATGGCTACACATCGGTACAATAGTGGAGATTTTTCCCGCTTTGGCCGTGGAGGGGGCCATAAAGATCGACAGGTACGCGTTGCGCTCAAAGTCAGCGCTGCCGCCGATGCCGTTCATCAGGCTGACGCCTGCCACGTGCGTCGAGTTAGCATGACCGTAAATATCAAACTCCAACCCAACGTTTAGCGCGATTACGCCCAGGCGGCGAATGATCTCCGGGTTATTGGAGATCTCCTGCGGGCGCAGGACGATACGGCTGGCGAAGAAGTCCATGTTGTCGTAAATCTTCTCCAGCGAGGCGCGGGAAACCGTCAGGCTGGAGGCGCTCGCCCCGGTGATTTTTCCACTCTCCAGCAGGTGCACTACCGACTCCTGGAGCACTTCGGAGTACATCATAAACGGCGGGATATCGCTGTTCTCCCCGAGCCGCGCCATCACCGCATTGTTGATGTTGCCCACGCCGCTTTGCAGCGGTAAAAACTCCGGCGGCAGGCGGCCAAGGGCCATCTCGTTCAACAGAAATGCCACGACGTTGTCGGCGATCTGCTGGCTAACCGGATTCACTTTCTCCAGCGCGTTGCCGGCATCGGGTAGCTCCGTCTCCACGATTGCGACAATTTTTGCCGGATCGATCTGCACATGCTGGGTGCCGATGCGATCCAGCGTATGAAAAATCGGTACGCTGTTGCGCCGTGGTGGCAGGCCCGGCATGACAATGTCCGCCAGCTCTGCCACCCGCGGGGAGTGATAGCGGTTGAGTTCGATGACGATCCGCCTGGCGTTATGCAGCCAGGTCGGCGCGTTGCCAATGCCGCTGGTGAGCCAGATGCGGCCATCGTCAGCCACCCGGCTGGCTTCGATCACCGCCACGTCGATCGGCCCGAAAAAACCATAGTTGACCATCTGCGCCACTTCGCTCAAATGCAGATCGACGAAGTTTACCTGACCCCGGTTGATCTTCTCCCGCAGTCCCGACGCGGTCTGGTAGGGAGCGCGCCAGGCGATCGCGTCGGCTTCTGCCAGCGCATCGTCAGCATCGGCCCCGATCGATGCCCCGGTCAGCAGACGGATCTGGAACGCCTGCTGCCGTTGATGGAGATCGACGGCTCGCCGGGCAATGGCAACCGGTAGCACCTTCGGCGAACCGGCAGGGGTAAAGCCGCTGAAGGCCACCATATCGTCGTGATGAATAAACTCCGCCGCCTCTTCAGCGCTCATCCTCGGAAAAGCAGATTGCATATGCCGCTCCTTATCCGCCGCAGCTTAACGACCAATAAATACCGGTTTACGTTTTTCCAGGAAGGCGTTCATCCCCTCCTGATAGTCCTGGCTATCGTATACTTCGCGCCGCATGCCCTGGATACGTTCAAACTCATCTGAGTTCATGGTGTGCGCTTCGCCGAGCACGCGAAGCTCCTCTTTGATCACTGCGATAGCCAGCGGAGCCTTCTCGGAGATGGTGTGCGCCAGCTGCAGGGTGAAATCCTCCAGCTCGTCGGCTTCCACCACATGGTTAAGAATGCCCACCGCCATTGCACGCTGGGCAGTAATGGGTGAGGCGGTGAAGATCAGCTCCTTAACGATGTGGAACCCGGCATCCCGGGTCAGGTTATGGATCCCGACCAGGTTATAGGGCACGCCAAGGTTGACCGGCGTCATGGAGAAGGTTGAGGTGCTGGCGGCAACGATAATATCGGAGCTCATGATCATCTCAAACGCACCGCCCCAGACGCTGCCCTCCACCATGGAGATCACCGGTTTGGGATACTTTTGGATCGTGCGGGCGATCTGGCGCAGCGGATCGTCGTAAGAGAGCGGATCCCGTCGCCCGGTGGGCAGCTCATGAATATCGTGTCCGGCTGAGAAGACCTTCGATCCTGCGGGCGCGCGCAGGATCACGCAGCGGATGTCGGCATTATTGAGATCGTGCAGCGCCTGGAGCAGATCGTCGATAAATACCTTGCTGAGCGCGTTGAGCTTGCGCGCATAGTTAAATTCAATGATGCCCACGCGGTTGGCGATCAGGACATTCACATACTGATACGACATGGTTCTGTTCCTTTAAGTAAGAAAACGGCGTTGAATAAGCTGCTGGATCTGTGCCATGCCCGCACGGGCGGAAAGGCGGTTTTGCGCAACGTCCTGCTCCGTCTGCTGGTAAGCGACGGCAAAATCGGGTTGGGTAAACACCATGCGCAGGAGGAAATCTTCGCTCTGCTGATGCAGCCACGCTACGGCTTGCCGCTGGCGCAGGGCGGTCAGCTCACCGCCGTGCGCCAGCGTGGCGTAGAAGGCGTTGATGCTCTGCCACACAGCGTCAATGCCGCGCTTCTCCTGAGCGCTACAGCTCAGTACCTGCGGCTGCCACTGAGAATACTTACGCCTCAGGATCTGCAGCGCGCTCTGGTACATCTGCCGGGTAGCGGCGACGTTTTGCCGGTTATCGCCGTCATCTTTGTTGATAACGATAAGATCGGCCATCTCCATGATGCCCTTCTTAATTCCCTGTAGCTCATCGCCGCCGCCCGCGATCTGCAGTGAGATAAAGCAGTCCACCATGTTCGCAACTTCCGTTTCGGACTGGCCGACGCCGACGGTTTCTACAATTACCACGTCGTAACCTGCGGCCTCCGACAGCAGGATCAGCTCCCGGGCGTGCTGGCTGGTACCGCCGGCGTAGCCACCTGAGGGCACCGGGCGGATAAAGGCGCAGCTGGAGCGGGAGAGGGCGCTCATGCGGGTCTTATCCCCCAGAATGCTGCCGCCGCTTACCGGGCTGCTGGGATCGACGGCGATGACCGCAACGCGATGGCCTTCGCTAATCAGCAGCATGCCGAAGGCGTCGAGAAAGGTGCTCTTCCCCGCGCCAGGCGTACCGGTGATGCCAAGGCGGATGGCGCTACCCGTATCGGGCATAATCGCGTCAAGCAGTTGGGCGCTGAGCGCCTGATGACGCGGGTGGCGACTCTCTACCAGCGTCATGGCCTGGGCCAGCGCCACGCGATCGCCAAGCCTGAGCCGCGCGACGTAGCTTGCCAGCGTCGCGTCGTTAATCATGCTGGCTCACCAATTTTGGCGAGCACGTCGCGCACGCTGGTCAGCATCGGGGTGCCGGGGCCGTAGATGGCTGCCACGCCGCACTCGAAGAGGAAGGCGTAATCCTGCGGCGGAATGACCCCGCCCGCCACAACACAAATGTCCTCCCGGCCAAACGCTTTCAGGGCGTCAATCAGCTCCGGGATCAGCGTCTTGTGCCCTGCCGCCAGCGAGGAGGCACCAATAACGTGGACGTCGTTCTCCACTGCCAGGCGGGCAATCTCATCAGGGGTAGAGAACATTGGGCTAAGATCGACATCAAACCCCAGATCCGAGTAGGCGCTGGCGATCACTTTGGCCCCCCGGTCATGGCCATCCTGGCCCATTTTGGCAATCAGGATCCGTGGGCGACGACCGTGCTCCTCATAGAAGCGTGCCGTTTGCGCAAGGATGGCGTCAAAGTCGGCGGCCTCTTTTTCGCTCTGGTGATAGCTTTGCGCAATGACGCCGGTTACGCACTGGCTCGGTACCAGGTAGCGGTCAAACGCGGCCTCCAGCGCATCGGAGATTTCACCCAGCGTCGCCCGCGCCCGGGCGGCCACAATGGCGGCGTCGAGCAGGTTGCTGTTGTGCAGCGCCGCCTGATGCAGCGCGTCGAGTGCAGCCTGCACCGCCGCGCCGTCGCGCGTAGTGCGGATCTGGTTGAGCTGAGCGATCTGCTCGTTGCGCACCTTCACGTTATCGATATCCAGCACCGGGGTTTCCGCCTCTTTATCGAGCCGGTATTTATTAACGCCAACAATCACCCGTTTACCCTGATCGATCAGCGACTGCTCCCGGGCGGAAGCCTCTTCAATCATCCGTTTCGGCAGGCCGATTTCAATGGCTCGAGCCATCCCGCCAACCTCGTCGATCTGCTGCATAATCGCCCGGGCCTCCTTGACGATCTGGTCGGTCAGGGACTCAACGTAGTAGGAGCCAGCCAGCGGATCGACGGTGCGGCAGATGCCAGACTCCTCCTGCAGGACGATCTGCGTGTTGCGGGCAATGCGCGCAGAGAAGTCCGTTGGCAGGCCGAGCGCTTCGTCAAAGGCGTTAGTGTGCAGGGACTGGGTGCCGCCAAGGGTCGCGCCGAGGGCCTCAATAGTGGTACGGATAACGTTGTTATAGGGATCCTGCTCGGTCAGGCTCCAGCCGGAGGTCTGGCAGTGGGTGCGCAGCGCCAGCGATTTCGCCTCTGTGGCACCAAAGGCGCTCACTGCTTCACTCCACAAGTAGCGCGCCGCCCGCAGCATGGCGACGTTCATAAACAGATCCATGCCGATGCCAAAGAAGAACGACAGCCGGGGGGCAAACTCATCGATTTTCAACCCTGCGGCCAGCGCCGTGCGGATATATTCGATCCCGTCGGCAAGGGTAAACGCCACCTGCTGGACGCAGTTTGCGCCCGCTTCCCCCATGTGGTAGCCGCTGATGCTGATGGTGTTAAAGCGTGGCATATGCTGTGAGCACCAGGCAATGATATCGGCGATGATGCGCATGGAGGGTTTAGGCGGATAGATGTAGGTATTGCGGCAGAGATACTCTTTTAAGATATCGTTCTGAATGGTGCCGGTAAGCTGCGCTGGGTTAACGCCCTGCTCCTCGGCGGCAACGATATAGAACGCCATGATGGGTAGCACCGCGCCGTTCATGGTCATCGAGACCGACATCTTATCCAGCGGGATCTGGTCAAACAGCACCTTCATATCTTCCACGGTATCAATGGCTACCCCGGCTTTACCTACGTCACCCGCGACGCGTGGGTTGTCGGAGTCGTAGCCCCGGTGGGTGGCTAAGTCAAAGGCCACGGAGAGGCCTTTCTGCCCGGCGGCCAGGTTGCGACGGTAGAAGGCGTTAGACTCCCTGGCGGTGGAGAAGCCCGCGTACTGGCGGATGGTCCAGGGCTGGGCGGTATACATAGTAGCGCGCGGCCCGCGCACGAAAGGTGCCATGCCGGGGAGCGAGCCGGTGACCTCCAGGCCCTGTAGATCCTCCTCGGTATAGAGCGGTTTCACGTCAATGCCTTCAGCGGTATGGCTCACCAGCGCCTCAACCGTCTGCTCCCGCCGGCTTAGCTCTCTGTTTGCCAGCGTCTCCCACTCCAGCCTGTTAGCCATTTCACAGCCCCCTGAATTTTTGCAAAACGACGCCGCAAGGCCAGTTAACGCCCTGAGTCATCTGATGATTTGCAAATATGCTGAGCTTTTTTCTATCCGCTGTCGCCAGCAAAAAAGAGCGCACCTGACGTCATTTTTTATCGTCTGGTTTGTGCGTTTTTGTGGGAAACCGCAAGGTTCCCCTGCAACTGCATGCAGGGGAGGGGGGTATTAATCCTGGCGGAGCACGCGGCGACCGTGGGCCAGCAGCGCTTCGGTGACGTTGCGCATCATGCGGCTCTCCGGTGCGAAGCGGTGCCAGAAGAGCATCCGGCGCTGGAACAGGCCCGGCGTCAGGTCAATCAGCTCGCCGCTGTCCAGCTCGCGCTCGATCTGCAGGTGTGGGATCATGCAGCAGGTCGTGCCCTGACGCGCCAGCTGCACAAAGGCTTCGGACGAGTTAACGATATGGCACGGCACGCTGCCCGGCGGCAGATCGAAGTTCTGCTGCAAAAAGGCCTGGTGCATGTCGTCAAGATGGTCAAACGCCACCGCCGGGGCCTTCAGCAGCGCCGAGCGGGTGACGCCGTTAGGGAAGTAGCGATCGGCAAAGGCTTTTGAGCCAACAAACAGGTAGTCGAGCGCCCCGAGCCGATCCACCAGGCAGCTTGGCAGCGCCTGGGACTGGATACTGACCGCCCCAACCACTTCACCCCGGCGCAGGCGCTCCTGGGTGCGGGTCTCATCCTCTACCTGCAGATTAAGGCGGATCGGTGAGTCAACCAGTACCGGGGCCAGCGCCGGCAGCAGCCAGGTCGCCAGGCTGTCGGCGTTCACCGCCAGGGAGAGCAGCAGCGGCGTGGAGCCGGTCTGCTCATCCCCCAGCCACTCATCTTCTAACAGCTCCACCTGGCGCAGCAGCGCCAGCAGCTTCTGCCCCTGCTCGGTTGGACGCGGCGGCACCGTGCGGACCAGCAGCGGCTGGCCGAACATATTTTCCAGCTGTTTAATACGTTGTGAGACGGCGGACTGGGTAATACACAGTTTTTGCGCGGCACGCTCAAACCCGCGTTCACGAATGACCGCATCAAGCGCCTGTAGTGTTCTGTAGTCCGGACGTTTCATTGCTAAGAGGTGCTCCAAAGTGTGATTAACAGCACTATGACATAAATTTTCGTTAGATACAGACGAAATGCATACCTGCGGTTTTCACTTAGAGTTGTGACATAGATCACAGGGACATTTTAACGATCGATGCCTTATAATGCGCGCTGAGTCTCCACACCACAGGCAAACGATCATGACGCAGGATGAACTAAAAAAAGCAGTAGGCTGGGCGGCGCTAAACTACGTTGAGCCAGGCACCATTGTTGGGGTTGGCACCGGTTCAACGGCTGCGCACTTTATCGATGCGCTGGGCACAATGAAGGGGCAGATTGAAGGGGCCGTCTCCAGCTCTGATGCCTCCACCGAGAAGCTGAAATCCCTCGGCATTACCGTGTTCGATCTCAACGAGGTCGATCGTCTTGGCGTCTACGTGGACGGTGCTGACGAGATCAACGGCCAGATGCAGATGATCAAAGGCGGCGGCGCGGCGCTGACCCGCGAAAAGATCATCGCCTCCGTGGCGGATAAGTTTATCTGTATTGCCGATGCGTCAAAAGAGGTCGCCATTCTGGGCAGCTTCCCGCTGCCGGTGGAGGTGATCCCTATGGCCCGCAGCGCCGTTGCTCGCCAGCTGGTGAAGCTGGGCGGTCGTCCGGAGTACCGCCAGGGGGTGGTGACCGACAACGGTAATGTGATCCTCGACGTGCATGGCCTGGAGATTATCGATCCGGTGGCGCTGGAAAATGCCATTAACGGCATTCCAGGCGTGGTGACCGTCGGGCTGTTTGCCAACCGTGGCGCGGACGTCGCGCTGATCGGTACCGCCGACGGCGTGAAAACCATCGTAAAATGATCTGACGGCGAGCCGCTCTCGCCGTTGAAAAAAATTTTCCTGGCTGAATTTGGTGACTTGTGTCACGTTTTCAGCCAGCCGCTGGCGATCCTGCCGCCGTTTCGTCAATCTGCCAGCATTTTCCTCTGTGAAACTTCGCTGCGTGACTTTTCTTCATACCGCCGACGCAAACGTTCATATTGCCGCAATAGTTTTTTTTGATATGTTGGCTAAAGCGAACACACATTGATTTAGAAAATAACAGGGTCGGGGAAATGGCAAAAGTATCACTGGAAAAAGACAAAATTAAGTTTCTGCTGGTCGAAGGCGTACACCAGAAAGCGCTGGATAGCCTTCGTGCGGCGGGTTACACCAACATCGAATTTCACAAAGGTGCGCTGGACAGCGCCCAGCTGAAAGAGTCGATCCGTGATGCCCATTTCATCGGCCTGCGCTCCCGTACCCATCTGACGGAAGAGATCTTCGCTGCCGCAGAGAAGCTGGTCGCCGTCGGCTGCTTCTGCATCGGCACGAACCAGGTTGACCTCAACGCTGCCGCCAAACGCGGCGTGCCGGTATTCAACGCCCCGTTCTCTAATACCCGTTCAGTGGCGGAACTGGTGATCGGTGAGCTGCTGCTGCTGATGCGTGGCATTCCGGAAGCCAACGCCAAAGCGCACCGCGGCGTCTGGAACAAGCTCGCCGCTGGCTCCTATGAAGCGCGTGGCAAGAAGCTCGGTATTATCGGCTACGGCCACATCGGTACCCAGCTGGGCATTCTGGCGGAGTCGCTGGGGATGAACGTCTTCTTCTACGATATCGAAAGCAAGCTGCCGCTGGGCAACGCAACCCAGGTTCAGCACCTCTCCGATCTGCTGAACATGAGCGACGTGGTGAGCCTGCACGTGCCGGAAAACGCCTCAACGAAGAACATGATCGGCGTCGAAGAGCTGGCCCTGATGAAGCCCGGCTCGCTGCTGATCAACGCCGCACGCGGCACGGTGGTCGATATTCCAGCCCTGTGCGACGCGCTGCGTAACAAGCACCTGGCGGGCGCGGCTATCGACGTCTTCCCGACCGAGCCGGCGACCAACAGCGATCCGTTTGACTCCCCGCTCTGTGAGTTCGACAACGTCATTCTAACCCCGCACATTGGCGGCTCTACGCAGGAAGCGCAGGAGAACATTGGCCTCGAAGTGGCAGGCAAGCTGGTGAAGTACTCGGACAACGGCTCCACGCTCTCTGCCGTGAACTTCCCGGAAGTCTCCCTGCCGCTGCACGGCGGCCGTCGTCTGCTGCATATCCATGAGAACCGCCCTGGCGTGCTGACCGCCATCAACCAGATCTTCGCCGAGCAGGGGGTTAACATCGCCGCCCAGTATCTGCAAACGACGCCGCAGATGGGCTACGTGGTGATTGATATCGAAGCGGAAGAGGAGGTGGCGCAGAAGGCGCTGCAGAGCATGAAGGGCATCGCGGGTACCATCCGCGCACGTCTGCTCTACTGATCCGTGTTGCCCGGCGCGCCTGCCGGGCCTACCACTGCCAGGTCTGCGTTGGCGTGACCACCGCAGGCAACGGAATATCCCACTCCTCTACCGGCAGGGCATCGACCCGCTGACAGTCATGGGCGTAGCCCACCGGCGTGAAGCCATGCTGCTGCCACTTCTGTAGCGTACGATCGTAAAAGCCTCCGCCCATCCCCAATCGTTGTCCCTGATTGTCAAAGGCTACCAGCGGCGTGACTAAAACATCCAGCTTATCGAGCGGCGTGACGTCGCGCAGGTCGAGCTTTGGCTCATAGATTTTCAGATGATTTACCACCAGCTCGCTCTCGGGATGGTAGTGCAGAAACAGCAAATTGCCGGGGCTGAAGGGGTGCAAAACCGGCAGGCAGACGCGTTTGCCGCTGCGCCAGAGCTGCTCGATCAGCGGGCGAGTATCAAGCTCACCGTCAAAGGAGAGAAACAGCGCCACGGTATGGGCCAGCACCATTGGCGGAAACGCCATCATGCGGTTAGCGGCCTGCTGGGCATAATCGCGCTGCTGGTCGTTGCTCAGGGCGCGGCGACGCTGGCGGATCTGCTGGCGAATGAGCTGTCGGGGTGAAACGGGTAGCGCGAGTGATGTCATGGTATCAGGTAGAGGAAGGGGAATCTCCGAGATGCCGCCGCAGGCTGTAACCCTTGAACCCTTGGTTCAAGGTGAATATGTCGTCATAGTTTTAAGGCTTCTCGGACGAACCGAGCATGCTCACCAACCATGGAGCGCCACATTCTTGTGGTATGAAATATCGGCTCAGGGGACTGGCCCGCTTGCGAACATCTCAGAGAAATTTTTTCTTCACGGTCACTCTACCATAGTAGACCTTGAAGTGTTATTCAAACTTAGGCCCCGGTCTTTCGTTTATGCGACCCTGATCAAGCAATGCCTGTTCGATGGTCTGCTGTAACAGTCGAATACGCTGCTCCATGCTGGATGCGTAGTCGCGGGTTTTTGCCTTTTCCTGAGCCAGTTCGTAGCTAATGTTCAACGCGGCGATGAAAACCAGCTGCTCAGTATTTGTGACTCTAGTGCGAACTTTCAGATCTTGCAACCGCTGATTCAGATCATCTGCAGCCTGATTGAGAGCGTCCCGCTGTTCAGGCGGACAGTTCACGCGCAGTGAACGGCCAAAAATTTGGATATCGACGGGTTGTGCAGACATGACACCTTCCTGCTGTTTGACTGCGCTCTACCTTGGCAACCGAGTCATGGCTGCGAAGGGGCGACACTATAGCTACCCTGGTTAGAGGATTCAAGCAGATTCTCATAACCTGAACTCTTAGCCTATTCTCTTAACATAGCCGTAAAAAGAAACCTATACGTAAAGGTCGCAAACGCATGTTTGGCGAAATCTGACGGCTATATCACCAGGGTCCAAAGTGGTAGCATACCATGAATCTTCCTCCCAACGACGACGAATGCGCATGTCAATACAGAACGAAATGCCTGGTTACAATGAATTGAACCAGTTACTCAACCAACAGGGTGTTGGCTTAACGCCAGCCGAGATGCACGGTCTGATCGGCGGGATGCTTTGCGGCGGCAATAACGACACGTCGTGGCAGCCTCTGCTGCACGATCTCACCAACGAAGGCCTGGCGTTCGGCCATGAGCTGGCCGAGGCGCTGCGCAAGATGCACGCCGCCACCAGCGACGCGCTGGAGGACGATGGCTTCCAGTTCCAGCTTTTTCTGCCGGACGGCGACGAGGTCAGCGTGTTTGACCGCGCCGACGCCATGGCGGGCTGGGTGAACCACTTCCTGCTGGGGCTGGGCGTCACGCAGCCGAAGCTCGATAAGGTCACCGGCGATACCGGCGAAGCCATCGACGATCTGCGCAACATCGCGCAGCTGGGTTACGACGAGGACGAAGATCAGGAAGAGCTGGAGATGTCGCTCGAAGAGATCGTTGAGTACGTCCGCGTGGCGGCGCTGCTCTGCCACGATACCTTTACCCGCCCGCAGCCGACCGCACCGGAAGTGCGTAAGCCAACGCTACACTAAGCGTCGTACTGAATGCTAAAAAGGAGGTGTCATGACCCAGTCTGAGTTTCTTCGCCGCCGCCAGGCGCTACTCGCACAGATGGCCCCGGCCAGCGCGGCGCTGATCTTCTCCGCTCCGGAGGCGACCCGCAGCGCCGACAGTGAATATCCCTACCGCCAAAACAGCGACTTCTGGTACTTCACCGGCTTTAACGAGCCTGAGGCGGTGCTGGTGCTGATCAAGAGTGATGACACCCACAACCACAGCGTGCTGTTCAACCGCCTGCGGGATAAAACCGCAGAGATCTGGTTTGGCCGTCGGCTGGGCCAGGAGGCCGCGCCGGAGAAGTTAGGCGTGGATCGGGCGCTGGCGTTCAGTGAAATCAACGAGCAGCTCTACCAGCTGCTTAACGGTCTCGACGTGGTCTACCACGCGCAGGGCGAGTATAGCTATGCGGATGAGATCCTCTTCACCGCGCTCAATACGCTGCGTAAAGGATCCCGGCAGAATCTTACCGCGCCGCTCTCCATTACCGACTGGCGGCCCATCGTGCATGAGATGCGCCTGTTTAAATCCCGGGAAGAGATTGACATCCTGCGCCGCGCGGGGGAGATCAGCGCCCTGGCCCACACCCGGGCGATGCAGACCTGCCGTCCAGGCATGTTCGAGTACCAGCTCGAAGGTGAGATTCTCCACGAGTTCAACCGCCACGGCGCACGCTTTGCGTCGTACAATACCATCGTCGGCGGCGGTGAAAACGGCTGCATCCTGCACTACACCGAGAACGAAAGCGAGCTGCGCGACGGTGAGCTGGTGCTGATCGACGCCGGGTGCGAGTATCAGGGCTACGCGGGAGATATTACCCGTACCTTCCCCATCAATGGCAAATTTACCCCGGCCCAGCGCGAAATCTATGACATCGTGCTGGACTCTCTCGACGCCGCGCTGACCCTGTTCCGTCCGGGTACCTCTATTCAGGAGGTGACCGGCGAAGTGGTGCGGATCATGATTACCGGGCTGGTGAAGCTCGATATCCTGAAAGGCGACGTTGACCAGCTGATCACCGATAACGCCCACCGCGCCTTCTTTATGCACGGCCTGAGCCACTGGCTGGGGCTGGACGTTCACGACGTCGGCGTTTACGGGCCTGACCGCTCGCGCACGCTTGAGCCGGGCATGGTGCTGACCGTTGAACCGGGTCTCTATATCGCCCCGGATGCCGACGTGCCGCCCCAGTACCGTGGCATTGGCATCCGCATCGAAGATGACATCCTCATCACCGAAAACGGCAACGAGAACCTGACCGCCAGCGTGGTGAAAAGGGCCGATGAGATCGAGGCGCTGATGGCGGCGGCGACGCGTTCATGAGCGTAATTATCGTCGGCGGCGGGATGACCGGTGCTACGCTGGCGCTGGCCATTTCGCGCCTGACGCACGGCGCGCTGCCGGTGCATCTTATCGAAGCGACCGCCCCGGAAGCCCAGGCGCATCCTGGCTTTGACGCCCGCGCTATCGCGCTGGCCGAGGGCACCTGCCAGCACCTGGCGCGGATCGGGATCTGGCAGCATATTGCCCAGTGCGCCACCCCCATCACTACCGTTCACGTTAGCGACCGTGGCCATGCGGGCTTCGTAACGCTGGAGGCGCAGGACTACCGCGTCGATGCCCTTGGGCACGTCGTAGAGCTGCTCGAGGTTGGGCAGCGTCTCTTTTCGCTGCTACGCCGTGCGCCCGGCGTCACGCTGCACTGTCCTGACCGCGTAAGCGACTTCACCCGCAGCGAGGATGGCGTCAGCGTAACGCTGGAGAGCGGTAAAACGTTACAGGGAAGCCTGCTGGTGGCGGCTGATGGCTCCCGCTCGGCGCTGGCGGCGCAGTGCGGCATCGGCTGGCAGCAGGAGCCGTATCATCAGGTGGCGTTGATCGCCAACGTCACTACCGCGGTTGCTGGCAAGGGGAGAGCCTTCGAGCGCTTCACCGAGCACGGCCCGCTGGCTCTGCTGCCCATGTCGCAGGGGCGCTACTCGCTGGTCTGGTGTCATCCGCTGGAGAAGCGCGACGAGGTGATGGCCTGGTCCGATGAACGCTTCTGCCACGAGCTGCAAAGCGCGTTCGGCTGGCGGCTGGGGCGCATTGTCCACGTGGGCACCCGCAGCGCCTATCCGCTGGCGTTAACCACCGCCTCATCGCCGGTATCGCACCGCGTGGTGCTGGTGGGCAACGCCGCCCAGACGCTGCACCCCATCGCCGGGCAGGGGTTCAACCTCGGCATGCGCGATGTGATGAGCCTGGCCGAGACGCTGGCTGAGGCATGGACAGAGAGCAGCGACATCGGCGCTTATCCGGTGCTCCGCAGCTATCAGCAGCGCCGCCAGGAGGATAAAGAGGCGACTATCGGCGTCACCGACGGGCTGGTGCAGCTGTTTGCTAACCGCTGGTCACCGCTGGTCGCAGGTCGCAACGCCGGACTGATGGCAATGGAACTTTTTACTCCAGCACGCGACGTGCTGGCGCAACGGACCCTGGGCTGGGTCGCCCGATAGGCCGGCCTGCTTTACCAGGCAGTAGTTTTGGGAGTGAATTTTGCAGAATGTAGATGTAGCAATTGTCGGCGGCGGTATGGTTGGTCTGGCGGTAGCCTGCGGATTACAGGGGAGCGGCCTGCGCGTCGCGGTGCTGGAGCAAAACCCGCCTCAGCCGCTGCCGGAGAACGCCCCGCCTGCGCTTCGCGTCTCGGCTATCAACGCTGCCAGCGAGAAGCTGCTGACGCGCCTTGGCGTCTGGTCATCCATCGTGGCGAACCGCGCCAGCTGCTATCACGGCATGGAGGTGTGGGACAAAGACAGCTTTGGACGCATCGCCTTTGACGACCGCAGCATGGGCTATAGCCACCTCGGACATATCATTGAGAACGACGTAATCCACCAGGCGCTGTGGCAGAAAGCGCAGCAGTGTCAGGACGTCACGCTCCTGGCACCCGCTGGGGTGCAGCAGGTCGCCTGGGGTGAGAACGAAGCCTTTCTGACCCTGAAAGATGGCGGCATGCTAACGGCGCGGCTGGTAGTCGGCGCGGACGGAGCGAACTCCTGGCTGCGCGATAAGGCGGATATTGCGCTCACCTCATGGGACTATCGCCATCACGCGCTGGTCGCTACCATCCGCACCGATGAGCCGCACGAGGCGGTGGCGCGTCAGGTCTTCCACGGCGACGGTATCTTAGCCTTCCTGCCGCTGAGCGATCCGCACCTCTGCTCCATTGTCTGGTCGCTGCCGCCGCTGGAGGCAGCCAGCATGCAGGAGGCGACTGAGGAGGCCTTCAACCAGGCGCTGGATATGGCGTTCGACAACCGCCTTGGTCTCTGCCACGTTGAGAGCGAGCGGCTGGTCTTTCCTCTGACGGGGCGCTATGCGCGCCAGTTTGCCGCACACCGGCTGGCATTGGTGGGTGATGCAGCGCACACCATCCATCCGCTGGCGGGGCAGGGCGTAAACCTTGGCTTTATGGATGCCGCCGAGCTGGTCAACGAGCTTAAGCGCCTGCACGGTGCGGGCAAAGATATCGGCCAGCACCTCTACCTGCGCCGCTACGAGCGTAGCCGCAAACACAGCGCCGGGGTGATGCTGGCGAGTATGCAGGGTTTTCGCGAGCTGTTTTCCGGTACGCACCCGGCGAAAAAGCTGCTGCGCGATCTCGGATTGAAGCTGGCCGATACGCTACCGGGCGTCAAGCCGCAGCTTATTCGCCAGGCGATGGGGCTAAACGATCTGCCGGAGTGGTTACGTTAACCCTGTCACACTTTCCCTCCCCGACCCTGGGGAGGGGATGCATCCCCTCATTTGAAATATTCTAATTCTACCCCTATTTTCGGATTACTTTTTCTCATCCCTCTATTTTTCTCGCTCTGGAAATCTGCGTGCTTTACCGCGTAATACGCTGACTTATCGGGCGTCGGTTGTCTGTTTTATGACGTTTATCGCAAATTGAGGGTGTATTGGCAGTGTAATATCCTGCCGCCCGGTTTGGCTTTTAGGGTCATAAGCTAATGTGATGGAACATTTTTGCTTATGGTTCTACCCGCTGTTCGGTGATAAGTTCAGGCAAAAGGTAACGTTTGCGTCGCCGTCTGGAAACGAGGCTACCTGCTTACGACTTCGCCTTATTTATCCTGGCCCCGCTTATTCAATGAGGAAAAGATGGCTCAGCAAACCCCTTTATACGAACAACATACGCTGTGCGGCGCACGCATGGTGGATTTCCACGGCTGGATGATGCCGCTGCACTACGGCTCGCAGATCGATGAGCACCACGCGGTGCGTACCGATGCCGGTATGTTTGATGTCTCGCATATGACCATCGTTGACCTGCGCGGCAGCCGCTGCCGGGCGTTTCTTCGGCACCTGCTGGCCAACGACGTGGCCAAACTGACCCAGCCGGGCAAGGCGCTCTACAGCGGCATGCTCAACGCCTCCGGCGGCGTCATTGATGATCTGATCGTCTACTTCTTTACCGAAGATCACTTCCGCCTGGTGGTGAACTCCGCCACCCGCGAAAAAGATCTTGCGTGGATCACCCAGCACGCGGCTCCCTTTGATATCGACATTACCGTCCGTGACGATCTGGCGCTGATCGCCGTGCAGGGGCCGAATGCCCAGGCGAAAGCGGCAGGTCTGTTTACCGATGCCCAGCGCCAGGCCGTGGCAGGCATGAAGCCCTTCTTTGGCGTGGAGTCGGACGGCTGGTTTATCGCTACCACCGGCTACACCGGCGAGGCGGGCTATGAGATTGCGCTGCCGAGTGAACAGGCGGCAGATTTCTGGCAGGCGCTGATTGGCGCGGGCGTGAAGCCCTGCGGCCTGGGCGCACGCGACACGCTGCGTCTGGAAGCGGGCATGAACCTCTACGGTCAGGAGATGGACGAAGGCGTTTCGCCGCTGGCGGCCAATATGGGCTGGACCATCGCCTGGGAGCCTGCCGATCGTGACTTCATTGGCCGCGAAGCGCTGGAGGTACAGCGTGAAAAGGGGACTCAGCAGCTGGTTGGCCTGATTATGACCGAAAAAGGCGTCCTGCGTAACGAACTGCCGGTGCGCTTCACCGACGCCAGCGGCAACTCACAGGAAGGCATTATCACCAGCGGCACCTTCTCGCCGACGCTGGGCTACAGCATCGCGCTGGCCCGCGTACCGGCCGGGATTGGCGACACGGCCATCGTGCAGATCCGCAACCGTGAAATGCCGGTGAAGGTAACGAAACCTGTTTTTGTGCGCGCTGGCAAAGCCGTCGCGTAACCTACTCTATCGTGGAGAAATGTTAATGAGCAATGTACCTGGCGACCTGAAATACAGTAAAGAACACGAATGGCTGCGCAAAGAGGCCGACGGCTCCTACACCGTTGGCATCACCGAACATGCGCAGGAGCTGCTGGGCGATATGGTGTTTGTTGACCTGCCGGACGTGGGCGCTACCGTCAGCGCGGGCGATGACTGTGCCGTTGCCGAATCCGTTAAGGCGGCTTCTGACATCTATGCGCCGGTGAGCGGCGAGATCGTGGCCGTCAACGATGCCCTTAGCGACAACCCGGAGCTGGTTAACAGCGAGCCGTATGCCGGCGGCTGGATCTTTAAAATCAAGGCCAGCGACGAAGCAGAGGTGGAAGCTCTGCTGGACGCGACCGCGTACGAATCTCTATTAGAAGACGAATAAAGCCCGTAGGCCCGGTAAGCGTCAGCGCCACCGGGCATTTCAGGTTAAGACAACCACGATTCACCGCACGTTTCAGGAACCATCGCTCATGACCCAGACTTTAAGCCAGCTTGAACACCGCGACGCCTTTGTCGATCGCCACATCGGGCCGGACGCTGCTCAGCAGCAAGAGATGCTGAAAACCGTTGGCGCAGATTCACTCAACGCCCTGATTGGCCAGATTGTCCCGCAGGACATTCAGCTGGCGACGCCGCCGCAGATTGGCGAAGCGACCACGGAGTTTGCTGCGCTGGCCGAGCTGAAAGCCATCGCCGCGCGCAACAAGCGCTTTAAGTCTTACATCGGTATGGGCTACACCGCCGTGCAGCTGCCGCCGGTGATCCTGCGCAATATGCTGGAAAACCCAGGCTGGTACACCGCCTATACCCCTTATCAGCCGGAAGTTTCCCAGGGCCGCCTTGAGGCGCTGCTTAACTTCCAGCAGGTTACGCTGGATCTGACCGGGCTTGATATCGCCTCCGCGTCGCTGCTTGACGAAGCAACCGCAGGGGCCGAAGCGATGGCAATGGCCAAACGCGTCAGCAAGCTGAAGGGGGCGAACCGCTTCTTTGTCGCCGCCGACGTGCATCCGCAGACTCTCGACGTGGTACGCACCCGCGCGGAAACCTTTGGTTTTGAGATTGTGGTCGATGACGCCGACAAGGCGCTGGATCATCAGGATCTTTTTGGCGTTCTGCTTCAGCAGGTAGGCACCACCGGCGAAGTGCATGACTACAGCGCGCTGATTGGTGAACTGAAAGCACGCAAGGTCGTCGTGAGCGTCGCGGCAGACTTTATGGCGCTGGTGCTGCTGACCGCACCAGGCAAGCAGGGCGCGGATATCGTCTTCGGCTCCGCGCAGCGCTTCGGCGTGCCGATGGGCTACGGCGGCCCGCACGCGGCCTTCTTTGCTGCCAAAGATGAATTTAAACGCTCCATGCCGGGCCGCATTATCGGCGTGTCGAAAGATGCTGCCGGCAACACCGCGCTGCGCATGGCGATGCAGACCCGCGAGCAGCATATCCGCCGCGAGAAAGCGAACTCCAACATCTGTACCTCACAGGTACTCCTGGCTAACATCGCCAGCCTCTACGCCGTCTACCATGGCCCGGTTGGGCTGAAGCGCATTGCTGGCCGTATCCACCGTCTGGCCGATATTCTGGCTACCGGGCTGCAGCAGAAGGGGCAGAAGCTGCGCCATGCGCACTTCTTTGACACCCTCTGCGTCGAGGTTGCTGACAAAGCGGCGGTGCTGGCGCGTGCCGAAGCGGCAGAGATCAACCTGCGTAGCGACATCCATAACGCCGTAGGCATCACCCTCGACGAAACCACCACTCGCGAAGACGTGATGAAGCTGTTCGACGTGGTTGTCGGCGACGGTCATGGCCTGAATATCGACGCGCTGGATAAAGAGGTGGCCCACGATAGCCGCGCGATCCAGCCGGGCATGCTGCGTGACGACGCGATCCTGAGCCACCCGGTGTTCAACCGCTACCACAGCGAAACCGAGATGATGCGTTACATGCACTCGCTGGAGCGTAAGGATCTGGCCCTGAACCAGGCGATGATCCCGCTCGGCTCCTGCACCATGAAGCTGAACGCTGCGGCAGAGATGATCCCCATTACCTGGCCCGAGTTCTCTGAGCTGCACCCGTTCTGCCCGGCAGACCAGGCAGAAGGGTATCATCAGATGATCAACCAGCTCTCTGACTGGCTGGTGAAGCTGACTGGCTACGATGCTCTCTGCATGCAGCCAAACTCCGGCGCACAGGGCGAGTACGCAGGCCTGCTGGCGATCCGCCACTACCATGAGAGCCGCAACGATGGTCACCGCGATATCTGCCTGATCCCCAGCTCCGCCCACGGCACCAACCCGGCATCGGCGCAGATGGCCGGGATGCAGGTGGTTGTAGTCGCCTGCGATAAGAACGGTAACATCGACCTGGCCGATCTGCGTGCTAAAGCCGAGCAGGCGGGCGATAACCTCTCCTGTATCATGGTGACCTACCCGTCTACCCACGGAGTCTATGAAGAGACGATCCGCGAAGTATGCGAAATCGTGCATCAGTACGGCGGCCAGGTCTACCTCGACGGCGCTAACATGAACGCCCAGGTGGGGATCACCTCCCCAGGCTTTATCGGCGCGGATGTGTCGCACCTTAACCTGCATAAAACCTTCTGCATTCCACACGGCGGCGGCGGTCCGGGCATGGGTCCTATCGGCGTGAAAGCGCACCTGGCGCCGTTCGTTCCGGGCCACAGCGTGGTACAGATTGAAGGGATGCTGACCCGTCAGGGCGCGGTCTCTGCCGCTCCGTTCGGCAGCGCCTCTATTCTGCCGATCAGCTGGATGTACATCCGCATGATGGGCGCGGAAGGGCTGAAAAAGGCCAGCCAGGTGGCGATCCTCAACGCCAACTACATTGCTACCCGTCTGCAGTCTGCCTTCCCGGTGCTCTATACCGGCCGCGATGGCCGCGTGGCGCACGAGTGCATTCTGGATATTCGTCCGCTGAAAGAGCAGAGCGGCATTAGCGAGCTGGATATCGCCAAACGTCTGATCGACTACGGTTTCCACGCGCCGACCATGTCCTTCCCGGTGGCAGGTACGCTGATGGTAGAGCCGACGGAGTCCGAGAGCAAAGCCGAGCTGGATCGCTTTATTGATGCGATGCTGGCTATCCGCATGGAGATCGATCGCGTGCAGGACGGCGAGTGGACGCAGGAAGATAACCCGCTGGTCAACGCCCCGCATACCCAGCACGAGCTGGTGGCGGAGTGGAACCACGGCTACAGCCGCGAGCTGGCGGTCTTCCCGGCAGGATCTGCGAACAAGTACTGGCCGACCGTGAAGCGTCTTGATGACGTCTACGGCGACCGTAACCTGTTCTGCTCCTGCGTGCCGATGAGCGAATATCAGTGATATTGTTGGTGTAGTAACGTAGGCCGGGTAAGGCGAAGCGCCACCCGGCTTTTTTATTGGGAGAACAGAATGGGTATTGCACTGGTAACCGGCGCAAGCCGGGGGATTGGCAGAGCCACGGCGCTGGAGCTAGCGCGTGAAGGCTACAGCGTGGCGGTTAACTACCATCACAACGTGGAGGCGGCAACCGAGGTGGTGAACACCATCATTGCTGCGGGCGGCAGAGCGTTTGCAGTACAGGCAGATATCAGCGATGAAGCGCAGGTGCTGGCGATGTTTGCCCGTATCGACGAGGAGAACGAGCCGCTGACCGCGCTGGTCAATAACGCGGGCATTCTGTTTACCCAGAGTACGCTGGAAAATCTTACCGCCGAGCGCATTAACCGCGTGCTGGCGACCAACGTAACGGGCTACTTTCTCTGCTGTCGCGAGGCGGTAAAGCGGATGTCGCACCGGCACGGCGGCGCGGGCGGCGCCATCGTCAACGTCTCCTCAGCGGCGGCGCGGCTGGGCGCGCCCGGTGAGTACGTTGACTATGCCGCCTCGAAAGGGGCGGTCGATACGCTGACTACCGGGCTGTCGCTGGAGGTGGCGGCGCAGGGCATTCGCGTCAACGGCGTGCGGCCGGGGTTTATCTATACCGAGATGCATGCCGACGGCGGTGAGCCTGGGCGGGTGGATCGCGTTAAGTCAGTGCTGCCGATGCAGCGTGGCGGCCAGCCGGAAGAGGTGGCGCAGGCGATAGTCTGGCTGCTGAGCGAGAAGGCGTCGTACGTGACGGGAAGTTTTATTGAGATGGCGGGCGGCAAATAGCCGCCGACCAGATCATGTAGGCCGGGTAAGGCGAAGCCGCCACCCGGCATTTAACGATTAAAGGTTCTCACCGTTGCTGGCGATCACCTCTTTGTACCAGTTAAAGCTCTTCTTACGGGAGCGGGACATGTCGCCGGTACCGTCATCGTGCTTGTTCACATAGATAAAGCCATAGCGCTTGCTGTACTGGCCGGTGGTGAAGGATACGCAGTCGATGCAGCCCCACGGGGTGTAGCCCATCAGATCGACGCCGTCGTAGGTCACGGCTTTGATCATCTCTTCCACGTGCGCGCGCAGGTAGTCAATGCGGTAGTCGTCATTGATGCTGCCATCCTCTTCCACTTTATCGTACGCGCCGAAGCCGTTTTCCACGATAAACAGCGGCTTCTGGTAGCGCTCGTACAGCTCGCACAGGGCATAGCGCAGGCCAACCGGGTCAATCTGCCAGCCCCAGTCCGAGGCTTTAACGTGCGGGTTCGGCACGCTGCCTTCGAAGCCAGAGATTGCATCCCCGCTGCCACCTTCCGCTTTCACCGCGTTGGTCATGTAGTAGCTGAAGCCGAGGTAGGCGCAGGTACCATCGCGCAGGATCTGCTCGTCGTTGGCTTCCATTCTGATATCAAAGCCGCGGCGCTCCCACTCGTTCAGGACGTAAGAAGGGTAGTAGCCGCGCAGCTGCACGTCGGTAAAGACCCAGCGTTCGCGCATGGACTCCTGGGCATACATCACGTCTTCTGGCTTACAGGAGAATGGGTAGAGCGGCACCATCGCCAGCATGCAGCCAACCTGCATCTCAGGGTTGATCTCCCGCGCTGCCTTCACCGCCAGCGCGCTGGCAACGAACTGGTGGTGCAGCACCTGATACATGGTCTCTTCCGGGTTTTCATGCTCGGTGTAGACCACGCCGGAGCAGCAGTAGCCAAACAGCGGTGCACGCCAGTTACGCTGGTTGTTGATCTCGTTGAAGGTCATCCAGTATTTGACCTTGCTCTTATAGCGCTCGAAGACCACTTCGGCGAAGCGCACAAAGAAATCGACCACTTTACGGTTGGTCCAGCCGCCGTAGGCCTGTACCAGGTGCAGCGGCATCTCAAAATGGGAGAGGGTGATCACCGGCTCGATGTTATATTTCAGCAGCTCATCGAACATATCGTCATAGAACTTCAGACCCTCTTCGTTCGGCGTCTGCTCGTCGCCGTTCGGGAAGATACGCGTCCAGGCGATAGAGGTACGGAAACACTTAAAGCCCATCTCGGCAAACAGCTTGATGTCTTCTTTGTAGTGGCTGTAGAACTCAACGGCTTCGTGGTTCGGATAGTATTTACCGGGCACAACTTCCTGGGTGATCTCACGCGGTACGCCATGCGCGCCGCCGGTCAGCACGTCGCAGATGCTCGGGCCTTTGCCGCCTTTGTTCCAGCCGCCTTCAACCTGATGTGCAGCGACCGCGCCGCCCCATAAAAAGTCTTTTGGTAAGGTAATCTTTTTCATACTTATTTATCCCGCTATAGCCGACAGAAAATAGGTCTACGCCGAGTCTAGCAAAGCCCAATCGAAAGTCACGATATAACACGTTGCCGCTTCGGTAATATGTTACAGAGAAAAAACAGCCTGTTTTTTCAGGCTAATTTTTTCGCCAGCTTGCGGCCCAGGGTTTCAAGAATATAGATAACGGGAATTTGGGTGGTAACGTCATAGCCCCCTGAAATGCGCGTCTGGGGAATATGCCAGGAGAGATTAAAATCCGCCAGCTTAGCCAGCGCCGAGTGCTCGTGGCTGGTTATCGACATCACCTTACAGTGATGCAGGCTGAACTGGCTGGCGAAGCGCAGGATCTCCTCTGTCTCGCCGGAGACGGAGAGGACAATTGCCAGCGCGTTTTTCGCCATATCGTTAGTGACCGGAAAATAGGGGTCGTCAATATGGTTACTGAATTTACCGACGTTAGAAAAGAAGCGCGCGCCATATTTTGCCAGCGATCCGGATGTCCCGACGCCAACAAATATAATTCGCTCGGAAGCGAGAATAATATCTGCGGCCTGATCCAGCAGACGATCAAATTCATCATTATTAACGCTTTTAAAGAAGCTAATAATTTCGCTGGCACCAAAATTAGCGGGCTGCGGCTCGCTCTGCGCTAAATAGAGTTTAAAGCGCACGCGAAATTCCGAGTAGCCTTCGCACTCCAGCTTGCGGCAGAAGCGTAAAACGGTAGTGGTAGAGACGCCTGCCGCATCGGCCAGCTCGCGAATGGTCATGTACATCACCTTATCGCGATTTTTAATGACCACGTTGTAGACCATCATCTCAAGGTTATTGAGGCTGGCAACAGCGGAATGGTTAAACAGGGTCACGAGGCTTCCTTTTTCAGACGATTATCTGCACGGTGCGGCACCCCTCTATGCTGCCACATTTTGCCCCAAACGGGAATCTGCGCCGTCGCGCGAGGCCCTGTAAAAGGCTGAACAGCTGTAGCCTGAACGAAGCGCGGAGTTGTTGCATTTTTTTGACAGTAATATTTATTTTAGCTAACAGGTGTGCACTGGAATCATTCTCAGTTACTCTATGCTGGTTATCATTCAGACAGTGACAGGCTGCTGAGTGACCCGGCGTAAGCCTCTGTTCTCCTGGAGTAAGCTATGGTTGCTAAACCATTAATCAAGCAGGGATATTCACTGGCTGAGGAGATAGCCAACAGCGTGAGCCACGGTATTGGGCTGGTGTTTGGTATCGTTGGGCTGGTGCTGCTGCTGGTGCAGGCGGTAGATAGCCATGCCAGCGCCACGGCGATTACCAGCTATAGCCTCTATGGCGGCAGTATGATCCTGCTGTTTCTGGCCTCAACGCTCTACCATGCCATTCCCCACCAGCGGGCCAAGCGCTGGCTGAAAAAATTCGACCACTGTGCTATCTATCTGTTGATTGCGGGTACCTACACCCCTTTTTTGCTGGTGGGTCTGGATTCGCCGCTGGCGCGCGGCCTGATGATTGTCATCTGGAGCATGGCCCTGCTAGGGATCCTGTTTAAACTGACTATCGCCCACCGGTTTAAGGTGCTATCGCTGGTGACCTATCTGGCGATGGGCTGGCTGTCGCTGGTAGTGATTTACGAACTGGCCGTCAGGCTCTCTGCGGGCGGGCTAACTCTGTTGGCGGCAGGCGGTATTGTCTACTCGCTGGGGGTCATCTTTTACGTCTGCAAGCGCATCCCCTACAACCATGCAATCTGGCACGGCTTTGTGCTGGGAGGCAGCCTGTGCCACTTTCTCGCCATCTACTTCTACGTTGGCCAGGCTTAAACTGTCACGCCGGGTGGCGGCTTCGCCTGACCCGGCCTACGGTCTTGTAGGCCCGGCAAGCTTGCGCCACCGGGCAATCAGCGCTTAAGCTTCCTCAAGCGAATAGGGCAGCGGCTCGATGCTGAGCGTATTGGCATCGTCGCGCACGCGGAAGACGCTGTCCGGCTCCATATCGTTGTTCATCACTGCCTGTACCAGCAGACGGCCATCCTCCAGCTGTACCGCGGCCAGAATGGTGCCGGTGCGACGCCAGTTTTCACCCATCTTCAGCTCAAGATCTTCACCCGGCTCCGGCAGGCGGCTCGCTTTGCCCGCGAGATACCACAGGGCGCGCTTGTTGGCGCCGCGGAACTTCGCCCGGGCCACCATCTCCTGGCCGGTATAGCACCCTTTCTTAAAGCTGATGCCGCCCAGCGCCTGCAGGTTGGTTGCCTGCGGAATAAACTGGGCGCTGTTAGCGGCGTCGATCACCGGCAGGCCCGCTTCAATATTCAGCGCCAGCCACTGCTGGCTGTTGTTCAGCTGCGCTTCACCACGTAGCTTCTCGCTAATCATTTCCGCGGTGGCAACGTCCGTCACCAGCAGGAAACGCTCTGCCGGGTGTTCGAACCACAAAATTGATGTTGCCCCCTCCTGCACCACCTGCTTTTCAGCGTCGGGCAGGGTGGTAAAGACGTTCGCCAGCGCGGCGCGGGCCTGAAAACCGGCTACGCCCAGCAGCACGTGTTCGTCATCCGGAGCGATGGTGACCTTAGAGAAGACCGCATATTTCTTTAGTTCGGTCAGCTGAGCGTCACGAATGCTGCGGCGCTCTATCAAGGCAAAGCCACCGTCGCGGCGAAACAGGCGCAGGTTGCTCCACATTTTGCCTTTGGCATCGCAGTGCGCCGCCAGCAGATGCTGGTGCTCGGTCAGGGCGGCAACGTCAGCGGTGACCTGGCCCTGCAAATACTTTTCGCTATCTGCACCGGTCAGGGTTGCCAGCACCCAGTCGTCGAGCGTCATAAGCGTCAGCGGCAGACGCGCAGAGGCGGAAGGCTGGCGCGGAGGAAAAGGAGTAAAGGCCATAATAGTGTCCTGGTTTGCTTAACGCTGTTAGATGCTTAATGGTAAAAGAGCCGCCGGCCAATGCAAGCGGTAAAAGCATACGATTCGTGCTCACTGTGCCAGGATGCGTAGCGCTGCGCAATAAAATGCAAAACATACGTCCGGGATCTTTTATCCTGGAACCACCCTTCCTAATTATCAACTTTCCAGTAAAGGATGAACAAAAAACACGATACACTGTCTGCACTATCGATACTTCTATATCGTAATGCAGGGAGAAGACATGGACATAAATAATAAAGCCCGCATCCATTGGGCATGCCGCCGGGGAATGCGCGAGCTGGATATCTCCATCATGCCTTTTTTTGAACACGAGTACGATACGCTGAGCGACGACGATAAACGGCTGTTTGTCCGCCTGCTGGAAAGTGACGATCCAGACCTGTTTAACTGGTTAATGAATCACGGTGAACCTGCCGACACGGAGTTGCAGAGAATGGTGCAGTTAATTCAGACACGGAATCGGGAACGTGGTCCTGTGGCAATCTGATCTACGCGTCTCATGGCGCTCCCAGTGGCTCTCTCTCCTGCTTCACGGTCTGGTGGCAGCGTTAATACTGCTGGCCCCCTGGCCGTTACGCTATACGCCACTGTGGCTCATGCTGCTGTCGCTGGTGGTGTTTGACTGCGTGCGCAGCCAGCGGCGCATCAACGTCTGCCACGGTGAGATTAAGCTGCTGATGGGGTCCCGGCTGCGCTGGCAAGGCGTGGAGTGGGAAATTATCGGCACGCCCTGGATGCTGACCAACGGCATGATGCTACGCCTGCGTAAAGAGCAGGGCGGGCGTATCCATCACCTGTGGCTGGCGTCGGACAGCATGGATGAGAGCGAGTGGCGTGACCTGCGCCGGGTGCTGCTACAGCAGCCGGCGGCTGGGGCACGGTGAAACCTATCAGGCGAACTGCTCGGCCATTTCGCTGAGGATCTGTTCGCACCAGCTCTGGATGCGATCTTCGCTCAGATCGTACTGGTTGGTTTCATCCAGCGCCAGGCCAACAAAGAGCTGTCCGTCGGCAATCACCGGCTTAGGACTGGTAAACTCATAGCCCTCAGTCGGCCAGTAGCCGATAAAGGTCACGGCTTTGGCGGCCAGCTTGTCGTGCAGCATGCCGAGCGCGTCAAGGAACCACTCGCCGTAGCCGAGCTGATCGCCCATGCCGTACAGCGCAATGATTTTACCATCGAGGTTCAGGCCGTCGAGCTGCTCCCAGACCGCTTCCCAGTCCTCCTGAAGCTCGCCAAAATCCCAGGTGGGAATGCCGAGAATCAGGACATCGTACTGCTCCATTAAGGAGACAGCGTCGTCTTTCAGGTTGTGCAGCGTGACCAGTTCCGGGCCGATAACGTCGCGAATTTTCTCCGCTGCCATTTCGGTGTAGCAGGTACTGGAACCATAGAAAAGACCAATGTTCATAGCGTAAACGTCTCAATTCCTGATGGGGCTTTGCGCACAGTGTACCAGAATCGGTGGGCAATCAGGCATAATGGAGAGCCGCAGACCACAAGAGGCTCAAATGGATCAGGATCTCGCACGCATAGAACAGTTTCTTGATGCGCTCTGGCTGGAGCGTAATCTGGCGGAGAATACGCTGAGCGCCTACCGTCGCGACCTTAGCATGGTGGTGGAGTGGCTGCACCATCGCGGCCTCTCGTTACAGAGCGCGCAAAGCGACGATCTCCAGGCGCTGCTGGCGGAGCGTATTGAAGGCGGCTATAAAGCCACCAGCTCTGCGCGCCTGCTGAGCGCCATACGGCGTCTCTTTCAGCACCTGTACCGGGAGAAGCTACGCCCGGACGATCCCAGTGCGCTGCTGGCGTCGCCCAAGCTACCGCAGCGGCTGCCAAAAGATCTCAGCGAGGCCCAGGTTGAACGCCTGCTGCAGGCTCCGCTGGTGGATCAGCCGCTGGAGCTGCGCGATAAGGCAATGCTGGAGGTGCTCTACGCCACCGGGCTGCGCGTCTCGGAGCTGGTCGGGCTGACCATGAGCGACATCAGCCTGCGCCAGGGCGTGGTGCGGGTCATCGGCAAAGGTAACAAAGAGCGGCTGGTGCCGCTGGGCGAAGAAGCAGTCTACTGGCTGGAAAATTACCTTGAGCATGGCCGGCCGTGGTTGCTGAACGGCACCTCAATCGATACGCTCTTCCCCAGCCAGCGTGCCCAGCAGATGACCCGGCAGACCTTCTGGCACCGGATCAAACATTATGCTCTGCTGGCGGGCATCGACGGTGAAAAGCTTTCGCCGCACGTATTGCGCCACGCCTTTGCCACGCATCTGCTAAACCACGGCGCTGACCTGCGCGTGGTGCAGATGCTGCTTGGACACAGCGATCTCTCAACGACGCAGATCTACACCCATGTGGCTACGGAACGCCTGCGACAACTTCATCAACAGCATCACCCCCGGGCATGATGCTGAACAGTTAAGGACGGTTATGAAAAAGAGTTTAATGATGTTTACCCTGCTGGCGGCAACGCTCTCCGGGATGGCCCACGCGGATGATGCGGCAATCAAACAGTCGCTGGCGAAGCTGGGCGTGCAGAGCACCGAGATCCAGCCTGCGCCGGTCAGCGGCATGAAAACCGTAATGACTAACAGCGGCGTGCTGTATGTCACCGACGACGGTAAACATATTATTCAGGGACCCATGTACGACGTCAGCGGCGCGCAGCCGGTCAACGTCACTAACCAGATGCTGATGACCCATCTCAACGCGCTGGAAAAAGAGATGATTGTCTACAAAGCTGCACAAGAGAAGCACGTCATTACCGTGTTTACCGATATCACCTGCGGCTACTGTCATAAGCTTCACGAAGAGATGGCGGACTACAACGCGCTGGGCATCACCGTGCGCTACCTCGCCTTCCCGCGTCAGGGCATCCAGAGCGATGCGGCAAAAGATATGAAGTCGGTCTGGTGCGCGAAAGATCGTAACAAAGCCTTCGACAATGCGATGAACGGCAAAGGCGTGCAGCCAGCCAGCTGCGATATCGACATTGCTAACCACTATGCGCTGGGCGTGCAGTTCGGCGTCAGCGGCACCCCGGCTATCGTCCTGAGCAACGGCTACGTCGTGCCGGGCTATCAGGGTCCGCAGGAGCTGAAGGCGTTCCTTGACCAGCAGAAATCTATGAGCGGTAAATAATTTTCGTGAAACATCAGAGACAACTTCGCCGCCGAACAGTGGATGAGGCGGCGGATCTACCAGCGAACCTGCCCCCGCTGCTGCGGCGCTTATATGCCAGCCGCGGCGTAAGCTCGGCTGGGGAGCTGGAGCGCAGCGTCAAAGGGATGCTCTCATGGCAGCAGCTCAGCGGCATCGGTAACGCCGTGGCGCTGCTCTATCGCGCCCTGCAGGAGGAGCTGCGCATTGTTGTGGTCGGTGATTTTGACGCCGACGGCGCCACCAGCACCGCCCTCAGCGTGCTGGCCCTGCGCGCGCTGGGCTGCGGGAACGTCACCTGCCTGGTGCCAAACCGCTTTGACGACGGCTACGGGTTAAGCCCGGAGGTGGTCGATCAGGCCCATGCCCGCGGCGCGCAGATGATCCTGACCGTGGATAACGGCATCTCCTCCCATGCGGGCGTCGATCGTGCCCATGAGCTGGGGATCCCGGTGCTGGTGACCGATCACCACCTGCCAGGCGAGACGCTGCCGGCCGCCGAGGCGATCGTGAACCCGAACCTGCGCGACTGCACCTTCCCGTCGAAGTCGCTGGCGGGGGTAGGGGTCGCTTTCTACCTGATGCTGGCCCTGCGCGCCCATCTGCGCGAACAGGGCTGGTTTGCAGCACGCGGTCTGGCCGAGCCTAACCTGGCGGAGCTGCTGGATCTCGTTGCCCTTGGCACGGTGGCTGACGTGGTGCCGCTGGATGCCAACAACCGTATTTTGACCTGGCAGGGTCTGAGCCGCATTCGGGCGGGCAAGTGCCGCCCAGGCATTAAGGCACTGCTGGAGATCGCCAACCGCGACGCACAGAAGCTGGCGGCCAGCGATCTCGGCTTTGCCCTCGGTCCCCGGCTTAACGCCGCCGGGCGGCTCGACGATATGTCGGTAGGCGTGGCGCTGCTGCTCTGTGACAACGTTGGTGAAGCCCGGGTGCTGGCCAGCGAGCTGGACGCCCTCAACCAGACGCGTAAAGAGATTGAGCAGGGGATGCAGGCCGAGGCGCTGGCGCTCTGCGAGAAGCTGGAGCGCAGCAGCGAGACGCTGCCCGGCGGGCTGGCGATGTATCATCCCGAGTGGCATCAGGGCGTGGTCGGTATTCTCGCCTCGCGCATCAAAGAGCGCTTCCACCGCCCGGTGATAGCTTTTGCCCCGGCGGGGGATGGCCTGCTCAAAGGCTCTGGCCGTTCGATTCAGGGTCTGCATATGCGCGATGCCCTTGAGCGTCTCGACACGCTCTATCCGGGTATGATGCTGAAGTTCGGCGGCCACGCCATGGCGGCGGGTCTGTCGCTGGAAGCGGCGCGCTTCGAGGAGTTCCAGCAGCGCTTTGGCGCGCTGGTCACCGAGTGGCTGGATCCCGCCCTGTTACAGGGTGAGGTCGTTTCCGACGGCCCGCTTTCACCCGCCGAAATGACGCTGGAGGTCGCAGAGATGCTGCGCGACGCCGGGCCGTGGGGGCAGATGTTCCCGGAGCCGCTGTTCGATGGGCATTTTCGTCTGCTGCAACAGCGTATTGTCGGCGAGCGTCACCTGAAGGTGATGGTCGAGCCGGTCGGGGGTGGCCCGCTGCTGGACGGCATTGCGTTTAACGTCGATACCACCATCTGGCCGGACAACGGCGTGCGCGAAGTGAGCCTTGCCTATAAACTTGATGTCAACGAGTTCCGAGGTAACCGCAGCGTGCAGCTAATCATCGACGATATCTGGCCGATTTAGCATCACTTTCACTGTAAAAAAGGGCGCGAATCCGCTAAGATCCCGCCCTTATAACCGCATTTTGACTAGCGCAGAAAAGAATACAGCCATGTTTGAAATCAATCCTGTAAAAAACCGCATTCAGGACCTCACGGAGCGCTCTGACGTTCTTAGGGGGTATCTTTGACTATGATGCCAAGAAAGAGCGTCTTGAAGAAGTAAACGCCGAGCTGGAACAGCCGGACGTCTGGAACGAACCCGAACGCGCGCAGGCGCTGGGTAAAGAGCGCTCCTCCCTGGAAGCCATCGTCGATACGCTGGATCAGATGCGCCAGGGCCTGGAAGATGTTTCCGGTCTGCTGGAGCTGGCCGTAGAAGCGGACGACGAAGAGACCTTTAACGAAGCCGTTGCTGAGCTTGACGTGCTGGAAGAGAAGCTGGCGCAGCTTGAGTTCCGCCGCATGTTCTCTGGTGAATACGACAGCGCCGACTGCTATCTGGATATCCAGGCCGGCTCCGGCGGTACGGAAGCCCAGGACTGGGCCAGCATGCTGACACGTATGTATCTGCGCTGGGCCGAAGCACGCGGCTTCAAAACCGAGATTATCGAAGAGTCCGAGGGTGAAGTTGCTGGCCTGAAGTCCGTGACCATCAAAATCATTGGCGATTACGCCTACGGCTGGCTGCGTACCGAAACCGGTGTACACCGCCTGGTACGTAAGAGTCCGTTTGACTCCGGCGGCCGTCGTCACACCTCCTTCAGCTCGGCATTTGTCTACCCGGAAGTGGAAGACGATATCGATATCGAAATCAACCCGGCGGACCTGCGTATCGACGTTTACCGTGCCTCCGGCGCGGGTGGCCAGCACGTTAACCGGACGGAATCAGCGGTGCGTATTACCCATATTCCGACCAATACCGTGACTCAGTGCCAGAACGACCGTTCCCAGCATAAGAACAAAGACCAGGCCATGAAGCAGATGAAAGCGAAGCTTTATGAGCTGGAGATGCAGAAGAAAAATGCTGAGAAGCAGGCGATGGAAGATAACAAATCCGACATCGGCTGGGGCAGCCAGATCCGTTCTTACGTACTGGACGACTCCCGTATCAAAGATCTGCGCACCGGGGTTGAAACCCGCAACACGCAGGCGGTGCTGGACGGCAGTCTGGACCAGTTTATTGAAGCAAGTTTGAAAGCAGGGCTATGAGGAACCAACATGTCTGAACAACAAGCACAGGGCGCTGACGCGGCGGTCGATCTTAATAACGAACTAAAAACCCGCCGCGAGAAGCTGGCGCAGCTGCGTGAGCAGGGCGTTGCGTTCCCGAACGACTTCCGCCGCGATCGCACTTCCGATGCGCTGCACGCCGAGTTTGACGCAAAAGAGAACGACGAGCTGGAAGCGCTGAACGTGGAGGTGAGCGTGGCCGGCCGGATGATGACCCGCCGTATCATGGGCAAGGCGTCCTTCGTCACCCTGCAGGACGTTGGCGGCCGCATTCAGCTTTACGTCTCCCGCGACGACCTGCCGGAAGGCATCTACAACGAGCAGTTCAAGAAGTGGGACCTCGGCGATATCCTTGGCGCGAAAGGTAAGCTGTTCAAGACCAAGACCGGTGAGCTATCCATCCACTGCACCGAGCTGCGCCTGCTGACCAAAGCCCTGCGCCCGCTGCCGGACAAGTTCCACGGCCTGCAGGATCAGGAAGCGCGCTACCGTCAGCGCTACCTGGATCTCATCTCCAACGATGAGTCCCGTAAGACTTTCAAAATTCGCTCCCAGATCATGGCTGGTATTCGCCAGTTCATGGTGGGCCGCGACTTTATGGAAGTGGAAACCCCGATGATGCAGGTGATCCCGGGTGGGGCATCCGCGCGTCCGTTCATCACCCATCACAACGCCCTGGACCTGGACATGTACCTGCGTATCGCGCCGGAGCTGTACCTCAAGCGTCTGGTGGTGGGCGGCTTCGATCGCGTGTTCGAGATCAACCGTAACTTCCGTAACGAAGGTATCTCCGTGCGCCATAACCCTGAGTTCACCATGATGGAACTCTACATGGCCTATGCGGACTATAAAGACCTGATCGAGCTGACCGAATCCCTGTTCCGCACCCTGGCGCAGGACATTCTCGGCACCACTCAGGTTCCTTATGGCGAAGAGACCTTCGATTTCGGCAAGCCGTTTGAGAAGCTGACCATGCGCGAGGCGATCAAGAAGTACCGTCCGGAAACCAATATGGCCGACCTGGATAACTTCGATGCGGCGAAAGCGATCGCTGAAAGCCTTGGCCTCAAGGTTGAGAAGAGCTGGGGTCTGGGCCGTATCGTGACCGAAATTTTCGAAGAGACCGCTGAAGCGCACCTGATCCAGCCGACCTTCATCACCGAGTACCCGGCAGAAGTCTCCCCGCTGGCGCGTCGTAACGACGAGAACCCGGAGATCACCGACCGCTTTGAGTTCTTCATTGGCGGACGTGAGATCGGCAACGGCTTCAGCGAGCTGAACGACGCGGAAGACCAGGCCCAGCGCTTCCAGGACCAGGTGGATGCGAAAGCTGCCGGTGACGACGAGGCGATGTTCTTTGACGAAGACTACGTGACCGCACTGGAGCACGGCCTGCCGCCGACGGCGGGACTGGGGATTGGTATCGACCGTATGGTGATGCTGTTCACCAACAGCCACACTATCCGCGACGTGATCCTCTTCCCGGCGATGCGTCCGGTTAAGTAACGCCTGCAAAAAAGCCGGATAGCGCTGCGCTTATCCGGCCTACAAAACCGCACTGCCCGTAGGCCCGGTAAGCGTAGCGCCACCGGGCATCAACTCCCCTGAAATGTAAATCACCGTGAAGACATTTAGCCTCTGGCGGATGGCTGCTATCATAAACAACCCCATAGCCATTACCTGAGGATCCGTTTTGAGCGCAGGACGCCCGATGAGAAAACCGTTTCGCCTTATTATCTGCCTGATGCTGGTCATGCTGCTGGCCGCCTGTTCATCTAACAAGCTGTCGGATGAAGATGTCTACGTCGTTAAACGTGGCGATACGCTGTCGCGCATCTCGCGCCTGACCGGTACCAGCGTCAGGGATCTGGCGCGCCTTAACGGTATCTCTCCGCCCTATACCATTGAGATCGGCCAGCGGCTGCGCATCAATGGTTCCGGCAAAAAGGCCTCCGGTAAGCGCAGCGGCAGCGCCTCCTCACGCGTCGTCACCGTGCCGCCAGCCTCCTGGCCACCGGTAGGGCAGCGCTGCTGGCGCTGGCCGACGAGCGGCACCGTCGTGCTGCCATACTCCTCCGCCGACGGCGGTAACAAGGGCATCGACATTGCTGGCTCTCGCGGGCAGGCGATCTACGCCGCCGGGGCAGGGAAGGTGGTCTACGTCGGCAACCAGCTGCGCGGCTACGGCAACCTCATTATGATCAAGCATAACGAGGATTACATCACCGCCTACGCCCACAACGACACGCTGCTGGTGAACAACGGCCAGAGCGTAAAAATAGGGCAGAAGATTGCGACGATGGGCAGCTCTGATACCGACTCGGTGAAGCTCCACTTCCAGTTGCGCTACCGCGCCACCGCCATCGATCCGATCCGCTACCTGCCGCCGCAGGGCACCCCGCCGAAGTGCTAACTGATTAATTAACCATCGGTTAGCCGCCATCCGGCTTGCCAGACGGTGCGTAAGGTTTATAATGCCTTACGCACCTCAAAGCGGGCGTAGTTCAATGGTAGAACGAGAGCTTCCCAAGCTCTATACGAGGGTTCGATTCCCTTCGCCCGCTCCAGATTTCAAATCTCCCGAACACCACTCTGACTTACTTTACCAGCAGCGAAATCAACGGGCTGCCTTCCCGAATAAAAAGCGGAATCGTCTCCAGTTCAGCAGGCACCGAAATACACTGCCCGCCCTGATAGCACTCTCCCTGTAAATTGACCCACTGATGGTCGCCCGGCAGCCAGACATCGCGCTGACGTTGCCCGACGTGCATCACCGGAGCGACCAGTAAATCACGGCCAAACAGATATTGGTCTTCGATCTGCCAGCTTTGCGCCTCGTCGGGATAGTGCCAGAAGAGCGGACGCATGAGCGGATCGCCGTGATGATGCGCATTAGCGTAAAGTTCATCAATATAGGGGCGTAGCGCTTCGCGAACGCCTAGCCAGCGCTGCATAATGGCGAAGTTCTCCTCACCGTAGCTCCACAGCTCGTTGGGTGAACCGCTATCGCATTGCGGAATACCGTGGCGATAGCTTTCCGGCGGCTGGATCCGCGGCTCGCGATAGCCGTGCATACGCAGGACCGGACAGAACACCGCCCACTGGAACCAGCGGATCAGCAGTTCGTGAAATTCGGGATCGTGGATGTTGCCACCCTGGAAGCCGCCGATATCGGTGGTCCACCACGGAATGCCCGCCAGGCCCATGTTAAGCCCGGCCGCCAGCTGATTGCGGAACGAATGGAAGGAGGAGTGAACGTCTCCGGACCAAGCGAGTACGCCGTAGCGCTGGCTGCCTGCCCAGCTACAGCGCACCAGGTTGACGATCTCGTTTTCGCCTTCAGCACGCAGGCCATCGTAGAAGCCCTGAGCGAAATCGCGCGGATAGCGGTTGCCCACTTCCAGTACCGGCCCAGCATGGTAGCGATAGTTATCGAAGTCATAGGCACGATACTCCGGCTCGGCTTCATCCAGCCAGAACAGCTTGATCCCATAGTCAAAATAGTTTTTCTTCACCGTATCCCAGACAAACTGCCGCGCCTGCGGGTGGGTGGCGTCAAAGAAGGTGGTATTGCCCATAAAATCCAGATTGACCTGCACGCCGCGATCGCTGGTCACCAGCCAGCCTTTGGCTTTCATCTGCGGAAATAGCGGGCTACGCGCCTCCACGGTCGGCCAGACCGAAACCATTAGCCTGATGCCCATTGATTCCAGCTCTTCTACCATCGCCTGCGGATCCGGCCAGTCGGTAGGATCGAAACACCAGGTTCCTTGATTGGGCCAGTGGAAGAAATCGATAACCATCACTGACAGCGGCAGGTTGCGGCGGTGATATTCGCGGGCGACGTCCAACACCTCCTGCTGGGTGCGGTAGCGCAATTTACACTGCCACAGGCCGCTGATAAATTCCGGCGCGGCGGGCGGCGTACCGGTGGCTTTGGCATACTGGCGGGTTAACTCCATCACGTTATCACCAGCGGTTATCCAATAGTCCATCTCCTGGGTGACGCGGGCGGTCCATTGAGTGTGGTTTTTCGCAAAGCTAGCCTCGCCAATGGCCGGATTATTCCACAGCAGGCCATAGCCGAGACTGGACTGGACAAACGGCACGCTGGCCTGCGAGTTACGCTGCGCCAGCTCCAGAGAGCAGCCTTTCAGATCCAGCCAGGGCTGCTGGTACTGCCCCATGCCATACAACCTTTCTCCGTTGCGGGCTTCAAAACGTACTGTCAGCTGATATTTACCGCCGGGCAGCGGTTTAAATTCTCGTCCATCCAGCTTCAGGGCACTGACGTACTTGTCCTGGCTTTTTTCGCTGGCACCGATGCCAACCGTAGAACGCTGTCGCCACATCTCTTCCAGCAGCAGCTCGCCGTGCTGATTGTAAAATGCCAGCTGGCCCTTAAGGTTCAATACCGCGCTGATGTTGCCGTTGCGCAGAGTCAGGGTTTCAGCATCTCGCAAAATTTCGGCCTGGCATGATTCTGGCGTCAGCAGAGCATGAAGCTCAGAATTAAACTCCGGCGCGCAGGTGGCGCGTACCCGCAGGCTATGCTTGCCCCAAGGCTCAAGACGTAAAACCTGTCGTTCGAAGCGCCATTCGATGGCGTTAGCGTGCTCAATTAATTCGCTCATGGAGAGGTCATCCTTTCACAATAGATTGCATTTTAGCCAAATTGATCTCCTGCATGGTCTGGTCATCAAGCTTGTACCAGCGCAGAGTGGCGAAAGCCGCCAGAGAGAGCAGTCCGGGGACGATGGTGAAGAGGGCGACGATGCTGTGCATTGCCAGCGACGTCTGTTCCGGCGCGTTGGCGACGTAGCCGCTGAAGGCCAGGGTCCAGCCGACGATGGCACCGCTGAGCGCCATTCCCAGCTTGAGGACGGCGAGGAAGGTGGAGAAAATAATACCATCCATACGTTTGCCCTGACGCCATTCGCCGTAGTCGGCGACGTCGGCCATCATCACCCACATCAGCGTGGTGGTCGCCTGATAGAGCGTCGAGACGATAAACGTTAGCGGAACCAGGACGAAAACGGATTTCGGTGCAAAGAACAGGGCGATGCTGAGCACACCCGCCAGTACGGCACAGTAGCCGAACATCTGAACTTTATTGAAGTTGCGGGTCAGACGCTTGGCCAGCAGGCTACCGGCGGCTTTGCCAAGGATATGCGCGGCGAGCATCCACATGAAATAACTGGCGCTGCCGAGGTAATAGGTGACGAAGTACATCATCGCCCCGAGGCGGATCACGCCAAAGCCGATATTGGTTACCACCAGCACCGCGACGACACGCCATTGATCGTTACGCAGCAGATCCCGTAGTTCGGCCAGGTAGTTGTTGTGAGTGGCGGGCGCTTTGATACGTTCGCGGGTATTGGCAAAACAGATCCAGAACATAATCACCGCCGCGCTGGCCATAATCGCCATCGCCCAGCGATAACCTGCCAGCTTATCCGCGCCGCCCAGGTACTCCGCCAGCGGCATCATGAAAAATGTAGACATTGCGCCGCCAAGCGTGGCAAGGAAGAAGCGCCAGGACTGGAGGGAGATGCGCTCGTCGTTATCAGGGGTAATCACCGCGCCCATTGAGCAGTAGGGGATATTGATGGCGGTATACATCAGCATCATAAAGGTGTAGCTAACGCTGGCGAAAATCATTTTACCGGTCATATCCAGCGATTGCGGTACGGCATAGGTCAGGAGGCAGCTCAGGCCAAAGGGTAGGGCCAGCCACAGCATCCATGGGCGAAATTTTCCCCAGCGGGAACGGGTACGGTCGGCCATATAGCCCATCGCCGGGTCGATAATGGCATCGGCGGTGCGGGCAAGCAGAAACATGGTTCCGACGAATGCAGCCGGTAGACCCACCACATCGGTATAGTAAAACGTGAGAAAAATAATCACGTTATCCAGACCAACATGGCTAGCCATATCCCCAAGGCCATAACTGATCTTTTCTCTACGGGTAACTTTAGTTGTCATTGATGTCACCAGGTGTCGTTAAGGTACGGGTTATCTAATCGGGAACAATAGTGTGGTTGAAGCGGGAGGGTTAACAATTGCGGGATTTAACATCTGGGTTACGTAAAGTGCTTTCCGTGATACCGGTAACAAGATTGCCAGGATCGAATGCAACGCTATCTGGACAGGATGAGTAACGTATCAGGCATGGCGGTACCAGCAGAGAGTGTCATAGCGTTTAAAAAGTTTCGCGAACCATATGCTATTGCGTACGATGTTAAAGCCGGGGATAAGCAGGCTCATTTAACTACCGCAGAGATTTCTCAATGATAACGATAACGACCACCAGACTCGTCTGCACGCAGATTACAGAGGGCGATTGGGCATTCTTCCACGCGCTACAGACAGACCCGCAGGTGATGTATTACGTTGCGGATATGCCGTCAGAAGATGAGATTCGTGCCGCTTTTGAATCAAGGCTGCCGCTCTGGTCACCCCAAAGCCCGCACTGGCTGTGCCTTGTGGTTTCTGACAAGGCGACAGGCAAAAAGCTCGGCGTGACGGGCTATATCCATCGTGACACTAACTGCGCTGAAGTAGGATTTCTGTTCGCACCCGAAGCACAGGGTTTGGGCTACGGAACAGAATCTCTGCGAGCCGTCTGCGACTACGCCTTCCGCAAGGGCGGAATCAACCGTCTTATTGCCACCGTCACCGCAGGCAATCTTGCTTCCCGCAGCCTGCTGGAGAAGGTGGGCTTCACCCTCGAGCAGGAGCTGCACGAAAGCTACCGGCTGCGAAATCAATTGCATAATGACTGGCTGTTTGGCCTGATGCGTAACGCCTGAGGGTGCTGCGCTTACCTGCCTTTTACTCAATCCCCAACTCTTCCCCGCACAAAACGACAACTTTGTTAGCACGCTAACCCTATATTTTTTTTGTGATCGTTGTAACATTGTTTCGAAATTGTTGTAAAACGACGTTTCAATTGTACATTTGTCTATGTCAGGGGAATCATGCTTAACAAAATAACAAGTATCATCATCGCGCTCATTGGGCTTGCGATGCTCTTTATGGGGGCGAAGCTGCTGCTGGTCGGCGGCTCGCCATTCTATGCCGTGATGGCCGTAGGGCTGATAGCCACCGCCGTAACGCTCTACCTGAACAAACGCATTGCGCTTAATATCTATGCAGCGCTGATGTGGATTGTTCTGGCCTGGATCATCTACGAGGTCGGCTTTGATAAGTGGCAGTGGATCCCGCGTGGCGATCTGATTGGCGTCATTGGCCTCTGGCTGGCGATGCCGTGGGTGGTTCGTCCGCTTTTCCGCGCTAGCGGGGCAGGGGAGCGTCGCTTCCATCCTTTCCTCGGCGGTACCGTGGCGGTGATGATTGCCCTGGTCATCGGTCTCTGCTTCTACGATCCCTATCCGCAGGACGGCACCATTACCAACGCGCGTAACGCCTCCAGCGCCGATGTAGCGGAAAACAACTGGACCGCCTACGGTGGCACCACCAACGGCCTGCGTTTCTCTAAGCTCAACCAGATCAATAAAGATAACGCCAGCGATCTGGAAGTGGCCTGGACCTACCACACCGGGGATCTGCGCGACAGCCAGGACGCGACCGAATACACCTTCGAGGCCACGCCGCTGAAGGTCAACAACGCGCTCTACTTCTGTACGCCGCATAACGAGGTGCACGCTCTCGATCCGCAGACCGGGAAGCTTAAGTGGAAATACGTTCCTGAAAAGGATCGCTCCTACCTGCAGCAGCACCAGACCTGCCGTGGCGTAAGCTACTATGACGGCAGCGCAGCCCAGCAAACCGAATCTAATCCTGCACCGGCAGCCTGTGCTCGCCGCATCTTCAACGCCACCACCGACGCGAAGTTGGTTGCGCTGGATGCCGATACCGGTAAACCGTGCGCCGATTTCGGGACTAACGGCATTGTCGATCTGCATGACAACATGGGTACCATTCGTCCGCACGCGCTGATGCAGACCGCCGCCCCGCTGGTGGCCGGTAAGCTGGTGATCCTCGGCGGTTCCGTGATGGACAACGGCTATAACACCGGTAACCCGTCGGGCGTGATCCGCGCCTTTGACGTAGTCACCGGGCGCCTGGTCTGGAACTTCGATCCGGCAAATCCTGAAAATACCCAGCCGATTGCCGCCGGGCAGACCTTCCCGCAGGATACCCCTGTGGCCTGGGCTACCCTTAGCGCCGATCTGAAAAACGGCCTGGTCTACGTGCCGTTTGGCAACGCCTCGCCGGATGAAGTGGGGACTCAGCGCGATCCGCAGAGCAACACGGAGAAGTTCCGCGACACGCTGGTGGCGCTGGATCTCAACACCGGTGCGTTCAAATGGCGCTTCCAGTCCTCGAAGCACGATCTGTGGGACCGCGACAACCCGTCTCAGCCGTCGCTGCTGGATATCGATTATCAGGGTAAAAAGCAGCCGGTGGTTATTCTGCCGACCAAAACCGGCAACCTGTTTGTGCTTAACCGTCTGACCGGCGAGCCTGTCTACCCGATCAACCAGAAGCAGGTCTCTACTGAAGGCGGTATTACCGGGGAGAGCTTCTCATCGACCCAGCCGGTCTCCGCGCTGAACTTTATTCCCGATCCGCTGAGTGAAAAAGCGATGTGGGGGATCACGCCGTTCGATCAGATGGCCTGCCGTATCGATTTTAAATCGCTGCGCTACGACGGTAACCCGTGGACGCCAGCTACCGAGTCCGGTTCGATTATCTTCCCGGGCAATATCGGCGTGTTTAACTGGGGTTCGGTGGCTATCGATCCAGAGCGTCAGATCCTGATCGCTTCCCCGGTACGTCTGGCCTATAAATACAACCTGATCAAACGTACCCCGCAGACTGAAGAAGAGCGTCTGTTTACCAAGGAGAACTCGCCGTACTGGAACGAGAACTTCCAGGGCACCTATGCGATCCACATTCAGCAGCTCTCTTCCGATCTAGGTATTCCATGTATTGCGCCGCCGTGGGGCCGGATGGTGGGTGTCGATCTGACCACCGGTAAAACGGAGTGGATGCGTCGGGTTGGTACCACCAAGAACCTCAACACCACCTTCCTGCCAGGGCGTTTCCCAATCGGCTTCCCGATGGGGATGGTCGCCCACGGTGGCCCGCTGGTAACGGCGGGTGACGTGGTGTTCCATGGCGCAACGGCGGATAACTTCTTCCGCGCCTATGACATCAATACCGGTAAGCTGCTGTGGCAGACCGAGCTGCCAGCGGGCGGCCAGGCGACCCCGGCGACCTATCTGGGCAGCGATAACAAGCAGTACGTGGTTATTGCCGCGGGCGGTCACGGCTCGCTGGGCACCAAAGGCGGCGACGCCGTGGTGGCGTATCGTCTGAAGTAATCTCTTTACCTCTCTGCTACGGGTCAGCCGACCCGTAGCATTTTTCATGCGCGTCATGAACCCATCTGTGATTAATAAAATCTAAAACTTTATTACATAAAGCGGGATGTTTTATTTTAAAAATGGCTATACCGTAGCCCTCTCACTATTTATCGCTGTCTAGTAAATTAGTAAAAGGAGTAATAGATGGAGAACGCAAAGGATTTAGCTAAAGATATGCTCTCTTCTCTTGGGCTAGAAAATCAAGGGTTATTAGTTGCCTATGTTAAAGGTTTAGTTAGTTTTCCTGTTAATCTTTATTATTTATCATATGATTTTATTCATACGGATGACAGAGGAAGAAACATGGATGATAATATGAGACTTGTAAGATTACTTCATCGAGCAACAACTGAGAAAAATATAAATTTTATAGCTAAAGCAATAGATGTTTTTATAAGGGATTTTATGAATCATGTCAACATTGAGGAGGTTTTAAAACAGACAGTAGAAAACAGTTTAGTTTCAGCATTAGGAAATTATACTTTTGGCGAGCTTACAGGAGTGAAGATGGCAAGGTTGATAACCTCTAAAATAGCTTTTTCGATAGCGTTCAGCATGTCTGTAAATGTATTGCTTATGATAGGAGGTGGTGCCTCCAGAGCCATTCACGAATCAAGGCTTTTAGAATTAAGAAATTACACAATGTATATGAAATTAAAGCAATTAGGCGATTTGGATCTTCTCTATTTCGCTATTAAGGACCGAGTTAAACCTTTCGAGACAGCAGTAAAGCTTGCCAAGGATAATCCTCTTTTATTTAATAAGGTTGCTGAGTATTTCTTTAAGGGGCTATAAGCGGTATTTATTCTTTAGTCGTTTTAAGATGAAAAAAACAATAGCCATGATAAGCGTAAAGCTCCAGCGGCCAAATAAAAACATGTAAGTATATTTATTCGCGCTTGCACCAGAAAATAATGAAAGCGTAAGCATGGTATTTGACACTGCTGATGTAATGCCAAATAATGCTGATACAAACATGCCCGACCATAGAAAAAATAGTGTTATTTTCTTCATTTGCTTTTCTCTTTATTATTTAATTATAGCGACAGACATAGATTAAACTTTTCTCACTTGTAAGTAAAACAAAGTATTGTTGTTTAGTGAAATTAATTCATAATTTAAATATATCTAACAAACATAGAGCTTAATTTTCACATTTAGTGCGGTTTTGCCTGATTTTGATAACCATACGTGAAAGATTGCTTATGCATCGCCGTGTTTTGTCTACGATTGCCTATACCGTAACTAAAAAAAGGGGTATTGCGCATGGCTTTACGTTCATTAGGCACGACAGGGTTATCTATTCCGCCGCTGGTTTTTGGCGGTAACGTCTTTGGCTGGACCGTTGATGAGAAGCAGAGCTTCACTCTGCTGGATGCGCTGCTGGAGCGCGGTCTGACCGCTATCGACACCGCCGACGTCTACTCTGCCTGGGCACCGGGCAATAAAGGTGGCGAATCCGAAACGATCCTTGGCAAATGGTTCGCTGCTCACCCTGGCGCCCGGGAAAAAATTACGTTGTTTACCAAAGTCGGCTCCGATCTCGGCGAGCCGGGAAAAAAGGGGCTTTCCGCCCGCTGGATCGAGCAGGCGGTTGATGACTCTCTCAAGCGCCTGCAAACGGACTATATCGATCTCTATTTCTCCCACTGGCCGGACGACAGTACGCCCTACGAAGAGACCCTCGGCGCGTATGAGAAGCTGCTGAAAGCTGGAAAGATCCGCGCCGTTGGCGCATCCAATCTCAACGCAGCCCAGTTGGAGGCCTCGCTTAAGGCAGCGGATGCTAACGACCTGCCGCGCTACCAGGTGCTACAGCCGGAGTACAACCTCTACGATCGCGATAGCTTTGAAGGCGAATTGCAGGAGCTGGTGGTGCGGGAGAATATTGGCGTGGTGACCTACTACAGTCTGGCCTCTGGCTTCCTCTCCGGGAAATATCGCAGCGAGAAGGATCTGGGTCAGAGCCAGCGCGGCGAGGGCGTGGGTAAATACCTTAACCCACGCGGCTACGCTATTCTGCAGGCGCTGGACAGCGTTGCTGAGCGGCACGGCGTCAAGCCCGCGCAGGTGGCGCTTGCCTGGCTGATTAGCCGCCCCGGCGTGACCGCGCCTATCGCCAGCGCCACCAAAATTGAGCACGTGGATGGCTTTGTCGAGGCGATAAACCTTCAGCTGACGCCGGACGATATCCTCGCCCTGGATAAAGCGGGCGCATAATACTTCCTCTTTGCCCGGCCTGTATTGTTGATTTTGTAGGCCCGGCAAGCGTGAGCGCCGCCGGGCGTTGCTCTGTTAGCATCGCACTGCCGGGCGGCACTGCGTTTGCCCAGCCTACGGTGGGCACGGTGTGGGTTTGCAGGCTCGATACATAAAAATTGCGACGGAGGCTATACCCTGAGGTAGATTATTGCCGCGCTTCGCAAAAGCTAAGCCATTTAAATTCTTTGTCATGACCGCTGTTTTCTCACATTGTTTGCTTATCTGATAAGCAGGCGGAGTAGGAGAAAGCGATGGCCAAAAGCACCGCTGGCTGGCTGCACGAGGAGCAGCGCGACTGGGTTCGGCAGCGCGCCCGCTCCTGGCTATGGCGCAGCGAGCTGCCAACCTGGATTTTGATCGCGGTCATCTACGGCGGCTGGTTTGCCACGCTGGCGTTCTGGCAGACGTTGGGGCTGCTGCCCGCCACGCTGCTGCTGATCTGGTTCACCACCTGGTACATGTCGCTTCAGCATGAGATGATGCACGGCCACCCCACGCGCAACCCACAGGTAAACCAGCTGCTGGGGCTGATGCCGCTGGCGGTCTGGTATCCGTATGGTCTCTATCGGGATGCGCACCTGGCGCACCACCGTACCCATCTGCTCACCCAGCCGGAAGACGATCCTGAGTCCTACTACATTCCCGAGTGGCGCTGGCGGCGCTATGCGCCCTGGCAGCGCAAGCTGATTGCCCTGCGCAACACCTTTCCTGGCCGCCTGCTGCTGGCCCCGGCGCTGGATATCGCCCAGCTAGTGGCTGGCATGGTGACATCGTTTCGCCGCCTGGAGCGTCGGGCAATAGCGATGTGGATCGTGCACGCTGTTCTGCTGGCTGCGACCTTTGCCTGGCTGGTGCGCTGCGAGTTTTCGATCCTCTACTTCGTGCTGGCGATCAGCTATCCGGCGCTGGCCCTGACCAAGGTGCGCTCCTTTCTGGAGCATCGGGCAGACAACGATCCGCTTGCCCGCTCGGTGATCAACGAGGCCTCGCTGCCGTGGCGGGTGCTGTTCCTTAATCTGAACTACCATTCTGTGCATCACGATCTGCCGGGCGTGCCTTGGTATGCATTACGTAAAGTCTACCTGCGCGATCGGGCGAGCTATCAGCAGCGCAACGGCGGTTTTCTGGTGCGGGGCTATGGCGAGTGGCTGCGGCACTTTCTATGGCGCTCGGTGAACGTTAATGCCCACCCCGGCTTTACCAGGACGAACGGTAATGAGCAGTAAGATTGCGTTTCCGATGTATGACCTCTACCGTCCGGATAGCGAGGCGCTGCTCCAGGCTGTGCAGGATCTGCTGGCGTCGAGGGGCGTTGCCGTCACGCCGGTCTGGCCGGATAGGGATCTGCTGGCCCACTGGCAGAGTGACGATCTGCTGCTGAGCCAGGCCTGCGGCTACCCGCTGGTTACGCAGCTGCCGGAGGTACAAACGGTGGGCTGCTTTCACTATTCGGCTCCGGGCTGCGAAGACATTCGCTACCGCAGCCTGCTGGTGATGCGCCAGCGCGACGGGAATAAAACGCTGGCAGATTTTCGCGGCAGCCGCGCGGTCTGCAACGCACCCGACTCCCAGTCTGGCTACAACGTGTTTATGCAGATGGTCGCGCCGCTGGCGCAGTCTGGGACGTTCTTCAGGGAAATCATCTTCAGCGGCAGCCACCGCCAGTCGCTGGTTGCGATCGGCGAGGGCAGGGCGGATATTGCGGCCATCGACTGCGTTACCTTTGCTCTGCTCCAGCGCCATGCGCCACAGTTAATCTCTCACCTTGCCGTTATCGGGGCAAGCCCCGCCGCGCCGGGGTTGCCGTTGATTACCGCCAGAAACACGCCGCCGTCACGCATCGCGCTGCTGCGGGGCGCCCTGCGCCAGCTGGTCAGCGACCCGACTTATCGCACCCTATGTGCAGCGCTGTTTATCAGCGGCTTTAGCGACGTCTCGCGGCAGGACTATGCGCCAATCCTCTCTGGCGATTATCCACAACCATAAATAGTCCTTTCTATTTTCCACTATTTTTCACTAATTAATTGCGCAGTAAAGTTCATCCATGCCCTGACGATGCGGTGACGGGCACTCCCGATACTCACCATTAAACAAGTAAGGAACATTAAGATGAGCAAACAACTCAACGGTAAAATTGCGCTGGTCACCGGTGGTACAAGCGGCATTGGTCTGGCAACGGCGCAGGTGCTGGCGGCTCAAGGGGCGCAGGTATTTATTACCGGGCGTCGCCAGGCAGAGCTGGATGCGGCGGTGGATGCCATTGGCGCGGCGGCGACCGGCATTCGCGCCGATGCCTCTAAGCTGGCAGAGCTGGACGCGGTCTATGCCCAGATCGCTAAACAGGCCGGGCGGCTAGACATTCTGTTTGCCAACGCCGGGGGCGGTGACATGCAGCCGCTAGGCGCCATCAGCGAAGAGCATTTTGACCGTATCTTCGGCACCAACGTGCGTGGCGTCGTGTTCACGGTGCAGAAAGCGCTGCCGCTGCTGGTCGATGGCGCATCGATCATTTTAACCGGATCGACCACCTCCGTTAAGGGTACCGCCAGCTTCAGCGTCTACAGCGCCAGCAAGGCCGCAGTGCGCAACTTTGCCCGCTCGTGGGCGCTGGATCTGAAAGAGCGCGGTATCCGCGTTAACGTGGTCAGCCCTGGTCCCGTCCGTACCCCAGGCCTTGGCAATCTGGTGCCGGATGAGCATCGCCAGGGGTTGTTTGACGCGCTCGCCGCCCAGGTGCCGCTGGGCCGCCTCGGTGAGCCGGAGGAGATAGGCAAGGTGGTCGCCTTCCTTGGCTCTGACGCGGCCAGTTTCATTAACGGTGCAGAGCTGTTCGTTGATGGCGGTATGGCGCAGATCTAACGCTTTATCGGCTTGCACTGAGTGCAGCGCTGACCAGGCCGTCCAGCCACGCCTGATGCCCGTTCAGCATGGGGTTAGGACGGGTTATCGCCAGCGCTTTAGCCGGCTCACCGTTTTGGGTCTCCTGGGTCAGAATACGGACCCGGTTACCTGGCAGATCTTCCAGCAGCCAGGCATGGTGCACGTCCAGACGCTCCGGAGTATTTTCCTCGCCCGACCAGCCGTGCCATGCTACGCGAGCGGGTTCGCCAGCGGCAGGTGGAACGTACTCCACGACCTGGGATTCAACCGGGAAGCCAAAGGTGCTGAAATAGAAGCGCAGGTTATTTTCCAGCTCGGGGCCACCATTATTATAAAAACGCACGTCGGCTGAGTTTTTATAATAGTCAGGCCACAGCAGAGGCTGGTTTAGAAACGGCCAGACATCCGCCACGCTCAGGTTTGGGATAATCATTTCGTTAGAAACAAAATTATCGCTGAAGCCTGGGATATAGCCTTCCGGCCAGTGGATGGTATTCATTGCTCTCTCCTGAAAATAGTCGATATTGAGGACGCCATCGCGTCATGCAGTGATTATCGCTACATTCAGATATAAGCCAAATCGCCATTTTGGATGATAATTATAAGAAAACTTATAACTAGCTGATTTCGACCAGCAGGGCGCGGATCCACTGTTGGGCCGGATCCCGGTGGGTGCGTTCGTGCCAGGCCATGCTTTTGGTGAAGCCAGGGATTGCCAGCGGCGGATCCATAATCGCCATCTGCGCCTGGCGGCAGGCCAGACGCCGGGGCACAACTGCAATCATATCGGTCATGTGCAGAATTTCCGGTAATACCAGAAAGCTGTTAACGGACATCCCTACTCGGCGGGTACGCTCAACCTTCAACAAGGCTTCATCGGTCACGCCCCAGAAACTCCCGGTGGTAGAGACCAGAATATGCTCCTGCTCGCAAAATTGCGCCAGCGTGATAGCGCCCGCCACGGCAAGGGAGTGATCGGCGCGCATCATGCAAACATACTCCTCCTGATACAGCGCGCGGCTATGCAGATCGACCGGAGTCGTTTGCGGTGTCACCAGCGCCAGATCGGCTTCGCCCCGTTCCAGCTGCTGGAACAGACGATCGTTATCTACCGGACGTACCGCGACACGAATGCCGGGCGCACGTTTTTTCAGGGCTGCCATCAAGGGAACGATAACCGCTTTTAGAGCGTAGTCGGTGGCGACAATGGTGTAGGTTAGCTCTGCGCTAAGCGGATCAAAATTGGCTGGCTTCAGCAGGATCGCGATCTCCGTCAGGATCTGCTTAACGGGCATCGCCAGCTCGGTCGCACGCAGGGTAGGAACCATCCCGTGCTGGGTACGGATAAAGAGCGGATCGTCAAAAAAGTCGCGCAGACGGGTTAGCATACCGCTGACGGCTGGCTGAGTAAGGGAGAGCCGCTGTGCAGCCCGGGTGACGCTGCCTTCATCAAGCAGCGCATCCAAAGCTTTGAGCAGGTTGAGATCCAGCGATCTGATATCGTTGTTCATATACACACGTCATAAGCGATAAGCATTTGCTCTGGATGCTAGTGGCTAATCCGCTGCCTGTCTAATCAATGTAAAACTACTTCAGAAGCTGGCGAGAGCTACCCGCGCCGTCTACGGTTAAGTGACACTACAAGACAATATAGCGGGTAACCTTGCAATGGTGAGTGGCAGTAAAGCGGTCGTTTCGCCCCATCGCGAAATTGAAGTAATGAGACAATCCATTGATGAGCACCTGGCGAGCCTGTTACCTGAAACCAATAGCCAGGATATCGTCAGCGTTGCGATGCGCGAAGGGGCGATGGCGCCGGGTAAACGGATCCGTCCGCTGCTGATGCTGCTGGCCGCCCGCGATCTGCGCTATCAGGGCAGCATGTCCACGCTGCTCGATCTCGCCTGCGCCGTTGAACTGACCCATACCGCATCGCTGATGCTCGACGATATGCCCTGCATGGATAACGCCGAGCTGCGCCGTGGGCAGCCTACCACCCACAAAAAATTTGGCGAGAGCGTGGCTATCCTTGCCGCCGTTGGGCTGCTCTCTAAAGCCTTTGGTCTGATCGCCGCCACCGGCGATCTGCCGGGGGAGAGGCGTGCCCAGGCGGTCAACGAGCTTTCTAACGCGGTGGGCGTGCAGGGACTGGTGCTGGGACAGTTTCGCGATCTCAACGACGCGGCGCTGGACCGTACCCCCGACGCTATCCTCAGCACCAACCACCTGAAAACCGGCATTCTGTTCAGCGCGATGCTGCAAATTATTGCCATTGCCTCTGCCTCGCCAGAGAGCACGCGGCAGACGCTGCACGCCTTTGCCCTCGACTTCGGCCAGGCCTTTCAGCTGCTGGACGATCTGCGTGACGACCATCCGGCGACTGGCAAAGATCGCAACAAGGACGCCGGGAAATCGACGCTGGTGAACCGGCTGGGCGCGGATGCGGCCCGACAAAAGCTGCGCGAGCACATTGATTCCGCCGACAGACACCTCACCTTTGCCTGTCCGCAGGGCGGGGCCATCCGACAGTTTATGCATCTGTGGTTTGGCCATCACCTTGCCGACTGGTCACCGGTCATGAAAATCGCCTGATACCGCCCTTCGGTTCAAGCAGCACTCAACGATGGAACCACATTACAGGAGTAGTAATGAATGAAGGACGAGCGCCTTGTTCAGCGTAAAAACGATCATCTGGATATCGTCCTCGATCCCCGGCGCGCCGTAACCCAGGCCAGCGCAGGCTTTGAACGCTGGCGCTTTACCCACTGCGCCCTGCCGGAGCTGAATTTTAACGACATCACGCTGGAAACCACCTTTCTAAACCGTCAGTTACAGGCCCCGCTGCTGATCAGCTCGATGACCGGCGGCGTTGAGCGCTCGCGCCATATTAACCGCCACCTCGCCGAGGCGGCGCAGGCGCTGAAGATTGCGATGGGGGTTGGCTCCCAGCGCGTCGCCATTGAGAGCGACGCAGGCTTTGGGCTGGATAAAACTCTGCGGCAGCTGGCCCCGGACGTGCCGCTGCTGGCGAACCTGGGCGCGGCGCAGCTGACGGGCAGGAAAGGTATCGACTACGCCCGGCGCGCCGTGGAGATGATCGAGGCGGATGCCCTGATTGTGCACCTCAACCCGCTGCAGGAGGCGCTACAGCCCGGCGGCGATCGCGACTGGCGCGGACGGCTGGCGGCTATCGAAACCCTGGTCCGCGAACTGCCCGTTCCGCTGGTGGTGAAAGAGGTGGGAGCCGGGATCTCCCGCACGGTAGCCGGGCAGCTGGTGGATGTCGGCGTTGCGGTGATTGACGTCGCTGGCGCGGGCGGGACCAGCTGGGCCGCCGTCGAGGGCGAGCGGGCGGCGACAGCGCAGCAGCGCAGCGTAGCCAACGTCTTTGCCGACTGGGGGATCCCTACCGCCGAAGCGCTGGTTGCGATCGCCGACGCCTGGCCGCAGGTACCCATTATTGCTTCAGGCGGCATTAAAAACGGCGTCGATGCGGCGAAAGCGCTGCGGCTCGGGGCCTGCATGGTGGGGCAGGCCGCCGCCGTGCTCGGCAGCGCGGGCATCTCTACGGAGAAGGTGATCGATCACTTCAACGTCATTATCGAACAGCTGAGGGTCGCCTGCTTCTGCACCGGCAGCAGCAGCCTCTACGATCTAAAGCAGGCGGATATCCGCTATTTGCGGGATGCGCCATGAGCCATTTTGCCATCGTGGCACCGCCGCTCTACAGCCACGCGGTGGCGCTGCATGCTTTGGCGCTGGAGCTGGCCCGGCGCGGTCACCGGGTAACCTTTCTTACCGGAAACGTCGCCTCGCTGGCAGAGCAGGAAACGGAGCGGGTGATGTTCTATCCGCTTCCCGCCAGCGTGCAGCAGGCCCAGCACAGCGTACAGCAGCAGAGCAACGGCAACCTGCTGCGGCTGATTACGGCCATGTCATCCCTGACCGATACGCTCTGCCAGCAGCTGCCCACAATTTTGCAACGGCTGGCGGTGGACGCGCTGATTGTCGATGAGATGGAGCCTGCCGGAAGTCTGGTCGCCGAAGCGCTGGGGCTGCCGTTTATCTCTGTTGCCTGTGCGCTGCCGGTCAACCGCGAGCCGGGTCTGCCGCTGCCGGTGATGCCGTTTCACTACGCCGAGGATAAGAAAGCCCTGCGGCGTTTTCAGGTGAGCGAACGTATCTACGATGCGCTGATGTATCCGCACGGGCAGACGATCCTGCGCCACAGCCAGCGCTTTGGTTTGCCGGAGCGCAGGCGTCTCGACGAGTGCCTCTCGCCGCTGGCGCAGATCAGCCAGTCGGTGCCAGCCCTCGACTTTCCGCGCCGGGCGCTGCCGGACTGCTTCCACTACGTCGGGGCGCTGCGTTACCAGCCGCCACCGCAGGTGGAGCGCCAGCCGCGCGGCACGCCGCGGATCTTTGCCTCGCTGGGGACCCTGCAGGGGCACCGTCTACGCCTGTTCCGTAAGATCGCCCGGGCCTGTGCCAGCGTGGGGGCGGAGGTGACCATTGCTCACTGTAATGGCCTGACGCCTGCCCAGGCCGACTCGCTCTACGCCTGCGGCGCTACCGAAGTAGCAAGCTTTGTCGATCAGCCGCGCTATGTTGCTGAGGCAAATCTGGTGATCACCCATGGGGGACTTAATACCGTGCTGGATGCGCTGGCTGCCGCCACGCCGGTGCTGGCCGTGCCGCTCTCTTTCGACCAGCCCGCCGTTGCCGCCCGGCTGGTCTATAACGGGTTAGGTCGCCGGGTGTCACGCTTCGCCAGACAGCAGACGCTGGCGAATGAGATTGCTCTGCTGCTGGAGGACGAGACTCTGCATCAACGTCTGGCGACGGCCCGCCAGCAGCTTAACGACGCCGGAGGCACGCTGCGTGCGGCGACCTTAATTGAACAGGCCATGACTGGGAGCAAAAGCGTATCGTGAGGGATCTGATTTTAGTTGGCGGCGGGCTGGCCAACGGTTTGATTGCATGGCGTCTGCGCCAGCGCTACCCGCAGCTCAACATACTGCTGATCGAGGCCGGGGAGCAGCCTGGCGGGAACCACACCTGGTCCTTCCACGAGGACGATCTCACCCCGGAGCAGCACGCCTGGCTGGCCCCGCTGGTGGCCCACGCCTGGCCGGGCTATGAGGTGCAGTTTCCCCATCTCAGCCGTCGGCTTGCGCGCGGCTACTACTCCATTACGTCAGAGAGCTTTGCCGAGGCCCTGCATCAGGCGCTGGGGGAGAACGTCTGGCTAAATTGTCCGGTGAGCGAGGTCTTACCCAACAGCGTGCGCCTTGCCAGCGGCGAGGCGCTGCTTGCCGGGGCGGTGATTGACGGTCGCGGCGTGACCGCTAATCCAGCGATGCAGACCGGCTATCAGCTCTTTCTCGGCCAGCAGTGGCGGCTAAGCCAGCCCCACGGCCTGACCGTACCGATCCTGATGGACGCCACGGTTGAGCAGCAGCAGGGCTACCGCTTTGTCTATACCCTGCCGCTCTTCGCCGATACGCTGCTGATTGAGGACACGCGCTACGCCAACGCCCCGCAGCTTGATAGCGATGCCCTGCGTCAGACCATTACCGACTATGCTCACAGCAAGGGGTGGTCGCTGGCTCAGCTTGAGCGCGAAGAGTCCGGCTGTCTGCCGATTACCCTGGCGGGCGACATCCAGGCGCTGTGGGCCGATGCGGCGGGCGTGCCGCGCTCGGGGATGCGTGCCGGGCTGTTCCACCCCACCACCGGCTACTCGCTGCCGCTGGCGGTCGCCCTGGCCGACGAGATCGCCGACAGCCCGCGGCTGAGTAGCGTCCCGCTCTATCAGCTCACCCGGCAGTTTGCTGAACGCCACTGGCGCAGGCAGGGATTCTTCCGCCTGCTGAATCGGATGCTCTTTCTGGCGGGACGCGAGGAGAATCGCTGGCGGGTGATGCAGCGCTTCTACGGGCTGCCGGAGCCGACCGTAGGCCGCTTTTACGCCGGTCGGCTCTCTCTTTTCGATAAGGCCCGTATTCTGACGGGCAAGCCGCCGGTTCCGCTGGGGGAGGCCTGGCGGGCGGCGCTGAACCATTTCCCTGACAGGCGAGAAAAAGGATGAAGAAAACCGTTGTGATTGGCGCAGGCTTTGGTGGCCTGGCGCTGGCGATCCGCCTGCAGGCGGCAGGGATCCCAACCGTGCTGCTGGAGCAGCGGGACAAGCCCGGCGGCCGTGCCTACGTCTGGCATGACCAGGGCTTTACCTTTGATGCCGGGCCGACGGTGATCACCGATCCCACCGCGCTCGAGGCGCTGTTTAACCTGGCCGGCAGGCGGATGGAGGATTACGTCAGGCTGCTGCCGGTAAAACCTTTCTACCGGCTCTGCTGGGAGAGCGGGAAAACGCTGGACTACGCTAACGACAGCGCCGAGCTTGAGGCGCAGATTGCGCAGTTTAACCCGCGCGACGTCGAAGGCTACCGACGCTTCCTGGCATACTCTCAGGCAGTGTTCCAGGAGGGCTATCTGCGGCTGGGCAGCGTGCCGTTTCTCTCGTTTCGCGACATGCTGCGCGCCGGGCCGCAGCTGCTGAAGCTTCAGGCGTGGCAGAGCGTCTACCAGTCGGTCTCGCGCTTTATTGAGGATGAGCATCTGCGGCAGGCCTTCTCTTTCCACTCCCTGCTGGTAGGCGGCAACCCCTTTACCACCTCGTCTATCTACACCCTGATCCACGCCCTTGAGCGGGAGTGGGGCGTCTGGTTCCCCGAGGGCGGCACCGGGGCGCTGGTCAACGGCATGGTGAAGCTGTTTACCGATCTCGGCGGAGAGATTGAGTTGAACGCCCGGGTTGAGGAGCTGGTGGCAAAGGATAATCGCATTAGCCAGGTGCGGCTGGCGGATGGTCGTACCGTTGACGCCGACGCCGTGGCGTCGAACGCTGACGTGGTGAACACCTATAAAAAGCTGCTCGGTCACCATCCGGTGGGGCAGAAGCGGGCGGCAGCGCTGGAGCGCAAGAGTATGAGCAACTCGCTGTTTGTGCTCTACTTCGGCCTGAACCAGCCCCATCCGCAGCTGGCGCACCACACCATCTGCTTTGGTCCCCGCTACCGGGAGCTGATCGACGATATCTTTACCGGCAGCGCGCTGGCGGATGACTTCTCGCTCTATCTGCACTCGCCCTGCGTGACCGATCCCTTGCTCGCTCCTCCCGGCTGCGCCAGCTTCTACGTGCTGGCCCCGGTGCCGCACCTTGGCAACGCGCCGCTGGACTGGGCGCAGGAGGGACCGAAGCTGCGCGACCGCATCTTTGACTACCTGGAAGAGCGCTACATGCCCGGCCTACGTAGTCAGCTGGTGACCCAGCGGATCTTTACCCCGGCGGATTTCCATGACACGCTGGATGCGCACTTAGGCTCGGCTTTTTCCATCGAGCCGCTGCTCACCCAGAGCGCCTGGTTCCGGCCGCATAACCGCGACAGTGAGATCGCCAACCTCTATCTGGTCGGGGCAGGCACCCATCCCGGAGCGGGCATTCCCGGCGTGGTGGCCTCGGCGAAAGCCACCGCCAGCCTGATGATTGAGGATCTGCAATGAGCCAACCGCTACTGCTTGATCACGCCACGCAGACCATGGCTAACGGCTCGAAGAGCTTTGCCACCGCCGCGAAGCTGTTCGATCCCGCCACCCGACGCAGCGTGCTGATGCTCTATACCTGGTGCCGCCACTGCGATGACGTTATCGATGACCAGTCCCACGGTTTTGCCAGCGAGGCCACAGCAGAAGAGGAGGCGATCCAGCGCCTGGCCCGGCTGCGCAAGCTGACCCTGGCGGCATTTGAAGGGGCCGAGATGCAGGATCCCGCCTTTGCCGCCTTTCAGGAGGTGGCGCTGACCCACGGCATTACGCCCCGCATGGCGCTCGATCACCTCGACGGCTTTGCGATGGACGTGGCCCAGACCCGCTATGTCACCTTTGAGGATACGCTGCGCTACTGCTATCACGTGGCGGGCGTGGTGGGCCTGATGATGGCGAGGGTGATGGGCGTGCGGGATGAGCGGGTGCTGGATCGCGCCTGCGATCTGGGGCTGGCGTTTCAGCTGACGAACATCGCCCGGGATATTATTGACGATGCGGCCATCGACCGCTGCTACCTGCCCGCCGAGTGGCTGCACGATGCCGGGCTGACGGAGGAGAACTATGCCGCACGGGAGAACCGGGCGGCGCTGGCGCGGGTGGCGGAGCGTTTAATTGACGCCGCCGAGCCGTACTACATCTCCTCGCAGGCCGGGCTGCATGACCTGCCGCCCCGCTGCGCATGGGCGATCGCCACCGCCCGCAGCGTCTACCGGGAGATCGGTATTAAGGTAAAAGCGGCGGGAGGGAGCGCCTGGGATCGCCGTCAGCACACCAGCAAAGGTGAAAAAATCGCCATGCTGATGGCGGCGCCGGGCCAGGTTATTCGTGCGAAGACGACGAGGGTGACGCCGCGTCCGGCTGGTCTTTGGCAGCGTCCCGTTTAGGCGGGCGGCCATGACGCTTGCGCAGGATCGCCTGCAGGTCGGCAGGCTTGCGGGCGTAAATAAAGCCGAAGGAGACGCAGCCCTCCCGGCCGCGCACCGCATGGTGCAGGCGGTGGGCAACGTAGAGCCGCTTCAGGTAGCCCCGGCGTGGGATCCAGTGGAAAGGCCAGCGCTGGTGCACCAGTCCGTCGTGCACCAGGAAGTAGAGCAGGCCGTAGACCGTCATGCCGCAGCCAATCCACTGTAAGGGCCAGATCCCCGCCGTGCCTGCGGCGATCAGCGCGATAGCGACCCCGGCGAAGATCACCGCAAAGAGATCGTTTAGCTCAAACACCCCCTTGCGCGGGGTGTGGTGTGACTCATGCCAGCGCCATCCCCAGCCGTGCATAATGTAGCGGTGGGTAAAGGCGGCGATGCCCTCCATCGCAATGACGCTTAAGATGACGATCAGACTATTTACTAGCATAGCGGTGCGCGCTCCTGCGACTCAGACTGGCTTAATCAAACCCTTAGCCTCTAAGCATAGTCGCAATCGCTGGCGGCGCGCGCCGGTATCAGGCCAGAGCCTGCTGCAGATCCGCGAGCAGATCCTGTTCATCCTCAATGCCCACCGACAGGCGGATCAGCTGCGGCGTAATGCCGTTCGCCAGGCGCTGCGCCAGCGGGATCGAGGCGTGGGTCATGCTGAACGGCTGGCTCACCAGGCTCTCGACGCCGCCGAGGCTCTCGGCGAGGGTAAACAGCTTCAGTTTGCTAATCACCTCTGCCGCGCGCTGGTCGTCGCCTTTAATCACCACCGAGATCATGCCTCCGGGCAGGGCCATCTGCTGGCGCGCGAGGGCATACTGCGGATGCGACGTCAGCCACGGGAACCACACTTTCTCCACCTGCGGCTGCTGCTCAAGCCAGCGGGCCAGCGCCAGGGCGTTGCTGCTGTGGCGCTCGATGCGCAGGGCGAGGGTGCGAATGCCGCGCAGGGTCAGGAAGCTGCTGAACGGATCGAGCACGCCGCCTACCGCGTTTTGCAGGTAGCCCAGCTTCTCAGCAAGCTCCGGGCGATCGCCCACCACCGCCAGCCCGGCTACCACGTCGGAGTGGCCGTTGAGGTATTTGGTAGCGGAGTGCACCACGATATCAAAGCCCAGCGTCAGCGGACGGTGGATCAGCGGCGAGGCGAAGGTGTTATCCGCCACGCTAATGACGTTGTGACGGCGGGCGATCCCGGCGATAGCCGCCAGGTCCGCCAGCTTCAGCAGGGGATTAGTGGGCGTCTCCACCCAGATCATCCGCGTATCCGGGCGGATGGCGGCCTCCAGACCGGCGAGATCGTCCGGCTTCACCCAGCTCACCTGTAGACCGGTGCTGCGGCGGCGCACGTTCTCGATCAGCCGGTAGGTGCCACCGTAGACGTCGTCGATGGCGACGATATGGCTATCTTTATCCAGCAGCTCCAGCACGGTAGAGATCGCCGCCAGGCCGGAGGCGAAGGCGTAGCCTCGCGTGCCGCTCTCCAGCTCAGCGATGGCGCTCTCCAGAGCATGGCGCGTCGGGTTGCCGCTGCGGGAGTATTCGTAGCCGGTGTGCTGGCCCGGCGCAGGCTGGGCAAAGGTCGAGGTAGCATAGATAGGCGGCATCACCGCCCCGTGCTGATCGTTAAACGTTCCGCTGTGCACGCTGAGGGTCGCCAGGGCATTAGCAGGCGCAGCGGGCGCGGGCTGGCCATCATCCTGCAACCCTTGCTGTTGCAGCCAGTCGTCGTTAAACATGCGGGAGAGGTACTTGTTGCCGCTGTCGCAGGCGAAGGTCACCACCCGCTTCGACGTCGTCTGGGCCTGGCAGTAGCGCAGGGCAGCGGCCAGCAGCGTGCCGGTAGATGAGCCAGCCAGCACGCCTTCGGTCTGTAAGAGCTGGCGGGCAGTGGCAAACGCCTCCGCATCCGTTACCCGGTATGCCTGGCGGACGTTCTCCAGATGGGCGAGCGGAGGGATAAAGTCTTCTCCAATCCCCTCAACTCGCCAGCAGCCCGCCTTGCCGTGCTGCCCGGTCTCAACCTGATCCGCCAGAATCGAGCCGACGGGATCGGCCAGCACAAACTCGGTATGCGGCGAGTGTTTGGCAAACCACGCCTGGAGGCCACCCAGCGTACCACCGGAGCCAACGCCTACCACCACGGCATCAATTCTGCCTGCAAGCTGGTCGAACAGCTCTGGCGCGGTGCCCGAGGCGTGCGCCAGCGGGTTAGCCGGATTGGAGAACTGATCGATATAGTAGGCCCCCGGCGTCTCCTCCGCCAGGCGACGGGCGTAGTCCTGATAGTACTCCGGGTGGCCTTTAGTCACGTCGGAGCGGGTCAGCCGCACTTCTACGCCCAGCGCGCGTAGATGATAGATCTTCTCCTGGCTCATCTTATCCGGTACCACCAGCACCAGCTTATAGCCCTTCTGGGCGGCAATCAGCGCCAGCCCGAGTCCGGTATTGCCTGCGGTGGCTTCAATAACAGTACCGCCGGGAGTCAGCAGGCCCTGGCGCTCGGCCTCGTTGATCATTGATAGCGCCACCCGGTCCTTTATCGAGCCGCCGGGATTCTGATTCTCCAGCTTGAGAAAAAGCTCGCACGGACCGGTATCCAGTTTGTGTAGCTGGAGGATCGGCGTCTGACCAATAAGGTCGGTAATGGAGTGGAATACGGACATGTTTTGTCACCTGTTATGCGATGCGATAGCAGGAGGATAGGGCGGCAAAAAACAGGTTTTAAAGAATGATTCTCTGCTAAATAGAACGAAATGGCATATCTGTGCTGTTTAGCCGTCAGGATGGAAAGCCATCTGGATGTAACGCCGGATGGCGCTGCGCTTATCCGGCCTATAAAACAAACACTTAGCGTCTACCTCTGCTATCGTAGACCGTAAACCAGTGCTAATCTTATGTGCTTTTTCGATAACGGTTGCTGAATTAATCCTATAGACGCCAGGTCACGGTATGAGCCGCTTAGATCTGCACGTTATATCTTATTCATTTTTTGTTATTTCAAAGATAATAACGCCTGTTTATCATCATTCAGACATCCATACTGCTAAACCGCCATAACGGATACACCAACGAAATGATCGTCCTGAGGAATATCTCTAAGATTTTTGACCACGGAAAGGTACCTATTACCGCCGTGGATAATGTGAACTTGACGGTTGAGCAGGGACAAATATACGGCATCATCGGCTACAGCGGCGCGGGGAAAAGTACCCTGATCCGCCTGCTCAATGGTCTGGAGAAGCCCACCGAGGGTAGCGTGACCATCAACGGTCAGGATATCTCCGCCGCGCGCGGTGAGAGCCTGCGCCAGGCGCGGCTGAAGATCAGCATGGTCTTCCAGCACTTTAACCTGCTCTGGTCGCGTACGGTAAATGAAAACATCGCCTTCTCGATGCAGATCGCGGGCGTGCCGAAAGCAAAAATCACCGCCCGGGTGGCGGAGCTGGTTGAACTGGTCGGTCTGACCGGACGCGAACACGCCTACCCGTCCCAGCTGAGCGGCGGCCAGAAGCAGCGTGTGGGCATCGCCCGTGCGCTGGCGAACAGCCCGGACGTGCTGCTGTGCGACGAGGCGACCTCGGCGCTGGATCCGCAGACCACCGATCAGATCCTCGATCTGCTGCTGGATATCAACCGCCGCTTCAAGCTGACCATCGTGCTGATCACCCATGAGATGCACGTGGTGCGCAAGATTTGCGACCGCGTGGCGGTGATGGAGAACGGTAAAGTGGTGGAAGAGGGTGACGTACTGGATGTCTTTACCCGTCCGCAGCAGCCGATCACCCGCCAGTTTGTGCGTCAGGTGAGCCAGTATGCGGAAGAGGAGACCTTTAATCCCGAGCTGGCTAACGATCTGGACGGCAGCGTCATTAAGCTGACCTTTACCGGCCACAGCACGCATAAGCCGATCGTGGGCGAACTGACCCTGCGCTACGGCCTGCCGTTCAATATTCTGCACGGCAAAATGACCCAGACGGCGCACGGCGTTTTTGGACAACTTTGGGTGCACGTGGTGGCAACCCAGGAACAACTAGGCAATATCCTCGCAGATCTGCAGAAAAGCGATATTGACGGCGAGGTGATTAAACATGGTTGAGAATTTATTCCCGCATCTGCGTCTGGACCAGCTCTGGTCCGCCACGCAGGAGACACTCTACATGACGGCGCTCTCCGGCGTAGCTACCTTTGTACTGGGGATCCTGCTCGGGCTGGCGCTGTTTTTAACCGCGAAGGGCGGGCTGTTCCAGAACAAGCCGCTCTACAGCGCGATCTCTATTGTGGTGAACGTGTTCCGTTCGATCCCGTTCATCATTCTGATCGTGCTGCTGATCCCCTTCACCAAGACCCTTGTCGGCACCATCTTGGGAGCCAACGCCGCGCTGCCGGCGCTGATTGTCGGTGCCGCGCCGTTCTACGCCCGTCTGGTAGAGATTGCGCTGCGTGAAGTAGATAAAGGCGTCATTGAAGCCACGCGCTCTATGGGTGCGCGCCTCAGTACGCTCGTGTTTCGGGTGCTGTTGCCTGAATCGTCGCCTGCGTTAGTGTCAGGCATCACCGTTACGCTGATCGCTCTGGTGAGCTACAGCGCGATGGCCGGTGTGATCGGCGCGGGCGGTTTAGGAAATCTTGCTTATCTGGAAGGATTCCAGCGTAACCACAACGACGTCACGCTGGTGGCGACGGTGACCATTCTGATCATCGTCTTCATCATCCAGTTCTGCGGCGACGTGATTACCTCACTGTTAGATAAACGCTAAACACAACAACAACTTGGGAACCAACATCATGAAAAAGACACTGACACTGATTGCCGCAGCAACCCTCAGCGCCCTGAGCTTCGCCTCCTGGGCTGATACCCTGACCGTGGGCGCGTCCAACGTGCCGCACGCGGAGATCCTCGAGCAGGCTAAGCCTATCCTCGCAAAACAGGGTATCGATCTGGAGATCAAACCGTTCCAGGACTACATCCTGCCGAACACCGCCCTGGCTAGCCGCGACATCGACGCGAACTACTTCCAGCACATCCCGTACCTGAACAGCGTGCTGAAAGATCACGAAGGCGACAAAACCTATGACTTCGTCAGCGCAGGCGCGATCCACATCGAGCCGATCGGTATCTACTCTAAGAAATATAAGTCGCTGAAGGATCTGCCGCAGGGTGGCAAAGTGATCATGCGTGATGCCGTGGCGGAAGAGGGGCGTATCCTCTCTATCTTCGAGAAAGAGGGCGTAATCAAGCTGAAGCCGGGCGTGAATAAAGTGAATGCCCGCATCAGCGACATCGTTGAGAACCCGAAAAAGCTGGAGTTCCTGCCGAACGTAGAAGGCTCCCTGCTGCCGCAGATGTATAACAACGACGAAGGCGATGCGGTGGTGATCAACGCCAACTACGCTATCGACGCCGGTCTGGATCCGGTGAAAGATCCGATTGCGGTAGAGAGCGGTGAGAACAACCCGTATGCCAACATCATCACCGTACACCGTGGCGACGAGAAGATGAAAGACGTCGTCGCGCTGGTGAACGTCCTGCACTCCAAAGAGATTCAGGAGTGGATCCGTACCAAGTACAAAGGCGCAGTGATCCCAGTTAACAACTAAGCCTAAAGCACTAACCAAGCCCGCTAAGCAGCGGGCTTTTTTTTGCGCCAAATTAATGCTTGAGAAAAGTATTATATAAAAATAATAAAATCACATATGTAACTATTTGTTAGCTAATCCACTAATGTCATGAAAATTAAATGCTTTTAGGTATTATAAAATATTTGTAATTATGAAGTTAATAACAAGGTGCTGTGATCTGCGTCGTTATTTATAGCCCAAAAAGCCTGGCTTTGTTGATATTCATCACGTCTTCACTTTCCTAATTTTTTGAAACAGTCAATTACGATCCGGATCACTAAAATAAAGTTATTTAAAAAATAAAATGCAATTCCATAAAAACGGAACATCATTTTAATTTTGAGGGTGGCTATGTTGAAGAATACTCTGATCCTTGCGTCTCTTATCGGTGCCTCTTTTGCTGCGCAGGCGGTGACTGTCGATCTGCGTCACGAATATATTGATAACGGCACCAACGCCGACCGCGTGGCGGTCTCTCACCGTTTTGATAACGGCCTGGGTTTTGGCGTCGAAGCAAAATGGAAATCCGGCGGCGATAACGCCGATCAGCCATTAACCGAGCTGGTCGGCAACGGCCACGAAGAATCGTTGAACTGGCGCTGGAAAGCGACGGATAACTTTGCCCTTAACCCGGGCATTAATATCGAAAGTAAAGACACTTTCTCTATCTATAAACCCTATCTGCATGCGCAGTACAGCTTTGACAGCGGTATCTATATCGCCGGTCGCTACCGCTACGAGTATACCCGTAATCCGGACTCCGACGTGGTTGATAACAAAGTAAATAAATTCGATGCGTGGGTAGGCTGGGCGATGGGCGACTGGCGTACCGAGCTGAACTACGTCTACGCGAAAAGCACCGAAGACGTTATTCGTGAAAATAACAAAACCTATTCTAACGAATATAACGTCAAGCTTGCTTATAAATGGGATAAAAACTGGTCCCCGTATGGCGAAGTGGGTAACGTCGGCGTAAAAAATACCGACGAGCGGCAGACGCGTTTCCGTGTCGGCGTAGCATATACCTTCTAACCGAACCCTCATGAGAAGACCCCGGAGCAGTTGGCCGGGGTTTTTTCTTTATATAATATGAGAGTCGGATATAGAGTATTCAGGCGAAATAGCACAAATAAAAAAAGGCCCTCCATACGGAGGGCAAGGCCAGTTACTAAACACACTCAATTATGCTTGTAGCCATTCACGCTGCTCGGGAAGCCGGGCAATATAGAGCGCAGGCTTGCCGTCTTTGTCAGAGCTAAACAGCACCGCGCTGTCGTCCGGCGTAAATGACGGATGCGGATGGGTCACCTGGCGGCTATTTGCCACCGTGGCCCACGAGGTATCATGACGTGCCGCGCGGTAGTAGCGCTTCTCCGCCACGTCGAAGACGTAGATATAGGGATCGTTATCGATGCTGTAGCCATCGGCATCGTTAACATCAACCGGCGAACCTGAACCATCGCCCACCAGCAGAGTGCCATCAAAGTTGCTCATCAGATGCGAACAGGCTGGCATCGCCATGATCGCTTCGTTAACCCCGGTAGTGGGATCAAAGCGGTAGACGGTGCGGCCCTGCTCTCCTTTCATGTAGGAGACGTAGACCAGCGCTGAGCCGTCCGGCACCCAGAACTCATGGGTGCAGCTTTCACCCTCGGCATGCGTCTTCACTTTACGGATGTTGCTGCCGTCCTCATTCACCAGCCACATACGGGCATCCACCAGGTCGTGCGGACCTTCATGGCAGAAGGCAACGGTGTTGTCGTCAAACGGACGATAGATAGGATGGCCCAGCCAGAGCTTCTCTTCATGAATGGTAGCGCTTTCGCCGGTCTGCAAATCAACGCGCAGCAGGCGACAGCGGGGACCCTTCAGGAAGAAGTCGTGGAAGATTTTCCAGTCGTTGAGCGGCGTCCAGTCGCTTTTGGCAATTTCGATGCCCACCAGCTTGGTGCAGTCGCTGTTCGCCACCCAGGTGCCGTAACCCACCCACTCGTCCGGCACGCGGTAGACCTCACGCTCGGCCAGCGTCTCCAGGTTCACTTCCCGCAGGGTGCGATCGTTTTTAACGTAGTAAAGGGCGCTATCGTCCGGCGACAGGAAGCCACCGAAGGTGTTATCGCCCGCGCCCTCGGTCAGCTGCACCGCTTCAGCTTTCGCAATGTTCAGCAGATAGTAGTTCCAGTGGCCATCAAATTCACCGGCGAAAAGCAGGTGGCTGCCATCGTTGAAGAAGCATTTCTGATAGAAGTAGTTGCGATGACAGGTGACTTCGGGAGGCGTTAAGCGGATCACTTCCGCACCCGTGTCCGGATCGCGGCTGACTTCATAGTTAAGCTTAACCCGCATACCTTTCGCCATACTAATCTCCTTGTTAAGAGGGCCTGTCACGATGTTTCGGCCAGCGTAATGACCCGAATGGATTATGAGTTTAAAAACGAGGTGTCAAATTATCAAAACATCGTTTCAATATGTGTGATTGGTCACGCACTTTATAAGAAAAAAGTTTCGTCTATGTCAGGAAAGGGTATCAGGAAAATGGATGTCTTTGATTTGCGGCAAGAAAAACCAACAAGATAGCCCAAATTCAAAGATTCCATAGGTAATTGTTAATAAAGAATTTTTTATCATTCGCGTCAGCCAGCACTTGCTGGCTATAGGATGTCAACGCCAAACAATCGTGATCCTAATTGCAATTTTCAAACGAAATAGCATAAAAAATGAAACAATGTTTTATTTGCAATTGAAAACACGTTTTAGCCGGGATAATATGGCCGCCATACTACAAAACGGAACAGCGTTTCGACGCTCCGTTGCGTGACGTTCGGTTAAAAACGATTTCGGAGGTAAATGTGGAAGTCAGACAAAGCATCCACAGCGCACATGCTAAGACGCTGGACACCCAGGGGCTGCGCGACGAGTTCTTAGTTGAGCAGGTATTCGAGGCGGACGCGTACACCATGGTGTACAGCCATATCGATCGCATTATCGTTGGCGGCATCATGCCGGTAGCGAAAACCGTTGCCGTGGGCGGTGAAGTGGGCAAGCAGCTGGGCGTTAGCTACTTCCTTGAGCGCCGCGAGCTGGGCACCATCAATATCGGTGGTCCGGGCACCATCACCGTTGACGGCCAGTGCTACGAAATTGGCCATCGTGATGCGCTCTATGTTGGCAAAGGGACCAAAGAGGTGGTGTTTGCCAGCGTCGATCCGGCAAAACCGGCCAAGTTCTACTACAACTGCGCCCCGGCGCACACCGCCTATCCGACCAAAAAAGTGACCCCGGCGGATGTCGCTCCGGTGACCCTTGGCGATCCGCTCACCAGCAACCGCCGCACCATCAACAAATACTTCGTGCCGGACGTGCTGGAGACCTGCCAGCTGAGCATGGGCCTGACCGAGCTGGAGCCGGGCAACCTGTGGAACACCATGCCGTGCCATACCCATGAGCGCCGGATGGAGGTCTACTTCTACTTCAATATGGATGAGGACGCCTGCGTGTTCCATATGATGGGGCAGCCGCAGGAGACGCGCCACATCATCATGCATAACGAACAGGCGGTGATCTCACCCAGCTGGTCTATTCACTCTGGCGTCGGTACCCGCGCTTACACCTTCATCTGGGGGATGGTAGGCGAAAACCAGGTCTTTGATGATATGGACCACGTTGCCGTTAAGGATCTGCGCTAGTCGCGGAGAGCAAAGCAAACCCTGCCTGGCGAACAGGCGCAGATAGATTAAGGAACCACTATGATTCTGAATGCATTTTCTCTTGAAGGTAAAGTTGCGGTTGTCTCTGGCTGTGACACCGGCCTGGGTCAGGGTATGGCCCTGGGCCTGGCGGAAGCGGGCTGCGACATCGTCGGGATTAACATCGTTGAGCCGACCGAGACCATTGAGCGCGTTACCGCCCTGGGTCGTCGCTTCCTGAGCCTGACCGCTGACCTGCGTCAGATCGACGGCATCCCTGCGCTGCTGGAGCGCGCGGTGAATGAGTTCGGCCATATCGACGTGCTGGTGAACAACGCGGGTCTGATCCGTCGTGAAGACGCGATCAACTTCAGCGAAAAAGACTGGGACGACGTCATGGATCTCAACATCAAGAGCGTGTTCTTTATGTCCCAGGCGGCGGCGAAGCACTTTATCGCCCAAGGCAACGGCGGCAAAATCATCAACATCGCCTCGATGCTCTCCTTCCAGGGTGGCATCCGCGTACCGTCCTACACCGCCTCTAAAAGCGGCGTGATGGGCATCACCCGCCTGATGGCTAACGAGTGGGCGAAGCACAGCATCAATGTGAACGCCATCGCGCCGGGCTACATGGCAACCAACAATACCCAGCAGCTGCGTGCCGACGAGCAGCGTAGCGCTGAAATCCTCGACCGTATCCCGGCGGGCCGCTGGGGTCTGCCGAGCGATCTGATGGGTCCGGTGGTGTTCCTGGCCTCCAGCGCCTCTGACTACATCAATGGCTATACCGTCGCGGTAGACGGCGGCTGGCTGGCGCGTTAATCCAGCATGATAAAATGTCGGGTGGCGCTGCGCTTACCCGACCTACCAGATCCTGCCATACGGCGGGATTTTTTATCTCCGTAAATAAGATAAATCCATATACGCAATCGCGAAATATCCATATCTTAATGCCTCATTAAGGCGCCTGTCTGGGTATTTATTAACTAAAACAGCGCATTAAAATAATTTGATAATATTAACTGTGATTATCAAAGTGGAATATCCATCACATAAACCATATGCATAGCAATTAAATCCATATCTACGACCGTTACTCCCTGACACCTTTTGCCGTCCCTCTCTTACTTTCAATAGACGATTTACTACTTCAGGCAAGAAAAGATGAGTTCATTTAGTCATAACGCACCGTCAGTGCCGCGCGCGTTACAGGATACGCGGCGCATGAATCTTTTTGTCTCCGTCTCCGCCGCCGTGGCCGGTCTGCTGTTTGGCCTGGATATCGGCGTGATCGCCGGGGCGCTGCCGTTTATTACCGACCACTTTACCTTGACCAGCCGCCAGCAGGAGTGGGTGGTGAGCAGCATGATGCTGGGAGCGGCCATCGGGGCGCTGTTTAACGGCTGGCTCTCGTTTCGCCTGGGGCGCAAATACAGCCTGATGGCAGGGGCGATCCTCTTTGTGGCGGGTTCCCTCGGCTCGGCCTTTGCGATCAACGTTGAGGTGCTGATCTTCTCCAGGGTGATCCTCGGCGTGGCGGTTGGCATCGCCTCCTATACCGCGCCGCTCTACCTCTCCGAGATGGCGAGCGAGAACGTGCGCGGCAAGATGATCAGCATGTATCAGCTGATGGTGACGCTAGGCATCGTGATGGCCTTTCTCTCCGACACGGCGCTGAGCTACTCCGGTAACTGGCGCGCCATGCTGGGCGTGCTGGCCTTGCCAGCGCTGGTGCTGATCGCGTTGGTTATCTTTCTGCCGAACAGCCCGCGCTGGCTGGCAGAGAAGGGGCGGCATATTGAGGCGGAGGAGGTGCTGCGCATGCTGCGCGATACCTCCGAGAAGGCGCGCGAGGAGCTGAACGAGATCCGCGAAAGCCTGAAGCATAAGCAGGGCGGATGGGGGCTGTTTAAAGCCAACCGCAACGTACGCCGGGCGGTATTTCTCGGCATGCTGTTACAGGCAATGCAGCAGTTTACCGGGATGAACATTATCATGTACTACGCCCCGCGCATCTTTAAGATGGCCGGGTTTACCACCACCGAACAGCAGATGATCGCCACCCTGGTGGTCGGCCTGACCTTTATGTTCGCGACCTTTATCGCCATCTTTATGGTGGATAAGGCCGGACGTAAGCCTGCGCTGAAGATCGGTTTTAGCGTCATGGCCTTTGGCACGCTAGTGCTGGGCTACTGCCTGATGCAGTTTGATAACGGCACCGCCTCCAGCGGGCTCTCCTGGCTCTCTGTCGGCATGACCATGATCTGCATCGCCGGATACGCCATGAGCGCCGCACCGGTAGTGTGGATCCTCTGCTCGGAGATCCAGCCCCTGAAGTGCCGCGATTTCGGCATTACCTGCTCGACCACCACCAACTGGGTGTCAAACATGATTATCGGCGCGACCTTCCTGACGCTGCTTGATGCCATCGGTGCGGCGAGAACCTTCTGGCTCTATACCGCGCTGAATATTGCCTTCGTGGGCATTACCTTCTGGCTGATCCCGGAGACGAAGAACGTCACTCTTGAGCATATTGAGCGTAAGCTGATGGCGGGAGAGAAGTTAAGAAATATTGGGGTGTAAACCGTAGGCCGGGTAGGCGGAGCGCCACCCGGCACAACTGTAAAACCTAGCGCATCGCGCGTTTCAGGATACGTTCAGCCTGGCGCTGGAAGTCAGCTGCGGTCTCCTCCACGGTTTTCTGGCCGTAGTCGATGTACTGCAGGGAAGTACCAAACTGGGCCACCACCTGCGGGTCGTCAAAGTAGGGCGATACCGTCAGCTTCGCCGGCAGGGACTGCGCCAGGCGCAGGCCTGCAACCGACGGATCCTCCTCTTTGATGGTGCCGTTCGCGGTCAGGGTCTCCACTGCCGCCTTGCTCAGCGGTACGCCGCGCTCGAGGCCCAGCGTCTCCGCCCCCTCTTTGCTGTTCAGCAGGAAGTTAATCAGCTGCGCCGCCTCTTTCGGATGCTTAGTGGATTTACCAATCGACAGCATCTGGGCCGGTTTAAAGAACAGGCCTGCGTCGGTCGCGCCCGGCAGCATCGGGTAGCTGCCCAGCTCCAGCTTCGCCGGTGGCTTCAGGTTATCGGAGTACTTGGTGATGGTGGAGTTCCACATGTAGGTGCCGCCCCATTCACCCTCGATCCACGGCTTCATCTCATACATGTTGCTCTTACCAAACGAGGCGTAGTATTTGGTATCCGGCATCACGTGGCTATCGACGAGATCCTTATAGGTCTGGAAAAACTCCACCCACTGCTCTTTGCTGTAGGCGAATTTTTTCGTCTTCTCATCCACCGCCGCAATGTTGTACTTCTGGATCATGTAGGAGTTCAGCAGCGCCAGGGTGTCCTGGTGCTCCAGCACCACCGGGTAGTACTGCTTGCCCAACTTGCTCTCAAAGGTCTTGCCTGCGGCTTTCAGCTCATCCCAGGTTTTAGGGTACTCAACGCCCGCTTTTTTCCAGGTCTCATTGTTGAAGTAGAAAACGCGTGCGGTCACGGAGATGGGGATCCCGTTCAGCTTGCCGTTGACGGTGGTCGATTTCAGCTCTTTCGGATCGAACTGGCTCAGATCGATCACATCCTTCACCTGGTTGAGGTCGTAAAAGCCGTCGCCGTTTTTGGAGAAGATCGGCAGCCAGTTCCAGTTGGTCTGCATCACGTCAGGCTCGGTGCCGCCAGCGATCTGCGTGGTCAGGCGGGAGAGGTGGCCGTCCCAGCCGGTATATTCAGATTTTACGTTAATGTCCGGATGCTGCTTGTGAAACTCCTCGATCGCCTTCAGCGTTACCTGGTGGCGGCCATTGCCACCCCACCAGGACATACGCAGGTCAACGTTATCCGCTGCCTGAGAAGGAAGGGCGCTCAGGCCTAATGTGGCGGAGATAGCTGCGCTTAAAAGCACTTTTTTCATTTTTATACTCCAGTTAGAGAGAGATGTTCTGTTCAGTTTTTGCGTCAAAGATATGACACTTATCCATGTCAAACGTAAACCAGACCTTGCGGTTAAGGCCCTTTTCAATCATTGGCTTAGCTTCATCTGACGGAATGCGGGCGGTCAGCTCGTAGTCGCCCACTTTCAGATAGACAAAGAACTCGTGGCCCATGTTTTCGGTGCGGACCATCTCACCGGTGCAGCCGCCCTCGGCAAATGGCTCATCGGAGAGGGAGACGAACTCCGGACGCACGCCGAAAAACACCGACTGGTTCTGATACGCGGCCACTTTCTCCTGCTGGCGCGCGTTAAGCGGCAGGCTCTCATCGCCGATGGTGATGTGCAGGCGGCCCGCTTTATCAACTAGCTTGCCGGGCTTGATGTTCATCTCCGGTGCGCCAATAAAGCCCGCCACGAACATGTTTTTCGGGTAGTGGTAGAGGTTGTCCGGGGTATCCACCTGCATGATATGGCCCAGCTTCATTACGCAGATGCGGTCGCCCATGGTCATGGCTTCGATCTGGTCGTGGGTCACGTAGACGGTGGTAGCCGGTTTGCCGGAGCTTTTGAGCTGCTTATGCAGATCCGAAATACGGATGCGCATCGAGGCGCGCAGTTTGGCGTCGAGGTTAGAGAGCGGTTCGTCAAACAGGAACACGTCCGGCTTCTTCACAATCGCCCGACCTACCGCCACACGCTGGGCCTGGCCGCCGGAGAGCTGGCGCGGCAGGCGCTCCAGCAGCTCCTCCAGCTCAAGGATCTTCGCCGCTTCATCGACATATTTATCGATCTGCTCTTTCGGCATCTTGCTCAGCTTGAGGCCGAAGGCGAGGTTTTCCCGAACCGTCATGTGCGGATAAAGAGCATAGTTCTGGAACACCATCGCAATGCCGCGCTCTTTCGGCGCGAGGTTGTTGACGATCTTCTCCCCGATACGCACTTCGCCGCCGCTGATGGTCTCCAGCCCGGCCAGCATGCGCAGGGTGGTGGACTTGGCGCAGCCGGACGGGCCAACAATCACCATAAACTCCCCGTCAGCGATCTTCAGGTCGATACCATGTACCGCTTTAAAGCCGTTGGAGTACACTTTTTCCAGCTTGTTGAAAATAACTTCAGCCATGATATTTCCCTCTTAACCTTTAATTCCGCTGCTGGTCACGCCCTGTACGAAGTAGCGTTGAGCCAGGAAGAAGACAATGATGGACGGCAGAATGGAGATACTCGCCATTGCCAGAATTTCGTTCCACGGCGCGCCCTCGGTCACGTCGATGGACATTTTCAGCGCCAGGGCAATCGGGTACTTATCCACGCTGTAGACGTAGATCAGCGGGCCGATAAAGTCGTTCATCGACCACATGAACTGGAACAGCGCCACCGAGATAATCGCCGGTTTCAGGATCGGCACCACCACGTACCAGAGCACCTGGGCAGAGTTACAGCCGTCGATCTGCGCCGCCTCTTCCATGTCACGCGGTACGCCGCGCAGGAACTGGATCAGCATGAAGACGAAGAAGCCCTGGGTGGCAAAAGCCAGCGGCAGATAGAGCGGCATATAGCTGTTGAGCATGCCCATCTCACGGAACATCAGGTACTGCGGGATCAGCAGCACGGTGCTTGGCAGCAGCATGGTGGTGATCAGCGTCGCGAACCAGAACTTCTTCCACGGGATCTCGAAGCGGGCAAAGCCGTAGGCCACGATGGTGGAGGAGATAATGGTCAGGATCACTTTCGGGATTACATACTTGAAGGTATTCAGCATGTAATGGCCGAAGTTATACTCGGTACCGGTTTTCCAGCCGTTGATAAAGCCGTCCCAGGTGGCGTTGGCTGGCCACAGGCTCAGGGTGGTAAAGATCTCGTGGTTAGGCTTGAACGCCGCCGAGAACATCCACACCAGCGGGTAGAGCATCAGCAGGCCAACAAACAGCAAAATGACATAGCGGATCCATGCGCTGATCTTCTCGCGACGCAGCGTACGGGCCACTTCACGTTCGGCGTGGCTCGCAGCCGGGGTAATTTGTTGCACGTCAGCCATTTTTGCCTCCCTTATCGGCGGAGTAGAAGACCCAGTATTTTGATGACTTAAAGGCAATGGAGGCGAAGACGGCCACCACCAGGAACAGTACCCACGCCAGCGCCGCGCCGTAGCCCATATCGAAATACTTAAAGGCGGTGTCGTAGATGTAGAGCGAGAAGAGGTAGGTGTAGTAGGTCGGGCCGCCGCCGGTAATGACATACGGGCCGGTAAACTCCTGGAACGCCTGGGTGGTCTGCATGATGAAGTTGAAGAAGATCACCGGCGTAATCAGCGGCACGGTCACCTTCATAAACATCTGCCACTTCGACGCGCCGTCGATCATCGCCGCCTCATACTGCGACTGCGGGACGTTTTGCAGCGCGGCGAGGAAGATCACCATCGCGGAACCGAACTGCCAGACGCGCAGCAGGGTCACGGACATCAGCGCCAGCGAAGGCTCACCCAGCCAGTTCACCGGATCGAGACCAAAAACGCCAATAAAGCTGTTCAGCAGGCCGTCGATAGCAAACAGCGCGCGCCACAGCACGGCGATGGCGACGGAGCTGCCCAGAATCGATGGGATATAGTAGGCGGTACGAAAGAAGCCGATGCCGCGTAACTTAAAGTTAAGAACAAAGGCGATCCCCAGCGCAAAGGCGAGCTTCAGCGGGATCGTTAAAAAGACGTAGGCAAAGGTGACGCCCATCGATTTCCAGAACAGGGAGTCCTCGGTCAGCATGTAACGGTAGTTTTCAATCCCGTTAAATACCGGCGGACTCATTAAGTCATACTCAGTAAAACTGAGGAAAAACGAGGAAACGAAGGGAAAGGCCGTAAAGACGATCAACCCGATGATATAGGGCGATATCCAGGCCAATCCCAGCAGTCTGTTTTCATTCATATATACCTGCCTGGGTGTATGATTGCTTTTTAAAACGGTGTTTTAATTTATCTTATTGCGATTTATTTCTGCGTCATTCGATTAATTATGGAAATGTGATCAAAGTCGAAACGACGTTTCAATAAGGTGAGCCAGGTGACATTTCCAGTGAGCACGCGGTGTAAGTGCCTGGATAAATGAATGATTAATTCGCTAATGATTTGCTATAAATAAAAACGCCCTCGCAGGAGAGGGCTTTAATTTATTGATACTGTGATCGTCTGTAAACCGCACCGTGCTCGACGTAGGCCGGGCAAACGCAGTGCCGCCCGGCGTGGCAGCGTCAGCATAGTCACGCCCGGTGGCGCTACGNNGCTACGCTTACCGGGCCTACATAGGGTGACGTGATATAGTCGTGTTTAATATGCGTTGAGGAAATCCTCACGTACCGGGGTGAAGGTATCGAGCAGGGTGCCCGCCTTTAAGCAGACGCAGCCGTGCACGATGTTCGGCTCTTTGTAGAGGGTATCCCCGGCGCGAACGATATGTTTTTCATCGCCAATGGTAAATTCAAACTCGCCGGACAAAACGTAGGTAAGCTGTTCATGGGGGTGGTTATGTAAGGGGCCAACCGCACCTTCGCTAAAATTCACCTCTACCGCCATCATTTTGCCCGCGTGGGCCAGAATGCGCCGGGTAACGCCGTTGCCCAGATCGTCGAGCTGGGTCTGCTGGTGGAAAGTAAACATGAGAGCGTCCTGTATGTAGTCGTGTAGGTTTAATATAAAACAATGTTTCATTAAATTTATATCAGCTAGCGTTAAAAAGAAACGCGACGCCTAATAAGTGGAAAGCCGATCACAAGTTTGCTTTCACGGGCGGATAACAGGGGAGAGGCAAGATGAAGACCATAGGGCTGCTGGGCGGCATGAGCTGGGAATCGACCATTCCCTACTACCGTCTGATTAACGAGGGAATTAAAGCCCGGCTGGGCGGCCTGCACTCCGCCAGCCTGCTGCTGCACAGCGTCGATTTTCATGAGATCGAGGCGTGCCAGTCGAGCGGCGACTGGCACAAAGCGGGTGAGATCCTCGCCAGCGCCGCTGCAGGCCTGGAGCGTGCCGGCGCCGAAGGGATCGTGCTCTGTACCAACACCATGCATAAGGTCGCCGACCAGATTGAGGATCGCTGTAGCGTGCCGTTTTTGCACATCGCCGATGCCACCGCCCGGGCGATCCAGAAACAAAACTTACAGCTGGTCGCGCTGCTGGGCACTCGCTACACCATGGAGCAGGATTTCTACCGCGGGCGGATGCGTGATGCCCACGGCATCGAGACCTGCGTCCCGGACGGTGAGGATCGCGCCAGGGTTAACCAGATCATCTTCGACGAGCTGTGCCGGGGTACTTTCAGCGAGCCGTCGCGGACTTACTTTATCGATCTGATTGCGCGGATGGCGAACCAGGGGGCGCAGGGCGTGATCTTCGGCTGCACCGAGATTGGCCTGCTGGTCTCCCAGGATCAAAGCCCGATCCCGGTATTTGATACCGCCGCGCTGCACGCCGCCGACGTTGTCGATTTTATGCTGGAATAATCCGCGGCACCGCCTGCTGTAAATGGGCAGAGAAGGCATCCACTAGCGCAGAGGCGGGGCGGTGCAGGGGGCGGATCAGGCTGACGGTGAAGGGCACGGCGATGCTGAAGGGCCTGACCACCACGCCGCTGCTGGCGTAGTCGAGGGCGGTGAGGGGGTTGACCACCGACACGCCAACCCCGGCGCGGACCATCGCGCAGACGCTGGCGGCGCTGTGGGTCTCCACCACCATGCGACGTTTTACCTGATGCTCATTGAACAGGGCATCCAGCAGCTGGCGATAGCTGTCCGAGCGCGACAGGCTAATGTAGTTCTCGCCCTGAAAATCCTGGGGGGTAAGCACCTTGCGCTGCGCCAGCGGATGCCCGGCGGGCAGGACGCATACTTCGTTGAGGGTCAGCAGCGGCGTGCGCTCGGTCCCGGCGGGCGTGCTGAGGGTTTCGGTCAGGCCGAGATCGTGGCGCTGGGCAGAGAGCCACTCCTCCAGCAGCGGCGACTCCTGCGGCACCACGTTGAGGCTCACCTCCGGGTAGCGGGCAAGAAAAGGCTGCAGCAGCAGGGGCAGAAACGACTGGGAGAAGACCGGCAGGCAGACAATGGACAGCTCTCCCTGGCGAAACTCCCGCAGGCTCTCGGCGGCGCTGACGATGCGATCCAACCCGTACCATGAGCGCTGCACCTCCTCAAACAGACGCAGGCCCTGCACCGTGGGGTGCAGCCGTCCCCGCGAACGCTCAAATAGCGTCAGGCCGATCACCTTTTCAAAGCGCGCCAGCTCCCGGCTGACGGTGGGCTGCGAGGTGTGCAGCAGACGCGCGGCCTCGGTCAGGTTCCCGGCGGTCATCACGGCATGAAAAATTTCAATGTGGCGGAGGTTAACGGTGGGCATCGGCTTTCCTGCGGCGCAAGGTATATCAGATTTGCATAGAATCGTAACATAACGATATTTTTTATTCCCTTCGGCCTGTGGCGTAATAGTGAAAAATCATTATGGAGTTCGCCATGCCACGCCCGTTAAACAACACTGATACCGCGCTCACTGCCGCAAACCTGCACGGCCTGGTGACTGAATTTGGCTGCCCGGTCTGGGCCTACGACGCCGAGATTATCCGCCGCAGCATTGCCCAGCTGGCGAAGTTTGACGTGGTGCGTTTCGCCCAGAAGGCGTGCTCCAATATTCATATTCTGCGTTTGATGCGCGAGCAGGGCGTCAAGGTGGATTCAGTTTCGCTGGGCGAGATTGAACGCGCCCTGGCAGCGGGCTATCAGCCGCAGAACGGTGCGGATGAGATCGTCTTTACCGCCGATCTGATCGACCCGCCGACGATGGCCCGCGTGCATGAGCTACAGATCCCGGTTAACGCTGGCTCGGTGGATATGCTGGCCCAGCTGGGGGAGGTCTCTCCGGGCCACCGCGTCTGGCTGCGGGTTAACCCTGGCTTCGGCCACGGCCACAGCCAGAAAACCAATACCGGCGGCGAGAACAGCAAGCACGGCATCTGGTACAGCGATCTGCCCGCCGCGCTGGAGGTGATGCAGCGCTACCAGCTTAAGCTGGTGGGGATCCATATGCACATCGGATCGGGCGTGGACTACGGCCACCTTGAGCAGGTGTGCGGCGCGATGGTCAGCCAGGTGATCGAGTTCGGTCAGGATCTGGAGGCGATATCTGCTGGAGGCGGGCTGTCGATCCCTTACCGCGAAGGGGAAGAGGCGATCGACACCGATCACTACTTTGGCCTGTGGAACAGCGCCCGGGAAAAAATTGCTGCCCATCTGGGGCATCCGGTGAAGCTGGAGATCGAGCCGGGACGCTTCCTGGTAGCTGAATCCGGCGTGCTGGTGGCGCAGGTGCGCAGCGTCAAAGCGATGGGCAGCCGTCACTTTGTGCTGATCGACGCTGGCTTTAACGACCTGATGCGCCCGGCGATGTACGGCAGCTATCACCACATTAGCGCTCTGGCGGCAGACGGTCGCGACCTGGCGGCTGAACCGCTTATCGATACCGTGGTAGCCGGTCCGCTGTGTGAATCCGGAGACGTCTTTACCCAGCAGGCGGGCGGGGAGGTTGAAACCCGCGCCCTGCCTGCGGTGGTACCGGGAGATTACCTGGTGCTGCACGATACCGGAGCCTACGGCGCATCAATGTCATCCAACTACAACAGCCGTCCGCTGCTGCCGGAGGTGCTGTTTGACGGCGGCGTGGCGCGGCTGATCCGTCGTCGGCAGACTATCGACGAGCTGCTGGCGCTGGAGCTGCTGTAAGACAATGAGCCTGACGATCCTGCCCCTGTACGACGCGCCGCACTTTGCTGACCAGGTGACCGAGTGGCTGTGGCAGGCCTTTGGCGACACGCTGTCGCGAGACTTTTTTGCCAGCGTGATCGCCCATAGCCAGCGGCCCGAGGCGCTGCCTCTTACCTTTATCGCTACCGACGGGGAGAGGCTATTGGGTACGGTGGGACTCTGGCGCTGCGATCTCATCAGCCGTCAGGATCTCTGGCCGTGGCTGGCGGCGCTCTACGTCGATGAGGCCGCGCGCGGGCAGGGGCTGGCGGGCAAGCTCCTGCAGCACGTGAAGGATTATGCCCGCGAACGGGGCTTTACCCAGCTGCATCTCTACTCCGCCTGCCGCGATTTTTACGAGCGCTTTGGCTGGCACTATATCGGTGACGGCCTGGACTACCCGGCTACCACGGTGCACCTCTACCGCTGCGCGCTTTAGCTCTCCTGGGGGGTACCCACCGAGTGGCGGCGCACCAGCGTCGGGCTGAAGAGGTGGGTGATCTCCGGCAGGGGCTGCTCTTTGGCCAGCGCCAGCGCCAGCTCGGCTGCCTGGGTCGCCATCGTAATGATCGGATAGCGCACGGTGGTCAAACGCGGGCGGACGTAGCGGGAGATCAGCACGTCATCAAAGCCTATCAGCGAGATCTCGCCCGGCACCTCAATGCCGTTGTCGTTCAATACCCCCATCGCGCCGGCAGCCATCGAGTCGTTGTAGCAGGCCACCGCAGTAAAGTGCCTGCCACGCCCGAGCAGCTCGGTCATTGCCTGCTCGCCGCCGCTCTCATCCGGCTCGCCCCAGGTCACCAGCCTGTCGTTACAGGGCAGGCCGTTCTCCCGCAGCGCATCGTAATAGCCCTGGAGGCGATCTTCCGCATCGGAGATGGCATGGTTTGAGCAGAGGTAGCCAATTTTGGTATGTCCCTGCTGGATAAGATGCCGGGTCGCCAGCCATGCGCCGTAGCGATCGTCCAGCGCCACGCAGCGCTGCTCGTAGCCCGGCAAGATGCGGTTGATTAGCACCATGCCAGGCATCTGATCCATCAGCCCGGCTAACTCTTCATTGGGCATGCTTTTGGCGTGTACCACCAGCGCCGCGCAGCGGTGGCGCATCAGCTGCTCAATGGCACGCCGCTCTTTCTGTTCATTATGGTAGCCGTTACCAATCAGCAAAAAGTTACCGGTGTGGTAAGCCACCTGCTCCACCGCTTTGACCATGGCACCAAAAAAGGGATCGGAGACGTCGCCGACCACCAGCCCGATGGTCTCCGTTGACTGCTGGGCCAGCGCGCGGGCGTTGGCATTGGGATGGTAGTTGAGTGAGGCCATGGCGCTCTGCACCGCCTGCCGGGAGGCATCGCTGGCTTTGGGGGAGCTGTTAATGACGCGCGACACCGTGGCGACGGAAACACCTGCGAGCTTTGCTACATCCTTTATGGTCGCCATTTTGAGCCTTCTCTAATGGGTAAGCGGTTACACATGGTTAAGTGTTGCGGAAAAGCGCGGCAGGTTCAAGGCTCTTGCGCCCCCGGAATGTGCAAACGTGAACTAAAGCGCATGTGCAGAGTGAAACCGTTACACCCGTGTTACCGGACAAATAAAACAGGAAAAGGGTAATTCAAACCTTTGGTTACACTTTGCGATGAGCTGTTGCGATTGTTCCCTGGCATCCGCAGGGGGGAGGGGCCACAATCAAGATCCCAGAGGTATTGATTGGTGAGATTTCAGTACGTATAGAGTACTCACTTTTTGCACCAACCTGCGCGGATGCGCAGGTTTTTTTTCGCCCCGATTTTGCCGCCCGCCACACTTCTCGTGTAATCTGCCACAATTCTTGCCATACCCCGAACGACTGAACAGGAAGTTAATGATGCTGGGCTTTTTCCGTACCCTCGTCCGTCTGCTCTACCGCGTCGAGCTTACCGGCGATACGCAGCCGCTGCGCGGCGAGCGTGTACTCATCACCCCAAACCACGTCTCTTTTATTGACGGCATCCTGCTGGCGCTATTTTTACCGGTGCGCCCGGTGTTTGCGGTCTATACCTCCATCAGCCAGCGCTGGTATATGCGCGCCCTGACGAGCCTGATCGACTTTGTGCCCCTCGATCCCACCAAGCCGATGTCGATCAAGCAGCTGGTGCGCCTGATCGAAAGCGGTCGCCCGGTGGTGATCTTCCCGGAGGGACGCATCTCGGTCTCCGGTTCGTTAATGAAAATTTATGACGGGGCCGCCTTTGTCGCGGCTAAATCGCGGGCAACGGTGATCCCGGTGCGCATTGAGGGGGCAGAGCTGACCTTCTTTAGCCGCCTGAAGGGGCTGGTGAAGCAGCGCCTCTTCCCGCGCATCAGCCTGCATATTCTGCCCCCAACCCAGCTGCCGATGCCGGACGCGCCCCGCGCCCGCGATCGTCGCAGGCTGGCAGGGGAGATGCTGCACCAGATTATGATGGAAGCGCGCATGGCCGTGCGCCCGCGCGAGACGCTGTTCGAAGCCCTGCTGGCGGCGCAGTATCGTTATGGCGCGGGTAAGAACTGCATCGAGGATATCAATTTCCAGCCCGATACCTACCGTAAGCTGCTGACCAAAACGCTGTTTGTGGCGCGCATCCTGGATAAGTACAGCGCCCAGGGCGAAAAAATTGGCCTGATGCTGCCGAACGCGGGCATCGCGGCGGCGGTGATATTTGGCGCCATCGCCCGGGGACGCGTCCCGGCAATGATGAACTACACGGCGGGGGTGAAGGGGCTGGGCAGCGCCATTACCGCCGCGCAGATCAAAACCATCTTTACCTCCCGCCAGTTTATGGAGAAGGGCAAGCTCTGGCATCTGGCGGAGCAGCTAACCCAGGTGCGCTGGATCTATCTGGAGGATCTGAAAGGCGAGGTCACTGCCGCTGATAAGCTGTGGATCTTCGGCCACCTGCTGATGCCGCGCCTGGCGCAGGTGCAGCAGCAGCCGGAAGATGACGCGCTGGTGCTCTTTACCTCCGGCTCGGAGGGCAATCCGAAAGGGGTTGTCCACAGCCATAAAAGTATTCTCGCCAACGTGGAGCAGATCCGGACCATCGCCGATTTTACCGCCCGGGATCGCTTTATGTCGGCTCTGCCGCTGTTCCACTCCTTTGGTCTTACCGTGGGGCTATTTACCCCGCTGCTGACCGGCGCGGAGGTCTTTCTCTACCCCAGTCCGCTGCACTACCGTATCGTGCCGGAGCTGGTCTACGACCGTAACTGCACCGTGCTGTTTGGCACCTCGACCTTCCTTGGACACTACGCGCGCTTTGCCAACCCTTACGACTTCTACCGCCTGCGCTACGTCGTCGCCGGGGCGGAAAAACTGCAGGAGAGCACCCGCCAGCTCTGGCAGGACAAGTTCGGCCTGCGGGTGCTGGAGGGCTACGGCGTAACCGAGTGTGCGCCTGTGGTCTCTATTAACGTGCCGATGGCGGCGAAGCCGGGCACGGTGGGGCGTATTCTGCCGGGGATGGATGCACGCCTGATGGCAGTGCCGGGCATTGAAGAGGGCGGCAGGCTGCAGCTGAAGGGACCAAACGTTATGACCGGCTACCTGCGCGTCGAGAACCCTGGGGTGCTTGAGCGCCCGGCGGCGGAGAACGCCGAGGGTGAGATGGAACCCGGCTGGTATGACACCGGCGACATCGTACGCTTCGACGAGCAGGGCTTTGTGCAGATCCAGGGTCGGGCCAAGCGCTTCGCCAAAATCGCCGGGGAGATGATCTCGCTGGAGATGGTGGAGCAGCTGGCGCTGCTGGCCTCGCCGGATAAAATGCACGCCACGGTGGTGAAGAGCGACGCCAGCAAAGGCGAGGCGCTGGTGATGTTTACCACCGACAGCGAGCTGACCCGCGAGATGCTGCTCCAGCAGGCGCGCGCCCAGGGCGTGCCGGAGCTGGCGGTGCCGCGCGATATCCGTTTCCTCAAGCAGCTGCCGGTGTTGGGCAGCGGTAAGCCGGATTTTGTTACCCTGAAGAGCAAACTCGACGAGACGGAAGCGCAACATGCATGAGTCAGTGAGCACTAACGATTCTCTGCTGTCGAAGGGCATGCTGGCGGTCACCGCCGCCCAGTTCCTCTCGGCATTTGGCGACAACGCCCTGCTGTTTGCCACGCTGGCGCTGCTTAAGGCCGAGTTTTACCCCGACTGGAGCCAGCCGATCCTACAGATGGTGTTTGTAGGCGCTTACATCCTCTTCGCCCCCTTTGTCGGCCAGGTGGCAGACAGCTTTGCCAAGGGGCGGGTGATGATGTTTGCCAACGGACTGAAGCTGCTCGGCGCACTGAGTATCTGCGTGGGCCTTAATCCCTTTATTGGCTATACCCTGGTGGGCATTGGCGCGGCGGCCTACTCTCCGGCCAAGTACGGCATTCTCGGCGAGCTGACCACCGGCGATAAGCTGGTGAAGGCTAACGGCCTGATGGAGTCATCGACCATCGCCGCCATCCTGTTGGGTTCGGTGGCAGGCGGCGTGCTGGCGGACTGGCATGTGCTGGCGGCGCTCGGCATCTGCGCCCTGGTCTATGCCGGTGCGGTAGTAGCGAACCTGATGATCCCCAAACTGCCTGCGGCCCGTCCTGGGCTAAGCTGGCGCTTTGCCCCCATGACCCAGAGCTTCTTTCACGCCTGTAAGACGCTGTGGCTAAACGGTGAAACCCGCTTCTCGCTGGTGGGTACCAGCCTGTTTTGGGGCGCTGGGGTAACGCTGCGCTTCCTGCTGGTGCTGTGGGTGCCGGTGGCGCTGGGCATTACGGATAACGCGACGCCAACCTATCTTAATGCCATGGTGGCGGTGGGCATCGTTGTCGGCGCGGGCGTGGCGGCGAAGCTGGTGACCCTGGAGAGCGTGGCCCGCTGCATGCCCGCCGGGATCCTCATCGGCGTAGTGGTAACGCTCTTTTCGTTACAACATGCATTGATTCCTGCCTACGGATTGCTGGTGCTCATAGGCATGCTGGGCGGATTTTTTGTCGTGCCGCTCAATGCGCTTTTGCAGGAGCGGGGAAAACGTTCCGTCGGGGCAGGCAACGCTATCGCCGTGCAGAACCTGGGCGAGAACGCGGCGATGCTGATTATGCTGGGGCTCTACTCGCTGGCGGTGAAAGCGGGTGCGCCGGTGGTCGGCGTCGGGGTCGGCTTTGGCGTGCTGTTTGCGCTGGCGATTGCCGCCCTGTGGCTATGGCAGCGCCGTCGGTAGTCACTTTATGCGCTGGGCCTACAAACCGCACTGAGTCACCGTAGGCCGGGCAAACGCAGTGCCGCCCGGCATTGCAGCATCAGCACAGAAACGCCCGGTGGCGCTATGCTTACCGGGCCTACAGCCGACACTGTGTCCGCACTACGGTGCCGGGTAGGTATAGATCTTGTGCACCGCCTCAATCTCTGCCAGAACCTCTTCGCTTAGCTCCAGATACAGGCTCTCGACGTTGGTCTTCAGCTGATCCATGGTGGTGGCTCCCAGCAGGGTGCTCGCCACGAAAGGCTGGCGACGGACAAAGGCCAGCGCCATCTGCGCTGCGTCGAGGTTATGGCGTTTGGCGATATCCACGTAGGCGGCAATTGCCTTTTGCGTCTGCTCGCCGCTGTAGCGCGTAAAGCGGCTGAACAGCGTATTACGCGCCCCGGCCGGCTTCGCACCGTTCAGGTATTTACCCGTCAGGGTGCCGAAGGCCAGGCAGGAGTAGGCCAGCAGCTCAACGCCCTCAAACTGGCTCACCTCTGCCAGACCCACCTCAAAGCTGCGGTTTAGCAGGCTGTAGGGATTCTGGATGGTGACGATGCGCGGCAGATCGTGCTTATCCGCCAGGTGCAGATAGCGCATCACGCCAAACGCCGTTTCGTTGGAGACGCCGATATAGCGGATCTTGCCCGCCCGCTGACACTCGGCCAGCGCTTCCAGCGTGTCGAGAATAGTCACGCCGGGTGCGGACTCCGTCCACTCATAGCCCAGCTTGCCGAAACAGTTGGTTGGGCGCTGCGGCCAGTGAACCTGGTAGAGATCGAGATAGTCGGTCTGCAGGCGTTTCAGGCTGGCGTCCAGCGCTTCACGGATGTTTTTGCGATCCAGCACCTGATTCTGGCGAATGCCGCTGTCGTTATTGCGGCTGGGTCCGCTCACCTTGGAGGCGATAACCAGCTTTTCACGGCTGCCATGCTTCGCCAGCCAGTTGCCGACGTAGGTTTCGGTTAAGCCCTGAGTCTCCGGGCGCGGCGGCACGGGATACATCTCTGCCACATCAATCAGGTTGATACCCTGGGCTACGGCGTAATCAAGCTGCGCATGGGCCTCGGCTTCGCTGTTCTGCTCACCAAAGGTCATTGTGCCCAGCCCCAGCGTGCTTATCTCAAGCGAGCTGTGAGGGATACGGTGATAATGCATAGCCGGCTTCCTTGTTTTTTAACAACGTCAGGGGCTTCCTGACAAAGGAATATAAACATGGCAGAGGGGAGGCAAAAGGGGAAGAGAAAAATCAAAAGGCCAGCAGATTGCTGACCTTAGCACTTAACGTTCGATAATTTGCGACACATCATCACGGTTAATCTGCATCTCGTTGCCCTGCAGGTCGCGGTAGCTGACCAGCCCGGTATCGTCATCTACTGCCGGCTTGCCTTCGGTGAGGATCATCCGGCCATCTTTGGTCGCCATCACATAGTCGCTGCTGCATCCTGAAACTGCACAGGCTAAACCCACTGCGGAAATCACTACTGCCCATTTTTTCACGGCTTTTCTCCTTCTTAAGGCCAAAATCTGTATTGAGTGTAGTAATAACGCACGGATACGAAAGGAAAAAGCGGGAAAATCTTAAAAGCCAGCGAGAAATAGCGGCATTCGCCACGGTTTACCATACGCATAGCATGGTAATATTTCCGTGACGTAATTAACGTTATGCGTAACGGAGAAGGAGAGATGGAGATACGCGTGAAAACGCTGGAGGAGAAGGTGGAGTCGCTGGTCACGGATGTCGCCGTGATTAAATCTAACTATGCAACCAAGGAGGACGTTTCAACCATCAGGGTAGAAATAGCAGAGACTAACGTCAGGATTGCAGAGGTAAAGGCCGAGCTTCATAACACCTTTAGAGTGCAGGTTACGACGATCGTTGGCTCAATGATTGCCATTACCGGCGTCGCTTCAGGCGTCATCATTAAATTTCTCGCCCATTAATGCATCGATGGCTCCCCCGGTAGTAGGAGAGCGAGAGATAAAGGGTAAAAAGTAACGGAGAAGGAGAGATGGAGATACGCGTGAAAACGCTTGAGGAGAAGGTCGAGTCGCTGGTAACGGATGTCGCTGTAATTAAGTCTAACTGTGCAACTAAGGAAAACATGTCCACGCTTGGAATTGAAGTTGCCAATTTTAAAGTCGAGCTACATAACGCTTTAAAGGTTCAGACTATGACTATTATTGGTTCAATGATTGCGATTACCGGCGTCGCTTCAGGCGTCATCATCAAATTTCTCGCCCATTAATGCAGCGATGGCTCCCCCGTAGCGGGGGAGCGAGAGATCACAGCGGATTCTTTTTATTGCGCAACAGGTCATATCGCACTGATTGCTTACTGTGATGCCTGGTAGCGCACTCAAAGTTACAAAAGGCTATTCAGCATCGATTTATCATAATCCTTTAACTTTTAACCAATTCTTACATTCAGGTTCCTGAATGTTGTGGTTTAAAAAGGAGATGTGTATGAGTGAGCAAAAGGAAGGCAGCCTCAGATTACTTACATTGGGTGAGATTAAACTTGCCAGAACAGTTTTTAAAGAGGCGATTCACTACAGCAAAGTTTGGATTCATCATGGAAGTTACTTACCTTTCGGTCTGCAAAACAAAGATACTGCGATGACCCCGAATGGCGAACTGTACTTCAGATACTGGTATACCAATGATTTCTCGATAGCAGATTACCCCGTCAGGCATCTTTTCATTCACGAGATGAGCCACGTATGGCAGCGAGAAAGAGGTATGAATGTTATTGCAAGGGGCTTAGTTAGCTTTGCCGTCAGTTATCGTTATAGCCTTGATGGCCGACCGTTAAGACGCTACCCAATGGAGCAACAGGCTCAGATTATTGCAGATTATTTTATTCTGACTAATTATGGATATGCATTATGGATGATACTCAGGCGAAGAGGGGATATTACATTGGATGGAGATCTGAGCGAAGCTATAATTAGACAAAAATATGATAAAACAATGCGTTACTTCCCATAGGGATAATAATGAAAAGCACTAACAAAATTAGCCCGCTATTACTGGTTGCTTCAATCTCCTTACTCGCTGGCTGTCCCGGCTCAGGCGACAGATTAAAAGCCGATGAAACAGCGGCCGTGAGTAAGTGTGGGGAAAACATATGCTTCCAGGTTCCAGATGCCGGAAGCTATCAGCCTACTCTGATCGCCATAAATCCGCGTGGCACCCCTCCGCAAAAGTTAAAATTCACAGACTCACCCATGCTGGCCGTAGAAAATGGGAACCTATGTCTATCTCCTGACTTTTATCATTTTCCGGAAAACGGGCAGTACATCGTGCAGTACATACTGGAAGCGCCTGGCGATCGGGATCCACAGCGAAGTGTGGTGACGGGGATTGAGTTCTCAGACGGGCATGTTAGAAGCATACCGCTTAACGAAGGCGAAACGACGGGCCAGCGTAAGTAGCGATGGCTCCCCCGTAGCGGGGGAGCGAGAGATCACAGCGGATTCTTTTTATTGCGCAACAGGTTCAGGGTCTCGACGGCGATCGAGAAGAACATGGCGAAATAGATGTAGCCTTTCGGCACGTGGATGCCAAAACTCTCCAGCATCAGCGTAAAGCCAACCAGGATCAGGAACGACAGGGCCAGCATTTTTACCGACGGGTGACGATCGACAAACTCGCCGATAGGGCGGGCAGCAAACATCATCACGCCGACGGAGATCACCACCGCCGCCATCATAATGAACAGGTGATCCGACAGGCCCACCGCCGTAATGACCGAGTCGAGGCTGAAGATGATATCCAGCATCATGATCTGCACGATGGCGCCGAGGAAAGAGTGAACGTTGGTTTTCAGCCCCTCCTCTTCACCTTCGATGGACTCGTGGATCTCCTTGCTGGCTTTCCAGATAAGGAACAGGCCGCCGAGCAGCAGGATCAGATCCCGGGCGGAGACCGCGTGATCGAAAACGCTAAACAGCGGCGTGGTCAGCCGGGTTACCCACGAGATAGAGGCCAGCAGCGCCAGACGCATCAGCATTGCGCCCGCCAGGCCGATACGCCGGGCGTGGTTGCGCTGTGCGGTCGGAAGCTTAGCAACGACCAGAGAGAGGAAAATAATATTGTCGATTCCGAGCACAATCTCCAGCAGCGTCAGCGTACCGAGCGCGAGCCAGGCGTTGGGATCGGTTATCCATGCAAATAACATCGTAAAGTCCTGCCAAAAAAAGAAGCGCTAATTATAAGCCTGCGGCGGGCGAGGGCAAAAAAATTAATAACCCTGCAACAAAAAATGTCGCTCCAGCAGCGCGCGGGTAAAGTTCTTCTTCAGGTAGAAGCCTCGCGGCAGGGTGAGGATCGGCTGACCGTGCTGGCCCACCGCCTCGGTCAGCGCCTTGCTGTTCGCCGCCTTGGGCCGCAGCTGTAGCACCTCGCCATGGCGGGCGGTAATGCTCTCTACCTGGCCCAGCACGATAAGATCCATCAGCTCCTCCCAGTCCATCCGCAGCTGCTGCTCTTCCCGCTCGCTGGGACTCCACAGCAGCGGCGTGCCAACCCGACGGCTGGCGATGGGGATCTCCCGGGAGCCCTCTACCGGGATCCACAGCACCCGCTTGAGCTTGTGACGCACGTGGCTGCTCTCCCAGGTGACGCCGCTGTTGCCGGTCAGCGGTGCAACGCAGACGAAAGTGGTCTCCAGCGGACGGCCCAGGCTATCCACCGGAATGGTTTTCAGCTCTACCCCCAGCGCGGCGAAATCCTGCTCAGGCTTGCTGCCCGCGCTCGCCCCCAGCCAGCGCTCCAGCAATACCCCGGTCCAGCCTTTATCACGCTTGAAGTCTACCGGCACCGACAGACCGGCCAGCACCCCCAACTCGCCAAGGGTCAGCCCGGCCAGCCGTTGCGCCTGCTCCAGTAGAACGCTTTCCGAAGCGGGCGGGGAAGTAAAAGGGGAGAGCGGCAGCATATAAACAACCTCTGGTTAAAAAATGAACAGCAATAGTGCACAGGGGGTAACGCGTAAGATCTTTTCCTACCACGATAAACAACGCAATGATTTTTAGGATTTTTTTCCCTTGCGCGCTGTTTGTTGCGCAACGGCTCGCAAGGTTTTCCAAATCTGGTCACTGACAATGAACAGGATCTTACACCATGTTATCCACAGAAAAGTGGGATAAGTGAGAAAAACCGGCACTACTGTTTCCATTTACAGCCTTGACGTGCGACCAAAATCGAATTTTCGCACAAATTGTGCTTAACTTAGTGGCACAATCTGTGGATAAAACCGACTCTGTTCGATCTTTCATCAGTTGCCGGATCGACCATGTGATACACATCACATATTGATGCTTCAGGCGTCAGGATCGTGGTATAACCTAATGAATAGTCCCATATTATTTTTTTGAGTGATAAACAGATTATTCAGGGTCGCCCAGGTTTTCCCGGAGTAATTCCATACTTCTGCACAACTCTATCCACAGAAATCGTGAATAAAACCGCGGCTGGAACCCTCATTCTGTTTATAACTCAGGTGATAATTGTGAGTTATTCAAATGTTATTCGGTTATAGCGCATAGAGAGAGTGGTTTACCGTACCTCACGAGTGTGAAACAATCGTTTAATTCAAGTTTATTTTGAGGTAGTCCGGTGATTGATGACGATGGCTACCGCCCAAATGTGGGTATCGTAATCTGTAATCGACAGGGCCAGGTGATGTGGGCCAGGCGCTTCGGTCAGCACTCGTGGCAGTTTCCCCAGGGCGGTATCAACCCTGGTGAGTCCCCGGAGCAAGCTATGTACCGGGAGCTGTTCGAAGAGGTGGGGCTGAGCCGTAAGGATGTGCGTATTCTTGCTTCGACCCGCAGCTGGTTGCGTTACAAGTTACCAAAACGTTTGGTGCGTTGGGACACAAAGCCGGTTTGTATCGGCCAAAAACAGAAGTGGTTTCTTTTGCAATTGATCAGCAACGATGCGGATATCAATATGCAAACCAGCAGTACCCCTGAGTTTGATGGCTGGCGCTGGGTAAGCTACTGGTATCCTGTTCGTCAGGTCGTCTCGTTTAAGCGCGATGTCTATCGTCGGGTGATGAAGGAGTTTGCAAGTGTGGTGATGGCGCTGGCAGAGAGCACCCCTAAGCCACAACACTCTCCTGCCTGGCGACGTAAAAGAGGATAAGCCCTACATATCATGCTCACCCGGTTGCGAGAGATAGTCGAGAAAGTTGCCAGCGCACCGCGCCTTAACGAGGCGCTGGATATTCTGGTGACGGACATTTGTCTGGCGATGGACACCGAAGTCTGTTCGGTCTACCTCGCCGATCACGACAGACGCTGCTATTACCTGATGGCGACGCGCGGTTTGAAAAAGCCGCGCGGCCGCACCATCACGCTCGCATTCGATCAGGGTATCGTTGGCCTGGTAGGCAGGCTGGCGGAGCCGATTAACCTCGCCGACGCGCAAAAACACCCCAGCTTTAAATACATTCCCTCGGTAAAAGAGGAGCGGTTCCGTGCGTTTCTTGGCGTGCCGATTATTCAGCGCCGCCAGCTGCTGGGCGTGCTGGTGGTGCAGCAGCGCGAGCTGCGCCAGTTTGACGAGAGTGAAGAGTCGTTTTTAGTCACGCTAGCCACCCAGATGGCGGCCATCCTCTCCCAGTCGCAGCTGGCCGCTCTGTTTGGTCAGTATCGCCAGACGCGCATTCGTGCGCTGCCTGCCGCTCCCGGCGTGGCTATCGCCGAGGGGTGGATGGATGCCACTCTGCCGCTGATGGAGCAGGTCTACGAGGCCTCGACGCTGGACACCGGCCTTGAGCGCGAACGGCTCACCGGCGCGCTTGAAGAGGCCGCAGGCGAGTTTCGCCGCTACAGCAAGCGTTTCGCTGCCGGGGCGCAGAAAGAGACAGCGGCCATCTTCGATCTCTACTCCCACCTGCTATCGGACGCCCGTCTCAGACGCGAGCTGTTTGATGAGGTCGATCGCGGCTTTGTGGCCGAGTGGGCAGTGAAAAAGGTCATTGGGCGCTTTGCCGAGCAGTTTGCCGCCCTTTCCGACGGCTACCTGAAGGAGCGTGCCGGCGACCTGCGCACGCTGGGGCAGCGCCTGCTGTTCCATCTCGACGATAGCCTACAGGGACCCAATACCTGGCCTGAGCGCTTTGTGCTGGTGGCCGACGAGCTGTCCGCCACTACGCTGGCGGAGCTGCCCCACGATCGGCTGGTAGGGGTGGTGGTGCGCGACGGCGCGGCCAACTCCCACGCGGCTATTATGGTGCGGGCGCTGGGCATTCCTACGGTGATGGGGGCCGATATCCAACCCTCGGTGCTACACCACCGCACGCTGGTGGTGGATGGCTACCGGGGTGAGATCCTGGTCGATCCCGAGCCGATCCTGCTCCAGGAGTACCAGCGTCTCATCAGCGAAGAGAACGAACTCAGCAAGCTCGCGGAGGATGAGGTTAACCTTCCCGCCCAGCTGAAGAGCGGCGATCGGGTTAAGGTGATGCTCAACGCGGGCCTCAGCCCTGAACATGAGGAGCAGCTCGGCAGCCGCATCGACGGCATTGGCCTTTACCGCACTGAAATCCCGTTTATGCTGCAAAGCGGTTTCCCCTCGGAAGAGGAGCAGGTAGCCCAGTACCAGGGGATGTTGCAGCTGTTTAACGAGAAGCCGGTTACCCTGCGCACGCTGGACGTCGGTGCGGATAAGCAGCTGCCCTATATGCCCATCAGCGAGGAGAACCCGTGCCTTGGCTGGCGGGGGATCCGTATTACGCTCGATCAGCCGGAGATCTTTCTTATTCAGGTGCGGGCCATGCTGCGTGCCAACGCCGCCACCGGCAACCTCAGCATCCTGCTGCCGATGGTCACCAGCATCGAAGAGATAGACGAAGCCCGTCGCCTGATTGAGCGCGCCGGACGCGAAGTTGAAGAGATGATCGGCTATGCCATTCCCAAACCGCGCATTGGCGTGATGCTGGAGGTGCCTTCGATGGTCTTTATGCTGGCGCATCTGGCAAGCAGGGTCGATTTTATCTCCGTTGGCACCAACGATCTTACCCAGTACCTGCTGGCGGTCGATCGCAACAACACCCGCGTGGCGAGCCTCTATGACAGCCTGCATCCTGCCGTTCTGCGGGCGCTGGCGACGATTGCCCAGGAGACGGAGCGCCACGGAATCGATCTCTGCCTGTGCGGTGAAATGGCGGGCGATCCGATGTGCGTTGCGGTACTGATTGGCCTTGGCTATCGTCACCTCTCAATGAATGGCCGCTCGGTGGCCCGTGTTAAATACCTGCTGCGCCATATCGATCGCGAGGATGCCGAAACCCTGGCAAACCGCGCTTTGGAAGCCCAGTTCACCAGCGAGGTGCGCCACCAGGTGGCGGCCTTTATGGAGCGTCGCGGCATGGGCGGCCTGATCCGCGGCGGACGCTAGCGTGAGCGGCGGCGGGTAAAGGGTAGATACAGATCTTTTACAACTTCGCCCTAATCGCCCGCCTGGCTTATGCTATGATTCCCAGCTTTGGAGCGCCCTGTTAAGCGGGCGCACATCTTAACCGCTGTCGATTTTTGGCGGAATAACAACACTTTGTGGTGACAGATGAATAATGGATATCTGCGTTTTCCCGATATCGATCCGGTAATTTTCTCGATCGGACCGGTTTCGCTGCACTGGTACGGCTTGATGTACCTGGTTGGCTTTATTTTTGCCATGTGGCTGGCTGGCCGCCGCGCAAGCCGTCCTGGCAGCGGCTGGACAAAAAACGAAGTGGAAAACCTGCTCTATGCGGGCTTCCTGGGCGTCTTCCTTGGCGGACGCATCGGCTATGTGCTGTTCTATAACTTCCCGACCTTTATTCAGGATCCGCTCTATCTGTTCCGCGTCTGGGACGGCGGCATGTCCTTCCACGGCGGCCTGGTCGGGGTGATCGTGGTGATGATCATCTTTGCGAAACGCACGAAGCGCACCTTCTTCCAGGTCTCCGACTTTATTGCGCCGCTGATCCCGTTCGGGTTGGGTGCCGGACGGCTGGGTAACTTTATCAACGGCGAGCTGTGGGGCCGCGTTGACCCGAGCTTCCCGCTGGCGATGCTCTTCCCTAACTCCCGCGGCGAAGATATGGCGCTGCTGCCTTCGCATCCGGAGTGGCAGACTATTTTTGACACCTATGGCGTACTGCCGCGCCACCCTTCACAGCTCTATGAGCTGGCGTTAGAGGGGGTCGTACTGTTTATCATCCTTAACCTATTTATTCGCAAGCCGCGCCCGATGGGGTCGGTATCAGGTCTGTTCCTGATCGGCTATGGCGCATTCCGCATCATCGTGGAGTTCTTCCGCCAGCCGGACGCGCAGTTTACCGGCGAGTGGGTGCAGTACATCAGCATGGGCCAGATCCTCTCTATCCCAATGATTATTGCGGGCGCGCTGATGATGGTCTGGGCGTACCGCCGTCGCCCGCAGCAACACGTCTCCTGAGGAATCATGAAACAGTATTTAGAACTGATGCAAAAAGTGCTGGATGAAGGCACGCAGAAAAACGACCGTACCGGCACCGGCACGCTTTCCATTTTTGGCCATCAGATGCGCTTTAACCTGCAGGAGGGCTTCCCGCTGGTGACCACCAAGCGCTGCCACCTGCGCTCAATCATTCATGAGCTGCTGTGGTTCCTGCAGGGCGATACCAATATCGCCTACCTGCATGAAAACAACGTCACCATCTGGGACGAGTGGGCCGACGAGCAGGGTAACCTTGGCCCGGTTTATGGCAAACAGTGGCGCGCATGGCCCACGCCGGACGGTCGCCACATCGACCAGATCGCGGCCGTGCTGAACCAGCTGAAGACCGACCCGGACTCCCGGCGGATCATTGTCTCTGCCTGGAACGTCGGCGAGCTGGACAAAATGGCGCTGGCCCCGTGCCACGCGTTTTTCCAGTTTTACGTGGCGGATGGCAAGCTCTCCTGCCAGCTCTACCAGCGCTCCTGCGATGTCTTCCTCGGCCTGCCGTTTAACATCGCCAGCTATGCGCTGCTGGTGCATATGATGGCGCAGCAGTGTGACCTTGAGGTGGGTGACTTCGTCTGGACCGGCGGCGATACCCATCTCTACAGCAACCACATGGAGCAGACGCATCTGCAGCTGACCCGTGAGCCGCGTGCGCTGCCAAAGCTTGTCATCAAGCGTAAGCCGGACTCGCTGTTTGACTACCGCTTCGACGACTTTGAGATCGAAGGCTACGATCCGCACCCTGGTATTAAAGCCCCGGTTGCTATCTGATAATCACAGCCTGCCACAGCCGGCGCGTTACTGCGCCGGTTTTTTTCCTCCCTCATTCCGTTTTGCGACCCGCTTTCCCACTGCGATGTAACCCTCTGCAAATCACACTATTTCTCTCGTAGCGCCTCGTAAAAGTAACCATCTCGCCTCGCATGCGTTGCATTTTGGGTGCAGAGTGCGGCCATGAAAAAAGAGCAGGGCTACACCCTTATTGAAACCACGGTGGCAATGATGATTCTGGCGATCCTGGGCGCGTCGGGGCTGTACGGCTGGCAGAGTTACCAGGCGCACCAGCGTCTGTGGCAAACCGCCTGGCAGGTACGTGACTATCTGGCGCTGCTGCGGGACGACGCCAACTGGCACAACCGGGATCGCAAGGTATCGGTGAAGCAGGAGAGCGGCCGCTGGTGCCTGCTGGCATCGGCCGACGCGCAGGCAACCTGCGGGGCGGATAATCCCTTTGCGCTGCGTGCGCACTGGCCAGAGGTGGCGCTGGTGGATATCACCCCCTCGCTCGGTTTTTACGGGCTGCGCAATACCGCATGGGCCGGGCACATCACGCTGCGTAGCGAGGCGGGAGAGTGGCAAATTATTGTATCGAACTGGGGGCGGATAAGAGTATGCCAGCGGACAAACAGCGGCTCATGCAGCTAACCCAGGGTGGCTTCTCGCTGCTGGAGGTGCTCATCGCGATGACCATCGGCAGCGTATTGCTGCTGAGCGCGGCCCGCTTTTTACCTGCGCTGCAGGCGGCAATGCTGCACCAGACCCGGCAGCAAACTCTGGAGGAGGCGCTTTGGCAGCATCTTTTCACGCTGGGGAAGCATCTTCAGCGGGCCGGCTACTGCCGGGGGGAGTGTAGCGGAGAGCCGCTGGTTATTGGCCGTCAGGGAGCCTGCGTTATCGTGCAGTGGGATGCCAACAGCAACGGCCGGTGGGAGCACTCGCCCCTCTCCGAGGCGGAGCAGACCGGCTTCCGCCTGCAGAACGGCGTGCTGGAGACGCGGCAGGGGGCAGAGAGCTGTGAAGAGAAGGGGTGGAACAAGATCACCGATCCGGCCACGGTCAGCGTTCAGCGCTTCACGGTAGTTCGCCAGTCGCAGGGCATTTTGGCCCCTATGCTGACGGTGACGCTGGCGGCGGCTCCCCTTAACCATCCTCAGGAAACCATTAGCGCGACGTACAGCGTGGCGGGGTACAATTTATGAAAAGTGAAATCTGTGAAAGGTGAAAGCGGGATCTCATCCCTGGCGCTGGTTCTGCTGTTGCTGGTGCTGGGCTGCCTGATGCTTACCGGCTTAAACCAGCGCCAGCGCACCCATACGCAGCGCATCACCAGTGAAAGCCGGGCGCTACGCGATTTAGCCGCTGCCCACTCGGCACTGGAGTGGGGGCGGATGCAGACCTGGCAGATGCAGCCCGCCGTGCAGTGCCGGGAGCATAACCGCCAGCCATGGCGGGCCTGCCTGCGTATTTTTGCCGACAGGACGCTGGTACTGATTGCCGAAAGCGGGAGTGAAACCCTGTGGCGCAGCGGGGTGATACGCGAGAGCAACGTGACGTTTTCGCCCCACGGCTGGAGCGATTTCTGTCCATTCAAGGAGATAGGTCAGTGTCAGATGCCGTAGCCCGCCAGAGAGGCTTTAGCCTGCCGGAAACCTTGCTGGCAATGGTGCTGCTGGTCATGGTTGTGACGGCGCTGACAGGGTATCATCGCGTGCTGCTGCAGGGGTTCACCACCTGGAGCCACTATCGCTACCTGTGGCGCTACGGCTGGCAGCAGGCGCAGCCCAGGCCCGTGCCGCTACCGCCCGGCTGGCAGGCCAGCCGGATACAGACAACGGACGCCGGATGTGTCAGCATCAGCGTAACCATCACCTCGCCAGCGGGCAGGCAGGGGAAGATGACGCGGTTACATTGCCCAGTTTATGAGTAGTCAGGAGCGTTTATGTTAAGGGTCTATCACTCCAATCGTCTGGATGTGCTGGAAGCATTGATGGAGTTTATCGTTGAGCGCGAACGGCTCGACGATCCCTTTGAGGCCGAAATGGTGCTGGTACAGAGTACCGGCATGGCGCAATGGTTGCAGATGACGCTCTCGCAAAAGTTTGGTATCGCCGCCAATATCGATTTCCCGCTCCCGGCGAGCTTTATCTGGGATATGTTTGTCCGCGTGCTGCCGGACATCCCGAAAGAGAGCGCCTTTAATAAACAGAGCATGAGCTGGAAGCTGATGACCCTGCTGCCGCAGATGCTGGAGCAGGAGGCGTTTACCATGCTCCGCCACTACCTCAATGACGATGATGACAAGCGCAAGCTGTTTCAGCTCTCGTCACGGGTGGCAGATCTCTACGATCAGTATCTGGTCTTTCGCCCGGAGTGGCTGACCCGCTGGGAAGAGGGTGGGTTGATTGACGGCCTCGGCGAAGCGCAGGTCTGGCAGGCACCGCTCTGGCGCGCACTGGTGGAGCACACCGCTGCGCTGGGGCAGCCGCACTGGCATCGTGCCAACCTTTACGAGCGTTTTATCAACGTGCTGGAGTCCGCCACGACGCCGCCCGCCGGGCTGCCCTCCCGGGTATTCATCTGCGGCATTTCCGCCCTGCCGCCGGTCTATCTCCAGGCGCTGCAGGCGCTGGGCAAGCATGTAGATATTCACCTGCTGTTCACCAACCCCTGCCGCTACTACTGGGGGGATATCAAAGATCCGGCGTTTCTCTCCCGGCTCATTGCCCGCCAGCGTAAGCACCACCTTGATGCCCATCCGGTGGCCCTGTTCCGTGAAGATCAGCCGGTAGAGGGCCTGTTTAACAGCGAAGGTGAGCAGGAGGTGGGTAACCCGCTGCTGGCCTCGTGGGGCAAGCTGGGGCGTGACTACATCTATCTGCTGGCGGGGATGGATCGCTACGACGATCTCGATGCCTTCGTTGATATTACGCCCGGTGCGCTGCTGCAAAACCTGCAGTATGACATTCTGGAGTTGAAAAACAGCGCCGTCGCTGGCGTGACGGCCCAGGAGTATGAGCGCAGTGACGCCAAGCGCAGGCTGGAGCGGGAGGATCGCAGCGTGGCGGTTCACGTCTGCCACAGCCCGCAGCGGGAGGTCGAGGTGCTGCACGATCGTCTGCTGGCGATGCTGGAGGAGGATCCGAGCCTCTCCCCGCGCGACATCATTGTGATGGTGGCGGATATCGACAGCTACAGCCCCTTTATCCAGGCGGTATTTGGCAGCGCCAGCGGGGAGCGCTATCTGCCCTATGCCATCTCCGACCGCCGCGCTCGCCAGTCGCACCCGGCGCTGCAGGCCTTTATCAGCCTGCTTTCGCTGCCGGACAGCCGCTTCCAGTCGGAGGACGTGCTGGCGCTGCTGGATGTGCCGGTGCTTGCCGCACGGTTTAACATCGACGAAGAGGGGTTGCGCTATCTGCGCCAGTGGGTCAACGAGTCCGGCGTGCGCTGGGGTATGGACGATGACAACGTCCGCGAGCTGGCGCTGCCCGCGACCGGCCAGCACACCTGGCAGTTTGGCCTGACGCGCATGCTGCTCGGCTACGCCATGGAGAGTCGTCAGGGCGAGTGGCAGTCGGTGCTGCCCTACGATGAGTCCAGCGGCCTGATTGCCGAGCTGGTGGGCCACCTGGCCTCGCTGCTGATGCAGCTCAGGCTGTGGCGCAAAGGGCTGGCCCAGGATCGCCCCCTGGCGGAGTGGCTACCGGTCTGCCGCGACATGCTCAACGACTTTTTCCTGCCCGATCCCGATACTGAAGCTGCGCTGGCGCTGATTGAGCAGCAGTGGCAGGCGGTGATCACCCAGGGCGTGGGCGCACACTATGACGAGGCGGTGCCGCTCTCCCTGCTGCGCGACGAGCTGGCGCAGAGGCTTGACCAGGAGCGCATTAGCCAGCGTTTCCTTGCCGGGCCTATCAACATCTGTACCCTGATGCCGATGCGTTCGATCCCCTTTAAGGTGGTCTGCCTGCTGGGGATGAACGACGGCGTCTATCCGCGCGCGCTGGCCCCGCTCGGCTTTGACTTGATGAGTCAAAAACCAATGCGCGGCGATCGCAGCCGCCGGGACGATGACCGCTACCTCTTCCTGGAGGCGCTCATCTCTGCCCAGCAGAAGCTCTATATCAGCTATATCGGGCGCTCAATTCAGGATAATAGCGAGCGCTTCCCGTCGGTGCTGGTGCAGGAGCTGGTGGACTACATCGGGCAGAGCCACTATCTGCCCGGCGATGAAGAACTTACCTGCGACGAGAGCGCGCAGCGGGTGGTGGATCACATCACCCATCTGCATACGCGGATGCCGTTTGATGCAGAAAACTTTATTGCCGATGAGCTGCAAAGCTATGCCCGGGAGTGGTTGCCCGCCGCCAGCCAGCAGGGGGTGGCACACGCCACCTTTATCCAGGAGCTAGAGGAGGAGCCGCTGGAGACGCTGCCGTTCGAGCAGCTGCAGCGCTTCTGGGCGCATCCGGTGCGGGCTTTCTTCCAGATGCGCCTGAAGGTGAACTTCCGCCCCGAGGCGAGCGATATTCCCGACGCCGAGCCGTTTATCATTGATGGCCTGGACCGCTACCAGCTTAACCAGGCGCTGCTTAATACCCTGGTGGAGGAGGAGGATGTCGAGAAGCTCTTCCGCCAGTATCGTGCGGCAGGCCAGCTGCCCTACGGTGCGTTTGGTGAAATTGTCTGGGAGACCCAGCACCAGGAGATGCAGCAGCTGGCGTCGCGGGTTCACGAGCACCGCAAGCCCGCCGAGAGCATGGAGATCGAGCTTGACTGCGGCAAGGTGCACCTGACCGGCTGGCTACAGCATGTCCAGGAGGATGGCCTGCTGCGCTGGCGTCCTTCGATGCTGAAGGTCTCGCAGGGTTTGCAACTTTGGCTGGAACATCTTGTCTACTGTGCCAGCGGCGGAACGGGAGAGAGTCGGCTATTTGTCCGCAATGATAAAGCCTGGCACTTCCCACCCCTGAAGCAGGATGAGGCGCGGAAGTACCTTGGAGAGCTGGTTGAGGGCTACCGGGAAGGGATGAAAAAACCGCTGCTGCTGCTACCAGAAAGCGGTGGCGCATGGATAAAAGCCTGTTATGACGCAACGAATGATGCGATGTTAAAAGACGAGGAGACGCTCGCTAAGGCGCGGAGCAAATTCCTGCAGGCCTATGAAGGCAACATGATGGTTAGCGGCGAGGGCGAGGATGTATGGTATCAACGCCTGTGGCGCACCCTCGAACCTGAGAACTATACCGAGATAGTTAAACAGGCAGAGCGTTATCTGCTGCCGCTCTTTCGCTTTAGTCAGTCCTGATGAAGTGTATAAAAATTGCGCAACGGAAGGGCTTCCATTATGATGCGCAGCGAATCACGGACTGATTGGATATGCCGGTCTCACCGGCACAGGTTTGTTAATGATGAGGTTCGTGAATGCCCAGCAGCACCTTGTTCAAAGCGTTACTCTTATTTGTCGCCCTTTGGGCACCGTTAAGTCAGGCAGACACCGGTTGGCAGCCCGTTCAGGAAACAATTCGTAAAAGCGATAAGGACACCCGCCAGTATCAGGCTATTCGTCTCGATAACGGCATGGTGGTCCTGCTGGTTAACGATCCTCAGGCGGTGAAATCCCTCTCTGCGCTGGTGGTGCCCGTTGGCTCGCTGCAGGATCCCGAGGCGCATCCCGGCCTGGCACACTATCTTGAGCACATGACCCTGATGGGCTCTACCCACTATCCGCAGCCGGATAGCCTTGCTGAATTTTTAAAGCTGCACGGCGGAAGCCACAACGCCAGCACCGCGCCCTACCGTACCGCGTTCTATCTGGAAGTCGAGAACGACGCGCTGGAGGGGGCCGTGGATCGTCTTGCGGACGCTATCGCCTCGCCGCTGCTTGATAAAAAGTATGCCGAACGCGAGCGTAACGCGGTTAACGCCGAGCTGACGCTGGCCCGCTCCCGGGACGGGATGCGCATGGCGCAGGTGAGCGCAGAGACCATCAATCCAGCGCATCCGGCCTCGCGCTTCTCCGGCGGTAACCTGGAGACCCTGAGCGACAAACCGGGCAGCCCGGTGCAGGAGGCGCTGCTGGCCTTCCGCGATAAATACTACTCGGCGAACCTGATGAAGGCGGTGGTCTACAGCAATCGTCCCCTGCCGGAGCTGGCCGCCATCGCCGCGAAAACCTTTGGTCGCGTGCCGAACAAAGCGCTGGCCCAGCCGCAAATTGACGTGCCGGTGGTAACCGACGCGCAGAAGGGGCTGATCCTCCACTACGTGCCGGTGATGCCGCGCAAGGTGGTGCGGGTTGAGTTCCGCATCGATAACAATACGCCGCAGTTCCGCAGCAAAACTGACGAGCTGATCACCTACTTGATTGGCAACCGCAGTCCGGGAACGCTCTCTGACTGGTTGCAGCAGCAGGGGCTGGCCGAGGGGATCCGCGCCGACTCCGATCCTGTCGTTAACGGCAACAGCGGCGTGCTGGCGATTTCTGCGACGTTGACCGACAAGGGGCTGGCGCACCGTGACGACGTCGTTGCGGCCATTTTTAGCTACCTCCAGCTGCTGCGTGAGAAGGGCGTGGACAAGCGCTACTTTGACGAGCTGTCCCACGTGCTGGATCTCGACTTCCGCTACCCCTCCATTACCCGGGATATGGACTACGTCGAGTGGCTGGCGGATACCATGATCCGCGTGCCGGTTGAGCACACCCTGGATGCGGTAAACATTGCCGATCGGTTTGATGCCGAGGCCGTTAAGGCGCGGCTGGCGATGATGACGCCGCAGAACGCGCGCATCTGGTACATCAGTCCGCAGGAGCCGCACAATAAAACCGCCTATTTTGTCGATGCGCCTTACCAGGTCGATAAGATTAGCGACCAGACCTTCGCCGACTGGCAGCAAAAATCCAACGCCATCGCGCTGAAGCTGCCGGAGCTGAACCCCTATATTCCGGATGATTTCACGCTGCAAAAGCCAGCGAAAAAATACCTTCATCCCGAGCTGATTGTGGATGAGCCAACCCTGCGCGTGGTCTATATGCCGAGCCGCTACTTTACCAGCGAGCCGAAGGCAGACGTCAGCGTGGTGCTGCGCAATCCGCTGGCGATGGATAGCGCCAAAAATCAGGTGATGTTTGCGCTGAACGACTACCTTGCGGGGATCGCCCTGGATCAGCTGAGCAACCAGGCCGCGGTCGGGGGAATTGGTTTCTCCTCCAACGCCAACAACGGTCTGATGCTTAACGCCAACGGCTATACCCAGCATCTGCCGCAGCTCTTCAGCGACCTGCTGGCGGGCTACTTCAGCTATACGGCAACCGAGGACCAGCTGGCGCAGGCGAAGTCATGGTATGCGCAGATGATGGACTCGGCAGAGAAGGGCAAAGCCTATGAGCAGGCGATTATGCCAGCGCAGATGCTCTCTCAGGTTCCCTACTTCCAGCGTGAAGAGCGCCGGGCGCTGCTGCCTGAGATCACCCTGAAAGATGTCATGGCCTACCGCGATCGGCTGAAAAGCAATGCCCGTCCGGAGTTCTTAGTCGTTGGCAATATGAGCGCGACGCAGGCAAAAGATCTGGCCCACAACGTTCAGGATCAGCTTGCAGCCAAGGGAAATCAGTGGTGCCGCAACCGCGACGTGCTGGTGGATAAGAAGCAGGGCATTATTTTTGAAAAAGCGGGCAGCACCAGCGACTCGGCGCTGGCCGCCGTGTTTGTCCCGCCGGGCTATGACGAGTACAGCAGCTCGGCCTACAGCGCGATGCTGGGGCAAATTATCCAGCCGTGGTTCTACAACCAGCTGCGTACTGAAGAGCAGCTCGGCTATGCGGTGTTTGCCTTCCCGATGAGCGTTGGCCGCCAGTGGGGCCTGGGCTTCCTGTTGCAGAGCAGCGACAAGCAGCCGTCGGCGCTGTGGGCGCGTTACCAGGCCTTCTTCCCGACGGCAGAGGATCGCCTGCGCAAAATGAGCGCAGAGGAGTTTGCCCAGATCCAGCAGGCGGTCATAGCCCAGGTCACGCAGGCCCCGCAAACGCTGGGTGAAGAGGCGGCGCAGATCAGCAAAGATTTCGATCGGGGTAATATGCGCTTTGATTCCCGTGATAAAGTTGTCGCTGAGATTAAACAGCTGACGCCGCAGAAGCTTGCCGATTTCTTCCACCAGGCGGTGGTCGATCCGCAGGGGATGGCGATCCTGTCCCAGGTCTCCGGCACGCCGAGTGATAAATCCGGGTATGTACACCCTGAAGGCTGGAAGGTATGGGACAACGTCAGCGCACTGCAGCGCACGCTGCCCCTGATAAGTGAGAAATAATGACCAACCCCGCTGAGACTCTGGACCCCCTGCGCTTACCCTTACGCGGTGAGCGCCTGATTGAAGCCTCTGCGGGCACCGGAAAAACCTACACCATCGCCGCCCTCTACCTGCGCCTGCTGCTGGGGCTGGGCGGCGAAAGCGCCTTTTCACGGCCGCTTACCGTAGAAGAGCTGCTGGTGGTCACCTTTACCGAAGCCGCCACCGAAGAGCTGCGCGGCCGTATCCGCAGCAACATTCATGAGCTGCGTATCGCCTGCCTGCGCGAAAGCACCGACAATCCGCTCTATGCCCGCCTGCTTGACGATATTCCCGATAAGCAGCAGGCGGCAAGCTGGCTGATGCTGGCCGAGCGGCAGATGGACGAGGCCGCGGTCTTTACCATCCACGGCTTCTGTCAGCGCATGCTGAGTCTCAACGCCTTTGAGTCCGGAATGCTTTTCCAGCAGCAGCTGATTGAGGATGAGTCCCTGCTGCGGGCCCAGGCCTGCGCCGACTTCTGGCGCCGCCACTGTTATCCGCTGCCGCGCGATATCGCCGAGGTGATCCACGCTTCGTGGAAGGGACCGCTGGAGCTGCTAAACGCGATTAACCGCTACCTGCAGGGGGAAGCGCCGGTGATCAAATCGCCGCCGCCTGCGGATGAAACTCTGGCCTCACGCCATGCGAAAATCGTTGCCCGCATTGATGGCATTAAGCAGCAGTGGCGTGCGGCGGTAGCGGAGCTTGACGCCCTGATTGAAAATTCAGGCATCGACCGACGCAAGTTTAACCGGGGTAACCAGGGAAAGTGGATCGAGAAGATAAACGCCTGGGCGGAGGAGGAGACCCGCAGCTACCAGCTGCCGGACGCGCTGGAGAAGTTCTCCCAGCCGTTCTTAACCTCGCGCACCAAGGCGGGCGGCGTCGTGCCGGAGCATCCGCTGTTTGTCGCCATTGAGGGGCTGCTGGCCGAGCCGCTCACCCTCAGCGACCTGGTGCTGACCACTGCCATGCGGGAGATCCGCGAGGCGGTGGCGCGGGAGAAGCGCCGTCGCGGCGAGCTGGGCTTTGACGACATGCTGAGCCGCCTCGACCAGGCCCTGAACAGCGAGAACGGCGAGGCGCTTGCGGCCGCGATCCGCCAGCGTTTCCCGGTCGCGATGATCGATGAGTTTCAGGATACCGATCCCCAGCAGTACCGTATTTTCCGCCGCATCTGGCGGCAGCAGCCGGATACCGCCCTGCTGCTGATCGGCGATCCCAAGCAGGCGATCTACGCCTTTCGCGGCGCGGACATCTTCACCTATATGAAAGCACGTGGTGAAGTGAGCGCCCACTATACGCTCGATACCAACTGGCGTTCGGCTCCCGGCATGGTGAACAGCGTGAATACGCTCTTCAGCCAGATGGATAACGCCTTTATGTTCCGCGAGATCCCCTTCATGCCGGTGAAGGCGGCGGAAAAAAACCAGCCCCTGCGCTTTGAGCTACACGGTGAAGCCCAGCCCGCCATGAATCTATGGTTGATGAAGGGCGAGGGTGTCGGCATCGGTGACTACCAGGCCTTTATGGCCCAGCTCTGCGCGGCGCAGATCCGCGACTGGTTGGTGGCGGGACAGCAGGGCAGCGCCCTGCTGCACGACGGCAAGCGATCCCGGCCGGTGCAGGCCTCCGACATTACGGTGCTGGTGCGCAGCCGCCACGAGGCGGCGCTGATCCGCGATGCCCTGACGCTGCTGAACATCCCCTCGGTCTACCTCTCCAACCGCGACAGCGTCTTTGAGACGCCGGAGGCGCAGGAGCTGCTGTGGCTTATCCAGGCGGTGCTGACCCCCGAGCGGGAGAGCACCCTGCGCAGCGCGCTGGCAACGGGGATGCTCGGCCTGACCGCTCAGGATATTGAGCAGCTCAACAAGGACGAAGAGGCCTGGGACCGGGTGGTTGAGGAATTTGATGGTTACCGCCAGACGTGGCAGAAGCGCGGCGTCATGCCGATGCTGCGCACCCTGATGGCCCAGCGCAATATTGCGGAGAACCTGCTGGCTACCTCCGGCGGCGAGCGGCGTCTGACCGATATTCTGCACATCAGCGAGCTGTTGCAGGAGGCGGGGGCACATGCCGAAAGCGAGCATGCTCTGGTGCGCTGGCTGGCGCAGCATATCGCCGAGCCGGACAGCAATGCCGCCAGCCAGCAGCTCAGGCTGGAGAGCGACAAGCACCTGGTGCAGATCGTCACCATCCATAAAGCGAAAGGGCTGGAGTACCCGCTGGTCTGGCTGCCGTTTATTGCCAACTACCGGGCGCAGGACCAGGCCTTCTATCACGATCGCAACTCCTTTGAGGCGGTGCTGGATCTCAGCCAGGCCGATGAGAGCATTGAGCTGGCTGAGGCGGAGCGGCTGGCGGAGGATCTGCGCCTGCTCTACGTGGCGCTAACGCGCTCCGTCTGGCACTGTAGCCTCGGCATTGCGCCCCTGTTTCGCCGCCGGGGAGATAAGTCCGGCGAGAGCGATTTTCACCATAGCGCACTGGGCAGGCTGATCCAGCAGGGCGAGCCGCGCGACGCCGCAGGCTTGCGTCACTGCCTGGAGGCGCTGTGCGGAGACGATATCGTGCTTAGCATCCCTGGCACGCCGGACAATTCGCGCTGGGAGTATACGCTCTCGCTGCCGCCGTCGCTGCGCGCCCGGCACATCGACCGGCCCATTCTCGACGACTGGCGGGTGACCAGCTACTCTGGCCTGCAACAGCGCGGACACGGTATCGCCCAGGATCTGCTTCCGCGGCTGGACGTTGATGCCGCTGGCGAGCGCCAGGCGGATGAGATCCCCGCCTTAACGCCGCACGCCTTTCCGCGCGGGGCGTCGCCGGGCACTTTCTTACACGGCCTGTTTGAAAATATCGACTTCACCCAGCCGGTGACCGAGGAGTGGGTAAGCGAGCAGCTCCAGGCGGGCGGTTATGACGAGCAGTGGCAGCCGGTGCTGCTGGCGTGGATCAACGCCGTTCTGCGTGCGCCGCTTATTGAATCAGGATTGTCGTTAAGCCAGCTCACCGCGAAAGAGAGACAGGTGGAGATGGAGTTCTATATTCCGATCGCCCAGACCCTGACGTCAGAGAAGCTGGATGCAGCGATCCGTCGCTACGATCCGCTCTCGGCGGGCTGCCCGCCGCTGGATTTCCGCGACGTACGCGGGATGCTTAAAGGCTTTATCGATCTGGTTTTCCGCCACAACGGGCGCTATTACCTGCTGGACTACAAGTCCAACTGGCTGGGTGAGAGCAGCGAGGCCTATACCCGAGAGGCGATGGCGGCTGCCATGCAGTCGCACCGCTACGATCTACAGTATCAACTTTATACCCTGGCGCTGCACCGCTATCTCCGCCACCGCATTGCAGGCTACGACTATGAGCGCCATTTCGGCGGCGTGATCTACCTGTTTCTGCGCGGCGTCGATGAGCAAAATAGAGAGCAGGGCATCTACAGCACCCGCCCGGATGCGCGGCTGATTAGCGAGATGGATGCCCTGTTTAGCGGTGAAGCGTTAGAAGAGAACCATCAGGAGACCGCACAGTGACGATGCAAACTCTGCTTATAGAGGCGCTGGCCCAGAGGCTGTTTCGCCCGCTGGACGTTCAGTTTGCCTTGACCGTGGCCGGACGCGACGAGCCGGCGGTAACCCTGGCGGCGGCGATACTCAGCCGCGACGCGGGCGAGGGCCATGTCTGCCTGCCGCTCTCCCGGCTGGCGGCCGAGGCCGAAGATAAGAGCCATTCGCTGCTGACGGCGCTGTTTGCCGAGGCGGGTGCGCCCTGCGACTGGGCAGGCATTTTACAGCGCTCCGACGCCGTCAGCGACGGTCAAACTCCGGCGCCGATGGTGCTGGCCGGGGATCGCCTCTACCTAAACCGCATGTGGTGCAATGAGCTTACCGTCGCGAGCTTCTTCAGCGAGGTTAACCAGCCGCTGAGCGTTGACGAGGCCCAGCTGCGGCAGACGCTGGACGGGCTTTTCCCGCCAACGGAGGGGATCAACTGGCAGAAGGTGGCGGCAGCGGTTGCGCTGACCCGGCGCATCTCGGTGATCTCCGGCGGTCCTGGCACCGGAAAAACCACCACGGTGGCGAAACTGCTGGCAGCGCTGGTGCAGATGGCGAACGGCGGCCGCTGCCGCATCCATCTCGCTGCCCCGACCGGGAAAGCGGCGGCGCGCCTGACGGAGTCGCTGGGCGCGGCCCTGCGTCAGCTGGCCTTAACCGACGATCAGAAAAAACGCCTGCCGGTAGAGGCCAGCACGCTGCACCGCCTGCTGGGTGCCCAACCCGGCAGCCAGCGCCTGCGCTACCACGCCGGTAACCCGCTGCACCTTGACGTGCTGGTGGTAGATGAAGCATCAATGATCGATCTGCCGATGATGTCGCGGCTCATCGACGCGCTGCCCGCCCATGGCCGGGTGATTTTCTTAGGCGATCGCGATCAGCTGGCCTCGGTAGAGGCGGGGGCGGTGCTGGGAGATATCTGTGCGTGGGTTAACGCGGGCTTTACTCCAGACCGGGCGGAGCAGCTCTCCCGCCTGACCGGAATGAGCGTTCCCGGCGGCGAGCCGGGCGGAGCAGGGGCACTGCGCGACAGCCTCTGCCTGCTGCAAACCAGCTACCGCTTCGGCAGCGACTCTGGCATTGGTCAGCTGGCAGCGGCGGTAAACCGGGGCGATAAGAAGAGCACCCGGTCGGTGTTTAGCCAGGGCTTTAGCGATATTGAACACAAATCCCTGCAGGCGCGTGATGATTATCAGATCCTGCTGGACGATGCGCTGGCGGGCTATGCGCGCTATCTCCAGCTGGTACGGGACGAGGCGGATCCCAAGGCAATTCTGGCGGCCTTCAGCGAGTACCAGTTACTTTGCGCCCTGCGCGAGGGACCGTTTGGCGTAGCCGGTCTGAACGAGCGTCTGGAGCAGACCCTGGCGAACCAGCGACGCATTAGCCGGACGCCGCATTCGCGCTGGTTTGATGGACGCCCGGTGATGATCTCCCGCAACGACAGCGCGCTGGGGCTGTTTAACGGCGATATCGGCGTGGCGCTAAACCGGGGGCAGGGGACACGCGTCTGGTTCCCGCTGCCGGACGGCAGGGTCAAATCGGTGCAGCCCAGCCGCCTGCCGGAGCATGAGACCGCCTGGGCAATGACGGTGCACAAATCGCAGGGTTCAGAGTTTGACCACGCCGCGCTGATCCTGCCGGGGCAGATGGTGCCGGTGGTGACCCGGGAGCTGGTCTATACCGCCATCACCCGCGCCCGCCGTCGGCTGTCGCTCTATGCCGACGAGCGTATTCTGGTGCAGGCCATTGCTACCCGTACCGAGCGACGCAGCGGCCTCGGCGAGATTTTTGCCCAGGTCAAATAGAGAGATCCCTACCCAGACGGGTAGGGAAGGCGTGATTAGGTGAGATCCGCCATCAGCACCTTTGAGCGGCGCTGATAGTTATACATCTGCTTCTTGCTCTCAGGCAGCAGGTCGATATCCACCGGGGTAAAGCCGCGCTCCTGGAACCAGTGGATGCTGCGGGTGGTCAGCACAAACAGCTTGCTGAGGCCCATCTGGCGCGCCTGAAGAGCCACGCGCTCCAGCAGCGCTTCGCCGCGCGACGAGCTGCGGTAGTCCGGATGCACCGCCACGCAGGCCATCTCGCCAATCTTCTCTTCCGGGAAGGGGTAGAGCGCGGCACAGGCGATGGTCAGGTTATCGCGCTGAATAATGGTGAACTTGTCGATCTCCATCTCCAGCTGTTCGCGGGAGCGCCGGACGAGGATCCCCTGCTGCTCCAGAGGGCGGATCAGCTCCAGAATGCCGCCGATATCGTTGATGGTAGCGCGACGGATCTGCTCGGCGCTCTCCATCACGATCTGCGTACCGATACCGTCGCGGGAGAAAAGCTCCTGCAACAGCGCGCCATCCTCCTGATAGCTAATCAGGTGGCTGCGGCGCACGCCGCTGCGGCAGGCCTTTACTGCGCCGCGCAGAAAGCGCACCGTGCCGGAGTGGTAGTCCTGGCGCGCCTCCAGCTCTTCGACTCGGGTCTGGGCATCATTCGGGAACAGCTCAGAGACGATATTGCCCTCGTCGTTGATCACCCCCTGCGAGGAGCAGAAGCCAATCATCTTCTCCGCCTTCAGCTTGATGGCGAGCTGGGTGGCAACCTCTTCGGAAGTGAGGTTAAAGCTCTCCCCGGTCACCGATACCGCCACCGGTCCCAGCAGCACGATCGCGCCGCCGTCGAGCTGGCGATGGATCGCCTCCTCATCGATGCGGCGAATACGCCCGCTGTGACAGTAGTCTACGCCGTCATCCACGCCCAGCGGCTGGGCAATGATAAAGTTGCCGCTCACCACGTTGATATGTGCCCCCTGCAGCGGCGTATTGTTCAGGCTCATCGAGAGACGGGCGGTGATATCGAGCTGCAGCAGCCCCGCCGCCTGTTTAACCAGCTCCAGGGTTTTGGCGTCGGTGACGCGGGTATGCTTGTGATAGATAGGCTCGTGGTGGTGCTCCGCCAGGTTAGCGTCGATCTGCGGGCGGGCGCCGTAGACCACGACCAGCCGAATGCCGAGGCTGTGCAACAGCCCGATGTCATTGACGATGCTGGAAAAGTTCTCATGCTCGATGGCTTCACCGCCCAGCATGATGACAAAGGTTTTCCCCCGATGGGCATTAATATAGGGAACAGAGTGGCGGAATCCCTGTACCAGTTCGGTTCGACGCTCCTTCACCACGGCACAACCCTCATTGCATGATTATTCGTAATTTATGTATTTTTATTCTTTTATTGCCGTGGGCGCAAGTCAAAATTTCACCGGGGTGTGAGAAAAATCTCCCTGCCAGCAGCGTTGTTAAATCAATGTTTACCCTTTTATTGATGACAGTTTATGCATCATTCGTTAAAGTTTTTCGTCAAGCAGGACGTTTTAATAATAAATGTAATTATTTTTGCTCGGGAGAGGCATGTCAGGATCCAACTCAGCTCTTAGCCGTCGCCAGCTGTTACAAGGCGCTGGCGCTCTGTGGTTGCTTAGCGTAAGCAAGGCAGGTTTAGCCGCGGTTAGTCAGGTTATCGCCGTGCGCGTCTGGCCCGCATCGACCTATACGCGCATCACCGTGGAGTCAAACCGGGTGCTGAAATACCGTCAGTTCGCCTTAAGCAATCCTGAACGGCTGGTTGTCGATATCGAGGGGGTTAACCTTAACTCGGTGCTGAAGGGGGTAGGTACGCAGATCCACGGCGACGATCCCTTTATCAAATCTGCCCGCGTCGGCCAGTTCGACCCCACTACCGTGCGGATGGTGTTTGAGCTTAAGCAGAACGTTAGCCCACACCTCTTCTCGCTGGCCCCGGTGGCGGAGTTTAAAGAGCGTCTGGTAATGGATCTCTATCCGGTTAATGCGCAAAACGAACAGGATCCGCTCCTGGCGCTGCTGGAGGATTACAACAAAGGTAACCTTGATAAGCAGGTGCCGCCTGCCCAGAGTGGACCCCAACCAGGCAAGGCCGGGCGCGATCGGCCGGTAGTGATCATGCTCGATCCCGGCCATGGGGGAGAGGATCCGGGGGCGATCGGCAAATATAAAACCCGTGAAAAAGACGTAGTATTACAGATTGCCCGCCGCCTGCGCGCGCTGATTGATAAAGAGGCCAATATGAAGGCCTATATGACGCGTAACGAAGATGTCTTTATCCCGCTGAAGGTGCGGGTCGCTAAAGCGCAGAAGCAGCGCGCCGATCTCTTTGTCTCTATCCACGCTGATGCCTTTACCAGCCGGGCCGCTCGCGGCTCGTCGGTTTTCGCGCTATCAACGAAAGGGGCCACCAGTACGGCGGCGAAATACCTCGCTCAGACGCAGAATGCCGCCGACCTGATTGGTGGCGTAAGCAAGAGCGGCGATCAGTATCTGGATCACACCCTGTTTGATATGGTGCAGTCCCTGACCATCAACGACAGCCTGAAGTTTGGCAAAGAGGTGCTGAACCGCCTCGGGCACGTCAACAAACTGCATAAAAACCGGGTGGATCAGGCGGGCTTTGCGGTGCTGAAAGCGCCGGATATTCCGTCGATTCTGGTAGAGACGGCATTTATCAGTAACGTGGAAGAGGAGCGCAAGCTCAGAACCTCGGCGTTTCAGCAGGAGGTGGCGGAGTCGATTCTGGCAGGGATCAAGGCTTACTTTGCCGATGGTGTAACGTTGGCCCGCAGGGGCTAACGTTTTTGCCGGAAGATTTTACCGGGGAACAGAAACAAAAAAACACCCGGAAGGGTGTCTATTGTTGAAGTGGTTGCGGGGGCCGGATTTGAACCGACGACCTTCGGGTTATGAGCCCGACGAGCTACCAGGCTGCTCCACCCCGCGTCCGAGTCTTCTACTTCTTATTTTACAGTGTTGGTTGCGGGGGCCGGATTTGNNGGCTGCTCCACCCCGCGTCCGTGGAAGCGCACTATACTCCGCTCGCTCTTTGACGCAACCCTTTTTCGAAAAAATTGTTAAATAATGAAAGCATCTGCATAAAAATGGCACAAAATGCGCGTTTTTTAAACGTAATTGCCCTTAAGTCCCCTATTACGCATTTCATTAGCGAAACTGGTTTGTTATCTTCATCACGCCCCCTGGTTAACCAAAAAGATGAGAGATGATGAAAGGACGTTGGTCGAAGTATCTCCTAACGGGCGCAGCGCTGGCTTTGCTTGCCGCCTGCTCCTCGAAACCGACCGATCGCGGTCAACAGTATGAAGACGGGAAATTAACCCAGCCTTTCACCCTGGTAAACCAGCCCGATGCGGTTGGGGCGCCTATTAACGGCGGTGACTTTGCCCAGCAGGTTGGCCAGATCCGCAGCGCCTCGCCGCGCCTCTACGGCAACCAGAGCGCCGTCTATAGCGCGGTGCAGGAGTGGCTGCGCGCCGGAGGCGATACCCGCACCATGCGCCAGTACGGCATTGATGCCTGGCAGATGAACGGCACCGATAACTACGGCAACGTCCAGTTTACCGGCTACTATACGCCGGTGGTACAGGCCCGCCATACCCGGCAGGGCGAGTTCCAGTATCCTATCTATCGTATGCCGCCTAAGCGCGGCCGCCTGCCGTCCCGGGCAGAGATTTACTCCGGCGCGCTGAGCGACAGCTACGTGCTGGCCTACAGCAACTCGCTGATGGACAACTTTATTATGGACGTACAGGGCAGCGGCTATATCGATTTTGGCGACGGCAGCCCGCTGAACTTCTTTAGCTACGGCGGTAAAAACGGCCACGCCTACCGCAGCATTGGTAAGGTGCTGATCGATCGCGGGGAAGTGAAGCGCGAAGATATGTCGATGCAGGCGATCCGTCACTGGGGGGAGACCCACAGTCCGGCCGAGGTGCAGGAGCTGCTGGAGCAGAACCCTTCCTTTGTCTTCTTCAAGCCGCAGTCCTATGCGCCGGTGAAAGGGGCCAGCGCCGTGCCGCTGATTGGTCGGGCCTCGGTGGCCTCGGATCGCAGCATTATTCCGGCGGGGACCACGCTGCTGGCAGAGGTCCCGCTGCTGGATAACAACGGCAAGTTTAACGGTCAGTACGAGCTGCGCCTGATGGTTGCCCTCGACGTGGGTGGCGCAATCAAGGGCCAGCACTTCGATATCTATCAGGGGATTGGTCCTGACGCCGGGCACCGCGCCGGATGGTATAACCACTACGGTCGCGTCTGGGTGCTGAAAAACGCACCGGGGGCAGGAACCGGTAACGTCTTTAGCGGCTGAATATGCTAATCTGCGCGCCCAATTTAGATATCTGAGGTCTTATGTCTGTGGTAATCAGCGATGCCTGGCGTCAGCGTTTTGGCGGCACGGCGCGGTTGTATGGTGAAGATGCGCTGGCGCTGTTTGCCCGCGCGCATATCTGCGTGATCGGCATTGGTGGCGTCGGCTCCTGGGCCGCGGAAGCGCTGGCCCGCACCGGGATTGGCGCGATTACGCTGATCGACATGGACGACGTCTGCGTGACCAACACCAACCGGCAGATCCACGCCCTGCGCGACAGCGTCGGGCTGGCCAAGGCCGAGGTGATGGCGGACCGCATCCGCCAGATCAACCCCGAATGCCTGGTGACGGTGGTGGATGACTTCGTCACCGCCGACAACGTGGCGACGCTGCTGAACAAGGACTTCACCTACGTCATCGACGCGATCGACAGCGTGCGGCCCAAGGCGGCGCTGATCGCCTACTGCCGTCGGTATAAAATTCCGCTGGTCACCACCGGCGGTGCGGGCGGGCAGATCGATCCGACGCAGATTCAGGTCAGCGATCTGGCGAAGACGATTCAGGATCCGCTGGCGGCCAAGCTGCGCGAGCGGCTGAAAAGCGACTTTGGCGTGGTGAAGAACAGCAAGGGCAAGCTGGGCGTGGATTGCGTCTTCTCTACCGAGGCGCTGGTCTACCCGCAGGCGGACGGCTCGGTATGCGCCATGAAGAGCACGGCGGAGGGGCCAAAGCGGATGGACTGCGCCTCCGGCTTTGGCGCGGCGACCATGGTCACCGCTACCTTTGGCTTCGTGGCGGTCTCCCACGCGCTGAAGAAGATGATGGCAAAAGCCGCCCGCTCTTCGTAACGCGTAGGCCGGGTAAGACGTAGGCCGGGTAAACGCAGTGCCGCCCGGCATTGCAGCATCAGCAGAGTAACGCCTGGTGGCGCTGACGCTTACCGGGCCTACGCAGTGTACCGTGCTCACCGTAGGCCGGGTAAGGCGAAGCCGCCACCCGGCGTTTTCATACTTGCTTCGCCGCCTCAACTACCGCCTCGCTCAGCGCCGTCAGGCCCTGGTTACGCGAGGCGCTCAGCTGGGCACGCAGGCCCAGCTCATCAAACAGCGCCAGCGGATCGCTCCCCAGCAGCGCTTCGGCGCTTTTCCCCTCGATGGCGGTCAGCAGCACCGCCAGCAGGCCGCGCACGATACGCCCCTCGCTATCACCGAAGAAGTGTATTTTTCCCGTCGCCGCGGGGGTATGGCCGAGCCAGACCCGATTTTCACAGCCGGGGATCTCCCGGGCCTGCGCCTTTAGCTCTTCCGACAGGGGCGGCAGCTGCTTGCCGAGCATGATGAGCTGGCGATACTTATCTTCCCACTGGGTCAGCGGGCCAAAGGTCTTTTTTAGCGTCTCTTCGGTGACGGCGGTGCCAAACGGGTGTCCGGCAAAAGCTGGGCTAGTCATCAATCCACCAGTATATCAAGGGCGCGATCGACGGCATTAACCAGCGCATCGACGTCCGCTTTCGTGTTGTAGGGGGCAAACGAGGCGCGCAGCGTCCCGCTCACGCCAAGGGCTGCCAGCAGCGGCTGGGCGCAGTGCTGCCCGGCGCGCAGGGCGATGCCATACTCCGCCAGCAGGGTAACCATATCGCTGTGGTGCACCCCGGCAAAATCGAACGCCAGCAGGCTGGAGTCCTGGCAGCGGAACGAGCGGAAACCCGGCCGCTGGGCCAGCGCCTCTTCGGCCAGGGTTGCCAGGCCACGGCTATAGCTCTCCGCCTGCACGATATCAAACCCCTCGAGCCACTCCAGGGCGGCGCAGAGTCCTATCACCCCGGCGACGTTCGGCGTGCCTGCCTCCAGGCGATACGGAACGGGCTGGGTCGTAAAGCCGTCAAAGGTCACCTCGGCGATCATCTTGCCGCCGCCCAGCCAGGGGGACATCTCATCCAGCAGGCTGGCCTTGCCGTAGAGCACGCCGATGCCGGTCGGGCCATAGAGCTTGTGGCCAGAGAAGGCGTAGAAGTCAATGCCCAACTTCTGGACGTCGGCGGGGAAGTGCACCGCCCCCTGCGCGCCATCGACCACGACCACCATCCCTGCGCTATGGGCGTAAGCAATCGCGCGGGCCAGATCCGGACAGCCGCCGGTGACGTTGGACATCTGCCCGAGAGCGAGAATACGGCTGCGAGGCGTGATCAGCTCATCAAGCTGCTCAACGTCCGGGACGCCGTTGGCCGCCAGCGGCAGCTGAACGACACGCGCCCCGGTCTGCTCGGCCACCATTAGCCACGGCACCAGGTTGGCGTGGTGCTCGGCCACGCTGACGATGATCTCATCTCCCGCTTTCAGGCGCGGGCGGGCGTAACACTGAGCGACCATATTAATGGCTTCGGTGGTGCCCCGGGTCCAGACGATATTCTTGCCGGAAGGGGCGTTCAGCAGGGCGGCAACGCGATCCCGCGCCGCTTCGTAGCGTGCCGTCAGGCGTTGGGCCTCGGCAAACTGGCTGCGGTGGACGTTGCCTGCGCTCAGGCTGTAGAACTGCTGCGTTGCGTCGATCACCGCCTGGGGCTTTAGCGCCGTGGCAGCAGAGTCCAGGTAGATACCGGCATCGGCAAGCGCCGGAAACTGAGCACGAAATTGCGCAGGGTTGAAAGCGTTCATAAAATTCCTCATCTCGATATAAGGATCGTCGCGCAATTTTCACCAATGTACAAGCAAAGTGCTAACCATCGGAATTATCTGTTTATCCTGGCGAATTTTTGTAAGCCGATTATGCTGATAAGTGTTAGGTGACGATTGAAGCCTGTTATGAAACTGGGTTTGAATAGCATTAATTGCTAAAAGGAGAAGAAGATGAAGAAGACTGCCGCAATTATCTCTGCTTGTACACTGGCTTTTGCCCTGAGCGCCTGTTCTGGTCCGAACTATGTCATGCACACCAATGATGGTCGTACGATCGTTTCCGACGGTAAGCCGAAGACTGACGATCAGACCGGGATGATTTCGTATAAAGATGCGAACGGAAACAAACAGCAGATTAACCGCAGCGACGTGAAAGAGATGGTCGCGCTGGAGAAATAATCTCTGGTTAAGCTGTTGAAACGTAAGCTACTGAAAATAGCCTAAAAAAAAGCACCGCAATTCGCGGTGCTACATTAATCACTATGGACAGACAGGGTAAATGTACAGGAAGTGAAATAGGGTAGCGTTGCTACCGTGGTCTGAAGCGCAGACCAAATGCAAACACAACAACACAACATCACAACCGTAAGCCAAAAGCCCATCAGAACACGCATTCCAAAAAAAGCTTTTCGTTCCGGCTCAGGAAGTGCCGCCACTATAGGTATTTGCTGGTAGTTCCTCAACGGACAATTTATAATGGCTCAGATAAAAAAAACTAATAGGTAACTTCTTGTTTCCTGTTTGTTAAAATGATTTAACACCTAAGCCAAAATAACCCATGTCTAAGCGATTACCGCCCTTAAATGCATTACGTGTTTTTGATGCTGCCGCCCGCCATTTAAGTTTTACTCGCGCTGCCGATGAGCTTTTTGTGACGCAGGCCGCAGTAAGCCACCAGATCAAGTCTCTTGAGGATTTTCTTGGACTCAAGCTGTTCCGTCGCCGCAACCGATCCCTGCTGCTGACGGAGGAGGGACAGAGCTATTTTCAGGATATCAAAGAGATTTTTTCCCAGCTCACCGAGGCCACGCGCAAGCTTCAGTCGCGCAGTGCAAAAGGGGCGTTAACCGTCAGTTTACTGCCCAGTTTTGCCATTCAGTGGCTGGTGCCAAGACTCTCTAGCTTTAACTCAGCTTATCCGGGAATCGACGTTCGCATCCAGGCCGTAGACCGTGAGGTCGATAAGCTGGCAGACGACGTCGATGTGGCCATTTTTTATGGTCGGGGCAACTGGCCAGGCTTGCGTGTAGAAAAATTATACGCAGAATATCTGCTGCCGGTCTGCTCGCCGCTGCTGCTTACCGGCGATAAGCCGCTAAAAACGCCTGAGGACCTGGCAAAGCATACGCTGCTGCATGATGCCTCCCGCCGCGACTGGCAGACCTATACCCGCCAGCTGGGCCTGAACCTCAACGTGCAGCAGGGACCCATCTTTAGCCACAGCGCGATGGTGCTGCAGGCGGCTATTCACGGCCAGGGCATTGCGCTGGCGAATAACGTCATGGCCCAGTCGGAGATCGAAGCCGGGCGCCTGGCCTGTCCGTTTAACGACGTGCTGGTCAGCAAAAATGCCTTTTATCTGGTTTGTCATGACAGCCAGGCAGAACTGGGTAAAATAGCCGCCTTTCGCCAGTGGATCCTGGCCAAGGCGGCAGCCGAGCAGGAAAAATTTCGCTTTCGCTATGAGCAATAACTTAATAAGGCGCGCAGTTAGCGCATGACTTTAGGGTAAGACTATGACCAGCCGATTTATGCTGATTTTTGCCGCTATCAGCGGTTTTATTTTTGTGGCCCTCGGTGCCTTTGGCGCACACGTATTAAGCAAATCGTTAGGTGCCGCCGAGATGGGCTGGATCCAGACCGGTCTCGAGTACCAGGCGTTTCATACCCTGGCGGTGCTGGGCCTGGCGGTGGCAATGCAGCGCCGGATCAGCATCTGGTTCTACTGGAGCAGCGTCTTTCTGGCGCTGGGTACGGTACTGTTCAGCGGGAGTCTCTACTGCCTTGCGCTGTCGCATCTGCGCCTGTGGGCGTTTGTCACCCCGGTCGGCGGCGTTAGCTTCCTTACCGGCTGGGTATTAATGTTAATTGGCGCAATTCGTCTGAAACGTAAAGGCCCTGGTCATGAATAAGCTTGTATTGTTGTGTCGCCCCGGATTTGAGAAAGAGTGCGCCGCAGAGATTACTGATAAAGCCGGGCGGCTGAACGTGTTTGGCTTTGCCCGCGTTAAAGATAATGCTGGCTATGTCATTTTTGAGTGCTACCAGGCGGAAGAGGCCGACAAGCTGGCGCGGGAGCTGCCGTTCAGCTCGCTGATTTTTGTTCGCCAGATGTTCGTGGTTGGCGAACTGCTGCAGGATCTGCCGCCGGAGGATCGCATCACGCCGATCGTCGGCATGCTGCAGGGCGTGGTCGAGAAGGGCGGCGAGCTGCGCGTTGAGGTGGCCGATACCAACGAAAGCAAAGAGCTGATGAAGTTCTGCCGTAAGTTCACCGTACCGCTGCGCGCTGCGCTGCGCGAGGCGAAGATCCTTACCAACTATGAAACCGCTAAGCGTCCGGTCGTGCACGTCTTCTTTATCGCCCCGGGCTGCTGCTACACCGGCTACTCCTACTCCGACAATAACTCGCCGTTCTATATGGGCATTCCGCGCCTGAAGTTCCCGGCCGATGCACCGAGCCGCTCCACGCTGAAGCTGGAAGAGGCGTTCCACGTCTTTATCCCGGCAGATGAGTGGGATGAGCGCCTGGCAAACGGCATGCACGCCGTCGATCTGGGGGCCTGCCCCGGCGGCTGGACCTATCAGCTGGTGAAGCGCAACATGTGGGTCGCGTCGGTGGATAACGGCCCGATGGCGCAGAGCCTGATGGATACCGGGCAGGTGACCTGGTTGCGGGAGGATGGCTTTAAGTATCGCCCGACGCGCAGCAACATCACCTGGATGGTGTGCGACATGGTAGAGAAGCCCGCCAAGGTGGCCGCGCTGATGGCTCAGTGGCTGGTGAACGGCTGGTGCCGGGAGGCTATCTTCAACCTCAAGCTGCCGATGAAAAAGCGCTATGAGGAAGTATCGAATAACCTGGCGTACATCCAGCAGCAGCTGGAGGAGAACGGCATTAACGCTCAGATCCAGGCCCGTCAGCTCTATCACGACCGCGAAGAGGTGACGGTGCACGTCCGCCGCTGGTGGGCGGCCGTCGGCGGTCGTCGCGACGAGCGTTAATCTATTGGTTTTGTAGGCCCGGTAAGCACAGCGCCACCGGGCGGTTACGTTAACCTTAGCTGTTGTAGATTGCCGTCGAGGTGCAGATCCGTCTGGAGTTTTGCCACCTCGCGGCAGATAAACGCCATCTCCCGGTGCGCCTCCAGCTTGCTGCGCCACTTCTCCGGCACCTCATTCAGATGGGCATAGATCCCTTCCAGCGTGGCAAACTGCGCCAGCAGCTGGGCGGCGCTCTTCTGGCCGATCCCTGCGACGCCGGGTATTTTCGAACTGCTGATGCCCGCCAGCCCCCAGAAATCCGTAAGCTGCTCCGGCAGGACGCCAAACTCGCTCTCAATAAAGGGGGCATCGAGCCAGCGCTTTTGGAAGTAGTCGCGAATGCGCAGGGTAGGGGAGAGCAACTGGCAGTAGCCTTTGTCGGTTGAGACGATAGTCGCCTGATGCCCCGCCTGGGCCACCTTCACCGCCAGCGTGGCGGCGAGATCGTCCGCCTCGTTGCCTTCAGAGATCCAGCAGCGTACGCCGCGCTGTTCAAAGGCGGCGCGCAGGGCAGGCATTTCATCATGCAGGGTATCGGGCATCGGTGGGCGGCCCGCCTTATAGTCCGGCAGCGTCTGGTGCCGCCAGCCGCTGCTGCGGGCCTCGTCGTCAAACACCGCTACCGCATGGGTCGGCTGGCTGTGAACAATCAGCTGCCCCAGGGCGTGCGAACAGGCATCCACGCAGGGCGAACCCTGTACGGCATGAATACGGCGAATAAGGTTAAGCGCATCAACGATAAGCAGATGAACGGCCACGCGAGCCTCCCGGCAATGACAGACCGGCTAAGGGTATCATTGACGGGAGGCGGAGACCATTCATCGGCAGGAGGGATCAGTCGCAGGCGACGATTTTCATTGCCAGCCCGCCGCGGGAGGTCTCCCGGTATTTGGCGTTCATATCCTTGCCGGTCTCATACATGGTCTCAATCACCCTGTCGAGGCAGACGCGCGGCTCGCTGGTGCGGCGCAGGGCCATGCGCGCAGCATTGACCGCTTTGACGGAGGCGATGGCGTTACGCTCAATGCAGGGAACCTGCACCTGGCCAGCAACGGGATCGCAGGTAAGCCCCAGGTTGTGCTCCATACCAATCTCGGCCGCAATGCAGACCTGCGCCGGATTGCCACCCAGCAGCTCTGTCAGCCCGGCTGCCGCCATTGAGCAGGCGACGCCCACTTCCCCCTGGCAGCCTACCTCCGCGCCGGAGATAGAGGCGTTCATCTTATAGAGCGAGCCGATGGCGCTGCATACCAGCAGGTAGCGCGCCAGCGAGTTAGCGTTCACTTCGCGGATAAACTTATCGTAGTAGGCCAGCACGGCAGGAACGATGCCGCATGCGCCGTTGGTGGGGGCGGTCACCACGCGTCCCCCGGCGGCATTCTCTTCGTTTACCGCCAGCGCAAACATGTTGATCCAGTCAACGACCGCCATCGGATCGGTGCTGGTTTTATCGCTGCTCACCAGCATCCGGCGCAGCGCTGCCGCCCGACGCGGTACGCGCAATTTGCCCGGTAGCGCCCCTTCGGTGGTTGTGCCGCGTTCGATGCCGCCGCGCATTACCGCCCAGACGTCAGAGAAGTGCTGCTCCAGCGCCGCTTTACTGTGCAGGGCCAGCTCGTTCTCCATCATCAGTCCGGAGAGCGACAGGCCGGTCTGCTGGCAGTGACGCTGCAGATCGGCGGCGTTCTTATAGGGATAAGGCACGGCGACCGGCGAGTCGTTGGCCTGGCCAAAATGCGCCTCATCAACGACAAACCCGCCGCCGATGGAGTAGTAGGTCTGGCTGTAGAGCAGCCGCTCACCGGCCAGGGCGCTGATGCGCATTCCGTTTTCATGCAGGGAGAGGTTGTCGGCATGGAAATTCATGCTCTGTTCGAGGGGGAAATCCACCTCATGCTGACCGTTCGCCAGCAGCAGACGGCCCCGGGCGCTCACATCCGCCATAAATGCCGGGATGGCATCGATATCGACGCTGTCCGGCAGGTTGCCCGCAAGGCCCATAATAATAGCCATATCGGTATGGTGGCCCTTACCGGTAAGCGACAGCGAGCCATAGACGTCAACCACGACGCGCGTAGTCTCGGCTAGGATCCCGCAGTCAATAAGGTCATCGATAAACTGCTTTCCGGCTTTCATTGGCCCGACGGTGTGCGAGCTGGAGGGACCAATACCAATTTTAAAGATATCGAATACGCTGATCATAATGCATTGTCCATTGCGTTGGTCTGGGTTCGCCGCCCGGGTGGGCGGCGAGGGGGGATAACTTAGGCAGCGAAGAGGTGATACAGGGAGTAGAAGATAGCGGAGATAGCGATCAGGCCCATTACCACCACAAACGCGTTGCTGATATGGCCGCTGTATTTACGCATCGCCGGGACTTTCTGAATGGCATACATCGGCATCAGGAACAGGATCATCGCGATAACCGGACCGCCCAGCGTCTCGATCAGGCCGAGGATGCTCGGGTTCAGCGTCGCCACCAGCCAGGTGGTCAGCAGCATGAAGATCGCGGTAATGCGGTTCAGCTTGCTCAGCTCGATGGTTTTGCCTTTGCCGCGCAGGGACTTAATGACCATGCCGTTAAAGCCTTCGCGCGCGCCCAGGTAGTGGCCGAGGAAGGATTTAGTGATCGCAACCATGGCGATAATCGGTGCCATCCACTCAATGACCGGGGCATGGAAGTGGTTAGCCAGGTAAGAGAGGATTGAGATGTTCTGCTCTTTCGCCGCGATCAGATCGGCCGGGGCCAGGCTCAGCACGCAGCTGAAGACGAAGAACATCACCGTCAGCACCATCATGATGTGGGCAAACGAGAGGATGCGGGAGCACTTTTTCTCTGCGCCATCGCCATACTCTTCGCGCTTGGCAACGGCAAAGGAGGAGATGATCGGCGAGTGGTTGAAGGAGAAGACCATCACCGGGATCGCCAGCCACAGGGTCATCCACAGGCCCTGTCCAGTGTTAGCAGCAGAACTAAAGGAGAGGGTCTCCAGCGCCGCGCCGTTCCACTGCGGGATCAGATAGAGCGCCAGCAGCATCAGGGCAATCACAAACGGGAACACCAGGATGCTCATCGCCTTGACGATCATCTTCTCGCCGAAGCGCACGATGGTCATCATGCCGACGATCAGGATCAGTGACAGCACGACGCGCGGTGGTGAGACCATGCCCAGCTGGTGGGTCAGGAAGCTATCCACGGTGTTGGTGATCGCCACGCTGTAGACCAGCAGGATTGGGTAGATAGCGAAGAAGTAGAGCCAGGTGATGACCTTACCGGCCCCCACGCCAAAGTGCTCTTCCACGACTTCGGTGATGTCTTCGCCAGGGTTTTTCCCGGACAGGACAAAACGGGTCAGGCCACGGTGGGCAAAAAAGGTCATCGGGAAGGCGATAATCGCCATGATGATCAGGGGGATCATACCGCCGACGCCGGCGTTAATCGGCAGGAAAAGCACCCCTGCGCCAATCGCCGTGCCGTACAGGCCCAGCATCCACATGGTATCGCTCTTACGCCACGTGCTTCGCGTTTCCTGCGAAACAATGGTGCTGGTTTGCGTGGTTTCCATCTCTATCTCCATTTACTTTAAAAGCTAAATATCAGTCGCTTAGTCAAATCCAATGAAAAAGCGCCTGACGGTAATATGAAATTGGGTTAAGTAACGTTTTGGGATTATTTTTCTCCGTTACATTTTGCGGCGGCAAGATACATTTAAGTGATGTTTCTGACAGTGATCGCGATCTCAATTGCAATAATCCACTTTCTATGTGGATAGGTTTAGACCAACACGCTGCTAAAAAAGCGCCCGGTGAGATATATGGTGGCGAAGGCTACCATCGCCAGGATTTGCGATCAAAGCGGCGGACGCGAAATACGATAATCACGCGGTAAAAGGCGCAGATGGCAGCGTTTTATCAGATTTAAGCAAAACTTTTCTGCATAAATAACGGGGGGCGTTTTATAAGCAATCGATTGCTTAGCGAAGGGAAACGTAAATGTATAAGAGTCGTGTATGGGTGCCGTAGGCCGGGCAAAGGCGAAGGCCGCCGCCCGGCGTGACAAAAGAATCAGGCAGAAATTTCGTAGCAGGGGATATAGGCCGAGCCTGGCAGCTTCATGCGGTGCTGGGCAACGAAGCCCTGCAGCAGATCGTCCATCCGGCGCATCATTGCCCGGTCGCCATGGATCTTGTACGGCCCGGCAGCCTCAATGGCGCGAATACCCACCTCTTTAACGTTGCCCGCCACGATCCCGGAGAAGGCCCGACGCAGGTCCGCCGCCAGCACCTCGACCGGCCGATCAGGATAGAGCTGAAGGTTGGCCATATTCTCGTGGGTCGGCTCGAAGGGCATCTGTAGATCCGACGCAATACGGATAGACCAGTTGAAGCTGTAGGCGTCCCCGGTATTGCGACGATGCTCTTTCACCAGCGGCATCGCTTTTTTCATCTGCCGCGCCACTTCCGGCGCATCGTCAATGATGATGCGGTAGTAGCGGCGAGCCGATTCCCCAAGCGTGTGGGTGATAAACTCATCCAGCACGCGGAAGTAGTCGGCGCTCTGTTTTGGCCCGGTGAGGATCAGCGGCAGCACCTGATGCTGGTTGGCCGGGTTCATCAGAATGCCGAGCAGATAGAGCAGCTCCTCTGCCGTACCCACGCCGCCGGGGAAGATAATGATCCCGTGGGCGATACGGACGAAGGCTTCCAGACGCTTCTCAATATCCGGCATGATCACCAGCTCGTTGACCAGCGGGTTAGGCGGCTCGGCGGCGATAATGGACGGCTCGGTCATGCCGATAAAGCGTCCCTCTTTATAGCGCTGCTGGGCATGGCCCACCGCGGCACCTTTCATCGGCGCTTCCATCGCGCCAGGCCCGCAGCCGGTACAGATATTCAGCTCGCGCAGGCCCAGCTGGGTCCCGACGCGGCGGGCATAGAGGTACTCGGTTTCGTTGATCGAGTGTCCCCCCCAGCACACCACCATATTAGGCGCTTCGCCCACGTGCAGCGCCCGGGCGTTGCGCAGGATCGAGAACACCAGGTTAGTAATATGGGTAGAGCTTTCAAGGTCGAGGTGTCGGAAGCGCCCGGCGTTATTGATTTGGCCGTTGACGAAGAGAATATCGCGCAGCACGGCAAAGAGGTTAGCCTGGAGCGAGCGGATAATTCGCCCATCAACGAACGCCTCTTCCGGCGGGTTGATCAGCTCCAGCTTGACGCCGCGTTCACGGCGTAACACGTTGATATCAAAGTTCTCGAAGCGGGAAAGCAGCTCTTTGCTGCTGTCGGTCTGGCTTCCTGAGTTTAGAACGGCAAGTGAACAGTTACGAAACAGTTGATAAAGGTCGCTGCTGGCCGTGCTCTTGAGCATATCGACTTCCAGCTGCGACAACAGATCCATTGAGCCTAGCGGGCTAATATGTGTAATCAAGTGAACTCCTTATGGGGCGAAGATCGCCGCTCCCTCTGATTACAATAGCCCTGGCATATGACGTTTAACAACCTCAGGCGCGGAATCCACCGCGCAAATCAGTAAAAAATCGTACTTTTTGTCGCCGTTACTGGCGTACCAGACGACACGTGGCAGGCTGGAAGTCAGTGTTGCTCCGCCACGGATTGATATCCAGGCCGCCGCGACGGGTGTAGCGGGCATAGACGCTTAGCGTTTCCGGCTGGCAGAAGCGCAGCAGATCGTTAAAGATACGCTCCACGCACTGCTCATGAAACTCGTTATGGTGGCGGAAGGAGACCAGATAGCGCAGGAGCTTCTCGCGATCGATCTGCGGCCCGCGATACTGAATCTGGACGGAACCCCAATCCGGCTGGTGGGTGATCAGGCAGTTGGACTTCAGCAGATGACTGACCAGCGTCTCCTCCACCATGCTGCCGCTGGCGGCGTTTTGCAGGTAGTCGGCGTTGAACTGGTAGTCATCAATTACGATATCCTGGTTATCGATGCACTTGCCGTTAAAATGGGCGATCGGCTGGCCTTCAATCTCATCCAGCGGATAGAGCATTACGCTCACCTTGCCCTGCGCGCAGGCGCTGAGATCCCGCTCCAGCGTGGCGCGGACCTCCTCCCAGCTGCCAAAGCGCGTCTGGTTAAAGCTGTTCAGGTAGAGCTTAAAGCTTTTCGACTCCACCAGGTTGACGCTGGCATAGTCCAGCTCGACATGGCCCACCGCCACCTGCGGCAGGCCGTTAGCGTTGAGCCATGACAGCTCATACAGGGTCCAGATGTCGCCGCCGTGGAAGGGCAGGCTCTCTGCGTGCAGGCCAAGGGGATCGCGATTCAGGCTGCGGGGGACACCCTGCAGCAGAGTCGCATCATAAACATCCTGGTAGCGGGTCGTTTTGCCCAGGGTCAGGCCAGCCAGCGCCTGGTGGTTATCATAAGAAGACATGTTTCATCGCCGTTTTGCAGGTAAACTCTCTGCCTTAAGTTTATCCTGGCTGAGTGAAGAGAGGAACCGGTGGACCAAGAGACATCCCATGCCCTGAAGGCTTTTACCGCACGCTACTGCGACGCCTGGCACGAAACCCACAATAGCTGGCCGCAGAGCGAGGCGCTTTACGGCGTGCCGTCGCCCTGTGTGATCTCCTCCCTTAATGACCGGGTGATCTGGCAGCCCCAACCTTTTGATGCAGAACCGAATGTAAACGCTGTTGAACGTGCATTAGATATTGTGATACAACCTGCAGTTCACAGCTTCTACTCCACACAGTTTGCCGGTGATATGCTGGCACGATTCGATAATGAGACGCTGACGCTCCTGCAAACCTGGAGCGCGGATGATTTCCTGCGTGTTCAGGAGAATCTTATCGGTCATCTGGTGACGCAAAAGCGACTAAAGCTCTCACCAACGCTATTTATTGCCACGCTCGACAGCGAACTTGACGTCATCTCGATCTGCAACTTGACCGGCGAGGTGGTGAAAGAGACGCTGGGTACGCGTCAGCGCACCGTGCTGGCTCCGTCGGTGGCTCTCTTCCTCAACCAGCTTGCGCCTGTTGTGTAATCCATTCCGCTACTACGCTTGTGAGAGATCTCCTACACGTCTGTAGGATATTGCCATTTTGTTAAAAAATATTTTTAATATGTAAAATTGAGAAATTTATTTTACATCAGTAAGTTACTAAAAATTGAGCGCTATTTAACGCAAATTAATCCGTACTAAAGTCTTATGGCGTGCTTGTAAGACGAAGCGGAAAGTCCGATTCTATCTGTGTTGACAGGATGTCGCGCAAGAAGTGAATGTCAGGATGATGTCGCTTCTTACTCAGGACCTACCGGGAAGGTATCGCAGGGAAGGCTTCAGGATGAAGCAGAGAGGATGACGCCGGAGCGCGTCGAAGGACACCTCCAGGAAGGAGAATGTGAGCCGGGCAGGATATCCGGTGGATCAGGATGATTAGGACGTCGCTTTACGGATTAAGCGTGTCGTATCGGGCGATGCGAGCAGGCAGCACGGTTTACGGATGAACAGGTCAGGAGACCGCAGGAAAAGTTTTCATGGATGAGCAGGGAGCACCAAGGTAGCCGGACTGCTGCTAAACGAACCGGGAGCACTGTGTATACAGTGCTCCCTTTTTTATTTCTCCCCTCTGCAATGCTATTCTGCGCGCCAGTTCGATCGTCATTCGAGGTTTCTATGTCTCTTCATATCAGCGTACGCGAGCAGCTGCACGCCATTGAGGCGCTGCTGCGCGAGAATAATGTCTGGCAGGGCGTTGCGCCAGAGAGCAGCGCATTTGCCAGCACCCAGCCCTTCTGCCTGGATACGCTTGCGCCGCTGGAGTGGCTGCAGTGGGTGCTGATCCCACGTATGCACGCCCTGCTGGACAGCGGTCAGCCGCTGCCGCAGGCCTTTGCCGTTACCCCCTACTATGAGATGGCGCTCGACGCCAGCGATCCGCTGCGTGATGTCGTCCTTGTGCATCTGCAACGCCTCGACGCGCTCTTTGCCGGTAGCGACGCCTGATGCTGGAGATTATCTATCAGGATGAGTGGCTGGTGGCGGTGAACAAACCCTCCGGCTGGCTGGTGCACCGTAGCTGGCTCGATCGCGATGAAAAAGTGGTGGTGATGCAGACCGTGCGCGACCAGATCGGCCAGCACGTCTTTACCGCTCACCGCCTGGATCGGCCCACCTCCGGCGTACTGCTGATGGGGCTATCCAGCGAGGCGGGGCGGCGGCTCTCCCAGCAGTTTGAGCAGCACCAGATCCAGAAGCGCTACCATGCGATTGTCCGCGGCTGGCTGATGGACGCCGCAACGCTGGACTACCCGCTGGTGGAGGAGCTGGATAAGATCGCCGATAAGTTTGCCCGGGCCGATAAAGAGCCGCAGCCGGCGGTGACCCGTTACCGTGGGCTGGCTACCGTTGAGCTGCCGGTTGCCATCAGCAAGTTTCCGACCACCCGCTACGGGCTGGTAGAGCTGGATCCGCAAACCGGGCGCAAGCACCAGCTGCGTCGTCATCTTGCCCATCTGCGTCACCCGATTATCGGCGACAGCAAGCATGGCGATCTGCGCCAGAACCGCAGCGCGGCGGCGCACTTTGGCCTGAACCGGCTGATGCTGCACGCCAGCGAGCTGTCGCTGACCCATCCCTTTACCGGCGAGCCGTTAACCCTGCGCGCCGGGCTGGACGACGTCTGGATGCAGGCGTTAAACCAGTTTGGCTGGCGCGGCCTTCTCCCGATGAATGAGTGCGGATCCTATAGTCTATAGGCAAAACCGCACTTAGAGCTTTTGAAAGACTCGGGCAACGAATGGTAAGGTAAATTTAATTTACATATTAATGGTGAGGAGAAAGTGGATGGATATTGTATTTCCTGGAAGGAAAACTCAGACAAGAGTTTGGGCTGAGACAATGATCAATCTTGAAGCTCGAAAACTCGTTAATACAGCCAACATAGTGGGGGCGACTCACTTAGGGGATGGACTAACACGAATCAAGTTCATCGAAGAGATAAAATCACTCATCATGAATGAATTCCACCAAGCCCGGCGTGCTAAAACGGATGAGGAGTGCATCGCATGTATGCAGAGGCTAAAGTCAGAAAGTGCCAGCTTGTTAGAGCAGAGCCGTCAGCTAAAGATGGGTTATGCAAAATTGTACGCGCAAATCAAATATGTGAAGGATGATAATCGGATTGTTGGGTATGTGATATCTGGCGTGAAGGTTGTTCTGGCAGGAATGCAGGGTGCATTAGGTCTTATGCTTACTGGAACTGCTACTCCAATAGGCGTTCTTGCAGGGGCTGTTTTGATAGTTGATTCTGCCAATACCATATCACGAGAGATCGGCCGCCAGTTTCTGGATGAGCCTGAAACGCAGGGGATGTTTGGTGACGGGGCGATGCAGTTTGCGGAGTTTATGGGATTTGAACGTTCAACCGGACTAGGTGTTTACAATGGTGTGGCTTTAGCAGCTAATATCTATAGTGTATATGGTTTATTAAATAAGCCAGGAACATGGAGATTGTTCAATTATCTTAGCACTGATTTTTATCGCAAAGTTGACACGATGTCTCGTAGTAAGCTGACTATGAAGATAATAGGCTGGGGAGTCAGTGCTAAAGTTGTGTTCGAGTTGCTGACTAACGACGATGCTCGGAACTAAGCTGATAACGGCGGTATTTCCATGATTTATAGCATAGCTTTATTGGCGTGATTAGCATAAAAATGCCAGATAGAATCAGACATGCTACTCCGAAAGAGATCACATGGGTTCTGGAGCCTAGAATCATAGTTGCTAAGAATATTATCGCCATGATTGATAAGACCCAAATTAAGGATTTGAACCGATTAGCAAGGTCATTAATCACAACATCAAGCGTAGCTTCCGCACTTCTGGAGTAGTGATTTAGTTTTTCAAGTTCATTACTTTTGAAACCATGTTTTTTTAGATCGTGTTCCTGTTTCATTAAGCGTTCCTGTAACTGATATTAAGGCTCTTTCTGACTGATATAAAGCCAGATATTTCCCTTATTAACAACCCGGGATGATAACATTTTCTATCTCTACGCGTAATATCATGTCCTGTAAACGAAAAGCATCGCAGGGGTTGAGTTTGTGCCGGACAGCGACCAGGATGAGACGTATCAGGTAGCAACCAGGGAGTGAAAAATGGCAGAGATTGGTATTTTTGTTGGCACCATGTATGGCAACTCATTGCTGGTGGCCGAAGAGGCGGAGACGCTGCTGACCGGACAGGGGCATAAGGTTAAGGTCTTTGAGGATGGGACGCTGGCGGACTGGGCCTATTACCAGGATAAAACCGTGCTGGTGGTCACCTCCACAACGGGGCAGGGCGATCTGCCGGATAACATTGCGCCGCTCTACGCGGCGATCCGCGATTCGCTCGGCTTCCAGCCCAACCTGCGCTACGGCGTGATTGCGCTGGGGGACAGCACCTACACTCACTTCTGCGGCGGCGGGAAGCGGTTTGCCGAGCTGCTTGCAGAGCAGCAGGCGCAGCGCATCGGCGAGGTTCTGCTGATTGACGCCAGCGAGCACCCCGAGCCGGAGACGGAGTCGAACCCGTGGGTTGAGCAGTGGGGAACTTTACTTAAATAGATCCCATTTAGCCCTCCCGCCTGGGGAGGGCTATCGTCCTTTTTCCTCTCTTTATCCCTGACGCTTTTCAATTCCGTGAAGTACCCCCCACTGGTTTGGGCCTATGCCCCAAAGCAGAACTATAAGCATCCTGAATGTTGTGTACTTGCACGGTGAGCAGATTCTGGCCCCTTCATATACTTTTCTCGCCAGTTATTAAAACGCAGTACGCAGGGTGATAACGAGCCGCTGCACAGATACTGCCATAAAACACCAGTACGTCATTCTGATACCCCTACAGGTTGTGCTTTTCAGAATGAATGTAGCTCAACGCTATAATTCAGGAGTGCAATAATGAGTTCATTAAGCCAGGCAGCGAGCAGCGCCGAAAAGCGCACCAACGCTCGCTATTGGATAGTGGTGATGCTGTTTATCGTCACGTCCTTCAACTATGGTGACCGCGCGACGCTGTCCATTGCCGGCTCTGAGATGGCAAAAGATATCGGTCTCGATGCTGTTGGCATGGGGTATGTTTTCTCTGCTTTTTCATGGGCCTATGTTATCGGCCAAATCCCGGGCGGCTGGCTGCTTGACCGCTTCGGCTCCAAACGTGTCTACTTCTGGTCAATCTTTATCTGGTCGCTGTTCACCCTGCTGCAGGGCTTCGTGGATATCTTCAGCGGTTTCGGCATCATCGTTGCGCTGTTCACCCTGCGCTTCCTGGTGGGCTTAGCGGAAGCGCCATCCTTCCCCGGCAACAGTCGCATCGTGGCGGCCTGGTTCCCGGCGCAGGAGAGGGGCACGGCGGTCGCTATCTTTAACTCCGCCCAGTACTTTGCCACCGTTATCTTCGCCCCGATCATGGGCTGGCTGACCCACGAGGTGGGCTGGTCACACGTCTTCTTCTTCATGGGCGGACTGGGCATTGTTATCAGCTTTATCTGGCTGAAGGTGATCCACGAGCCGAATCAGCACCCCGGCGTGAACAAAAAAGAGCTGGAGTACATCGCCGAAGGCGGCGGGCTGATCAACATGGATCAGCCGGGTACGAAAGTGAAAGTGCCGTTCAGCGTCAAGTGGGCGCAAATTAAGCAGCTGCTTAACTCGCGCATGATGATCGGGATCTATATCGGCCAGTACTGCATCAACGCCCTGACCTACTTCTTTATCACCTGGTTCCCGGTCTACCTGGTGCAGGCGCGCGGCATGTCGATTCTGAAAGCGGGCTTTGTCGCCTCCGTCCCGGCCATCTGCGGCTTCGCCGGCGGCGTGCTGGGCGGCATCATCTCCGACTGGCTGATGCGTCGTACCGGCTCGCTGAATATCGCCCGTAAAACGCCTATCGTGTTGGGTATGCTGCTCTCAATGGTGATGGTGTTCTGTAACTACGTAGACGCAGAGTGGATGATCATCGGCTTTATGGCGATGGCCTTCTTCGGCAAAGGCATTGGCGCGCTGGGCTGGGCCGTGATGGCCGACACCGCACCGAAAGAGATCAGCGGCCTCTCCGGCGGCCTGTTCAACATGTTCGGCAACGTCTCCGGGATCGTCACCCCGATTGCCATCGGCTACATCGTCGGCACCACCGGCTCCTTTAACGGGGCGCTGATCTACGTCGGTATCCATGCCCTGGTCGCGGTGCTCAGCTATCTGGTCATCGTGGGCGACATTAAACGTGTCGAACTGAAACCTGTGACAGGACGCTAATGATGAATACACAATCCAGCCCCGTTATTACCGATATGAAAGTGATCCCCGTTGCTGGCTACGACAGCATGCTGATGAATATCGGCGGGGCACATAACGCTTACTTCACGCGCAATATCGTGGTGCTGACCGACAGCGCCGGGAACACCGGCGTTGGGGAGGCCCCCGGCGGTGAGGTGATCCTCAAGACGCTAACTGACGCGATCCCGATGGTGATCGGCCAGCAGGTGGCCCGCCTGAATCAGGTGGTACAGCGGGTGCACAAAGGCAACCAGGCCGCTGACTTTGATACCTTCGGTAAAGGTGCCTGGACCTTTGAGCTACGGGTGAATGCGGTCGCGGCCCTGGAGGCCGCGCTGCTCGACCTGCTGGGTAAAACCCTTGGCGTGCCGGTCTGCGAACTGCTGGGGCCAGGCAAGCAGCGCGATGCCGTGACGGTGCTCGGCTACCTGTTCTACGTCGGCGACCGGCAGAAGACCGATTTGCCGTATCTCGTCAAAACCGAGGGCAACCACGACTGGTATCATCTGCGTCATCAGGAGGCGATGAACAGCGAGGCGGTGGTGCGCCTGGCCGAAGCGTCGCAGGATCGCTACGGCTTCAAAGATTTCAAACTGAAAGGCGGCGTGCTGCCGGGTGAGCAGGAGATCGATACTGCCCGCGCGCTGAAAAAACGCTTTCCGGACGCCCGCATTACCGTCGATCCCAACGGCGCGTGGCTGCTGGATGAGGCCATTGCACTCTGCAAGGGGCTGAACGACGTGCTGACCTACGCGGAAGATCCGTGTGGGGCAGAGCAGGGCTTCTCCGGGCGGGAGGTGATAGCGGAGTTCCGTCGGGCAACGGGCCTGCCGGTGGCCACCAACATGATCGCCACCAACTGGCGTGAGATGGGCCACGCGGTGATGCTCAACGCGGTAGATATCCCGCTGGCGGATCCGCACTTCTGGACCCTCTCCGGCGCGGTACGCGTAGCGCAGCTGTGCGACGACTGGGGCCTGACCTGGGGCTGCCACTCCAATAACCACTTTGACATCTCGCTGGCGATGTTTACCCACGTCGGTGCCGCCGCGCCGGGGAATCCAACCGCCATCGATACCCACTGGATTTGGCAGGAGGGCGACGCGCGCCTGACCAAACAGCCGCTGGAGATTAAGCACGGGCAGATTGCCGTGCCGGACGCGCCAGGCCTTGGCGTGGAGCTGGACTGGGACCAGGTACAGAAAGCCCACGAGCTGTATAAAAAGCTCCCGGGCGGGGCGCGTAATGATGCAGGCCCGATGCAGTACCTGATCCCCGGCTGGACGTTCGATCGCAAACGTCCCGTCTTTGGTCGAAACTAAATTTGTCAGAAAAGGATTAAACGATGAGTAATTCATTCTCTACCCCGGTTGTCACGTCCATGCAGGTGATCCCGGTTGCGGGCCACGACAGCATGCTGATGAACCTGAGCGGGGCGCACGCGCCGTTCTTCACCCGTAACATCGTTATCATCAAAGACAACTCGGGTCACACCGGCGTGGGCGAGATCCCAGGCGGCGAGAAGATCCGCCAGACGCTGGAAGATGCTGCCGCGCTGGTGGTGGGCAAAACCGTTGGCGAGTACAAAAACATTCTGACCGCGGTACGCAACCAGTTTGCGGATCGTGACTCGGCGGGCCGCGGCCTGCAAACCTTCGATCTGCGCACCACTATCCACGTGGTGACCGGTATCGAAGCCGCGATGCTGGATCTGCTGGGCCAGCACCTGGGCGTTAACGTGGCGACCCTGCTCGGCGACGGCCAGCAGCGCAGCGAAGTGGAGATGCTCGGCTACCTGTTCTTCGTCGGCAACGCCAAAGCGACGCCGCTGCCGTACCAGAGCCAGCCGGATGACCCGTGCGACTGGTACCGCGTGCGTCATGAAGAGGCGATGACCCCGGATCGCGTGGTGCGCCTGGCCGAAGCGGCCTATGAAAAATATGGCTTTAACGATTTCAAACTCAAAGGCGGCGTGCTGGCGGGGGAAGAGGAGGCCGAGTCTATCGTGGCGCTGGCGAAACGCTTCCCGCAGGCGCGCGTCACCCTCGACCCGAACGGCGCATGGTCGCTTGCCGAAGCGATCAACATTGGTAAGCATCTGAAGGGCGTGCTGGCCTACGCGGAAGATCCGTGCGGGGCCGAGCAGGGCTTCTCTGGCCGTGAGGTGATGGCCGAGTTCCGCCGCGCCACCGGCCTGCCGACCGCCACCAACATGATCGCCACCGACTGGCGGCAGATGGGCCATACGCTCTCTCTGCAGTCCGTCGATATCCCGCTGGCGGACCCGCACTTCTGGACCATGCAAGGCTCGGTGCGCGTGGCGCAGATGTGCCACGAGTTCGGCCTGACCTGGGGCTCGCACTCCAACAACCACTTCGACATTTCGCTGGCGATGTTCACCCATGTAGCGGCCGCCGCGCCGGGCAAAATCACCGCCATCGACACCCACTGGATCTGGCAGGAGGGCAACCAGCGCCTGACCAAAGCGCCGTTTGAGATCAAAGGGGGGATGGTGCAGGTGCCGACCACGCCGGGCCTGGGCGTTGAGCTGGATATGGACCAGGTGATGAAGGCGCACGAGCTGTATCAGAAGCACGGTCTCGGCGCGCGTGACGATGCCATGGGCATGCAGTACCTGATCCCTGGCTGGACGTTTGATAACAAACGTCCGTGCATGGTGCGTTAATGCAGAGGCCGGTCCCGGCGGGATCGGCCTGTTCCCTGTTTTCCGGCTGTAGGGTTTAGGCAACACTCTGGGTAAGGACGGCTTATGAAAATTGTTATCGCACCGGACTCTTATAAGGAGAGTTTGAGCGCCCTTGAGGTCGCGACGGCCATCGAGGAGGGCTTTCGTGAGATCTTTCCCGAGGCGGAGTACATCAAACTGCCGGTGGCGGATGGCGGTGAAGGTACGGTTGAGGCGATGGTCGCCGCCACTCAGGGGCGGATCGTCCAGGTTGCCGTTACCGGCCCGCTTGGCACTCAGGTAGAGGGCTTCTACGGTCTCTCCGGCGACGAGCAGAGCGCATTTATTGAGATGGCGGCCGCCAGCGGCCTTGAGCTGGTCGCACCCGAGCAGCGTAATCCGCTGATCACCACCTCGTGGGGAACGGGGGAGCTGATCCGCCACGCGCTGGACGTCGGCGTTAAGCACATTATTATTGGCATCGGCGGCAGCGCCACCAACGATGGCGGCGCGGGCATGGTGCAGGCGCTGGGGGCGAAGCTGCTGGATAGCGAAGGCAACGCCATCGGCCAGGGCGGCGGCGCGCTGGAGACGCTGGCGCGAATCGACGTCAGTGAACTCGACAGACGGCTTCACGATTGCTGCATCGAGGTCGCCTGTGACGTGACCAATCCCCTGACCGGAAAAGAGGGCGCATCGGCGATCTTCGGGCCGCAGAAAGGGGCGACGCCGGAGACGATCGCCCGGCTCGACAAGGCGCTTGGGCACTATGCCCAGCTGATCAAGCGCGATCTGGATCTCGACGTGCTGGATCTGGCCGGAGGCGGGGCCGCAGGCGGGATGGGTGCGGCGCTGTATGCATTCTGCGGAGCCGAGCTGCGTCAGGGCATTGAGATTGTTACCGACGCGCTGCATCTCGATCGTTATGTGGCAGAAGCGGATCTGGTGATCACCGGCGAAGGGCGGATCGACAGCCAGACCGTGCACGGTAAGGTGCCGGTGGGCGTGGCGAAGGTGGCGAAGCGCTACAACAAGCCGGTGATCGGCATTGCCGGTAGCCTGACGGCGGACGTCGGCGTGGTGCACCAGCATGGGATCGACGCGGTATTCAGCGTGATCTACGGCATCTGCACCCTGGATGATGCCCTGAAAAACGCGGCGGAAAACGTGCGCATGACCGCGCGTAACGTGGCGGCAGTGTTGAAGGCGGGGCAGGGCTTGCGTTAAGCATAATAACGCCCGGTGGCGCTTCGCTTACGCGGGCCTACAAACCGCACCGTGCCCGGCGTTACGCCGATTTATCACCCAATCCACCTGCGCGCTTCCCGCGTCACGTTATCCATCTCATCCAGCAGCTCCAGAAACTCCGGCTCCAGATCTTCGGCGGGCATGCCGCTGCGCAGGTGGTGCTCTATTAGATGGCATAGCTGCTTGAGACGCGGCACACCGCTGTAGCCGCAGCTGCCGTGCAGCTTGTGGATGGACTCCGTCAGCGCCTCGGGCGCTTCCCCTACCAGCTGCTCTTCGACCTTATTACGGATCTCCGGCAGGAAGGCGATCAGCATCTGCAGCATCTCCCGCGCCAAATCGGGTTTATTCGCCGCCTGGCGCAGGGCCAGCTGCCAGTCCAGCGAGACGTCAGCGTTCACCGTTGCTTCCACCGGCTCCGGCTCCGGCGGCGTGAGCCACTGGCTGACCCCAGGGCCGGGGAGATAGCGCAGCAGCAGGCTGCGGAGCTTATCCTCTTCAATCGGCTTTGCCAGGTAGCCGCTCATGCCCGCGCTCAGCAGCTTCTCTTTTTGTCCGGCCATGGCGTGAGCCGTTACCGCGATCACCGGCGTCTGCTGCTGGTGCGGCAGCTGGCGGATGGTTTCGCAGGCGCGGATCCCGTCGATATCGGGCATCTGAATATCCATCAGGATCAGATCGAACTGCATCTGCTTGGCGCGATCGATCGCCTTATGTCCGCTGTCGCACAGCTCGACGTGCTGGACCTGATCGTCGAGCAGCGCGCCGATAAGCTTCAGGTTGGCCGGGTTATCGTCTACTGCCATCACGCTCATCGGCAGTTTGCGGTCGTCGCTTAGCACCTGCTCGCGGGGACGGTTAAGGCGGCAGTACTCGGTCAGCGCGGGCAGCAGGCGCGTGCTGGTAAGCGGTTTTAACAGGCACGCGGCGGCTCCCTCCTGCTTGAGCCGCTCGGCGTTGATCTGCACGTGGCACGGCAGCGCCAGCAGCAGGAAGTCGGTCATGCTGGCGGCCTTCGCCAGCCGCTCATGCTGCATCGAGAGCGGCTCGCGTAGGGTCACCGGCACGGCCAGCAGCAGGATATCGTAACGATCCTCCGGCAGGGCAGAGAAGGTCGGACTGTAGACCACCTCCAGCGGCGTCCCCTGGAGCAGATCCAGCGTGCTCTGGGCGGCGGCGGCGTTCGGCTCGACGTAGGCCAGTCGCTTGCCGGCCAGGCAGTCGGTAGGCAGCCCTTCGCTGATAACGTTGGGGTTAAGATCGAGATTAATATGGAACCAGAAGGTCGAGCCGCGGCCTGGCTGGCTGTGGAAGGAGATATCCCCCCCCATCTCGGTAACCAGCTTCTGGGTAATTACCAGTCCGAGGCCGGTGCCGCCGTGGCGTCGGGAGATGCTGGCATCTGCCTGGCGAAACGCCTGGAAAAGCCGGGACTGATCGCGCTCTGGAATGCCGATCCCGGTATCGCGGACCTGCATCTCAATCTGCACCTTGTTGTTGCTCAGGACGCGCTTCTCCACCAGTACGTCAATGTTGCCGTTTTCGGTAAACTTGATGGCGTTACCCACCAGGTTGGTAATCACCTGCTGCAGGCGCAGCGGATCGCCAATCACGTTATCCGGCACGTCGTTTTTGACGTTGAGGGTCAGCTCCAGCCCCTTGTCGTGGGCGGAGTGGGCCAGCAGCGTGACCACCTCGTCGAGGGCGTTACGCAGCGGGAAGGGAATGCTCTCAAGGATCAGCTTGCCGGCCTCCAGCTTGGAGAAGTCCAGCACGTCGTTGATGATGGCGAGCAGGTTATTGGCCGAGCGCTCAATAGTATGCAGGTGATCGCGCTGGGTGGGCGTCAGCTCGGATTTCAGCGTCAGCCGGGTGAAGCCGATCACGCCATTCAGCGGGGTGCGCAGCTCGTGGGACATATTGGCCAAAAATTCAGACTTGATGCGTGCCGCCTCCTGGGCGCGCTTCTTCGCCAGGTCCAGCTCGACGTTCTGGATCTCCATCTGCTCGAGGGTTTCACGCAGATCCGAGGTGGACTGGTCGATGTTATGCTGCATCTCCTCGTGATAGGCCGCCAGCGACATCGCCATCGAGTTGATGCCGTTTTTCAGCATATCCAGCTCGCCCAGCATAAAGCCCTCTACGCGGCTGTCGAGCTGGCCCCGGCGGATGCGATCCACCGTATTAACCATGTTGCGGATCGGCCCGGTGACGTCGCGCATCAGCCGCCAGCCAAAGATCAGCGCGATCCCGGTGCAGAAGAGCATCATCAGGGTGGCGATAAAGATCTCTTTATACTGCTGTAAACGCACGGAACGGAGATCCAGCTCCAGCGCGACGTAGCCCAGCCTGTTGTTAGCCGCTTTGATACCCGACAGGGCAGGCTCGTCTGGCGAATAGCCCTCGGAGACGATGGGCGTGCGCAGGATCATGAGATCTCCCCGCCGCGTGACGTCCAGGACATTGGGGAGGGCCGCCCCCTCCGGCAGCCTTAACGCGCTGGGATCGAGATGAGCGTTAGAGGTGACAAACAGCCGGTTATTCTCATCGTAAACGGAGATCGCCCGCACGATGTCGGAGTGACGGCGGTGGAGAACGCTGATCAGCTGTCCGATAGAGTCCCGGTTTTGCAGGTTCATGCCATATTCGCTCGCCACCGCCAGCGGCTCGATAATGCTCGCCCCTGCGTCCTCAAGCTGCTGCTGTAAGTCGTTGTAGCGATGGACAACAAAGAAAATGCTGAGCAGTAAACCGATCAGGACGGTTGGCGCTAAGATCAAAATCATCATTCGCGCCCGCAGGCTGTAGTTGGTCATGGAGTTCCGTTATGGGACAATTAGAGTCATTATGTTCGATTGAGAAAAATCCCGGCAATGGCGCAATTCTACTCTGCAAAACGGCGCGTGACGACGCGTGAGATCATAACCGTAACAGTAAACGACCTGGATCCCTTTGGCCAGGGCGTTGCACGCCACAACGGCAAAGCGCTGTTCGTGCCCGGACTGCTGCCCGGCGAGCGTGGCGAAGTGACCCTGACTGAAGATAAACGCCAGTTCGCCCGCGGGGCGGTGAAACGCCGGCTGAACGACAGTCCGGATCGCGAAACGCCACCGTGCCCGCACTTTGGCGTCTGCGGCGGCTGTCAGCAGCAGCATGCCAGCGTGGCGCTGCAGCAGCGCAGTAAACGCAGCGCCCTGGCACGCCTGATGAAGCGCGAGGTGGATGACGTTATCGCCGCTGAGCCGTGGGGCTATCGGCGGCGGGCGCGGCTGAGCCTCAACTATCAGCCGAAGACGCAAACGCTGGAGATGGGCTTTCGCAAAGCCAGCGCCAGCGACATCGTGAACGTGGTGCGCTGCCCGGTGCTGGCGCCCCGCCTTGAGGCACTAATACCTTCACTACGTGAATGCTTACAGGGTCTGGAGGCGCTACGCCACCTTGGCCACGTTGAGCTGGTGCTGGCGGATAACGGCCCGCTGATGGTGCTGCGCCATACTGCGCCTCTCACGCTCGCCGATCGCGAAAAACTGGAACGCTTTTCGCATTCTCAAGGCGTTGCGCTGTTTCTTGCCCCGGAAAGCGCCATACTGGAGCAGGTATCCGGCGAGCTGCCCTGGTACACCTCTGATGAGCTACGCCTGGCCTTTAGCCCGCGTGATTTCATTCAGGTTAATGATAAAGTGAATCAGCAGATGGTAGAGCGGGCGCTGGCGTGGCTGGACGTGCAGCCGAATGACCGCGTGCTGGATCTCTTCTGCGGCATGGGCAACTTTACCCTGCCGCTGGCAAAACGCGCCGCCAGCGTGGTGGGCGTGGAGGGGGTCGCCGCGCTTGTCGAGAAGGCGAAGGAGAATGCGCGACAGAACGGCTTGCAGAATGTGACATTCTTTCATGAAAATCTGGAAGAAGATGTCACAAAGCAGCCCTGGGCACAGCACGGTTTTAACAAGGTGCTGCTCGATCCGGCCCGTGCCGGTGCGGCAGGCGTAATGCAGCACGTGCTAAAACTATCCCCAAAAAAGGTGGTCTACGTGTCATGCAACCCCGCGACGCTTGCCCGTGACAGCGAAGCATTATTAAATGCGGGCTACACTATGTCGCACCTTGCGATGCTGGATATGTTCCCGCACACCGGGCATCTGGAATCGATGGTGTTGTTTGAGCACGAGTGATTAATTCTGGCTTGCTGAGTCCGGCAGGCTTCGTCCCTGAAAGGAGAGGACAATGGTTGCGGTAAGAAGTGCACACCTTAATCGAGCGGGTGAATTCGATTCGAAAAAATGGATCGCAAGTCTGGGGATCGCCAGCCAGCCCTCGTGTGAGCGCTTAGCCGAAACATGGGCGTACTGCCTGCAACACACCCAGGGCCACCCTGACGCTGAGCTGCTGCTGTGGCGCGGCGTCGAGATGGTCGAAATCCTCTCCATGCTCAGTATGGACCTCGATACGCTGCAGGCCGCGCTGCTCTTCCCGCTGGCGGATGCCGAGGTGGTGAGTGAAGCGGTGCTGCGCGAAAGCGTGAGTAAATCCGTTGTCGCGCTGATCTACGGCGTGCGCGATATGGCCGCTATTCGCCAGCTCAAGGCCACGCATACCGATGCCGTCTCCTCTGAACAGGTCGATAACGTCCGCCGCATGCTGTTGGCGATGGTGGATGATTTCCGCTGCGTGGTCATCAAGCTCGCCGAGCGCGTCGCCCACCTGCGCGAGGTGAAGGACGCGCCGGAAGACGAGCGCGTGCTGGCGGCTAAAGAGTGCACCAATATCTACGCCCCGCTGGCAAACCGGCTGGGCATCGGCCAGCTGAAGTGGGAGCTGGAGGATTACTGCTTCCGCTATCTGCATCCGGCGGAGTACAAGCGCATCGCCAAGCTGCTGCACGAGCGGCGGATCGATCGCGAACGCTACATTGATGAGTTCGTCAGGCACCTGCGCGCCGAGATGAAGCAGGAGGGCGTAAAAGCGGAAGTTTACGGGCGTCCGAAGCATATCTACAGCATCTGGCGTAAAATGCAGAAGAAAGATCTCGCCTTTGACGAGCTGTTTGACGTGCGGGCGGTACGTATCGTCGCCGAACGCCTGCAGGACTGCTACGCCGCGCTGGGGATCGTCCATACCCACCATCGCCATCTGCCCGACGAGTTTGACGACTACGTAGCAAACCCGAAGCCGAATGGCTATCAGTCGATCCATACCGTGGTGCTGGGACCAGAGGGTAAAACCGTTGAGATCCAGATCCGCACCAAGCAGATGCATGAGGATGCCGAGCTGGGCGTCGCCGCCCACTGGAAATATAAAGAGGGGACGGTGGCAACCGGGGCGCGTACCAGCCACGAGGATCGCATCGCCTGGCTGCGGAAGCTGATCGCCTGGCAGGAGGAGATGGCCGACTCCGGGGAGATGCTCGACGAGGTGCGCAGCCAGGTCTTTGACGATCGCGTCTACGTCTTTACCCCGAAAGGCGACGTTGTGGATCTGCCCGCCGGATCGACGCCGCTCGATTTTGCCTACCATATCCACAGCGACGTCGGTCATCGCTGCATCGGGGCCAAGATCAGCGGGCGTATCGTGCCCTTTACCTACCAGCTGCAGATGGGCGATCAGATTGAGATCATCACCCAGAAGCAGCCGAACCCGAGCCGCGACTGGCTGAACCCGAACCTTGGCTATGTGACCACCAGCCGCGGACGCTCGAAGATCCACGCCTGGTTCCGCAAGCAGGATCGCGACAAAAATATCCTTGCGGGTCGCCAGATCCTCGACGACGAGCTGGCGCATCTGGGCATCAGCCTGAAAGAGGCGGAGAAGCACCTGCTGCCGCGCTACAACTTCAATGAGATGGAGGAGCTGCTGGCGGCCATCGGCGGAGGCGATATTCGCCTCAACCAGATGGTGAACTTCCTGCAGTCGCACTTTAACAAGCCCAGCGCCGAGGAGCAGGACGCCGCCGCGCTGAAGCAGCTGCAGCAGAAAACCTATGCCCCACAGGGTCGTAACAGCAAAGACAATGGCCGGGTGGTGGTGGAGGGCGTCGGTAACCTGATGCACCACATTGCCCGCTGCTGCCAGCCGATCCCGGGAGATGAGATCGTCGGCTTTATCACCCAGGGGCGTGGGATCTCTATCCACCGCGCCGACTGCGACCAGCTGACGGAGCTGCAATCCCACGCGCCGGAGCGCATCGTCGATGCGGTGTGGGGCGAGAGCTACTCGGCGGGCTACTCGCTGGTGGTGCGCGTTACCGCCAACGATCGCAGCGGCCTGCTGCGCGATATCACCACCATTCTCGCCAACGAGAAGGTGAACGTCCTCGGCGTGGCCAGCCGGAGCGATACCCGCCAGCAGCTGGCCACCATCGATATGAATATCGAGATCTATAACCTGCAGGTGCTGGGACGCGTGCTTGGCAAGCTCAATCAGGTTCCGGACGTGATTGACGCCCGCCGTCTGCACGGCGGTTAATTAACCGCACGTTACGTTGTCGTTGTAGGCCGGGTAAGGCGAAGCCGCCACCCGGCGTTTTTTAGGAAATAATCATGAACCAAATCAACCGCCTGCTGGGCATCATGCAGCGCCTGCGCGATCCGGAAACCGGCTGCCCGTGGGATAAAGAGCAGACCTTCGCCACTATCGCCCCCTATACCCTGGAAGAGACCTACGAGGTACTCGACGCCATCGCCCGCAACGATCTTGACGATCTGCGCGGCGAGCTGGGGGATCTGCTGTTCCAGGTGGTGTTCTACGCCCAGATGGCACAGGAGCAGGGGCGTTTTGACTTCAACGACATCTGTGCGGCCATCAGCGACAAGCTTGAGCGCCGCCATCCGCATATCTTTGCCGATGCGACCGCCAGCAGCAGCAGCGAGGTGCTGGCGCGCTGGGAGGAGATCAAAACCAGCGAGCGGGCCGAAAAAGCCCAGCACTCGGCGTTGGACGATATTCCCCATGCCTTTCCCGCGCTGATGCGCGCGCATAAGATTCAGAAACGCTGCTCGGCGGTGGGCTTTGACTGGGACTCGCTCGGCCCGGTGCTCGATAAGGTGCATGAAGAGATCGACGAGGTGATGCACGAGGCGCAGCAGGCGGTCGTGGATCAGGCCAAACTGGAGGAGGAGGTGGGCGATCTGCTGTTCGCCACCGTGAATCTCTCCCGCCATTTAGGGGTAAAAGCCGAAACCGCGCTGCAAAAAGCGAACCTGAAGTTTGAGCGCCGCTTCCGGGAAGTTGAACGAATTGTCGCCTCTCGCGGCCTGGCGATGACCGGCGTCGATCTCGAAACCATGGAAGAAGTCTGGCAGGAGGTAAAGCGCCAGGAAACTGATCTCTAACGAGTTTTGTGAATCAAGCGCGATTAGTGAGTTTTTTAAATAACAAGCGCTTGATTTACGTCAAAAACATTTGCCGCAAACGAGCTATTTTCTCACTCCCCGTGGTTCGCTGAAGATGAGAAGAGGAGGGATAATGAAAGTTTGTGGCGACTGCCTAGTTCCGGTATACTACTTTCCCGTCCTGGTTATTCCATCGTCTTTTAAACCTAACTTCTCAGGTTCAGCATGACAACGAACTATATTTTTGTGACCGGCGGGGTTGTATCCTCTCTGGGTAAAGGCATTGCAGCCGCCTCCCTCGCAGCCATTCTTGAAGCCCGTGGCCTTAACGTGACCATGATGAAACTGGATCCGTATATCAACGTCGATCCGGGTACCATGAGTCCTATCCAACACGGGGAAGTGTTCGTTACGGAAGACGGCGCCGAAACCGACCTGGATCTGGGCCACTACGAGCGTTTCATTCGCACCAAAATGACGCGCCGCAACAACTTCACCACGGGCCGTATCTACTCAGACGTACTGCGCAAAGAGCGCCGTGGCGACTACCTGGGCGCAACCGTTCAGGTTATTCCGCACATCACCAACGCTATTAAAGAGCGCATCATTGCCGGTGGCGAAGGCCACGACGTGGTGCTGGTTGAGATCGGCGGTACCGTGGGTGATATCGAATCCCTGCCGTTCCTCGAAGCGATTCGCCAGCTGGCGGTAGATATCGGTCGTGAACACGCGCTGTTTATGCACCTCACTCTGGTGCCATACATGGCCGCCGCGGGTGAAGTGAAAACCAAGCCAACCCAGCACTCGGTAAAAGAGCTGCTCTCTATCGGTATTCAGCCGGATATCCTGGTTTGCCGCTCCGATCGCGCCGTACCTGCCAACGAACGTGCGAAAATTGCATTGTTCTGTAACGTGCCGGAAAAGGCCGTTATTTCAATGAAAGACGTCGATTCGATTTATAAAATTCCAGGCCTGTTGAAATCACAGGGGCTGGACGATTATATTTGTAAACGATTCAGCTTGAACTGTCCGGAAGCTAACCTGAGCGAATGGGAACAGGTTATCTACGAAGAGGCGAATCCGTCAGGTGAAGTCACCATCGGTATGGTCGGCAAGTACATTGAACTGCCGGATGCCTACAAGTCAGTGATTGAAGCGCTGAAGCATGGCGGCCTGAAAAACCGTGTTACCGTCAACATCAAATTGATCGATTCGCAAGATGTTGAAACACGCGGTGTGGAAATTCTGAAAGATCTCGATGCTATTCTCATTCCAGGCGGCTTCGGCTACCGTGGCGTAGAGGGCAAGATCGCCACCGCGCGCTATGCGCGTGAACACAATATTCCTTATCTGGGTATCTGCCTGGGTATGCAGGTTGCGCTGATCGAGTTTGCGCGCAACGTGGCGGGGATGGACAACGCTAACTCAACGGAATTTGTGCCAGACTGTAAGTTCCCGGTTGTGGCTCTCATTACCGAATGGCGTGACGAAGAGGGCAACGTCGAAGTGCGCTCTGAGAAGAGCGACCTGGGCGGCACAATGCGCCTTGGCGCACAGCAGTGCCAGCTTGATGATGATAGCCTGGTGCGTCAGATGTACGGTTCGCCGACTATCGTCGAACGTCATCGTCACCGCTATGAAGTTAACAACATGCTGTTGAAACAAATTGAAGCTGCGGGTCTGCGTGTTGCAGGCCGTTCCGGCGATGATCAGTTGGTCGAGATCATCGAGGTGCCAAACCATCCGTGGTTTGTTGCCTGTCAGTTCCACCCGGAATTTACTTCAACGCCGCGCGATGGGCATCCGCTGTTCTCAGGCTTTGTGAAGGCCGCCAGCGACTACCAGAAACGTCAGGCGAAGTAAGAGTTAGAGCGTCGATGCACCCCCAGGGGTGCATCGATTGTCTGGAGTTTTAATTAACTTGTACTGAGGAAATCCTAATGTCCAAAATCGTTAAAGTCATCGGTCGTGAAATCATCGACTCCCGTGGTAACCCGACTGTTGAAGCCGAAGTACACCTGGAAGGTGGTTTCGTCGGTATGGCTGCTGCCCCGTCAGGTGCTTCTACTGGTTCCCGCGAAGCGCTGGAACTGCGCGATGGCGACAAATCCCGTTTCCTGGGTAAAGGCGTGACCAAAGCTGTTGGCGCAGTTAACGGCCCGATCGCTCAGGCTATCCTTGGCAAAGACGCCAAAGATCAGGCTAACATCGATAAGATCATGATCGACCTGGACGGTACTGAGAACAAATCTAACTTCGGTGCGAACGCAATCCTGGCCGTCTCCCTGGCGAACGCCAAAGCTGCCGCTGCTTCTAAAGGCCTGCCGCTGTATGCGCACATCGCTGAACTGAACGGCACCCCGGGCAAATACTCTATGCCGGTTCCGATGATGAACATCATCAACGGTGGCGAGCACGCTGACAACAACGTAGACATTCAGGAATTTATGATCCAGCCGGTTGGCGCGAAATCCCTGAAAGAAGCCGTACGTATGGGTTCAGAAGTGTTCCACAACCTGGCAAAAGTGCTGAAGTCTAAAGGCATGAACACCGCTGTGGGCGACGAAGGCGGCTATGCGCCGAACCTGGGCTCCAACGCCGAAGCACTGGCTGTTATCGCTGAAGCGGTAAAAGCAGCGGGCTACGAGCTGGGCACCGACATTACTCTGGCGATGGACTGTGCAGCCTCTGAGTTCTACAAAGATGGCAAATACGTTCTGGCTGGCGAAGGCAACAAAGCGTTCACCTCTGAAGAGTTCACCCACTTCCTGGAAGATCTGACCAAACAGTATCCGATCGTCTCCATCGAAGATGGCCTGGACGAGTCTGACTGGACCGGCTTTGCTTACCAGACCAAAGTGCTGGGCGACAAAATCCAGCTGGTGGGCGACGACCTGTTCGTAACCAACACCAAGATCCTGAAAGAAGGCATCGAGAAAGGCATCGTTAACTCCATCCTGATCAAATTCAACCAGATCGGCTCTCTGACCGAAACTCTGGCTGCGATCAAAATGGCGAAAGACGCTGGCTACACTGCAGTCATCTCTCACCGCTCTGGTGAAACTGAAGATGCTACCATCGCTGACCTGGCTGTGGGCACCGCTGCTGGCCAGATCAAAACCGGTTCTATGAGCCGTTCTGACCGCGTTGCTAAGTACAACCAGCTGATTCGTATCGAAGAAGCGCTGGGTGAACAAGCACCGTACAACGGTCGTAAAGAGATCAAAGGCCAAGCATAATCGCCTGACTTTTCACTCTTAATAGAAAACCCGCTGCGGCGGGTTTTTTTATTGCTGCAATAGCGCAGCTGCTGCACATGACCTTAGGGCAGGGATCTGCGATACTTACCTTTTATAGCCAAACAGAGATGAGTATGCAGTACCCGATTAATGAGATGTTCCAGACCCTGCAAGGCGAGGGTTACTTTACCGGCGTTCCCGCTATTTTTATCCGTCTGCAGGGATGCCCGGTAGGCTGTGCCTGGTGCGACACCAAGCACACCTGGGATAAGCTCGCCGATCGAGAAGTGTCCCTCTACAGCGTGCTGGCGAAAACCAAAGAGAGCGACAAGTGGGGCCCGGCAAGCAGTGAAGATCTGCTGGCTATCATTGAGCGTCAGGGCTATACCGCCCGCCACGTGGTGATCACCGGCGGCGAACCCTGCATTCACGATCTGATCCCGCTGACCATGCTGCTGGAGAAAAACGGCTTTAGCTGCCAGATCGAAACCAGCGGAACTCACGAAGTACGCACCTCGACCAATACCTGGGTAACGGTTTCACCGAAGGTGAATATGCGCGGCGGGTATGACATTCTCCAGCAGGCGCTGGATCGCGCGGATGAGATCAAGCACCCGGTTGGCCGGATGCGCGACGTTGAGGCGCTGGATGAACTGCTGGCCACGCTGCATGACGATAAGCCGCGGGTGATCGCGCTTCAGCCGATCAGCCAGAAGGAAGATGCGACGCGTCTGTGCATTGAGACCTGCATCGCTCGCAACTGGCGTCTGTCGATGCAGACGCATAAATACCTGAATATTGCTTAATAGGCCGATATGCCCGGTGGCGCTAACGCTTACCGGGCCTACGTTAATTGTGCTGCGACCTCTATTCGCCGCGATACACACAACCCGCCGTACAGGTCTCTTTGATTGTCACCGCGCTCAGCAGCGGCACAAGCGGCTTCATCTCATCCCAGATCCACTTAGCCAGCACTTCGCTGGTCGGGTTCTCCAGACCGGGGATATCGTTCAAATAGTAGTGATCCAGTCGGTCATAGGTCGGCTTGAAGGCAGCCTTTAGCTCGGAGAAGTCCATGATCCAACCCGTATGGGGATCGACTTCACCGGTAATTTCCAGGCGCACCATAAACGAGTGACCATGCAGGCGACCGCATTTGTGGCCTTCAGGAACGTGCGGCAGACGGTGAGCGGCTTCGAAGATGAAATCTTTAAACAACGTGGTAGACATGATTAATTCTCAGACAGGCAAAAACCGCCGCATACTACCGGAATTGACCATTTTTGGCATTAACTAAAACAGGCAAAAGCGGTAAAGCTTTCTCCATAGCGGTGAAACGTGTATTTTATCTTTGTAAATCAATAAATTAATCAACCTGTTTTACTGTTAATAACTATGACTAAAAGCGGTTAGCGTTTTTAGTTATTTGTTATTTCCAACCCTTCTTTAATTGTTATTATTCACGCCGTTACCCTTACACTCTGTTCTGTTTTTACGCTTTTTTAATAGCTTTGCTTACTGGAACATAACGACGCATGACGACACAGGCCCCACCTTCCGCTTTGCTTCCGCTGAACCCGGAGCAGCTGGCACGCCTTCAGGCAGCCACCACCGACTTAACACCGACCCAGCTCGCCTGGGTTTCCGGCTACTTCTGGGGCGTGCTTAACCAGCAGCCTGGCGCAGCAGCAATGGCCGCAGCACCGGTCCCGGCGGTAGAGACGCCGACGATCACGCTGCTTAGCGCATCGCAGACCGGTAACGCCCGTCGCGTAGCGGAAGCCCTGCGTGACGATCTGCTGGCGGCGAAGCTCAACGTCAACCTGGTTAACGCTGGCGACTATAAATTCAAACAAATTGCCAATGAAAAGCTGCTGGTTGTGGTTGCTTCGACCCAGGGTGAAGGGGAGCCACCGGAAGAGGCGGTCGCGCTGCATAAGTTCCTGTTCTCGAAAAAAGCGCCGAAGCTTAATGGTGCAGCCTTCGCCGTCTTTGGACTGGGCGATACCTCCTACGAATTTTTCTGCCAGTGCGGGAAAGACTTTGACAGCAAGCTGGCGGAGCTGGGCGCAGAGCGCCTGCTGGATCGCGTGGATGCCGACGTTGAGTATCAGGCGGCGGCCAGCGAGTGGCGCGCGCGGATTGTTGATATTCTGAAGGCCCGCGTGCCTACCGAAAGCCCGGCCCAGGCGGCGGTGACCGCTACCGGCGCGGTCAACGAGGTCTTCTCCAGCCCCTATACTAAAGAAGAGCCGCTGGTGGCCACGCTCGCCGTGAACCAGAAGATCACCGGCCGCGACTCCGAAAAAGACGTGCGCCATATCGAGATCGATCTGGGTGATTCTGGCCTGCGCTATCAGCCGGGCGACGCGCTGGGCGTCTGGTACCAGAACGATCCGGAGCTGGTTCGCGAGCTGACAGAGCTGCTGTGGCTGAAAGGCGACGAGCCGGTCACCGTGGATGGCAAAACGCTGCCGCTTACAGAGGCGCTGGCATGGCACTTTGAGCTGACGGTAAACACCGCCAGCATTGTTGAGAACTACGCGAAGCTGAGCCGCAGCGAAACCCTGATGCCGATGGTGGGCGACAAGGCCCGCCTGCAGCACTACGCTGCCACAACGCCGATTGTGGATATGGTGCGCTTCTCTGCCGCCCAGCTGGATGCCGAGGCCCTGATTGGCCTGCTGCGTCCGCTGACGCCGCGCCTCTACTCCATCGCCTCATCCCAGGCGGAAGTGGAGAGCGAAGTGCACGTCACCGTTGGCGTAGTGCGCTATGACGTCGAAGGCCGCGCCCGCACCGGCGGCGCATCAGGCTTCCTCGCCGATCGCGTGGAAGAGGATGGCGAGATCCGTGTGTTTATTGAGCACAACGACAACTTCCGCCTGCCGTCTAACCCGGAAACGCCGGTGATCATGATTGGCCCAGGCACCGGCATCGCACCGTTCCGCGCCTTTATGCAGCAGCGTGCAGCGGACGAAGCGCCGGGTAAAAACTGGCTGTTCTTTGGTAACCCGCACTTTACCGAAGATTTCCTGTACCAGGTGGAGTGGCAGCGCTATGTCAAAGAGGGCGTGCTGAACCGCATCGATCTGGCCTGGTCCCGCGACCAGAAAGAGAAAATATACGTACAAGATAAGCTGCGCGAACAGGGCGCAGAGCTGTGGCGCTGGATCAACGAAGGCGCGCACATTTATGTCTGCGGCGACGCGACGCGTATGGCGCGCGACGTTGAGCAGGCTTTACTGGAAGTGATTGCCGAGTTCGGTGGCATGGATACCGAAACGGCTGACGAATATTTAAGTGAGCTGCGCATAGAGCGCCGTTATCAGCGAGATGTCTACTAATGAGCGATAAACACCCAGGTCCGCTGGTGGTCGAAGGTAAACTGACCGACGCCGAGCGTATGAAACGTGAGAGCAACTACCTGCGCGGTACGATTGCTGAAGATCTGAACGACGGGCTTACCGGCGGTTTTAAAGGTGACAACTTTCTGCTGATCCGCTTCCACGGTATGTATCAGCAGGATGACCGTGATATTCGTGCCGAACGCGCCGAGCAGAAGCTGGAGCCGCGCCACGCCATGATGCTGCGCTGCCGTCTGCCGGGTGGGATCATCACCCCGGCGCAGTGGCAGGCCATCGACAAGTTCGCCGAAGAGAAGACCATCTACGGCAGCATCCGTCTGACTAACCGCCAGACTTTCCAGTATCACGGTATTCTGAAGAAGAACGTCAAGCCTGCTCACCAGATGCTGCATGAAGTGGGCCTGGACGCGCTGGCGACCGCCAACGACATGAACCGTAACGTGCTCTGCACCTCTAACCCGATTGAGTCCGAGCTGCACGCGGAGGCCTACGAGTGGGCGAAGAAGCTCTCTGAGCATCTGCTGCCGCGCACTCGCGCCTATGCTGAGATCTGGCACGATGCGGAGAAGGTGGCGACCACCGACGAAGAGCCGATCCTTGGGCAGACCTATCTGCCGCGTAAGTTCAAAACCACGGTGGTGATCCCGCCGCAGAACGACGTCGATCTGCACGCTAACGACATGAACTTTATCGCCATCGCCGAGAACGGCAAGCTGATCGGTTTTAACCTGCTGGTGGGCGGTGGTCTCTCTATCGAACACGGTAACAAGAAAACCTACGCCCGCACCGCGAGCGAGTTTGGCTTCCTGCCGCTGGAGCACACCCTGGCGGTGGCGGAAGCGGTAGTCACTACCCAGCGCGACTGGGGCAACCGTACCGATCGTAAAAACGCCAAGACCAAATATACGCTGGAGCGCGTAGGCGTTGAGACTTTCAAAGCGGAAGTTGAGCGTCGGGCAGGCATGAAATTCGAGCCGGTTCGTCCGTACGAGTTTACTGGCCGCGGGGATCGCATCGGCTGGGTGAAAGGTATTGATAACAAGTGGCACCTGACGCTGTTTATCGAAAACGGTCGTATTCTTGATTACCCGGATCGTCCGCTGAAGACCGGTCTGCTGGAGATCGCGAAGATCCACAAGGGCGACTTCCGCCTGACCGCGAACCAGAACCTGATCGTCGCGGGCGTGCCGGAGAGCCAGAAGGCGAAGATTGAGAAGCTGGCACGCTCCCATGGACTGATGGATGCGGTTAAGCCGCAGCGCGAGAACTCCATGGCCTGCGTCGCCTTCCCGACCTGCCCGCTGGCGATGGCGGAAGCGGAGCGTTTCCTGCCGAGCTTTGTTGATAAAGTCGAAGCGATCATGGAGAAGCATGGCGTTGGCGACGATCACATTGTGATGCGCGTGACCGGCTGTCCGAACGGCTGTGGCCGTGCGCTGCTGGCGGAGATGGGGCTGGTAGGTAAAGCCCCTGGGCGCTACAACCTGCACCTTGGCGGCAACCGTATGGGCACGCGCATTCCGCGCATGTACCGTGAGAACATTACCGAGTCAGAGATCCTCGACTCTATCGACGTGCTGGTAGGCCGCTGGTCGAAGGAGCGCGAAGCGGGGGAAGGCTTCGGCGACTTCACCATTCGTACCGGGATTATCCGTCCGGTGCTGGATCCGGCGCGGGATTTCTGGGAGTAACGTAGTCATGCCCGGTAGCGCTTCGCTTACCGGGCCTACAAAACCGTAGGCCGGGCAAACGCAGTGCCGCCCGGCAGAAGCGAGGGGTATATGTCCAGACTCGATCTTACTGCTTTAAACGATCTGCCAAAAGTCGAACGCATTCTGGCGCTGGCAGAGACTAACGGCCAGCTGGAAAAACTGAGCGCGGAAGAGCGCGTCGTCTGGGCATTAGAGAACCTGCCCGGTGAGTACGTACTCTCCTCAAGCTTTGGTATCCAGGCGGCGGTAAGCCTGCACCTGGTTAACCAGATCAGCCCGGATATTCCGGTGATCCTCACCGATACCGGCTACCTGTTCCCTGAGACCTACCAGTTTATTGATGAGCTGGCGGACAAGCTCAAGCTGAACCTGAAGATCTATCGCGCAGAGCAAAGCCCGGCGTGGCAGGAAGCGCGCTACGGCAAGCTGTGGGAGCAGGGCGTCGAGGGTATTGAGAAGTACAATGAGATCAACAAGGTCGAGCCGATGAACCGTGCGCTGAAAGAGCTGAAGGCGCAGACCTGGTTTGCTGGCCTGCGTCGGGAGCAGTCAGGCAGTCGCGCGACGCTGCCGGTACTGGCTGTCCAGCGCGGCGTATTTAAGATGCTGCCGATCATCGACTGGGACAACCGTACCGTCTATCAGTACCTGCAAAAGCACGGGCTGAAGTACCACCCGCTGTGGGACCAGGGCTACCTCTCGGTGGGCGATACGCACACCACCCGCAAATGGGAGCCGGGCATGGCGGAGGAGGAGACCCGTTTCTTCGGTCTCAAGCGAGAATGCGGACTGCACGAAGGGTGATAAACCTTATGAAAATGCTGACCTTTAGGTCGGCATTTTTTTTGGGTTTTTTTGCCTGAGAGTAGGTGGAAGATTGATTTAGGTTAGGGTAGCAGTTGTGGGTGGCGGTAGAATTGGAAACATTCGGTGAGAATAGACTATTTATTCATTAAATCAATGAATTGGAAATTATCATCACTTAAGGAACGAGGAACAAAACACCGTGCCCTACCATTCACCCCGTGTATTTCACCCCACTGGTTCTATCGGCATCTTTGGTGTTAACACACCAGAAGATGTTAGAACGCTACAGAAAATGATGATTGATGCTGGTTACAATCACATCCATGGTCACCATCTTCGTACTACCGGTCAATGTGACCCGGAGACTAATGCGGCGATTATCTGGTATCAGCGACTACTGAATATGTCTACCTCTGGCTTAGTTCACCCGCAGCAAGTTTGGTTTTTCTCAATGTTCAGTAAGGCTATAGCGCCACATTGGAGGCCTCGTGAATCTGGTCCGCTGCGCGTTCGTGAAGGCCAGATTACTTTTGATGCTGAAGGAATCGACTATCTGCGAGGGCCTGAACCATTTCGTCAGCCTGAAAACTTGAAACTTTTCTCGCGAGTCCTTCACTGGCCTGCTGGTTTGTCTGGTGTCACTATCGGACGTGGCTACGATATGAAAAACCGTAGCGCTGGAGAAATAATGACGCATTTCAGACAAGCCGGAATCGAGGAATATAAAGGAGTGATTTGCTCTAAGGCTGCTGGGCTTGTTGGACGGCAAGCCCAAGACTTTGTAAAAGCATATGGACCACTGGTTGGTGAAATCACTCATTTACAACAGCTACGATTGTTTGAGATAGCTTACAAAATAAAGTTGGTAGAAGCGAAAAATCTTTACCAAAGAGTATCACATACTATACCAAATGCTCCGCCATGGGAAAATCTCAATTTAAAAATAAGAGATGTCATTGTTGATATCTTTTATCAGGGTGTACATGACGCACAAGGACTCTTTAAGGCAGCTATTGCTGGTAAAGAAGAATTAAGCGCATATATCAGAAATGATATATATTATATGAGGTATGAGGATCATCGACAGAGGCTAAGGTATTTAAAATGAAAGCAATATTGATCATTCTTGCCACTTTCATGCTGTATTTTCCTATGCTGGCTAGAGCTGCACTATATGAAGGCCCAGAGGCAAAAGCATGTTTTACTCAATATTCTGACCCGAATCAGCAAGAAAGTTGCCTTCATCAGAAAAAAAGTGAGAGCGAATCACAGCTGGAAAAAGTAATTATAGAAACAAATAAAGGCATTAAGGCTAATAACGTCGGTTTGTTTAATGGGAAAGAAGACGAGGAAGAAACCTCAGGAGAAGTATACAGCAAACGTTTCTTAGACTCCCAAAAGCTATGGAAACAATATAAGGTAAAATTGTGTCTTGCAGTGGCAACAGAGATTAATGAAGACTCTTACGATTATCAATCATTCATTGATCAGTGTGAGATCAATCTTAACAAAAGACATATAGAAGAAATAAAAATGATGGGCATACCTCCCGTCTCATGACTGCTCTGAAGCTTATTTTAAAAAGGACATGCGCGCTACCCGTAAATGTGAGGCAAGTATGGTGGAGTAAAAGCCCGCTTCTTCGGCCTTAAGCGCGAATGCAGATCACGGAAAGGGACTATTACCTTAAAAATACCGAGCTTAGGGTTGGCATTTTTGGTTTTTTGGCTGAGAGTGGGTAGAAATTTGATTTAGGTTAGAGCAGCAGTTGTGGGTAACGGTAGAATTAGGTTGGCTTTAGTGACTGTTTTTTATTGTCATTAAAATCAATCGGTTAAGATAACTCGAATGCTGTGTGGTTGTTGGTAATTAGTTGGTAGATTGTTAAGTGCTAAAAAAGCTCTTTAAAAACAGGTATATGTGTTTAAAGGAGTTCCCCGCGCCAGCGGGGATAAACCGATTGAGGCCGTGGTTAAGGCGTGCCAGTTACGGGAGTTCCCCGCGCCAGCGGGGATAAACCGTTGTACCTGCTATGCGGCCCATTTATGCGGTCGAGTTCCCCGCGCCAGCAGGGATAACCGCGCACCGACAAGCTCCCGTACGCGGCGAGTTTAGATTACCAGTAATAAACACTGGGACGCTTGTCGGCCAGCCAGGTAATACCATCAGGATCAGCACCACGCAAAATGCCGGTGAGCATCAGGCGATCGGCAGCTCGGCGGCGACGAGTGGTAGTCATTCGATTCCACCAGCCAGGGTTTTTATCGTAATTGCAACCCGGTGTGTTTGCCCCATATTGGTCATAATGATGGACATACATCACACCTCAGCGCGAGGGGTACTTGATACGGAAATGGGGTTTTGCTTTACCGTGACGATCACGGTCTTTTCGAGTATTGAAGTTGGACATTTTTAGCTCCTTTACGGTAACTAGAAATGCCCTCGCTTAGGGTAGTACATGGGATCTCCTTAATCAGTTCAGCGAAACCGGGCACGAACGTCCTTCATGTCCATCACTTGCGATCGGGTTTTAACCGGCTGTCGAATTGAAACGGAATGGCTTTTGACTTTTGCGTAAGCTCGAAGAAAGCTGGATGTTCAGGATTTAGCAGATAGTTATTTTCCACCGGCGATAAAGCACTAGGCACTTGCAGGGCGATTGATGCCTTAGTAAAGCACCAGGCGTCACCATAAGCGGCCAGCTCCGGTGGTGCCTCTTCATCAGCCCAGTTATCAGGTATCTCTTCCATATTGGCCTTTTGAACCTGGTCATTAGGCACTTCGATACTCAACAACGTGAAATAATCCATAATCTGTGCCGCACGCAGGTGCACCAACGTTTCCAGCATAGTTAACGATGCGGTTTCTGATACATAAACCATCGACGTACCGACGCTATTCCAGCGGCCTCCAGCCTCTTTGGCTCCATAACCAGTCCAGGCTGTAGAGAGATACTTTGTCTTTGTTAGCCGATAGAGGATCAAGAGTAGACTCCGTGCTCCAGACGGGTGATCAGCTTCATGACTTCATAAGCCCCGGTTTCGGATGCCATCAGCTCTGCTGGCACTTTCCAGCCCAGCGCACGGTTAGGCTCATTTAACCATTTTTGCGCTTCATCTTTATCGCCTTCGAACAGCTCTACCGCCCGATCAAGGACACGAATGATGCGCACCAGCCGTTCACTCTGATCGGCACTGAATCGTGCTTTCAGACTACGGCTGAATGTGGTTGATGGGATACCTGACATTTTGCGCAGGTCGTTTTGCGTTATCTTCGCCCAGTCAACGATCAGGCTAGCCACTTTGCCATCAAGACCTTCGTTAATCTGACCCAGCAGTGCCACACCATCGGCATTGTTTAAACCAGCCACCTGCCATAAACGGGGCGGCCTGGCCTGAGTCGTGGATACGCTAAACGTTTTCATGATTGACCTCCATTTGGTAATTTAATTATATCCATATGGTGGGTCATGGGCAAATATTAACCGTTGGAATGATAAAAAGCGTTTTCTGTCCTATAGAGTAAATCCTTTGTTTTGTGGTGTCTTTCGCTAGGGAGTTATAAAAATGAAATGCCCTATCTGTGGCTGTGCAGATCTTAAACATGAAACCCGTGACGTTGAATACGAGTATAAAGGCCGTAAAACTACGGTACACGGTATTACCGGAGACTATTGCGATGCGTGTGGAGAGAGCATCTTAGATGATGACGCTGGCGAAACGTATATGGCGGCGATAGGCACTTTTAATCGCGACAATCGATAAGCATCCCGAAATTTTTGAAGAGCTTAAGAAAGCCTAACCTACCTCGACTGACTACAGCATTCATCGCCGGGCGGCGCTGCGCTTGCCCGGCCTACCAAACTCGACCTATGCGCTATGAGCTTTTCTCCGCCTTCGCCAGCTCCTTCATTAGCGGCAGCATAATACGCATCACGTCGCGGCTGCGGCGCTCAATGCGGCCGGGCAGGGCGCTGTCGAGAAACTGCTGGTTATCCAGACGGACGTTATGCCAGCTGGTGCCGTCGGGGAACGCCTTAGTTTTTGCCCGCTGCTGGTAGCCATCCTTTTTCCCCAGCGACCAGTTAGTAGCCTCGACGGAGAGCACCGGGATGCCCGCCCGATCGAACACTTCGCTATCGTGGCAGCAGTCGGTGCCTTTCGGATAGTCCGGGTTCAGGCCTGGATTGGTAGTAGCGGTAATACCGTGCTGGCGGGCAATGGCTAAAGCCCGATCCCGGGTCAGCTTGCGCACCGCGGCGGGCGTACTCTTGCCGCTGTTAAAATAGAGCTTATCGCCAACGATCAGGTTATCGAGGTTGATCACCAGCAGCGTGTTTTTCTTCTCGGCGTCGCTCATGCGCTGCAACAGATTTTCTGCGCCCAGCCGCCCCTCCTCTTCACCGCTGGTGGCGATGAAACGAATGCCGTACTGGGTTTGCATATTCTTCAGCTGGTCTGCCAGCTCCAGCATCACCCCCAGCCCGGCGGCATTATCATCGATCCCCTGTAGCGTCAGGCCACCCAGATTGTTATCGCTATCGGCATCGCTGCGCGGAGCATAGGTATCGAGATGCGCCATCACAATGATCTGCTGAGCCAACTTGCCTTCATGGGCGGCAATCACCGTACTGCCGGTCACGTTGTGCCAGTTCTGGTTCTTATTGCGTGAGGTATAGATGTAGCGGCTGTTGAACTTGCGGATATCGCTCTGGTAGCCCATCTGGGCAAACTGCTGGCGCAGATAGTCAGCTGACAGCATCTCCGCAGGCGTGCCGGTCATGCGGCCTGGGAAATAGGTAGCAATATGACGGGCCTGCTCGCTGGCCATCTCGCCAGGCTGGCTGGATTTCGCCTGCGCCGGCACGGTAAAGCACACACCGAGCGCCAGAGCTACAACGAGGTGGCGCAATGCGGGAAACATAGTGAGTCCTTAAAAGTGAAGCAAAATTTTTGACGTGCATAGTATGAAACTGTGATCGCAGTTACACAATTTCAATTACGCTTAAACGCCCGTATTTTCTCGCGTTAAGCACTTTTTGATCTTTGCTTTTGCTTAACGTTATTCCATTGAGTAACTACTCATTCCAATTCGTAATTTCATTCGCCCTTAGACGCCCCCTATAGTCCCTCTATCCCTTGTTTTTAGCGACTCATGCGACAGATAACAGACGCACAGAATAGATCGTCTCGTGTGGTAAATTTCCCTTTAAGGAACGGTTATGGATCAAAAACGACTCACCCACCTGCGACAACTGGAGGCGGAAAGCATCCATATTATTCGCGAGGTGGCGGCTGAATTCTCCAATCCGGTGATGATGTACTCCATCGGTAAAGACTCCAGCGTTATGCTGCACCTGGCACGTAAGGCCTTCTATCCGGGCACGCTGCCTTTCCCGCTGCTGCATGTCGATACTGGCTGGAAATTCCGTGAGATGTATGAGTTCCGTGACCGTACCGCCAAAGCCTACGGCTGCGAACTGCTGGTGCATAAAAACCCGGAAGGCGTGGCGATGGGGATTAACCCGTTCGTGCACGGCAGCGCCAAGCACACCGACATCATGAAGACGGAAGGGCTGAAGCAGGCGCTGAATAAGTACGGCTTTGACGCGGCCTTCGGTGGTGCGCGCCGCGATGAGGAAAAATCCCGCGCGAAAGAGCGTATCTACTCCTTCCGCGACCGCTTCCACCGCTGGGATCCGAAAAACCAGCGTCCGGAGCTGTGGCACAACTACAACGGCCAGATCAACAAGGGCGAGAGCATCCGCGTCTTCCCGCTGTCGAACTGGACCGAGCTGGATATCTGGCAGTATATCTACCTGGAAAATATCGAAATCGTTCCGCTCTACCTGGCGGCTGAACGTCCAGTGCTGGAACGCGACGGCATGCTGATGATGATCGATGACGATCGCATCGACCTGCAGCCGGGCGAAGAGATCAAACAGCGCATGGTGCGTTTCCGTACCCTCGGCTGCTGGCCGCTGACCGGCGCTGTAGAGTCTGATGCCCAGACGCTGCCGGAGATCATCGAAGAGATGCTGGTCTCCACCACCAGCGAACGCCAGGGGCGCGTCATCGACCGTGACCAGGCCGGCTCGATGGAGCTGAAAAAACGCCAGGGATACTTCTAAGGAGCCGCCATGAATACCACTATTGCCCAACAAATTGCTAACGAAGGCGGCGTCGAAGCGTACCTGCATGCCCAGCAGCACAAGAGCCTGCTGCGCTTTCTGACCTGCGGCAGCGTCGATGACGGTAAAAGTACGCTGATTGGTCGTCTGCTGCACGACACGCGCCAGATTTATGAAGATCAGCTCTCCACGCTGCACAACGACAGCAAGCGCCACGGTACCCAGGGCGAAAAGCTCGACCTCGCGCTGCTGGTGGATGGCCTGCAGGCCGAGCGTGAGCAGGGCATCACCATTGACGTGGCCTACCGCTACTTCTCTACCGAAAAGCGTAAGTTCATTATTGCTGATACCCCAGGGCACGAGCAGTACACCCGTAACATGGCCACCGGGGCCTCCACCTGCGATCTGGCGATCCTGCTGATCGACGCGCGTAAAGGCGTGCTGGATCAGACCCGTCGTCACAGCTTTATCTCCACCCTGCTGGGCATTAAGCACCTGGTGGTGGCGGTGAACAAAATGGACCTGGTAGAGTTCAGCGAAGAGACCTTTGAAACGATTCGCCAGCAATACCTGACCTTTGCCGAACAGCTGCCGGGCAACCTCGACATCCGCTTTGTACCGCTGTCGGCGCTGGAGGGCGATAACGTAGCTAGCCAGAGCGCGAGCATGCCGTGGTACAGCGGCCCGACCCTGCTGGAAGTGCTGGAGAGCGTTGAGATCCACCGTGTAGTGGAGACTCAGCCGATGCGCTTCCCGGTGCAGTACGTTAACCGGCCAAACCTCGACTTCCGCGGCTTCTCCGGTACCGTTGCCTCCGGCAGCGTCAAGGTCGGCCAGCGCGTTAAGGTGCTGCCGTCGGGCGTGGAGTCCTCGGTCGCCCGCATTGTGACCTTCGATGGCGATCTGCCGGAAGCGGGCGCAGGTGAAACGGTCACCCTGGTGCTGAAGGATGAGATCGATATCAGCCGGGGCGATCTGCTGCTGGATGCGCAGGAGAGCCTGCCAGCCGTGCAGAGCGCGGCGGTGGACGTGGTGTGGATGGCTGAACAGCCGCTGACCCCGGGCCAGAGCTACGATATCAAAATCGCGGGCAAGAAAACCCGGGCGCGCGTGGACGGTATTCAGTACCAGGTGGACATCAACAATTTGACCCAGCGCAGCGTCGATGCGCTGCCGCTGAACGGTATCGGCCTGGTAGACCTGACCTTTGACGAGCCGCTGGTGCTGGATAAGTATCAGGACAACCCGGTTACCGGGGGGATGATCTTTATTGACCGCCTGAGTAACGTCACCGTTGGCGCAGGCATGGTCAATCAGCCGAATGCCGACGCCGTGGCAGCGCCGTCCGAGTTCAGCGCCTTTGAACTGGAGCTGAACGCCCTGGTACGCAAGCACTTCCCACACTGGGGCGCGCGCGATCTGCTGGGAGGCAAATAATGGCGGAGCATGACGAGAACGTCGTCTGGCACGCCCATCCCGTCACCGCACAGCAGCGGGAGCAACTCCACGGTCACCGTGGGGTTGTGCTGTGGTTTACCGGGCTATCCGGCTCGGGTAAATCCACGGTCGCCGGGGCGCTGGAGGAGGCGCTGCACCGTCTGGGCGTCAGTACCTATCTGCTCGACGGCGACAACGTGCGCCACGGTCTGTGCAGCGATCTGGGCTTCAGCGACGACGATCGTAAAGAGAACATTCGCCGCGTGGGTGAAGTCGCCCGGCTGATGGTGGATGCGGGGCTGGTAGTGCTGACTGCATTCATCTCTCCGCACCGTGCGGAACGGCAGATGGTACGGGAGCGCGTAGGCGAAGGGCGTTTCTACGAGGTCTTTGTGGATACCTCTCTGACTACCTGCGAAGCGCGGGATCCGAAAGGGCTGTATAAAAAGGCACGTGCCGGTGAACTACGTCATTTTACCGGGATCGATTCCGTTTATGAGGCGCCGGAGTCGCCGGAACTGCACCTTGACGGCGAACAATTGGTAACAAATTTAGTGGCTCAATTATTAGATCTACTGAAACGGGACGATATTATCAGATCCTGAGACAACGCCGGGTGTTGCGCCCGGCAAGTCAGGTCACAGGATCCACTATGCGCAATAGCCAGAATATTACTATCGACCCATCTGAAACCGGCGTCGCCAACGACGAGCCGACCTGGTCACTGCCAGGGGCCGTGGTTGGCTTTGCCTCATGGCTGCTGGCGCTAAGCATACCGTTCCTGCTGTACGGCTCTAACACCCTCTTTTTCTTCCTCTATACCTGGCCGTTCTTTCTGGCGCTGATGCCCGTTGCGGTGGTGGTAGGGGTAGCAATCCACTCCTTGCTCAACGGCAGGCTGGTCTATAGCAGCCTGGCAACGGCGCTGGCTAGCGTTGCGATGTTCAGCGCCCTGTTCATGTGGCTGATGGGTTAAAGCACGCCATAATTCAAACCGTAACGCTTTTTAAGACGATGTTTCCAGGCCTGGAGAGTGCCTGGAGCGGGAGAGGTATGGTACATTTGGCAGCGTCGTTGCGGTATCGGCTTAGAGTGGAGTCCTGGCGTAAGTTATGGGATGATGATGCCGTTTTACAGGGGGCAGGATGGGTAAATTAACGCTGCTGTTGCTGGCTTTGCTGGTCTGGCTACAGTATTCATTGTGGTTTGGCAAGAATGGCCTCCACGACTTCAGCCGCGTCAGCGATGATGTCACGGTACAGCAGGCAACAAACGCTAAGCTAAAAGCGCGTAACGATCAGCTTTTCGCCGAGATCGACGATCTCAACGGCGGTCAGGAAGCGATTGAAGAGCGCGCACGTAACGAACTCAGTATGACCAAGCCGGGCGAAACCTTTTATCGTCTGGTTCCGGATGCGTCCAAACGCAGCCCAGGGTCACCACAAAACAGTCGATAACAGGCCCAGGTTTTCTTACATGGCAGCAATAGTTCCGGCCATCTGTGCCGTCGTACCGGCCGCCGGATTTGGCCGCCGTATGCAAACGGAATGCCCTAAACAGTATCTTTCGATTGGCAATAAAACCATCCTTGAACACACGGTTGCGGCGCTGCTGGCGGATCCGCGTGTGGAGAGGGTGATTATTGCCGTCAGTCCGGGCGACGAGCGCTTCGCCGGTCTACCGCTGGCGCATCATCCCCAGGTTACCGTGGTTGACGGCGGCGCAGAGCGCGCCGATTCGGTGCTGGCGGGGCTGCACGCTGCCGGCGATGCCGGGTGGGTGCTGGTGCACGATGCGGCTCGCCCCTGCCTGCATCAGGACGATCTCTCCCGTCTGCTCTCTCTCTGTGAAACCAGCCGTACGGGTGGCATTCTCGCCGCCCCGGTGCGCGATACGATGAAGCGCGCCGAGCCAGGCAAGCGCGCCATCGCCCACACCGTGGATCGTAACGATCTCTGGCACGCGCTGACGCCACAGTTTTTTCCGCTGGCGCTGCTTAAAATGTGCCTGACGCGGGCGCTTAACGATGGGGCGACCATTACCGATGAAGCCTCGGCGCTGGAGCACTGTGGCTACCATCCCGAGCTGGTCGTTGGCCGCGCTGATAATATTAAAGTGACGCGGCCTGAAGACCTGGCGCTGGCAGAATTTTATCTTACCCGTAACGCCTCTATGGAGAACTGATCATGCGTATTGGACACGGCTTTGACGTACACGCCTTTGGCGGCGAAGGCCCGATTATCATTGGCGGCGTACGTATTCCCTATGAGAAAGGCCTGCTGGCGCACTCTGATGGCGACGTAGCCCTGCACGCGTTAACCGATGCGCTGCTTGGTGCGGCGGCGCTGGGAGATATCGGCAAGCTCTTCCCGGACACCGATCCGGCGTTTAAAGGCGCGGACAGCCGCGAGCTGCTGCGTGAGGCCTGGCGTCGTATTCAGGCAAAAGGCTATACCCTTGGCAACGTTGACGTGACGATTATCGCCCAGGCACCGAAGATGCTGCCGCATATCCCGCAGATGCGCGTGTTTATTGCTGAAGATCTTGGCTGCCACATGGACGACGTTAACGTTAAGGCCACCACCACCGAGAAGCTGGGCTTTACCGGGCGCGGCGAAGGCATTGCCTGCGAGGCGGTGGCGCTGTTGAATAAGGCGGCTAAATGACCGAGTTTGACGCGCTGACGTACCTGCACGGCAAACCTCAGGGCAGCGGCCTGCTGAAGGCCAACCCGGAAGACTTCGTCGTGATAGAGGATTTAGGCTTCGCGCCCGACGGCGAGGGCGAGCATATTCTGGTGCGGGTGCTGAAAACCGGCTGCAATACCCGCTTTGTCGCCGACGCGCTGGCAAAATTCCTCAAGATCCACGCCCGGGAGATCAGCTTTGCCGGGCAGAAAGATAAGCATGCGGTGACCGAGCAGTGGCTCTGCGCCCGCGTGCCGGGTAAAGAGATGCCGGATCTCAGCGCCTTTCAGCTGGAAGGCTGCAAGGTGCTGGAGTACGCCCGCCACAAGCGTAAGCTGCGGCTGGGGGCGTTGCAGGGCAACCAGTTTACCCTCGTGCTGCGCGAGGTCAGCAACCGTGCCGACGTCGAGGCGCGTCTTAGTGCCATAGCAGAGCAGGGCGTGCCGAACTATTTTGGCGCGCAGCGCTTCGGTATCGGCGGCAGCAACCTGCACGGTGCGCTGCGCTGGGCAGAGAGCGATGCCCCGGTGCGCGATCGCAATAAACGCAGTTTTTGGTTGTCGGCGGCCCGCAGCGCGTTGTTTAATCAGATCGTCAGCGAGCGCCTGAAAAAAGCGGACTTTAATCAAGTTGTTGACGGCGATGCGCTACAATTAGCGGGGCGCGGAAGCTGGTTCGTGGCGACGCCGGAAGAGCTGGCGGCGCTACAGACGCGCGTCGATGACAAAGCGCTGATGATTACCGCTGTGCTGCCGGGTACCGGCGAGTGGGGAACCCAGCGCGAGGCGCTGGCGCGTGAAGAGGCGGCCATTAGCGACTCGCCTCTGCTGCAGTCCCTGCTGGTGCGCGAAAAGGTTGAGGCCTCACGCCGGGCCGCGCTGCTCTATCCGCAGCAGCTGAACTGGGAGTGGTGGGATGACGTCACCGTCGAACTGCGCTTCTGGCTGCCAGCCGGTAGCTTTGCCACCAGCGTTGTAAGGGAACTTATCAATACATCGGGTGATTATGCGAATATTGCTGAGTAACGATGACGGGATCCATGCGCCAGGCATACAGACTCTGGCCCATGCTTTACGGGAATTTGCCGATGTGCAGGTTGTCGCGCCCGATCGTAACCGCAGCGGAGCCTCTAACTCCCTGACGCTGGAATCTTCACTTCGGACCTTTACCTTCGAGAACGGCGATATCGCCGTGCAGATGGGCACCCCCACCGACTGCGTCTTTCTTGGCGTCAATGCGCTAATGCGACCGCGCCCGGACGTGGTGATTGCCGGGATCAACGCCGGGCCAAATCTCGGCGACGATGTGATCTACTCCGGGACGGTGGCCGCAGCAATGGAGGGGCGTCATCTTGGCTTTCCTGCGCTGGCGGTCTCGCTTAACGGCTACACGCACTATGATACCGCCGCCGCCGTCACCTGTTCGATTCTACGCGCCCTGAGCCGGGAGCCGCTGCGCACCGGTCGCATCCTGAATATCAACGTGCCCGATCTGCCTCTTGATGAGATCAAGGGCATTCGCGTGACCCGCTGCGGCAGCCGCCATCCGGCAGATAAGGTGATCCCGCAGGAGGATCCCCGCGGCAATACGCTCTACTGGATTGGCCCGCCGGGTGAGAAGCACGACGCCGGGCCGGACACCGACTTTGCTGCCGTAGATGAAGGCTACGTCTCGGTAACGCCGCTGCATGTGGATCTTACCGCACACAGCGCGCATGATGTTGTTTCGGACTGGTTAAGCCGTGCCGGAGTGAACACGCAATGGTAAGCAGACGCGTACAAGCCCTTCTCGATCAGTTACGCAGCCAGGGCATCAAAGATGAGCATGTCCTGGAGGCGATCGCACGGGTTCCCCGTGAGAAATTTATTGATGAAGCGTTTGAACACAAAGCGTGGGAGAACGTCGCGTTGCCTATCGGCCAGGGGCAGACTATTTCACAGCCCTATATGGTGGCGCGGATGACCGAGCTGCTGGCGCTGACGCCGGATTCAAGGGTGCTGGAGATCGGCACCGGTTCAGGTTACCAGACCGCGATCCTGGCGCATCTGGTGCGCCATGTCTGCTCCGTTGAGCGGATCAAGGGCCTGCAGTGGCAGGCGCGTCGCCGTCTGAAGCAGCTCGATCTGCACAATGTTTCAACCCGTCATGGCGATGGCTGGCAGGGGTGGCAGGCTCGCGCCCCGTTTGATGCCATCATCGTGACGGCCGCACCGCCGGAGATCCCCGCCGCGCTTCTGGCGCAGCTGGATAACGGCGGTATTCTCGTTTTGCCCGTGGGCGATGAGCACCAGCAGCTGAAGTGCATTCATCGACGGGGAAGCGAATTTATCATCGAAACCGTGGAAGACGTACGTTTTGTCCCGCTGGTGAAAGGCGAGCTGGCCTGAGACCCGGATTTTTCCTAAAGTTTTCAGCGAGTTTAAGCGTAAGGTGGGGCGGCGTTAAATAACGCCACGGTTTTCAACACGCACAAGTAAATACATTTTTGGGGGATAAATGAGCACGGGAAGCCCAACATTCACCTTAAGCCGGATTGCGGCATTGTCACTGGTTTCGCTCTGGCTGGCAGGATGCTCAAATTCTGGTAATCCACCCGCGCCGGTAAGCTCCGTAGACGGCAGCAGCGCATCAGGCAGCAGCACCGAATCCGGAATGTTAATTACCCCTCCACCGAAGATGGGCAGCACGCCGCAGCAGGCTCCGCAAATTCAGCCGGTCCAGCCGGTTACCGCGCCGCCAACGACGATCCAGCCCTCGACCACGCAGCCAGTTACTTCGCAACCGGTGGTTTCGCAGCCGGTTCAGACGCAAAATGGCCGAATTGTTTACAATCGCCAGTATGGGAACATTCCGAAAGGTAGCTATACCGGCGGCAGCACTTACACTGTGAAACGCGGTGATACACTGTTTTACATTGCCTGGGTTACCGGCAATGATTTCCGCGATCTGGCCCAGCGAAATGGCGTCGCCGCCCCGTATGGCCTGAATGTCGGGCAGGTTCTCCAGGTTGGAAATTCATCCGGCACACCAATAACTGGCGGTAACGCAATCACTCAGGCCGATGCTTCCGCACAAGGAATCGTGACGCAACCTGCACAAAATTCGACCGTAGTAGTTGCGCCGAAACCGACAATTACGTATTCTGAGGACTCAGGTGAACAGAGTGATAACAAAATGTTGCCGAACAACAAGCCTGCGACGGTAGTCACAGCGCCTGTAACGGCACCTTCAGTTACCACAACCGAACCGACGGCCAGCAGTACCTCCACCAGCGCGCCGATTTCATCCTGGCGCTGGCCAACTGATGGCAACGTTATCGATAACTTCTCTGCTACCGAAGGTGGCAATAAAGGGATCGATATCGCAGGGTCGAAAGGCCAGGCTATCGTCGCGACCGCAGATGGACGCGTGGTATATGCCGGGAACGCTCTGCGCGGTTACGGTAATCTTATTATCATCAAACATAATGATGATTACCTGAGTGCCTACGCCCATAACGACACAATGCTGGTCCGGGAGCAACAAGACATCAAGGCGGGGCAGAAGATAGCTACCATGGGTAGCACCGGCACCAGTTCTACACGTTTGCATTTTGAAATTCGTTACAAGGGGAAATCCGTAAACCCGCTGCGTTATTTGCCGCAGCGATAATTTGGCAAAGTCGTTATGCTATCCTTTGCTTTGCCGTGGCAGCTTGCGTAGATGCAGCTGCCTCGAATAAAAAAGGAAGCATGGAGATTTTGTTCAGGGATCACGGGTAGGAGCCACCTTATGAGTCAGAATACGCTGAAAGTTCATGATTTAAATGAAGACGCGGAATTTGATGAGAACGGAGTTGAGGCTTTTGATGAGAAAGTCCTGAATGAAGAGGAACCCAGTGATAACGAGTTAGCCGAAGAGGAGCTGTTATCTCAGGGAGCAACACAGCGAGTGCTTGACGCTACTCAGCTGTATCTGGGAGAGATTGGTTATTCTCCTCTGCTTACGGCTGAAGAAGAAGTTTACTTCGCGCGTCGCGCACTGCGTGGGGACGTTGCATCACGCCGTCGCATGATTGAAAGTAACCTGCGTCTGGTTGTGAAGATTGCCCGTCGTTACAGCAATCGTGGTCTGGCTCTGCTGGATCTGATTGAAGAGGGTAACCTGGGGCTGATCCGCGCCGTTGAGAAATTTGACCCAGAACGCGGGTTCCGTTTCTCGACTTACGCAACCTGGTGGATTCGTCAGACCATCGAACGGGCAATCATGAACCAGACCCGGACGATCCGTCTGCCAATTCATATCGTTAAAGAGCTGAACGTCTATCTGCGTACCGCACGTGAACTGTCCCATAAGCTGGACCACGAGCCAAGTGCAGAAGAGATTGCCGAACAGCTTGATAAACCGGTTGATGACGTAAGCCGTATGCTGCGTCTCAACGAGCGCATTACCTCGGTAGACACCCCGCTGGGTGGCGATTCCGAAAAAGCGCTGCTGGACATCCTGGCCGACGAGAAAGATAACGGTCCGGAAGACACCACGCAGGACGATGACATGAAACAGAGCATCGTCAAATGGCTGTTCGAACTGAACGCCAAACAACGCGAGGTGCTGGCACGTCGTTTCGGTCTGCTGGGCTATGAAGCTGCAACGCTTGAGGATGTGGGCCGTGAAATTGGCCTGACTCGTGAACGCGTTCGTCAGATTCAGGTTGAAGGTCTGCGTCGTCTGCGTGAAATTCTGCAGACGCAGGGGCTGAATATCGAAGCGCTGTTCCGCGAATAAGAAGAAGCGGCACCATTCCAAAAAAGGCCAGTCATCCGACTGGCCTTTTTCTTTTGTGCTTTTTAGCTAAAAACGCCTGATGGCGCTGCGCTTATCAGGCCTACACTGCTGTGAAGCATCGTAGGCCGGGCCAGGCAACGCCGCCGCCCGGCATTGACTCAAACCTAATTTAGCGTGTAGTCCAGGGCGATCTCGGCTTTGAGCAGCTGAGAAACCGGACAGCCCGCTTTGGCTTTGTTGATGATCTTATCGAAGGTCTCTTCGTCAATGCCCGGTACTTTCACCGTGCTGGTCAACGCGATTTTGGTGATCGCGAAGCCGCCCTCAACCTTATCCAGCGATACGTCAGCCGTGGTATCGATGCTCTCTGGGGTGTAACCCTCTTCACCCAGCATCAATGACAGCGCCATAGAGAAGCAGCCCGCATGCGCCGCGCCGATTAGCTCTTCCGGGTTGGTCCCGGCTGCGCCTTCGAAGCGGGTATTAAACCCGTAAGGCTGCTGCTTTAACGCGCCGCTCTCAGTAGAGATGGTGCCTTTGCCGCCTTTGATATCGCCTTCCCAGTGGGCCTGGCCTTTCTTATGGATCGTCATCTGTTCGCTCCTTTTTTGGATGAAAACATAAGTATAGAAGCTCAGACCAGGCTCGCAGAAAACTACACCAGATTCTTAAGACGGTAGATCCACTCCAGCGCCTGGCGCGGGGTGAGGGTATCCGGATCGAGATTCTCCAGCGCCTCAACCGCCGGGCTGGTCTCCTCCGGAGGAGTCAATAGCGACATCTGGGTACCGTCAACCTGGGTCGCCGCCGCATTGGGCGTAATGCTCTCCAGCTCGCGCAACTTCTGCCGTGCCCGCTTGATCACCTCTTTCGGCACGCCCGCCAGCGCCGCGACTGCCAGACCGTAGCTTTTGCTGGCTGCGCCATCCTGCACGCTGTGCATAAAGGCAATCGTATCCCCGTGCTCCAGCGCATCCAGATGCACATTGGCAACGCCCTCCATCTTCTCTGGCAGCTGGGTCAGCTCGAAGTAGTGGGTGGCAAACAGAGTCAGCGCCTTGATGCGGTTTGCCAGGTTCTCGGCGCAGGCCCATGCCAGCGACAGGCCGTCGTAGGTGGACGTTCCGCGCCCGATCTCATCCATTAGCACCAGGCTGTTCTCCGTAGCATTGTGCAGGATGTTGGCGGTTTCGGTCATCTCCACCATAAAGGTTGAACGGCCGCTGGCCAGATCGTCGGCCGCACCAACGCGGGTGAAGATACGGTCGATGGGACCGATCTCGACCTTTTGCGCCGGGACATAGCTGCCAATGTAGGCCAGCAGGGCAATCAGCGCGGTCTGGCGCATGTAGGTACTTTTACCGCCCATGTTCGGCCCGGTAATGATCAGCATCCGCCGCTGCGGGGAGAGATTCAGTGGGTTGGCGATAAACGGCTCGTTCAGCACCTGCTCAACCACCGGATGACGCCCTTCGCTGATGCGGATGCCCGGTTTATCGCTAAAGGTTGGGCAGCAGTAGTTGAGGGTATAGGCGCGTTCGGCCAGGTTCACCAGCACGTCAAGCTCCGCCAGGGCGCTGGCGCTCTGCTGGAGATCGGCCAGGTGCGGCATCAGCAGGTCAAAAAGCTCTTCATAGAGCTGCTTCTCCAGCGCCAGCGCCTTGCCTTTTGAGGTCAGAACCTTGTCCTCGTACTCTTTCAGTTCCGGAATAATGTAGCGCTCGGCATTCTTCAGCGTCTGGCGGCGTACGTAGTGGATCGGCGCGTGGTGGCTCTGACCGCGGCTGATCTGAATAAAGTAGCCGTGTACTGCGTTATAGCCGACCTTCAGCGTGTCGAGTCCCAGCTTTTCGCGCTCGCGGATCTCCAGCTTATCCAGATAGTCCGTTGCGCCATCTGCCAGCGCACGCCACTCGTCCAGCTCGGCATTATAGCCGGGGGCAATCACGCCGCCGTCGCGCACCAGCACCGGCGGGGCGTCGATAATCGCTCGCTCCAGCAGCTCGCGCAGCTCGCTAAATTCGCCCATCGTCTCCCGCAGCCGCTGTACCGGCGCGCTGTCAACCTCGGCCAGCATCTCCCGCAGCGTTGGCAGCTGCTGGAAGGTGTGGCGCATGCGGGCCAGATCGCGAGGGCGAGCGGTGCGCAGTGCCAGACGCGCCAGGATACGCTCCAGATCGCCCACCTGGCGCAGCACTGGCTGTAGCTCGGTTGTAGCATCCTGTAGCGCGGCGATGGTCTGCTGGCGCTCGGTCAGGGTTTTGGTATCGCGCACCGGCATATGCAGCCAGCGCTTGAGCATCCGGCTGCCCATCGGCGTGACCGTGCAGTCGAGCACCGAGGCCAGGGTATTCTCAATGCCGCCGGCCAGGTTCTGGGTGATCTCCAGGTTGCGGCGGGTGGCAGCATCCATGATGATGCTGTCCTGCTGGCGCTCCATCGTGATCGCCCGGATGTGGGGCAGGGAGGTGCGCTGGGTATCTTTTACGTATTGCAGCAGGCAGCCTGCGGCGCAGAGGCCCCGCGTCGCGTTCTCCACGCCAAAGCCCACCAGATCGCGGGTGCCGAACTGAAGGTTCAGCTGCTGGCGGGCGGTGTCGATCTCAAACTCCCACAGCGGACGACGACGCAGACCGCGACGGCCTTCAATGAGTGCGGTCTCGGCAAAGTCTTCGGCATAGAGCAGCTCTGCCGGGTTGGTACGCTGCAGCTCGGCGGCCATGGTCTCGCGATCGGCAGGCTCGCTCAGGCGAAAGCGCCCGGAGCTGATGTCCAGGGTGGCGTAGCCAAAGCCCTTGCTGTCCTGCCAGAGAGCCGCCAGCAGGTTATCCTGACGCTCGTGCAGCAGCGCTTCGTCGCTGATGGTGCCGGGCGTCACGATGCGTACTACCTTACGCTCAACCGGTCCCTTGCTGGTGGCCGGATCGCCAATCTGTTCACAAATCGCTACCGACTCGCCAAGGCTGACCAGCTTCGCCAGATAGTTTTCTACCGCGTGGTGCGGCACGCCCGCCATCGGAATAGGCTCCCCCGCCGAGGCACCGCGTTTGGTCAGGGAGATATCCATCAGCTGCGAGGCGCGTTTCGCATCGTCATAGAACAGCTCATAAAAATCGCCCATCCGGTAGAAGAGCAGGATGTCCGGATGCTGGGCTTTCAGCTTCAGGTACTGCTGCATCATGGGCGTGTGGGCGTCGAAATTCTCTTGTGTACTCATGAAGTTATGTCCAGTTCCCTGATTTTAAATGAGGCAAGGGTCGGTTTATTGTCTTAGATATCTGATAGGGAGATATGATAACGGAGATGAGCATTCTCTGGAAAGCAACGATAGAGAACTTCACGAGGCCCCTTCCAATTTTACGAAAGAAGAGACGTAGAAGCGTAGGAGGGATTTTAGCAATAGTTAAATAGTCGTAAGTTGTCCTGTGCGCTCATGGCTCTGTATCTCCTGCTTTCGTCTGCCAGGGGCCATAAAGATGATTTAGCGTGGCTAAAATATTTAAATCAGAATGAAAGAATGTGTTTAGTTTACTTGTGCATGACTTATAGTCACGTTGCGTTATTGCCTAATCTTACTGGATTAGCACTCATCACATAATCTATAGCATGTCCTATATAGGACATTTTATGTTTTTTCTAAACATGTCTTAGAAATACAATTAATAATTTTTGATGTTATATTCCTACTGTTGGCGAAGAATCATTCCTACTAATTATGGTAGTGGTAATCGTAATTATCCTGCGTTATGGGTTGATGTCAGGGTTTGCTAAAATTATCATTAAATATTATTTACTTACGTAATTTACTGGAGTCTTTAAAGGCTTTGCGGTTACTTTTTTGCCATGTTGGGGATTGGATTCTAATATTAGTATTTATGGTGCTCTGCCTCGCCCTTAAAACGGGTAGCATGCGCGAACATATATTGAATTGATGGAAACTTGCTTTACAATTGTTTCTCAGTTGTCAAAAAAAATGGCCCGAGAAATGGAACTTACTCGTTAAGTTTCGTGCGGTAGCTATGCCTTTTGTATATACAGAGTACGTTAAAACATCAGCTTCCTGTAATAATAGCACTTAAGTGAAACTTCACATTCCCTGTTAACGATCTTCAGAATATTGCTACGGAAAAGCATATGAACATGCGAACAATTATTTCACTTCTCTTTGTTATGACCGTTGTAGGGTGTAAAGCGCCGCCCAAGCCTGCAGTGACCGACGACACCATCGTCACCCATCAGGTGAACGGCGTGACGTTGACCCACCGTTATGCTGTCTCTCCGCCCGCGGAATTTAAACCGGTAAACGCGTCCTACCGTGCGCTCTACCCGGCCTCGCTAATGAGTCGTCCTGACTTTAGTGGCAAGGTGATCCGTACTCTTGAGGCAGGTAAAACCTATGAGGTACTGGGACAGGTTGAACACTTCTGGATGGCACTGGCCGATGAAGGCAAAGATGAGCTGATCGGTTATGTACCGATGCGTGCAGTGGTGAAAGCTGAGCAGTATGAAGCCACGATTCGAAAACAATCCACCCGGCCAAAAGCGCGGAAAAAAGCGACCTGCGTCAACGTTGACGGCAGCGGTAAAGCCTGTAAAGACACCAATAACGGCACCTGGATCCTGGATTAATAGAGCTTTTACGAGCGAATCCTCATGAATAATAATACTTTTTTTGGCAGGGCCTCCCTGGCATTTTTGCTTGTCATGTCTACATTGATTAGTGGTTGCGCATCGTCTTCACACAGCGAGCCTTCCCGCTACACCCTGCAGTTTCAGGCCCATCCACACATTAATGATTCTGCGCCACTTAAAGTCAGGGTATTGCTGCTGAAATCGGATGCGGACTTCATGTCCGCTGATTTCTACTCCCTGCAGAACAACGCGTCAGCCGTGCTTGGCGCAAACCTGTTGAATAGCGATGTGTTCTTCCTGATGCCCGGCCAATTGTCAAAAATCCTGAGCGGACAAAGCGCTCCGGAGGCGAGATACATTGGCATCATGGGGGAGTACCAGGCGCTGGACGGCAAAAAATGGCGCATATCACTTCCTCTGCCTGTACCGGGCGAAAACCATATCTATCAGTTCTGGAAATGGTCTGCAGACGAACTGCAAGCCACTCTCTTTTTTGACGTAAACGGGATCCGCGTCATCGGTCAGTAATGCGCTTATTAACAGGAAAATAGATCATCATGACGAAAGCAGAAAAGGTCGTCTGGACCGAAGGGATGTTTCTGCGTCCGCACCATTTTCAGCGCGCAGAAAGCTACCTGCAAAGCCATATTCGTGAATGGGGTTCGCTGCAACGCGCGTACCTGTGGGGTTTTCTCGATCTGGAGCTGGATGAGGCAATGCTGCGCCAGGGATGTGTGGCGCTAAGCTATGCCAGCGGGCTGATGCCCGACGGTACCTTTTTCCATTTCCGCGACAGCCGTAACGGCCCGCTGCCGCTGCAAATCCCCGATAACCTTTCCGGTGAGAAGGTCGTGCTGGCGCTGCCGGTTCGCCGGGGCGAGCGGGAAGAGGTGGTTTTCAGCGAAGAGAAGGCTTCTCTGGCACGCTTCGTTACGTTTGAAGAAGAAGTGGAAGATGATAACGCCCTGTCGGTAGGGGAGGCCACGGTACAGTTCGGCCGCCTGCGCCTGAAGCTCATGCTGGAAAAAGATCTGACGGCAGAGTGGACTGCTATTGGCGTCGCCTTCGTTAATGAGAAGCGTAACGATAACCATGTGCGGCTGGATAACAGCTATATTCCGCCAATGCTGAATGCCAACAACAGCCCGGCGATCTACGGCATGATCAACGATCTGCATGGTCTGCTGGGTGAACGAAGCCAGCAGATCGGCGGCCGTTTACGTCAGCCGGGGCGCTTCAACACCTCTGAGCTAATTGAGTTCACGCTGTTGTCGCTGGTGAACCGCCATCTCGGCGAGGTTTCGCACCTTAAAACGCTGCCATTGCTCCACCCTGAAACGCTCTGGCGCAGCTGGTTACCTTTTGCCACCGAGCTTGCCACCTGGACGGCTCAGCGCACAACCGAGAGCGTTCTGCCGGTTTATGACCACGACGATCTGGCTAGCTGCTTTAGCAAACTGATGCTGCTGCTGCGTCAGGGGCTGTCGCTGGTGATGGAGGATCAGGCCATTCAACTCCCGCTTAACGAGCGCTCACACGGCCTGAATATCGCTACCGTGCCGGAAATGAGTATGGTGCGCGAGTTTGGTTTTGTGCTGGCGGTCAAAGCCAGCGTGCCTGGCGAGCATCTACAAACGCATTTCCCGGCGCAGATGAAAGTCGCTCCCGTCTCTAAAATTCGCGATCTGGTTCAGCTGCAGCTTCCAGGCATTGGGCTACGCGCGATGCCGGTAGCGCCGCCGCAAATCCCCTGGCACGCCGGATACAGCTATTTTGAGCTGGAAAAAGGCGGCGAGCTGTGGAGCGAAATGGATAAGTCCGGCGCATTTGCCCTGCATCTGGCAGGCGAATTTCCAGGACTGGATATGGCGTTTTGGGCCATTCGTAGCCCAACAGAATAATAAAGCGAGCGCTTAACATGCAGGAACGACAGGCTTCCGGCAACGATGCCGCATTTACCGGAGCGAGCAGCAATAACCTTCTGGTGGCAGCAGCGAATCCGTTGCTCAACGCTATCCCGCAAATCCGTCATTCAGTGTCCCATGACGATCAGGCCGGATTACGTCAGCGTTTGATTGATGAGATCCGTCGCTTCGAAGTGCGCTGCCAACAGGCAGGGCTGCCCTATGAAACCATCGTCGGGGCACGCTACTGCCTCTGTACCGCACTTGATGAGGCTGCCGCGCTAACGCCATGGGGAAGCAGCGGCGTCTGGTCTGGAAGCGGTCTGCTGGTCACTTTCCACAACGAAACCTGGGGCGGCGAGAAGTTTTTCCAGCTGCTGGCGCGTCTGTCGCAGAATCCGCGCGAGCATATTCTGCTGCTGGAGATGATCAACTACTGCCTGCTGCTCGGTTTTGAAGGCCGTTACCGGGTGCTCGATAACGGCCGTACCCAGCTTGAAACCATCAAGCAGCGGCTGTGGCAGATGATCCGTGGCGTGCGCGGCAGCTATCCGCCGCCGCTCTCTCCCCATCCGGAGGATCAGCCGGTGTTGCGCAAGCTGTGGCGGCCGATGGTGCCGCTCTGGGCCTGCGTAGCACTTGCCGGATTCGCTGCCTGCCTGTTCTACATCATTCTCAACTGGCGGCTGGGTGACAGCACCAATCCGGTGTTGGCGAAGATCTATCAGACGCCGCTGCCCGAAGCGACCATCCAGCAGCCTGCGCAGCGTTTGCCTGCCGTATTGAATCTGCGTGGCTTCCTGAAGCCTGAGATCGAGGCGGGGCTGGTGGCAGTGAAAGACGAAGCGGATCGCAGCGTAGTGATCCTGAAAGGGGATGGGCTGTTTGCTTCCGCCTCAACGGTGGTGAGGGATCGCTATGACCGGGTTATCGATCGTATTGCCCAGGCGATGAACAACGTGAGCGGCAAGATTCTGGTGGTGGGCTACAGCGATAACGTGCCGATCCGCAGCGCCCGCTTCGCCTCCAACTACGAACTCTCCCTTGAGCGCGCCCGGTCTGTGCAAAAGCAGCTGCAGGATCGACTCTCGCAGCCGCAACGCGTGAAAGCCGAGGGAAGAGGGGAGATGGACCCCATCGCACCAAATACGACGCCGGAAAACCGCGCCCGTAACCGCCGCGTAGAGATTACTCTGCTGGTATCGCCTGAGAATACCCAGGCTGAGCTGAACGGATTGCCGCAAGGAAACTAAGGATGCTGACAACACTTCTTTCCATTCTTACCAATCGCCTGCTGTGGGGTTTCCTTGGCGTGACCGCCCTGGCGGCGGTGATCTGGATGATTGGCCCGCTGCTATCGATTGTCGATACCCGGCCGCTCGAATCAGAGCAGAACCGTATTATCAGCATCGTGGTGCTCTATTTTATCTGGGCCCAGAGCCATATTGTGCCTCGCCTCTATAACGCCTGGCTCAACCGCAAGCTGATGGATAAGCTCAAAGAGGATACGACCGACCCGCAGGCGGTGGATCCGCAGCAGCGGCTGAATAACGAAGACCAGATCCTTGCCAGCCGTTTTGATGAAGCGGCGCAGATGCTGAAGAAAGCCCATTTCAGCAAGGCGGGCAACCGCAGTGCACAGTGGACGCAGCGCTTCGGCACCCAGTATCTCTATCAGCTGCCGTGGTATGTGATTATCGGCGCGCCCGGCTCCGGGAAAACCACCGCGCTGGCCAACTCCGGCCTCCAGTTCCCGTTGGCGGATCGCTTTGGTAAAACCGCCCTGCGCGGTATTGGCGGCACCCGTAACTGTGACTGGTGGTTTACCAATGAGGCCGTGCTGCTGGATACCGCTGGCCGCTATACGACCCAGGAGAGTGAACAGGCGCAGGATGCTGGAGAGTGGCTCAGCTTTGTCCAGCTGCTGCGTAAATATCGCCGCCGCCAACCTATCAACGGCGTCATTATCACTATCAGCATCTCCGATCTGCTGACGCAGTCCGCTGAAGCCTCCCGCCAGCAGGCGGTAAACCTGCGCCAGCGTCTGTCGGAGCTGCATGAGCAGCTGGGCATTCGATTTCCGGTCTATGTCATGGTGACTAAGGTCGATCTGCTTAAAGGCTTCCGCGCCTGGTTTTCCGATTTCGATAAGGCGCAGCGCGACCAGATTTGGGGCTTCACCCTACCATGGGAAAAAGCTAAACAGGCCGATTTTGACCTGATGGGTAACTTTGAGCTGGAGTTCTCTCTGCTGCAACAGCGTCTGGATGCGGGTCTGCCAGAGACGATGCTCAAAGAGCATGATGCGAAGACCCGCGCCGAAGCCTGGCTCTTCCCACAGGAGTTTGCTGCGCTCCGTCCGCTGCTGGCGGATTACCTGAGCACGGTATTTGCCCGCTCAAACTTTGAAACTGAGTTTTCGCCGCGGGGGATCTACTTTGCCAGCGGTACTCAGGAGGGTATGCCGTTTGACCGGGTGATGGGCGAACTGAATCGGGCGCTTTCGCTGCCAGAGGGCAACGAGGCGGATAACTGGGATTCAGTAAGTAAAGAGGCACCGATTCCGGGTGCCAAGGGGCAGAGCTTCTTCATCAAGAACCTGCTACAAAACGTGATTTTCCAGGAAGCGGGCATCGCCGGAGAGAATCGCTGGTGGGAGCTGCGCAACCGGGCGGTGATCTGGTCTGGTTATGCCGCGCTGCTGGCCCTACTGGTTATCCTGGGCGGGCTATGGCTCACCAGCTATGGTAAAAACAGCGCTTACTTGAAAGAGGTGCAGGCGAAAGTGCCGCAGGTGGAACAGCAGAGCAAGGCGCTGCAAAACCTCCAGCAGCGCGATCTGTTTGCCCTGCTGCCGCTGCTCAACGGTCTGGTAGACCTGCCGAAAAGTAAAGAGTTTGATATTAACGAACCGCCGATCGCCCGGCGGATGGGGCTGTATCGCGGGTACGACGTTAGTAACGCCTCGCAGTCGCTCTATCAAAAAGCGCTGGATCAGATGCTGCTCCCTGCCGTGGCTATGCACATCACCACCTGGTTACGCAATGATAACGGCAGCGACGTAGAGTACAGCTACGAAGCGCTGAAGGCCTACCAGATGCTCTATCAGCCGAAGCACTACGACGGCAAATTCCTGCACTCGTGGGTGATGCTCAACCTGGAGCGCAACCTGCCGCAAAACGTGACCAAAGCGCAGCTGCACGAGCTGGAGTGGCACCTGACACAGCTGCTGGAGCCGCAGATCCAGTCTTCGCCCTATGCGCAAGACGAGGCGCTGGTGGCCCGCGAGCGGGCGCTCATCAACCAACAGCCGCTCTCTACGCGCGTATATGGACGCCTTAAGCGCCTGCTTGAACACGATGAAAACCTCAAGCCGGTGTCGCTGTCCATGCTCGGCGGGCCGCAGAGTGAACTGGTTTTTTCCCGTAAAAGCGGCAAACCGGTGAGCGAAGGCGTCCCGGGCCTGTATACCCCGGACGGCTACTGGAAAAGCTTCAACGGGCAAATCGACAGCGTTACTACCGCGCTGCATGAAGATGACGCCTGGGTACTGGGGAGCACCTCGGCTCAGGAGGATAAGCAGCAGACCGATAACGCCGTGCGTCAGCTCTATATGCGCGACTTTATCACCAACTGGGACAGCTTCCTGGCTGACATTCAGCTCAACAACAGCGCCGATCTCTCTCAGCGAATTAACACCGCCCGGCTGCTCTCCGGCAGCAACTCGCCGCTGCGACGGCTGGTGTTGAATCTGAGCAAGGTTCTGACCCTTTCTCGCGAAACGCCAAGCCCAACGGATGCCGCGCAGGCCAAAGAGCAGAACAACCGCGCCACGCGCACGCTGGAGGCGCTGTTCAGCAATAACGACGGTGCGCCGACGCAGGGGGCCGTGGTGACCCAGGCTCCGGAGCAGTTGGTCACTGACCACTATGCGCCGATGATTGAGCTGGCGCAGCCGCTGGAGAAGGGCGGCAAAACCATCGTCTTTGATGATTTCCTCAAGCAGGTCGATGAGCTGTACCGCTATCTGACCGCCGTGCAGGATGCGGCTAACAGCGGCATGCCAGCGCCGGGAGGCGAGGCTATCAGCCGCTTGCAGGCCAGTGCGGGCCGCCTGCCGGGCGGTTTGCAGACGATGTTCAGCAATATGGCAGTCGGCGCAAGCAGCGATACCCAGCGCCGCGATCTCGATAACGTGCGGAAGCGGATTAACGTCGAAGTGGGCAGCTTCTGCCGTCAGGCTATTTCAGGCCGCTATCCACTGGTGCGCAGTGCCGGCAGCGAGGTGACGCCGGACGATCTGGCGCGGATGTTCGCCCCTGGGACCGGCCTGATGGACAGCTTTTTCCGCGATAACTTGACCAATAAAGTCGATACCACCCAGTCGAGCTGGCGCTTTATGCCGGGCATTGATGGCAAAACGCTGCCCGGCAGCGAAGGGCTGCTGCGTCCTTTCCAGCAGGCACAGTCGATTCGCGATGCTTTCTTTGCCAGCGGTGCTGCAACGCCATCCTATAAGGTTACGGTACGTACCGTGCGTATGGACAACACCATCCTGAATCTGACCCTGGACGTAGACGGCCAGATGCTGCGCTACAGCCACGGACCGCAGGCGGTGCAGATCATGACATGGCCGGGGCCGGGCGGTACAAACCAGGTGCGTATGCAGCTGGGGCTGGCAAACGGCAGCACTTCGACGCTGGTCACTAACGGTGCCTGGGCGCTAAACCGCTTCTTTGATAAAGCACGTATCAGCCCAGGCGGCGGCAGTTTAAGCCGTCAGGCGACGTTTACCGTAGATGGCCATCAGGTCACGCTGGAGTTTGCGCCAAACAGTATTCGCAACCCGTTCCAGCTTCCCCGTTTCTCATGCCCTTAATCGCAAGGATAGCCGTATGACGAATACTCTCGCGACAAGCTGGTACGGAAAGTTACCCAGTGCCGGTGATTTCTTACAGCGTCGCTTTCCCGACTCGCTGCAGCGCCAGTGGTCGCATTGGTTTCAGGTGGGCTTACACGCCTGGCAGCAGGAGGATCTCCGCGGCAGCGAGCGCGATTTCAGCGCCGCGCCGGTATGGAATTTTGTTGTGCCGCCGATGCTGGGTAGCCAGATGGTGCAGATGGGCTGCCTGCTGCCGGGGCGCGATAGCGTAGGCCGCCGCTATCCAGTCTGCGCCCAGCTCTCTTTTAACCCGACCGAGTGGTCGCCGCGCCTGCTGGCCCAGGCGGAAAGCTGGTATCAGCAGCTGGGGCGCGTTCTGCTGCACGCCGTACGTAACACCTACTCTGCGGAACAGCTGGACCAGGCGCTGATGGCTATTCCCGCGCCACAGCCTGCGGAACCTCAGGTGCGCTCCGACATTCTGGATGTCATTGGTTATGAAGGCGAAGAGCGCTGCACGTTGAGCTGGCCGCAGGCGGCAGAGTGTTTTGACCCGCAGCGGCAGACCAGCTTCTGGTGGACCAACCGCAGTGATGGTTATCCGCTCTACACCCACGTCCACAGCGGTAACTTTACCGGACAGCTCTTTACGCTGCTGTTCGATCCCGCAGGCGGGGCCAGACCCGGACGTCACGGGCTTTATCCGCCCATGTTTGAATAAGCAGGTATCTGATGAGCATCGATCACTTTCTTACCCCGATAAGCCCTGAGAAACCCTGCGGCGACAATCTGGAATATGACGCTGACTACCAGGCGATGGAGCAGGCCAGCCAGGGTAAAGCCGAGCAGCAGTTTGGCACGACCATTATTCCCGCCGAGCCAGCGGACTGGACAACGGTAGAAAAACTCGCGACCGGGCTGCTTGAGCGTACCAAAGATCTACGGGTGATCATGGCGTTAACCCATGCCTGGACCAAACGCCGCGGGCTGGCAGGCTATGCCGATGGGTTGCTGTTAGTCCAACAGGCGATCTCGCTCTACTGGGAGCCGCTCTACCCGCTGCTGGAAGAGTATGGTGAAACAGACCCAATTTATCGTATCAACGCCCTGGCCGCCTTAAGCGATAAGTCAGAGCTGACCGCCGCGTTACGCAGCGCGCCACTGCTGCGCTCTAGCGGTGATGAAATTTCGCTCCGCGATGCCCAGGCGTTGCTGGACGGCAGCAAGACCGAATGCGCCGACTACCCGGGTGGTCGGGCGCGGCTCATTGACGAACTGGCCCGCGGCGGCCAGCCGGGTATCGAGGCGGTGGTGCAGATCCACGAGCGTCTGCAAACCATCCGCGAACTGCTGATTGGCTACCTGAGCGAAAGCGGCGTACCGGAGATGGAGCAGCTGCAAAAAACCGTCGGTCTGGTGGCTAACGCCTGCCAGTCGGCCGACGGCGGTGCGGCATCAGCGCCGCAGGACGCCGCGCCCGTCGGTGAGGAAACATCTTCCGCGCCTGCTACCCAGCCGGTTCAGTACGCCGCCGACTGGCGCAGCGTGCAGGTCACCAGCCGTGCCGACGCACAGCTGATGCTGGAGAAAGCCAAACAGTATTTCGCCCAGCATGAACCTAGCCATCCTGCGCCGCTGATGATTGACCGGGTGCAGAAGCTAATCGAACTCAACTTTATGGACATTATTCGGGATTTGGCTCCGGATGGCGTGCATCAACTGGAAAATATTTTTGGGCGTCGCGATTGACGCATAACCCTGTAACGGCGTCTGGCCTGATGCTGGTCGCCACATTTTCACAGCGCATCTTTGATGGAGAGCATCATGGCAATGAGTAACAGTGGGCAGAAATTTATCGCACGTAACCGTGCGCCACGCGTACAGATTGAATACGACGTAGAAATTTACGGTGCGGAGCGCAAAATCCAGCTTCCCTTCGTCATGGGCGTGATGGCGGATCTGGCGGGTAAGCCGGTTGAGAACCTGCCTGCGGTTGACGAGCGTAAGTTCATGGAGATCGACCTCGACAACTTCGATGAGCGTATGAAAGCGTTAAAGCCGCGCGTGGCGTTCCATGTGGACAATACGCTGACCGGCGACGGCAAGCTGAACGTCGATCTGACCTTTGAAAGCATGGAAGATTTCCTGCCGGATGCGGTGGCGCGTAAGGTCGAGCCGCTCAATAAGCTGCTGGAGGCGCGCACGCAGCTCTCCAACCTGCTGACCTACATGGACGGTAAAAACGGTGCAGAAGAGCTGATCGCCAAGATCCTTCAGGATCCGACCCTGCTCAAATCCCTGAGCCAGATGCCAAAAAATGACGATAGCGTAAAAGGTAACGAGGAGTAATCGATGAGCAATCCTTCTCAACAACATGAGCAGCAGGCAGGACAGGCGTTTAGCCAGGATGAGTTCAGCGCGCTGTTGAACAAAGAGTTCCGCCCGAAGACTGACCAGGCACGTTCAGCCGTCGAGAGCGCGGTAAAAACGCTGGCTCAGCAGGCGCTGGAGAACACGGTTACCTTCTCTAACGACACCTATCGCACCATCCAGAACCTGATCGCCGGTATCGACGAGCAGCTCTCCCGGCAGGTTAACCAGATTATCCACCACGACGAGTTCCAGAAGCTGGAGAGCGCGTGGCGGGGTCTGAGCTACCTGGTAAACAATTCCGAAACCGACGAGATGCTGAAAATTCGCTTTATGAGCATCTCCAAGCAGGAGCTGGGTCGCACTCTCAAGCGCTATAAAGGGGTGGGCTGGGATCAAAGCCCGATCTTCAAGAAAGTCTACGAGCAGGAATATGGTCAGTTCGGTGGCGAGCCGTTTGGCTGCATCGTCGGCGACTACTACTTCGACCATAGCCCGCAGGACGTGGAGCTGCTGAGCGAGATGGCGCGCATTGGTGCCGCGGCGCACTGTCCGTTCATCACCGGTACTGCGCCAAGCGTGATGCAGATGGAGTCCTGGCAGGAGCTGGCGAACCCGCGCGATCTGACCAAAATTTTCCAGAATACCGAATACGCCGCCTGGCGTTCGCTGCGCGAATCCGAAGATGCGCGCTATCTGGGCATGGTGATGCCGCGCTTCCTGTCGCGTCTGCCCTACGGCATTCGCTCTAACCCGGTGGACAGCTTCGATTTTGAAGAAGAGACCGACGGCGCAAACCATGACAGCTACGCCTGGGCGAACGCCGCCTATGCAATGGCTGCCAACATCAACCGCTCCTTCAAAGAGTTTGGCTGGTGTACCTCTATCCGCGGCGTAGAGTCGGGCGGGGCAGTAGAGAATCTGCCGTGCCATACCTTCCCGAGCGACGACGGCGGCGTGGACATGAAGTGCCCGACTGAGATCGCCATCAGCGACCGTCGCGAAGCCGAGCTGGCGAAGAACGGCTTTATGCCGCTGATCCACCGCAAGAACTCTGACTTCGCTGCCTTTATTGGCGCGCAGTCGTTGCAGAAACCGGCGGAGTATCACGATCCGGATGCAACGGCCAACGCCCGCCTGGCAGCACGCCTGCCGTACCTTTTTGCCTGCTGCCGCTTTGCGCACTACCTGAAGTGCATCGTGCGAGACAAAATTGGCTCCTTCCGCGAGCGTGAAGAGATGGAGCGCTGGCTGAATGACTGGGTGATGAACTACGTCGATGGCGACCCGGCTAACTCCTCCCAGGAGACCAAGTCCCGCAAACCGCTGGCCGCAGCGGAAGTGCAGGTGCAGGAGATCGAAGACAACCCAGGCTACTACGCCGCGAAGTTCTTCCTGCGTCCGCACTACCAGCTGGAAGGCCTGACCGTTTCTCTGCGTCTGGTATCGAAGCTGCCGTCGCTGAAGAGCAACGATGCATAAGTGATAGCTATGCCGGATCGCGCGATCCGGCATAGTAAGCCGGTTCAATTATTCAGGAGGAATATGATATGTCGCTAAAATGCGTTCTCGCTGCGCCTTTAGTTCTGCTTAGCCTGAGTGGAACAGCGTGGTCTGCATCGGAATCACAACCAGCGGATGATACATCCAACCTATTGCGCGATACGGCTTTGCTCTCCCGAAATGATGTCAATCTAAGTGGTGAGCGCTTTCTCAATGCCTGGCTGTCGAAAACCGATGAGCGTGAGCGCATTAAAGCGAATATGTATCTGCTGGGTGTAATGGACGCTACTGAAGGTAAGGTATGGTGCAACTACAAACTGGCTTTACCAGGTTCCTTACGTGAAAGCCTGTTCGATTATATGAATAAACTGTCTCCTGAGCGTAAAAAAGAGCGAGCATCTGTCCTTATCACTGAAGCATTGGCTAAAGATCTTCCCTGTGGAGAGAGCAAATAAAATGAAACCACTCTACGAGCAATTGAAGAAAAATCATTATTCGTCTAATGAGGCACGTGCTGGATACGTTTCACGAGACCAACTCTTCTCTGAAATCGGTTATGACGCGAGCGCACTCATTAAGTCAAACGCTGGTTATCAAAACACTTGTGCAGTGCGAATGAGCCTTGCTTTGCTGAAATGTAATGTTAACTTTGAAGGTCGGTTATCCGTTAAAACAGGCCCCTATAAAGGGAAGATGATTGAGCCAGGGGCGAAGTTACTTGCAGATCAGCTTTATAAAACAAGCGTTTTTGGTAAAGCTGAGATCTATAGTGATATACGTCAGGCAGCAGAAAAACTAAGAAATCGCAAAGGTGTGGTGTTCTTTAATAAGATTACCAATTATAACGGCGGCCATATAGATCTGCTGGAGCCGATTGGCGATAACATGATGCAATGTAACTCAGATTGCTATACAGACTGTAAGGAAATCTGGTTTTGGGAGCTGAAGTAAGCTTCTGACATTTTCGCTTTGGGTTTAGGCTGAGCTATCTTGCTTCGAATGGTATTATGTCAAAGCAACAAATATCAGTCAGATCCCCGCCAGGGAGGTGAGCGTTGCTATGAGTAATAGGCTTTTAGGGTTTGTATTGTTTGTCATTTCAGCAACAGCAAATGCAGGCGATAATCCAGTATGGTTTGTAAAAAAGATGCCATACAAGCAAGCCCTTAAAGATATGGTGCTAACCCGCTGTCTTTCACAAGTTGCTGATGATAAAAGTCACTTTTCACTCGATGCCGCACGCAGCGGTAATGCATTGCTGGAGTGGGTGCCTTTCGATGTTGAAAATGGGAATGATGAAATTAACGCTATTATTAATAAGTATAAAAACAGCGCAAATTATTTTCATTCCGAAAGAATGCCAAAGGTACAGGGCATGACCTTAAATTGTCTACGTCTTTACCATAGCGATGAACTTGATAGACTGATCCCTCAATTGATTATCGGCGATCCCGAACGTACCTGGATGGAAGATAATTCACAGAACTGAGAGGTTAATACTAATTCCTGTAACTTATAACGATTGTTAGGTAATGTTAGGTAATTCACTGATTTTTTCGCAGCCGTAGCACTATAACGCAAGTGACGAAGGCACTAATTTTGGTAGTGTTGCCCTCTGCATCGATTGCAGTATATTCTTTGGCAGAAAAAAAGCTGCGGATGTAAGCTCTGCGCGAGTAAAACTATTACTCATTCGCGTAATAACGCGCGACTGAGCCAAATTTAGAGGGGTGGTATTGCTACCGCTCTGGATGATCTGAATGCTGTTAACAGCATTCAGGCTAGAGGCAGAGGTAAAATATGGATGGTTTTATTCAGCCCCATGCTTTCCTGTTTGCCATATAAGTGCTTTTTTGAAAGCAATAATTTTCAATCACGAAGAGTAGATACTATGGCTATTGATATGTTCCTGAAGGTCGAAGGTGTTACAGGTGAATCGAAAGACTCGAATCACACTGGTTGGACTGATATTACCTCTTTCTCCTGGGGCGCTTCCCAGCCGGGTAATATGAGCGTTGGCGGCGGCGGCGGTGCCGGTAAAGTTAACTTCAACGACCTGCACGTTAACGCACTGATCGACAAATCAACGACCGCTATCCTGAAGCATTGCTCCAGCGGTAAACACCTGACCAAAATTGAGCTGTCTGTTTGTAAAGCAGGCGGTCAGCAGGTGGAATATGCTCGTATCACGCTGGAAGACGTGCTGGTAACGTCCATTCAGTACACTGGTGCGGACAACGGCGACACCGTTGGCGTGACCTATGCATTCCAGGCTGCGAAAGTGAAACAGCAGTACTGGGAGCAGACTTCCGCTGGTGGTAAAGGGGCTGAGAGCAGCTCTGGCTGGAACATCAAAGAAAACAAAGAAGCGTAATCTTTGTATATGCGTGACCGGGGATAATCCCCCGGTCATCTTAGCAACGAGAGAAGATATAATGACAAATCTACAAGAAGGCGGGGTTAGGCCACTAACTATTGGTGAAATAGCACTAGCTAAAACAGTGTTTAGTAATTCAATAAATTACTCAGAAGTTAAAGTTCATAATAACAGCTACTTACCATTCAATATGCAGTCAAATAATGTGGCGATGACACCAAATGGTGAGATTTATTTTCGTGAGCCGAATTATCGAGATGATTTTTCTATTGAAAATCCGCGATATAAGCATTGGTTTATTCATGAAATGGTGCATGTGTTGCAGCATCAGGTAGGAATGAATGTTCGTACCCGGGGGGCTTTTAGCTGGGCGGCTAATTATAATTATTCGTTACCACCCGATAAGAAATTGTCTGATTTTAGTATGGAACAACAAGCATCTATCCTCTCTGATTTTTATTATTTGATGAACTATGGTGTGGGGGATTTTCAAAATATTTCCGGGTTCAAGGGAATCATTGGCCCAGACCTTAAAGATAAATATAGGCAGGTGCTGGAGTTGTTTTTTAAAAACCCTAAAAATTATCGAGTTTGGTTATGAATAGATTATTTTTAATTATTTTGCTTTCACTTATAAGCAGTGGTTGTGTATCTCATCCTGCTCAATATCAACGCATGGAAGTTTCTTTAAAAAATAATGAGCCTTGTTTCAGTATTAATCCTTCAGGCCTTGATAAACCTTTAAGTAGCCATGCTCCAACTATTATGAAACGAGAAGATTCAGAGTGGAAAACCATTTCAAAACCTGCTACTTATACACCTGTCACTATTTTAGAAACTAATCAGTGTAGTCAATGGGGTGGAATTAATTGGGAAGAGGGTGAATATGATGTTGCACTTAAAGTTATGGGTGGGGATGACGCGATACGTTACGCTGCTCGTTTTAAGTTGCAAAAAAATGCGACGAATAAATTAAGTATTATCAATATTGAGTAAGCTATTTTTAGTCAATTCATATCCAAATGAATACGCTTTTGGAGTGATGTCGAATTTATTTAGATGCTATGTTAGGTTATTTTGCGGATTTTTTAATGCCTTACTGGCTAAGATGGTGGTGAAGGATTTTTCACTAAACTATACCATGGAACCTAAAATGAAAATTTTGCTAACGTTCCTCCTGGTAATTACTTCTTCAGTTGTTTGTGCGCAAACGCTGCCGGAAGTAAATAGCTTCTCTCAGCAGCAGATTTTTAGTAACTGGGTGCAAAACCGTTGCATTGGCAAAATTGCTGACAGCGAGTCTCTCAAGAATGATGCTAAAGTCAGCGCATCTGCGTGGCTTGAAGCCAGTAACTTGTCCGCTGAGCTATTCGAAGAGGCAGAAAAAAACATCGATAATCAGCTTGTTGAAAGGATCGGTGGGTCACTTCCGGGTGAGTATCAAGTGTTGAAATGTACACTTATCGCTAATAGCAATGCCATTAATAAGATCTATGATAAAGGCATTAAATAGTACAATCCGTAATAGCGATGGATCGCACAAATACATTACAGACAATAACAGGTCCGCAGTAAACTCATTTTTACAAACCGTATTTTGAAATTGTTCGCAATGCTACGTCAGGTTATTAGGGGTTCCTTTAATAGACTAAGCTAATTTTAAAATCAATCATCGTAAAAATGAGAAGTTGTCTTCTCATGTCGCTTTAAAACAGCGGGTGAATATTGCTGTTAAAGCGATTTAACAGGGATTAAAAATGAGAACACAATCGACTGTGGCCCCCGGGTATTGCGTAGTACAGCAGCCGGGAACCTTAGATTTTCAGGCGCGTTTACTGTTTAACAATCCGAATAGCGAAGCGGCCCGCTACTTTATGCATCTCAACAGGGATACGCGATGGGTTAAGCCCGGACAGATCCTGATAGTCGCCGACCCGGCGAATCAGAATCATGTGTACCAGCTCAATCACCTGATTATGGCGAAGCATAAAGTTAACGCAGCGATGGTGACGACGGATGCTAACGTAGCGGCTTTTCTGAACAAGAACTATCAGCACATTGCGGCGTTGACCTCGTGGGGAGACAACATTGCCGGAACGGCGGGAGACATGGGGGAGAAATATTTTCGTCAGATTGAGTCGATTCTGGTGAAAATAGAGCAGACCTACCAGAACCAGTTCCGTACGCAGGGCATGCTGATTGGGCAACAGTTTTTTACAGAGCGAAACGCGCTGTTCGCCCAGCTTAAGCCGCTGCTAAAAGGCCTTGGCCGCTTGTCGTTAAACATAGACCGCTACGACAGCATCAAAAGAGCACTTGGCTTGTCCACACGCTCAATTATTCATGAGTGGAGCACGGTTGGGGTAGGCACCATCCCCGGATATGCCAGTTACATTATCCGGTCGGCAAAAGCAGCAAGCTTTATGAAAGCAGGCGGATGGGTGGCGTTAGGCTTCTCGTTTATGAACACCTCTAACGATGTGTACCATGCCTGCACCGTTGGGCGCGAGAATGAATGCGGCAAGGTAGCGGTGAAAAAATATAGTAGTTTCGGTGCTAGTGTTGTAGGGGGGATTTATGGTGGAAAATATGGAGCTTTACTAGGAAGTGGCTTATGTGTAGGTCTTGGGCTTGCCAGTGGTGGAGTCGGAACACTTGCCTGCTCTATCGTTGGCGCAGCAGCTGGCGGATACTTAGGAAGCGAGGCAGCTGGAGGATTTACTGAGCTTGTAACGGATAAAGTATTGTGAATGTCGAAAACATCCTTATATTTTTGTCTGCGATTTCATTTTTAATAGTTATTATTATTGACCTGTTTAATTCAAGTCAATTTAAAAGTAACAAAGAGAAATATGAAGAGCTGTTGGCAGAGTACCGCAGGCATGGTTTTGATATTGATATAATGACAAATTACGCTGTATACTTTGGCTCATTTGCTAACTATCAGAAGATAATTTGGTTTGTAAGGCTGTATAAGGGTGTAAGAATGAAATTTACACATGAGCGTTATGTTCAGCCAGAAGCATATGAATTTATAAAGTCATTACCTCATTCAAGGATTAGCTGGATAATGAAATTACATCGGTTATACAAAATCCAGGCCTATATAATGACTTTTTGGCTGCTTATTACTTTTTTGTTATTACTTCTCTATAAATAATTATGCCACCAGCGATGCTGGGTTTATTTAAAATATCGTAATCTTTCATAAACAAATGAAAAGCTAAAGCCAATGCATGAGAGCTTCAGATTTATCGCGCTAATTTTCATTTTTATAGGGCTTGCTGTATCGCTGGTAATTTATTTTCGATTTTATCGTAAACATACTAAGCAACTTTCCGATGCGTTTAATAAATTGCAAGAAAACAGATATTTAAATGCTGAGGATTACCTTTTTTATGAGCAAATGGGTGCTCCTGGTTTTGTTCACCGAGTGGGTCTTATGAAGAAAATCCTTCAATGTAAGCCCTTGAAAAGAAGCGGGGAGCGTTGGCTGGAGCCTGATGCTGGTAAATTAATGCTATCACTGTATGATTTTTCCTGGATCGACAGATTTCATAAAGTTTCTTGTTTTGTTGCAGTGTTGATGGTTTTATTGATTATCCTCGTAATAACGGGTAAATAAAATTTTATATTGCAGATAATGTTTCCTTTTAGATATTTGGGAGCGATTGCTGTATTAAATAGTACAGGCCGTAATGGCGATGGATCGCACAAATACATTACAGAGAATATTAGGCCCGCAGTAGACTCATTTTTACAAACCGTATTTTGAAATTGTTCGCAATGCTACGTCAGGTTATCAGGGGTTCCTTTAACAGGCTGAGCTAGTTTCAAAATCATTTCCAGTAAAAATGAGAAGTCGTCTTCTCATGTCGCTTTAAAACAGCGGGCAGAGGTTGCTGTTAAAGCGATTTAACAGGGATTAACAATGAGAACACAATCGACTGTGGCCCCCGGATATTGCGTGGTACAGCAGCCGGGCACCTTAGATTTTCAGGCGCGTTTGCTGTTTAACAATCCGAATAGCGAAACGGCCCGCTACTTTATGCACCTCAACAGGGATATGCGCTGGGTCAAGCCCGGACAGATCCTGATAGTCGCCGACCCGGCGAATCAGAATCAGGTGTATCAGCTTAATCATATAATTATGGCGAAGCAAAAAGTGAACGCAGCCCTGGCAACGACGGATGACAATGTAGCGGCATTCCTGAACAAGCACTATCAGCACATTGCGGCGTTGACCTCCCTGGGAGAGAAGGTCGTCGGAACGGCGGGAGACATGGGGGAAAGATATTTTCGTCAGATTGAGTCGATTTTGGTGAAGATAGAACAGACCTACCAGAACCAGTTCCGTACGCAGGGCACGCTGATTGGGCAACAGTTTTTTACAGAGCGAAACGCGCTGTTCGCCCAGCTTAAGCCGCTGCTAAAAGGCATTGGCCGCATGTCGTTAAACATAGACCGCTACGACAGCATCAAAAGAGCACTTGGCTTGTCGTCACGCTCAATTATTCATGAGTGGAGCACGGTTGGGGTGGGCACCATCCCCGGATACGCCAGCTACATCAGCCGGTCGGCAAAAGCAGCGAGCTTTATGAAAGCAGGCGGATGGGTGGCGTTAGGCTTCTCGTTTATGAATACCACTAACGATGTGTACCATGCCTGTACCACTGGGCGAGAGAGTGAGTGCGCAAAAGTGGCGGTTAGAAAATACAGTAATTTTGGTGGTGGAGTAGCAGGTGCAGCTTTAGTTGCTCCCTTAGCAGCTCCGGTTTGCTTAGCACTGGGCGTACCTACTGCAGGTATGGGAACTATAGCCTGCGGTGTTATTGTCAGTGCGGCTGGTTCTTCAATAGGAGCCATAGCCGGTGGATATATTGGTCAAATAACAAATTTTTTAATATATGGTGGAAATTAGTGTGGATGCCAAACACATTTATTCACTTTTTGTTTTGTTTTTATTTATAGTATGGATTCTAATTGTTGTGTCTTTTTTTGTGGATTATAAAAGATACTCAAAAAGATTGGCGGGTATTTTTCAGCTTTTAAAAGATAATAAATTATTGCATGACAATGATTACCAGACTTTGGAAATGTTAGGTTTTTGGGGTTTTGGTGCAAGAGTAATGGTTCTTTTCTTAATTCTCAAAGGTAAGAGAGTTAAGTTAACTCATACTCGCTGGCTTGAGCCAGAAGCATGTCAGGTATTATTGAGAGGGGTTAATCTGGCATGGGTTAAAAATTATGGTTGTAAAGTCAAGCTAGGTAGTGTTCTTTTATGTATTTTACTAATATTATCTTTCGTTGGTTATAAATACTAATGGATTTTTTAAATGCTGAGGATAATATTAATAAAAATGAGTGCTGCTTGCTGAAGAGCGGTGACTGGCTTTTTCATATGCTACTAATAGTCTGCATAAAATGATTTTAGATATCATTAAATTGACATTTTTATTAATGCTAATGTTCAGTTGGATATACACTCTTATCGTTTACTATATCTATTATCGGAAATATAGAGCCGAACTTGCAAATGTTTTTCAACTGTTAGTTGATCATTCAATTATTCGCTTTGAAGATTACTTTCTTTATGAACAATTAGGCGTTCAAGGATTTGGATATCTCGTATCGATTATCTCTATGATTCTAAAGGGTAAGCGCATTCCAATTGATAATAAAAGGTGGATAGAGCCTGATGCGGGTGACTTAATAAGAAAGCACTATGATCTTTCATGGATACGTGGTTTTTATAGAAATGGCTATCTTATGGGTTTAGGTTTCGGGGTTGGTCTTATTTATGCTTTACTTGATAAGATTGGTTTTTTATCTTAAGTAATCGATTTTGAAGTGCAAGCAAAACGATAAATAAATAAAATTAATGGTGCAGTTAAATCTTATTCCTTAAAGCAGATTTTTTCTTATTTCCAAGACATATTTATTTTCGCCGTTCAGCTTTTTCTTACTCAACTTATCCGTCCCCAAACGCAGCTACTCTTCCTTAAGAGCGGCTGCGTTTGAGTGCTAACCATACCAGCAGGAATACGCTATGCGATTCACGATTATTTCGACAAAACCTGGCCATCAGCCACCCCTGAGTAGCTTCGAGTTTTATGCGCCCGGTGGCACCATTGGTCGCGGAACGGATAACAATCTGGTGCTGCCGGATAACGACCGCACCATCTCCCGCCTACAGGCCATTGTCCATGTGGATGCCCAGGGTGAGTGCCGCATCACCAACCGGGGCAGCGTGACCCGCGTGGCGCTGAACGATATTCCCCTCGAGCGCGGACGCCAGGTCGAGTTGCAGGATGGTGACATCCTTGGCATCGATGACTACCGCATCGAGGTGACCAGCTTGCAACAGCAGGCTGCACCGGTAAGCCGTCCGGCTGCGATCGTTACGCCGCCGCCGCCGAAACCTGCCGCCGCCCCTGCACCAGCGCCGAAGCCGACAGGCGCCTCTGCACACGCTGACGCAGCGCCCACGGCGGTACCTACGGAGATTTGGGACAGCCTGATGCAGGAGTTCTCTATCTCCGACAGCATCTCAAGCAACCGGGCTAAGCCGCAGCCTGCCGAATCTCACGATCCGTTCTCGCAGCCCAAGGAGCCGGAGCGCAATGCCGAGGATCCGCTGGCAATGTTCCATGACAGCGATCCCCAGCTGGAACGTAAAAATGTTGATACTGACTCGCTGTTTAGCGACGAGGCGCTGTTCAAAAGCGACAGCATTTTCGATGACGCGACGCCCAGCACGCTGGTGCCGCCTAAAGAGAGCGAGCCTTCGCTGCCAAAAGAGGAGCAGAAGGACGAGCTGGATCCGCTGGCGCTGTTCGGTGGGTCTGCCAGCGCACCCGCCGCGCGCAATGACGATCCGCTTGGGCTGATGGGCGGTACGCCGCTCACCCATCCTGACGATCTGTCGCCTAAAGACGATCCGCTGCCTCAGGACGCTGCACCTGCTGAAGATAGCGATCCCCTTGGATTGAAGGATGACGCGCCCGAAGCACAGATGCCCAACGATGCCGATCCGCTGGCCAGCTCGCCGCTGTTTGCCGCAGAGCCGCAGCCGGAAGCACCGCATGCTGAACCTGACATGCCAGCCGAAGAGCCTGACCGTCAGGACTATGCAGGCTTTACTATGCCGACGCCGCAGGCGGTTGCGCGTACCCACACGCAGACGCCAAAAGGCCGCCTGCGTATCGACCCGGTACAGAACGCCGCCTCTGCGTCATCGTCCCTGCAACAGCCTGCCCGTGGCGACGTCTTGCAGGGCGAACTGCTGGAGGCACTGCTGGAGGGGATGGGCCTTGGCGATATGCAGCCGACGCCGCAGTTCGACCGGGAAAACATGCGCCAGCTCGGGCAGATGCTGAGCATGTTCTCGCAGGGAACGGTGGCGCTGCTCTCGTCGCGATCGATCCTCAAGCGCGGCGTGAAAGCCGACATGACGATGGTGCTGGACGACGCTAATAACCCGTTCAAGCTGCTCCCTTCCGGTAAAACGGTGCTGATGCAGATGTTTGGCACCCGCATGCCGGGCTTTATGCCGCCGAAAAAATCGGTGCGCGATGCGCTGATCGATCTCCAGGCGCACCAGCTGGGCATGATCTCCGGCATCCGCGCCATTATCGCCGCCATGCTGCAATCCTTTAACCCAGAGCAGCTCGAAGAGCAGGCCAAGCTCGATGGCGTGACGTCGCGTCTTTCGCTGCCGGGTAGCCGTAAAGCAGCGCTGTGGGACTACTTCGTTCGTACCTACGGCCAGACGGCAGGCGAAATTGAAGATGACTTCCACACCCTGTTTGGCGAAGCCTTCCTCCATGCCTATGACATGGAGGTGAATCAGTACAAAGACTCACAAAGCGGATCGGAAGAAGAATGAATATCGCAACGGCCTCTCTCTCCCGCCAGGGAACGCGCGCCAGTAACCAGGATCAGACGGGAGAAAACATTGGGGAGCGCTCGGCCTGCTTCGTAGTGTGTGACGGTATCGCTGGCCTGCCGGGTGGCGACGTCGCGGCTGAGCTTGCCCGCAATAGCATCATCTCGCGCTTCGACGGTGATAAACACCTGAATGCACAGCATATCCGTGACTATGTTCAGCAGGCGAACCGCGCCATTCTTAGCGAACAGCAGGCGGTGCAGGACTATCATCGGATGGGCACCACGCTTGTCAGCCTGTTTATCGATCGTGACTATAAGCTGGCCTACTGGGCGCACGCGGGCGATAGCCGTCTCTATCTGTTTCGTCGCGGCTGGCTCTCCCATGTCACCACCGATCACAGCCTGATCCAGCAGATGAAAGATGCCGGGCACCAGACAGAAAACATCAACAGCAATCTGCTCTATCTGGCGCTGGGCATAGAGAATGGCGGCCCGGAGGCAAGCTACAGCGATGTGGTCCCGGTCGAAGATGGCGATGTTTTTTTGCTCTGCACCGACGGCTTCTGGCACGGCGTTAGCGAAGAGCAGATGAAGCAGTCGCTGCACATGGTCAATACGCCACAGGAGTGGCTGACGTTAATGCAGCAGCTCATCCAAAAAAATGGCGAAAGCGAGGGCAACGCTCAGGATAACTACACTGCCGTCGCCGTGTGGATGGGCAACCCACAGGACACCACCTTGCTGCATACGCTCTCTGATGCAGCGCAGTTTTTTCCCGTACTGGATTGATTAGGCACACAAGGATTTATATGAAACTTTGGCTATCGGGTTTGGCGCTTCTGGCTGTGGCGGGCACCGCGCAGGCTGAAAACTATCGCATCGTGCAGTCGCCTTCACAAAAGCTGGATATCTGGATAGACGATATCAAGGACAAAACGCCGCAGAGCTGGTGTAAGCAAGACGTCTCATTACGCATCGTGGCAAACGGCAATAAAGAGGTCTCTATACTCGACAGCTTTATGCCTCGTCTGGGTGCGCTGCTGGAAAACCAGTGCGGCAAGCTGCAGCAGCTGGCGTGGACGCTAAACGATCCCGCCGGTGAGACGCTGGCCCAGGGTACGGCAAGTAAAAACAAAGAGTGGGCTGTCGCAGTGGCCCAGCCGCAGGTGGCCGCTGCGGCGAGTGACGCGCTGGTCCCGCCTGCCGTTAATCCGGAAACGCTCTCAGTCGCGGCGGATCGCACGCCGTGGCAGGAGTTTACGTTGCAGAATGGCTGCCATCTGCGCACCTTCTGGCAGGGGGGCGCGGAAGCGCCTGCGCTGTTTATTCCGGCATCCGGCGCGGCCAACTGCGAAAAAGGCGGCTGGCTGAGCGGCCATACCGTGGTGACTCAGGCCAGCAACAGTGGACAGCAAGACACGCCGGTAACCTATATCCACGGCTTCCCGGTCACGGGGCTGAGCGACAACATTAACGCGGATGATGTACTCATCACCTCCGTAAATAAAGAGCGCATGGTTTTCAGCACCAAGGGGAGCGAGCAGAGCTGGATGATCCTGCCTTATGACAGCGCGCTAAACAGCTGGAAGAGCGAGGGTACGGTAGTGGTTCAGGTCTCTCAGGCGCTTGCCAGCGACGACGCGCAGCTGCAGGCGCGTCTGCAAGTCGTGAAGCAGCTCTGGACCCCGTGGCTCGCTCCTAATACCTCTCTCAATATCGTCCTGGTCGATGCGCTGCGCCCGCAGCTGCGTGACCCTGCGGTCGGTGCCTGGCGTGCCGCGAACTAAGGAGCAGCAATGAATACGCTTTATCAACATCTTGGCGGTGAGTCGATTAATGAAGCCCTGCTGCGCCTGGAAACAGAGATCAAATCCCGTCCGGCAGACGCCGACCTGCGCGCCGCCTTCGTGCAGTTTCTGGCGCTCAGCGGTAACTGGACGCGGGCGATTACCCAGCTGAAAAGCTGGCTGGCAATGAAGCCGCAGGCAAAGCCCACCGTGACGCTGCTTGAACAGGCGATGCAGGGGGAACTGCAGCGCGCTCAGGTTCTGGCAGGCCTGGCACGTCCGTCGATGCCGGATACGCAGTGGCCATGGCTAACCACGCTCGCCTCGGCGCTGGCTGAAACCGGTGAGCGCGCCCGGACGCTACGCCTTGAGGCGCTGGATCAGGCAGAGGCGAGTGCAGGCCTGCTCACGTTTGAGAATGGAGAGACGCAGGCGTTTGAGTGGCTGATGGATGGCGATGCCCGCCTGGGACCAGTCTGTGAAACTATCCTTAACGGCCGCTATTTCTGGCTCCCCTTTAGCGCTATCGAAGAGATCCGTTTCCAGGCTCCGGCCAGCGTCACCGACCTCGTCTGGCGTCATGCGCTGGTGCGCCTGACCGACGGCACCGAGCAGGTTTGCCAGCTCCCGGCGCGCTACCCGTTTGAGCCTGAAGCCGCCGACGACGTCAAGCTGGGCCGGACAACCGAATGGCTGCCGCTGGATAAAGAGGGCGTACTGTATCAGGGGCTGGGTCAAAAGACGTGGCTCAGCGAGCAGAGCGAAAGCCCGCTGCTGTCACTCAGTCTGATCACCTTTACGGCAGGCAGCGCGCATGAATAAACCCGCAGGCGAAGGCGATCTGCTGCGCAGCGGATGGCAAGCCCGCAGCAAGCAGGAGAAAGTAGGCGCCCGCGACAAGATGCAGCCTTCGCTGCTGGATCGCCTGACGGACAACGAGCCAGGAAAACAGCGGGAGCCGGCAAACAGCAATTTTATTACCCACTCTGCTTTGCGGCACCAGGTCCTGCGCGATCTGCAGTGGCTGTTTAATACCATCAATCAGGATTCATCTCACGATCTCAGCGCCTTGCCGGAAGTACGCCGCTCGGTGGTGAACTTCGGCGTCGCGCCGCTGGCAGGTAAACGGATGTCTGATATCGAATGGCACGATATCCAGCGCAAGTTAACCGAGGCGATCGTTAACTTTGAGCCGCGCATTATGGCGCAGGGCTTACAGGTTCGCTGTATCTCCGACACGGCGTCACTCGATCTGCACAACGTGCTGTCGATAGAGATCAAAGGGCGTCTATGGTGCGTACCGTATCCGTTGGAGTTTCTGTTTCGCACGGATGTCGATTTGGAAAACGGTCATTTTGAACTTAAAGATGCGGGGTAACTATGGAAAGTAAACTGCTTGAGTACTACAACCGCGAGCTGGCCTATCTGCGGGAGATGGGCGCAGAGTTTGCCCAGCGCTACCCCAAGGTGGCCGGGCGGCTGGGGATGCACGGCATTGAGGTGGCGGACCCCTATACCGAGCGCCTGATGGAAGGCTTTGCCTTTTTGACCTCCCGCGTGCAGCTCAAGATGGACGCCGAGTTTCCGCGTTTTTCCCAGCGCCTACTGGAGATGTTGGCCCCTAACTATCTGGCACCCACGCCGTCAATGGCGATTGCCGAGCTGCAACCCGACAGCGGGCGAGGCGATTTAAGCAACGGGTTTATCGTGCCGCGCGGCACGATGATGGACAGCCTGGCGCTGAAAAAGAGCGGAGTCACCTGTAGCTATACCACGGCGCATGACGTTAACCTGCTGCCGCTGAAAATCGCCAGCGTTGAACTGGGCGGCGTGCCTGCCGATCTGCCTCTGGCGCAGCTTGGCCTCAGCCAGCGCGGCGTCACCAGCGCCTTGCGCATTCGCATCGCCTGTGATGGCCCGCAGCACCTTGGCCATCTCAACTTTGACCGACTGGATTTCTTCCTAAGCGGCCCCGACATCGAAGCGCTGAAGCTGCTGGAGCTAGTAATGGAGCACCATGTTGGCTTTGTCTGCCAGACCGTAGGTGCGCAGCCGCAGCGTCAGCAGCTGCCGGAGAACGCACTGCGTCAGGAGGGCTTTGACGCCGATCATGCGCTGCTGCCAGAGGACCTGCGCAACTTTGATGGTTACCGGCTGCTTCAGGAGTATTTTGCTTTCCCGGCGCGCTTCCGCTTTATCAGCCTGAGCGGCCTCGGCAAGCTGATTAGCCGCTGCGAAGCGGAAAATGCGGTTGATATTTTCATCCTGCTGGACAAAACCGACGAGCAGCTGGAGCGGGTGGTAGACGCCAGTCATCTGGCGATGCACTGCACACCGGTGATCAACCTCTTTCCAAAGGTGGCATCCCGCCAGAAGCTCAGTGATAACCAGCATGAATGCCATCTGGTGGTCGATAATATTCGTCCGCTGGATTATGAAATTTATGCGGTGAACAAGATCCACGGTAGCGCCGACGGCCAGCGTGATGACCAGACGTTTCGTCCATTCTGGAGCACCTGGAGCCATGATGCAGGCAACTATGGGGCCTACTTCTCCTTGCGTCGCGAGCAGCGCGTGCTTTCTGAACATGCACTTCGCTACGGCACCCGAACCGGCTACACCGGCTCAGAAGTGTTTGTCTCGCTGGTGGATGAACAGCATGCGCCGTGGCAGGAGAGTCTGCGCTATATCACTGCCGAAGTGCTGTGTACCAGCCGCGATCTGCCGCTAATGCTCCAGCAGGACCTCGGCCAGTTTATCCTCTCCGACTCGATGCCGGTGAAAAAGCTGAGCCTGCGTAAAGGCCCCACGCCGCCGCGTCCGGCGCTGGCCGAGGGGTTCAGCACCTGGCGTCTCATCAGCCAGCTGCAAATGAACTACCTGAGCCTGATGGATAGCGAAAACGAAGATGGGGCCGCCGCGCTGCGTCAGCTGCTCGGGCTGTATGCGGGGCTGGCCGAAGCGCCTATTGCACGCCAGATCGAGGGCGTTCGCCACTGCGTGCTGGAGCCAGTCCATCGCCGCGTGCCTGAGCCAGGACCTATCGTTTTCGCCCGCGGTATCGGCATCACCCTGACGGTGGACGAGCAGGCCTTTTCCGGCTCCAGCCCATGGCTGTTTGGCAGCGTGCTGGAACGCCTTTTTGCCCGGCTGGTCTCGATTAATAGCTTTACCGAGTTCACGCTGAAAAGTCAGCAGCGGGGCGAGATTGGCTACTGGGCACCAAGAATGGGCAAAAGGGCGCTGATATGAGTGAAACCGTGACCACGCTACGGCAGGTTCATCGCCTGACGCCGTTGCCGGAGACGTTCTGGCGCGGGGTGATGGACGCGCCCTGGCGCTACGATCTGTTCCAGCTGCTGAGACGTGTTGACGCTCAGGGGGGCGAGCGTTACCCGCTGGGCCGCGCGCCGCTGCCCAAATTTGAGCCGCTGCGTATTGGTCAGCAGCCCTCCATGAGCTTTGCACCCTCGACGGTGGCACAGGTTCGTCAGCGCGCGCAGAGCGGGTTGCATGAGGTCTCTATCCTGAGCTTCGGCATGTTTGGCCCTAACGGTCCGCTGCCGGTACATATGACGGAGTACGCCCGGGAGCGTATCCATCACCATCAGGATGATAGCCTGGCCGCCTTCGCCGATCTCTTTCATCATCGTCTAACGCTGCTCTTCTACCGCGCGTGGGCCGATGCGCAGCCCGCCGTGTCGCTCGATCGTCCTGACAATAAGCGTTTTGACCGCTATCTGGCGTCGCTTATCGGCATGGGGCAGCCGGGCCAGATGGCGAAAGGCAGCCTCAGTTCACACGCGCGCTTTACCCATGCTGGACACCTGACGCGTCATAGTCGCGACCCTGAAGGACTGGAGAAGATCCTGCGCAACTACTTTAAGGTGCCGGTGAAGCTGGTGATGAACGTACCACAGTGGATGCCGCTTTCCACCCGAGAGCAGGCGCAGCTCGGCGCAGGGCGACGTCTGCCCCGGCTAGGCCAGTCGGCGTTTCTGGGCGTAGCCGTCCGGGATGTGCAGCATAAGTTTCGTATCGAAATAGGCCCGCTTAGCGCAGAGGAGTATGACCGCTTTCTGCCTGGCGAACCCTGGGTTACTGAGTTACGCGACTGGGTGCGCCAGTATCTTGGCCTGGAGTATCAGTGGGATACCCAAATTTTATTACGAGCCGATGCGGTACGCGGCGTGGCCCTCGGTGGAGTCGGTCGGCTGGGTTACAGCACCTGGCTTGGTCAACAACCTTTGCCGATTCCACGCGGCGACCTGATTTTTAGCGCAGAGCTGTGATTTATTGTCTCTGACGTCACACATCAATGTTATCAATGGAACCGAACATGTCAGAAATCAGCCGTGCCGTGCTTTTCGGCAAACTCGATACGCTGTTATTTACCTCTCTGGAAAGCGCTACCGCCTTCTGCAAGCTGCGCGGAAATCCCTATGTTGAACTGGTGCACTGGCTACATCAGCTCATGCAGCAGCAGGATGGCGACCTACAGCAGATTATCAACCACTTCTCACTTGATGAGCCACAGCTCACCCGCGATATCGTCGCTGCGCTGGATGCGCTGCCGCGTGGCGCCAGCTCGGTCTCTGACCTCTCCGAGCATATCGATAGCGCCGTTGAGCGCGCCTGGGTGTACGGTTCGCTGACGTTTGGTGTCAGCCGTATTCGCGGCGGGCATCTGCTGATCGGCCTGCTTAAAACCTGGAACCTGGCGAACGTGCTGAAAGGCATCTCCGCTCAGTTTGGCCGTATCAACGTTGACGTGCTGCTGGAGCAGTTTGACGCTATCTGCGCCTCAAGCAAAGAGACGCAGCAGGCCGCCGCTGCCGCTGAAGCATCCACCGGAACCGTTCCCGCTGCGCAGGGCACGCTGGCGCAGTACGGTCAGGATCTGACGGCGCGGGCCAGAGAGGGCAAAATCGATCCGGTGGTGGGACGCGATGAGGAGATCCGCCAGATGGTGGATATTCTGATGCGTCGTCGGCAGAACAACCCGTTGCTGACCGGGGAAGCGGGGGTCGGTAAAACGGCGGTCGTGGAAGGATTAGCGCTGCGTATCGCCGAGGGTGACGTGCCTGAGCCGCTGCAAAATATTCAGCTGTGGCTGCTGGATATCGGCATGTTGCAGGCGGGCGCGGGCATGAAAGGGGAGTTTGAAGCCCGCCTTCAGGCGCTGATCAATGAGGTCCAGTCCAGCGTTACGCCGGTGATCCTGTTCATTGATGAAATTCATACCCTGATTGGCGCGGGTGGCCAGCAGGGCACCGGCGACGCCGCCAACCTGTTAAAACCGGCCCTGGCGCGTGGTCAGCTGCGTACCATCGGCGCGACTACCTGGGCGGAGTACAAAAAGTATATTGAGAAAGATCCGGCCCTGACCCGTCGTTTCCAGACGGTGCAGGTGCATGAGCCGGACGAGGCGAAAGCCGTGCTGATGCTGCGTAGCACCGTCTCGCCGCTGGAGAAGCATCATCAGGTGCTGCTGCTGGATGAAGCGGTCAGCGCGGCGGTGAAGCTCTCCCATCGCTATATTCCCGCCCGCCAGCTGCCTGATAAAGCGGTCGCGCTGCTCGATACCGCCTGCGCCCGCGTCGCGGTGAGCCAGAGCGCGCCACCGGCGCAGCTTGAAGCCTGTCTGCGCCGCATTGCTGCGCTTGACGTCGAGATAGAGATTGCCGGACGCGAAGCGCGGGTCGGCGTGGGTGAAAGCGACCGGGTCGCCACCCTCCAGGCGGAGCGCGACCAGCAGGAGACCCAACGCGAGGCGTTGAACCAGCGTTGGGAAGAGGAGCGCTGCCTGGTCAGGGAGATCATCCGCCTGCGCGCGGCGCTGTTTGCCGCCGGGGAGGATGAGACTACCGAGCTACGTAGCCAGCTGGCTGACCAGCAGCAGGCGCTGAAGAGCTTGCAGGGCGATGCACCGCTGCTGTTCGCCGCCGTGGATGAGAACGTGGTGGCCGCAGTGGTATCAGACTGGACCGGCATCCCGCTGGGGCGGATGGTGAAAAACGAGATCGACGCGGTGCTGAGCCTGGCCGATACGCTCAATCAGCGGGTAATTGGTCAGCGCCACGGCCTGGAGCTGATCGCTCGCCGGGTACAGACCTCGCGTGCGAAGCTTGACGATCCCAACAAACCCATCGGCGTCTTTATGCTGTGCGGTCCCTCCGGCGTCGGTAAAACAGAAACCGCGCTGGCGCTGGCAGAGTCGCTCTATGGCGGCGAGCAGAACGTCATTACGATTAACATGAGCGAGTTCCAGGAGGCGCATACCGTCTCTACTCTCAAAGGCGCGCCTCCGGGCTACGTTGGCTATGGCGAGGGCGGCGTGTTAACCGAGGCGGTACGCCGTCGCCCGTACAGCGTGGTGCTGCTGGACGAAATTGAAAAAGCGCACCCGGATGTGCATGAGATCTTCTTCCAGGTCTTTGATAAGGGCTGGATGGAGGATGGCGAAGGTCGCCTGATCGATTTCCGCAACACCATTATCATCCTCACCTCCAACGTCGGGACGGATCTGATTAGCGCCATGTGTGCCGATCCAGAGCTGATGCCGGAGCCGGAAGCCTTGGGCGGTGCGCTGCGTCAGCCGCTGCTGCAGGTCTTCCCGCCTGCGCTGCTGGGCCGTCTGCTGGTAGTGCCTTACTACCCGCTCAGCGACGATATGCTGGGCCAGATCGTTCGCCTGCAGCTGAAACGCATTCAGCGCCGTCTGGAGGAGAACCACGGCATTCATTCAGAATTTGACGACAGTGTTGTAGAGCAGATTGTTCAGCGCTGTACCGAGGTCGAGTCCGGCGGGCGTATGGTTGACGCCATTCTTACCAATACGCTGTTGCCGCAGATGAGCCAGATTTTACTGACCGCCAGCCGCAGTGACGAGCAGTATCAACGTCTGCGCGTCACCTGTGAGCAGGGCGAGTTTCACTGTCAGTTTGCCGTGTAACGCAATCATCAAGAGAACTGTTAAACATGATGGATAATGATAACAATCGGACTGTCCCAAACGCGCTGCCGGTCGGGTACCGTTTCAATGAGTTTGAGATAAAAGAGGTGATTGGCGGCGGTGGGTTCGGCATCGTTTATCGTGCCTGGGACCACCAGCTTGAGCGCACTATCGCTATCAAAGAGTTTATGCCCACCTCGCTTGCCGTGCGTGGCGATGATATGACGCTGGTACTGCGCAGCGAGCGCTTCGGTAAGGCCTTCTCTGCCGGGCTGAACAGCTTTATCCAGGAGGCGCGCCTGCTGGCGCGCTTTAACCATCCTAACCTGCTGCACGTCCTGCGCTTCTGGGTTCAGAACGACACCGCCTACATGGGGACGCTGTTCTACAGCGGAACCACGCTCTCTCGCCTGCGCGAGCAGAAGCCAGAGATGGTCAACGAGGCGTGGATCCGCCGCATGCTGCCGATGCTGTTTGGCGCCATCAAGACTATTCACGATGAAGGCTACCTGCATCGCGATATCTCCCTGGATAATATTCAGATCCAGGATAACGGCCTGCCCGTGCTGCTCGACTTTGGATCGGCGCGCCGCACCATCGGCAACCTCTCTGATGAGACGGAGACCATGCTGCGTCCAGGCTTTGCGCCTATTGAGCAGTATACCGATGACACCGAGAGCGAGCAGGGGCCCTGGACCGATATCTACGCCCTGGGTGCCGTGATCCATACCCTGATCGCAGGTTCGCCGCCGCCGGTCAGCGTGGTGCGCTCGATTCAGGATACCTACAAGCCGCTGGCCGAGCTGCAACCGGCGGGCTATTCGCTCCCTCTGCTACAGGCCGTGGACCGCGCGCTAATGCTGCGCATGGACGATCGTCCCCAGTCGATTGACGAATTTGCCGCCCTTATCGAGATGCCCGTCGCGGGCATTGACGACGTGCTGAGCGCCAAAAAGCCGGGCACCATGCTGGTGCCGGTAGAGGAGACGCCGGAGCCGACTTCCGCGCTGGACTGGCGGCGTTACAAGGTTCCTGCGATTGGTGCAGCGGGGGTTATCGTGGGCATCATTGCGGGCGCACTGCTGTTCAGCGGCAGCAACAATGAGATGCCGGAAACTGCCAGCACAGATACTACCGTCACCGCACCGCCAACCGAAACCACTCCCGCGGATGAAATTCAGACCCCATCCGTGGTGGAAAGTGCTTCACCGGCGGCGGAAGCCGAGCCGATTGTACTGGTCTATATCCGCATGCTGGAGGGTGAAACCTTGCAGATCAACGGCGAATCAAAAGCGCTGCGTCCGGCGACCAACGGCTACGCCTCTCTCACCCTACCGGCAGGTGAGTTCACTTTTGAACTGCAGGGGAGCGGTAAAACGCGCATGCAGACGCTGAACATTGCCAAGCCCGGTACGTGGCTGGTGAACCCGTAAACGCGGCGGAAGACAGGGAGGGGTGACAGGACAAAGCCTATGTACAAAATTAAATTTATCTATCTTTATAGTGAAAAAGTGCCGCCCGCAATGTTCGATAAAATTATGCGGCCTTCGGTAGCCGGACAGTGGATCATGTCGGTACCGGAAAACTCGTTACGCTCGCTGTTTACGCGCTACGATCTGCTTCAGTCGGTTAGCGGAGCCAACCCGAACCAGCCCGGGCGCAATACGCGAAAGATTATCGTGCGGGATCTGGATTTCGGCAGGCTGGTGGCGATTGATGATAGCGCTCGCGGTTGGTCAGCGGCGACAGAGATGTTTTACATCAACGGTGAGGGCGAGCTTACGCTCGGCCCATCGGGGAAGGAGGGATTGAGCTGGTCGTACTCGGTAAGCACCGTCATCGAACGCTACGAAACCATGGTGCGGACGTATGGACGACCCCCGGCTACCGTGATCCCTGCGATGCATGTGGTGAAATCCAAAGCACCTCAGGTGGGACAGCAGGCAACACCTGGAAAAGACAATCAGACCTATGCCGCGCAACTTCAGGAGATGACCAAGGCCCAGCGCTGGCAGGCACGAAAAGATCTGATCGGCAAGGGTAGTGCCAGTCCCTTTCCGGATGCGCAAATTGCCGCAAAGCGGCTGGCTGCAAACAATATTGCCGTGGAAAAAGCGAAGCTTGCGGAAAATGTCTATAAAACCGTCGATCCGCTGAAAGCGACGCCGGGTGTGCCAGAGGGCTGGACGGATATCAGCAACGATGATGCGATGCTTGATAAGTTATGGCTAAAAAGCAATATGCTATACGACAAAGAGGTCGCGCCTGATTTCCTTGCGCGTGTTTATCAGCCAGACCCCAGCGTTTTCGGCAACGATATGAATCCTACCGTGGTATTCAGGGGATCTAGAGCGCCAGGATTGGCGTCTAAAGAAGAGCTGTTAGCTTGGTTCTACAATGAAGACGGAGGGAGAATAATTAAAAACGGTGCTGACTGGTCGAACAATTTGTCACAGGGAGCAGGAATGAATGCTTCATACTATAAAAGAGCAGTGGGCATAGGTAACGCGTTGGAAAAGTCAGGCCAAACCATAGATATCGCCGGACATTCACTGGGTGGTGGGCTGGCCTCGGCAACATCAATTGCCAGCGGCAAGCCCGGATGGACGTTTAACGCCGCCGGGTTAAACAGCGGCACTGTTAAAAAATATGGTGGTCAGCTGATAGGCAGCCCAGACAGCATCCAGGCCTACCGGGTGGAAGGAGAACTTCTGACAAAACTTCAGGAGGTCAATCCCTTGGATGACGCAGGTATCATTAAGGACTATGGACCGGGAAGCTTTATTCTTAAAGAAGGGATATCAGCGCTAAGTCCAAACGCGGCTGGTATTCCACACGATCTGCCTGGCGGAGCGGGTGGACCACTTGACCGGCACGGTATTGATCAGGCTATTCACTGCATCGAGCAGCAGAAAGATGAAGATATTGCAATTATCGGGAGTCGCGTGTGAAGACGTTTTTTTCATTCAGCCTCGCGCTGCTCTTTACGATTATGATTCAGGGGTGTAAGCAGAATATGGATTTGAATCCGCAGGATTACTTCAGCGGCCAGCAGCTCGTTCTGGCAAAGGCAATCGAGCACGGTGAAGTTGACGAGGTAAAAAAACTCGCGCCGGAAACCGATCTTAACAAACCTGGACAGCAGGATATGACGCTGCTGTTCTGGGCGCTGAGCAATGCCATAAACGATAAGAAAACAGCACCCCAGTTAGAAATTATCACCGACCTGGTGAAGGCGGGGGCTGACCCGCTCCAGCCTCGCCCGGCTGGTGGAAGCAGCCCGGCTGAGTTTGTCTTAAAAGGAGACAGTGGAGACTGGATCAGGGCAATGCTTGATGGTGGATTATCGCCTAATGCAAGAGACAAAATCCATCATCAGCCTATTCTGTTCGAAACCATTAAAGCTAAAAATACCGAGACGTTAAAAGCGATGCTTGATCGGGGAGCTAACGTTGATATTACTGATTCACTAGGCAATACCCTGTTGATCGAAGCATTCGATTTTGGCGAATATGACCATGTTTTGCTTTTGCTGGAGCGTGGAGCCGATCCTGATTTCCGGGGTAAAGGTGGCTGGACAATGGGATATCAGCTGCAACGCTTTTTAGATAGATCTAAAGCAGATGATGAACACTATCAAGATTTGATCAAAATAAAAGAGAAGCTGATTGAGCATGGTGGGAAGTGGCCGCCGGCACCACCCGCTAAACCTGCTAATTAACTCGCTACAGAATCAGGAATATTAACGTAACAGGACGTTGTTAATGAAAGTACTATTTTCAGTGTGTCTCGCGCTGATGCTTACTTTCATGGTGCAGGGATGCACGTGGCGATGAGTACCAGCCCTTATTAAATAAGTGAGAAAGGGATTATGACCGCAAAAGAAAAGGTCTTCTATTTTTGGGGTGTCATGGATGTTATTTGCATTTACTATTATATTATCAAGCCATTCTCGTCGGTTTGGGATCTTGTAAGTTCAGTAGTTGGAGGCCTATTTTTAGCGCTCTATTTTATGATAGATGGTAAGGGATGGATGGCACTTTACGTACTTATTTTTATATTTACTCCAGTGTCACTTTTCTTTTCAGCCTGGTTTTTCTTTAAAAAACGTGACCACGCCATCCGCTTTGCTTTGACTCAGGAAGTGTTTCGCTTTATCACGGTTCGCTGCTCAATACCTTTTTTCCTGTGGCTATTAGTAAAGGCAGATATCCCTGATGGCTACCTTGGTTTATCAATGTCTCTGGTTATGGTCATGCTTCCGGCTGAGATATTGAAGATAGGCTCACTGATGTATGTGGCAAAAAAATACCCCGTCAAGCGTGACGCTGATGAGCGTCACGAGAAGTGGCCGCCTGACCCCATTGACTAAATGAGAAATAAAGTATGACCACAAGAGATAAAGTACCCCATCAAGCGTGACAATTCTGAATCGAAATAAAATCCAGGTACCAATTTGGGTAGGTTAATCTTGCCTGCACCTTTAATTTACCATCACACCATTTGCATCGCATAAACCGTATGGAATAAAGATTATGCTTAACCGTATCACTGTCCAGCTTCCCGTTGAGGGACTGTTTTTCTGGAAACTCTCTGGCCGTGAGGCGCTCTCTGAGACGTTCGCGCTAACGCTGACCCTGCTCGGAACCGATGCCCGCCTTGACCGCAGCACGCTGCTGGGCCAGCCGGTGACCATCACTATCCCGACGCAGAGCCTGCTGTCGCCGCGTTATATCAATGGCAAAATCACTAAGATAGGCGTGAGCGCGGTAGAGCTATCCGGGTCGCGCTATGCGGTATATGAGCTGATCGTTGAACCCGATCTGTGGCCAATGACGCGCGACCGCAACCTGCGCATCTTCCAGGGCCAGACGGTGCCACAGATCGTTAAAACCCTGCTCGGCGAGTGTCAGGTCAATATTGAGGATCGCCTGGTGTCCAGCTACCGGGTGTGGGAGTACTGCGTTCAGTATCAGGAGAGCAGCTTCGACTTCATCAGCCGCCTGATGGAGCTGGAAGGCATTACCTACTACTTTAAGCACGAAGCGGATCGCCATACGCTGGTGTTAACCGATTCCGCGACCCAGCATGAGCCCTTCAGCGGCTACGAGATGATCCCCTATCACATGACGCCGTCGGGCGGCAGCACGGATGAAGAGGGTATCGGCCAGTGGGCGTTGGCAGACAGCGTAACGCCAGGCATCTACAGCCTTGACGACTACGACTTCCGCAAGCCGAACGCGTGGCTGTTCCAGGCCCAGCAGAACCCGACTTCACCGAAGCCGGGCGGCATTGACGTCTACGACTGGCCAGGGCGCTTTGTTGAGCACGGCCACGGGGAGTTCTATGCCCGTATCCGCCAGGAGCGCTGGCAGGTAGAGCACCAGGAGATCCATGCTACCGCGACGGCAATGGGTATTGCGCCGGGCTATACGTTTGCCCTCCTGAATGCACCCTTCTTTAGCGACAACGGGGAGTATCTCACCACGGCGGTGCACTACCAGTTCGAAGAGAACCGCTACGCCAGCGGCGCGGACGGACTCACGATTCACCGCATCGACTTCTCGGTTATTCCGTCGTCGGTGGTGTTCCGTCCGGCGCAGGCTACACCATGGCCGCGCACCTTTGGCCCACAAACCGCACGCGTTGTCGGCCCGGAAGGCGAATCCATCTGGACCGACAAATATGGTCGGGTGAAAGTGAAGTTCCACTGGGATCGGCTGGCGAAAGGGGATGACACCAGCTCGAGCTGGATCCGCGTCTCCAGCGCGTGGGCAGGCCAGGGCTACGGTAGCGTACAGATCCCACGCGTGGGGGATGAGGTGGTGATTGACTTTATCAACGGCGATCCCGATCGGCCGATCATTACCGGGCGCGTCTACAACGAAGGCAGCATGCCGCCGTGGACCTTACCCGCTGCCGCCACGCAGATGGGCTTTTTCAGCCGGAGTAAAGACGGGCACAAAGACAACGCCAACGCCCTGCGCTTTGAGGATAAGGCCGGTGCAGAGCAGATCTGGGTGCATGCCGAAAGGAACATGGATACTGACATCGAGAAAAGTGAAACTCACAGCGTCGGTGTCGATCGGACAAAAACCATCGGTCAGGATGAACACGTCAAGGTTAAGCGCAACCGCGAGGTGAACGTCGGAGTAAATTCAACCAGCAATACGGGAAATCAGCACAAGATTAACGTCGGTGAAAATCAAACCGTATTGACCATGGATAAAGAGGGTAATGCCCTACTGGAAGCCAACACCTCTATCAAGCTGAAGGTGAAGGATAACTATATTCTTATCACGCCATCGACCATCGAAATTATCGTTGGCGAGGGTACGCTGAAGGCAGAAAGTATTACCGAAGCCTCCTTCAAAGGGACAGAGATGACGAAGCTGGGCGGCGGTAAAGATGGCGAGCTGAAAGTGAATGACACGCTTAATATCAGCGGAACCAACCTGACCGATATTAAAGGCGCTGTCGTTAAAATTAATAGCTAATTTTCAGCAGAAGGATAGTGATTATGGGACAGCCTGCCGCCAGAGCAACAATAGATACCAGCGCGCATACCGGTCCAATACAGTCCGGAAGCCCCGATGTGATCATCGGTGGTTTTCCCGCCGCCCGAAAGGGCGATACGTTATCGTGCTCAACCCACGGCAGCGGCGCGATCGTCGGTGGCTCCAGTACGGTCTTCGTGAACGGTGTGCCGCTGGCCCGTAAAGGAGACCAGACAAAGTGCAACGCCAGCGGCTCGCCCGCACCTGCCGCACCTAAGCCCGCAGCACCGCAGTACTGGGGTAGCTCGCTGGCAAAAAAGGCCGGTGAAGATGGCATGATGCACGGCGATCATTACGATGCCCGTGTACTGGGCGCGTATGCCAGCCTGGAGGATAAAACGGAGTTGGGTAAGATCGATACCGCTTCCGTTGGTATTTCCCTGGCAGATATCACCGTCGGGAATATGAAAAGCCAGGATCTCGCCAAAGGTGAGATTCGCACTAAGTTAGCTGTCGCAAATGCGAGTGGTGGTCTGGTTCTCGATCGGCAAGATTACGCGGCCCTTAACGCCAATGCGACAGCCACAGGCATGCAGTACGGTGCCTCAGGCGGCTTAGGGAAAGAGGGGGTCCTATACGGTGGCGTTGGCGGGGACTTCACCGTGGGTACCGCCGAAGCGAAGGCCGTCAGTGAAATGTACAAGGGGAACAAAGGACGCTACGGATTCAACGTTGAACTGGGTGCCGAGGCTGCCGGGATCAAAGGTGAGGGTACCGCAAAGGCCGATCTCTTTGGCGTGATTGTTGCTGATGGCAAGCTCGGCGGTAGCGTAGGCAGCGCCGGTGCATCTGCGGGTTTGGGCGCGTTTGTTGATGCAACGGATTATTCTGTCAACGTTAAGGTTTCTGGGGAGGCTGCCGTAGTGCTGGGGATCAAAGCCGACGCCAACGTTAAAATAGCGATTAAACCCATCCTGGATCTTATTTTCGGTGACGAAGACAAGGCTGCCAGCGCGACTCCCGATAGCGGAGATGGCGTCATCAAGACCGGCTGTGTTACAGTCATTATAGGAGATTAATATGTGTAAACGAGGGATGAAGTAATGAATTGGCTATTTTTTATTGTCTTTTTAGGATTGGCGCTCTTTCTAATCTGGAATGGAAAAGATCGTTTTTCTAAAAAAGAGTGGGTGCGTATGGCACTCATGCTTGGGCTGATCCTTCTAGGGACATTTATTATAGGTTTCTTCTTTAAATGGCTCTCCCTGTCACTTTCCATGTTTTCAATACCAACGGCCAGGCACTATACGGCTATCATTTCCCTCTCATTTTTGTGTTTATGGGGACTGAAGTTGGCGGTTGTTCTGCTTTGCACCATTTTTGCATGGATCATGGGATTCCATGAAGTGCACAACGCTGAAAATTATCAGAAAATATCATCTATCTCGAATAAATTCGGACCGGTTTTGCTGCTAGCGGCAAAATGTTTAGTTTCATTCGGTGCTTTCCTTATGTTCTACGGCATCTGGTTAACCGCTGCGGTCTAAGTTGAAGAGGTTTTATGAATACCGAGAGTAACTACCCGTTTCCCATCGCCTCCAGTGCCAGCAATGAAGACATTGAGGCGAACTACTGGAAGTGCCTGTACACCTCTACTGATAAAAAGATGCTTCAGTACTGGGTTATCCTACCGAAGCGCGTCAAGCCTGCAGAGCTGGCCCCGCAGCACATTGCTGAGGTTGGTCTGACTAACCTGGGCCGCTACGTGACAGGCGATACCCAGCCCTATATGGAAGTGTGGGCCGCTTACGAGCGCTGTGAATGGGAAATGAACCCGGCGGACTGGCTATTTAATAAGCTGGAGCTGATGGGCGAGAAGGTGCTGAACCAGCGCTTAATTGTTAATCCTGCCGGTAGCGGCGTGTTTGCCGATGTGCTGACGCTTAAAACCCACTCTTCCGGGGATGAGGTAATCTCACGCTTCACCGTGCAGAAGGATTACAACCCCGAAGAGGGTGGTGGCAACTACTTCCTGATTAAAGCGGCCTGTGCATCGCGTGACTATCCGACGCTAGCAAATGATATGTACTTTACGGTAGTGAACTGGGATCTGCTGCATCGCAGTAACCTGGCGCTGGCGGAACTGCTGAAAACCGTAAGTCTCAGCAATAAAAACAGCAGCGGTTTTAAAATACCGGATTCCTGGCAGGCGAAAGGGCTGACGGACACGCGCCTGGTGGTTGAGCATACCTTTGGCGATATCAACTACGGCGTGATTAATCTGTGCTTCTATTCATCAGAGACGCTGTTCAATGCACAGGATGTTTTCATGATTGCAACCAAACGCTTTCATGAACATGAGCCTGCCGTCACGCTGACCACCGACGCGCTGAGCACGATTAAGAATGAGTTTAGCCCCTCGCTGGGAGAAACGCTCTCAACCTGTCAGGGCGAGCTAGTCAGCGCAGAGGAAAAAATGCGCGCTATGTATCAGTGCTATATTTTCAGCCTGGGCAAAGTCTGGTGCTACGCAGAGCTGGTGGGGAGGCATCGTAATCATAAAGATTACCACTTCGAGGCGAATAAACGCTGTCTGGAGATTATCCTTTCGACGTTTCATATCGAAAAACCTTAAGCCATTGCTTTAGTTAGGCTATTTCTGTCAGTTGCTACTCCGGTGACTGGCAGAATTTTTATTAAATGTTGATGGCATTTTTTTAATCAGTAATTCATATTGATCTTTTTGCCCCCCTCGCTTCTGACCCTGCTGTTATTTAATTCTTCGTAGTTATGCTATGCGCCATTTTTGATAATCTTATGCGTTTCCATAAACGTTATAACACTGCTGAAAACTATTCGACGCTATCAGTGATTGTTAATAAATATGGGCCTAAACTGCGGGTTGTGGCGAAATGCCTGGCAACATTTCCCCCACCGGATGGTTCATGTTTTTATTACTTTGAATTGAATAATGTAAAAGAGGTTCTGGTCGTGTGTTCTTTTCTGAAGAAATAAATGGTTGGTATGATTGGCATTATTCTTTAAACCTGGAAAATAAAAAGTTGATCAGAGAGGCACCTTCTTACTAGGAACAGCCAATAAAATTATTGGCTTATGACAACTTCCTTCAGTGTTTCATCTCCCCCTTCTGCATACCTAAAGTTTTACTTATCCCATCACCTAAACTCGCTATGAGAGTTCCGCCTGCGCTTTTGTTATAACTGCTTGTCAACTCATCACGTTAAGCCTGTGGAACCCCCCGCTTATGGATATTCATAGAGTCAAAAAGCTGATCGAACTGGTGGAAACATCCGGCATTGCTGAGCTGGAGATTACCGAGGGCGAAGAGTCCGTGCGTATCAGCCGTGCGCCTGCCAGTACCGCTTACCCGACAGTACAACAGATCGGCGCGGCCACAGCGCCGTCTGCGCCGATTGCGGTCCCTGCTGTTAAATCGCCATCCTCAGCAACACCCAGCGGTCACATCGTGTGCTCCCCAATGGTCGGGACTTTCTACCGCACCCCCAGCCCAGACGCGAAAGCCTTTATCGAAATCGGCCAGAAAGTAAATGCGGGTGACACCCTGTGCATCGTTGAAGCGATGAAAATGATGAACCAGATCGAAGCCGACAAGTCCGGCGTGGTGAAAGCCA
>DKPJ01000012.1:222697-411118 GCA_002480085.1 Enterobacteriaceae bacterium UBA7338 | reverse complement strand
TGGCTTTCACCACGCCGGACTTATCGGCTTCGATCTGGTTCATCATTTTCATCGCTTCAACGATGCACAGGGTGTCACCCGCGTTTACTTTCTGGCCAATTTCGATAAAGGCTTTCGCGTCCGGGCTGGGGGTGCGGTAGAAAGTCCCGACCATTGGGGAACGTACGATGTGGCCACTGATTTGCGCTGCTGCTGCCGGAGCGTCGGCTACTGCAGCCGGTGCCGGTGCAACGGCGGTAGAGAGGGCAGGCTGCTGCATCATCGGTGCGGCATAGGCCTGCTGCATCACTGGATAGCCTGCGTTAGGTGCAGAGCGACTGATGCGAACAGACTCTTCGCCTTCAGAAATTTCCAGTTCGGAGATGCCTGATTCTTCAACCAGCTCGATCAGTTTTTTAATCTTACGAATATCCATGAGTGGGTTCCGTACTCTTGTTTAGTGTGTTTGTGACAGGCGTTTAACCGCCGTCTGTAATGCGTATGAATAGCCGTCAGCGCCGAATCCACAGATGACGCCAGCAGCGATATCGGAGAGATAGGAGTGATGGCGGAACGGTTCGCGTGCGTGGACGTTGCTCAGGTGGATCTCGATAAACGGGATATCCACGGCGAGCAGCGCATCACGCAGGGCTACGCTGGTGTGCGTAAACGCGGCCGGATTGATCAGGATATAGTCAATCTTGTCTTTAGCCTGATGAATACGGTCGAGCAGTACGTACTCTGCGTTCGACTGTAGATGCTCTAACCCGACGTTCAGCGCCTCCGCTTCAGCGGTCAATCGGTTAACAATTTCTGTTAACGTCAGCGTGCCGTACTTGTCTGGCTCACGCGTACCCAACATATTCAGATTGGGACCGTTTAAGAGCAAAATGTGCAACTTATCCGCCATTGTGCTGCTATCTCCTGCAAATCTCCGGTAAAAAACAAAATATACCTTCGTTGCATGGTTGTCACGTTTTCAGCGCACGAAATGCCCTGTCGTGAAAACCAAAGTCGCACATTATAACGATTTCGTAGCATTTGGCAGCTAAATACTGGTCTTATCAGGGAAGATTATCTTACGCCCGCCGGAAAACGGGCGTAAAGACTATCAGAATTGTGGCAAACCGCACACATTACCGTACGATCGCCGCGCTATCGCCACCACTGGCGAAACTTCTTATAGCGCCAGGCGAGCAGGATGCAGGCGAGGGCGGCATAGATTAGGGGCTGGGGGGAGAGCACCTTGACCGACCACAGATAGTGAATGGGTGCGAGGATCGCCACCAGATAGACGAAATTGTGCAGACGCTGCCAGTTTCGTCCCAGCTTGCGCTGGGCTGCCTGGGTGGAGGTCAGCGCCAGCGCCAGCAGCAGCAGCCAGCTTACGATCCCCAGCGTCAGGTAGGGGCGGGTCACCAGCTCCTGGCCCAGCAGCGCCAGGTTGCTAATGCCCAACTCCAGCAGCGAGTAGCTCACCAGGTGCAGCGAAGCCCAGGCAAAACACCAGAGACCTAATAGCCGCCGGGTGCGGATCAGTAGCGGCTGTTTACCATAGCGCGCCAGCGGGGTGACCAGCAGCGAGCCAAGGAGAAACTTTAGCGCCATTCTGCCGGTAAAGTGCTGGATATCTTTCGCCGGATCGGCGCTGAAATACCCCTGGCTGGCCGCCCAGAAGAGCCATAATAGAGGAAGCAGTCCTGCCAGGTGCAGGACAACCTTAAGCCAGACGATCTGTTTTGCCGTGAGCCGCACCTAGAAATTCTCCCGTAGATCGATCCCGCGATAGAGGGATGCCACCTCATCGGCGTAGCCGTTAAACAGCAGGGTCTGCTGGCGCTTGACGTCGAGTATGCCGCCAGAGCCGATAAACCGCTCCGTGGCCTGCGACCAGCGCGGGTGATCAACGTGCGGGTTCACGTTAGCGAAAAAGCCGTACTCGTTGGGGGCAGAGAGATTCCAGGTCGTCGGCGGCCGCTCGCGGGTTAGTGTGATGCTGACGATCGACTTAATGCCCTTAAAACCGTACTTCCACGGTACGGTCAGGCGCACCGGTGCGCCGTTTTGCGGCGGCAGCGCTTTGCCGTAGACGCCGGTGGTGAGCATGGTCAGCGGGTGCATGGCCTCGTCGAGGCGCAGGCCCTCTACGTAGGGATACTCCAGCCCGCCGCCAATAAAGCGGTCCTTCTGGCCGGGCATCTGCTCCGGGGAGTAGAGCGTCTTAAACGCCACGTATTTGGCGTTGCTGGTGGGCTGCACCAGCTCAAGAAGCTTGTGCAGCGGAAAGCCGATCCACGGCACCACCATCGACCAGGCTTCGACGCAGCGCATCCGGTAGATACGCTCCTCCAGCGGAAAGCGCCGGGTCAGATCGTCATGATCGAGGGTCAGCGGCTTGGCCACCTCGCCGTCGATCTTCAGCGTCCAGGGATCGGTCTTCATGCTGCCCGCGTTGGCGGCGGGATCGGCCTTGTCGAGGCCAAACTCATAGAAGTTGTTGTAGCCGGTGACCTTATCCTCAGGGGTGAGGGGCAGGGTGCTTTGCCACTCGGCAGGCTTGCTGAAATCAAGCGGCTTACCCGCCGGGGCTTTCGGGCGATCGTTGCCTTTAAACCAGTCGAGCAGATCGGCATGGGCGGCAGATGAGAGCGACAGCGCCGTCGCGCTGATGCCCAGCGCCTTTAACACCTGCCTACGCTGTAGCATAAAAACGGACTCCGCCGTGACGTCCGCTTCCGTTAACCTTCTCTTCTTCATTACATCCTCCGCCCGCATCTACGACTAAGCTATTAATGCTCTAAGCATGACGGAGGAGTGGCGTTAGCGCGAGCCTCTGGTAAAAATTTGCTGGCTAAGCAATTTTTACCAGCGTGCGGCCCTGAGCCTGGTTGTTGATAATCGCGCTGGCAAACTCCGGCGCTTGCGCAAGGGTAATCTCCGTTGCGCTCTGCTCATAGAAGGATTCGGGCAGATCCTGCACCAGGCGCGCCCAGGCTTCGGCACGTTTTGCGGCGGGCGCCATGACGGAATCGACGCCCTGCAGGCGCACGTTGCGCAGAATAAACGGCATCACCGTGGTCGGCAGCGCAAAGCCACCCGCCAGGCCGCAGGCCGCCACGCAGCCGCCGTAATTCATCTGCGCCAGCACCTTGGCCAGCACCTTGTCGCCCACGGTATCCACCGCGCCGGCCCAGAGCTGTTTCTCCAGCGGGCGCGTTTCAGCGAACTCATCGCGACCCAAAATACGGCTGGCCCCGAGGCGCTTCAGATAGTCATGGGTGCTCTCCCGGCCAGAGACTGCCGCCACCTGGTATCCAAGCTTATGCAGCAAGGCTACCGCCGTGCTGCCCACGCCACCGCTGGCTCCGGTCACCACGATCTCGCCGTCGCCAGGGCGCACGCCCGCCTCTTCCAGCGCCATCACGCAGAGCATGGCGGTAAAGCCCGCCGTACCAATGATCATCGCCTTACGGCCGTCCAGCCCCTGCGGCAGCGCCACCAGCCAGTCGCCGTTGACGCGCGCCCGCTGTGACAGGCCGCCCCAGTGGTTCTCCCCGACGCCCCAGCCGGTGAGCAGCACCTGCTGTCCAACGTGGAAGCGCGGATCTTCGCTGGCGTGAACCGTACCGGCGAAGTCGATCCCAGGAACCATCGGGAAGTTGCGGATAATTTTACCTTTGCCGGTGATCGCCAGCGCATCCTTATAGTTCAGGCTGGACCAGGCAATATCTACCGTTACATTGCCTTGCGGCAGCTGGCTATCGGCAATATCCTGCACCGCGGCGAGCGTGTTTCCATCCTGCTGTTCTAAAATCAAGGCCTGCATATCTCTTCTCCGGTTGCTTGATGATTGGCAAAAAATTTCTGAAGACTATACTCGCTAATTAAAACGCTATGCCGATTTAACGCAACTAATTGCCAGATTGCCCGGTACAGGCGCCAGCTCTTTTAACCCACGGAGTTAACACACGGATGCGCTTAACGACGAAATTTTCCGCTTTTGTCACCCTGCTAACCGGGCTGGCAATCTTTGTCACGCTGGTGGGGTGCTCGTTCAGCTTCTACCGTGCGATTGAGCAGAAGGTTGCCGAGCGCGTAGGCTCGGTAGCAGCGGTGATCGATACGCGTCTGGTGTCACAGCCGGCCTCGGCGCTGGCCGCCCAGCTGGATGAGCTAATGATGCCCGTGGATATCGTGCGCGTTACGGTAAAGCAGGGGGAGCATACTCTCCTCGATCATCGGCGAGAGAATAGCTATCGCCCGGCAGGCAGCAGCGAGCAGTATCGCGAACGCGTGATCCCGTCGGTGAAAAGCCCCGGCACGCGCATCCTGATGGTTTACCAGGATCCGATGGCCAACTACTTTCAATCATTAATTACCACCGCGCCGCTGACCCTCGCCGTTGGCTTTATGGTGATCATTATTTTTCTGGCGGTGCGCTGGCAGCGTCGTCAGCTGGCGGGGCAGGAGCTGCTGGAGTACCGGGCTACCCGCATCCTTAACGGTGAGCGCGGCCAGCGGGTGCGGGGCAGCATCTACGAGTGGCCCGCCCGGGCCAGCAGCGCGCTCGATCTGCTGCTAACCGAGATCCAGTTTGCCAGCGAGCAGCGCAGCCGCATGGATACCCTGATCCGCTCCTATGCCGCGCAGGACACCAAAACCGGGCTAAACAACCGGCTCTTTTTTGATAACCAGCTGGCGACGCTGCTGGAGGATCAGGAGAGGGTCGGATCCCACGGGGTGGTGATGATGATCCGCCTGCCGGACTTCGATCTGCTGCGGGACAGCTGGGGGGCGGCGGCCACCGAAGAGCACTTCTTTATTCTGATCAATCTGCTTTCGACTTTCATTATGCGCTATCCCGGCGCGCTGCTGGCCCGCTACCACCGCAGCGATTTTGCCGTGCTGCTCTCCCACCGCACCCTCAAAGAGTCCGAAAGCATCGCCGCCCAGCTGCTGAAGTCTGTCGATGTCCTGCCGCCGTCAAAGATGCTCGACCGGGAGGATATGATGCACATCGGCATCTGCGCCTGGCGCAGCGGGCAGAGCACGGAGCAGGTGATGGAGCACGCCGAGGCGGCGACGCGCACCGCGGTGTTGCAGGGGGCCAACAGCTGGGCGGTCTACGATGACAGCCTGCCGGAGAAGGGGCGCGGCAACGTGCGCTGGCGAACCCTGATCGAGCAGATGCTCAGCCGGGGCGGGCCGCGTCTGTACCATAAGCCAGCCATCAACCGCGACGGCAGCGTCCACCATCGGGAGCTAATGTGCCGCCTGTTCGACGGCGAGCAGGAGGTGATCTCCGCCGAGTATATGCCGATGGTGTTACAGTTTGGCCTTTCGGAAGAGTATGACCGGCAGCTCATAACCCGGCTGGTGGCTTTTTTGGGCTTCTGGCCGGAGGAGACGCTGGCTCTGCAGATCACCGTGGAGTCGCTGATTCGCCCGCGGTTTCAGCGCTGGCTGCGGGATGCGCTAATGCAGTGCGAAAAATCGCAGCGAAAACGCATTATTTTTGAACTTGCAGAGGCAGATGTTTGTCAACACATCAGTCGGTTACAGCCGGTAGTACGATTGATCAATGCATTAGGTGCCCGGGTGGCGGTAACCCAGGCGGGCCTGACGCTGGTCAGCACCAGCTGGATCAAGGCGTTGGATGCCGAGCTGTTAAAGCTGCATCCAAGCCTGGTACGCAATATTGAGAAGCGCACCGAGAACCAGCTGCTGGTGCAGAGCCTGGTCGAGACCTGCAAAGGCACGCAGACCCGCGTCTTTGCTACCGGTCTTCGGTCCCGAGGCGAATGGCAGACGCTAATTGACTGTGGCGTAGCGGGCGGGCAGGGGGATTTCTTTGCCGCGTCGGAACCGCTTGATGCAAACGTGAAAAAATATTCACAAAGATACTCGGTTTGACCTGCCGTTTAATGTGTTTTCACGTAGAATAACGCGCGCTGTATCGCCTGGGGGTGTGCATGTCTGCCTGCCGGCCCGAACAGCTTAAGACAGTGAACGTCCTAGATGCGTTACAAAATGATGAGGCGAGGAGCGCTGCTATACCGTGGAGTCCTGAAGGAGTCAGGCCAATTTGTAACAGAGGAAACGAACTGCACTAATTTTCACCGTAGCAGATGATTTTTGCGCCTTGTCGCTGCTGCGTGTGGTTGGTAAAGTAAGCGGATTTTGTTTTCCGCCCCAGCTTTCAGGATTATCCCTTAGTATGTTGAAAAAATTTCGTGGCATGTTTTCCAATGACTTGTCCATTGACCTGGGTACTGCGAATACCCTGATTTATGTAAAAGGACAAGGCATCGTATTGAATGAGCCTTCCGTGGTGGCTATTCGTCAGGATCGTGCCGGTTCTCCGAAAAGCGTCGCTGCTGTAGGCCATGAAGCTAAGCAGATGCTGGGCCGTACCCCTGGCAATATCGCGGCTATCCGCCCGATGAAAGACGGCGTGATCGCTGACTTCTTCGTCACGGAGAAGATGCTGCAGCACTTCATCAAGCAGGTGCACAGCAACAGCTTCATGCGTCCAAGCCCGCGCGTGCTGGTCTGCGTGCCGGTTGGCGCGACCCAGGTTGAACGCCGCGCCATTCGTGAATCCGCCCAGGGCGCAGGTGCCCGCGAAGTCTTCCTGATTGAAGAGCCGATGGCGGCCGCCATCGGTGCCGGCCTGCCGGTATCCGAAGCGACCGGCTCCATGGTGGTGGATATCGGTGGTGGTACGACCGAAGTGGCGGTGATCTCCCTGAACGGCGTGGTCTACTCCTCCTCCGTGCGCATCGGCGGCGACCGTTTCGACGAAGCCATCATCAATTATGTGCGTCGTAACTACGGCTCCCTGATCGGTGAAGCGACCGCTGAGCGTATCAAACACGAAATCGGCTCTGCCTATCCGGGCGATGAAGTGCGCGAGATCGAAGTTCGTGGCCGTAACCTGGCCGAGGGCGTGCCGCGCGGCTTTACCCTGAACTCTAACGAAATCCTTGAAGCGCTGCAGGAGCCGCTGACCGGCATCGTGAGCGCGGTGATGGTGGCTCTGGAACAGTGCCCGCCGGAGCTGGCGTCCGATATCTCCGAGCGCGGTATGGTCCTGACCGGTGGTGGCGCGCTGCTGCGCAACCTTGACCGTCTGCTGATGGAAGAGACAGGCATTCCTGTCGTAGTTGCAGAAGATCCACTGACCTGCGTCGCCCGTGGCGGCGGCAAGGCGTTGGAAATGATCGATATGCACGGCGGCGACTTGTTCAGCGAAGAGTAGTCCGCATCGGGTCTGGGGTAACGCAGATGTTGCCCCCGATCTATCCGGCCTGAGAAGACGCATAGCCTATGAAGCCCATTTTTAGCCGTGGCCCGTCGCTACAGATTCGCCTGATCCTGGCGGTGCTGGTTGCGCTTGGTGTCATAATTGCCGACAGCCGCCTCGGTACGTTCAGCCAGATCAGAACGTACATGGATACCGCCGTCAGCCCTTTCTACTTTGTCTCAAATGGTCCCCGTGAACTGCTCGACAGCGTGTCGCAAACTCTGGCCTCGCGCGATCAGCTTGAGCTGGAAAACCGGGCGCTGCGCCAGGAGCTGCTGCTGAAAAACAGCGAGCTGCTGATGCTGGGGCAGTACAAACAGGAGAACGCGCGCCTGCGCGAGCTGCTGGGCTCACCCCTGCGTCAGGATGAGCAAAAAATGGTCACCCAGGTCATCTCAACGGTGAACGATCCCTATAGCGATCAGGTGGTGATCGACAAGGGCAGCGTAAACGGCGTCTATGAAGGCCAGCCGGTGATCAGCGATAAAGGCGTCGTTGGCCAGGTGGTGGCGGTCGCCAAGCTCACCAGCCGCGTGCTGCTGATCTGCGACGCGACCCATGCGCTGCCGATTCAGGTGCTGCGTAATGATATCCGCGTGATTGCGGCCGGTAACGGCTGTACTGACGACCTCCAGCTTGAGCATCTGCCCGCGAACACCGACATTCGCGTTGGCGACGTGCTGGTGACCTCTGGCCTCGGCGGACGTTTCCCGGAAGGGTATCCGGTGGGCGTTGTCTCCTCCGTGAAGCTCGACACCCAGCGCGCCTATACGGTAATCCAGGCGCGCCCGATGGCGGGTCTCCAGCGTCTGCGCTACCTGCTGCTGCTGTGGGGAGCCGATCGCAACGGTGCGAATCCGATGACCCCGGAAGAGGTACATCGCGTGGCCAACGAGCGGCTGATGCAGATGATGCCCCAGGTGCTGCCTGCGCCAAACTCAATGGGACCGCCTGCGCCCGTCCCTGAACCTGCCACCGGGCTGGATACGCCGGCGCAGCCTGTATCCGGGGGGCAATAGTGGCCAGCTATCGTAGCCAGGGACGCTGGGTCATCTGGCTCTCGTTCCTCATTGCGCTGTTGCTGCAAATCATGCCCTGGCCGGATAACATCCTTGTTTTCCGGCCAAACTGGGTGCTGCTTATTCTGCTCTACTGGATCCTTGCCCTGCCGCACCGCGTAAATGTCGGTACAGGCTTAATGATGGGTGCCATACTGGATCTGATCAGCGGCTCAACGCTTGGCGTCCGCGCCCTGTCGCTGAGCATCATCGCTTACCTTGTCGCCCTGAAATACCAGCTCTTCCGTAACCTGGCGCTCTGGCAGCAGGCGCTGGTGGTCATGCTGCTGTCGCTGGCGGCGGATATTATTGTTTTCTGGGCCGAGTTTTTAGTGATCAACGTCTCTTTCCGCCCGGAAGTATTCTGGAGCAGCGTGGTAGATGGCGTGCTCTGGCCCTGGCTCTTCCTGCTGATGCGTAAAATTCGCCAGCAGTTTGCGGTGCAATAAAAGGTATTTATGATCGATCTCTATCTCGCTTCCGGTTCGCCACGTCGCCAGGAGCTGCTTACCCAACTCGGCGTCTCCTTTGAACGCATTGTTCCGGGCGTGGAGGAGCAGCGCCACGCTCAGGAGAGCGCCCAGCAGTACGTGGTGCGTCTGGCGCGCGAGAAAGCCCAGGCCGGGGTAACGCTGGCCGCGCAGGATCTGCCGGTGCTGGGGGCTGACACGATTGTCATCGTAAATGGTGAAGTGCTTGAAAAGCCGCGAGATACCCACCATGCTGCTGTTATGCTGCGCCAGCTTTCAGGACATACCCACCAGGTCATGACCGCCGTCGCGCTGGCCGACAGCCAGCGGGTGCTGGAGCGCCTCGTGGTTACCGACGTCACCTTTAAGGTGCTTGCCGAGAGCGAAATTGCCGCCTATATCGCCAGCGGTGAACCGATGGATAAAGCCGGTGCGTACGGCATCCAGGGACTGGGCGGCTGCTTTGTCCGCCGCATCAACGGCAGCTACTATGCTGTCGTTGGCCTGCCGCTGGTGGAGACCGGCGAACTGATAAGCGATTTTAACGCACTGCGTGAGGGAAGGGATAAACATGACGGCTGAATTGCTGGTAAACGTAACGCCATCGGAGACGCGCGTTGCCTATATTGATGGCGGGATCCTGCAGGAGATCCACATCGAGCGCGAAGCGCGGCGCGGCATCGTCGGTAATATCTACAAAGGGCGCGTTAGCCGGGTCCTGCCAGGCATGCAGGCGGCTTTTGTAGATATTGGTCTCGATAAGGCTGCTTTCCTTCACGCCTCCGATATTATGCCCCACACCGAGTGCGTGGCTGGCGAAGAGCAGAAGAACTTCACCGTCCGCGACATCTCCGAGCTGGTGCGTCAGGGCCAGGATCTGATGGTGCAGGTCGTCAAGGATCCGCTGGGTACCAAGGGCGCACGCCTGACCACCGATATTACGCTGCCCTCGCGCTATCTGGTCTTTATGCCGGGCGCCTCCCACGTAGGCGTCTCCCAGCGCATTGAGAGCGAAAACGAGCGCGAGCGGCTGAAGAAGATCGTTGCGGATTACTGCGACGAGCAGGGCGGCTTTATCATTCGTACGGCGGCGGAAGGGGTGTGTGAAGAGGATCTCGCCTCGGACGCGGCCTACCTGAAGCGCGTCTGGACCAAGGTAATGGAGCGTAAAAAACGTCCCCAGACCCGCTACCAGATGTACGGCGAGCTGGCCCTGGCCCAACGGGTGCTGCGCGACTTTGCTGACGCCCAGCTTGACCGCATCCGCGTTGACTCGCGCCTGACCTTTGAGGCGCTGCTGGAGTTTACCGCCGAGTACATTCCGGAGATGACCAGCAAGCTGGAGCACTATAGCGGCCGCCAGCCGATCTTCGATCTCTTCGACGTTGAGAATGAGATCCAGCGCGCGCTGGAGCGCAAGGTAGAGCTGAAGTCCGGCGGCTATCTGATTATCGATCAGACCGAGGCGATGACCACCGTCGATATCAACACCGGCGCATTCGTGGGCCATCGCAATCTCGACGACACCATCTTCAACACCAATATTGAAGCGACCCAGGCAATCGCCCGCCAGCTGCGCCTGCGCAACCTCGGCGGCATTATCATTATCGACTTTATCGATATGAGTAATGAGGATCACCGCCGCCGGGTGCTGCACTCCCTGGAGCAGGCCCTGAGCAAGGATCGGGTCAAAACCAGCATCAACGGCTTCTCGCAGCTCGGCCTGGTGGAGATGACGCGCAAGCGCACCCGGGAGAGCGTTGAGCACGTGCTCTGCAACGAGTGCCCGACCTGCCATGGACGCGGGACGGTTAAAACGGTAGAGACCGTCTGCTATGAGATCATGCGCGAAATCGTCCGTGTGCACCACGCCTACGATTCCGATCGATTCTTAGTCTATGCTTCTCCTGCGGTGGCCGAAGCGCTTAAAAGCGACGAGTCCCATGCGCTGGCAGAAGTGGAAATCTTTGTTGGCAAACAGGTAAAAGTACAAATTGAGCCGCTCTATAACCAGGAGCAGTTCGACGTGGTGATGATGTAATTACGCAGCATGCTGCGACACGATCAAGGCCTGTTTTTTGGCTGACAAGGAGAGATGCGTGAGGCGACTGCCTGGGATACTGCTGCTGACTGCCGCGACGTTAATTGTTATCGTCGCGCTGCTGGTGAGTGGGCTGCGTCTTGTGCTGCCGCATCTCAATAGCTGGCGTCCGGCGCTGCTGGCAAAGGTTGAATCTGCTACGGGCATGCCTGTCAACGCCAGCTACATTCAGGCCAGCTGGCAAAACTTCGGTCCGCAGGTAGAGGTGCGCGATATCAGCGCTGGTCTCAGCGACGGCGGCGAATTTTCGGTTAAGCGCGTGACCCTGGCGCTGGACGTCTGGCAAAGCCTGCTGCATCTGCGCTGGCAGTTTCGCGATCTCACCTTCTACCGGCTGCGCATCTACACCAATACCCCGCTGCAGCAGGGCGACAACGAGCAGGGCTTCGAAAGCAACCGTCTTAGCGATCTCTTTCTGCGCCAGTTTGACCATTTCGATCTGCGCGACAGTGAGATCAGCTTCTTAACGCCCTCTGGCCAGCGGGCCGAGCTGGCGATCCCTCAGCTCACCTGGCTTAACGACAGCGCACGCCACCGGGCCGAAGGGCAGGTAAGCCTCTCCAGCCTGACCGGCCAGCACGGCGTGATGCAGGTGCGGATGGATCTGCGGGACGATAACGGCCTGCTTAACAACGGACGCCTGTGGCTACAGGCGGATGACGTTGACGTTAAGCCGTGGCTGGGAAAATGGATGCAGGACAATATCGCCCTGGATAGCGCCCGCTTCAGCCTTGAGGGGTGGGTAACGCTCAATAAAGGCGAGTTTGCCAGCGGCGACGTATGGCTGAAAAAGGGCGGCGCGAGCTGGCAGGGCGACGCCAAACCGCACCGCCTGAGCGTGGATAACCTGACGGCGCACGTCACCCGCGCAGAGGGTGGCTGGCAGTTTGCTATCCCCGCTACCCGCGTCACGCTGGATAATAAACCCTGGCCGCAGGGGGCGCTGACCCTGGCGTGGATCCCCGAGCAGCAGGTGGGCGGGGCAAACAACACCCGGAGCGACGAGCTGCGGGTTCGTGCCAATCACCTTGAGCTGAGCGGGCTGGACGGCCTGCTGCCGATTGCCGAAAAGCTCTCGCCCGCGCTGGGTGAGATCTGGCGGGCAATGCAGCCTGCCGGGCAGATTGAGCAGCTGGCGCTGGATATTCCCCTCCAGGCCACGGAGAAAACGCGCTTCCAGGCCAGCTGGCAGGATCTCTCATGGCAACAGTGGAAGCTGCTGCCAGGCGTGCAGCATCTGGCCGGGACCCTGAGCGGCAGCGTGGAGAATGGCCAGCTGACGGCCGACGTGACCGATGCCACCATGCCTTACAAGACGGTTTTCCGCGCCCCGCTGGAGATCAAAAAAGGCGTTGCCACCCTCAGCTGGCTGAAAAACAGTGATGGCTTCCAGCTGGATGGCCGCCAGATTGACGTTGAAGCTACTGGCGTGCATGCCCGGGGTGACTTCCGCTATCTCAAGCCCACCAACGACGAGCCGTGGCTGGGGATCCTCGCCGGGATCAGCACCAGCGATGCCGGGCAGGCGTGGCGCTACTTCCCGGAAAACCTGATGGGAAAAGCGCTGGTGGACTACCTGAGCGGCGCTATCCAGGGCGGCCAGGCGGATAACGCCACGCTGGTCTACGGCGGCAATCCGCACCTCTTCCCCTACAAGCACAACGAAGGGCAGTTTGAAGTGCTGGTGCCGCTGCATAATGCCACCTACGCCTTCCAGCCCGGCTGGCCTGCGCTAAAGGGCTTCGATATTGAGCTGGACTTCCTCAACGACGGTCTGTTTATGAAGAGCGATGAGGTCAGCCTCGGCGGAGTGAAAGGGCGTAACCTGGCGGCGGCGATCCCGGACTATCTGGAAGAGAAGCTGCTGATCGACGCGGATATCAGCGGCCCGGGCAAAGAGGTAGGGCCGTACTTCAACGAGACGCCTTTAAAGGACTCTCTCGGCGCGACCCTGGAGGAGCTTCAGCTTAGTGGTGATGTGAGCGCTCGCTTACATCTCGATATCCCGCTGGACGGCGAGATGACCACCGCCAAAGGCGAGGTGAATCTGCGGGATAACAGCCTGTTTATCAAGCCGCTGAACAGCACCCTGCACAAGCTTAACGGCGACTTTAGCTTTGTGAATGGCAACCTGCAGAGCGAGCCGCTGACCGCCAGCTGGTTCAATCAGCCGCTTAACGTCAACTTCTCCACCACCGAGGGCAAAAAGGCCTACGAGGTGGCGATCGACATGAACGCTAACTGGCAGCCCGCCCGCACCGGGGTGCTGCCGAAACAGGTCAACGACGCCCTCAGCGGCAGCGTGGCGTGGAACGGCAAGGTCGGTATTGAGCTGCCCTATAACGCAGGCGCGCGCTACAACGTGGATATTAAAGGCGACCTGAAAAACCTCGCCAGCCGACTCCCCTCGCCGCTGAATAAACCGGCGGGCCAGCCGCTGCCGGTGACGCTGAACGTGACAGGCAACCTGCGCAGCTTCGATCTAACCGGGGCGGCGGGCAGCGATAGCCACTTCAATAGCCGCTGGCTGCTTAACCAGAAGCTGACCCTGGATCGCGCTATCTGGGCCTCGGAGAGCCAGACCGTTCCGCCGCTGCCCGCGCAGAAGGGCGTCGAGCTGAACCTGCCCCCGCTGGACGGGGCGCAGTGGCTGGGACTCTTCCAGCAGGGCGTGGCCAGCAACGTCAGCAGCGCCACGGCCTTCCCGGAAGCGATCGCCCTGCGTACCCCGGCGCTGACCCTCGGCGGACAGCAGTGGAACAACGTCAGCCTGGAGACGCAGCCCGTGGCGGGCGGCACCAAGGTTGACGTCCAGGGACGGGAGATCGCGGCGACGCTGATGATGGCGGACAGCCGCCCCTGGACCGCCGCCATTCGCTACCTCTACTACAACCCGACCCCGGTGACCAGCGAGCCGCTGTCGCCAAACGCACTGCTGACCGGCAAGACGCGGATCGATTTCAGCGGCTGGCCCGATCTCCAGCTGCGCTGCGCCGAGTGCTGGCTGTGGGGACAGAAATATGGCCGCATTGAGGGTGATTTCAATATCAAGGGCGATACGCTCTCGCTCGCCAATGGTCTGGTGGACAGCGGCTTTGCCCGCCTGACCGCCGACGGCGAGTGGGTTAACCGCAGCGGTGCGGAGCGTACCTCAATTAAGGGCAAGCTGCGGGCGGATAAGATCGATTCGGCTACGGAGTTCTTTGGCGTCAGCACGCCGATGCGTAACGCGCCGGTAGACGTTGACTACGACCTGCACTGGCGCGATACCCCGTGGCAGCCGGACGAGTCCTCCCTCAACGGCGTGCTGCATACCCGCCTCGGCAAGGGCGAGATCGCCGACGTTAGCACCGGCCGGGCCGGGCAGCTGCTGCGCCTGCTGAGCTTTGACGCCCTGCTGCGCAAGCTGCGCTTTGATTTCAGCGATACCTTTAGCGAAGGCTTCTACTTTGACTCCATCCGCAGCACGGCGTGGATCAAGGATGGCGTTCTGCATACCGACGATACGCTGGTGGACGGTCTCGAGGCGGATATCGCCATGAAGGGATCGGTTAACCTGGTGCGCCGGGAGCTGGACGTCGAGGCCGTCGTCGCGCCGGAGATCTCCGCCACCGTCGGCGTTGCGGCCGCGTTTGCCGTTAACCCGATCGTGGGTGCGGCGGTGTTTGCCGCCAGTAAGGTGCTCGGGCCGCTGTGGAGCAAGGTCTCTATTCTGCGCTACCACATCAGCGGGCCGATGGATAAACCGCAAATCAACGAAGTGCTGCGCCAGCCGCGCACCCCGCCTGCGAAGAAATAGCAATGATTTGACGAGTTGAGCGAATTGCCTCACTCTCAATAGATACAAATTTTTAACCGCCAAGCGCGGCAACCTGAGAGTAGCAAAACGATGAGTTTGAACCTGGTTAGTGAACAATTACTCGCGGCAAACGGCCTGAGCCATCAGGATCTGTTTTCCATCCTCGGCCAGCTGGCCGAGCGCCGTCTCGACTACGGCGACCTCTATTTCCAGTCGAGCTATCACGAATCCTGGGTTTTAGAAGATAACATCATTAAAGATGGCTCTTACCATATCGACCAGGGCGTGGGCGTGCGCGCCGTCAGCGGCGAGAAGACCGGCTTTGCCTATGCCGATCAGATCAGCCTGCTGGCCCTGGAGCAGAGCGCCCAGGCGGCACGAACCATCGTCCGCGACGCTGGCGATGGCCGGGTGCAAACCCTTGGCGCGGTTGAGCACAGCGCCCTCTACACCAGCGTCGATCCGCTCCAGAGCATGAGCCGGGAAGAGAAGCTGGACATCCTGCGCCGGGTTAACAGCGTAGCCCGCGCTGCCGACAAGCGCGTGCAGGAGGTGACCGCCAGCCTGACCGGCGTCTATGAGCTGATCCTCGTGGCGGCCACCGACGGCACCCTGGCGGCGGACGTTCGCCCGCTGGTGCGCCTGTCGGTAAGCGTGCAGGTGGAAGATGAGGGTAAACGCGAGCGCGGCTCCAGCGGCGGCGGCGGTCGTTTCGGCTACGAGTGGTTCCTCAGCGACGCCGACGGCGAAGCGCGGGCGGACGCCTGGGCCAAAGAGGCGGTGCGCATGGCGCTGGTGAACCTCACTGCGGTAGCGGCCCCGGCGGGTACGCTGCCGGTAGTGCTGGGCGCGGGCTGGCCAGGCGTGCTGCTGCATGAGGCGGTAGGTCACGGTCTGGAAGGGGACTTTAACCGTCGCGGCACCTCGGTCTTCAGCGGCCAGATGGGTGAGCTGGTGGCCTCCGAACTCTGCACCGTGGTTGATGACGGCACCATGATGAACCGTCGTGGCTCCATTGCTATCGACGATGAAGGCACGCCGGGCCAGTACAACGTGCTGATCGAAAACGGCATCCTGAAAGGCTATATGCAGGACAAGCTCAACGCGCGCCTGATGGGCGTCGCCCCGACCGGCAACGGCCGTCGTGAATCCTACGCGCNNCCTGCCGATGCCGCGCATGACCAACACCTATATGCTGGCCGGTAAATCGACCCCGCAGGAGATCATCGAGTCGGTAGAGTACGGGATCTTTGCCCCGAACTTTGGCGGCGGCCAGGTGGATATCACCTCCGGCAAATTTGTCTTCTCCACCTCGGAAGCCTATCTGATCGAGAACGGCAAGGTGACGACGCCGGTGAAAGGCGCGACCCTGATTGGCTCCGGCATTGAAGCCATGCAGCAGATCTCGATGGTCGGCAACGATCTCAAGCTCGACAGCGGCGTCGGCGTCTGCGGTAAAGAGGGGCAGAGTCTGCCGGTAGGCGTGGGCCAGCCAACGCTGAAGGTAGACAACTTAACCGTGGGCGGCACGGCGTAACGCCTGCTTGCCTCTTCCTGCCGGGGCTGTCCGGCAGGAAAGACCTCACTTCTCTTTCGCGCGTCCGCGCATCGCCTGAAACACCTGCGACACCTCAACAAAGTAGTTGGTCAGCGCATCGATACAGACCTGCACCTTCAGCGGCAGCTTATCCTTCTCGGTATAGAGGGCATAGACCGGACGCGGATCCGACTGGTAGCGCGGGAAGAGGATCTCCAGCGTCCCCCGGTTGATCTCCTCGATCACCCACATCAGCGGCACGTAGGCTACCCCTGCGCCCACCGTCAGCCAGCGGGTGAGGGTCATGGGATCGTTGGTGACGAAGCGGCCCTGGGGAACGATCTTTGTCGATAGCCCCTCCGGTGCTACCAGCTCAAACTCATTGTCGGGACGCACGCTATACTCTAGCCATGAGTGGTTGGCGAGATCCGCTGGCTTTTCCGGCACGCCATACTGCACCAGATAGCTTTTTGCCGCACAGATCACCATCGGCATCGCCCCCAGGCGGCGGGAGAAGAGGCTGGAGTCCTGCAGCGCGCCTACGCGGATCACTACGTCCAGCCCGTCGGCAATCAGATCCGGGGCCGGGATCCCGGTAACCAGATCTACCGCCAGGCCGGGGTAGTCGCGCAGCATCTCGGCGGTCATTTTGGCCAGCACGTTCTGCGCCATGGTAGACGAGCAGCCGATGCGCAGGGTGCCGATAGGGGTATTGTTAAATGCATAGAGCTGCTCATGCACGTCCTGCGCCTCGTGCAGCATTCGGCGGCAGCCTTGGTAGTAGATCTTGCCCGCTTCGGTCAGGGCCAGGCTGCGGGTGCTGCGGTTAAGCAGCTTGACCTGTAGCTCATCTTCCAGCCTGGCAACGATCTGGCTGATGGAGGAGACGCTCATCTGCAGCTGTCGGGCGGCGGCGGTAAATGAACCCATTTCAACCACCTTGGCAAACACCGACATGCGTTTTAATCTTTCCATTGTTCACTCTGGCTTAAAAGTGATTTAGATAACACAATATAGATAACAACATAACAGTTACGCTAAAATATTGTTAGCTGAGTAATAGACACGTCACTCTCGCCCGGCCCTTCTGGCCCTTATTCCTGCGGTGACGTGAATAATAAACCATCGCCTGCACGCTCTCTAATCAAGGTTAACATGAGTCTGTTTCCCGTTATCGTGGTCTTCGGCCTGTCGTTCCCGCCGATATTCTTCGAGCTACTGTTATCGCTGGCCCTCTTCTGGCTGGTGCGCCGCGTGCTGATCCCCACCGGGATCTACGATTTTGTCTGGCATCCAGCCCTGTTCAATACAGCGCTCTACTGCTGCCTGTTCTACTTACTGTCGCGCCTGTTCGTCTGAGGTTGATGTGAAAACGTTTATTAAAAATATCTCCCGTACCGCCATCACCGTGATTCTGGTGGTACTGGCTTTCATCGCTATTTTTCGCGCGTGGGTCTACTACACCGAGTCCCCCTGGACGCGCGATGCGCGCTTTAGCGCCGACGTAGTGGCGATTGCGCCCGACGTCGCCGGGCTGATTACCGACGTGAAGGTCCATGATAACCAGCTGGTGAAGAAAGACCAGGTGCTCTTTACCATCGACCAGCCGCGCTACCAGAAAGCGCTGGAAGAGTCCGAGGCGGACGTCGCTTACTACCAGGCGCTGGCAACGGAAAAACGCCGGGAAGCCGGGCGACGTAACCAGCTGGGCATCCAGGCGATGTCCCGGGAAGAGATTGACCAGGCGAATAACGTTCTGCAAACCGTACTCCACCAGCTGGCAAAAGCCGAGGCCACCCGCGATATGGCGAAGCTGGATCTGGAGCGGACGGTGATCCGCGCCCCGTCCGCTGGCTGGGTAACCAACCTTAACGTCTATACCGGGGAGTTTATCACCCGCGGTTCAACGGCGGTGGCGCTGGTGAAACAGTCCTCCTTCTACGTGCTGGCCTACATGGAAGAGACTAAGCTGGAGGGCGTGCGCCCCGGCTACCGGACCGAGATCACGCCGCTGGGCAGTAACCAGGTGCTGAAAGGCACGGTGGACAGCATTGCCGCCGGGGTAACCAATGCCAGCAGCAGCCGCGACGCCAAAGGGATGGCGACAATCGACTCTAACCTGGAGTGGGTCCGCCTGGCGCAGCGCGTGCCGGTGCGTATCCGCCTCGACAGCCAGCCGGGTAACCTGTGGCCAGCGGGCACCACCGCTACGGTGGTAATCACCGGTGAAAAAGATCGGGATGCCAGCCAGGACTCCTTCTTCCGCAAGCTGGCGCACCGTCTGCGTGAGATGGGCTAACCACGATGGGTATCTTCTCCATTGCCAACCAGCATGTGCGTTTTGCCATCAAGCTGGCATGCGCAATTGTGCTGGCGCTGTTTGTTGGCTTCCACTTTAATCTTGAAACGCCGCGTTGGGCGGTGCTGACGGCGGCGATTGTCGCCGCTGGCCCGGCCTTTGCCGCCGGGGGTGAGCCTTACTCAGGGGCGATCCGCTACCGGGGAATGCTGCGTATCGCCGGGACCTTTATCGGCTGCTTTGCCGCGCTGGTGATGATCATCGGCATGATCCGCGCCCCGCTGGTGATGCTGATGGTCTGCTGCCTCTGGGCGGGCTTCTGCACCTGGGTCTCCTCGCTGGTGCGGGTTGAAAACTCCTACGCCTGGGGGCTGTCAGGCTACACCGCGCTGATTATCGTCATTACCGTGCAGAGCGAACCGCTGCTGACCCCGCAGTTCGCCGTTGAGCGCTGCAGTGAGATTGTCATCGGGATCGTCTGCGCCATCGTGGCTGACCTGCTCTTCTCGCCGCGCTCGGTGAAGCAGGAGATTGACCGCGAGCTGGACGGCCTGCTGCTGGCGCAGTACCAGCTGATGCAGCTCTGCGTGCAGAACGGTGACGGCGATGAGATGGATAAGGCCTGGGGCGCGCTGGTACGGCGCACCAACGCTCTGGACGGGATGCGTACCAACCTTAATATGGAGTCGTCGCGCTGGACGCGTGCTAACCGCCGCCTGAAGGTAATTAACACTCTGTCGCTGACTTTGATTACCCAGGCGTGTGAAACCTGGCTGATGCAGCAGTCGCGTCCGGAACTTGTCACTGATACGTTCCGGGAGCTGTTTGCCGCGCCGGTAGAGACGGTGCAGGATGTTCACAAGCAGCTCAAACGCATGCGTCGGGTGATCGCCTGGACCGGCGAGCGCGATACGCCTATCACCATCTATACCTGGGTGGGGGCGGCGACCCGCTATCTGCTGCTCCGGCGTGGGGTGATCGGTAATACCCGCATCAGCGCCACCGAAGAGGAGGTGCTGCGCACCGAGGCGGTGGTTAAAGCGGAATCGGCAGAGCGGCACCATGCGATGGTTAACTTCTGGCGCACTACGCTCTCCTGCATGGTCGGCACCCTGTTCTGGCTCTGGACCGGCTGGAGTTCGGGCAGCGGGGCGATGATCATGATTGCGGTGGTCACCTCGCTGGCGATGCGCCTGCCCAATCCGCGCATGGTGGCGATGGACTTTGTCTACGGCACGCTGGCGGCATTGCCCATCGGGGCCTTCTATTTTCTGGTGGTGATGCCTGCCACTCAGCAAAGCATGCTGCTGCTCTGCATCAGCCTGGCGGTGCTGGCCTTCTTTATCGGTATTGAGGTACAGAAGCGGCGGCTGGGATCGCTGGGGGCGCTGGCGAGCACCATCAACATTTTGGTGCTGGATAATCCGATGACCTTCGAGTTCAACCGCTTCCTGGATAGCGCTCTCGGGCAGATTGTCGGCTGCGTGCTGGCGCTGCTGGTGATCCTGCTGGTGCGGGATAACTCCCGGGCGCGTACCGGCCGCGTGCTGCTGAACCAGTTCGTCTCGGCGGCGGTCTCGGCGATGACCACTAACACGGCGAGACGCAGAGAGAACCATCTGCCTGCGCTCTATCAGCAGCTCTTTTTACTGCTGAACAAGTTCCCGGGTGACGTGGGCAAATTCCGTCTGGCGTTAACCATGATCATCGCCCACCAGCGCCTGCGCGATGCGCCGATCCCAGTGAATGCGGATCTTTCCGCCTTCCACCGCCAGCTGCGGCGTACGGCCGACAGCGTTATCGCTGCCCGCAGCGATGAGACGCGCCGCCGCTACTTCAGCCAGCTGCTGGATGAGTTAGAGGTGTATCAGGAGAAACTCCGCGCCTGGGATGCGCCGGAGCAGGTCACCCATCCGGTGAGACGGCTGGTGGATGTGCTCCACAAATACCAGTCTGCACTCACTACTCGTTAATTGGCACTTTGCCAAAAGGGCAGGAAGGACAGGTAAGTTTGTGGTGGTTACCCGCAGCGGGAAACGATGTCATAAGGATCTTTTTAAGATCCTCATGAAAATGAGATCACCATCGTAGTTCAGAGGTTGGCATAAATGATACATCCACCACATTATCAGCAATATCGTAGTCAATCTGCATACTTGTAGGAGTATGGGCCCCTTTGATATCAAATAGATCTGCCCACCCAAAAGCCCGCCTCATAATGACCCGAGGAGGGCTACTCCTTAAAGGCACACCAATATTCTCATGAACCCACTGACGAGACATTTTGTGTTGAAGACCAAAAGGCAGCTCGTTAGGGAAGACCCAATTTTTAATATCTGGACGGATAATTTTTACCGTAACTTCTTGCAAAATACGACCATCACGCAAGAATGACAGGTAAACGCCTTCTTTTGCCATATCCAGACTGAGATCAGGATCACCTGAGAACCCGGTTGGCGGTGTCTTATAGGGAATAAGTTCAGCATCAAGTAAATCGTTATATGATCTACCTAGGCTGTGTATTAACGCCTCTACATTCAATGTCATTTGTACAACCCTACATCGCTGTTCAGTTTATGCATTTTTGCTCTCGCAGCCTCTATCTGGCTTTCTGTTGCACCATACTCCTTTAGCGCCGGTTTGATTGCATCCAGATTGCGATCAGCTGCCGCTCGTAGATTGCGAGAATCGAGGTCAATTTGTGCAGAGTTATTACGTTTACCATACGTTTCACTCAGTTTCTGATGCACTTCTTTGGGTACAACAATCGCAGCTACATCCTGCACCATAGCGTCTAACTGATGTTTACGAAGTCGCGGATTATCACGTAATAACGCCGCACGAACAGCCGCAGCCGATGGCATATGGTCCGCCTCATATTTCCCCTGACGGGAACGACGCTTAAAGTCGCTGTACAGCTCCACCTCCAGGAACTCCACCGGCGGCTTGCTCAGGTAGATATAAATCGGCGGCAGATCCGGCATTGGCAGGATCAGAATATAATCCGCGAAGCGCTTCTCTTCCGGGGCCGGGGTGGTGGTGGTCGTCATGCCGGTATTATCCGGCAGCGGATCCACGATCACCGGGTTCGGCAATACCGGCCGCGCCTGATTACCCGTGTTCGACGGCGTGTTAACGCCGGAATGGTCCGGGGTCCAGACAATCGTGACGCGCGGTTCTTCTTCAGTGGTGAAGGTGTACGCCTGCGAGCGGCTGTCCCACACCATTTTGCGCACCCGCACCTTATCCTTACCCGGCGGCGTGTGCCAGCCATGCGGTACCGGGTTCCCTTTGCTGTCCTGCTCCCATGTAAAGCGCACCCGGGTTGGTGCTTCGCGCAGCTGTGCGGTGCGCATTCGGTCCAAAAAATCCTGTTCACCGTCATTGAGTCGGCCAGGCATCATCCCGACCAGCAGACCGGCTACAGACGCACCGGCACCAGCGGCTGAAACCTCACCAAAACTGGCTGCGCCCCGTACCGCCCACGTGCCATAGGTCGCAAACCGCCCCCCGATCTGCTCCAGCACGCTGGCCCCGGCCGTAGCTGTCTGCGCCCGTGTCGCGGCGGCAGCGGCCGCTACAGCGGCCTGATAGTCCATCTCCTCGTGATTACCGTTCCACCACTTCCAGAGGGCGCTGCGCTTCTTCGGCTTCGGAATGTTCTCCGGTGCGGCGGATTTCTTCCTTTTGGCCGTCTGCGCATGCTGTGGTACATCGGCATCCGTGGCAGAGTCATCCGCCGGTAGTGCCTGGAAGAAGCCCATCTCTGCAAAATTGCTTTGCAGCTCCCGCTGGTTTCCGGCATCGTTACAGCCATCGCCACGCAAAGAGGATTTCGCAAAGACACGGTTGCGCTCCCGTTCTTCTGCCAGGCGCTTCTCCCCAGCTTCCTGTGCAGCTTTACGCTCTGCCAGCATGGCCGCCTGTTTCTCCAGCGCTCTTTCCTGCGGCGACGGGCCAGGTCCCAGCCACTGCCCCACCGGGGCGATAATCCGGTTTGTGCCGAGAGGACAGCTACAACGCACCTGGCAGCGATCAACAGCAACGGGCACCGTCATAATTTTGCAGCGGGGCTCCCCCTCAACCACCACGCCGGGTTGTCCGCACTTTGGACAGGGAGTGGTTTTATCTCCCTGACGAATGACAGCAAAGCCATGCACGCTATAGCGGTTGAGTGGAATGGATGAAATCAACCTTGCGCCGGTGGTGGTTTTGTCGCAGGAAAGCGCCTTCCCCTTCCCATATATATCCGGTCGATATCCCACCTATTACGCTCCGGGCATCGCCAGAAAATCGGACGGCATCGATTCACCGGCTCGGCCAACCAGAATGGCACTCTTCTGCGGCGTGCTGATAATCTCGTCGCCGTTATCAAGCAGGCTATCAACCAGGGCAATTCCTTTGCCGTCATTACTGGTGAACTGGCTCCCGGCACAGCTGACAATCCGCGCCTGCGTACCGTCAGGATAAGTCACCGTGCAGCCTTCCGTCAGTACGCTGACCCACTGGCCGTTACCCAGCTGGATTTTGTGCCCTTCTTCCGGGTTCGGGTTAAACTCATCTCCGACACCACCGCGCCGGGTAAGGCAACCCGCGACTGCTATCCGGTAAATATCCGTTACCGGGTGTTGGTGAACGTATTCATTCTGCTTGTCGATAATCGCCCGGGCTTCATCATTCATCTCTGCCAGCTGTTTAGTCGTAAATGAGAGCTGATCAAGCGTGGCGTAAATTTCTGGGGTTAATTCGTTGGTATATTGCCGTAACATATCAATTCCTTATTGTTCGTAGGGTTAAGTGTTGCCCATCTTACATCGATTGATACTTAACCAAAATTTCTTATATGCCGTAATGTGTTACGGAATTTTTCACTGGCAGACAGATACCCCGTGAGATGGAAAACCGATCCTTGCCAAAGGGTGTTAAGAAACATGTGCAGGGGCGGGTGTTCGTATTCATTCAGGCTGAACGGGAAGCATGTGCCGCTGGGCGACGGCCCCCCAGAAGCGTCGGTTTTTTTGTAGCTATACTTAGCGGAGTCATTCATTAACGGGGATCGGGAGGACGCATGGCAACCCAGGCACTTCAGGACAATGCGCTTTTTCAGACAGGCTATTTTGTAGACGGCGTATGGAAAACGCTGGATAACACCTTTGACGTCACCAACCCGGCAACCGGCGAGGTAATTGCGAAGGTCGCTAAAGCAGGCAAAAAAGAGACCGAGGAGGCGATTGCTGCCGCCGCGCGTGCGTTCCCTGCCTGGCGGGCGAAAACCGCGAAAGAGCGCTCCACCATTCTCTACCGCTGGTACTCGCTGATTATTGAGAACAAAACCTGGCTGGGGCAGCTGATGACCAGCGAGCAGGGCAAGCCGCTGAAGGAGGCGGAGGGCGAGGTCGAGTACGCCGCCAGCTTTATTCAATGGTTCGCCGAAGAGGCCAAGCGCGCCAACGGTGAGATCATCCCACAAATTAAACCCGGCTCGCGCATTCTGGCGACCCGCGAGCCGATTGGTGTCGTGGCGGCCATTACGCCGTGGAATTTCCCGATGGCGATGCTCACCCGCAAGCTCGGTCCGGCGCTGGCCGCCGGCTGTACCGGCGTCATCAAGCCTGCCAACAACACGCCGCTTAGCGCGTTTGCTCTGGTACAGCTGGCGAAAAAAGCGGGCGTCCCGGACGGGGTACTCAACGCCGTAGCGGGCACTACCGCTGAGATCAGCGATGCGATTATGGCCAGCCCGCAGGTGCGTAAAATCTCCTTCACCGGCTCGACGGCGGTCGGTAAAACGCTGGTGCGTAATGCCGCTGAAACCATGAAAAAGGTGTCGATGGAGCTGGGAGGCAATGCGCCCTATATCGTCTTTGACGATGCGGACATTGATGCCGCCGTCGAGGGGGCGATTGCCAATAAATTCCGCAACGCTGGGCAGGTGTGCGTCAGCGTTAACCGTTTCTATATTCATGAAGCCATTTATGATGCATTCGTGAACAAGCTTGCCGAGCGGGTTAACGCCCTGAAGGTGGGTAACGGCATGGAAGAGGGCGTCGTCGTTGGGCCGCTTATCGAGTCGGCGGCGGTGGATAAGGTGCGCGAGCACGTTGAGGACGCCATCGCGAAAGGCGCAACGGCGCTGGCAGGCGGTAAAACTCACGCGCTGGGGGGCAACTTCTGGCAGCCTACGGTGCTGACCAACTGTAGCGACAGCATGAAGCTGGCGTCGGAGGAGACCTTCGGTCCGGTAGCCGCCTGCTTCCGCTTTACTACCGAGGATGAAGTCATTCATCGCGCCAATGATACGCCGTTTGGCCTGGCGGCCTACTTCTATACCCAGAATCTTCAGCGCGTCTTCCGCGTCTCGCAGGCGCTGGAGGCCGGAATGATTGGGGTTAACGAGTGCGCGGTATCTACCGAGCTGGGACCGTTTGGCGGGGTGAAAGAGTCCGGTCTGGGCCGCGAAGGATCGGTGCTGGGGCTGGAAGAGTATCTGGAGGTTAAAACTCTTCACCTCGGAGGATTATAAACGCCGGGGCGGCGTAAGCCGCCCATCGGACAGGGTGGCTGATAATGAATATTTACACGTTTGATTTCGACGAAATAGACGATCAGAACGCCTTTTATCGCGAATTTTGTCGCACGTTTAATATCGATCGGGCAAAGGTGAATAATCTCGACTCGCTGTGGGAGGTGGTAACCGGTGAGGAGGATGCTCTGCCTATGCCGCTTGAGATCGAGTTTGTGCACCTTCATGAAAAACAGCGCCGCCGCTTTGGTGCGCTTGTCCTGCTCTTTGACGAAGCTGAAGAGGAGCTGGGGGGCATGCTGCGCTTTAACGTGCGCGCCTGAGGGCATCAGCAGGCATAAAAAAGCCCCCGACAGGCGGGGGCAAGTCGTAGGTCATACGACGAGGGATTTATTTATACAGTTCGGCAGTGGCGTGCCAGTGGTCACCGGTACGTGCTTCGATAATACGGTATGAGGATGCGCCGTTGGCCTGCGCTTTTTCATTCAGCGCATCACGCATATCCATCGGTGAGGAGCTGATTGCGCCTACGGAAACCGTACCGATTGCCTGACGGCCTTGAGCCTGGTCAGCGCTAATAGAGTCGGCGGCAAAAGCACCGAAAGAGAGTGCGGAAAGGATACTCAGAGCGGCTACAGTTGTTTTGATTTTCATGATATCTACCTCGTCAGATTCTTATTCACTGGGGTCTTATTTCGTGACCCTCATCACAAAATCAAGTATACACTAATAACCGCAAAAATTAATACCATGCTAATGGTTTCACAGGTTATTACGTCACATAAATTTAACTTCTTATAACGTGAGAGAATAAAAACGGGGTTTTAAGAGGAGGAATAATAGTTATACCTAAGAAAATCATATGGATATGAATTTTTGACGTTTTGTGCGATCTCTACGTTTAGAGCCATTGTATGACGAGGGTATGACAGAGAAATTCCCCTCGGCAAGCCGCGAGGGGAGAGAGGATCACAGCTCCTGTTCAAACAGGACCAGAATGGCGTCGTAGAGATCCTTCACGGTAAAGCCGCTGGCAGGGGTAGTAAAGATGGTATCATCCCCGGCAATAGTGCCGAGAATGCCTTCCGATTTCCCTAAGGAGTCCAGCAGACGCGCAATCAGCTGCGCTGCACCCGGGCTGGTGTGGATTACCACCACCGCATCGTTATAGTCGATGTCCAGCACCAGGTTCTTCAGCGGGCTGGAGGTGGTCGGCACGCCAAGCTCTGCAGGCAGGCAGTAGACCATCTCCATTTTCGCGTTGCGCGTACGTACCGCACCGAACTTGGTCAGCATCCGGGAGACTTTGGATTGATTAATGTTATCAAACCCTTGCTCCTGGAGAGCCAGGACGATCTCGCCCTGGGAGCTGAACTTCTCTTCTTTAAGTAGCGCTTTAAACGCCTTAACTAATTCTTCTTGTTTTGCCGAGCTTCGCATAAGTCACCCGTGGAATGGCGATTGAAACAACATTATTATGCATATAAATGAATTTTTATGCAAATAGTCTGCCATTATTAAGGCTGAAATAATGTTATGAAAGCCGCGGATTTTATCAAAATAACTTATCGAGAAACATGCCTGTGTCACGAGTCACAAATAAGATTAAAAGTAAAATAAATGTTATTAAAGTGCTGTTGTTTTGCTAGCTTTACAGGGTGTATTGTACCGCCTGCGAGGGCATTGCTGGCAGTATGACGGAAATTTTCATGCTGCCGGAAAGGGCAACATAAAGTAGATGATGCTAAACGCGTGTTGAAGCGCGTTTTTTCTGCAGGAAGATCGCTATCATTTACCCCATGTTGTAATGCCCTTAGCAACGGAGTAACGGTATATTTCGCTAACCATAATAAGGAGTTTAGGATGAAAGTTGCAGTCCTCGGCGCGGCAGGCGGTATCGGCCAGGCGCTAGCCCTTCTTCTCAAGACCCAACTGCCTTCAGGCTCAGAACTCTCTCTGTACGATATCGCGCCGGTTACCCCTGGCGTAGCGGTCGATCTTAGCCATATCCCTACTGCGGTAAAAATTAAAGGCTTCGCCGGTGAAGATGCAACCCCAGCGCTGGAAGGCGCGGATGTGGTGCTGATCTCCGCAGGCGTGGCGCGTAAGCCAGGCATGGATCGCTCCGATCTCTTTAACGTCAACGCCGGCATCGTCAAAAATCTGGTGAATCAGGTAGCGAAAACCTGCCCGCAGGCGTGCATCGGTATCATCACTAACCCGGTGAATACCACCGTCGCTATCGCCGCTGAAGTGCTGAAAAAAGCGGGCGTCTACGACAAGAACAAGCTGTTCGGCGTCACTACGCTGGACATCATCCGCTCCAACACCTTTGTGGCCGAGCTGAAAGGCAAGCAGCCTTCCGAGGTAGAAGTACCGGTTATCGGCGGCCACTCTGGCGTGACGATCCTGCCGCTGCTGTCGCAGATCCCAGGCGTCAGCTTCTCCGAGCAGGAGGTAGCCGACCTCACCAAGCGTATCCAGAACGCGGGCACGGAAGTGGTCGAAGCGAAAGCCGGTGGCGGGTCTGCAACCCTCTCCATGGGCCAGGCAGCGGCACGCTTTGGCCTCTCGCTGGTGCGCGCCATCCAGGGTGAACAGGGCATCGTTGAGTGCGCCTACGTTGAGGGCGATGGCGAGCATGCGCGCTTCTTCTCCCAGCCGCTGCTGCTGGGTAAAAACGGCGTTGCTGAGCGTAAATCTATCGGCACCCTGAGCGCTTTCGAGCAGCAGGCAATGGAAGGGATGCTGGAGACGCTGAAAAAAGATATCCAGCTCGGCGAAGAGTTTGTAAACAAGTAAGATCGATCCCGTAGGCCCGGTAAGCGCAGCGCCACCGGGCATTACCGCAACCCAGGCTAGTTGGTCGCCGGGTACTCCTGAATCGTCACGTGCAGCAGTAGCTTCTTATCCTCACGCATCACTTCGACCGGGATCTCTGAACCCGGGCGGATCTCCGCTACCTGATCCATCGTCTCCAGCGCCGAAATAGCCGGCTTGCCGTTCACAGAGACGATCACATCGTTGACCTGAATACCCGCGCGTGCCGCCGGGCCGTCCGGTGCCACTTCGTTAACTACGATCCCCTGGATCTGATCGATGCCACCGCCTTGCGAATGCAGAGGGGCGATCTCTCTGCCGCCGATGCCGATATAGCCACGGATCACCCGCCCGTCGCGGATCAGCTTATCCATAATTTTAGTGGCCAGCTGGAAGGGAATAGCGAAACCGATCCCCTCCGGGGTTTCGCCATCGTTGCTCTTGTCAAACGAGAGGGTGTTGATGCCCATCAGCTCGCCCAGAGAGTTAACCAGCGCCCCGCCGGAGTTACCGTGGTTAATGGAGGCATCGGTCTGCAAAAAGTTCTGCCGCCCGGACGGATTGAGACCGATCCGGCCGGTGGCGCTGATGATCCCCTGGGTAATGGTCTGCCCAAGATTGTAGGGGTTGCCGATCGCCATCACCACGTCGCCAATGTGCGGCGTGCGCTGACGGTTGATAGGGATCACCGGCAGACCGCCGGTAGCGTTGACCTTTAGCACCGCCAGGTCCGTGAGGGTATCGGAGCCGACCAGCAGCGCCTCAAAAACGCGGCCATCCTGCAGGGCGACGATGATCTGATCCGCATCGTTAATCACGTGCTTGTTGGTAATGATGTACCCGCGCTGGTCCATAATCACACCGGAGCCAAGGGTGCGGATCTCCAGCTGGTTATTCGTCGAGCTGGCCGCGCTGCGGTTATAGACGTTTACCACCGCAGGCGCAGCCCGGCGCACCGCCTGGTTATAGCTCACCGGCGTTTCGTCGGTGCTATCAAACTGTGGGGCGGAGGAGGCGCTCAGCTGACGTAGCGAGGGCAGGGCAGCCAGCAGCAGGCTGCCTACAATTAGACCAATACCGACAGATCGTAATAGCTTTACTAACATGATGCGGACGTCGTTAAAGAGGGTACGGGCAGCATAGCACGACTTATCCGGACATCACACAGGGGCGGTGATGTCCGGTAGCCAGGGACTAACGCAGTAATAAATAGAGCGTATCGTTGCCGCGCACCACGTGCAGAGCGATGATATTAGGCTTCGTCTCCAGCACCTTACGCATCTCGGCGATGGACTGCACCCGCTCGCGGTTGACGCCGATAATCACGTCGTCTTTGTGCAGGCCTGCCTGGGCGGCGGGACTGTCTTTTGCTACCTCTTCAATCGTAATGCCTTTGGTGCCGTCCTTCAGCTGGCCGTCGGCCAGGCTGGCACCCTGCAATGCCGGGGAGAGGCTCTCAGCGCTGGCGGAGGAGGCGGTGCTCTTATCCAGCGTCACCTCTACTTCCTGACCTTTGCCATCACGCAGCAGGCCAAGCTTCACCTTCGTGCCCGGGGCAGTGGTGGCAATGCGCGAGCGCAGTTCGGCAAAGCTGTTCAGCGGCTTGCCGTTGAGGCTAACGATCACGTCCCCGGATTTAATCCCGGCTTTGGCTGAGCCTGAGCCAGGCAGCACTTCACTCACGAAGGCGCCGCGCTGGACGTTGAGGTTAAACGCCTTGGCGATATCGGCGCTCATCTCCATGCCTTTGATACCCAGCAGGCCGCGCTGGATCTCACCGGACTGGATCAGCTGCTGGGCGAGGGTTTGCGCCATGTTGCTGGGAATAGCAAAGCCGATGCCGATGCTGCCGCCGGTGGGTGCCAGAATCGCGGTATTGATGCCGATCAGCTCGCCGTTGAGGTTGAGCAGCGCCCCGCCGGAGTTTCCGCGGTTAATAGAGGCGTCGGTCTGGATAAAGTTCTCCAGCCCCTCGAGATTCAGCCCACTACGGCCAAGCGCCGAGATAATTCCCGAGGTGGCGGTCTGGCCGAGGCCGAACGGGTTACCCACCGCGACGGCAAAATCACCCACCCGCAGCTTATCGGAGTCGGCCACGGCGATCTGCGTCAGCCCGGTGGCGTTCTGCAATTGCAGCAGGGCGATGTCGCTCTGGTCATCGCCGCCGATCAGCTTAGCTTCAAACTCACGGCCGTCGTTAAGCTGGACGTTGATCTTCTGCGCCTGGTTAATGACGTGGTTATTGGTCAGCACATAGCCTTTAGCCGCATCGATAATCACCCCGGAGCCTAGCCCTTCAAACGGCTGTGCCTGGCCCTCCGGCAGCTCGTCACCGAAATATTTCTTTAGCTCTTCAGGGATTTTCTGCTCTGGGGCAACCGCCGTTCCCTCTACCTGCACGCTCACCACCGCAGGCAGCACCTTCTCCAGCATCGGCGCAAGGCTGGGCAGCGCCGGCTGGCCGGGGATCTGGGCGGGCAGCGAGGCCGTCGCCGGGAACGGTGCCGAGAGAGATAATCCGACACTTAACGCTAATGCACTCAACAGCGGGTTTCGTTTCTTCATTGATGCAAGCTCTCGTGACCTGAAGTGTAAGGAAAAAAATGCCCCAAAACGGATCGATGTTATTGAATTTTCAATCGGCTAACAATGAGGTGAATGATTAAATAATAGCTGGGATGGCGAAAGAAGAGGCGGGCGTAGCCTGTACGCCCGTAAAAAAAGTGGCTGTGGCGATCAGCCGCGCTTCGGCGCACCGCGCAGCAGGCCCGACGCGCTGTCAGAGTAGTCGCGTGGCATCTGAACCGGTGCCTGATCGTTACCGGCTTCGGATTCAGCAAGGCGGTTGCGGAACGGATTGTCCTCTGCAGACATCTCCGGCAGCAGCTGGCTGGAGCTTTTTGCCATGTGCTGATAAAGCTGGCGATAGTCGTGGGCCATGTTATCGAGCAGCTCTGCGCTGCGGGCAAAGTGGCCGGTAAGCTCTTCGCGATACTCTTCCAGCTCGGCTTTGTTCTTCTCTAGCTCGTACTGTAAGGCCTGCTGCTGGCGCAGCTTGCGGTTTCCAAAGCGCATGCCCACAGCACCAATGATGATACCGACGACTAATCCAATTAGCGCATATTCCCAGGTCATGAACATCTCCCGTTGTGTTATAGGTCCGTAGGGTGTAGGCGGCGAGGCTCCTTGCCTGTACCTCATTATGCCACTATAACCGCTAAATCCGTATAAGTGGAATCCTGGCACAGCATCGCGTAGTGTAGAACGGCATTTTTTTCACCAGCCAGGACCTGCGGCAAATAAATTATCAAGGAATAACAATAGCATCATGCAGAGCCTTACCCCTACATCGCGTTACCAACTGGCCCTGGAAGAGGGCAGCCATCAGCCTGACGACGTCCAGCGCGAAGCCGTTAACCGGCTGGAGGCTATCTATCGGGAGCTTACCAACCGCACTGAGACGTCCGCTCCCAGCGGCGGACTGCGGGCGGCGTTTGGTAAACTGCTGGGCAAGCGGGAGACGCGTGCCGCCGCGCCGGTGCGGGGTTTGTACATGTGGGGCGGCGTCGGACGGGGAAAAACCTGGCTGATGGATCTCTTCTACCATAGCCTGCCGGGCACGCGTAAACAGCGGCTGCACTTTCACCGCTTTATGCTGCGGGTACATGAGGAGCTGACCCAGCTACAGGGGCAGAGCGATCCGCTGGAGATTGTCGCTGACCGCTTTAAAGCTGAAACGGACGTGCTCTGCTTTGATGAATTTTTTGTCTCGGATATCACCGACGCCATGCTGCTGGGCGGCCTGATGCAGGCGCTGTTCGCCCGGGGTATTACGCTGGTGGCGACGTCGAATATCCCGCCGGAGAATCTCTATCGCAACGGCCTGCAGCGCGCGCGTTTCCTGCCGGCTATCGAGGCCATTAAGCAGCACTGCGACGTGATGAACGTTGACGCCGGGATTGACTACCGCCTGCGGACGTTGACTCAGGCGCACCTCTGGCTGTCGCCGCTGAATGACGAGACGGCGCAGCAGATGGAGACGCTGTGGCAGGCGCTGGCGGGCGCAAAGCGGGAGAATCACCCGACGCTGGAGATAAACCACCGTCTGCTGCCGACGTTAGGCGTAGAGAACCAGACGCTGGCGGTCTCCTTTACCACTTTATGCGTGGATGCCCGCAGCCAGCATGACTACATTGCGCTCTCACAGCTGTTCCATACCGTGCTGCTGTTTGACGTCCCGGTGATGACCCCGCTGATGGAGAGCGAGGCCCGGCGTTTTATCGCGCTGGTGGATGAGTTTTATGAGCGCCACGTTAAGCTGGTGGTCAGTGCCGAGGCGGTGCTGCATGAGATCTACCGGGGCGAGCGGCTGAAGTTTGAGTTCCAGCGCTGCCTGTCACGTTTGCAGGAGATGCAGAGCGAGGACTATTTAGCCCGCGAGCACCTGGCCGGGTAAAGGCGAAAACCTCGTCGAGAAGTATAAAAAGGGGTCGATCTTTGACCCTGACTTCTCTATAATCTTGCGACCCCACGTTACGAGAAGGTTTTTTTCCCAAAACTTTCTATGTGCTGGCATTTGCTATTCGAAGGGGTAGGTTTGCCGGACTTTGTCGTGTGAGCCTCAACTGACTAAACGTTTGGGTGTTCACCAACGTGTAACTTATTACTTGGGTAAGCTTTTAATGAAAACTTTTACAGCTAAACCAGAAACCGTAAAACGCGACTGGTATGTTGTTGACGCGACCGGTAAAACTCTGGGCCGTCTGGCTACCGAACTGGCTCGTCGCCTGCGCGGTAAGCACAAAGCGGAATACACTCCGCACGTAGATACCGGTGATTACATCATCGTTCTGAACGCTGACAAAGTTGCCGTAACCGGTAACAAGCGTACTGACAAAGTGTACTATCACCACACTGGCCACATCGGTGGTATCAAACAAGCGACCTTTGAAGAGATGATTGCCCGCCGTCCTGAGCGTGTGATTGAAATCGCGGTTAAAGGCATGCTGCCAAAAGGCCCGCTGGGTCGTGCTATGTACCGTAAACTGAAAGTTTACGCGGGTAACGAGCACAACCACGCGGCACAGCAACCGCAAGTTCTGGACATCTAATCGGGATTATGGCAATGGCTGAAAATCAATACTACGGCACTGGTCGCCGCAAAAGTTCTGCAGCTCGCGTTTTCATCAAACCGGGCAGCGGTAAAATCGTTATCAACCAACGTTCTCTGGAACAGTACTTCGGTCGTGAAACTGCCCGCATGGTAGTTCGTCAGCCGCTGGAACTGGTGGACATGGTTGAGAAACTGGATCTGTACATCACTGTTAAAGGTGGTGGTATCTCTGGTCAGGCTGGTGCGATCCGTCACGGTATCACCCGCGCTCTGATGGAGTACGACGAGTCCCTGCGTGGCGAACTGCGTAAAGCTGGCTTCGTTACTCGTGACGCTCGTCAGGTTGAACGTAAGAAAGTCGGTCTGCGTAAAGCACGTCGTCGTCCGCAGTTCTCCAAACGTTAATTTGTCTCTGCTCACGCAGAACGAATGGCGCAAAAACCCGGTTTATGCCGGGTTTTTTTATGGACAAAAAACAAGATATCCACAGTAACCGTTGATTTTTTCCTGATTTACAGCATTTCCGGAATCCCCTCACCACAAAGCCCGCAAAATCTGGTAAACTATCATCCAATTTTCTGCCCAAATGCCGGGGATTGCTCATTTTTTGCTGCTTTTGCACAAATGCGTCTCTTCGGGTGGATGGGTCACCTTACATCTGGCTGGTCACTCTGTGGCTCGCAGCAGTAATATTCTGAATATACCTGGAGGTTTTCATGGCTGTCGCTGCCAACAAACGTTCGGTAATGACGCTGTTTTCTGGTCCTACTGACATCTATAGCCACCAAGTCCGCATCGTGCTGGCCGAAAAAGGTGTGAGTTTCGAAATCGAACACGTGGAAAAGGATAATCCGCCTCAGGATCTGATTGACCTCAACCCGAATCAAAGCGTACCGACGCTGGTGGATCGCGAGCTGACCCTGTGGGAGTCTCGCATCATTATGGAGTACCTGGACGAGCGTTTCCCGCACCCGCCGCTGATGCCGGTCTATCCGGTGGCGCGTGGTGAAAGCCGTCTCTACATGCAGCGCATCGAAAAAGACTGGTACACGCTGATGAACGTTATCGTCACCAGCTCCGGTGCCCAGGCGGATGCCGCCCGTAAGCAGCTGCGTGAAGAGCTGCTGGGTATCGCCCCGGTCTTTACCCAGAAACCTTACTTCCTGAGCGATGAGTTCAGCCTGGTAGACTGCTACCTGGCACCGCTGCTGTGGCGCTTACCGCAGCTGGGCATTGAGCTGAGCGGTACCGGCTCGAAAGAGCTTAAGGGCTACATGACCCGCGTTTTCGAACGCGACTCCTTCCTCGCTTCTCTGACAGAAGCCGAACGCGAAATGCGCCTCGGCCGGGGTTAATACGCATGGATTTGTCACAGCTCTCTCCACGCCGTCCGTATCTGCTGCGCGCATTCTATGAATGGCTGCTGGATAACCAGCTCACGCCGCACCTGGTGGTAGACGTGACCTTGCCTGGCGTGCGCGTGCCGATGGAGTATGCCCGCGACGGGCAGATCGTTCTCAATATCGCCCCGCGCGCGGTAGGCAACCTTGAGCTGGCGAACGACGAAGTGCGTTTCAACGCGCGCTTCGGCGGCGTGCCGCGTCAGGTTTACGTGCCGCTGGCCGCCGTGCTGGCGATCTACGCCCGTGAAAACGGCGCTGGCACCATGTTTGAGCCGGAAACGGCATATGATGGCGAAGCGGTTACCGTCAATGACGATGACGAAACGGCAACGGCTGACAGCGAAACCGTGATGTCGGTGATCGACGGCGACAAGCCTGATCACGTTGACGATGACAATAATCCCGATGACGATCCGCCGCCGCGCGGTGGCCGTCCGGCGCTGCGCGTCGTGAAGTAATCTCACAGGCCCCTCGGGGCCTGTTTTTTTTGGCTGGTATAGTTATTGTAGCCCCGGTAAGCGAAGCGCCACCGGGGAATTAGCGTTGCGTAACGGGTGCCAGCCAGCAGGCAATGGTCTCCCGCATCACCGCCAGCCGGGCGTCGAGGGCCGCAGGCTGCTTCAGATCCTGCTGGTAGAGGATCGACAGCGTTGACTGGTTAATCAGATAGAAAAAGCCCAGCGCGGAGATGCTGATGTTAAGCTGCATTGCGTCTATGCCGGGGCGAATCGAGCCATCCTGCTCGCCGCGATCGAGGATCTGCTGGGTGATGGTGATCCAGCTGCGGTTGATCGGCACGATGCTGTCCAGCTCTTTCAGATGACGTCCTTTGAGCTGGTTCTCGCTATTCAGCAGACGAATAAATTCCGGGTTCGCCAGGTAGTAGTGCCAGGTAAAGTCCACCAGCGCCAGGATAGCGTCCCGACCGCTCAGATGATCCAGCTTCAGCGCCGCCTCTTTAGCACGAATATCCCGATACGCCGCCTGCAGCACATGGGTAAACAGGGTGTCTTTATTGTCGAAATAGTAATAAAGCATCTGCTTATTCACCTGCGCAAGGGCAGCAATCTGGTCAACCCGTGCCCCGTCAAAACCCTTCTCAGCAAACTCCTTCTTCGCTGCCTCGAGGATCAATCCACGGGTCAGCTCCGGATCGTGTCTCCGCTTCCCCTTGATATCATTCATTATTTCTCCATTAAAATCATCGCGTTACCGACTGCTACTTAATTATTAACTAATTAGTTGATTTTGAGAAGTCGATCATTATTTTCTTTTTGCTCGCTTCCTATACTGCTTAACGGTTATCAACCATCTAGTTGAAATCTACTATTCAGCCTTTGGGAGTCGTCTATGAGCCATTCACAACGCCCGGTCGCCCTCGTAACAGGATCCACGCGCGGCATAGGCAAAGCCTGCGCGCTGGCGCTGGCGCAGCAGGGATTTAACGTTGCCATTAACGGGCGCGATAGCGAAGAGGGCCGAGCACGCCAGCAGAGCATGGTGGCTGAACTGCAACAGTTTGACATTGAAGCACTTGCGGTGCCAGGGGACGTTGCCGATCTTGCGGTCCAGCAGCAGATGCTCGATCGGGTGATGGCGAAGTGGGGGCGGCTGGACTGCGTGGTCAACAATGCGGGAACCGCGGCAAAACAGCGTGGCGATCTGCTGGAGGTCACGGCGGAAAACTATGACTACTGCCAGGACATTAATACCCGCGCTATGTTCTTCTTCTGCCAGCGTGCCGCCCGGATCATGCTCCAGCAGGGAGAGCGGGATGCTCACCACCACTCAATTATTAATATCACTTCCTGTAGCGCCCACAGCCTCTCCATCTCCCGGGGCGAATACTGCGTCTCGAAAGCGGCGGCCAGCATGGTCACTCAGCTCTTCGCGCTGCGTCTGGCAGAGGAGGGGATCGGCGTCTACGAGATCCGTCCGGGCATTATCGAAACCGATATGACCAGCACCGTGAAGCCGAAATATGACCAGCTGATTGGCGATGGGCTGGTGCCGATGAAGCGCTGGGGGCAGCCGAAAGATATCGCCACCACCGTCAACGCGCTGGCCTGTGGGCTGCTTCCCTTTACCGTCGGCCAAATTATTGATATCGACGGCGGCCTGAATAAATCCCACTTTTAACCTCTAAGGAAAAGACATGGCGACTCAATCTGTTGGCATCATCATGCATGGCGTAACCGGGCGAATGGGGAAAAATCAGCACCTGATCCGTTCGATCGTGGCGATCCGCGAGCAGGGCGGGGTTGAACTGGCAAACGGCGATCGCCTGGTGCCGGATCCGATCCTCATTGGCCGTAACGAAGAGAAGATCGCGGCGCTGGCGAAAAGCTACGGCATCAGCCGCTGGGGAACCGATCTTGACGCGGCGCTGGCCAACCCGAACGACACCATCTTTTTCGATGCTGCAACTACCCAGGCGCGCCCGGCGCTGCTGAAAAAGGCCATCGCGGCGGGGAAGCACATCTACAGTGAAAAACCGGTGGCGGTCAGCCTCGACGAGGCGATGGAGCTTTACTACTTTGCCGAGCAGCACGGCGTCTGCCACGGGGTGGTGCAGGATAAGCTCTGGCTGCCGGGGCTGCAAAAGCTCCAGATGCTCAACCAGTCCGGCTTCTTCGGCAAGGTGCTCTCGGTGCGCGGCGAGTTTGGCTACTGGGTCTTTGAAGGGGATCTGCAGCCTACCCAGCGTCCGTCGTGGAACTACCGTGCCGAGGACGGGGGCGGCATCATCCTCGACATGATCTGCCACTGGCGCTACGTCATCGATAACCTGTTCGGCGAGATCAAAAGCCTCAGCTGCCTGGGTGCCACCCATATTCCCGAGCGCTTTGACGAGCAGGGCAACGCCTACCAGGCCACCGCCGATGACGCCGCCTACGCCACCTTCGAGCTGCATAACGGCACCATCGTGCAGATCAACAGCTCCTGGTGCGTGCGCGTGCGCCGCGACGACCTGGTGACCTTCCAGGTAGACGGCGTCAACGGATCGGCGGTAGCGGGCCTCACCGACTGCCTCACCCAGTCCCGGGTCAACACGCCGAAGCCGGTGTGGAACCCGGACGTGCGCCAGACCCATAACTTCTTTAACGACTGGGTGCCGGTGCCGGACACCACGACCTACGACAACGCCTTCAAGGTGCAGTGGGAGCTGTTCTTACGCCACGTGCACGGCGAGGGCGAATTTCGCTGGAACCTGCTGGAGGGGGCAAAAGGGGTGCAGCTGGTGGAGCTGGCCCTGCAAAGCTGGAAAGAGCGCCGCTGGCTCGATGTTCCGTCCCTGTTACGCTAAGGAGCCATGATGCAACAGCCTGATGCACAACGTTTATCGATCAACACCGCCACGGTGCGTAAGCAGTGGACCCTGGACCAGATCATTGAGGGCTGCGCCCGTCACCAGATCCGGGGGATCTCGCCCTGGCGTGACCAGGTGCAGGCCCTCGGCCTGCAGAAGAGCGCCCAGCTGATCCGCAGTAACGAGCTGACGGTAAGCGGCTACTGCCGCGGAGGAATGTTCCCCGGCATCGACGAGGCGGCTCGCCGGGCTGCCGATGACGACAATCGCCGGGCGGTGGATGAGGCGCTGGCGCTCAACGCCGCCTGCCTGGTGCTGGTGGTCGGTGGCCTGCCGGGAGCGTCAAAAGATATCGCCGGGGCGCGCAGCCAGGTACGCGACGGTCTTGGCCGTCTGCTGGAGTACTCCCGTAAGGCGGGGATGCCGCTGGCAATCGAGCCGCTGCACCCGATGTACGCTGCGGATCGCGCCTGCGTAAATACCCTGGAGCAGGCGAACGATCTCTGCGACGAGCTGGGGGACGATGGCTTAGGGATCGCCGTCGATCTCTACCACACCTGGTGGGATCCGAAGTTTTATGCCGAGATTGAGCGGGCGGGTCGCAAGCGCATTTTAGGGTTTCATATCTGCGACTGGCTGGTGCCCACCCGGGATCTGCTCCTCGATCGCGGCATGATGGGCGACGGGGTGATTGATATCCGCGCCGCACGCCAGGCGGTTGAGGCGCTGGGCTACACGGGGGCGCACGAGGTGGAGATCTTCTCCGAGCACACCTGGTGGCAGCGCGATCCGGATTCGGTGCTGGAGACATGCAAGGCCCGTCATCAGAGTCACTGTTAGTCAGAGTTTAGCGGTATCTGGTTTCTCGTCACACTTATCAGGTTAGTCGAGGGAATTATGCAGACAGATACAAAAAAGATGGTGCTGGTATCGGTGCTGTGCGGCCTGGGGTACATGATGTACTCCGTGGATCGCATGACCGTCTCATCGGCAATCGGGCTGATTGCCAACGACTTCGGCCTTGAAAAGGGCCAGTCCGGCATTCTGCTCAGCTCGTTCTTTTACGGCTTTATTGGCTTTCTCTTTCTCTCGGGCATCATTGCCGACAAGCTCAGCGGTAAACCGGTCCTTATCCTGGGGCTGATGATGTTCTCCGTGGCGACCATGCTGACCGGCATCGCGGGCAGCATGACCTCGCTGATCTTCTACCGGGTCATGACCGGCATCGGCGAGGGGGTCTTCTGGCCCGCGGCCTCGCTGGAGGTGGCTAACGTGACCACCGAGAAGCAGCGCACCACCGTGATGTCGCTCTACTGGATGGGCTACCCCATCGGCGGCTTCTTCGGCACCTGGCTGGGGGCGATGCTGGGGCCGCTATATGGCTGGCGGGTAGTCTTCTACGTCGCGGGCGGGCTGGGGGTGCTGGTGGCGCTGGCCTACGCGGTGCTGGTCAAGTCCGAGCCGAAAAAAGTCGTAGCGGCTACCACAGTGAAAGAGAAGGTACCGTTGGGCCAGCTGTTTCGTAATAAAGCCGTCATGCTGATCGCCTTTTACTACTTCCTGCTGCTGAGCGGCTGGTGGATTGTTCTGCTCTGGGCACCGACCTTCCTGATGAACATGAAGCAGCTCTCTATCGGTATGGCGGGCACCATCGCCAGCCTGCTGGGGCTGACCGGCGCGCTGGGCGGATTCCTGCTGGGCCGCTACTGCGACGGCGGAGACTTTACCCGCAAACGCAAAGTGCTGATTGGCGTCACGCTGCTCAGCAGCCTGCTAATGGCGGCGATGGTCATGGATCTGCCGGTGTTTGCCGTGGTGATCCTCGTGCTGTTTCTCGGCCTGCTGGGCTATCCCATTACGCCGATGGTGCTCTCCTTTACCTCCGAGCTGGTGCCGCCTCAGCTGCGCGGTGCGGCCATTGGCCTGGTGATGAACATCGGCATGACCGCCGGGGGCATTTCGCCGGTGCTGGCGGGCTACTTCGCCGATCGCTACTCCATGAGCACGGTATGGTTCTTTGCCGCCTGCGTCATGCTGGTCAGCAGCGTGCTGCTGCTGGGCGTGCGCAAAAGTACCCAGCCCGTGACGCACCGGCGGGTTGCCGGGCTGGCATCGGATATTTCAACGAGTAAACAGTAGAGGTTAACGATGACAACAGCGATCCCGCAGGCCATCCTGGAGAGCCTGACCAACGTTGCCATGCCCCATCACGTTGCCGAGGCGCAGGCGCAGCAGATGTTGACCCTCGGCGAGTATCGCATTCCTGTCTACGACAGCGAGGCGCTGGTGGTGGGCAGCGGCGCGGCGGGGTTACGCGCGGCCGTCGAGCTGAAGCGCAGGCGGCTTAACGTGCTGGTGGCGACCCAGACGCTGTTCTGGGGCACCTCCGCCTGCTCCGGCTCTGATAAGCAGACCCTGCACACGGCCTCCACCAGCTTTCGCGGAGATGACTTCACCCGTCTGGCCGGGGCGCTGGGGGCAGGGGGGGCGATGGACGGTGACACCGCCTACGTTGAGGCAGTCGGCTCCGTTGAGGCCTTTATCGGGTTGAAAAGCATGGGGCTGCCGCTGCCGGAGGATCGCTACGGGGCGGTGCTGCGCTATCAGACCGATCATGATGAGGTCGGGAGGGCGACCAGCTGTGGGCCACGCACCTCCCGCCTGATGGTCAAGGTGCTGGCGGAGGAGGCGGCGCTGGTGGGCGTTCCCTTCCTCGATCATGCGACGGTGATCCGCCTGCTGACCGCAGGCGAGGGGGCCGGAAGGCGGGTCAGCGGCGCGATTGCGGTAGTGAAAGGTGCGAAAACCGCGGAGAACCCCTGGGGATTGTGCCTGCTGCGCAGTCCGGCGGTGGTGCTGGCCTCCGGCGGGCCGGGGGAGCTGTTCCGCGACAGCGTCTACCCTAAGCGCTGCTTTGGCGCACTGGGGCTGGCGCTGGAGGCGGGCATCGACACGGTGAACCTCACCGAGCATCAGTTTGGCATTGGTACGCGGCGGGACGAGTTCCCGTGGAACCTCTCCGGCACCTACGTGCAGAGCATGCCCTATATCTACTCCATCGATGCCGACGGGCAGGAGCATAACTTCCTGGCCCGCTACTACCGCACCACCCGCGAGCTGGTCTCTAACATCTTCCGCAAGGGCTACCAGTGGCCGATCCATGCCACCCGGACGCTCGATTTTGGCTCCAGCCTGGTGGACCTGGCGATCTATAACGAATCACAGGCCGGGCGGGCCATCTACATGGATTTCAACCGCAACCCGCTGCCGGTTCCGGGGGACGAACCGTTTTCGGTGCGCAATCTGGACGAGGATGTTTACCAATACCTGCGTAACAATGATGCCTGTCTGGAGCAGCCCATCGATCGTCTGCGGCATATGAACCCGCTGGCCATTGAGCTGTATAAGCATCATGGACATGACCTGACCCAGCAGCCGCTGGCCTTCAACGTCAACCATCAGCATATGAACGGTGGCATCGCCGTGGATATCTGGGGCCACACCTCGCTGGAGGGATGTTACGCGGTGGGCGAGGCGGCGGGTACCCACGGGGTAACGCGTCCCGGCGGCGCGGCGCTGAACGCGGGGCAGGTTTTTGGCCTGCGCTGCGCCAAGCATATTGCGGCTGCGGCGCGCTCAGCAGGCGAGCCGCAGGGCGAGGCGGAGCTGGAGAGCGTGATTGCCCAGATCCAGCGGGACAGCGCCAACCCAGAGGCGCTGGAGATCGAGCAGGTCCGGGCGGAGATCCAGCAGCGGATGAGCGATCGCGCCGGGTTTATCTGTGAGGCGGAGAGCATCAACGAGGCCCGGGAGGCGGCGCGTCAGCTCAACCAGCGCATTGCCGCCTCGGGGATCGCCATCACCCATCCAAACCGGACGGCGTTTAGCTTCCAGTGGCGGCAGATGGCGTTGGCTTCTGAAGCGATCCTCACCGCGTTGCAAACCTACGTGGCCGAGGGCGGAGGAAGCCGGGGCGCGCGGATGATCTGCTCTGCGCAGGGCGATGCGGTACCGCAGACTCGAGAGGGGGCATTAACGCGTTTCCGTTTCCTTTCGGAAAAGCCAGAACATAAGGCGGAGCAGCTGCATGTTCGCTGGCAAAACGGCGCGTTTAGCGTTGAGGCGAGGCCGCTGCGGGCGTGTGGCGATCTCACTGCGCTCTACTTTGAGAAGAACTGGCCGGACTATCTGACGGGGGAGATATACAAGACGCCGCGGGAGGAGTAAAAAAAGCCCCTTTATCCGGCGAGATAAAGGGGCGGATGATTACACTTCGAGGTAGTTCATAATGCCGTCGGCGGCTTTACGCCCTTCAGCAATTGCCGTCACCACCAGGTCCGAACCGCGCACGATGTCACCACCGGCGAAGATTTTCGGGTTGCTGGTCTGGAAGGCGTTTTCGTTGCCTTCCGGGGCGATGATGCGGCCCTGGGCGTCCAACTCAACGCTGTGCTGCGCCAGCCAGGACATGTTGTGCGGACGGAAACCAAACGCCATCACCACTGCATCAGCCGGTACCACGTGCTCGGAGCCAGCGACGATCTCAGCCCGGCGGCGGCCGTGCGCATCCGGTGCGCCCATTTCGGTACGCGCCATCTTCACGCCGCTCACCTTGCCGTTAGCGTTCACTTCGATACCCAGCGGCTGGACGTTGAACTGGAACTCCACGCCCTCTTCACGCGCGTTTTTCACTTCGCGGCGGGAGCCAGGCATGTTCTCTTCGTCACGGCGATAGGCGCAGGTCACGTGGGTTGCGCCCTGGCGAATGGAGGTGCGTACGCAGTCCATCGCGGTATCACCGCCGCCCAGCACCACCACGCGCTTGCCTTCCATGCTGACGTACGGTTCGTCAGCGGTCTCACCGAAGCCCATGATCTGCTTGGTGTTAGCGATCAGGAACGGCAGAGCGTCAAACACGCCGGAAGCGTCTTCGTTCTCCAGACCGCCGCGCATGGACTGATAGGTGCCGACGCCGAGGAATACCGCATCGTAATCTTTCAGCAGCTCTTCAAGCTGCACGTCGCGGCCCACTTCGACGTTGAGTTTGAACTCAATGCCCATGCCGGTGAAGATCTCCCGGCGGCGGGTCATCACCTCTTTCTCCAGCTTAAAGGCCGGAATACCAAAGGTCAGCAGGCCGCCGATCTCCGGATGGCGATCGAATACCACTGCCTTCACGCCGTTGCGGGTCAGCACGTCGGCGCACGCCAGGCCAGCCGGGCCAGCACCGATAATGGCGACGCGCTTGTCGGTCTGCTTCACGCCGGTCAGGTCCGGACGCCAGCCCATCTCAAACGCCTTATCGTTGATATAGCGCTCGATGTTGCCGATGGTCACCGCGCCGAACTCGTCGTTCAGGGTGCAGGAGCCTTCGCAAAGGCGATCCTGCGGGCAGACCCGGCCGCACACTTCCGGCAGGGTGTTGGTTTGGTGCGACAGCTCGGCGGCCTCAAAAATACGCCCCTCGTTGGCCAGCTTCAGCCAGTTCGGGATGTAGTTATGCACCGGGCACTTCCATTCACAGTATGGGTTGCCGCAGGAGAGGCAGCGATCTGCCTGCGCCTTGGCCTGGCCCTCTGAGAACGGCTCATAGATCTCAACAAATTCGATTTTACGGATCTTCAGCGCTTTCTTAGGCGGATCCACGCGCTGTAAGTCAATAAACTGGTACACGTTTTGGCTCATTGCTACCTCTTACTGCGCCTGCACGCGCAACTCTGCGGCGCTGCGACTACGGTGACCCAACAGGGCTTTAACATCGCTGGACTTCGGCTTAACCAGCGCAAACTTCGCGGCGAAGGCAGGCCAGTGCGCCAGAATCTCTTCCCCACGCGAGGAGCCGGTATGCTGTACATGCTCGGTGATCAGACCGCGCAGGTGCTCTTCGTGGATCGCGAGGTCATCGACGCTCAGCACTTCCACCAGCTCCGGATTCACGCGGTTGCGGAACTCGCCGTCTTCATCCAGCACGTAGGCGAAGCCGCCGGTCATGCCCGCGCCAAAGTTGACGCCCGTTTTGCCAAGAATACAGACGATGCCGCCGGTCATGTATTCACAGCCGTTGTCACCAATACCTTCCACGACGGTGATGGCCCCGGAGTTACGCACCCCGAAACGTTCACCCGCGCGGCCTGCGGCGTACAGACGACCACCGGTCGCGCCGTACAGGCAGGTGTTACCGATAATGCTCGCCTCATGGCTGCGGAAGGCCGAGCCGACCGGCGGACGCACCGCCAGCAGACCGCCCGCCATGCCTTTACCGACGTAGTCGTTGGCATCCCCGGTCAGGTACAGCTCAACGCCGCCTGCGTTCCACACGCCGAAGCTCTGGCCTGCGGTGCCGCTGAAGTGGGCTTTAATCGGATCCGACGCCAGGCCCTGATCGCCATGCGTCTGGGCAATGTAGCCGGAGAGCGATGCGCCCACCGAACGGTCGGTGTTGCGAATATCAAACCAGAAGGTTTTGCTCTGGCGCTCATCCACGAACGGCTTCGCCTGATTCAGCAACTGGGCGTTGAGCACGCCGTTATCAAACGGCGGGTTGTGCTCGGTGCAGTGGAGCGCTTTGCCTGGATGCGGCTCGGCGGTCTCCAGCAGCTTCGACAGATCCAGCTTCTGCTGTTTGGCAGTGAAGCCCTCCAGCGCGGTGAGCAGATCGGTACGGCCAATCAGGTCCACCAGGCGGGTTACGCCCAGCTGCGCCATCAGCTCCCGGGTCTCACGGGCGATAAATTCAAAGTAGTTAGTCACTTTGAACGGCAGGCCGTGGTAGTGGTCCTTACGCAGCTTGTCATCCTGGGTTGCAACGCCGGTTGCGCAGTTGTTCAGGTGGCAAATGCGCAGATATTTACAGCCCAGCGCCACCATCGGGCCGGTGCCGAAGCCGAAGCTCTCTGCACCCAGAATCGCCGCTTTGATGATGTCCACGCCGGTTTTCAGGCCGCCGTCCACCTGCAGACGGATCTTGTGACGCAGGCCGTTCGCCACCAGCGCCTGCTGGGTCTCAACCAGCCCCAGCTCCCACGGGCAGCCCGCGTATTTCACTGAGGAGAGCGGGCTTGCGCCGGTGCCGCCGTCGTAGCCGGCGATGGTGATGAGATCCGCATAGGCTTTTGCCACGCCGGTGGCGATGGTGCCTACGCCCGGCTCGGAGACCAGCTTCACGGAGATCATCGCCTTCGGATTGACCTGCTTCAGGTCAAAGATCAGCTGGGCCAGATCCTCGATGGAGTAGATATCGTGGTGCGGCGGCGGGGAGATCAGCGTCACGCCCGGCACCGAGTAGCGCAGCTTAGCAATGTACGGGGTGACCTTATCCCCCGGCAGCTGGCCGCCTTCCCCAGGCTTCGCACCCTGGGCCACTTTAATCTGGATAACGTCCGCGTTTACCAGGTAGGCCGGAGTCACGCCGAAGCGGCCGGAGGCGACCTGTTTAATACGCGACACTTTGTTGGTGCCGTAGCGAGCCGGATCTTCGCCGCCTTCGCCGGAGTTAGAGTTACCGCCGATGCTGTTCATCGCCTCGGCCAGCGCCTCGTGGGCCTCCGGGCTCAGCGCGCCGATAGACATCGCTGCGGTATCGAAGCGTTTAAACAGCTCGCTGGCTGGCTCCACGTCGTCAACGTTCACCGCGTCCGCAGGCGGGGTGATGTGCAGCAGATCGCGCAGCGTAGCCGCCGGGCGCTCGTTGACCAGCTTAGCGTACTGCTGATAGTCGCTGTACTCGCCGCTCTCTACCGCCTGCTGCAGGGTGCGCACCACGTCCGGGTTGTAGGCGTGGTATTCACCGCCGTGCACGTACTTCAGCAGGCCGCCCTGCTCCAGCGGCTTACGCGCCAGCCAGGCACGTTTCGACAGGTTCAGCAGATCCTGCTGGAAGTCAGCAAAGCCCGCGCCGCCGATGCGGCTGATCACGCCCTGGAAGCAGAGATCGGCAACCTCATCATGCAGGCCAACCGCTTCGAACAGCTTCGAGCAGCGGTAGGAGGCGATGGTAGAGATGCCCATTTTGGACATGATCTTATACAGGCCTTTGTTGATGCCGTTACGGTAGTTCAGCATCACGGTACGGTAGTTCTTATCGATGGCGTGGGTATCCACCAGCTTCGCCAGCGTCTCATAGGCAAGGTACGGGTAGATAGCCGTCGCGCCGAAGCCCAGCAGCACGGCGAAGTGGTGCGGATCGCGGGCGCTGGCGGTCTCAACGATGATGTTGGCGTCGCAGCGCAGGCTCTTCTCCACGAGGCGGGTCTGGATAGCCCCCACCGCCATCGGGGCCGGAACCGGCAGGCGATCTTTAGCGATGTTGCGGTCAGAGAGCACCAGCAGCACCGTGCCGTCGCGCACCATCTGCTCTGCTTTATCACAGAGTGCGCTCACCGTCGCTTCCAGCGAAGCTTCGTTGACGTTAAAGGTGATATCCAGCGTGTCGGCGCGATAGTGGTGCTCCGACATAGTGGTCAGCTGTTTAAAGTCAGAGTAGAGCAGGATCGGTGACTTAAAGGTCAGACGATGCGCCTGGCCTTCGGCTTCACAGAAGACGTTCATCTCCCGGCCGATGCTGGTGGCGAGCGACATCACGTGCGCTTCCCGCAGCGGATCGATTGGTGGGTTGGTCACCTGCGCAAACTGCTGGCGGAAGTAGTCGTAAATAATGCGCGGCTGGCTGGAGAGCACGGCGAACGGGGTATCGTCACCCATTGAACCGACCGCCTCCTGGCCATTTTCGCCCAGCACGCGGATCACGGAATCCAGCTCTTCGGCGCTGTAGTTAAACTGCTTCTGGTAGCTGGCGAGCAGGTCGTCGTCCATCTCACGGCTGCCCACCGCCTCGTTCGGCAGATCTTCAAACGGCACCAGACGGCGCACGTTCTTCTCCATCCACTCTTTATAGGGGTGGCGGCTCTTCAGATCGTTGTCGGTTTCGCCGGAGTGCAGGATGCGGCCGCCGCGGGTGTCGATCACCATCAGCTCGCCCGGCCCAACGCGGCCTTTCTCGACCACTTCATCCGGCTGGTAGTCCCAAATCCCCACTTCAGAGGCGCAGGTGATCAGCTTGTCTTTGGTGATGACGTAGCGCGCTGGGCGCAGGCCGTTACGGTCCAGGTTACAGGCGGCAAAGCGCCCGTCGGACATCACGATGCCCGCCGGGCCATCCCACGGCTCCATGTGCATGGAGTTAAAGTCAAAGAAGGCACGCAGCCCCGGATCCATATCCGGGTTGTTCTGCCAGGCCGGCGGCACCAGCAGGCGCATGGCGCGGACGATGTCCATCCCGCCCGCCAGCAGCAGCTCGAGCATGTTATCCAGCGAGCTGGAGTCGGAGCCGGTTTCGTTGACGAACGGCGCGGCGTCATGCAGATCCGGGATCAGCGGCGTCTTGAATTTATAGGTACGCGCGCGCGCCCACTGGCGGTTACCGGTGATGGTGTTGATCTCACCGTTGTGGGCCAGATAGCGGAACGGCTGAGCCAGCGGCCAGCGCGGTACGGTGTTGGTGGAGAAGCGCTGGTGGAACAGGCAGATGGCCGACTCCAGACGCAGGTCCGCAAGGTCCAGGTAGAAGCGCGGCAGATCCGCCGGCATACAGAGACCTTTATAGATGTTCACCAGGTTAGAGAGGCTACAGACGTAGAACTCTTTGTCCTCCTGGAGGCGTTTTTCGATACGGCGGCGCGCAATAAACAGACGGCGCTCCATATCACGCGGACGCCAGCCCGCAGGGGCGTTAACAAAAATTTGCTCAATACGTGGCAGCGAGGAGAGGGCGATTTCACCGAGCACCCCTTCGTTGGTCGGCACATCGCGCCAGCCCACGATAGAGAGGGTCTCTTGCTGAAGTTCTTCTTCGACGATGCGGCGCGCAACGGCGGCCTTTTCAGCGTCCTGGTTCAGGAACAGCATGCCCACGGCATAATTTTTGGCTAAGCGCCAGCCGCGCTCTTCGGCAACCAGGCGGAAGAAACGGTCAGGTTTTTGCAGCAGCAGGCCGCAACCGTCGCCGGTTTTACCATCGGCAAGGATCGCACCACGGTGCTGCATTCGGGCCAGTGCGTGAATAGCGGTACGCACTACCTTGTGGCTAGGTTCGCCTTCTATGTGGGCGATCAGGCCGAAACCACAGTTATCTCTCTCAAGAGATTTATCGTACAACATATCAGTGAACCTCCCCAGGCTCTACGTGACTCTCTCATGACCGTGGCGCGCAGGCGCAGAAAGGGCGTGGCGACGGAGCCTACAGGCCTCGCATGTCGCCCTCTATCATCCTTTTCGCGTAGGTCAAACAAGTGTTGAGGACTTGCTTCAGAGGGAATCTAAATTACTGCATAAATATGGTGAGCAGACTGCTCACCCAGAAAGCTTCCAGCGGATATCCAACTTATCGGGAATCGACACACAGGTCAAATCACAATCTTATTTATGCAAAAATGTGCTAACACAGGGTTAAGTTTATGATGTTAAAGATTATTTAGCTATTTTACAGCCGTGTTACAGCTACGGCGGGCGGTGGCAGAGTGTGATCTCTCTCACTATAAGAAAGCGCTATTGTTATTGGTATCGCCTGTTTTTTTACCTTAATGCGCTATTTTTCGCTGGTTGCGCAGAGTAACCCGCATAAAGACACTGTTTTACGCATGAGCAAAAATAGTAGAAAAAGAGGTCAGCAATATAAGGAAAAGTAATCAACCCGGCGGTGAATGAAATAGCGGTAATTGTGCTTGATTATGCAATGGATGTAGCCCCGCTATGACGATTGATCCAGGTCATCGCCGACGGAGGCTAAAAATGGCAGGCTTGGCCCTTTCTTCAGGGCGGCCTTTCAGATTATGCAGTTACAAAAATTAGTCAACATGTTTGGTGGCGATCTTGCCCGCCGCTATGGTGAAAAAGTCCATAAGCTCACCCTACACGGCGGCTTTAGCTGCCCGAATCGCGATGGCACGATTGGTCGCGGGGGCTGCACCTTCTGCAACGTTGCCTCTTTTGCTGACGAGACCCAGCAGAACCACGCCATTGCCGAGCAGCTCGCGTACCAGGCGACGCGGGTTAACCGCGCCCGGCGCTACCTGGCCTATTTCCAGGCCTATACCAGCACCTGGGCCGAGGTGCAGGTGCTGCGGGCGATGTACCAGCAGGCGGTGAGCCACGCCAATATTGTTGGGCTGTGCGTCGGGACGCGCCCGGACTGTGTCCCGGAGGCGGTGCTGGATCTGCTCAGCGAATACCAGCAGCAGGGGTATGAGGTCTGGCTGGAGCTGGGCCTGCAAACGGCCCACGATAAAACCCTGCGCCGCATAAACCGCGGTCACGACTTCGCCTGCTACCAGCGCACCACCTGGCTGGCCCGCCAGCGTGGGCTGAAGGTGTGCAGCCACCTCATCGTTGGCCTGCCGGGGGAGGATGAGGCGGAGTGCCTCGCGACGCTCCAGCGGGTAGTGGAGACCGGCGTTGACGGCATCAAGCTGCATCCGCTGCATATCGTTACCGGCAGCACGATGGCGAAGGCCTGGCAGGCTGGCAGGCTGGTCGGTATCGAGCTGGATGCCTATACCCTGGCCGCCGGGGAGATGATCCGCCATACGCCGCCGGAGGTGATCTACCATCGCATCTCCGCCAGCGCCCGCCGACCAACCCTGCTCGCGCCGCTGTGGTGCGAAAACCGCTGGACCGGCATGGTGGCGCTCGATACGTACCTCAACGCCCACGGAGCGCAAGGCTCCGCCCTCGGACGCCCCTGGACAGTGGCATAACGCCGGATGGTGCGGGCGACATTTTTTGCACAACCTTCAACGCTTTGCTCAGAATTGAGTATTATTGTGCGACGTTGTGGTGAAGGAACTCGTTAATGAAGCAAATCCGCTTACTCGCGCAGTACTATGTCAATCTGATGATGAAGCTTGGCCTGGTGCGCTTCTCCATGCTGCTGGCCCTCGCGCTGGTGGTGCTGGCGATTGTCGTCCAGATGGCCGTTACCATGGTGCTGCATGGCCGGGTTGAGAGCATCGACGTCATCCGCTCGATCTTCTTCGGGCTGCTGATCACCCCCTGGGCGGTCTACTTCCTGTCGGTGGTGGTTGAGCAGCTTGAAGAGTCCCGCCAGCGGCTGTCGAAGCTGGTCGAAAAGCTCGAAGAGATGCGCGAGCGCGATCTCAAGCTCAACGTTCAGCTCAAAGAGAATATCTCCACGCTTAATAAGGTGATCAACGATCGCGCTATTGCCGAGGCCGAGCGCCAGGCGACCTTTGAGCAGCTCAAAATTGAGATGAAAGAGCGCGAGCAGACGCAGATCCAGCTGGAGCAGCAGTCCTCGTTTCTGCGCTCGTTTCTGGATGCCTCGCCGGATCTGGTCTTCTACCGCAACGAAGACCGAGAGTTCTCCGGCTGCAACCGGGCAATGGAGCTGCTGACCGGCAAAAGCGAGAAGCAGCTGGTTAACCTGAAGCCGGACGACGTCTACTCGCCGGAGGCGGCGCAGAAGGTCAACGAAACCGATGAGAAGGTGTTTCGTCACAACGTCTCCCTGACCTATGAGCAGTGGCTGGAGTACCCTGACGGGCGCAAAGCCTGCTTTGAGATCCGCAAGGTTCCCTACTACGACCGGGTCGGTAAACGCCACGGGCTGATGGGCTTTGGCCGGGATATTACCGAGCGCAAGCGCTATCAGGACGCGCTGGAGCGGGCCAGCCGGGACAAAACCACCTTTATCTCCACCATCAGCCACGAGCTGCGCACGCCGCTTAACGGCATCGTCGGCCTGAGCCGCATCCTGCTTGATACCGAGCTGAGCGACGAGCAGGAGAAATACCTGAAGACCATCCACGTCTCTGCGGTAACGCTGGGTAATATCTTCAACGATATTATTGACATGGACAAGATGGAGCGCCACAAGGTGCAGCTGGACAACCAGCCGGTGGATTTCACCAGCTTCCGGGCCGATCTCGAAACCCTCTCAGGTCTCCAGGCCCAGCAGAAGGGGCTGAGCTTTGTCGTCGAGCCGACGCTGCCCCTGCCGCACAAGGTGATCACCGACGGCACCCGGCTACGCCAGATCCTGTGGAACCTGATCAGCAACGCGGTGAAGTTTACCCAGCAGGGCCAGGTAACGGTGCGCATTCGCTATGACGATAATGAGATGCTGCGCTTTGAGGTTGAGGACTCCGGCATCGGCATCCCGCCGACCGAGCAGGATAAAATTTTCGCCATGTACTACCAGGTTAAGGATAAGCACGGCGGCAAACCGGCTACCGGGACGGGGATTGGTCTCGCGGTCTCGCGGCGGCTGGCGAAAAGCATGGGCGGTGACATTACGGTGAGCAGCCAGCCGGGCAAAGGCTCGCGCTTTGTGCTGACGGTGCACGCCCCTGCTGTGGCGGAGGAGGTCGAAGACGGCTTCGAAGATGACGATATGCCGCTGCCAGCCCTCAACGTGCTGCTGGTGGAGGATATTGAGCTGAACGTCATCGTGGCGCGATCGGTGCTGGAAAAGCTGGGCTGCAGCGTCGATGTTGCCATGACCGGTACCGAGGCGCTGGCGATGTTTACGCCGGGCGAGTACGACCTGCTGCTGCTGGATATCCAGCTCCCGGACATGACCGGGCTGGATATCTCCCGCCAGCTGACGCAGAACTTCTCGCGGGAGGATCTGCCTCCGCTGGTGGCCCTGACCGCCAACGTGCTGAAAGATAAAAAAGAGTACCTTGATGCGGGGATGGACGATGTTCTCAGCAAACCGCTGGCCGTCCCGGCGCTGACAGCGATGATCAAGAAGTTTTGGGATACCTGCGATGACGAAGAGGAGAGTACGGTGAAAGCCGTCGATAACGATAAGGCAGAGACGCTATTAGATATTCCGATGCTGGAGCAGTACCTGGAGATCATCGGCCCGAAGGTGATCGTTGATGGCATCGCAATGTTTGAGAAGATGATGCCGGGCTATATCGCCATTCTCGAATCGAACCTGACCGCCCGCGACCAGAAGGGTATCGCAGAAGAGGGGCATAAGATCAAAGGCGCGGCGGGATCGATTGGCCTGCGTCGCCTGCAACAGCTGGGCAAGCAAATCCAGTCTTCGGATCTGCCGGCGTGGTGGGATAACGTGGGCGAATGGATTGAAGAGATGAGGCTGGTCTGGCAGGAGGATATTGCCGTACTTAAGGCGTGGGTAACGGCGGCCGGGAAAAAATGACCCCGGATAGACCGGGGTGCGCGAATACTGCGCCAACACCAGGGAAATAGTGGCTGTGCCGGTATTTTTTGTGTTGGTTATCTGCTGGGCACAGGCGGAAATAGTGGTAAGCCCGCAGATAAGATAGCAAATCTCAAATTATTTGTTATATGAATCGATGAAATGTGTGAGGCATAGCGCCCTTATCAGAATTTTTAATAATCGTCAGCACCTTGCAACAAAGGATCATCAAAATGAAAAAAGTGGGAGTGGTACTGAGCGGCTGCGGCGTTAACGACGGGGCTGAAATCCATGAGGCCGTGATTACCCTGTTAGCCATCGCCCGTAGCGGCGCGGAGGCGGTCTGTTTTGCACCGGATAAGCCCCAGGCCGACGTGATCAACCATTTGACCGGCGATGCGATGGCGGAGAACCGTAACGTTCTCATCGAAGCGGCGCGTATTGCCCGCGGCGCGATCCAACCGCTCAGCCAGGCCTCTGCCGACGCGCTGGATGCGCTCATCGTTCCCGGCGGCTTTGGCGCAGCTAAAAACCTCAGCAATTTTGCCAGTCAGGGCGCAGAGTGCAGCGTGGATAGCGGACTAAAGCAGCTGGCGCTGGCGATGCACGCCGCTGGTAAACCGCTGGGGTTCATCTGTATCGCCCCGGCGATGCTGCCGAAAATTTTTGATTTCCCGCTGCGCCTGACCATCGGTACAGACATCGATACCGCTGACCTGCTGGAGGAGATGGGCGCGGAGCATGTGACCTGCCCGGTAGACGACATCGTGGTGGATGAAGAGAACAGGGTGGTGACCACCCCCGCCTATATGGTGGCGCAGAATATCGCCGAGGCCGCCAGCGGCATAGAGAAGCTGGTCACGCGCGTGCTGGTGCTGGCGTAATGGCGTTACGCAGTAACGCGTTGAAGACGAAGATAAAGCGCCTGCTGCTGCGTACCCTGCTGGGGCTGGCACTGCTCTGGGGCGGCGGTATTCTGCTGTTCAGCTTTATGCCGGTTCCCTTCTCGGCGGTGATGGCGGAGCGTCAGATATCGGCCTGGCTGGGGGGCGACTTCAGCTATGTGGCCCACTCGGACTGGGTGGGCATGGACGACATCTCTCCATGGATGGGGCTGGCAGTGATTGCCGCTGAGGATCAGACCTTCCCCGCGCACTGGGGCTTTGACGTTGATGCCATCCAGAAAGCGGTCTCCCATAACGAGCGTAACGGCAGCCGGATCCGCGGCGCGTCCACGCTCTCTCAGCAGACGGCGAAAAACCTCTTCCTCTGGGACGGGCGTAGCTGGCTGCGTAAGGGGCTGGAGGCCGGGCTGACGCTGGGTATGGAGACGGTGTGGAGCAAGCGGCGGATCCTGACGGTGTATCTCAACGTGGCTGAATTTGGCGAGGGGGTATTTGGCGTCGAGGCGGCGGCACAGCGCTATTTCAATAAGCCCGCCAGCCGCCTGACGATGTCAGAGGCCGCGCTGCTGGCGGCCGTGCTGCCCAATCCTATCCGCTTTAAGGCCAGCGCACCTTCGGGCTACGTGCGCAGCCGCCAGGCGTGGATTATGCGCCAGATGCGCCAGCTGGGCGGAGAGGGGTTTATGACCCGGCATTCGCTGCACTAAGCCCGCTGGCGAGCGCGGGCTGAGCAATAAAGCGCTGCCATAGGCGGGCCTGCTTACGGGCGCAGGCCCAGCCTGACCAAGTGGCCAGCGGGATCAGCGTCCCTTCGCCAATGTTGTCGCACACCACCGGCACCACCTCATCCGGGCTGATGCGGCGACACAGCACGTTCTGCGGCTTCAGGTTCATGGTGACGATGCGGTTCTTACGCAGATAGCTTTTCAGCGTTCTGAGCAAGGGGTAGAGCGCGCCGCTGTTGCCCGCTTTACGGCACTGGGCAGCATACTCCGTCAGCGTTTTTGACGGAGAGCCGTCAAAATCGGTAATGATGTCGTAAACGTATCCCGTCCCCAGATCGGTCTCCACCGTGCCGTAGTAGCGCGGCAGCCCGCTCCAGTCTGTTAAACGGCGTGACAGATGGGCGTAGTAGCTCAGCTCGCGCTTGATCTCTTTATCGCCGCCGCTCTCGTAGTTGTAGATAATCTTGATGCAGCGCTGGGCATTGTCCGGATGCGCATAGCATTGACGGTGCCGACCGGTGCCCAACGGGGTGAGATGGGATAAGCGAATCATAGGTTGTCCTGCTTTTTTGGAAATTGTTCTGAAAACAATCCAAGTATGGCCAGGCAACTTAAATGAAAAATAAACGGCTAGCTTAAGGTTATCTTAAGGAAAGATTGGCAGGGATTAAGCGCACGAAAAGAGTAATTAGCAGATGTTACAGGCCGGGAAAGGCGTAGCCGCCACCCGGCGCGGCTGGCGATCAGTCTTCATCAAAACCGGCGTTGAACAGGGCGATGACGGCGGCGAGCGCCTCCTGCTCCTGCGGGCCGCTGGCCTCAATCTCTATCTGGCGGCCTTTAGCGGAGTCGAGCATCAGCAGCGCAATCACGCTGCTGGCTTCCGCCTCGGTGCCTTCATCATTGCGCAGCAGCACTTCCGCATCAAACCCCTGAACCAGCTCAAACAGCTTCATCGCCGGGCGAGCGTGCATGCCCAGCGTGTTGGTGATCTCAACGGTCTGTTTGACGGTCATGTTTTACGTTTTTCCAGGGTGCGGTGACGGGACTGCACGTTTTTACCCCGCGAACGGAAGTAGTCCGCCAGCTGCTCGGCAATATAGACCGAACGGTGCTTGCCCCCGGTACAGCCAATGGCAACGGTGAGATAGCTGCGGTTGTTGGTCTCCAGCATCGGCAGCCACAGTTCCAGATAGCTGCGGGTCTGATAGATAAAGTTGTGCACTTCGGTGTGTCGGTCAAGGAACGCCGCCACCGGCTTGTCGAGACCGGTCATCGGGCGCAGCTTGGGATCCCAGTGCGGGTTCGGCAAGAAGCGGACGTCAAAGACGTAGTCGGCATCGATGGGGATGCCATGCTTGAAGCCGAACGACTCAAACACCATGGTCAGCTCGCGTTCGCGCTTGCCCAGCAGGCGGGTACGCAGCATCTCCGCCAGCTCGTGCACCGACATCTCTGAGGTATCAACGATCAGATCCGCCCGCGAGCGCAGCGGCTCCAGCAGGTCGCTCTCTTCGTCAATGGCGCTCTCCAGCGACAGGTTCTTGCTGGAGAGGGGGTGCAGGCGTCGGGTGTCGCTGTAGCGACGGATCAGCGTGTTGCGATCGGCATCAAGGAACAGCAGCTGCGGCGAAAAGGCCGTCGGCAGGTTGTTCATCGCCTGCTCAAAGATCTCTGGCGACTCCGGCATGTTGCGCACGTCAATGCTGACGGCCGCGGAGATCTGGCGGTCGGCCAGCGATTTTGCCAGTTCGGGCAGCAGCACCACCGGCAGGTTATCCACGCAGTAGAAGCCCATGTCTTCCAGCGCTCGCAGGGCAACTGATTTTCCCGAACCCGAGCGACCGCTGACGATCATCAGTACCATGTACCGTTTCTCCTCAGGAGAGCAAATGTAAAAGCGTTTTCCCGGTTACGCATCATCGTGGCTGCCTTCGGTATCCGTGATGATCTGGTACAGCTCCTCATCGCTCTGCGCGGCGCGCAGGCGTCGGCAGATGGTTTTGTCCGCCAGGCGACGGGCAACAAGGGAGAGCGTGTGCAGATGAGTCTTTGTCTGATCGGCAGGCACCAGCAGGGCGAAGAGCAGATCGACCGGCTGGTTATCGATAGCATCAAAGGCGATAGGCGTCTCCAGCTGCACAAAGACGCCAACGGCGCGCAGGGTATCCTCTTCTACCTTGCCGTGGGGGATAGCGATACCGTTGCCGATACCGGTACTGCCCATTTTCTCACGGGTGAGGATGGCTTCAAAAACCACCTGCGGTGGCAGGCTGAGCTGCTTTGCAGCCAGCTCGCTGATAATCTCCAGCGCACGCTTTTTGCTCTGGCAGTGCACGCCGCTACGGGTACATTCCTGGTTAAGGACATTGCTCAGTTGTAGAGCGGAATCGTTGTTCATCATAAATTCACCTAAGCGTTTTTCGCGCAGACAACCTGCTGCGTTGCCACAGCAGGTTGCTAAATGCCGTCGAACGCCCGGACAATTAGTATTGTTTCAGTTTATCTTTATGTTTGGTTAACTGTCGCGCCAGTTTATCAATTAAACCGTCAATGGCCGCATACATGTCTTGCCCTTCCGCACTGGCGTGGAGTTCGCCACCGTTTACGTGCAGTGTGGCGTCCGCGACGTGCGTCACTTTCTCCACTTTTAACACAATGTAGACCTGATTGATCCGCTCGAAGTACTGCTCCAGCTTAGCAAATTTTGTACTGACAAAATCGCGCAGTGCTTCAGTAATTTCGACATTGTGCCCTGTAATGTTGAGCTGCATAGTGTCTTCCTTATCGGTTGGGTCAGACCAGCTGCTTGCGCTGGTTAGACGGCGGGATGGATAAAGACTCTCGATACTTCGCAACGGTGCGGCGAGCCACCATGATACCCTGGTCGGACAGCAGGGTGGTCAGCTTACTGTCGCTCAGTGGTTTCGCAGGGTTTTCTGCGGCTATCAGCTTTTTCACCAGCGCCCGGATCGCCGTTGAAGAGGCTTCGCCGCCGCCTTCGGTGTTCACATGGCTGGAGAAAAAGTATTTAAGCTCAAAAATGCCCCTCGGGCTGTGCAGGTACTTCTGGGTTGTGACACGTGAAATAGTGGATTCGTGCATCTCGACGGCCTGGGCGATGTCCGCCAGCACCATCGGTTTCATAAACTCTTCGCCCTTATCGAAAAAGGCCTGCTGCTGTTCAACGATGCAGCGGCTGACCCGCAGCAGGGTATCGTTGCGGCTCTCCAGGCTCTTAATCAGCCACTTGGCCTCCTGAAGATTGCTGCGGATATACTGGCTGTCGGCATCGTTGCGCGTGCCGCTGCACATGCCGGCATAGTGCTGGTTGATCTGCAGGCGCGGAATGCTGTCGGCATTCAGCTCCACCGTCCAGCGGCCGTTATGCTTACGCACCAGCACGTCGGGGATCACATACTCCGGCTCGCCGGTCTGGATCGACTGGCCCGGACGCGGATCCAGGGACTGGATCAGGTTAACCGCCTCTTTCAGCACCTCTTCCTTCAGACGGGTGACGCGCATCAGGCTGCGGAAGTCATGATTCGCGAGCAGATCGAGGTGATCGCTGATGATCAGCTTCGCTTCAGCCCGCCACGGCGTATCGCTGGCGAACTGGGAGAGCTGGATCAGCAGGCAGTCGCGCAGATCCCGTGCCGCCACGCCCACCGGATCGAAACGCTGGACGCGTTTCAGCACCGCCTCGACCTCGTCCAGCCCGACGTTGCCGTCGCCCATGCTGTCAAGGATATCCTCCAGAGAGACGGTCAGATAACCGGTCTCATCCACAGCGTCAACAATGGAGGTGGCGATAGCGCGATCGGTATCGGAGAAGGGGGTCAGCTCCACCTGCCACATCAGATAGTCCTGCAGCGACTGGGTGGTTTCGCCCTGGTAGACGGGAAGCTCGTCGTCCTGATAGTCCACGCCGTTGCCCGACGGCGTACCGGCGGTGTAGATCTCATCCCAGCTGGCGTCCAGCGGCAGCTCCTCGGGCATATCTTTCTGCTCAAGGGCGTCGGCGGTGTCTAACGCTTCGGTGTCCTGGGTCTGCTGCGCGTCTATCTCGTCGTGAATATCGGTCTGCTCCAGCAGCGGGTTGCTATCCAACGCCTGCTGAAGTTCTTGCTGAAGTTCCAGCGTAGAGAGCTGCAGCAGACGAATAGCCTGCTGCAGTTGGGGCGTCATGGCGAGCTGTTGGCTGAGCCGCAGTTGCAAACCTTGCTTCATGTTCAGAACACTTCTCTCCCGCTAAAACATTACAGTTACTAACCCTATCAGAGTCTGAAGTCTTCCCCAAGATATACGCGTTTAACCTGTTCGTCTTCAAGGATTTGCTGCGGCGTACCGTGGGCAATCAGATGCCCCTGGCTGACGATATAGGCGCGCTCGCACACGGCCAGCGTCTCACGCACGTTGTGATCGGTGATCAGCACGCCCAGGCCGCTGTCGCGCAGGTGCTCAATGATGCGCTTAATGTCGATAACAGAGATGGGGTCAACGCCGGCAAAGGGTTCATCCAGCAGGATAAACTTAGGGTTCGCCGCCAGCGCACGGGCGATCTCCACGCGACGGCGCTCACCGCCGGAGAGAGCCTGGCCGAGGCTGTCGCGCAGGTGCTCAATGTGAAACTCCTCCATCAGCTCGTTGGCGCGGTCTTCGCGCTGCTGGGAGGAGAGGTCGTCACGGATCTGCAGCACGGCCATTAAGTTATCATAGACGCTCAGGCGGCGGAAAATCGAGGCCTCCTGCGGCAGGTAGCCGATACCACGGCGCGCGCGGGCGTGCAGCGGCAGCAGGCTGATATCTTCGTCATCGATAATGATATTGCCCGCGTCGCGGGAGACAATGCCTACGACCATGTAGAAGGTGGTGGTTTTACCCGCCCCGTTAGGGCCAAGCAGGCCCACAATTTCGCCGGAGTTAACGGTCAGGCTGACATCCTCGACCACGCGGCGGCCTTTATAGGCTTTAGCAAGATTTTTTGCAGTTAACGTTGCCATAACGAATTAGTTACTCTTCTTCGGTGCCGGTTTATTGCCTTTGTCCTGCAGCTGGGATGGAACCAGGACGGTGGTCACGCGCTTGCCTTTTTCGCTAAACGCCTGCATTTTTTGCTCTTTGACCAGATAGGTAATTTTGTCGCCGGTGATATTGCTGTCCTGCTGCTCAAGGAAGGCGTTGCCGGTCAGCACCACGAAGTCATTCTGCAGCTCGTAATGGAGCTGGCCAGCATGACCCTGCACCGGCTTGCCGTTATCCTGCATCTGGTAGAAAGTGGCCGGGTTGCCGTAGCCGTCAATGATCTCTTTGCCCTGCTCGCCGCCCGGACGGGTAACAACTACCTTATCGGCGTTGATCTTGATCGTACCCTGGGTGACCACCACGTTGCCGGTGAAGGTCACCACGTTGCCCTGCATGTCCAGCGACTGCTGGTCAGATTCAATATGGATCGGCTGATCGGTATCGCCGGTCACCGCCAGCGCCGGGACAGAGGCGGCCAGAAGTACGCTGGCAAGCGCAAGATTAAGGCTGAGTTTGTTTATTTTGAATTTCATAGGAGGTTCTAACCTTTTCAATCAGCTCGGCGTTTTTGCTGCGTAAGTTGCCGCGCATTTTCAGGCCGCTGGAATTAAATGTTGTACCGTATAACGTGACCAGATCGTTCGAGGTAACATCCTGAGTAATCAGGTTAATCTGAGCGTTATCCGTCGTAATTTTCCGCAGTTGGGACTCTGCTGTCAGGGCATTGACCTCAACGTTTCCATAAAGATACAGCATACGGTCATCAGTCAGTTTGGCTTTATCTGACCTAATCGACCAGGTCGGCACTTTATTTTCGTCAAAAGTGGTTAATACCGGCTGCGTAAACCATGAAACAGCCTGGTCAGAGAAGTACTCAACGTGCTGCGCGATCAGGCGATAGTTCAGCGCCCCTTCCGGGCTATAGACCACGGTATCGGTATGCTCGCTGCGGTAGGTCGGATCGCTATTGTTGATCGCGACCTGGCTGTCATCGTCCCGATCGGTCAAATTGACGCCAATCAATACCAGCACCGCCAGCGACAGCAGAATGATAACCCAACGTCTGGTTTTACTCATATCGATTGCCCTTTGGCCTCTTCCAGTTTGCCCTGCGCCAGCAGCAGCAGATCGCAGACTTCACGTACCGCGCCGCGTCCGCCCTGAATCCTTGTCACGTAGTCCGCGCGCGGCAGCAGCAGCGGGTGCGCATCGGCAACGGCCACGCTTAAGCCCACCTCAGCCATCACCGGCCAGTCGATCAGGTCATCGCCCACGTAGGCGACCTCATCGGCGCTGACGGCGAGGGTGGCGAGCAGCTCCCGGTAGCCGATCAGCTTGTCCGACTGCCCCTGGTAGAGATGCGTGATTCCCAGCGTAGCGCAGCGGTCTTCCAGCAGTTTAGCCTTGCGGCCGGTAATAATCGCCACCTCGATACCCGAGGTCAACGCGCAGCGGATGCCATAGCCGTCGCGCACGTTGAACGCTTTCAGCTCTTCACCATTATTACCCATAAAAATCAGGCCGTCAGACATTACGCCATCAACGTCCAGGATCAGCAGGCGGATCTTCTCCGCCTTAGCCATCACTTGCGTACTGACCGGCCCGTAGCAGGTCGCCAGTGACGCAGCAGCATTACTCATTCTCGTATCCTTTTTACACCACGCCTGCGCGCAGCAGATCGTGCATATGTACCACACCCAGCAGCTGGTCGCCATCGGCAACCATGACCGCCGTAATGTGGCGAGACTGCATCAGGTTCAGGACGTCAACCGCCAGCGTGCCTGCGCGAACGCGGATGCCGCCGGGCGTCATCACGTCCGCAATACCTAAGTTTCTGACGTCGGCACCCATATCAAACACGCGGCGCAGGTCGCCGTCGGTAAAGATGCCTTCAATTTTCATCAGGTCGTCGCACACCACCGTCATGCCCAGATTTTTGCGGGTGATCTCCAGCAGCGCGTCGCGCAGGGAGGCCTCTTTGCTGACGTGGGGGATCTCATCCCCGGTGTGCATAATATCGTTTACCCGCAGCAGCAGCTTGCGCCCGAGCGCGCCGCCGGGGTGGGAGAGGGCAAAGTCCTCTGCCGTAAAGCCGCGCGCCTTCAGGAGCGCCACTGCCAGCGCGTCGCCCATCACCAGCGCCGCCGTGGTGCTGGAGGTGGGGGCCAGCCCCAGCGGACAGGCTTCCCGGGGCACCTTGACGCAGAGATGGATATCCGCCGCCCGCGCCATGCTGCTTTCCGGACGGCTGGTGACGCAGATTAACGGCACCTGCAAGCGTTTCAGCACCGGAATAAGCGCGAGGATCTCGTTGGATTCGCCGGAGTTCGACAGGGCGATAACGATATCCTGCGGCGCGACCATGCCGAGATCGCCGTGGGCGGCCTCGCCAGGGTGAACGAAAAACGCCGGCGTGCCGGTGCTGGCGAAGGTCGCCGCCATCTTACGCCCGATATGGCCAGATTTGCCCATGCCCATCACCACCACTTTACCGGCGCAGTAGAACATCTTTTCGCAGGCTTCGGTAAAGTCCTGGTTGATGTAGCGGTCAAGCTCGGCCAGGCCTTCACGTTCAATAGTCAGTACATCCTTGCCCGCCTGTTGAAAGTCAAAGCCCGGCGGCAAATCTATGTGCGACATAATAGGTTTCCGATTATCCAGTAATATACGGCGACAGCCAGTAGAGCATCGCCATCCATATGATAAAACCGCCAAGTAACAGCGCGCCTGCGCCTCTGCCCGTCTGGCTCTGCCGACGCCAGCACTGCAGGGCGAAGATAACGCTGACCGCCAGCATCACGCCGTAGTCGCGCGTAAAGGCCAGCGGGTTAAAGGAGCCGGGAACAATCAGCGCGGGCAGGCCCAGCACAATGGCGATATTAATAATGCTGGAGCCAATAATATTACCGATGGCGATATCATCTTCACCTTTACGTGCCCCAGCGATAGCGGTAGCCAGCTCCGGCAGGCTGGTTCCAATGGCAATCACCGTCAGGCCGATGGTCAGCTCGCTCATTCCCAGCACGTTAGCCAGCACCGTGGCGTTATCAATCACCATCCGGGTCGCCATCGGCATGACGATCAGCGCGACCCCCAGCCAGAGAAACGCCACCGACAGGCTACCCTCACGGGGCAGCTCCGCCAGCTGCTCCCGGGTCAGGCTATCGTTGCCCTGGCGGCCAATCTTAACAATGAATACCAGCCAGAGCACGGCTAACAGCAGTAAAAAGAGGCCGTCCGCCCGCGTGAGCTGACCATCGTACAGCACCACGCCAGCGAGGGCGCTGACGATCAACATTAGCGGTAATTCGCGGCGCAGAATATCAGAATGCACGGTAAATGGATGGAACAGGGCGGCTAAGCCGAGGATCAACAGTATATTGACGATGTTAGATCCCAGCGCCGTACCAATAGCCAGATCCATCTGTCCGTGCAGGGAGGCGGCCATCGAGACAATGATTTCAGGCAGGGAGGTGCCGATGGTAACCACCGTCATGCCGATGATCAGCGGCGGGATCCCAATGCTACGGCAGAGAATAGACGCGGCAAACACCAGACGATCGGCACTGTAGACCACCAAAAGTAAACCAATAATTAACAGCGCCATCGCTAAAAGCATCTAAAGTCCTTTCTTCAGGTATAATCGCCGGTCCGCAGTCAGCGATCGCCAGGCGAAGAGAGGATCGGTGGACACAGCGAGTCCTGATTTTGACTTTAAGCGGCTTAAAAGTAAAACAAATGCCAGCTTTAGCTAACCTATGCGCACAATATTCTGTAAAAATATCGTGACCAGGCGTAATGACGCGCCCTGGTTACACCTAATAAGGCAGAAGGAAAAGTAAATGAGCCAGACGATGGCGAATTTAGTCGATGTCCGTGGCGTCAGCTTCTCCCGTGGCAATCGGTGTATCTTCGACAATATTACGCTGACGGTGCCGCGCGGAAAGATCACCGCGATCATGGGACCATCAGGGATCGGTAAAACCACGCTGCTGCGCCTGATCGGCGGGCAGATCCCACCGGACACCGGTGAGATCCTCTTCGATGGCGAAAACGTACCGGCGATGTCGCGCTCCCGCCTCTACACCGTGCGCAAGCGCATGAGCATGCTGTTCCAGTCCGGGGCGCTGTTCACCGACATGACCGTGTTTGATAACGTGGCCTATCCGCTGCGTGAGCACACGCATCTGCCGCCGGCGCTGCTGAAGAGCACGGTAATGATGAAGCTGGAGGCCGTTGGCCTGCGCGGCGCAGCAAAGCTGATGCCGTCCGAGCTATCCGGCGGCATGGCCCGTCGTGCGGCGCTGGCGCGGGCGATTGCCCTCGAGCCGGATCTGATCATGTTTGATGAGCCTTTTGTCGGCCAGGATCCCATCACCATGGGGGTACTGGTCAAGCTCATCTCAGAGCTGAACAGCGCGCTGGGGGTCACCTGCATTGTGGTCTCCCACGACGTGCCCGAGGTATTGAGTATTGCCGACTACGCCTATATCGTGGCCGACAAAAAGATCGTCGCCCACGGCAGCGCCCAGGGGCTTCAGGAGAATGCCGATCCCCGGGTCCGCCAGTTCCTTGACGGCATTGCGGATGGCCCGGTGCCGTTCCGCTATCCGGCGGGTGACTATCTTCACGATTTACTAGGAACAGGGAGCTAAGCCACTCATGCTGTTAAATGCACTGGCATCGCTTGGGCATCGCGGGATCAAAACGATCGCGACGTTCGGGCGCGCCGGGTTGATGTTATTCAATGCGCTGATCGGCAAGCCCGAGTTTCGCAAGCACGCGCCGCTGCTGGTTCGCCAGCTCTATAACGTGGGCGTGCTCTCGATGCTCATCATCCTCGTCTCCGGGGTGTTCATCGGCATGGTGCTGGGGCTGCAGGGTTACCTGGTGCTCACCACCTACAGCGCCGAAACCAGCCTCGGCATGCTGGTGGCGCTGTCGCTGCTGCGCGAGCTGGGACCGGTGGTTGCCGCCCTGCTGTTCGCCGGACGGGCAGGATCGGCGCTGACCGCCGAAATCGGCCTGATGCGCGCTACCGAACAGATCTCCAGCATGGAGATGATGGCGGTGGATCCGCTGCGCCGGGTGATTTCGCCACGCTTCTGGGCGGGGGTGATCTCGCTGCCGCTGCTGACGATCATGTTTGTCGCGGTCGGCATCTGGGGCGGCTCGCTGGTGGGCGTGAACTGGAAAGGCATCGATGCCGGTTTCTTCTGGACGGCGATGCAAAATGCCGTCGATCTGCGCCTCGATCTGGTGAACTGCCTGATCAAAAGCGTGGTGTTCGCTATTACCGTTACCTGGATCGCGCTGTTCAATGGTTATGACGCGATCCCCACTTCGGCAGGGATTAGCCGGGCCACCACACGTACCGTTGTGCACTCATCGTTGACCATTCTCGGTCTCGATTTTGTGCTCACCGCTCTGATGTTTGGGAACTGAGTAGATGCAAACGAAAAAAACAGAAATTTGGGTGGGTATTTTTCTTCTGATTGCCCTGCTGGCGGCGCTCTTTATCTGCCTGAAGGCGGCGGACGTTGCCTCTATGCGCACGGAGCCGACCTACCGCGTGACCGCCACCTTCGATAACATCGGCGGCGTGAAGGTTCACTCGCCGGTGCGCATTGGCGGCGTCGTGGTTGGGCGCGTAGCCGATATCGAGCTGGATCCAAAAACCTATCTGCCGCGGGTGTCGCTGGATATCGAAGAGCGTTATAACCAGATCCCCGATACCAGCTCGCTGGCGATTCGCACCTCTGGCCTGTTGGGCGAGCAGTACCTGGCGCTCAACGTCGGGTTTGACGATCCCGAGCTGGGAAGTTCTATGCTTAAAGACGGCAGCACCATTCAGGACACCAAGTCTGCAATGGTACTTGAGGACCTGATCGGACAATTCCTTTACAACAGCAAAGGTAGCGACAATAAGAGTTCAGGTGATGCGCCAGCGCCGGGCGCTGCCGATACTGACGTTGCACCGTCCGCCACCCCGACGAATCCATGAGGAGAAGTGACGCATGTTTAAACGACTGTTAATGATTGCCGTACTGGCTATCGCTCCGCTGACGGCAGCGACCGCCGCCGACCAGAGCAACCCGTACAAGCTGATGCAGGAAGCGGCGCAAAAGACCTTCGATCGCCTTAAAACCGAACAGCCAAAAATCCGCGCTAACCCTGACTACCTGCGCGACGTTGTCGATCAAGAGCTGCTGCCCTATGTGCAGGTAAAATATGCGGGGGCGCTGGTGCTGGGCCGCTATTACAAAGAGGCAACCCCGGCGCAGCGTGATGCCTACTTTGCCGCGTTCCGCGAATACCTGAAGCAGGCCTACGGCCAGGCGCTGGCGATGTATAACGGCCAGACCTACCAGATTGCGCCTGAGAAGCCGCTGGGCAACGCCTCCATCGTGCCGATCCGCGTCACTATCAACGATCCAAACGGCCGTCCGCCGGTACGCCTGGACTTCCAGTGGCGTAAGAACAGCCAGACCGGTAACTGGCAGGCCTATGACATGATTGCCGAAGGCATCAGCATGATCACCACTAAACAGAACGAGTGGAGCGACCTGCTGCGTACCAAAGGCATCGAGGGTCTGACCGCGCAGCTGAAATCGATCTCCCAGCAGAAAATCACCCTGGACGAGAAGAAATAATGGCTGACCAGCTACGCTGGACGCGTGATGGCGAACGGCTGGCTCTCGAGGGAGAGCTGGATCAGGACGTGCTAAATGAGCTGTGGGAGGCGAGGGCGCAGGCGCTGAACGGCGTTGACGTGATCGACCTGACCGGCGTCGCTCGCGTTGATACCGCCGGGGTTGCCCTGCTGGTTCACCTGGTGGCCTTTGCCAGAAAACAGGGGCGCCCGGTGGTGCTGGAGGGCGTCAGCGACAAGGTTCGCACTCTGGCGCAGCTCTATAACCTTCCCGCCGATGCGCTGCCACACTAATATTTTCAGTACGTTACTACTCATAGCCTCGCTTGATTGACAAGCGAGGCTTTTTGCTTATTTAAGACAGCGCCACTTTCCTCTAAGATGTTGGACTGTTTTCACTACCAGATGAATTAAAGCCCATGGAAAATCATGAAATCCAGACCGTGCTGATGAACGCACTCTCCCTTCAGGAAGCCCACGTTAGCGGCGATGGCAGTCACTTTCAGGTTATTGCGGTGGGTGAAATTTTTGCCGACATGAGTCGCGTGAAGAAGCAGCAGGCCGTCTATGCCCCGCTGATGGAGTATATCGCGGACAACCGCATCCACGCCCTGTCGATCAAAGCCTATACGCCTGCCGAGTGGGCGCGCGATCGTAAACTAAACGGTTTTTGAGCTGACGGTCATTGACCGGCAGTACGTATGAATTCTTAACAGAGAAGAGATGAATGGATAAGTTTCGTGTACAGGGGCCGACCCGGCTTCAGGGCGAAGTGACAATTTCAGGAGCGAAAAACGCAGCGTTGCCAATTCTTTTTGCCGCCCTGCTGGCAGAAGAGCCTGTCGAAATTCGTAACGTTCCGAAACTGAAAGATATCGATACCACCATGAAGCTGCTGAGCCAGCTTGGCATGAAGGTCGAGCGCAACGGTTCCGTCTGGATGGATGGCCGCGGGGTTAATATCTATCGCGCTCCCTATGAGCTGGTGAAGACCATGCGCGCCTCCATTTGGGCGCTGGGTCCGCTGGTGGCGCGTTTTGGCAAGGGTGAAGTCTCCCTGCCGGGCGGCTGCGCTATCGGCGCTCGTCCGGTGGATCTGCATATCAGCGGCCTGGAGCAGCTGGGTGCGGAGATCAAGCTGGAAGAGGGCTACGTTAAAGCTTCCGTTAACGGTCGCCTGAAAGGGGCGCATATCGTGATGGATAAGGTCAGCGTTGGCGCGACCGTCACCATCATGTCGGCGGCGACGCTGGCCGAAGGCACAACCATTATCGAAAACGCCGCCCGCGAGCCGGAGATTGTCGATACGGCAAACTTCCTCAACACCCTGGGGGCGAAGATCACCGGCATGGGTACCGACAGCATCACCATTCAGGGCGTTGAGCGCCTGGGCGGCGGTGTCTATAGCGTGCTGCCTGACCGTATCGAAACCGGGACCTTCCTGGTGGCAGCGGCCATCTCCGGCGGCAAAATTGTCTGCCGTAAAGCTCAGCCGGACACGCTGGATGCGGTACTGGCCAAGCTGCGCGAAGCAGGCGCGGACATTGAGCTGGGCGAGGACTGGATCAGCCTCGACATGCACGGCAAGCGCCCGAAAGCGGTTAACGTGCGCACCGCGCCGCACCCGGCGTTCCCCACCGACATGCAGGCGCAGTTTACGCTGCTGAACCTGGTGGCGGAAGGGACCGGCGTCGTGACGGAAACCATCTTCGAGAACCGCTTCATGCACATTCCGGAGCTGATCCGTATGGGCGCACACGCGGAGATCGAGAGCAATACCGCTATCTGTCACGGCGTGGAAAAACTCTCCGGTGCCCAGGTGATGGCAACCGATCTGCGTGCTTCTGCAAGCCTGGTGCTGGCGGGCTGTATCGCGGAAGGGACCACCATCGTTGAGCGTATCTACCATATCGATCGTGGGTATGAAACCATTGAGAACAAGCTGCGGGCGCTGGGCGCGAACATCGAACGCGTGAAAGGCGAGTAAGGCTTCAGGCTTAATGGAAGGCAGCCCCCTTGCCGTCAGGAGAAGGGGGTTGGCTTGCCGGGTTAACTCTCGTTACGCTTTGGGCTGTTTGTCTCGCTCCTTGCGGATCAGCTTAGCGCGATCGATAAACTCGTGAGTGATGGGGTCGTGATAGCGCGACGGCCAGATTACCCACGGATCTGTTCCAATCGCCCTGGCGATGATCTGCTCTCCTTTTGGCCACGGACGCGTTAACACGTTCGCCAGCGTTGAAGAGCTGAGTCCACTTCTACGCGACTCTGCCGCCATTGAGGTCCCTTTCTTACGTAGCGCGGCAATAATATCGGCCGGGTGCCAGTCAGTCAGTTTCTGTTCCATTTTTCCTCCCTGTGATTGCGATAAGCGCTGCGCTAAAACGGTGCGCGGGCCTATCATATCCCTTAGAGAGTGTAAGCTCTAATAAGTTCTTATAAGAGAGGCGTATTTAGGAATTTGCCAGGGATAATGCCATGGTATTACTGGATTTGCTGGAACATGCTTATTGGAATCTTTTGGAATATTCCCGCGCCGTAACGCGGGAGTATAAGGATTAGCGATCGCGCTGGACGGCGATGTGCGCCAGGCCAATTAACGCTTCACGCCATGGGGAGTCCGGCAGCACCTGAAGCGCGGCGATGGCTTTGTCCGCCTCCTCTTCTGCCCGCTGCCGCGTCCACTCCAGTGAGCCGCAGGCGGCCATGGCTTCCAGCACGGGCGTCAGCAGGTGACGGCCATTACCTTGCTCAATAGCGTCGCGGATCATCTGCGCCTGCTCTGGCGTACCGTGACGCATAGCATGCAGCAGCGGCAGGGTAGGTTTGCCTTCGTTGAGGTCGTCACCGACGTTTTTCCCCAGCGTTTCGCCATCGGCGCTGTAGTCCAGCAGGTCGTCAATGAGCTGGAAGGCAGTGCCCAGATAGCGGCCATAATCCTGCAGACCCTTCTCCTGCGCCTCGCTGCAGCCCGCCAGAATGCCGGAGCACTGGGAAGCCGCCTCGAACAGACGTGCGGTCTTGCTGTAGATGACCCGCATGTAGTTCTCTTCGGTAATGTTCGGGTCGTTAACGTTCATCAGCTGCAGCACTTCGCCTTCAGCGATTACGTTTACCGCCTCCGACATCACCTCCAGCACCCTGAGCGAGCCAAGGCTGGTCATCATCTGGAAGGAACGTGTATAAATAAAATCGCCCACCAGCACGCTGGCCGCATTGCCAAAGGCCGCGTTAGCGGTGGCTTTGCCGCGACGCATGTCGGATTCATCCACCACGTCGTCATGGAGCAGCGTCGCGGTGTGGATAAATTCGATTAGCGCCGCGATAGTGACGTGGGCACTCCCCTCATAGCCGACGGCGCGAGCAGCCAGCACGGCGATCATCGGACGGATACGTTTGCCGCCGCCGCTGACAATGTAATACCCCAGCTGGTTGATTAGCTGTACGTCCGAGTCGAGCTGTTGCAGGATTGTCGCATTGACACCCGCCATATCTTGCGCGGTTAACTCATTGATTTTTTCTAAATTCATCGCAAAAGCCGGGCTTAAAGTCCTGTTTATCACCTGTCAAAATGGGATAACGAAGGGTTACGGGTTAGCTATAGTATTGTTGATTGTACTGAAAAAACGCGCCAGATAAACGTCACCATGCACGTTGTGTTTTTTTTCTTCGTCTATTGACGATCGCACTTGTCAAAGGCTCGCGTTTTGCGTAATATTCGCGCCCTATTGTGAATATTTATAGCGCACTCTGAATCACTCGAGAGATGTGCGCGGAAGCGGAGTTTTTTATGTACGCGGTTTTCCAAAGTGGTGGTAAACAACACCGAGTAAGCGAAGGTCAGACCATTCGCCTGGAAAAGCTGGACATCGCAACTGGCGAAACTATTGAGTTCGCTGAAGTTCTGATGGTCGCAAACGGTGAAGAAGTCAAAATCGGCGTTCCTTTCGTTGATGGCGGCGTTATCAAAGCTGAAGTTGTTGCTCACGGTCGTGGCGAGAAAGTTAAAATCGTTAAGTTTCGTCGTCGTAAACACTACCGTAAGCAGCAGGGCCATCGTCAGTGGTTCACTGATGTTAAAATCACTGGCATCAGCGCTTAAGACTAGGGGAGCAGATTTAAATGGCACACAAAAAGGCTGGCGGCTCAACTCGTAACGGTCGCGATTCAGAAGCTAAACGTCTGGGCGTAAAACGCTTTGGCGGAGAAGCAGTACTGGCAGGCAGCATCATCGTTCGTCAACGTGGTACCAAATTCCACGCTGGCTCTAACGTAGGTTGCGGCCGTGACCACACTCTGTTCGCTTTGACTGACGGTAAAGTTAAGTTCGAAGTTAAAGGTCCGAAAAACCGTAAGTTCATCAGCATCGTTGCTGAATAAGTTTTTCGCGTCCCGGTAACGGATGAAAGCCCCGCAATACGTTGCGGGGCTTTTTACATTCTGTCCCGGTAAATTATTTGCAGGGAATAGGGCATGAAGCAGCAGGCAGGCATTGGGATCCTTTTAGCGCTAACGACAGCCATGTGTTGGGGTGCATTGCCCATTGCCATGAAGCAGGTGCTGGAGGTGATGGAACCGCCCACCATCGTGTTCTATCGCTTTTTAATGGCGGCGATAGGTCTCGGCGCTATTCTGGCCATCAAAGGCAAACTGCCACCGATGCGTATTTTCCGTCAACGTCGCTGGCTGGTTTTGCTCGCTATTGCCACCGGAGGCTTGTTCGGGAATTTCATTCTCTTCAGCTCTTCTCTGCAATATTTGACCCCGACGGCCTCACAGGTGATTGGACAGCTCTCACCGGTAGGCATGATGGTGGCCAGCGTCTTTATCCTGAAGGAGAAGATGCGCGGCACCCAGGTCATTGGGGCCATAATGCTGCTTTGCGGGCTGGTGATGTTTTTCAACACCAGCCTGATAGAGATCTTCACCAGACTCACCGATTACACCTGGGGTGTGATCTTCGGCGTCAGCGCCGCCGCAGTCTGGGTGAGCTATGGGGTCGCGCAAAAGGTGTTATTACGCCGGTTGGCCTCGCAGCAGATCCTCTTTTTGCTGTACACTTTATGCACAATGGCGTTGCTGCCGCTGGCGGAGCCAGGCACGATAGCCCAGCTTAGCTCATGGCAGCTGGCCTGCCTGATCTTCTGCGGCCTCAATACGCTGGTAGGATACGGCGCGCTCGCAGAGGCGATGGCGCGCTGGCAGGCAGCGCAGGTGAGCGCACTAATCACGCTTACCCCGCTGTTTACGCTGTTGTTTTCGGATTTATTATCACAGGCCTGGCCCGATGTTTTCGCCAGACCGATGTTAAACCTTTTAGGTTATCTCGGTGCGTTTGTCGTGGTTGCGGGCGCTATGTATTCCGCCATAGGCCACCGCCTCTGGGGACGCTGGCGCAAGCGTGAAGTGATTGTCACTTTACCCCGCTCAGGCGAATGAGTAACGGAGAGTAAAATGAAGTTTGTTGATGAAGCTACGATTCTGGTCGTGGCAGGTGACGGCGGTAACGGCTGCGTAAGCTTTCGTCGTGAAAAATATATTCCGCGTGGCGGCCCTGACGGCGGCGACGGCGGTGACGGCGGTGATGTCTGGCTGGAAGCAGACGAGAACCTCAACACCCTGATCGACTACCGCTTTGAGAAGTCTTTCCGCGCCGAGCGTGGGCAGAACGGCCAGAGCCGTGACTGTACCGGCAAGCGTGGTAAAGATGTCACGGTCAAGGTGCCGGTAGGAACGCGCATCATTGACCAGGGCACCGGCGAGACCATGGGCGATATGACCAAACACGGTCAGCGCCTGATGGTAGCGAAAGGCGGCTGGCACGGTCTGGGCAACACGCGCTTTAAATCCTCCGTCAACCGTACCCCGCGTCAGAAAACGATGGGCACGCCGGGCGACAAGCGCGATCTGCAGCTGGAGCTGATGCTGCTGGCCGACGTCGGGATGCTGGGCATGCCTAACGCCGGTAAATCGACGTTCATTCGTGCCGTCTCCGCAGCGAAACCGAAAGTGGCGGACTATCCGTTCACCACCCTGGTACCGAGCCTCGGCGTAGTGCGTATGGACACCGAGAAGAGCTTTGTGGTTGCCGACATTCCGGGCCTGATTGAGGGCGCGGCAGAGGGCGCAGGGCTGGGTATTCGCTTCCTGAAGCATCTTGAGCGCTGTCGCGTCCTGCTGCACCTGATCGACATCGATCCGATTGACGGTTCCGATCCGGTTGAGAACGCGCGCATCATCATCGGCGAGCTGGAGAAGTACAGCGAGAAGCTGGCCGCCAAGCCGCGCTGGCTGGTCTTCAACAAGATCGACCTGATGGATAAGGCTGAGGCCGAAGAGAAGGCGCAGGCGATTGCTACGGCGCTGGGCTGGGAAGAGAAGCACTATCTCATCTCTGCGGCCAGCCAGCAGGGCGTAAAAGAGCTGTGCTGGGACGTCATGACCTTCATCATCGAGAACCCGCTGGTCCAGGCTGAAGAAGCGAAGCAGCCTGAGAAAGTCGAATTCATGTGGGATGACTACCACCGTCAGCAGCTTGAAGAAGCTGAAGTGGAAGAAGACGATGAAGATGACGACTGGGATGAAGAAGACGACGAAGGCGTCGAGTTCATCTACAAGCGTTAATCCAGTAAAACCCCGGTCATAAGCCGGGGTTTTTGTATACATGGGGCTGAGAAAAGGTGTAGGCCCGGCAAGCAGAGCGCCGCCGGGCGTTTTGGCTAATTATTCTGATAAACGTCTTTGTAGAGCCGGCTCTCGAAGCGCACCAGCGGTATACGGCGGTTACGCTGATCGGCAGGCTCTACCGCATAGCCGGAGAGATACTGCACAAACGCCATGCGCTGGCCGCTGGCGGTGGTAATAAAGCCCGCCAGGTTATAGACCCCCTGCAGGGAGCCTGTCTTCGCCGATACCTTGCCGTCTACCCCTGCCGCATGCAGACCGGCACGGTACTGTAACGAGCCGTCATAGCCCGCCAGCGGCAGCATTGAGATGAAGTTCAGCTCGGTGTCATGCTGGGCGATATACTGCAGCACCTGCATCATGGTAGCCGGAGAGATCAGGTTATGGCGTGACAGGCCGGAGCCATCGACCACAATGCTGTTGCCCAGATCGACGCCCGCCTGCTGGCGTAGGATCTGCCGTACGGCATCCGCGCCTGCCCGCCACGTCCCCGGCACGCCAAAGCGCGCATGGCCGATGGTGCGAAACACGGTATCGGCGATCATGTTGTCTGACTTTTTCAGCATAATCTTTAAGAGATCGTGCAGCGGCGCGGACTGCTTGCTGGCGATCACCATTCCCGGCTCGTTAACCAGCGTCTGGCGCAGCAGCGTGCCGCTGTAGGTAATCCCGGCCTGCTTAAGCTCATCCTTCAGCACCGCCCCGGCATAGCTCGCCCCGTCCTGAATAGCAAAGGCCAGCGGCAGCGGATCGGCGCGCTGGGTCAGGCAGCCGGTCAGCGTGAAGCGGTTGAGATCCCCAGGCACAACGTCCAGCTCGCAGTACTGGGCATCAGGGGAGCCTTTCGCCAGCGTGCGCACCTGACTAAACATGGTGACGGGGTAGTAGGAGGCGATGCGGATAAACGCCAGCTCGTTAGCCTTCTGGGCGCTATAGAGCGATACCGAGAAGCAGTTGCGATCGATAATCGCGGCGGCCGGCGGCGCACTAAAGCACTGGGTCATGTCGTTCCACGGCCAGCCGGGAGCTTTATCGTGGCTGGCAAAGACCGAGGTGTCGATCAGCACGTTACCGTCGATCTGCTGCACGCCGGATCTTTTCAATACCGCGACCATATTGCGGATATCCTGACGCTTTAGCGTCGGATCGCCGCCAAATCGTGCTACCAGATCCCCTTTTAACACCCCGTTCGCAACGTTACCTTTACTCTCAAGCGTGGTGGTAAAACGGAAATCTGGCCCGAGCTGCAGCAGGGCGGCCAGCGCGGTGATCACCTTCTGGGTACTGGCGGGCAGGGCCATCTGCTGGCTGTGGTAATCGATATCGGGAGCCTGGGCACCAACCTTCTGCACCATCAGGGCGAGGTTTGCGCCAGCAGGGAGCTGGTTAATGTACTCATCAACGTTCGCAGCCTGCACATTCAACGCTATACTGGTGGTCAATCCGATGACATATCTGGAAAATCGCATAATCTCGCGCTAGAAACCTGGAAACAGGCCGTCATACTACGGTGCATCGCACCGGAAAGTAAACGATGACCCATAAGGAACTTCCGGGTAAAATGCGTATCAAATTGAAAAATTGCTGCTGACCTGGAGCCTTGTCTCCGGGTCGGTTTTCTTTTGCTTTTGTCCCCCTCCTTTGCGCGGTATGCGGGGGGTAAAGCGACCGGGGCGGGGCCACCGCTCCCTACAGGAATGTTTAAGAGGTATAACAATGCAAGCTATTCCGATGACCTTACGTGGTGCCGAAAAATTACGCGAAGAGCTGGATTTTCTGAAGTCCGTGCGTCGTCCTGAAATCATCGCCGCGATTGCCGATGCCCGCGAGCACGGCGACCTGAAAGAGAACGCCGAGTACCATGCTGCCCGTGAGCAGCAGGGGTTCTGCGAAGGGCGCATCAAAGACATTGAGGCCAAGCTCTCCAATGCACAGGTGATCGACATCACAAAAATGCCTAACAATGGCCGCGTGATTTTTGGCTCAACCGTCACCGTGCTGAACCTCGATAACGAGGAAGAGCAGACCTACCGCATCGTGGGTGATGACGAGGCGGATTTTAAGCAGAATCTGATCTCGGTAAACTCGCCGATTGCCCGTGGCCTGGTCGGCAAAGAGCAGGACGATGTGGTCGTCATCCGCACGCCGGGTGGCGAAGTGGAGTATGAGATCCTCAAGGTAGAATATCTTTAATTACGCGCCAACCTGTAATATGTTGACGTAATGTAAAGATAAGAAAAAGGCCGCATAGCGGCCTTTTAACAACGTCAAGAGCGTGGCATTTTGCTTGTCAGCTTGCGGAAAACCCCTCGTTTTACACAGATTTTGTGTTCTATCCAGGATATTCTTAGCGTGGCAGCGAAATTTTACGCTCCTTCGATGGGCGGTACAGCACCAGCGTTTTACCGATGACCTGTACGTTAGAGGCGCCGGTTTCACGAACAATCGCTTCCACGATCAGCGTCTTAGTTTCGCGGTCTTCGGTAGCGATCTTGACCTTGATTAGCTCATGGTGCTCTAGCGCTTGTTCAATCTCGGCCAGTACCCCTTCGGTCAAACCATTGTTGCCAAGCATAACTACCGGCTTGAGCGGATGTGCCAGACCTTTAAGGTGCTGTTTTTGTTTAGTACTCAGATTCATCGTATATTTTTGCTTACGTTGGGATTGAAAACGGTTCATTCTACCGCCATCTCCAGTGTATCGCCAAATCGGCTGTGCTGATAGTTGATAGCCTGCTACTCACGATGAACAACTTGGATATAGAGATGACAGGTAAAAAGCGTTCTGCCAGCTCAAGCCGCTGGCTTCAGGAACACTTTAGCGATAAATATGTGCAGCAGGCGCAGAAAAAGGGGTTACGTTCCCGCGCCTGGTTTAAACTTGATGAAATACAGCAGAGTGACAAACTTTTTAAGCCAGGCATGACGGTTGTTGACCTGGGCGCTGCGCCGGGAGGCTGGTCACAGTATGTGGTCACCCAGATTGGCGGCAAGGGGCGGATCATCGCATGCGATCTTCTCCCTATGGATCCTATCGTTGGCGTTGACTTCCTTCAGGGCGATTTTCGTGATGAATTAGTCGTGAAGGCGCTGCTGGAACGCGTCGGCGATGAAAAAGTTCAGGTGGTCATGTCCGATATGGCCCCCAACATGAGCGGAACACCGGCGGTGGATATCCCCCGCGCCATGTATCTGGTGGAGCTGGCGCTGCAGATGTGCCGAGACGTTCTCGCACCGGGCGGAAATTTTGTAGTGAAGGTGTTTCAGGGCGAAGGATTCGATGAGTATCTAAGAGAAATTCGCTCTCTGTTTACGAAGGTAAAAGTGCGTAAACCTGACTCTTCGCGTGCGCGTTCACGTGAAGTGTACATTGTAGCGACCGGGCGAAAATGATAAACCGTTGATATCAAACCCAGGTTTGAATGAGACGGGATACAGAGTATCCTGACGCTGTTTTTAACACAGTTGTAATATGAGGTTAATCCCTTGAGTGACATGGCGAAAAACCTAATACTCTGGCTGGTCATTGCCGTTGTGCTGATGTCAGTATTCCAGAGCTTTGGGCCCAGCGAGTCGAGTGGCCGTAAGGTGGACTACTCTACCTTCCTGCAAGAGGTCAATCAGGACCAGGTTCGCGAAGCGCGTATCAACGGACGTGAGATCAACGTTACCAAGAAAGATAGTAACCGTTACACGACTTACATCCCGGTCAACGACCCGAAACTGCTTGATAACCTGCTGACGAAAAACGTCAAAGTGGTTGGCGAGCCGCCGGAAGAGCCGAGCCTGCTGGCTTCTATCTTCATTTCGTGGTTCCCGATGCTGCTGTTAATCGGCGTCTGGATATTCTTTATGCGCCAGATGCAGGGCGGCGGTGGCAAAGGTGCCATGTCGTTCGGTAAGAGCAAGGCGCGTATGCTAACCGAAGACCAGATCAAAACCACCTTTGCCGACGTTGCAGGCTGCGACGAAGCGAAAGAAGAGGTGGGTGAACTGGTTGAATACCTGCGCGAGCCGAGCCGCTTCCAGAAACTGGGCGGTAAGATCCCGAAAGGCGTCTTAATGGTCGGTCCTCCGGGTACCGGTAAAACGCTGCTGGCAAAAGCCATTGCCGGTGAAGCTAAAGTGCCATTCTTTACCATTTCCGGTTCTGATTTCGTAGAAATGTTCGTTGGTGTCGGTGCATCCCGCGTGCGTGACATGTTCGAACAGGCGAAGAAAGCTGCGCCGTGCATCATCTTTATCGATGAGATCGACGCCGTAGGCCGCCAGCGTGGCGCAGGCCTGGGCGGTGGTCACGATGAACGTGAGCAGACCCTGAACCAGATGCTGGTTGAGATGGATGGCTTTGAGGGCAACGAAGGCATCATTGTGATCGCCGCGACGAACCGTCCGGACGTGCTTGACCCAGCGCTGCTGCGTCCAGGCCGTTTTGACCGTCAGGTTGTGGTTGGTCTGCCGGACGTGCGTGGCCGTGAGCAGATCCTGAAGGTGCATATGCGTCGCGTACCGCTGTCGCCGGATATCGATGCGGCAATCATTGCCCGCGGTACCCCAGGCTTCTCCGGTGCGGATCTCGCTAACCTGGTCAACGAAGCGGCACTGTTTGCTGCCCGTGGCAACAAACGCGTTGTCTCAATGGTTGAGTTTGAGAAAGCGAAAGACAAGATCATGATGGGTGCGGAACGTCGCTCCATGGTGATGACCGAAGCGCAGAAAGAGTCCACCGCGTATCACGAAGCGGGCCACGCGATCATCGGTCGCCTGGTGCCGGAACACGATCCGGTTCACAAGGTAACGATTATTCCGCGCGGTCGGGCGCTGGGTGTGACCTTCTTCCTGCCTGAGGGCGACGCGATTAGCGCCAGCCGTCAGAAGCTGGAGAGCCAGATTTCGACCCTGTACGGCGGTCGTCTGGCAGAAGAGATCATCTACGGCGTTGAGCATGTTTCTACCGGTGCATCGAACGACATCAAGGTCGCGACTAACCTGGCACGTAACATGGTGACCCAGTGGGGCTTCTCCGACAAACTCGGTCCGCTGCTCTATGCAGAGGAAGAGGGCGAGGTGTTCCTGGGCCGCAGCGTGGCGAAAGCGAAACACATGTCCGATGAAACGGCACGTATTATCGACCAGGAAGTGAAGTCGCTGATTGAGCGTAACTACAACCGCGCTCGTCAGATCCTGAACGATAACATGGACATCCTGCACTCAATGAAAGATGCGCTCATGAAGTATGAGACCATCGATGCACCGCAGATTGATGACCTGATGGCCCGTCGCGATGTGCGTCCGCCAGCGGGCTGGGAAGATCCTGGCTCAAACAGCTCTGACAGCAATGGCACGCCGCGTGCGCCGCGTCCGGTTGATGAACCGCGTACGCCGAACCCGGGCAACACCATGTCAGAACGGTTTGGCGACAAATAAGCCCTTGCGGCAAAGGCATTAGCAATATTTAAAACCCCGGGGCGTGCTCCGGGGTTTTTTCTTATCTACCACCCACACAGTACAAGGGATGCTCTATGAAACTCTTCGCTCAGGGAACCACGCTCGATCTCTCTCATCCGCACGTTATGGGGATCCTCAACGTCACCCCAGACTCTTTCTCTGACGGCGGCGCGCACAATACGCTGATCGACGCGGTTAAACATGCCAATCTGATGATCAACGCCGGGGCGACCATCATTGACGTTGGCGGCGAGTCAACCCGGCCAGGCGCGGCTGAGGTAAGCGTTGATGAAGAGCTGTCCCGCGTGGTGCCGGTCGTGGAAGCGCTGGCGCAGCGTTTTGAGGTCTGGATCTCAGTGGATACCTCTAAGCCGCAGGTCATCCGGGAGATTGCCCGCGTGGGTGCGCATCTGATTAACGATATACGCTCTCTGAGCGAGCCGGGCGCGCTGGAAGCGGCGGCGGAAACCGGCCTGCCGGTCTGCCTGATGCATATGCAGGGCGATCCCAAGACCATGCAGGACGCGCCAAAATATGCCGATGTCTTTGCCGATGTTAACCGCTATTTTCACGAACAGATTGAAAGGTGTGAGAAAGCAGGCATTACAAAGGATAAATTGGTACTCGACCCCGGCTTCGGTTTCGGTAAGAATCTCTCCCATAACTATGCGCTTCTTGCACGTCTGGCAGAGTTCCACCATTTTGGTCTGCCGCTGCTGGTGGGCATGTCCCGTAAATCGATGATTGGCCAGCTGCTGAACGTTGGCCCATCAGAGCGCCTGAGCGGCAGCCTGGCGTGCGCAACGATAGCGGCCATGCAGGGAGCGCACATAATTCGCGTACATGACGTGAAAGAGACAACAGAAGCCATGCGGGTGGTCGAGGCCACGCTATCAGCGAAGGAAAACAAACGCTATGAGTAGTCGTAAATATTTTGGTACAGACGGTATTCGTGGGCGCGTCGGCGATGCGCCTATTACACCTGATTTCGTTCTTAAGCTGGGCTGGGCAGCAGGTAAAGTACTGGCGCGTCATGGCTCGCGCAAAATCATTATCGGTAAGGATACGCGCATCTCTGGCTACATGCTGGAGTCGGCGCTGGAAGCAGGCCTGGCCGCTGCCGGTATCTCTGCCTCCTTCACCGGACCAATGCCGACGCCGGCGGTAGCCTACCTGACCCGCGCATTCCGTGCCGAAGCGGGGATCGTCATCTCCGCCTCCCACAATCCGTTTTACGACAACGGCATTAAATTCTTCTCAACCGACGGCACCAAGCTGCCGGACGACGTAGAAGAGGCCATTGAGGCCGAGCTGGAAAAAGAGATCAGCTGCGTTGACTCTGCGCTGCTGGGTAAAGCCAGCCGCATCGTAGACGCTGCCGGACGTTACATCGAGTTCTGTAAGGGCACCTTCCCGAACGAACTGAGCCTGAAGGGGCTGAAAATTGTGGTCGATTGTGCCCACGGCGCGACCTACCATATCGCCCCCAGCGTTTTCCGTGAGCTGGGCGCGGACGTTATCACCCTTGGCTGCGAGCCGAACGGCGTAAATATCAACGAAGAGGTGGGGGCCACCGACGTACGTGCGCTACAGGCTCGCGTGCTTGCCGACAAGGCCGATCTCGGCATTGCCTTTGACGGCGACGGCGACCGCGTCATCATGGTTGACCACGAAGGCAACAAGGTTGATGGGGATCAGATCCTCTACATTATCGCGCGTGAAGGCCTGCGTCAGGGGCAGCTGCGTGGCGGGGCGGTCGGCACGCTGATGAGCAACATGGGTCTGGAGCTGGCGCTGAAGCAGCTGGGCATTCCCTTTGCCCGCGCTAAGGTCGGCGACCGCTACGTGCTGGAGAAGCTGCAGGAGAAGGGCTGGCGCATTGGCGCCGAGAACTCCGGGCACATCATTCTGCTGGACAAAACCACCACCGGCGATGGCATCGTTGCAGGTCTGCAGGTGGTGGCTGCCATGGTGCGTAACAACATGACCCTGCACGATCTCTGCAGCGGCATGAAGCTCTTCCCGCAGATCCTGGTCAACGTGCGCTTTACCGCCGGAAAAGGCGATCCGCTGGAGCACGAAACCGTTAAATCAATCACGGCAGAGGTTGAAGCCGCGCTGGGCAGCCGCGGGCGCGTGCTGCTGCGTAAATCCGGTACCGAACCGCTGATCCGCGTGATGGTAGAAGGCGAGAATGAAGCGCAGGTAACCGAGTTCGCTCACCGCATTGCCGACGCGGTAAAACAGGCCTGATAGTGTTATCACGCCACTCCAGTAATGGAGTGGCGTATGTGTAATAATGCCCTTCTTAATTCCTTTCGTATTATTTAAAATTGCACGACTTGAATACAACCTAATGCAATTAGTTACATTAATTTATATGATTAATGTACGGAAAGGAAGAGTATGAAAAGGACAAGATTTCATTGTGAAGAAAGTAGCAAAAAATTTTTTTTAAGAAATCAGCGTGGCGTCACCTTACTTGAAATTATCATCGTGTTGGGTATTATCGGCGTTATTGCAGCGGGCGTGGTGGTATTAGCGCAGCGAGCATTTACCGCCCAGGATATTTCAGATATTCAGAATAATACCAACAGCATCCGCACCTCAATGGCAGAGGCGTTTCAGGATGAAGGCGAATATCCCCCTGCTACAACCACGGCGGTGACGCTTACTAAAGGAAACGTTGCGACGTCAGACGATCTTGCGCCGATCGTCACCCTAAACAAGCTGGGTAAAATTTCTCCTTCAGAATCGTTCAATGGTATTTCAGGCGATGCTTTCCAGATTGGCCAGGCGCTGGTGGACTCTGGTAGTAACGTGCATAAAGGCTTTGTGATCCTCATTAGCGGTCTCGATCAGCAGACCTGCCGAAACCTGCTTTCGCAGATGGGTAACCAGTGGGACTATGTTGGCATTATCTCTGCACCTGCCGGCGAAGATGAATCGGCGACGCTTAACGGGACCGCGCTGGATGCATCCAAAGCCGCAGGTAGCGTGATGAAGTCTCTCTCTGTAGCTGAAGATATTACCAGCACGGATATTGTTGATGAGGCGACCTGTAATATTGGTGGCGCGAATAACGGCATCGTCTTCGGCAGCAAATAAAAAATTAAATTAAAAAAGTTAATATCCACCTTCGGGTGGATATTGTTATCGCTGGCGCATGAGGTTTTTAATGTTTAAGCGCAGAGATGCCGGGTTTTCATTACTGGAAATCATTATCGTGATGGCTATCGCCGGTGGCCTTCTGACAATGTATACCCGCTATGTACGCAAACAGGCAGAACGTTCGTCTCAGCGAAATATCTCTGCGGCCCTGGTACAGGAGATGAAAGGGATTATTCATTTCGTCAGGGAGCCCGACATGGTCATCATTAATGGTGATTCGGGTTCAGCCGAAGAGATAACCAATCCGCTCTACAATACCGATACGACGGATGCAGACTATCAGGTGCGTTTAAGCAGCGACGTCAACGACGTTGATACCGGTGGCGCAAGCGAGTACTACCTGTGGGGTGACGGTAGCGATGCCAGTCAGCAGCAGCGCTATCGCTTTATTAGCAGCAGCTGTAAAGTCACAGCGCCAAAATCCAGCTATGCCTTCGAAAAGGAGTATCTCCCATGCTGGATGAGCGGCGCGGCAAAAAATGCTGCTGCGCATATCGATCGCATAGGCTTTCGCGGCAGCGATCTGGCCGGGCAGGAAGGTGCTATCAACCAGATCGACGTTATCGTGGAGTTTGGGGCGGATAATCCCGACAGCTTGCTTGCGTTTGCCCGCTTTCAACCGGCCCTGGCGCAGGCGTTTTCCGATGCGGGGGAGGCTCCCGCCCATGCCTGGCTGGTCCACCGGGAAAGTACAAATGCTGACTGGCAGTTAGTGACTAAAAATAATGACCAAAAAACGCCTATTGAGTTTGATACCGTTGCCAGCAATATCGCGTCGTTAACTGACTATACCAGCGGCGAGTTTGGTGTACGTTTTACCTTTGATCTGAACGATAACGACAGCGGCGATACCGCCAGCGGCAGCGGTGGAGATATGTGCTGGAACTCCACCGACAGCAAAGTCGAGATGTGCTTCGACAAAAACGAAGGCACGGGTGCTCACGGTGAAGATGCGGTGCTGGCACTGAATATGAAAGATGCCGGTAACACGCATGGCGACCAGAAGCTCGGCACGCTGCAGGCTAACCTGGTAATGGAAAATACGGCGCGTAAGGTCTATATCTTTCAGCGCAGCTACAACGGCAATTTAGTTATGGATTCCGCAGGTCAACCGGCCTTGTTTAAATATAAGGATGCGAGTTCACAGCCGTTTATTGGTGAATACTATATTAATGACGTTGATGGAGCTCAAAGCGATTATAGTGATAGCGAACGTAATGTATATGATTATGTTCCCGATACCTATGACGCTTTCGAGTTAGTTACGCCCACCATTACCGACTATGTTACTCATGGGGGATATGACTCTGACTCTTTCGAAACCAAGGCCGGCTATTCTCCGAAATATGATGATAGTGTTTATGGAGGTAATAATATTGATAGGCCCAATGTCCGTTATCCTGTGCAAACCTGTCCTCAGGTTGAGCAAACTATTACCCTGCGAAATGGTAATGGCGAAGCGTTAGTTGATGCCGACGGCAATCCACGTGAAATAAAGATCCTAAGAAAGCTGTTTCCTCGCCTGAGTGTTGCAGTATCTTCAGTATCGGCTTACAGAGCAGGCGTTTTCTCGAAAGTATATGACGACCCTAGTCGTAATCGGGAAAAATTGAATGATTCGGTGAAGGTGGGTCAGTTAGCGGGTATTACGGTTCAGGTTGAATTTGCCGTTCAGAATTTAACGGGAACTAGCTCCTCTCCTGGGCTTAATGCCGGGAAACACGTTATCTATAAGGGCTATAAATATATTTGGATTATCGGAGCGACGCTTGGCATGTATGACGGTGATACCGGCGAAGGCGTCAATGTTGTTGATCCTAATACCATCTCCTATACCGTCAGTCGCTGGTGCAGCACGATACCCCAGCCGGGAACGCCAGCGGATCTCTTAGACTCATCACAGTATCAGTAAATGCTGCACCGTGAATTTTTAAAGGAATAAATAATGCGTTATGCGGGCCGTCTGTTGTGTTCGTTACTCTTAATATCACTTATTGCGTCAGAAGCCGCAGCGGTGCAGCAGGCCAGAAATCCGTTTAGTAGCGCGGCTTCCCCCACCGTGCCCGCAATGATCATTCATGAGAATGAACTGTTAAGCCAGGGGGTAAACAATTGGGTTGTGACAAACGGCTATAAGCTCTACTGGAACAGTAAAAAGGACTATCTGGTCTATAACGATATTACGCTCACGGGAAAAACCGATGACGATGTTTTACAGGCGCTGGGCGAGCTTTTCTTTTCTGAAAACTACGGCCTGGTGGTGAAAAAATATGAAAAGAATCGCGTGATCGTTATCGATGAAATGTAACTATACGGACAAGTTATGAAAATCAGGACAGGGTTTTTACTGCTGGCGCTGCTGGCTCAAGGTTGCGTCAGTGACTTCGATAAAAAATTTGATGCCGATACGGCCGTAAAAAAAACGTTTTCAGATGCGACCTCGCCAGAGGCATCGAAAGCGAAGCCCTATATCAAGTATGACAGCGCGTTTTTAGGCCAGCGGGTGGAGTACAGCGTTGAGCAGCAGCGACTGTTAAGCAAGCACGTTAAGATTGCATCCTATGAGCCCGCCACGTTGACCACTATTCTGGACGCCGTGGCCACCCAGACGGGTATCAGCTATCGCATCAATGATAAGGCGATGGGAGATACCAAAACGAGTAGCAGCGTTGACGCATGGGATGTGCCCCGTAGCGTTAAGTTTGACGGCACCTTTGAAACGTTCATGCGCTATATCGCTTCTCTGTATGACGTCAGTCCGAAGCTTGATGGCAATAACGTTTTAAAAATAAACGTCTATGAAACCTACGTTATTAAGCTCGACTTCTACGGCGAAAACAATAAGTCGGAAACCACTCTCGATCTCTCAGGCAACGAGGCGACGTCAAACGGTGGGTTAACCGGCAAAACGGAGACCAAGTTCGAGTCCTCTTTTTGGGATGACGTAGAAGATATGGCGAAAAACTATGTTACCTCAGGAAACTATAACCTCTTTAAAGACTCATCAATCTTAATGGTTAACTCACGACCCTCTGAGTATGAGGCGCTAAGCAAAGCGCTGGACAAATATAAAGCGGACAACAGCCGTCAGTTTATCGTCACCTATAAGATTTTTACCCTCGATAAAGCAAAGGTGAAGCAGCTGGAGGCGGGTTTAGACTTCTCGTTTGATGACGGACAGAACGCAATGAAAATCACCTCATCTATGCTCGACTCGCTGACTGGCGGTATCTCCGTTGGCTGGAAGAACAGCAATGTCGATATCAACAGTGGGCTGGATGCACTCTACAAGCTTACCGGCAGCCACTCCCTGCAAAGCGGCTCGTTTATTACCCGCAATAATATGCCTGTACCATTAAACATGACCCGCTCGCAAAACTACGTCTCCAGCAGAACGCGCACCGTGGATGATAACGGTGAAGAGAACGTTGACGTTGAAACCGACTCTATTATTACCGGCACGAGCTTCATTATTACACCGCGGGTACTCTCCGACGGGCGGATAGAAGTGGTGAACGGCTTCACCAAACGCTATCTGGAAGGGATTGAAGAGTATGACGATGTACAGCTGCCTTCAGTGAGCACCACAGAGTCGTTTAACTCATCCATTATCATGCCGGGCGATCTGCTGATGGTCGCAAAATATGACGTTAAGAGTGAAAATGGCGGACTGCAGTATCAGGTATTGGGGGTTGATGATACCGATGATAGCTCCTCGGCAACGGTCGTGATGGTTATTGGCGTAGACTACTATCGCCAGCCGATCACCTCTCGCTGACAGGGAGGGTATAATAGTGAATGAAATACTGCTTAAGGAAAATATTCTCACCGAACTGCTGTGGGAAGCGGAGGATATGTCTCATCTTACGCCACCTGAGCAGGCCTCGTTTCGCGGTATGGTTAAAGCAAGCCGTAAGCTCATCTATCATGACGATGAAGGCAAGGTGGCGGCGGGCTACTGCAGTAAGGTATCCACGCTCTATGAGCCATTCGCGATTTATATTAAAAATCTTTTCGGCGATGGTATCTATTTTTATCACGAAAGCGATAGCCTGGCCTATTTACTGATCGTCAGCGGTGGGCGAATTGTGAGCGGTACCGACTGTTTTATTGCCCGTGACCTGTTCGATGAGCTAATGAAGCATCCAGTAAAATATGAGCATCTTGACATTAAGCCATTAACAAAGTTTCAGTTTGATGCTGTTATTGAGCGGTGTCGTGTTCATCAGGCGTCGCTTAAGCGGCGGCGGCGTTTCATTATGACTATCAGTTTTAGCGCAGGCACTATTCTATTAATGATTCTGGCAGTGATACTGGAATTTTACGTGAACGGATAATCTATGCTGGAGAGAATTTATTTCTGGAAAGGTAAACGTGGGTATATCTCACCGTTAAGCGCTACCATCACCATTTGCATTGCCGTGTTTATTCTCGGCAGCGGCGGATTTGCGTGGTGGTATTACGGCGTTAAGGCACCAGCCGACAAAAAACATGAGCTGCAACAGCTGGCTTTACGTAAGAAGCAGAGCGAGCTTGCGTCGATTGCCGCATTTTATAAGAAATCGCTTACGGGGGCGGGAATTGAGCAAACTGTCGGCGTGCTGGGTGAGATTCGCCGCACAACGCTGGCGATGTCTGCGCTGGGTATCGCGATTAAAAGTGAAAATTTTATCTGCGATATGAAGAGCTGTGCATTTGGCTTTAAGCTTCAGCCGGGTACCATTTTGACTCTGCCCATTATTGATTTTTTCGGTAGAACATACTCGGCATCGATACCCGTCAGCAAAGCGAAAGATAAGTCACCGCGAAATGATTTTGAGTACGCCAGGCTTACCCTGCCATTCACAGAGAGCACGCTACTTCGTGAGTGGAAGAGTAACAAAGCGCTCACTCTCCACAGCTGCAATAACATTATTTCTTATGTAAATAGCTATAACTCTCTGCTGGGTACGGCGAAAAAAAGTAAAGCCCTGCGCGAGGGGATAGTTGCCTTTACATCTTATCCGGCATCCCCCGTAAGAGAGGCGGAAAAACATGTCGCCGGAAAGCTAAAGACTCAAGGCTTAATGAGTGCGAATTGGGAGATGCAAATCAACGAAGACAATAGCTTCTTTTATACACGTGCACCGGAAATAGACGCACAGATTGCACTCTATAAACAAGCATACCGGGATGCCTTTTTGATCAGAAAAATAGAGGCAAACGATAAAGGCATTAAAATTTCGGGAGGAGTCGTATGCAAATCTTAAAAGGAAATTCAATCGCTGGCCTGCTCCTGCTGAGTTCAGGCGTAGTTCAGGCTGCGCCCTCTACGTCTGTAGCGCCTACTCAGGAGAGTGGCATGCAGGAACATATCCAAAAAATGGTGGAAGAGGACTATCGCTGGGAAGCCCAAAAGCGCGCCGTAGCCAACGAGCTTGAGCTGGAAAAGATGAATAGCGAAATTCGTAAGCTACGTGGTGAAGACCGCGTGAGTTCCATGCCGCAGCTGGTCATCGACACGTCGCCAAAAGAGGCCGGTAGTACGCAGGCCAGCAACGGCTCTCCCCATATTTTGCTGGAATCCAATATTGGTGGCCTGTCGCGGGTGGCGGTAGGCAGCGCTGACGGCAGCACTCTGCTCTATGTCAGGCCCGGCGATCGTTTCACTCTTAATGGTCATCAGTATCAACTGATCAGGGATAAAAAATCGGGCCTGGTTATCAAGGAAGCCGGCCAGTGAATATTGACTATGTTTGTATCGCGCCTGAAGAGCTTCTCAAAGGGAGCTGGGAGTATCATGAGTTTGATGGTATTGGCGTGACCGCAGTGCATGCCGGTAGAGAGTATCTGTTGATCGATACGCTGGATATCGATCGGCTTTTTACATATCAAATTCAGATGGCGCGACTGGCATCCCTGCATAAACGTGCAGCGTACGGCCTGGCGCAGGTGACCGAAGAGCAGTACTACAAGGTGATTGAGTTTCTTTCGCTCAAGCAGATGAACACTGTGCAAAGCGCGATCGATATCACCGATACTCAACGACGCCTCGGAAATATACTTCAGCGCGTGGTCAGTATGGGGGCTAGCGATCTGCACATTACGCGCAACGACGTGCTGGCGGTCTTCGAGGCGCGTGTCAACGGCGTGCTGACCCCTTTTATGCAGGTTAAAGCCGCCCAGTGCGATGAGATGGTGTTCGTGCTCTATAACGTGGAGGCCACCACCCGGGACACGACATGGAACCGGGCTATTCCGCAAAACGCGAACATTCTCTACAACCTGGAGGGGCAGCCCTATCGCTTCCGCTATGCCCACTTCCCCATCTTTGGTGAGTCGCCGGACTGCTATCACGCGGTGCTGCGTATCATTCCGTCCGGCCTGCAGAAGGAGGGGTTAGGATCGCTCGATAAAGTCGGCGTCTCACCCGTCGAAGTTGACGATCTGAAAAAGATCCTCAGCCACCCCTACGGTGCCTATGTGATCGCTGGCACTACCGGTTCTGGCAAATCAACCACCCTGAAAAACCTGATGGAGTGGCTACAGATCAACCGCTATGAGGATCGGGGCTGCTTCCTGACGGTTGAGGATCCAGTGGAGTATCAGATTTATGGCGCGAAGCAAAGTTCGGTTGTCAGCGGTGAAGACGGCGGTTTTCACGCGGCAATAAAGTCGGCGCTACGTCGCGATCCGGATGTGCTGATGGTCGGTGAGATCCGTGATAGCGTGTCGGCAAATGCGCTGGCCGGGGCGGTGGAGAGCGGACACTACTGCTTTACCACCATCCATGCTGGCAGCATTGTCTCTCTGCTTCAACGTATGTCGGCGCTGGGCATCGGCAGCGATAAACTCTCCACACCGGGTTTTATCGCTGGCCTGCAGTGTCAGAAACTCATCCCGGTACTGTGTGAAAGTTGTAAACAAATTCACGAGTCAAAAGTTATCGCTGGCAAAACGTTCACTCTTTATACCGCCAGCGAAGCGGGGTGTACCGACTGTAAGCAGAGCGGTATTCAGGGGCGGAAGATTGTGATGGAGTATTTTCTGCCCGGCTATGAAGAGTTGGCGGCTATCTCTCATCAGGCGTGGCTGCAGGTGTTCACGCTCTGGCGCAAAAAGCGTTATACGGCGAACGGCCTGGCCGAGGGCTTTGAGATCCGCGAAAAGGTGATGGCGAAGGTATTAAAAGGCGAGGTGGATGCGCGGTGGTTTGCCATGGAGTTTGGCGTGATATCCCCTGAGGATCTGGAGATCATCGTTGAAAAAATTCAGTAAAAAACAACGTATCTACCTCTACCAATTTTGTGGCGACATGATTAGCGCCGGGCTACCGCTCTATGACTCGTTACAAAAATTACAGGCCGAAGGCCGAGGGCTGCTGGGAGAGACGTTTAGCCAGAAGCTGCTGCTGTTAATTAACCAGATGAAACAGGAGACATCCGTCGCCGCCGTTTTTACCGGCGCGGTACCGACCACTGAACTCAGTCTGATTACCGCTGCGGAGAGGAGCGGCAACCTGGCGAAAGGCTTTTTCACCCTGGTCTTAATTATCAAAAACAGTGACGAGCTGCGAAAGAAAATCGTTAGCGCCCTGACTTTTCCTCTGATCATGATTTCGCTGTCGTTGATCGTCATTGCTGGCTATGCAGAGAAGGTTTTCCCGGCCTTCGCCTCGGTTCTGCCGGTCGAGAAGTGGCCGGGCATTACTCAGAGCCTCTATCAATTCGGCGTCGCGCTCTATGGTGGGCTGTGGCTGGAAATATTAATCGGCTTTATTGTTTTGGTTTTGCTGGTTAAATTTGCGATGGCGAACCTGAGCGGCGCAGTGCGAAATAGCGTTCTGGATAAAATATTGCCCTTTTCAACCTATCGGCAGCTCACCTCGTCAATATTTCTCAATAATTTGTCGCTGATGTTAAGCAACAATATTCCGCTGACCGACGCGATTGCCATTATCCAGTTAAACGCTAATCGATGGCTACGCTGGCATCTGGATACCATGCTGAGCAAGATGGCGCAGGGCGTGAACTACGGCAAGGCGCTTGATTCGGGACTATTAGGGGCAGAAGAACTGCTTAACATCAGCCTCTATGCCGATCTGCCCTCGTTTAACGAGGTGCTGCTCTCAGTATCCGAGCGCTCTCGCGAACGTATTCATGAATATATTAAGAAACTCGCCGGTTTTTTAAAAAATATGGCAACGCTGGTGTTAGGTGGCTGTGTGGTATGGGTCTTTCTCGGACTCTTTGCACTGATGGACACGCTCTCTAAAGCAACAGGTTAATTCAGGAAAAATAGATGCTACTTAATTTAAAAAAATCGCTGTTTTTTGCGGCGCTGCTATTTATAGTGGGTGAAGGCTATGCGAATGCCAGCTATAGCTTTGCGCCGCCACCCTGTGATTACCTGTCGCGATCGTTTCCCATCGTTTTAAAGAGCGTCGCATCCGATAAATCCACTTATCTCTTTAACATTATTTATGTCATCGATAAGAGGGAGGATGTTTTTCCTGTCTCTTCTGTGGCGAGCGCGGCACCTGCTATCAATACCGATAACAGCAGCCAGATAAAATGTCTCGATACCTCCTGCTATGCGGAGGATTTCTGGTCGAAGCCAGCACACCCCGGCATGGTGTCGCAATACCGCACCATCGCCAACAATTCAGAGTATAAGAAAAACCACATCTATTCGATCTCCGGTGAGCTGGGACCGGGACATGCATCCAGCAATGAGATTGTCTGGATCCCGTCCAGAAATCTTCGCTTGCTGACGGTAGAGGTTTTTAATGCGAACGCGCGCGGCGGCCATAACGTTGATGAGGGCTATACGCGGCCGCTGCTGATTCAGTACAGACGCAGCGCCCATGAAACCGTCTCCGGAGATATGGTCGGCAGCTTGACGTACCGTGGCCTAAATACTCCCGTTGTGACCTTCCAGCCGCATAGCGTTGTCGGTCTCTCTTATTTACCTGAACAAATTAATATGATCGATTTTGCCAGTATGGCAATCACGCTTAACGGCAGCAGGCATCCGGCCGCCAACCCCGGCGGCGTGGAGCCACATGCCGAGGTGATCTCTTATACCCACGCACCGCGCGCGTCACGATTCTCTTCGGCAGATATTAATACTGTTAAAGCGTATCTCTCCCGCTGCGCCATTAAGCGTTAATCCCCGATGCGTATTGAAGAGTTAATGACAGCGTGGTATCCGTGGCTGGCGCTGGGCCTGGGATTATTCGTGGGCAGCTTTCTTAACGTCCTGATCTATCGTCTGCCGATCATGCTGATGCGCAGCGCGGCAGACGACGCCGCACAAAGCGGTCTCCCTGACGTTAACCTCTGCTGGCCGCCGTCGCACTGCCCGGGCTGCCGGCACGCGGTCATGCCATGGGATAACATTCCGCTGCTCAGCTGGCTGCTGCTGAGAGGGCGTTGCCGCTACTGTCAATGCGCTATCCCGGTTATCTATCCCCTTAGCGAAGTATTAACCGGTGCCGTTTTCTGCGCCCTAATTTACTGCTACTTCCCACATTTCACCCTGGTTCAGATCCTCTTTCTGGCCTGCTTTTACTGCCTGATTTATGCGCTGGCGATTATCGATAGCAATACGTTGTTGCTGCCAGACTGTCTGGTTTTCCCGCTGATGTGGCTGGGGCTTGCCGCCTCGGTGCTGCATATCATTCCGGTGTCGCCGCGGGATAGTGTGATGGGGGCGATTTTTATTGGCTGTTGCACCTGGCTTATTGCCCAAGGGCATCGCTGGATCTGTAAGCGGGAGGGGTTGGGGGGCGGTGACGTTAAGCTATATGCAGCCTGTGCGGCGTGGATTGGCCTCGACCATATTGCAGAGCTGATGCTGGGGTCGGCGGCGCTGGGCATAGTCGCCTTTATTATCCGTGGGCTGCTACGTTTTCGTCGTGTTACCGCAGCCGAACCCTATATGCCGTTTGGACCCGCCATCGCCGTTGCCGCACTGCTGATTTTGCACATGGAGGTGCTCCGCTAATGCCGCTACGCTCGTTTTTATTATTTTTTCTGGTAAGTCTCTTTTCTCAGCCGGGCTACGCCTCGCTCCCCTTGCAAAAGGCCGTCGCTATGGCTCCCCGGCAACCGGTCCCCCTGTTTAGCTGGCCGCTCACCGGATCGCTTCGCGTGACCTCGCCGTTCGGCATGCGCTTTCACCCGCTTGCGCATACTTTTCTTAAGCATGAAGGGGTGGATCTTCGCGCACCAACAGACAGTGAGGTGAGGGTAATTGCCGACGGCAGGGTGGCAGAGACCGGTTATGGACCGCTCACGGGATTTTTTATCACCGTTGACCATGCTGACGGCTGGCGTAGCCGCTATCTTCATCTCAACACAATTCAGGTCCATAAAAGTGAGCAGCTTAAACAGGGGACGGTTATTGCCCTGTCGGGCGCAACGGGGCGCACAACCGGCCCGCATCTGCATCTGGAGCTGAGTCATCATCAGCAGGCTATCGACCCTGTGAGTATGCTAGCCACTTCGCCAGGCAGCCCGATAGCGTCAGCGGCGGTCGAAAAGCCAGTGGTAACCCCCGAAGTCGATCTAACTCCAACCATTACGCTGGTCAGCGGGGAAGGCGATACGCTACAAATCGGCGTGCGGATAGGTAACAAAACAACGTTTTACAGCCTAAAGGAGCCTGTTGAGCAGGGAGATGACGTCTGGCGCATCGTACGCCGGTACGGAAAGTACAAACTGGTGAAGGTGAATCCGCAAAGCTCGCGTCGGTAAGCGCCTGTTTTTTGCCCATTTAGTACAGCGGATAGCCTTTAAATGCGGCTTTTGCTCTTTTTTTCCGCAGTTGATACAATGCAGCGAAATTGCCCTTGCGAAGGGCATCCGCTTTGGTTAGTATTCACACCCGCTCAAGTGGGAAATAACATTAACTCCCGCTTTTGGTTTGAAACCGATTCAGGTTTGAAGCTTAAGTTATGCGGCAACTCCGCAAGGAACAGGTTGATTATGTACGAAGCTCTTTTAGTAGTTTTCCTTATTGTGGCGATTGGCCTTGTGGGTCTGATCATGCTGCAGCAAGGTAAAGGCGCTGATATGGGAGCCTCCTTTGGTGCAGGCGCTTCCGGTACGCTGTTCGGTTCAAGTGGTTCTGGTAACTTCATGACCCGTATGACGGCTGTATTGGCAACCCTGTTCTTCATTATCAGCCTGGTGCTGGGTAACATTAACAGCAACAAAACCAACAAAGGGAGCGAGTGGGAAAATCTGAGCGCGCCAGCGAAATCTGAGCAGACTCAACCTGCAGCGCCGGCTAACAAGCCGACCAGCGATATCCCACAGTAAGTATTCCGTACCGAGGTGGTGGAATTGGTAGACACGCTACCTTGAGGTGGTAGTGCCCTAACGGGCTTGTGGGTTCGAGTCCCATCCTCGGTACCAATATTCCAGAGAAAAGAGATCGCAAGATCTCTTTTTTTTCGTCTGTACGTCCTGAATACGGCGGCGCTCTCTTTCTCTTATCCTCTCCCGGCTATACTGCTTAAAAACAGCAACCTCTCCTGTACGGTACAGTATCATGACCTGGCAGCGGCTCAACGGCGCGGCATGGCGCAACATCTGGGTTACCGGCGACCTTCACGGCTGCTACAGCCTGCTGTTGAACAAACTTAGCTTTGTTGGCTTTGATACCTCGCAGGATCTGCTGATTTCCGTAGGCGATCTCACCGATCGCGGCGTCGAAAACGTGGAGTGCATGACGCTGGTGACCTGCCCCTGGTGCCGGGCGGTGCGCGGCAACCACGAGCAGATGATGCTGAACTGCCTGCTCCATAACGGCAGCGCCAGCCACTGGCTGATGAACGGCGGCAGCTGGTTTTTCAATCTGGATGAAGAGCAGGAGCAGCAGGCCAGAGCGTTGCTGCCGCATATCGCCGCGCTGCCGCTGGTGATTGAAGTGAACACGCAGGGTAAAAAGGTGATCGTCTGTCATGCCGACTACCCTGACGATAGCTATGTCTATGGTAAGCAGGTAGAAGAGGAGCAGATCCTCTGGAACCGGGATCGGCTCGCCGCCTCTCTGGCGGGCAGGGTGAAAGAGATCCACGGCGCAGATCTCTTTATCTTCGGCCACACGCCCCTGCGTAAGGCGCAACGCTTTGCCAATCAGTACTACATTGATACCGGCGCGGTAATGAGCGGCAATTTAACCCTGATGCAGATCCAGACCGGGTAAGCCTTAAACAGGATCCGCAGGCAATTACAGGCTGCCCACGCCACCGTCTACCAGCAGATCGGTGCCCACCGTATAGCTTGAGTCATCCGACGCGAGATAGAGCGCGGCCTTCGCCAGCTCCCGCACGGTACCCATCCGTCCGAGCGGCACCAGCTTAATAATCTCCTCCTGCATCGCCCGCAATGCCTCTTCGTCAAGGCCAAGCTTGTTCAGGGCTGGGGTCTCCACCGGGCCGGGACTGAGCCCGTTCACGCGAATACCGCGCGGCAACAGCTCTGCCGACAGCGTACGCGCAAGCGACAGCAGACCGGCCTTGCTGGCGGCGTAGACGCTGCTGGTGGGCAGACCGATGCGTGCGCTGACCGAGCCACAGAGGATCAGCGAAGAGGGATTATTCAATAGCGGCAGCAGGGCCTGAATAAGAAAGAAAGGCCCTTTAAGGTTAATCCCCATCAGGCGATCCCATTTGGCCTCGTCCCATGTCTCAATCTCACCGTGGGTGACATCCCCCGCGTTGATGAAAACCGCATCCAGACGCGGCCAGCGGGCGGCAATCGTCCCGGCAAGCTGCTTTTGCGCGGCGATATCGCCCGCGTCGGTGGGGATCACCCAGACGTTATCTCCCAGAATGCGCTGCGCGTCGGCGAGCGTCTCGGGGTTACGGCCCGTCACCGCCACGTGCGCCCCTTCGGCGATAAATTCCTGCGCCGTCGCCAGGCCAATACCCGTTGTACCGCCAGTAATCAGCGTATATTTATCTGCTAAACGACCCATTTGCTTCTCCTGATTGAAGAGTGGAGAAAGCACTATAGAAACGTTAGTATCTAAAAGAAACCAGGTACCAAATGGATACTAAAGAGGCTAGAGGTGTGCAATGGCGGAATTACTCAGCTGCGCAGAAGAAAAAAATTGTCAGCACGAGCCCTGCCCGATGACCAGCTTTATCGGGTTGATCTCCGGAAAGTGGGCCATCCCGATTATCTATCGTCTGATCGTCATCAACGAGCCGGTGCGATTTGGCGATCTGCTGCGGGCCGCCGCGCCCATCACACAAAAAGAGCTGACTAAACAGCTGCGGCTGTTCGAACAGCGCGGACTGGTCACGCGTACCGTCTACCCTGAAATTCCGCCCCGCGTGGAGTATCAAATCACCGCCCTTGGCCTCACCCTGCAAAACGCTCTCGCGCCGCTGGCTGACTGGATGCGTGAATACGGCCAGCAGCTCAAGCATTAGCCGCGTGCCCACTTTGCGAAACGGCTCCGGGAAATTTGTCATCAATCTGTCACACTTAGCGCGAAAATGACAAAGGTGAGGAGTTAGGGATGAAAAGAGCACTACTCGCAGCTGCGCTGGCCGGAGCATTAACCGCAGGTGCGCAGGCGCAAACGATGCCGGAGGGCTACCAGCTTCAGCAGGTGTTGATCATGAGCCGCCATAACCTGCGCGCGCCGCTGGCGGATAACGGCAGCGTGCTGCAGCAGTCAACGCCGAATAAATGGCCCGAGTGGGATGTGCCGGGCGGGCAGCTCACCACCAAGGGCGGCGTGCTCGAAGTCTACATGGGGCACTATATGCGTGAATGGCTGGCGGAGCAGGGGCTGGTGAAAGCGGGAGAGTGCCCCACCTCTGATGCCGTCTATGCCTACGCTAACAGCCTGCAGCGCACCGTAGCCACGGCACAGTTCTTTATCACCGGCGCGTTCCCCGGCTGCGACGTGCCGGTCCATCATCAGGAAGCGATGGGCACGATGGATCCCACCTTCAATCCGGTTATCACCAATCAGGATACGGCGTTTCGCGACAGGGCGGTGCAGGCCATGCAGACCGAACGCCAGGCGATGCAGCTGGATGAAAGCTATAAGCTGTTAGCGCAGATAACAGACTATGCCGATTCCCCCTCCTGTAAAGAGAAGCAGGTCTGCTCCCTGACCGACCCGAAAGATACCTTCAGCGCCGGGTATGAGAAAGAGCCAGGCGTCTCGGGGCCGCTGAAGGTCGGCAACTCGCTGGTGGATGCCTTCACCCTACAGCATTACGAAGGCTTCCCGATGGATCAGGTTGCCTGGGGTGAGATTAAAACCGACCAGCAGTGGCGCGTGCTATCGAAGCTGAAAAACGGCTACCAGGATTCACTCTTCACCTCTACGGCGGTGGCGCAGAACGTGGCCAAACCGCTGGTAAAGTATATCGACAAGGCGCTGGTAACGGGCCAGGCCAGCGCGCCGAAAGTCACGCTGCTGGTGGGGCATGACTCCAATATCGCCTCGCTGCTGACGGCGCTGGATTTCAAGCCCTACCAGCTGCATGACCAGTACGAGCGTACGCCAATCGGCGGCAAAATAGTCTTCCAGCGCTGGCACGATCAGAGCGCGAACCGCGATCTGATGAAGATTGAGTATGTCTATCAAAGTACGGAACAGCTGCGTAATGCCGATGTGCTGACATTGCAGGCACCGGCGCAGCGCGTAACGCTGGAGCTAAAAGGTTGTCCGATCGATGCGGATGGCTTCTGCCCGGTAGATAAATTCGATGCGGTTCTGAACGACGCGGCGAAGTAAGGCCTGTACGACCACACTGCTTTTTCGCCCGGTGGCGCTACGCTAACCGGGCCTACAAACCATTCCGTGCCCAACGTAGGCCGGGCAAACGCAGTGCCGCCCGGCGTTATAACCTCAGCACCGTCATGCCCGGTGGCGCTACGCTTNNCGCTTACCGGGCCTACGGTCTGGCGTTGTTTATACGCCCCTTAACGCTTAAACCCGATATTACTGCTTATCGCTGTGCTCAAGGCTATCCATCTGCGGCAGGCCGGTGCTGGCAGAGGAGGAGAGCAGGCCCGTTTCCACGTAGTTGAACAGCTTCTCGCGGGTGTCGGTGATGTCAAGGTTACGCATGGTCAGCTGACCAATACGATCGTCCGGAGAGAAGACAGAGTCGCCTTTTTCCATGGTCAGACGCTCCGCCTTGTAGGTCAGGTTGTCAGAGACCGTATTCAGGATGGAGTAGTCGTTGCCACGACGCAGCTCCAGGGTCACTTCGCCGGTGATGGCGCTCGCCACCCAGCGCTGCAGCGCATCACGCAGCATCAGCGCCTGCGGATCGAACCAGCGGCCCTGATAGAGCAGTTTGCCGAGCTGGCGACCGTGAGCGTGATACTGCTCAATGGTATCTTCGTTGTGAATACCGGTCAGCAGACGCTCGTAGGCGATGTGCAGCAGCGCCATCCCCGGAGCTTCATAGATGCCACGGCTCTTCGCTTCGATAATACGGTTCTCAATCTGATCGCTCATGCCCAGGCCGTGACGGCCACCGATGCGGTTAGCTTCCAGCATCAGCTCAACGTCGTCAGCGAAGGTTTTGCCGTTCAGCGCTACCGGGTAGCCACGCTCGAAGCGGATGGTCACCTCTTCCGCCGGGATCTTCACGCTCTCATCCCAGAACTTAACACCCATGATCGGGTTAACGATCTTCACGCTGGAGTTGAGGAACTCAAGGTCCTTCGCTTCGTGGGTCGCGCCAAGCATGTTGGAGTCGGTGGAGTAGGCTTTCTCTACCGACATTTTGTAGTCAAAGCCGCAGGCGATCATAAATTCGGACATCTCCTGGCGGCCGCCCAGCTCGTCGATAAAGTCGGTATCGAGCCACGGCTTATAGATCTTCAGCTCGGCGTTGGTCAGCAGGCCGTAGCGGTAGAACCGCTCAATATCGTTGCCCTTATAGGTGCTGCCGTCGCCCCAGATGTTTACGCCATCCTCTTTCATGGCGGCAACCAGCATCGTACCGGTGACGGCACGGCCCAGCGGCGTGGTGTTGAAATAGGTCAGCCCGCCGGTGGTGTTATGAAACGCACCGCACTGAATAGCGGCGATGCCTTCGGCAACCAGCTGCTTACGGCAGTCGATCAGGCGCGCGTTTTCCGCACCGTACTCTTTTGCACGGCGTGGGATAGCCTCATAGTCATCCTCATCTGGCTGACCCAGATTCGCCGTGTAGGCATAAGGAACCGCGCCCTTTTGGCGCATCCACAGCAGGGCTGCGCTGGTGTCGAGGCCGCCGGAGAAAGCGATGCCAATACGTTGTCCAACCGGAAGATGCTTGAGAATCGTCGTCATAAAATAAATCCCTGCTAACTATACCTATGGTGAGAGACTTAACAGCCACGCCATGATGATAGGCTAAACATTACCGCAGACAGCGCCAGGCTATCGCACCGTAATGCATGATTATGCAAAATAAGTGAGTTTTCATTTAATCATCTTTTCGCGGAGACCGGAAGGGTTGCAGGACAAAATCATTAAAAAAAATGAATGGATAATAGTGAAGCAGATGAGAAAGGCGCCTTTTTTTGTTGCAATGAATAAAATCAATTGATTATAATGTCTGTCTAATCAGTCGTTCCCGGTGTTTACACCTGTCTTAACTTGCATTTAGTGCAATATCGGCGTAGTATTTGCCACGATTCAGGCGCGGGGTGGAGCAGCCTGGTAGCTCGTCGGGCTCATAACCCGAAGGTCGTCGGTTCAAATCCGGCCCCCGCAACCACTTTCCCTTAGTGTTCTTTTTCAAATATACTATGAAGACCCTGTGCCTTCGGCGTCGCATTTGAAAAAAACAGTAGCGAAAGGTTCTCCAGGCCGTTGTTACGGCTATAGGGTTCAGTTATCTAAAGCCTCGATTTATCGGGGTTTTTTGTTATCTGACTACAGAATAACTGGGCTTACGCCCTTTTTTTATGTCTTGGGGGTGGGTTTGTCCACATTAGAGCAAAAATTAACAGAGATGATTACCGCACCGGTCGAAGCGCTGGGCTACGAACTGGTTGGTATTGAATTTATCCGTGGTCGCACATCTACGCTGCGCATCTATATTGATAGTGAAGATGGCATCAATGTTGATGATTGTGCTGATGTCAGCCATCAGGTTAGCGCCGTGATGGACGTCGAAGATCCCATCACCGTCGCTTACAACCTGGAAGTCTCCTCACCTGGTCTTGATCGTCCGTTGTTCACCGCCGAACACTACACGCGCTATGTAGGCGAAGAGGTCACGCTGGTGCTGCGTATGGCGGTTCAGAATCGTCGCAAATGGCAGGGCATTATCAAAGGTGTCGATGGCGAGATGATCACCGTTACGGTCGAAGGTAAAGATGAAGTGTTCGCCCTGAGCAACGTTCAGAAAGCGAACCTGGTCCCCCACTTTTAACAGTCTGGATTGAGGTGAAAGGCCCCCAATGAACAAAGAAATTTTGGCTGTTGTTGAAGCTGTTTCCAATGAGAAAGCGCTGCCGCGCGAGAAAATTTTTGAAGCGCTGGAAAGTGCGCTGGCTACAGCAACAAAGAAAAAATATGAGCAAGAGATCGATGTCCGCGTTGAGATCGATCGTAAGAGCGGTGACTTTGATACCTTCCGCCGTTGGGTAGTGGTCGAAGAAGTCACCATGCCGACGCGTGAAATCACGCTGGAAGCCGCACGCTACGAAGATGAGAGCCTGAACCCGGGTGACTACGTTGAAGATCAGATTGAGTCTGTGACCTTTGACCGTATCACTACCCAAACGGCGAAGCAGGTTATCGTGCAGAAGGTACGTGAAGCCGAGCGCGCGCTGGTTGTCGATCAGTTCCGTGAGCACGAAGGTGAGATCATCACCGGCGTGGTGAAGAAAGTGAACCGCGACAACATCACGCTGGATCTGGGCAGCAATGCTGAAGCCGTGATCCTGCGTGAAGATATGCTGCCGCGTGAAAACTTCCGTCCGGGCGACCGTATTCGCGGTGTGCTCTACGCGGTGCGCCCTGAAGCGCGCGGTGCGCAGCTGTTCGTGACCCGTTCCAAACCGGAAATGCTGGTAGAACTGTTCCGCATCGAAGTGCCAGAGATCGGTGAAGAAGTTATCGAGATCAAAGCGGCAGCCCGCGATCCGGGTTCCCGTGCGAAAATCGCGGTGAAGACCAACGATAAGCGTATCGATCCGGTCGGTGCCTGCGTGGGTATGCGCGGCGCACGTGTTCAGGCGGTCTCTACCGAGCTGGGCGGCGAGCGTATCGATATCGTTCTGTGGGACGACAACCCGGCGCAGTTCGTGATCAACGCGATGGCACCGGCAGACGTCGCCTCTATCGTGGTGGACGAAGACAAGCACACCATGGATATCGCCGTTGAAGCCGGTAACCTGGCGCAGGCGATTGGCCGTAACGGCCAGAACGTCCGTCTGGCTTCGCAGCTGAGCGGCTGGGAACTCAACGTCATGACCGTTGACGACCTTCAGTCTAAGCACCAGGCGGAAGCCCATGCGGCGATTGATACCTTCACTAAGCACCTGGACATTGACGAAGAGTTCGCCACCGTGCTGGTTGAAGAGGGTTTCTCAACCCTGGAAGAGCTGGCCTATGTGCCAATGAAAGAGCTGCTGGAAATTGAGGGTCTGGACGAAGAGACCGTTGAGGCCCTGCGCGAACGCGCGAAAAATGCCCTGACGACCCTGGCCCTGGCGCAGGAAGAGAGCCTTGGTAATAACAAACCGGCTGACGACCTGCTTAACCTTGAAGGCCTCGATCGCGAGCTGGCGTTTAAACTGGCTGCTCGTGGTGTTTGTACGCTGGAAGACCTCGCTGACCAGGGCGTTGATGACCTAAGCGATATCGAAGGGTTAACCGACGAGAAAGCGGGTGAGCTCATCATGGCCGCACGTAATATTTGCTGGTTCGGCGACGAAGCGTAATAAACTGTAGCAGGAAGGAACAGCATGACAGATGTAACCGTAAAAGCGCTGGCCGCTGAGATTCAGACCTCCGTGGACCGCCTGGTACAGCAATTTGCTGATGCAGGGATCCCGAAGGCTGCTGAAGACTCAGTAACAGCACAAGAGAAACAGACGCTGCTGGCGCACCTGAACCGTGAACACGGTTCCGCGCCGGACAAGCTGACGCTGCAGCGCAAAACGCGCAGCACGCTGAATATCCCTGGCACCGGCGGGAAGAGTAAATCGGTGCAGATCGAAGTCCGTAAAAAGCGCACCTTTGTGAAACGCGATCCGCAAGAGGCTGAACGTCTCGCCGCGGAAGAAGAGGCGAAGCGCGAAGCGGAAGAGAAGGCAACGCGTGAAGCAGAGGAAGCTGCGAAGCGTGAAGCCGAGGACAAAGCCAAGCGTGACGCACAAGAGAAAGCGAAGCGCGAAGCCGAAGAAAAAGCGAAACGCGACACCGCTGATACGGCGAAGCGCGACGCTGCGGAAACGAGCAAAGTGAGCAATCAACCATCTGACGAAATGACCAAAGCTGCCCAGGCTGAAAAAGCGCGTCGTGAAGCCGAAGCGCAAGAGCTGAAGCGTAAAGCTGAAGAAGAGGCGCGTCGTAAGCTTGAAGAAGAAGCACGTCGCGTAGCAGAAGAAGCACGCCGTATGGCGGAAGAAAACGAGAGGAACGGGGTTATCGAACCTGCAGAAACCGAAGACACCAGCGATTATCACGTGACCACCTCTCAGCATGCTCGCCAGGCTGAAGATGAAAACGATCGTGAAGTAGAAGGCGGCCGTGGCCGTACCCGTACCGCTGCGAAAGCTGCTCGTCCTCAGAAGAAGGGCAACAAACACGCTGAATCCAAAGCTGACCGTGAAGAAGCACGTGCAGCGGGCCGTGGCGGCAAAGGCGGCAAGCAACGTAAAGGTTCTTCCCTGCAGCAGGGCTTCCAGAAGCCGGCTCAGGCAGTTAACCGTGACGTTGTGATCGGCGAAACCATCACCGTTGGCGATCTGGCGAACAAGATGGCCGTTAAAGGCTCTCAGGTCATCAAAGCGATGATGAAGCTGGGCGCAATGGCCACCATCAACCAGGTCATCGACCAGGAAACCGCACAGCTGGTTGCCGAAGAGATGGGCCATAAGGTCATCCTGCGTCGTGAAAACGAGCTGGAAGAAGCAGTCATGAGCGACCGTGATACCGGCGCAGCGGCCGAGCCGCGTGCACCGGTTGTGACCATCATGGGTCACGTTGACCACGGTAAAACCTCACTGCTTGACTACATTCGTTCTACTAAAGTGGCGTCCGGCGAAGCGGGTGGTATTACCCAGCACATCGGTGCCTACCACGTAGAAACCGAAAACGGCATGATCACCTTCCTGGATACCCCGGGCCACGCCGCGTTTACCTCCATGCGTGCTCGTGGTGCGCAGGCAACGGATATCGTGGTACTGGTTGTGGCGGCTGACGACGGCGTGATGCCGCAGACCATCGAAGCTATCCAGCACGCGAAAGCGGCGCAGGTACCGCTGGTGGTTGCGGTGAACAAAATCGATAAGCCAGAAGCCGACATGGACCGCGTGAAGAACGAACTCTCCCAGTACGGCGTTATGCCGGAAGAGTGGGGCGGTGAATCACAGTTCATCCCTGTCTCTGCGAAAGCGGGTACCGGTATCGACGACCTGCTGAACGCTATCCTGCTGCAGGCTGAAGTTCTTGAGCTGAAAGCGGTACGTAAAGGCATGGCGAGCGGTGCAGTTATCGAATCCTTCCTCGATAAAGGTCGTGGTCCGGTTGCTACCGTGCTGGTTCGTGAAGGTACGCTGAACAAAGGCGACATCGTGCTGTGTGGCTTCGAGTATGGCCGCGTGCGTGCGATGCGTAACGAACTGGGTCAGGAAGTGCTGGAAGCGGGTCCGTCCATTCCGGTTGAGATCCTGGGCCTCTCCGGCGTTCCGGCTGCCGGTGACGAAGTGACCGTTGTGCGTGACGAGAAGAAAGCGCGTGAAGTTGCGCTGTACCGTCAGGGCAAATTCCGTGAAGTTAAACTGGCGCGCCAGCAGAAATCTAAACTCGAGAACATGTTTGCTAACATGACCGAGGGCGAAGTTCACGAAGTGAACGTCGTTCTGAAAGCTGACGTACAGGGCTCTGTGGAAGCGATCTCCGACTCCTTGCTGAAACTCTCTACCGACGAAGTGAAAGTGAAGATCATCGGTTCTGGCGTAGGTGGTATCACCGAAACCGACGCAACCCTGGCTGCGGCGTCCAACGCCATCCTGGTTGGCTTCAACGTGCGTGCTGACGCCTCTGCGCGTAAAGTTATCGATGCTGAGAGCCTGGATCTGCGCTACTACTCCGTCATCTACCATCTGATCGACGAAGTAAAAGCAGCGATGAGCGGCATGCTGTCGCCTGAGCTGAAACAGCAGATCATCGGTCTGGCCGAAGTGCGTGACGTGTTCAAATCACCGAAATTCGGTGCGATCGCGGGCTGTATGGTTACCGAAGGTACCATTAAGCGCCACAACCCAATCCGCGTTCTGCGTGACAACGTGGTTATCTATGAAGGCGAGCTGGAGTCCCTGCGCCGCTTCAAAGATGACGTTAACGAAGTCCGTAACGGCATGGAGTGTGGTATCGGCGTGAAGAACTACAACGACGTTCGCGTTGGCGATATGATCGAAGTGTTCGAGATCATCGAGATCAAACGTAGCATTGACTAAGTGCAGGCCGGGATCGCCTCGCGTCACCCGGCAATCATATTAAAAGGGGCTTATGGCCCCTTTTTTGTCTGGAGAATTTATTATGGCGAAAGAATTTGGTCGCCCGCAGCGCGTTGCTCAGGAGATGCAGAAAGAGATTGCAATGATCCTGCAGCGCGAAATCAAAGATCCGCGTCTGGGCATGATGACCACCGTTTCCGGTGTCGAAATGTCCCGCGATCTGGCCTATGCCAAAGTGTTTGTGACCTTCCTGAACGACAAAGATGAGGACGCGGTGAAAGCGGGCCTCAAAGCGTTGCAGGAAGCGTCTGGCTTTATCCGTACGCTGCTGGGCAAAGCGATGCGCCTGCGTATCGTGCCGGAGCTGACCTTCTTCTACGACAACTCGCTGGTCGAGGGGATGCGCATGTCTAACCTGGTGACCAACGTGGTGCGACAGGACGATGAGCGTCGCGTCAACCCGGACGACAGCAAGGAGGACTAATGAGTCGTCCTCGTCGTCGCGGTCGCGACGTGCACGGCGTGCTGCTGCTGGATAAGCCCCAGGGGATGTCCAGCAACGACGTGCTGCAAAAAGTAAAGCGCCTCTACAACGCCAACCGTGCCGGGCACACCGGCGCGCTGGATCCGCTGGCGACCGGCATGCTGCCGATCTGCCTGGGCGAGGCGACAAAGTTTTCCCAGTACCTGCTGGACTCCGATAAGCGCTACCGGGTAATTGCTCGCCTCGGCCAGCGCACCGACACCTCCGATGCGGATGGTGAGATCGTTGAGGAGCGTCCGGTAACCTTCAGTGCGGAACAGCTTGCTGACGCGCTGGAAAGTTTTCGTGGCGACACGATGCAGGTTCCATCGATGTACTCGGCGCTCAAGTACCAGGGCAAAAAGCTCTATGAGTACGCGCGCCAGGGTATTGAGGTGCCGCGTGAAGCCCGGCCGATTACCGTCTATGAGCTGCTGTTCATTCGTCACGAAGGCAACGAACTGGAGCTGGAAGTGCACTGTTCGAAAGGCACCTATATCCGGACTATCATTGACGATCTCGGTGAGAAGCTGGGCTGCGGGGCGCACGTGACCTTCCTGCGCCGTCTGGCCGTCAGCACCTATCCCGTTGATCGTATGGTAACCCTGGAGCAGCTGCATGAGCTGGTCGCCCAGGCTGAGCAGCAGGAGAGACCTGCCGCTCAGCTGCTGGACCCGCTGCTGATGCCGATGGACAGCCCGGCCGCCGACTTCCCGGTGGTCAATCTGCCGCTGACCTCGTCGGTCTACTTCAAGAACGGCAACCCGGTACGTACCACGGGCGCACCGCTGGACGGGCTGGTGCGTGTGACGGAAGGGGACGAAGGCAAGTTTATCGGCATGGGCGAGATTGATGATGAGGGCCGCGTCGCCCCGCGTCGCCTTGTCGTAGAGTATCCGGCAGCATAAGCTTATGCAGCTACCTTGCGATAACAGGGTACTGCGAGTAGAATATTGCCGCTTAACGCCGCGTTGGCTGGGTAACAGTGAACGGGCGTTATATCTGGGATCGCTGAATTAGAGATCGGCATCCTTTCATTCTTTTAATTCTGGAGTTCAAAATGTCTCTAAGCGTTGAAGCTAAAGCAAAAATCGTTTCCGAGTTCGGTCGTGGCGAAAATGACAGCGGTTCTACCGAAGTACAGGTTGCCCTGCTGACTGCTCAGATCAACCACCTGCAGGGTCACTTTGCAGAGCACAAAAAAGATCACCACAGCCGTCGTGGTCTGCTGCGTATGGTTTCTCAGCGTCGTAAACTGCTCGACTACCTGAAACGTAAAGATGTTGCACGCTACACTGCGCTGATCGAGCGTCTGGGTCTGCGTCGCTAAGTCTGGCGAGTTTCAGAGAAAGGGGCCTTGATGGCCCCTTTTTTCAACCAGACGGCAGCAATTCACTCTAAACTATTGTATTGTTGCTTTGAATGATCTTCGTTGCAGAGGTTCGCGCGGCTAATGAGAGGCTTCACCCAGGGGGGTGTCGGTTGTCATTAGTCGCGAGGATGCACTGAGGATCGGGTTTATACGTCAGCACGCCGCAAGGTGTGCTGTCAAACATTTAAGAAAGGGTAAAATTTTGCTTAATCCGATCATTCGTAAATTCCAGTACGGCCAGCATACCGTAACCCTGGAAACTGGCATGATGGCGCGTCAGGCGACGGCTGCCGTTATGGTAAGCATGGACGACACCGCGGTCTTCGTCACCGTAGTGGGCCAGAAAAAAGCGAAGCCGGGCCAGGACTTCTTCCCGCTGACCGTTAATTACCAGGAGCGTACCTACGCTGCCGGTAAAATCCCGGGTGGCTTCTTCCGTCGTGAAGGCCGTCCAAGCGAAGGCGAAACCCTGATTGCGCGTCTGATTGACCGCCCGGTTCGTCCGCTGTTCCCGGAAGGCTTCGTTAACGAAGTGCAGGTTATCGCCACCGTGGTTTCCGTTAACCCGCAGGTTAACCCAGACATCGTGGCCATGATTGGCGCGTCCGCAGCCCTCTCTCTGTCCGGTATTCCGTTCAACGGCCCGATCGGCTCTGCGCGTGTTGGTTACATCAATGACCAGTACGTTCTGAACCCGACTCAGGACGAGCTGAAAGAGAGCAAGCTGGACCTGGTGGTTGCCGGTACCGAAGCCGCTGTGCTGATGGTTGAATCCGAAGCAGAACTGCTGAGCGAAGACCAGATGCTGGGCGCGGTGGTATTTGGCCACGAGCAGCAGCAGATCGTTATCCAGAACATCAACGACCTGGTGAAAGAAGCCGGTAAACCGCGTTGGGACTGGCAGCCGGAAGCGGCAAACGACGCGCTGAACGCACGCGTTGCTGCCCTGGCAGAATCCCGTCTGAGCGATGCCTACCGCATCACCGACAAGCAGGAGCGTTACACTCAGGTTGATGCAATCAAATCTGAAACTATCGCTACCCTGGTTGCCGAAGACGAATCTCTGGACGCTAACGAGCTGGGCGACATCCTGCACGCCATCGAGAAAAACGTGGTGCGTAGCCGCGTGCTGGCTGGCGAGCCGCGTATCGACGGCCGTGAAAAAGATATGATCCGTGGTCTGGACGTGCGTACTGGCGTGCTGCCGCGTACTCACGGCTCCGCGCTCTTCACCCGTGGCGAAACGCAGGCGCTGGTTACCGCGACCCTGGGTACCGCACGTGATGCGCAGAACATCGACGAGCTGATGGGCGATCGTACCGACAGCTTCCTGTTCCACTACAACTTCCCTCCGTACTCCGTAGGTGAAACCGGTATGGTTGGCTCGCCGAAGCGTCGTGAAATTGGTCACGGTCGTCTGGCGAAGCGCGGCGTACTGGCTGTTATGCCGGACATCGAGAAGTTCCCGTACACCGTGCGTGTGGTGTCTGAGATCACCGAATCCAACGGCTCCTCCTCTATGGCTTCCGTGTGCGGCGCATCGCTGGCGCTGATGGACGCCGGTGTGCCGATCAAAGCTGCCGTTGCCGGTATCGCGATGGGTCTGGTGAAAGAGGGCGACAACTTTGTCGTGCTGTCTGACATTCTGGGCGACGAAGATCACCTGGGCGATATGGACTTCAAAGTAGCGGGTTCCCGCGAAGGTATCTCTGCCCTGCAGATGGATATCAAAATTGAAGGCATCACCAAAGAGATCATGCACGCTGCGCTGAACCAGGCGAAAGGTGCACGTCTGCATATTCTGGGCGTGATGGAGCAGGCGATCAACGCGCCGCGCGGCGACATCTCCCAGTTCGCACCGCGTATCCACACCATCAAGATCAGCCCGGACAAGATCAAAGACGTGATCGGTAAAGGCGGCTCTGTTATCCGTGCGCTGACCGAAGAGACCGGCACCACCATCGAAATCGAAGATGACGGTACCGTGAAGATCGCAGCGACCGACGGTGAGAAAGCGAAATACGCTATCCGCCGTATCGAAGAGATCACCGCTGAGATCGAAGTAGGCCGTATCTACAATGGTAAAGTGACCCGTATCGTTGACTTTGGCGCGTTCGTTGCCATCGGCGGCGGTAAAGAGGGTCTGGTACACATCTCTCAGATCGCTGACAAGCGCGTTGAGAAAGTGACCGACTACCTGCAGATGGGTCAGGAAGTACCGGTGAAAGTTCTGGAAGTTGACCGCCAGGGCCGTGTCCGTCTGAGCATCAAAGAAGCAACCGAGCAGTCTCCGTCCGCTGATGCGCCGCAGGCGCCAGCAGCAGACCAGGGCGAGTAACGTTGCCATTAGCTCCTCGCCGCTGGCGGGGAGCTTTTACAACCGGGCAGGATGCCAGCATTGCAGCCGGGGGACAGGACGTTCAACCTTTTGTTGTCTTCGGGAGTAGGAAATGAAGCCTTTTTTGCGCTGGTGTTTCGTTGCGACAGCTCTAACGCTGGCAGGATGCAGCAACTCTGCCTGGCGTAAGAACGAAGTCCTCGCAGTGCCACTGCAACCGACTTTGCAGCAGGAAGTGATTCTGGCACGTATGGAACAAATTCTTGCCAGTCGGGCTTTAACCGATGATGAACGCGCACAGCTTTTATATGAGCGCGGAGTGTTGTATGATAGTCTCGGTCTGAGGGCACTGGCGCGAAATGATTTTTCACAAGCGTTGGCAATCCGACCCGATATGCCTGAGGTGTTTAACTACCTCGGCATTTACTTAACGCAGGCAGGCAATTTTGATGCTGCCTATGAAGCGTTTGATTCTGTACTTGAGCTTGATCCAACTTACAACTACGCGCACTTGAATCGCGGTATCGCCCTCTACTACGGCGGTCGTGACAAGTTAGCGCAAGATGATCTGCTGGCGTTTTATCAAGACGATCCCAACGATCCTTTCCGCAGCCTGTGGCTTTATCTCGCCGAGCAGAAGCTCGATGAGAAGCAGGCAAAAGAAGCACTGGAACAGCGCTTCGAGAAATCGGACAAGGAGCAATGGGGATGGAACATTGTCGAGTTCTACCTGGGCAACATTGACGAAAAAACGTTAATGGAACGCCTGAAGGCGGACGCAACGGATAACACCTCGCTCGCTGAGCATCTCAGTGAAACCAACTTCTATTTAGGTAAGTACTACCTAAGTCTGGGGGAAAAGGACAGCGCTACGGCACTGTTCAAATTAGCGGTTGCTAACAACGTACACAACTATGTTGAGCACCGTTATGCATTGTTGGAATTATCGCTCTTGGGCCAGGAGCAAGATGACCTGGCAGAATCGGACCAGCAATAGCTGACGACATAAACATCAGCCCACAATCTTTTTTGATTGCCATCATCTTCACGGGTGAGGGCGTTGTTGTTCGTCAATACACCTACTTTGAGCCGGTTCACACTTTTCAATGAAAATTGCAGATCAATTTCATGATGAGTTATGTAGACTGGCCGCCAATGACATTGAGGCACTCGTACTACATGGCTGAATTCGAAACCACTTTTTCCGATCTTGGGCTGAAACCTTCTATTATTGAGGCGCTTAACGATCTCGGTTACGAAAAACCTTCTCCGATCCAGGCTGAGTGCATCCCGCACCTGCTCTCTGGTCGTGACGTGCTGGGTATGGCCCAGACCGGCAGCGGTAAAACCGCAGCGTTCTCGCTGCCGCTGCTGAACAATATCGATCCGGAACTGCGCGCGCCGCAGATCCTCGTGCTCGCTCCAACCCGTGAACTGGCCGTTCAGGTTGCTGAAGCGATGACTGACTTCTCTAAACATATGCACGGCGTAAACGTGGTTGCCCTTTACGGCGGCCAGCGCTATGACGTGCAGCTGCGCGCCCTGCGCCAGGGTCCACAGATCGTTGTGGGTACGCCGGGCCGTCTGCTCGATCACTTAAAACGTGGCACGCTGAACCTCTCCGGCCTGAAAGGCCTGGTGCTGGACGAAGCGGACGAAATGCTGCGTATGGGCTTCATCGAAGACGTTGAAACCATCATGGCGCAGATCCCGGCTGAACATCAGACCGCGCTCTTCTCCGCCACCATGCCGGAAGCGATCCGTCGCATCACCCGCCGCTTTATGAACGAGCCGCAGGAAGTGCGCATTCAGTCCAGCGTAACCACTCGCCCGGACATCAGCCAGAGCTACTGGTCTGTCTACGGCATGCGTAAAAACGAAGCGCTGGTGCGTTTCCTGGAAGCGGAAGATTTTGATGCGGCGATTATCTTCGTCCGTACCAAAAACGCGACCCTGGAAGTGGCTGAAGCGCTGGAGCGCAGCGGCTACAACAGCGCCGCGCTGAACGGTGACATGAACCAGGCGCTGCGTGAGCAGACCCTGGAGCGTCTGAAAGATGGTCGTCTGGACATCCTGATCGCCACTGACGTTGCGGCCCGTGGCCTCGACGTTGAGCGTATCAGCCTGGTTGTTAACTACGACATCCCGATGGACTCCGAGTCTTACGTTCACCGTATCGGCCGTACCGGTCGTGCGGGCCGTGCAGGCCGTGCGCTGCTGTTCGTTGAGAACCGCGAGCGTCGTCTGCTGCGTAACATCGAACGCACCATGAAGCTGACCATTCCGGAAGCCGATCTGCCGAACGCAGAGCTGCTGGGCAAACGCCGTCTGGAAAAATTCGCCGCTAAAGTTCAGCAGCAGCTGGAGAGCAGCGATCTGGATCAGTACCGTAGCCTGCTGGCGCAGATCAAGCCAACCGCCGAAGGTGAAGAGCTGGATCTCGAAACCCTGGCCGCAGCCCTGCTGAAAATGGCTCAGGGCGAACGTGCGCTGATCGTACCGCCAGACGCACCGATGCGTCCGAAGCGTGAGTTCCGCGACCGTGATGACCGTTTCGAGCGCCGTGGCGACCGTAACGATCGTGGCCCGCGTGGCGACCGTCCGGAGCGTGGTGGTGAAGACCGTCCGCGTCGCGAGCGTCGTGACGCTGGCGATATGCAGCTGTACCGCATTGAAGTGGGCCGTGATGATGGCGTTGAAGTGCGTCACATCGTTGGTGCTATCGCTAACGAAGGCGACATCAGCAGCCGTTACATTGGTAACATCAAGCTGTTTGCTTCCCACTCCACCATCGAGCTGCCGAAAGGCATGCCGGGCGAAGTTCTGCAGCACTTCACCCGCACGCGTATTCTGAACAAGCCGATGAATATGCAGCTGCTGGGCGATGCACAGCCGCACGAACGTGGTGAGCGCCGTGGCGGTGACCGTCCGGCTGGCGAACGTCGTTTCGGCGGCGGCGAGCGTCGTGAAGGCGGCCGTGGCCCGCGTCGCGAAGGTTCTGCACCGGGTGCAGGCCGCTTCAGCGGTGAGCGCCGTGAAAGCCGCGGTCCGCGCCGTGATGATGCTTCCACGCCGCGCCGTCGTTTCAACAACGACGCCTAAGCGTGTAAGAATATAAACGTTACTGTAAAGTAAGCGTTCCAGCCCCGATCTCAACAATCGGGGCTTTTTTTATCGGTAATGTACTCATGTACTGGTACAATGCGCAGGAACCGCATTTTAGAGAGAAGAGAGAATGGCTACGCTTTCCACCACCCATACTACCCCGTCGCTGCTTGGCGGCGTGGTGATCATTGCAGGAACCATTATTGGCGCAGGGATGTTCTCGCTGCCGGTGGTGATGTCGGGCGCCTGGTTCTTCTGGTCGCTTGCGGCGCTGGTCTTTACCTGGTTCTGTATGCTGCACTCCGGGCTAATGATCCTTGAGGCCAACCTCAACTATCGCATCGGATCCAGCTTTGACACCATTACCCGCGACCTGCTGGGCAGAGGCTGGAACCTCGTCAACGGCGTCTCTATCGCCTTTGTGCTCTATATCCTGACCTACGCCTATATCTCGGCAAGCGGATCGATTCTGCACCACACCTTTTCGGAGATGTCGCTTAACGTCTCGCCGCGCCTGGCGGGGCTGGGCTTTGCCTTAATCGTAGCCTTTATCGTCTGGCTCTCCACCCGCGCGGTCAGCCGCATGACCGCCATCGTGCTGGGTGCAAAGGTTATCACCTTCTTCCTCACCTTCGGCAGCCTGCTGGGGCACGTCGAACCCGCCACGCTGTTTAACGTGGCTGAGAGCAACGCCTCCTATACGCCGTACCTGCTGATGACCCTGCCGTTCTGCCTCGCCTCGTTTGGCTATCACGGCAACGTGCCGAGCCTGATGAAGTATTACGGCAAGGATCCACGCACCATCACGCGCTGCATTGCCTATGGCTCGCTGCTGGCGCTGGGTCTGTATACCATCTGGCTGCTGGTGACGATGGGAAATATCACCCGTCCGGCGTTTATCGGCATCGCCCAGCAGGGGGGGAATATAGACGTGCTGGTGCAGGCCCTGAGCGGCGTGCTGAACAGCCGCAGTCTGGATCTGCTCCTGGTCGTCTTCTCTAACTTTGCGGTCGCCAGTTCATTCCTTGGGGTGACGCTGGGGCTGTTTGATTACCTGGCCGATCTCTGCAAGTTTGACGACTCCGCCAGCGGCCGCTTTAAAACCGCGCTGCTGACCTTCCTGCCGCCGATTGTCGGTGGGCTGCTGTGGCCGAACGGCTTCCTCTACGCCATTGGCTATGCCGGACTGGCGGCGACTATCTGGGCAGCCATCGTTCCGGCGCTGCTGGCGCGTGCATCACGTAAGCGCTTCGGTAGCCCTAAATTCCGCGTCTGGGGCGGCAAGCCGATGATTGCGCTGATCCTGCTGTTCGGCGTCGGCAACGCCGTGGTGCACCTGCTTTCCAGCTTTAACCTATTACCGGTATATCAATAGATCGCCAGCAACCGTAGGCCGGGCAAGCGCAGCGCCGCCCGGCGAAACCTTATCCCAATAGTTCCTCTTTCACCTGCATCGCCAGCTCGAACGAGTGCAGCCGCGCCTGATGATCGAAAATCTGGCCGTTGACCATGATCTCATCGGCCTCGGTTTCGCGGAGGATCGACTCCAGCCCGTGACGCACTTTGGTTTTATCTCCCACCAGCGACATGCTCAGCGCCTGCTGGACGCCATACTGCTCTGACGGCGACCAGAAGGAGCCTATATCGGCAATCGGCGCCGGCAGCTGGCCGGTTTCACCCCGGCGTAGCTTCACAAACGCCTGCTGCATCGAGGTAAACAGGAACTCCGCGTCGCGGTTGCTGTCAGCGGCAACGATGTTGATGCACACCATCGCATAGGGTTTCTCCAGCCGCGCGGAGGGTTTGAAGTTGGTGCGGTAGAGGTGCAGGGCCTGGAAGAGCATATCCGGTGCAAAGTGCGAGGCAAAGGCAAACGGCAGCCCCAGCTGGGCGGCAAGCTGGGCGCTATAGAGGCTGGAGCCAAGCAGCCACACCGGGATCCTCTCCCCGTAGCCCGGAACCGGACGCACGTGCGGATTCGGATCGCGGGCGTCAAACCAGTCCACCAGCTCCGCCACGTCGCGCGGGAAGTTATCGATATCGCCGCTCATATGGCGGCGCAGGGCCATCATGGTCCGCTGGTCGCTGCCCGGTGCGCGGCCCAGGCCCAGATCGATACGCCCCGGATAGAGCGCATTGAGGGTGCCAAACTGCTCGGCGATCACCAGCGGGGCATGGTTAGGCAGCATCACGCCGCCGGAGCCGAGGTGCAGCGTCTGAGTATTGGCGGCCAGGTAGCCAATCAGCACCGACGTCGCCGCGCTGGCGATGCCGGTCATATTGTGGTGCTCGGCCAGCCAGAAGCGGCGATAGCCGCGCTTCTCTGCCAGCTGGGCTAAGTCCAGAGAACGTTGGAAGGCATCGCGCGCCGTAGCGCCCTGTGGGATCGGGGCTAAATCCAGCACCGAGAAGGAAACGGTTTTGTCAGTCATCATATGCTCACTTTGTTGACGGCAATCTTTTAATACTGCATTAAAAATTGATTACCGTAGTTAACAAAGTGAGCTTTTTTCATACCAGCTCGAGACCAGCGAGGCGCTTCCAGTAGCCGTTGCAGTCGCTGTTCGCCGTCAGGGGCAGCGGTGCAGCGCCGTTTTCATTGGCGCGGAAGGCGTCGAGCATGGCGAAGGTCTCCGTCCCCAGCGGCGAGAGGCGCACCATATCCACCAGTCCCTGCATTGAGGTCAGCTCGTTGCCGAGGTTGTAGATATAGCCGCTCATGGTCTGGATACCGTTCAGGACAAACACCTGCTGATTCTCCTGAGAGAGCACATTGCGTCCGGTGGGGTACTTAATGCAGCAGGTTTCGCACTCGTCCTTGGGGCGATCCTCGGAGCGGGCGGTAAAGCAGCGGGCGGAGTAGGCCAGCGGCAGATGGCCATAGCTCAGAACCTCTACCTCGAACTGCTTTCGGATACCAAGCTCGCTGCACTGGTTAAGCAAATTTACCAGCCAGTCGCGGGACAGCTCTACCGGCATACACCAGCGCACCATGCCCTGTTTCAGCAGCAGGCGCAGGGTAACGGCGTTATAGCAGTTGAGGGCATGCCCGGCGACGAAGGGCAGCTTACGTTCGGCGCACATGTTCACTACGCCGAGATCGCTCGCCTCCAGCAGAAAATCACCGTTCTCTACGTAGCGCTTAAGCTCGCCCAGTTCGGAGGCGGCCTGCACCAGCGCGAGGGTAGAGAGCACCACCTGTTTGCCGCTCCCGGCGAGTGATTTTGCCATCGCCAGCCAGTCGCCTACTTTGGTGGCCCGCCGCTTGCTGCATACCGCTTCGCCCAGGTAGATGGTATCGGCGCTGCTGCTGGCCGCCTGCAGGTAGAAATCCTCCAGCGTCTCTTTTGACCAGTAGTAGAGAACCGGTCCTAATGAATATTTCATCTTATCTCTCACTGCCATTTACGGTGGTATGCGCCAAGGGTGGTCTGCGTGCCTTCCGACATCGCGCCGAGGGTCTCCATCCATGCCGGTTGCGGGGCATAGATCTCCGGGGCAGCCATGCAGCGGTCAATGGCCTGACGCCACACCTTCGCTACCTGGCTGACGTAGGCCGGGCTGCGCTGACGACCCTCAATTTTTACCGAGGCGATATTGGCCGCCATTAGCTCAGGCAGCAGCGCCAGCGTATTCAGGCTGGTTGGCTCCTCGAGAGCGTGGTAGCGCTCGCCGTCAACGTGATAGCGGCCTTTGCACAGCGTTGGATAGCCCGCATTCTCGCCCTCCTGATAGCGGTCAATCAGCACCTCATTAAGGCGCGACTCCAGCCCCTGCGGCGTCTGCTGCCAGCGCACAAAGCGGGCAGGGGAGCAGGCCCCTACGGTATTCGGCGATTCACCGGTTAAATAAGATGAGAGGTAGCAGCGCCCCTCGGCCATGATGCACAGGCTGCCAAAGGCAAACACCTCCAGCGGAACAGGCGAGGTACGGGCGAGCTGTTTTACCTGATGGATCGACAGCACGCGGGGCAGCACCACGCGGGCAACGTCAAAGTGGCGATGGTAGAAGCGGATCGCCTCGTCGTTGGTGGCCGAAGCCTGCACCGAGACGTGGCGTTCAATGTGCGGATAGCGCTCGGCGGCATACTCCAGCATCGCCAGATCGGCGAGGATCAGCGCGTCGGCCCCCAGCTGGGCGGCCATATCTACCGCCCGCTGCCAGCGAGCGTAGCCGTCGGGATGGGCAAAGGTATTGATCGCAATGTGCAGCTTTTTACGCCGCTGGTGGACAAAATTGACTGCTTCCTGCAGCTTCTTCTCGGTGAAGTTGAGACCCGCAAAATGGCGGGCGTTGGTATCATCCTTCAGGCCTATATAGACCGCGTCGGCACCGTTTTCGATAGCCGCCTTTAACGCCGGTAGGTTTCCGGCCGGGCAGAGCAACTCCATATTGTATCCCAGGTCAGGGGCCGGGTGGCCCGTGGGCACCGATAAGGTGCAAAAATTGTTAACGGACTGGGATTTTAGTTAACCCTTCGGCGACAATTTTTGATTTAAGGCAGCTAATCGCGTATTGATGAGGGTAATAGGGGGTAGTTTCATCTGCGCAATTGTTGATTTATGCCGCTATGTGAGTTCGGGGTTATGGCAGAATAGCCAGACTTTTCATATCAGGGAGTAAAGCTTGTGTTGGATATACTGCGCTCACGTCTCGTTCATGCCGCGCCGTCTCTGCTGAGCGTGCCGGTGAAGCTCGCGCCTTTTGCGCTTAAACGTCAGGTGCTGGAGCAGCTTCTGCGCTGGCAGTTTCAGCAGGCGCTGGCGGACGGTGAGCTGGCGTTCCTGGAGGGCCGCTGGTTGAGTATTGAAGTACGCGATATTGGCCTCAGGTGGTTTACTTCCGTTGAGAATGAGCAGTTAATTGTGCGTGAGTCTGCCGCTGCCGACGTCAGCTTTAGCGCCGACGCCAGCGATCTGCTGATGATTGCCGCGCGCAAGCAGGATCCGGACACGCTGTTCTTCCAGCGCCGGCTGGTGATTGAGGGCGATACCGAACTGGGGTTATACGTTAAGAACCTGATGGACGCCATTGAGCTGGAGCAGATGCCTAAACCGCTGCGCATCATGCTGCTGCAACTGGCAGAATTTGTCGAGGCTGGCCTGCAAGCGCCGCCTGCGACTAAACCAACTTCTGTAGGTGAGCCATGCTAATTCGAGTCGAAATACCTATCGATGCGCCAGGCATTGATGCACTTCTCCGCCGCGCGTTTGACGGGGATAGCGAAGCTAACCTGGTCCACTCCCTGCGGGAAGACGGCTTGATTACGCTGGGGCTTGTCGCCACCGATGATGAAGGTCAGGTTGTCGGCTACGTCGCCTTTAGCCCGGTGGACGTTGAGGGGGAAGATCTGCAGTGGGTCGGCCTTGCGCCGCTGGCGGTAGATGAGCACTATCGTGGCCAGGGGCTGGCACGCCAGTTGGTCTATGAGGGGCTGGATTCGCTCAACGAGTTTGGCTATGCCGCCGTGGTTGCGCTGGGTGAGGCAGACTTCTATCAGCGTCTCGGTTTCGAGCGGGCGGCACACTACGATCTCCACTGCCGCTGGCCGGGCACGGAGAGCGCCTTCCAGGTGCATCGCCTGGCGGATGATGCCTTTAACGGCGTGCATGGCCTGGTGGAGTATCACGACCATTTCAATCGTGTTTAAGCGGCTGGGGCTGCAAGGCCGCCAGCAGCGTATCAAACGATCCATCCCCGGCAACGAGGCGCTCTTTCTGGCGCTTCGTTAGCTGCTTGATCCGGTACTCAATTTTCAATGCTAGTGAGCGCTCACCTACTGGTGCCGAGAAGGCCAGTTGCAGCGCCCCTTTGCCGCGCAGTGCCTTTGCCCCTTTTCCTGTCTGATGCTGGGTAAAGCGGCGGGCAACGTCGGTGGTTATGCCAGTATAGAGGGCATCATCGGCGGTACGGATAAGATATAAAAACCAGGGCGTCATAGCGTGATTTAACAAGATTAGGTGGACGCACCTTAGCATGAGGTAGATAAAAAATGGAAACTCTCGCCGCTATCCATCGCTGGCTGGCAAAGCAGCATGTGGTGACCTGGTGCGTCGCCAGCGAAGGCGATCTGTGGTGCGCTAACGCTTTTTATTACTACGATCCGCAGCGGGTCGCTTTCTACGTGATGAGTGAAGATCGCACCCGCCATGCGCAGATGAGCGGTAGTCGCGCGCCGGTTGCGGGTACGGTTAACGGCCAGCCAAAAACAGTGGCGCTGATCCGTGGCGTGCAGTTTAAAGGTGAGATCCGGCGGCTAGAGGGAGCGGAAAGCGAGGCCGCGCGTGAGCGCTATAACCGTCGCTTTCCGGTTGCCAGAGCGATGTCGGCCCCGGTATGGGAGATCTTACTGGACGAAATCAAGTTTACCGACAACACGCTGGGCTTTGGCAAAAAGCTTCACTGGCTACGGGGATCAGTTCCCCAGTAGGCGCAGTGTTTCCCGGTTAAACGCGGGCAGATCGTCAGGCGTGCGGCTGGTGATCAGCTGATCGTTATCATTCACCACTTCCTGATCGTAGAACTCCACACCGGCGTTTTTCAGATCGATAACGATCGGCTTCACTGCCGTCAGCTTGCGTCCGCGTACCACTTCAGCACTGATTAACAGCTGCGGACCGTGGCAGATGGCAAATACCGGCTTACCGGAGTTCACAAAGTCGCGGGTAAAGGTCACAAAGCGCTCGTCGCCGCGCAGCGAGTCTGGAGAGTGGCCGCCCGGCAGCAGCAGGGCATCAAACTCCGCTGGCGTCACCTCATCGATCGACTTATCAATGGTAATGCTGGCTTCGCCCTGTTTCCCCTTCACGGTTTTCCCGGCTTCCTTCTCAATGGTGATAACCTCGTGGCCCGCTTTGCGGTACGCCTCGGCCGGAGAAGTAAATTCTGAATCCTCAAAATCGTCGGTGATCAAGACTGCGATTTTCTTGCCCATGTTTCCTCCATTGTTTTAGCTCTGGATGGGTTATTTCGCCATCTATCGTTAATAATGACGTATGAACAAGTGTGGTTCAGCGACCTCACATTGCAAGGCAGACTAATCTGCAAAAGGAGGCGAGATGAGTCAGGTACTGATTACCGGGGCCACCGGGCTGGTTGGCTCTCACCTGTTACGTATGCTCATTCAGGAGCCGCGGGTCAACTATATTGCTGCCCCGACGCGGCGGCCTCTGCTGGGCATGCCTGGGGTCTTTAACCCCTGCGATCGCCAGCTTACCGATGCGCTGGCCCAGGTCACCGAACCGATTGATATCGTCTTCTGCTGCCTCGGCACGACCCGCCGGGAGGCGGGCAGCAAAGAGGCGTTTATCCATGCAGACTACACGCTGGTGGTGGATACCGCGCTGGCCGGGCTGCGGCTCGGAGCCAAGCATATGCTGGTGGTCAGCGCGATGGGTGCCAATGCTGGCTCGCCCTTTTTCTATAACCGGGTGAAGGGGAAGATGGAGGAGGCTTTGATCGCCCAGGATTGGCCGCGCCTGACCCTTGCCCGTCCGGCAATGCTGCTGGGCCGCCGGGCGAAGCAGCGGTTTGGTGAGTCTCTGCTGGGACCAATGCTGCACCTGCTGCCCGGCAAGTGGAAATCCATCGAGGCCCGCGACGTGGCGCGTGCGATGCTGCTGACGGCGTTCTCCCCGTGCCGTGAGAGGGTCTCTATTTTGTCCTCCGAGCAGCTGCATGCGATTGCCATCGGCGAGGAGAATTAACTGTTTCCAAACGTGTCCAGTCAGGCGTAATATCTTCCGGCTAATAATAATCCATACATCTTTCCGGGGAATGCAATGACTGGTCAGTCTTCATCTCAGGCGGCAGCACCTGTCCAATGGTGGAAGCCCGCGCTCTTTTTTCTCGTTGTTATCGTTGGGCTTTGGTACGTAAAGTGGCAGCCCTACTACGGTAAAGCCTTTACCGCCGCCGAAACCCACAGTATCGGCAAATCTATTCTTGCTAACGCCGAGGCGAACCCGCTCCGGGCCGCGCTCGACTACGCGATGGTCTACTTCCTCGCGGTCTGGAAAGCAGCGGTGCTGGGCGTCCTTCTCGGCTCGCTGGTGCAGGTGCTTATTCCCCGCGACTGGCTGCTGCGCACTCTCGGGCAGAAACGCGTCGGCGGCACGCTGTTTGGCACGCTCTTCTCTCTGCCGGGCATGATGTGCTCCTGCTGTGCCGCGCCGGTTACCGCCGGGCTGCGCCGCCAGCAGGTGTCGATGGGCGGCGCGCTGGCGTTCTGGATGGGCAACCCGCTGCTCAACCCGGCGACGCTGGTGTTTATGGGCTTTGTGCTGGGCTGGCACTTCGCCCTGATCCGCCTGGTCGCCGGTCTGGCGATCGTGCCGGGCGTGGCCCTGCTGGTGCAGCGCTGGGTGAAGGAGAGCGACCGACCGTCGCCGCTGCCTGAAGCGGTCACCGCCGCCGAGCCGCAGGGCGGATTTATGGCGCGCTGGGGCCGGGCGCTGTGGACGCTGTTCTGGAGCACAATTCCTGTCTATATTTTGGCGGTGCTGCTGCTGGGCGCGGCGCGGGTCTGGCTCTTCCCTCACGCCGATGGCGCTATCGACAACTCGCTGCTGTGGGTGATGGCAATGGCTATCGTGGGTTGCCTCTTTGTGATCCCAACGGCGGCGGAAATTCCTATTGTGCAGACCATGATGATGGCTGGGATGGGCGTGGCTCCCGCGCTGGCCCTGCTGATTACGCTGCCGGCGGTAAGCCTGCCGTCGCTGATTATGCTGCGCAAATCCTTCCCGGCGAAGGCGCTGTGGCTAACCGGTGGGCTGGTGGCGATAGGTGGGATGATTGTGGGGGCGCTGGCGCTGCTGTAAACATCGCCGGATGGCGCTGCGCTTATCCGGCCTACAGGTTCCGTAGGCCCGGTAAGCTTCGCGCCACCGGGCGTTAACCTACTATTTGATGAACGTAAACGCCGTGGTGACGTGCTTGACGCCCGACACGCGGCTGGCGGTATCGGCAGCGGCGCGGCCTTCACGCTCTGTCACCAGCCCCAGCAGGAACACCTCGCCGTTTTCGGTGGTCACCTTCACGTTCGACGATTTCACCTGGTCGCTAGCCAGCAGCTGGGAGCGGACCTTGGTGGTGATCCAGGTGTCTGACGAGGCGGTGCCGAGGCTAATCGGCTGGCCCTGGCGGATCTCGTTATAGACCTCCGTTGCCCCCTCGACGCCCATCGCAATCTGCTTCGCGCGCGAGGCCAGCTCGGTATCAGGTGCCTGGCCGACCAGCAGGACCTTGCCCTGGTAAGCGGTCACGTTAATGCGTGCGCTCTTCTTAATCTGCTCATCTTTAGCCAGTGCGCTGTTAACGCGCAGCTCCAGCGTTCCGTCATCAACCTGCGTGCCCACGGTACGCGGATCGGTCGCTGCTTTGGTGCCTACGGCGGCGCTGCCGACCACGGCCGCTGCGACACATCCCTGAAGCAGCAGCGCGGAGAGTATTACCGCAAGGGGCGAAAGTGCCTTCATGTCTACTCCTTAATCATCCTGGTGAGGAAAAAGCGTGTTATCAATCAGATCGCAAAGGCAGTTCACCGTCAACATATGCATCTCATGAATGCGGGCGCTGCGGTGGGAAGGAATACGAATTTCGACATCCTGTGGCCCCAGAAGACCCGCCAGCTCGCCGCCGTCGTAGCCGGTGAGGGCCACGATGGTCATATCGCGCGTGACGGCTGCCTCAACGGCCTTTACGATATCCCGGCTGTTACCCCGGGCGGAGATCGCCAGCAGTACGTCGCCAGCATGGCCGAGCGCGCGCACCTGTTTGGCGTAGATCTCATCGTGCAGCCGATCGTTGGCGATCGCGGTTAAGACCACGTTATCGGTATTTAGTGCAATTGCCGGCAGGCTCGGACGCTCGGTTTCGAAGCGATTGATCATGCTGGCAGCAAAATGCTGGGCGTTGGCGGCAGAGGTGCCGTTGCCACAGCAGAGGATTTTGTTACCGTTAAGCAGGGAGTGAACCAGCGTCATGGCAGCACGGGAGATCGCATCCGGCAGGGCTTCCGCCGCCGCAATCTGGGTTTGAATACTTTCCGTAAAGCAGACTTTAATTCTTTCGAGCACGGTGATCCCTATATGTCAGCTAGTATGAGTGGTCGTTAAAGGCGTCTTGTATCCACTCCACGTCGTTTCCGGTGAAGGCTACCACATCGAACCGGCAATCCACAGTGTCAAAACTCCCATTGTGGCGGGCGAGCCAAAAACGCGCCGCCGACAGGAGTTTCAACTGCTTGCTGCGGGTGATGCTGGCCGCTGCGCCGCCGTAGCGGGCCGTTTTACGGTAGCGAACCTCAACGAAGACGGTTGTCGGACCCTGGCGCATAATCAGGTCGATCTCGCCGCCGCGTGAACGCACGTTGGCGGCAATAAAGCGCAGTCCTTTGCCCTCCAGCCAGCGGCGCGCCGTTGCTTCCCACGCGTCGCCGGCCTGTTTACGGCTTAACTGGCCGGGACGATCTGCCCCTGCTGGTATTTGAGCCATGATAACTTCCTGTTAATCACGCAGTCTGGAGTCGCCGAGAGATCGCCGGTGTTGCCGCTGATCTCAAAGCCGGGAACCTGGCGCATCTGGGCGAAGTGGTTAGCCAGTGCCCACGCATCAACGCCCATCGCATACAGGCGGGCCAGCGAGTAGTCGTTGTTGACGCTGCTCAGCGCCTGCTGCATCAGCGCAGGGTTGCTGCCTGCCAGCATCGGGATTTCGCTAAATTGTAACCCCTCCATCTCAAGACGGAAGTCCGGGCCTGCGCCGCCCTGGGCGCTGCGCGAGCTGGCGTAGAGGGCCGCACTGCTGTGGCTGCCGGTGCGCATAGCGATCATCGGCTTGATGAGGGCGATCTCGTTCGGCGTCGCCAGGATATAGGCCGCATCGACGTTGCCGCCGCCGGTGATCTGTGCCTCGGTCGGCGGGGCCGGAATAGTCAGGCCTGCGATGGTCACGCCCTGCTGCTGCGGCAGGCTGGAGGCCACCGGGGTGCCGGTCAGAGCGATACCCGAGCCGCCGTTGATGCCCATCTTCAGTTCAGCCGTGGAGCCGAACTTCTGCTGCAGCACGGTGCCGCCGCCCAGTTTCTGCCACTCATCGGCAAAGGCGGTGGTGACCCGATCCCCCAGTGAGCTACGCGGAACCAGCAGCAGCGGCGCACGGCGGCCCTGATCCCACATATGGTGGGCGGCGTCGCGGGCCTCGTCTTCCGGCGAGAGGGCGAAGTAGCAGATGTTCGCCCGGCTCTGCACCGACTCCGGCTGGTTCAGCGCCAGCACGTTAAGGGCGGTGTTGCTGCGCATCAGCTCTTCAACGTTACCCTTTAACAGCGGGCCAACAACGATGCTGGCACCATCCTGCTGGACTTGGGTGAGGATCTGATCGAGCGGCTGCGAGCTGGTGTCGTAAATTTTCAGCTCGGCAGAGGGATTTGCCGGCGTGCTGGCTACCGCTGGGGTCGCGGCAGGTTGGGCCTGAGCTTCCGGGGCGCTCACTGGCGCATCGGATTCAGCGGGCGCTGGCGCCTGAGTCGCTTCGGGAGCGGCTGCCGGGGCCTCTACCGGTGCGGCAGGCTGAGTTTGGGTCAGCTCATCCACCGGCGCCTGAGAGGGGCTAACGACGTCAGCGTCGCCCGTTGTCGCCGCCTGGGCAACCTGGAGTGGCGTGGCCGGGCCGCTCACGGCAGGAGCGCCATTCTTCGCCGCTTCAAAACCCTGCTGGATAGCACGGCCATAGACCGCGGCCTGGCCGTTCAGCGGCAGCAGCAGGGCGATTTTGTTGGTAGAAGCGGGTTTAAAATTCTGCACGTTGGTTAACGCGGTCGGCAGCATTTTTGCGCCGGGGTTTTGCGGATAGCGAGTCTGCCAGTCGCTGATCCCTGCCTTCAGCATGTTCGGATCGGTACGGTTATCAAACCAGACGCGCTGAAGATCGAGCCAGCCCTGCAGCACGTTCTCATCGGCATTGATTACCAGCGCCTGCGCCTGCTCCGGCGTCATCGAGGAGAGCGCCTGCCAGGTCGCGTCGATATTTTTCTGCTTATCCTTCGCCGCCAGCAGCGGCTCCTGGGCAATTAAGGCCCGCAGCAGCGCCAGCGACGGACGGCCCTGGCTGGCATCAATCTGCGCCTGCCAGTAGCGTGCGAGCTGGTTACCCTCGAAATCGGCGGGCTTCAGCTTATCCAGCAGCGCCTGTGCGCCAGCAAAATCCTTCTGCACCAGCTTAAGCTCAACGGCCAGCAGCGACTGCTCTTTGCGCTGGGTATCGGTCAGCTCCTGCGGCAGCTGGTTAAACAGCTCCCCCGCCTGCTGGCTTTTGCCCTCTTTCAGCAGGGCACGAATGGCGAGTAATTGCCAGTTGGTCTTGGTATCATCTGTGCTTTGCTGCATCTGGCTGAGGTAGAAGCCAGAATCAGCCTGCGCCGTGCCCTGCATGTGCGCACTGCTCTGGTCCGGCGCCTGTGTTCCACAGCCTGCAAAAAGCAGGGCGGCCAGTACGACAGGCAGGCAACGCGCTGCTTTTAAAGGGAAAAATGTTGACTGTACCATTCTGTATCCAGTGATATTTTTTTCGCAATGCTCAATATTAAATCGGCAATACGGATGAAACAATGAAACAACACGAATCGGCGGAGAATTCTCATGGTCAGCTCTATATTGTACCCACGCCAATCGGGAATTTGGCTGATATCACCCAGCGCGCGCTGACCGTGTTGCAAAGCGTTGATTTAGTTGCCGCAGAGGATACCCGCCACACCGGCCTGCTGCTCCAGCACTTCGCTATCAGCGCCCGCCTGTTTGCCCTTCACGACCATAACGAGCAGCAGAAAGCGGAGACGCTGGTGGCGAAGCTTAAAGAGGGGCAAAACATCGCTCTCGTTTCCGACGCCGGGACGCCGCTGATCAACGATCCCGGCTACCACCTGGTACGCTCCTGTCGCGAGGCGGGGATCCGCGTGGTGCCGCTCCCTGGTCCCTGCGCCGCTATCGCCGCCCTCAGCGCCGCCGGGCTGCCGTCAGATCGCTTCTGCTATGAAGGCTTCCTGCCTGCCAAATCCAAAGGGCGCCGCGACACCCTAAAAGCGCTGGAGGCCGAGCCGCGCACCCTGATCTTCTATGAGTCCACTCACCGCCTGCTGGACAGCCTGGAGGACATCTGTACCGTGCTGGGCGAATCCCGCTACGTGGTGCTGGCCCGCGAGCTGACCAAAACCTGGGAGTCGATCCACGGCGCGCCCATCGGCGAGCTGCTGGCGTGGGTGAAGGAAGATGAGAACCGCCGTAAGGGCGAGATGGTGCTGATTGTCGAGGGGCATAAGGCCCAGGAGGAGGATCTGCCTGCCGACGCGCTGCGCACCCTGGCGCTGCTGCAGACCGAGCTGCCGCTGAAGAAAGCCGCCGCGCTGGCCGCCGAGATCCACGGCGTGAAGAAGAACGCCCTCTATAAGTACGCCCTGGAGCAGCAGGGGTAAGGTCTATGAGCCGCTATCAACCGCCGTTTACCATTACGCCGCCAATCCTGAATTTGGTGATTGAGGTAGGAGAGCTTCTTGGACACTGGGCTGCCCAGACCGGGCGCGCCTCTCCTTTGCTGCGTAAAGAGAACCGGATCCGCACTATTCAGGCTTCGCTGGCTATTGAGCATAACAGCCTGAGCGCTGAACAGGTCACAGCGATTATGGACGGTAAACGCGTGCTGGCCCCGGCAAAGGATATTCAGGAGGTCAGAAACGCTATTTTGGCATATGACCATCTCTCCAGCTGGGGGAAAGGGCGGCTTAGCGATCTGCTTTTGGCGCACCGCATACTCATGGCCGGACTGGTTGATAATCCCGGCAATCTCCGGCAAAACGATGTCGGTATCTATCGCGACAGGATGCTCATCCACATGGCTCCGCCAGCCTCACAGGTTTCCCGGCTGGTCGGTGAACTACTTAACTGGCTGGACAGTACCGATCTGCATCCGCTAATCGCTAGCTCCGTTTTCCACTATGAGTTCGAGTTTATTCACCCTTTTACCGACGGCAACGGACGTATGGGACGCCTATGGCAAACGCTGATCTTGAGCACCTGGCGGCCCGAAATGGCCTGGCTACCGGTAGAGACGCCGATCCATTACCAGCAGGAGCGGTATTACCAGGTATTGGGCGAATGCGATCGAGCCAGTGACTGCACCCTATTTATCGAGTTTATGCTGGGAAACATTGCAGCGGCGCTGAAAGAGGGGCTGAATTCAGCGTCAAAAATGTCGGAAGAAATGTCGGAAGAAATGTCGGAAGAAAAGGTGCTTGAGTTGTCACCTAAAGCGCAGGCGTATCTTGTTTGGCTACGTCGGCATCCGACCAGCACAATTGCCGACATGGCTACACGCTTTGGCGTAACGACACGCACGGTAGAACGTCAGCTCCAGACGCTGCAAAAACAGGGCAGGCTGGAGCGCATCGGTTCAACGAAAGGCGGCTACTGGCGTCTTATTGATTAACGTACCGTAGGCCGGGCAAGCGCAGCGCCATCCGACAAAAACATCACGTCATCGGGGCGAGGTTAGATAGCGTTAAAGATGTAACGCGATCCGCTTACCGTCAGGCAAGGTAACATCCAATGTCAGCTCACCGCCCAACGCGGCCACGTAGCGTTTTAACGTTGAAAGTTTTGGGTCGTTATCTACCTTTTCCATCTTAACGACAGAAGGCTGAGAAATGCCAAGTGCGGCAGCAAGCTGTACCTGTGATACGTGCAGCTCTTCCCGGAGTTTCGCAAGGGTAATTTCCTGACGAACCTCTGCCGCACGCGCTGCGATCCTTTCCTGGCTTTCCGGTGAGCGTTGTGCAAGCAACTGTTTAAGCGTCGCCATTTTCTTTGACCTCCAGTAAAATCAGATGCGATTTATACTCAGCATCGGCTAACTATAAATGCAATATAACCTATGAGTTATAATGACAACTTGCTTTAGGTCAAAAGGTGTAAGAGGTAGTGAGGTTGAGCAATTCAATACGCTGAGTTAAATAATGAAATTTTGTTATTAACATAAAAAAGCCGGGCAGCATCGCGCTTACTCGGCTTTTGAAGTCTACAATTGTTCGATCACGTCACCGGGGCCGGGTTAAATACTGCCAGCTGGTTGTGTAGGCCCCACTGATCCGAGAAGGTTTTCTTGCGGCCGCTGGCAACATCCAGGATGAAGTGGAACAGCTTCCAGCCCACGTCCTCAATGCTCTCTTCCCCGGTAGCAATCGTCCCGGCATTGATATCCATCAGATCGTACCAGCGGTTGGCCAGCTCGGTACGGGTCGCCATCTTGATTACCGGCACCGCCACCAGGCCGTACGGCGTACCGCGTCCGGTGGTGAACACCTGGACGGTGATGCCCGAGGCCACCTGCTGGGTACCGCAGACGAAGTCGCTGGCAGGGGTAGCCGCGTAGATCAGGCCGCGCTTGGTTGGGCGCTGGCCTGGGGAGAGCACTTCCACAATCGCGCTCTGACCGGATTTAGCGATAGAGCCAAGCGCTTTCTCCACCACGTTGGCCAGGCCGCCTTTTTTGTTGCCCGGAGAGGGGTTAGCGCTGCGGTCGGTTTTGCCCATGTCGAGATAGTTATCGTACCAGGCCATCTCCTCCAGCAGACGCTTGCCTACCTCCTCGTTGATCGCGCGCGGGGTGAGCAGATGGATAGCGTCACGCACCTCGGTGACTTCCGAGAACATCACCGTCGCGCCGCAGCGGACCAGCAGGTCAGAGGCATAGCCCACCGCCGGGTTCGCCGTCACGCCGGAGAAGGCGTCGCTGCCGCCGCACTGCATACCGACCACTAACTCCGAGGCCGGGCAGGTTTCGCGCTGGCGAGCGTTGAGCTTGATCAGGTGGCGCTCGGCAACCTGCAGAATATCTTCAACCATCGAGCGGAAGCCAACGTGCTGCTCATCCTGCAGGCGCACAATGCTGGCGCTGTCTACCGCGATAGCCTGCACGTCTTCCGTTCCCTGCAGCAGACGCTCCGGCTGGAGCTTCTCGCAGCCGAGACCAACGACCATCACTTCGCCGCCGAAGTTGGGATTCAGGGCGATGTTATGGATGGTGCGGATAGGCACCACTGCCGCCGGGGCGTTAATCGCCACGCCGCAGCCGTAGAGGTGGTTTAGACCGACCACTCCGTCAACGTTGGGGTATTTCGGCAGCAGATCGCGCTCGATAATTTTCACCACGTAGTCCACCACGCCCGCGACGCAGTGCACGCTGGTGGTGATCCCCAGCAGGTTTTTGGTCCCGACGCTGCCGTCGGCGTTGCGGTAGCCTTCGAAGGTGTAGCCTTCCAGGGCAGGCAGCGGCTCCGGCACTTTGGTTGCCAGCGGCAGGGTGTTCAGCGGCGGCGCTGTGGGCAGGGCCACAGTAGATTCGTCGATCCAGCTGCCCCGGGCAATATCGCGCACCGCGTAGCCGATCACTTCACCGTAGCGGACAATGTCACCGTGCGCGGGAATATCCACCAGCGCCACTTTATGCCCCTGCGGGATATGCTCAATGAGTTCAAGCCCATCCGGGAAACGCGTCCCGGCTCTTAAGCCATTGTCATTGACAATAATCGCCACGTTATCGGTTTCATGAACCTTAATATAAAACGCCGTTGGCGACTCTTGTCTAATTTCGATATCGGCCATTGTCCAGTATTCTCCAGCCAGGTGTGAGATAACAAAAACGGTAAAGTGTGGATCGCGTTTCTCGTTATTAGAAATAAAAAGTGACTGCTATGGAATAAATAGTGTCAGGAGTTTCCAGATAAGAATGTGATCCAGATCACTCATTATAGCTGTAGCAGGCGCGGCGGCAGGGCGAATGCCTAAATCTGTGGATCAGCGCCCAGCGACTTGTGCATATGCTCAATATAATCGCTGGAACTGATTTATTAATTGAGCAAATCAACAATGCGCGATGTAGGTGGCCTGATTATACTGATTCACGATTTCATTGCATCTGGTTAGTTACCTGATATTACCTGCTATCGATAAATAATCAGGAAAATAGACCTCATATAACGATAAGAATAGAGTACCGTGCCCGAGGATTAATAAATGATACTGGATACTGCCGTTGAATCAAAAAAGGGTATGCCTACCCGCTATTTAATCTTGCTCATTATCTTTATCGTTACGGCGATTAACTATGCGGACCGCGCGACGCTCTCTATCGCCGGGACCGAAGTCGCCAAAGAGCTGCAGCTCAGCGCTGTCTCTATGGGCTACATCTTCTCCGCCTTCGGCTGGGCCTACCTGCTGATGCAGATCCCCGGCGGCTGGCTGCTGGACCGCTACGGGTCGAAGAAAGTGTATACCTACAGCCTCTTCTTCTGGTCGCTGTTCACCTTCCTGCAAGGGTTTGTGGATGTCTTCCCGCTGGCCTGGGCTGGCGTGTCGATGTTTATCATGCGCTTTATGCTCGGCTTCTCTGAAGCGCCTTCATTCCCGGCTAATGCCCGTATCGTTGCCGCGTGGTTCCCGACCAAAGAGCGCGGTACGGCATCGGCTATTTTCAACTCTGCCCAATACTTCTCTCTGGCGCTCTTCTCACCGCTGCTGGGCTGGCTGACCTTCGCCTGGGGCTGGGAGCATGTGTTTACCGTAATGGGCGTGATTGGCTTTGTGCTGACCGGCCTGTGGGTGAAGTTTATCCATAACCCGACCGACCACCCGAACATGTCGGCCAGCGAGCTGGAGTACATCACCAAAGGCGGGGCGGTGGTCGATATGGACCACAAAAAGCCGGGTGTGGCGGCGGGTGGGCCGAAAATGCACTACATCAAGCAATTATTGACCAACCGCATGATGCTGGGTGTGTTCTTCGGCCAGTATTTTATCAACACCATCACGTGGTTCTTCCTCACCTGGTTCCCTATCTACCTGGTGCAGGAGAAGGGCATGTCGATTCTGAAAGTGGGCCTGGTGGCCTCTATCCCGGCGCTGTGCGGCTTTGCCGGTGGCGTAATGGGCGGGGTCTTCTCGGATCACCTGATCAAACGTGGCGCAACCATTACCCTGGCGCGTAAGCTGCCTATCGTCCTGGGCATGCTGCTGGCGTCGAGCATCATTCTGTGTAACTACACCAATAACACCACCCTGGTGGTCACGCTGATGGCGCTGGCGTTCTTCGGGAAAGGGTTTGGTGCCCTCGGCTGGCCGGTCATCTCCGACACCGCGCCAAAAGAGATTGTTGGACTGTGTGGCGGGGTATTTAACGTGTTTGGCAACGTGGCCTCCATTGTGACTCCGCTGGTAATTGGTTACCTGGTCAGCGAACTGCACTCCTTTAACGCTGCACTGGTGTTCGTCGGCTGTTCGGCCCTGATGGCGATGTTCTGCTACCTGTTCGTGGTGGGCGACATCAAGCGTATGGAACTGCGGAATTAAGCAACGGTTACTTCAAGGTAGAGATGATGACTAACGATATCTTCCCAAACAAATTCAAGGCTGCGCTGGCAGCGCATCAGATTCAGATTGGCTGCTGGTCCGCGCTGGCAAGCCCGATCAGCACCGAAGTGCTAGGCCTGGCCGGTTTTGACTGGCTGGTGCTCGACGGCGAACACGCGCCGAACGATGTCACCACCTTTATTCCGCAGCTGATGGCCCTGAAGGGCAGCAGCAGCGCGCCAGTGGTTCGTGCCCCGGCTAACGATCCGATTGCTATCAAGCGCCTGCTGGATATCGGCTTCTACAACTTCCTGATCCCGTTTGTCGAGACTGAAGAGGAAGCCGTGCTGGCAGTGGCCTCTACCCGCTATCCGCCGGAGGGCATTCGCGGCGTGTCGGTCTCCCATCGCGCCAACATGTTTGGCACCGTGCCGGACTACTTCGGCCAGGCAAACAAGAACATCACCATCCTGGTGCAGATTGAGAGCCAGCAGGGTGTCGATAACGTTGATGCCATCGCCGCCACCGACGGCGTGGACGGCATCTTCGTTGGCCCAAGCGACCTGGCCGCCGCGCTGGGCCACTTAGGCAATGCATCGCACCCGGAAGTCCAGCGCTGCATCCAGCACATTTTTGCCCGTGCGAAAGCGCACGGTAAGCCGAGCGGCATCCTCGCGCCGGTAGAGACCGATGCGCGCCGTTACCTGGAGTGGGGCGCAACCTTCGTTGCCGTTGGCAGCGACCTGGGCGTATTCCGCGCCGGGACCCAGCGCTTAGCTGATTCATTCAAGAAATAACCACCATCGAACTGAAGAGAGAGACGCACTATGACACTGAAAGTTGGTTTCATTGGCCTGGGCATCATGGGTAAACCAATGAGTAAAAACCTCATTAAAGCCGGTTACTCGCTGGTGGTTTCTGACCGTAACCATGAGGCGGTTGCTGAAGTCATTGCCGCCGGTGCAGAAACTGCCTCAACGGCAAAAGAGATTGCCGAGCAGTGTGATGTGATCATCACCATGCTGCCAAACTCCCCGCACGTAAAAGAGGTGGCGCTGGGTGAAGGCGGCATTATCGAAGGGGCGAAAGCGGGCACCGTGCTGATCGACATGAGCTCCATTGCACCGCTGGCCAGCCGTGAAATCAGCGACGCGCTGCAGGCGAAAGGCGTGCAGATGCTGGATGCGCCGGTCAGCGGCGGCGAGCCGAAAGCGATCGACGGCACGCTCTCCGTGATGGTTGGCGGCGACAAAGCGCTGTTCGATAAGTACTACGACCTGCTGAAAGCGATGGCTGGCTCGGTGGTGCACACCGGCGATATCGGCGCGGGCAACGTGACCAAGCTGGCAAACCAGGTGATCGTGGCGCTGAACATCGCCGCCATGTCTGAAGCCCTGAGTCTGGCGACCAAAGCAGGCGTGAACCCGGATCTGGTCTTCCAGGCTATCCGCGGCGGACTGGCGGGCAGCACCGTACTGGAGGCAAAAGCGCCGATGGTGCTGGATCGCAACTTCAAGCCGGGCTTCCGCATCGATCTGCACATCAAAGATCTGGCCAACGCGCTGGATACCTCCCACGGCGTGGGGGCGCAGCTGCCGCTGACCGCGGCGGTAATGGAGATGATGCAGGCCCTGCGCGCTGACGGTCACGGCAACGACGACCACAGCGCCCTTGCGTGCTACTACGAAAAACTGGCGAAGGTAGAAATCGCTCGCTAATAAAAAAACGGGCGCGGTGACGCGCCCGGAATCTATGCCGCGTGCAGTAACAGGCTACTGATATGAAAATCGTAATCGCCCCAGACTCTTATAAAGAAAGCCTCTCTGCTACCGAGGTAGCCCAGGCGATAGAAAAAGGCTTCCGGGAAATTTTTCCGGACGCGCAGTACGTCTCCGTTCCGGTCGCCGACGGTGGAGAAGGCACGGTTGAGGCGATGATTGCCGCCACTCAAGGGGCGGAGCATACGGCGTCGGTGACCGGCCCGCTGGGGGAGCGCGTTGACGCCCGCTGGGGGATGTCCGGCGACGGGAATACCGCCTTTATCGAGATGGCCGCCGCCAGCGGACTGGCTCTCGTGCCACCTGAACAACGTAACCCGTTGATTACCACCTCGCGCGGCACCGGGGAGCTGATCCTGCACGCGCTGGAGCATGGCGCACGGAATATCATTATTGGCATCGGCGGCAGCGCCACCAACGACGGCGGCGCGGGCATGGTCCAGGCGCTGGGCGCGAAGCTGTGCGATGCCAACGGCACCGAGATTGGTCACGGCGGCGGCAGCCTGATAAGCCTTAACACCATCGACATCAGCGGGCTGGATCCGCGTCTGGCAGCGTGCACCATCCGTGTCGCCTGCGATGTGACGAACCCGCTGACGGGTGAGCAGGGCGCATCGCGCATCTTTGGCCCGCAGAAAGGGGCTACCGAAGCGCAGATTGTTGAGCTGGACAGCAACCTCAATCACTACGCCGACGTGATTAAAAGATCCCTGCGCGTGGATGTAAAAAACGTGCCTGGCGCGGGTGCGGCGGGCGGGATGGGCGCGGCGCTGATGGCTTTCCTGGGCGCTGAGCTACGCAGCGGCATTGAGATCGTCACCCAGGCGCTGAACCTGGAAGAGCATATTCACGACTGCACGCTGGTGGTCACCGGCGAGGGGCGAATCGACAGCCAGAGCATTCACGGCAAGGTGCCCGTGGGCGTGGCGAGCGTGGCCAAGAAATACCATAAGCCGGTGATTGGCATCGCGGGTAGCCTGACCCACGACGTGGGCGTTGTGCATCAGTACGGTATCGATGCGGTATTTAGCGTGCTGACCAGCATCGGCACGCTGGAAGAGGCCTTCCGGGGCGCATTCGACAATATCTACCGCGCCTCACGCAACATTGCCGCCACCCTGCGGGTCGGGATGTTGACGGAGGGGTGACAGCGGGGCGTAAACCCTCTATACTGCGCGCCGAAGCTGACCAGACAGTCGCCGCTTCGTCGTCGTCCTCCTTCGGGGGAGACGGGCGGAGGGGAGGAAAGTCCGGGCTCCATAGGGCAAGGTGCCAGGTAACGCCTGGGGGGTGTCACAGCCCACGACCAGTGCAACAGAGAGCAAACCGCCGATGGCCCACGCAAGTGGGATCAGGTAAGGGTGAAAGGGTGCGGTAAGAGCGCACCGCGCGGCTGGTAACAGTCCGTGGCACGGTAAACTCCACCCGGAGCAAGGCCAAATAGGGGTTCATAAGGTACGGCCCGTACTGAACCCGGGTAGGCTGCTTGAGCCAGTGAGCGATTGCTGGCCTAGATGAATGACTGTCCAACGACAGAACCCGGCTTATCGGTCAGTTTCACTCTTTACACAGAACCCCGCCTCGGCGGGGTTTTTTGTTTTTAGCGTCACGACAAATTATGATCAATCATACAGCCAGCGGCCCGCTTTCGCTGACTTAATCAGCATCTGAAGCGTGAGCGGTTTAGGTTGCACTTCCGGGATCCTTTGGGATTTCGGACGAAGAAAGTTAGGCAGCATCCCCTGTTTCACGCGCCCAAGGGTATTTGCCGGTGGACAGGCTTGTCTCAGGCGTTAGCGCAGGCTTGGTTTTGGCAAATAGCGGCTTGCTGTTATAAGTTGTGTCATACCACTCGGTAACCGCGTTTTCGATATCGTTTATCATACTATCCCACCTTTTTGTCTGCCCGGCGGCGCTGCGCTTGCGCGGGCCTACGGTCTGGCATGATCTGTAGGCTGGGCAAGCGCAGCGCCGCCCGGCATTCTATAGACTAATAATCCTGCGTGATCCCCTTCACACATACACCAGCGTTAGAATAGTTTTATTATTTAATACAAAAATACAGCCGTCGTTTCTCTTCCTGTTCCATTCAAATTAAACAATAGCCAAGTTTTTCTCCCGCTTCCTGATTACGATTAATCCATACCAATAGCCGCACTATTAGCGGCATCAATAATAAATCTGTCCCTACATTAATAAGCGAGAGCGTTATGAGCACGAATAATATTGATGTGATACCAGGCACATCGGCGGCGGCCCGAAAGGCAGGAATGTCGGAGCAGGCGTGGCGCGAGGCGATTAAATTCGACAGCACCGACACGGGCTGGGTGATTATGAGTATCGGCATGGCCATCGGTGCGGGAATTGTTTTTCTGCCGGTGCAGGTGGGGTTAATGGGGCTGTGGGTATTTCTCCTCTCATCCATTATTGGCTACCCGGCAATGTATCTCTTCCAGCGACTATTTATTAATACCCTGGCGGAGTCACCGGAGTGCAAGGATTATCCCAGCGTCATTAGCGGCTATTTAGGTAAAAACTGGGGCGTCTTATTAGGCGCGCTCTACTTTATCATGCTGGTGATCTGGATGTTCGTCTACTCCACCGCCATCACCAACGATAGCGCCTCCTACCTGCACACCTTTGGCGTCACCCAAGGGCTGCTCTCCGATAACCCATTCTATGGCCTGGTGCTGATCTGCATTCTGGTCGCCATCTCCTCACGTGGCGAGAAGCTGCTGTTTAAGGTTTCGAGCCTAATGGTGCTGACTAAGCTGCTGGTGGTCGCGGCGTTGGGGCTGAGTATGGTGGGGCTATGGCATCTCTATAATGCCGGAGCGCTCCCGCCCGCTGGCCTGCTGATTAAGAACGCGATCATTACGCTGCCCTTTACCCTGACCTCAATTCTCTTTATCCAGACCCTTAGCCCGATGGTTATCTCCTACCGCGCCAAAGAGAAGTCGGTTGAGGTTGCTCGCTATAAAGCCCTGCGGGCGATGAATATTGCCTTTGCCATTCTGTTTATTACCGTCTTTTTCTACGCCGTATCATTCACCTTGGCTATGGGACACGATGAAGCGGTAAAAGCCTATCAGCAAAATATCTCCGCGCTGGCCATTGCTGCACAGTTTATTAGCGGTGACGGTGCCGGCTGGGTAAAAGTAGTCAGCGTTATTTTAAATATCTTTGCCGTGATGACCGCTTTCTTTGGCGTTTATCTTGGCTTTCGCGAGGCGACCCAGGGCATCGTCATGAACCTGCTGCGGCGTAAATTCCCGACCCGGCAGTTTGATGAAAAATATGTCCAGGGCGGGATCATGATCTTCGCCATTCTGCTGGCATGGAGCGCGATTGTGCTTAATGCGCCGGTGCTGAGCTTCACCTCAATCTGTAGCCCTATATTCGGCCTGATCGGCTGCTTAATTCCCGCCTGGCTGGTCTATAAGGTGCCGGCGCTGCACAAGTACAAAGGCCTGTCGCTGAAGATCATCATTATTACCGGCCTGCTGCTCTGTATTTCACCGCTGCTGGCCTTCGCCTGATGCTATTAATCTCATGAACCAGATGGACGCTATTATGTCAGATGCAAAATGGAACCCGGAATGGGATCGGTTTATTCAGATCGTACGCCAGGAGGTTAAACCCGCGCTGGGCTGTACCGAACCGGTATCCTTGGCGCTGGCCAGCGCTACCGCCGCCGCCCAGCTCTCCGGCAAGGTCGAGCGCATAGAGTGCTTTGTCTCGCCTAACCTGCTGAAAAACGGGATGGGGGTCACCGTACCGGGAACCGGCATGGTGGGGCTGCCGATTGCCGCCGCCCTCGGCGCGCTCGGAGGCGAGGCCGCCGCCGGGCTGGAGGTGCTAAAAGCCGCGTCGCCACAGGCCATAGCGGAGGCGAAAGCGATGCTTGCCGAGGAGCGGGTATGCGTCAGGCTACAGGAGCCGTGCAGTGAGATCCTCTACGCCCGCGCCTGCGTCTATACGGCGGATAGCCATGCTAGCGTGACGATCGAGGGCGATCATACCCGCATCGTAAGGATCGAAAAGCAGGGCGAGACGGTTTTCCAGCGCAGCTGCGAGGTGGGAGAGAGCAGCGAAGATCCGCTGGCAGTGCTGTCACAGACTACGCTGCGCGCCATTCTGGCCTTCATTGAGCAGGCACCGTTTGAGCGTATCCGCTTTATTCTTGATGCGGGCCGCATCAACGATGCGCTCTCCAGGGAGGGACTGGCGCAGGAGTGGGGCCTGCATATTGGTACTACCCTGCAAAAGCAGTGCGATCGCGGCCTGCTGGCGAACGATATCTCCACGTCGATCGTGATCCGTACCAGCGCCGCCTCGGATGCGCGAATGGGGGGCGCTGCGCTGCCGGCGATGAGCAACTCCGGATCCGGCAACCAGGGGATCGCCGCCACGCTGCCGGTTGTGGTATTAGCCGAGTTTTTAGGTGAGGGCGACGAGCGGCTGGCCCGCGCGCTGATGCTTTCCCACCTCAGCGCAATCTACATCCACCACCAGCTCCCGCGCCTGTCGGCGCTCTGCGCCGCGACGACGGCGGCCATGGGGGCGGCGGCAGGAATGGCATGGCTGATGGACGGACGCTATGACACTCTCGCCAGCGCGATCGGCAGCATGATCGGGGACGTCAGCGGGATGATCTGCGACGGCGCATCTAACAGCTGTGCAATGAAGGTTTCGACCAGCGTCTCGTCAGCGTGGAAAGCGGTGCTGATGGCGCTGGATGAGACTGCGGTGACCGGCAATGAGGGAATTGTGGCGCACGACGTTGAACAGTCGATTGCTAATCTCTGCGCGCTGGCTTGCCGGGCAATGCAGGCTACCGACCGGCAAATCATCGACATCATGGCACACAAAGTCTAATACCGTAGGCCGGGCAAGCGCAGCACCGCCCGGCGTTTCAGGGTCACACAGGCAAATCAACCAGCAGCGCCCGCAGCGGCGTGTCCGCCACCAGCGTGATATGCGCCTCGTCGCGAATAAAGGCCCCGTCGCCACAGGTCAGCGCCTTCTGCTCCTCCTGCGGCGTCAGAGCATGGAATCTGCCATGAATCGACTGCAGGTAGGCGCGGGGACCATGCAGCTGAAAACTGAGCTGCTCGCCCTTATCCAGCTCAATATGGTGCAGCCGGACCTGCTGGCGGAGCTGTAAACTGCCATCGTTTCCGTCAGGGGAGGCCAGCAGCTGTTGTTGGCCCGCAATGGTAACTTTTTGCACCGGCGGGTTCTCTCGCTCCGGGCAGGCGTCTAGCCAGAGCTGCATCCGCGTCAGAGATTTATCTTTGCTCAGATTGTGCTCGCTGTAGCTGATCCCCGGCTGGGTCGCTATCAGCAGCGCTTCTCCCGCTTTCACCTGCACATGGTGACCATCGCTATCGCGGTACTCGGCTTCACCCTCGAGGATCAGGTTAAGAATATCCACCTTAGGATAGGTACGCGGCTGGAATGAGGCTCCGGGAGCGAGGACCTCCTGATTCAGCACCCGCAGGGAGGCGTAACCCAGCAGTTTAGGATCAAAGTAGTGTCCAAAGGAGAAGGTGTAACGGGCCTGCAGCCATCCGAAATCTGCCTGTCCGCACTGTTTGGCTGTTCTGGTAGTAATCATAATTCTGACCTCTCTTTACACTAAATCAATGGTAAAGGTATGGACGCTGCATTGTTAGCCAGATATTCTGCCTGGTATGTTCAAATTTCCTGAATGAGAAGACATGGCTAAAGAGAGAGCGTTGACGCTCGAAGCATTGCGCGTTATGGACGCCATCGACAGGCGCGGCAGCTTTGCCGCAGCGGCGGATGAGCTGGGCCGGGTGCCCTCCGCCCTGAGCTATACCATGCAGAAGCTGGAGGAGGAGCTGGACGTGGTGCTCTTCGACCGTTCCGGACACCGGACGAAATTTACTAACGTCGGGCGGATGCTGCTGGAGCGAGGACGCGTGCTGCTGGAGGCCGCCGACAAGCTCACCACCGACGCCGAAGCGCTGGCCCGGGGCTGGGAGACGCACCTGACGCTGGTGAGCGAAGCGCTGGTGCCAACACCCTCCTTTTTCCCGCTGGTGGAGAGGCTGGCGACGAAAGCCAATACCCAGCTCTCTATTATTACCGAAGTGCTGGCGGGGGCGTGGGAGCGCCTGGAGCAGGGGCGGGCGGATATCGTTATCGCCCCGGATATGCACTTCCGCTCGTCGTCAGAGATCAACTCGCGCAAGCTCTACACGCTCCTCAACGTTTACGTCGCCGCACCGGATCATCCCATCCATCAGGAGCCGGAGCCGCTCTCTGAGGTGACGCGGGTAAAATATCGCGGCGTCGCGGTAGCCGATACCGCCCGCGAGCGCCCGGTGCTTACCGTACAGCTGTTGGACAAACAGCCGCGCCTGACGGTGAGCAGCCTGGAGGATAAGCGCAATGCGCTGCTGGCCGGGCTAGGCGTAGCCACCATGCCTTACCCGCTGGTGGAGCAGGATATCGCCGAAGGGCGTCTGCGGGTGGTCAGCCCGGAGTCCACCAGCGAGGTGGATATTATCATGGCCTGGCGGCGTGACAGCATGGGCGAGGCAAAGGCCTGGTGCCTGCGGGAGATCCCCAAGCTATTTGCCGGAAAATAAAAAAGGGCACCCTGAAGGTGCCCTGATAGCTTAGCCGAAGCGGGTATCGCGCCCGTGCGGCTCATCCAGATCCTGCCACGGTCCGATGGAGATAATCCCCGTCGGGTTGATGGTCTTATGGCTACGGTAGTAGTGGTTGCGGATGTGGGCAAAATCCACGGTTTCGGCAATGCCCGGCAGCTGATAGATATCGCGCAGGAATCCGTACAGGTTCAGGTAGTCGCTGATCCGGTGCTTATCGCACTTGAAGTGCGTGACGTAGACCGGGTCAAAGCGTACCAGCGTTGTCCACAGGCGAATATCCGCCTCCGTCAGGCGATTGCCGGTCAGGTAGCGATGCTGGCCCAGAATCTGCTCCAGCCGCGCCAGAGAGGAGAAGACGTTCTCTACGGCCTCGTCGTAGGCCTCCTGGCTGGTGGCGAACCCGGCTTTGTAGACGCCGTTATTCACATTGTCGTAGATCCAGCTATTCAGCTCATCAATCTGCGTCCGTAGCTCTGGCGGATAGTAGTCACCCGCTTTTGCACCGTGGGCATCAAAAGCGCTGTTAAGCATGCGAATAATATCCGCAGACTCATTGCTGACGATGGTGTGGTTTTTCTTATCCCACAGCACCGGCACGGTGACGCGCCCGGTATAGTGCGGGTCGGCGTGGAGATAGAGCTGATAGAGGAAATCGTGCTGATAGAGCTTGTCACCGGTGGCGGCGGGGAAGTCATCATCAAAGGTCCAGCCGCTCTCGAGCATCAGCGGGTTAACCACCGACACGTCGATAAACGACTCAAGCCCCTTCAGCGCGCGGAAAATCAGCGTCCGGTGCGCCCACGGACAGGCGAGGGAGACATAGAGATGGTAGCGATCCTTCTCGGGTGCAAAACCGCCTTCGCCCGTTGGGCCTGCTTCGCCGTCTGCGGTCAGCCAGTTACGGAACGCGGACTCCGAGCGTTTAAAGCGTCCGCCGGTTGACTTCGTATCGTACCAGACGTCATGCCAGACGCCATCAATAAGCTGTCCCATGGTGCTCTCCTTACTGCCGGAAAAAGGTTAAGCGGGAAGAGATAGCTCTCCCCGCCTTGAATTGCTTTCAGTATAGAAGCCTTACCACTTTTTATTCAGAACGCGGTCGATGCTAAACGCGCCCGGACCGGTGATACCCAGCAGCAGGAAGCCGCCCGCGATGGTGAGGTTTTTCATGAACATGATAGAGTTCACGCCTTCAGCAAAGTTGCTGTGGAACAGGAACGCGGTGAGCAGCGTAAAGACGGCGGTGATCAGCGCCGTAGTACGGGTCAGGAAACCAAACAGGATCGCCAGACCGCCGCCGAACTCAAGCAGGATAACCAGCGGCAGCATGAAGCCCGGTACGCCCATCGCTTCCATATACTGCTGGGTGCCTGCATACCCGGTGATTTTGCCCCAGCCAGCGGTAATGAACAGGATCGGCATCAGAATACGCGCTACCAGAATGCCAACATCTTCTAATTTTTTCATTTTACTCTCCATGAAGCCACAGGGGCCGCTAATGTCATTTTTTCAGCGCTGGCGGGCATCTGCTGCTCATTCGCTGTCGATGGAGAGGATAATAAACGCGGCGGCGGGGGATTGTTAGCAAGGAAAACTGTTAATCTTTATCAAATAATCTGAGGGATAACTCTGCGCTCGCGCCGGGCGGCGCTACGCTTGCACCGGCCTACACACTGCGTGGGCCGGTACATAATGGTGATTAACGCAGGCGTTGCTGCTTGATAGTGGACTGTACCAGACGCCATGTGCTCCACGCGGCAAACCCGCGTTTCGCCCAGCGCAGCAGCATGTTGGGGTGGCGAACGGTGCGCACCGCCATCAGACTGCTGCCCACCAGCAGCCACGATCGCATACTCAGAAAAGTATTCCAGCCGCGATCGTAAGCGCCCGTCGTCTCCAGCCAGTCGCGACGGCTGGCGGTAAGATCGAGGCGCTGCTGCTGGATCTGGCTTAGCAGCATCGCTTTGCGTTTGAGACGCTCCGCTTTACTACTGCTCACTTTTTATCCTCCTCCAGCAGAGAACGATCGTTAGCCAGCTCACCGCGCGTATGGCGCAGGAAGGTAGATTGTCGAGCCTTATGCAGCGTCCAGAAACCGCCGATGATGGCACCTACCAGCAGAACCACAGTGGTAGCGATCATCGCGTTAAGACGGTATTGAGGGTCGATAGCCCAGATGATGAGAACCATCAGGCTCATCAGGCCAAAGGCGGCCAGCAGCATGGTCAGCCCCAACATCAGGAGCATCTGGATGACGTTTGCCTTCTCTTCTTCCAGTTCCACCACGACCAGACGCAAACGCGTTTCCACCATCTCAACGAGGATGGTCATAATGCGTTGCCCAATACCCAGGACGCTTTTTCCTGGCCCGCTTGTTTGACGTAAGTCAGCCATAATCAGCGACGCGTCAGCAGCACGCCCAGCACCACACCGGCGGCAGCTGCAATCCCTACACCAGTCCACGGGTTCTCACGCACGTATTCATCGGCGCGCGTGGCGGCTTCACGGGTTTGCTTGGCAATAACATCGCTGGTTTCACCCAGGCGATAGCGGCTTTCGTGCAGAGCACGTTCTGCTTTGGTGCGCAGCTTACTCAACTCTTCTTTCGATCTGTCTCCGGAGCTACTTAATACCTCTTCCAGGGTATCCGTCAGGGATTTCAACTCAGCGCGCAGATGATCGGCAGTAGTATCTTTAGACTTAGACATAGTTCTCTCCAGGTGAGCGAGTGGTAACTTCCTTTAATAATCACGGGCCTCAAGCGTACGCAGCTCTTCCTGCGCCTCTTTCAGCTTGTGTTCTCGTTTGGTCACTTTATCCGCATCGCCTTTTTGCTGTGCTTCCGTCAGATCCTGCTGGCGTTCAGCAATCTCATCCTTCTGCTCAGCAATTTTTTTCTGGTGGTCTGCGCGCAGCTTGCTGTCAGTGCAGTTGGCTTTTACTTCCGTAAGCGCCTTATTCAGGCCATCAACGCGGCGCTGATTGTTATGCTTCTCGGCGTAGCTAATTTCGCGCAGGATATCCTGTTCTTTCTCCTGGCAAAGCGATACGGCCTGCGAAGCGGCGCTCAAAGATAAAAGGCTTAACGCCAGTACGATGCGGTATCTCATTCTTATAACTTTCCCTTGTTTTAGCGGCATATCACCATGAAATGCCGATAATGCAGTCAGTAAAAGAGTGACACTGTTCCCGTCTACTCAAGCATAGTAAGTAAACGCGAAGATCACCAAAGTAAGTGAAAAGATTCGGATTAGTAGAAGGTTAGCCCAGACGGTGAGGGGTATCGCGCAGGCGGGTCAGCCATGCGGAAGTTTGGTCGTCGTCGTCCTGAAGGGCAATGATATATCCCTGGGGGAGAGTGCGGTCCAGCACCACTTTCGCCGCAGCGCTTTGCGCGCTGGAGTCAAAGGTAATGACCAGGGTGTCATTTTTCGGCGTAATACTTTTAAAGCGGATTCCGTTGGCATCAAGGTGATGCCAGACCGAGAAGCCATCCGGCACGCTGACGCTCTGATTGCTCGGGCGAATAGCCAGCGTTGACTCACGCTGCTGCAGCGTAGCCCAGGCAGAGAAGAGCAGGGTAAAGAGCATAATGGTTGCCAGCGCAAAGGCGCACTGATGCATCAGCGCGCGTCGCGAACGTGGATTACTGCCGATTTCCATATTTTTTCTTCCATAAAACAAACAGCGAGCCAACCAGCCCAACGACCAGCAGAACCACCGGCAGCAGCATCAGGCAGGACATTAACGCATCTTCATATTTAAGAAACACGGGCGTCTTGCCCAGCAGATAACCAAAGGTCGTGAGGATCACGACCCACAGCAGGCCGCTCATCCAGTTAAAGAACTGAAAGCGGGCGTTGTTCAGGCCAGAGAGACCGGCAATCGTTGGCAGCAGCGTACGCACAAAGGCAATAAAGCGGCCAACCAGCAGCGCAGAGAGTCCGTGCTTATGGAACATATGGTGTGCCCGCTGATGGTAGTGCGCGGGCAGGTGTGACAGCCAGTTCTGCACGATACGCGTATTGCCCAGCCATCGTCCCTGGATATAGCTCACCCAGCAGCCGAGGCTGGCGGCGGCGGTCAGCAGCAGAATGGTTTGCGGATAGCCCATCGCCCCTTTTGCAATCAGCACGCCCACCAGCACCAGCAGGCTATCCCCCGGTAAAAATGCCGCGGGCAGCAGGCCATTTTCCAGAAACAGAATCATAAACAAAACAAAATAGAGCATGCCGATCATGGAAGGATTCGCCAGCGTTTCGAAATCCTGGTGCCATAAAGCGTTCAGTAACTGGGTAAGTAGTTCCATTCAGTGTTCCTGGTACATCGGTTAACGAATATCGGGGTTAACGCCGCTGGAGAGAAATTGCATCTAATTGTAACAAACGCCAGAGATCTGCGTCACTGAAAATACGTATTTTAGGAATTGATTTTGCTTGCCGGGGAGGGGGGTGACAAAGGTATTTACAAAGGCTGACACTCTATACGGTTTCTGACCGCCTTATGTCATTGATTGGACAGCGCAGGCGAACCTGCGCCTACGCTGCAACAGGAAGAGTGCTATTTCGCGATGCTAGCTGCAGTATCGAGGTGCACCACCGGGTTTTCAGCAAACAGATAGCGGTCAGCGTTGAACTCAAAGTCATCGCTGGTTTCATTAAACAGCATCAGCTTGGTGTTCTCGAGGTGTTGCCACATCGCCAGCTTGGCCGCATGCGGGTCCTTACGAATCAGCGCCTTAAGGATCTGGTCATGATCGTCGCACCAGTTATCTACCGTACGCGCATCGATGTGATCGTGCAGTTTTTTCCAGTACGGGTTGTGAGTACGCTGAGTCCACATTTTTTCCACGATTGCTGCCAGGGCGGTATTCTGCGTGGCCAGCGCTACCTGAACGTGGAACTGGAGATCCCACTCGGAGTCGCGGAAGCACTTCTCCTGGCGCGCCTTATCCTGGATCTCCATCAGCTTCATGATGTCCTGCTTGGTCACCTGGGTAGCGGCAAACTCGGCAATGTTGCTCTCGATCAGCTGGCGAGCCTGTAACAGCTCGAACGGGCCGTAGTTGGCAAACTCCATGGATTCGTCGGGGATCTGCTGATATTTCGCCTGGTTGGAGATGACATGGATACCGGAGCCTTTGCGTACTTCGACGTAGCCCTCAACCTCAAGCATGATGATCGCTTCGCGCACCACGGTGCGGCTAACGCTCTTCTCATCGGCGATAAAGCGCTCGGCGGGCAGTTTATCACCAACAAGATACACGCCGTCCTCAATGCGGCTCTTTAGCTCAGCGGCCAGCTGCTGATATAAACGGCGTGATTCGGTGATTTCCATTTGTGCTCCAGGCGAGACAGGATAGATAGATTTGTTATACCACTTTTCCTAAATTCCCACCATACCAGTAACGAAAAAGCCGCCCGAATAGTGCAGGCGGCTTTGGGTAAACGCGTGATGCGTTACTAAATTTTACTAGTGTTGGGTGGCAGGGCCACCGACGGCTCGCTTCTCTTCTTCCAGCTCCGCTGCGGACTTGCTCTTAAGTACGGTCCAGATAACGATAGCCCCCAGCACGTCGAACACCGCCAGCACGGCAAACAGCGGGCTGAAGCCGATGGTGTCAGCCAGCGCACCGACCACCAGTGCAAACAGGGTGCTCGCCGTCCAGGCCGCCATGCCGGTCAGACCGTTAGCGGTAGCCACTTCGTTACGGCCAAATACGTCAGAGGAGAGGGTGATCAGCGCCCCAGACAGAGACTGGTGAGCAAAACCGCCGACGCACAGCAGGGCGATAGCGACATACGGGCTGGTGAACAGGCCGATCATGCCTGGGCCAATCATCAGTACCGCACCCATGGTCACCACCAGTTTACGGGAGACGATCAGGTTCACGCCAAACCAGCGCTGGAACAGCGGCGGCAGGTAGCCCCCAACGATACAGCCGAGGTCGGCGAACAGCATGGGCATCCAGGCGAACATGGCGATCTCTTTCAGGTTAAAGCCATAGACTTTAAACATGAACAGCGGGATCCAGGCGTTGAAGGTACCCCAGGCCGGCTCTGCCAGGAAACGCGGCAGGGCGATGCCCCAGAACTGACGGGTGCCCAGGATCTGCCAGACGGACATCTTCTTACCGTTGTTGGTCTGATGCTGTGCTTCCTGACCGCCAATGATGTAGCCACGCTCCTCTTCGGTTAATTTTTTCTGATCGCGAGGGTGCTTGTAGAAGATCAGCCAGGCCATCGCCCAGGCGAAGCTCAGCACGCCGGAGATGATGAAGGCCAGCTGCCAGCTGTGCATGACGATTGCCCACACCACCAGCGGCGGCGCAATCATCGCCCCAATAGAGGAGCCGACGTTGAAGTAGCCCACGGCGATAGAACGCTCTTTCGCCGGGAACCACTCGGAGGCGGCTTTCAGGCCGGCCGGGATCATGGCGGCTTCAGCGGCACCTACTGCACCACGCGCCAGCGCTAAACCACCCCAGCTGCCTGCCAGCGCCGTCGCACCGCAGAAGATCGCCCAGGTCACGGCGAAGACGGCGTAGCCCACTTTGGTACCCAGAATATCCAGCACGTAGCCCGCAACCGGCTGCATGATGGTATAGGCGGCAGAGTAGGCCGCGATGATATAAGAGTACTGCTGCGTGGAGATGTGCAACTCTTCCATTAGCGTTGGCGCAGCCGCCGCTATGGTGTTACGTGTCAGGTAGCCCAGCACGGTGCCCAGCGTCACCAGCGCTATCATGTACCAACGTAACCCTTTAATTTTACGCATGTAAACCTCATCGTTATGTTATTTCCGCCTTGGGCGGCCCCTCCTCCGGATCGAGCCGGGGGAGGTGTAACGGGGGGGCGTAGCCGGGAGTAACTCCCGAAACGGCCCGGACCTTGCCATCAGTGTGCGTGCACAAATCGGTATCCGTACCGGTAAAGTGAGTGATAAATCACCTGTAATGCATTCCGTCGGTGTATGTTCTGCGACGGCAGAAAGATAACTTGTCATACAACTTTAAAAGGTGAGTGACATCACAAAAGTGCTTTTCTCTGTGTGGTCATTATTTCCCGCCAGCAAAGCCAGAGCTGGCGCGGGCTGGCGACGAATTTACCCCCTTGAGGGTAAATTTTTTGTCAGCGTTTATTGATCTAACTCACGAAAATATCTTCGGTCTATAGAAATTGGTGTGATAACTTTGTCAGCATTGAACGTACGCATCTAACGCTCTCGTTTAGAGGAAGACGATAATGACCGCTTTTATGACCGAAGATTTCCTGCTGGATACCGAATTTGCTCGCCGTCTGTACCATGATTACGCGAAAGATCAGCCGATTTTCGACTATCATTGCCACCTGCCGCCGCAGCAGATTGCGGACAACTACCGTTTCAAAAACCTGTATGACATCTGGCTGAAAGGCGATCACTATAAGTGGCGTGCGATGCGCACTAACGGCGTGCCTGAGCGCCTGTGTACCGGCGACGCCTCTGACCGTGAGAAGTTTGACGCGTGGGCAGCCACCGTGCCGCACACTATCGGCAACCCGTTATACCACTGGACGCACCTCGAGCTGCGCCGCCCGTTTGGTATTACAGGTAAGCTGCTCTCTCCAGCGACCGCCGATGAGATCTGGGAGCAGGGCAACGCGCTGCTGGCCCAGGATAAATTCTCCGCGCGCGGCATCATGCAGCAGATGAATGTGAAGATGGTCGGCACCACTGACGATCCAATCGACTCTCTGGAGCACCACGCCAGCGTGGCCAAAGACACCTCCTTCAGCATCAAGGTGCTGCCGAGCTGGCGTCCGGATAAGGCGTTCAACATCGAGCTGGCGACCTTTAACGACTACATGGCGAAGCTGGGTGAAGTCTCTGATACCGACATCCGCCGCTTTAGCGATCTGCAAGCCGCGCTGACCAAGCGTCTGGATCACTTTGCTGCCCACGGCTGTAAAGTCTCTGACCATGCGCTGGACGTGGTGCTGTTTGCCGAGGCGAGCGAAGGCGAGCTGGATAGCATCCTCGCGCGTCGCCTGGCGGGTGAGACCCTGAGCGAGCGCGAAGTCGCGCAGTTTAAAACCGCCGTGCTGGTCTGGCTGGGTGCAGAGTATGCACGCCGTGAATGGGTACAGCAGTACCACATCGGCGCGCTGCGTAATAACAACCTGCGCCAGTTCAAACTGCTGGGGCCAGACGTTGGCTTCGACTCCATCAACGACCGTCCGCTGGCGGAAGAGCTGTCCAAGCTGCTCAGCAAGCAGAACGAAGAGAACCTGCTGCCAAAAACCATTCTGTACTGCCTGAACCCACGCGACAACGAAGTGCTGGGCACCATGATCGGTAACTTCCAGGGCGAAGGTATGCCGGGCAAGATGCAGTTCGGCTCCGGCTGGTGGTTTAACGACCAGAAAGATGGCATGGAGCGTCAGATGACCCAGCTGGCACAGCTTGGCCTGTTAAGCCGCTTCGTCGGTATGCTGACCGATAGCCGCAGCTTCCTCTCCTATACCCGTCACGAATACTTCCGCCGCATCCTGTGCCAGATGATTGGCCGCTGGGTCGCTGCTGGGGAAGCTCCGGCAGATATCCAGCTGCTGGGCGAGATGGTGAGAAATATCTGCTTTAACAATGCGCGTGATTACTTCGCGATTGAACTGAACTAAGGCCGTTTGAGGTTGATATGCAATACATCAAGATCCATTCGCTAGACAACGTCGCAGTCGCGCTGGCTGACCTGGCGGAAGGCGCGGAAATTTCTGTCGATAACCACACCGTACGGCTGCGCCAGCCGGTGGGACGCGGGCACAAGTTTGCCCTGCAGACCATCCCGCAGGGGCAAAACGTGGTGAAATACGGTCTGCCTATTGGCCACGCCACGGCAGATATCGCGGAGGGTGAGTACATTCACTCTCACAATGCGCGCACCAATCTGAGCGATCTGGACGAGTATAGCTATCAACCCGATCTTCAGGCTGTGCAGGCGCAGGCGGCGGATCGCGACGTTGAGATCTACCGTCGGGCCAACGGTGAGGTGGGGATCCGCAACGAGCTGTGGATCCTGCCAACCGTCGGCTGCGTCAACGGCATCGCCCGCCAGATCCAGACCCGTTTCTTAAAAGAGACGCAGAATGCTGAAGGCACCGACGGCGTCTTCCTGTTTAGCCACACCTACGGCTGCTCGCAGCTCGGGGATGACCACGTCAACACCCGCACCATGCTACAAAACATGGTGCGTCACCCGAATGCGGGTGCGGTGCTGGTGATTGGCCTCGGCTGTGAGAATAACCAGGTTGATGCCTTCCGCGAAACGCTGGGCGATTTCGACCCGGACCGCGTCCACTTTATGGTCTGCCAACACCAGGAAGACGAAGTGGAAGCGGGCCTTGAGCATATGCATCAGCTCTATAACGCGATGCGTTACGATAAACGCGAACCGGGCAAGCTGAGCGAGCTGAAGTTTGGCCTCGAGTGCGGCGGCTCTGATGGCCTCTCCGGCATCACCGCCAACCCGATGCTGGGCCGCTTCTCGGACTACGTCATCGGTAACGGCGGCACCACCGTGCTGACCGAGGTGCCGGAGATGTTTGGTGCCGAGCAGATCCTGATGAGCCACTGCCGCGATGAGTCCACGTTTGAAAAAACCGTCACCATGGTGAACGACTTCAAACAGTACTTCATCGCCCACAACCAGCCGATCTACGAGAACCCGTCGCCGGGTAACAAAGCGGGTGGCATCACTACCCTGGAAGAGAAGTCGCTGGGCTGTACCCAGAAAGCGGGTGCCAGCCAGGTGGTTGACGTGCTGCGCTACGGCGAGCGTCTGAAAACCCACGGCCTGAACCTGCTGAGCGCGCCGGGTAACGATGCCGTTGCCACCAGCGCCCTGGCCGGTGCGGGCTGCCATATGGTGCTCTTCTCTACCGGCCGCGGTACGCCGTACGGCGGCTTTGTGCCGACGGTAAAAATCGCCACCAACAGCGAGCTGGCGGCGAAGAAAAAGCACTGGATCGACTTTGACGCCGGTCAGCTGATCCACGGCAAACTGATGCCGCAGGTGCTGACCGAGTTCGTGGATACCATCGTTGAGATCGCTAACGGCAAACAGACCTGCAACGAGCGCAACGAGTTCCGCGAGCTGGCGATCTTTAAGAGTGGTGTGACGCTGTAAGCGTGGTGTCGGGTGGCGCTAACGCTTACCCGACCTACGGAACTGAAGTGTTACCCATGTTTCCGGTTCATACCGCAGTGCCGCCCGGCATTGCAGCGTCAGCAGAGTAACGCCCGGTGGCGCTGACGCTTACCGGGCCTATGCAGTGTACCGTGCTCACCGTGGCCCGGTAAGACGTAGCCTTTTAGCTACGCAGGGCGTTTTTCGCCAGGCGCTCGTCTTCCGCCATACAGGCCGCGGCGGTAAAGAGCACGTCGGTGGAGGAGTTCAGCGCCGTCTCGCAAGAGTCCTGCAGCACGCCGATAATAAAGCCCACCGCCACCACCTGCATGGCGATATCGTTCGGAATACCAAACATATTACAGGCCAGCGGGATCAGCAGCAGCGAGCCACCCGCCACGCCGGAGGCACCGCAGGCACACAGTGAAGCGACCACGCTCAGCAGCAGTGCCGTAGGCAGATCCACCGGAATACCCAGAGTGGTTACCGCCGCCAGGGTCAGCACCGTAATGGTGATTGCCGCGCCAGCCATGTTAATGGTCGCGCCCAGCGGCACGGAGACGGAGTAGGTGTCGCGGTCCAGGTTCAGCTTTTTGCACAGCGCCATGTTCACCGGAATGTTGGCCGCCGAGCTGCGGGTAAAGAAGGCGTAGACCCCGCTTTCTCGCAGGCACATAAACACCAGCGGATAGGGGTTGCGGCGGATCTTCCAGAACACCAGCAGCGGGTTGATGATCAGCGCCACCAGCAGCATACAGCCAATCAGCACCGTCAGCAGCTGGGCATAGCCAAACAGGGTGTCAAAACCGGTAGTGGCGAGGGTCGAGGCGACCAGACCAAAGATACCGACAGGTGCGAAACGGATCACCAGCTGGACCATAAAGGTCACCGCATTTGAGAAGTCGTTGATCAGATTCTTTGTGCTCTCGTTGCCGTGGCGCAGGGCGAAGCCGAGACCGACGGCCCAGACCAGAATGCCGATGTAGTTGGCGTTCAGCAGGGCATCCACCGGGTTAGAAACCATGCTCAGCAGCAGGCCGCGCAGCACCTCAACGATGCCTGACGGCGGCGTGATCTCCGTTGCGCCGGTAACCAGATGCAGCGTGGAGGGGAACAGGAAGCTGAACACTACCGCCGTCAGCGCGGCGGAGAAGGTGCCCAGCAAATAGAGAAAGAGAATAGGGCGGATGCTGGTTTTCTGTCCGTGCTGGTGGTTGGCGATAGAGGCCATCACCAGAATCAGCACCAGCACCGGCGCGACGGCCTTCAGCGCGCCAACGAAGAGAGTACCCAGCAGACCCACGGCAATCGCCGCAGGCTTGGAGATCCACGCCAGCAGAATACCGAGCACCAGCCCGACAAGGATCTGTTTAACAAGGCTGCCCTGCATAATATGCTTGAGCAGGCCAGACGGTTGTGTCGCCATGATAGTTCCTTAAGTGAAATTGCGTTCCAGCCGGAATGTGCTCTATGTCACGTTTATGTCCAGATGTAACTGAATGTTTGCCTGGTCGAGTATAGGGAAAGAACTATCGAGGGGAAGTGCAACGTGCTGGATTTTACGTGTTGCGTCATATTTTTTAACTAAATTCTTACATAACGCCGGGTGGCGCTGCGCTTACCCGGCCTACGGTACGGATTGTGCCCTTGTAGGCCCGGCAAGCGAAGCGCCGCCGGGCTTAACACTATAACTGCTGCTTCTTGTCGTTCTGATGGTTAACCCAGGCGTTGATCAGCAGGGTCACCGCCAGGATCCCACCCACTACGCCCAGCGAGATGGCGATTGGGATGTGGTAGAAATCGACGATCAGCATTTTGATACCGATAAACACCAGGATCACCGACAGGCCATACTTCAGCATCGCAAAACGCTCCGCCACGCCTGCCAGCAGGAAGTACATCGCACGCAGGCCGAGGATGGCGAACAGGTTCGAGGTCAGCACAATAAACGGGTCGGTGGTGACGGCAAAGATCGCCGGGATGCTATCGACAGCGAAGATCACGTCGCTCAGCTCCACGAGGATCAGCACCAGCAGCAGCGGCGTGGCATACAGCAGGCCGTTGTGCCGCACAAAGAAGTGCTCGTTCTCAATGGTATCGGTCATGCGCAGATGACCGCGCAGCCAGCGCACCACTGGTTTATCACCGATTCCGGCCTCGTCCTCTTTCGCCAGCGCCATTTTGACCCCGGTAAAGAGCAGGAAGGCACCGAAGACGTAGAGCAGCCACTCGAACTGGGAGATCAGCCAGCTACCGGCGAAGATCATGATGGTACGCAGCACAATCGCGCCCAGTACGCCATAGATCAGCACCCGACGTTGCAGAGCAGGCGGGATGGAGAAGTAGCTGAACAGCATCAGCCAGACAAAGACGTTATCCACCGCCAGCGCCTTTTCAATCAGGTAGCCGGTGAGGAAAGCGAGCGCCTGCGGATCGGCCACCGCCCGACCTTCAGTAGAGGCGAGATACCACCAGAAAGCAGCGTTAAACAGCAGCGAGAGGGTGACCCACAGGATCGACCAGCCGGCCGCCTGTTTCATGGTCATGGTATGTGTGCCACGACGGCCATGAAGCAGAAGGTCGATAGCCAGCATGATCACAACGACTACAGCGAATCCGCCCCACAGGAGCGGTGTGCCGACACTATTCATAGAGAGTTCCTTGCAGTAAAAACAAAAACGGCCAACGTCGAAAGACGGCAGCCGCTTGTTTTAGATGCACAGGGCCTCGCCTTTCGGCAAGGTCTCACTTACACCCTTCTCAGGATGCCCGGCGACCGGATACGTAAACGCATCGTAATGACGACCTGCCGGCGAAGAAGTTACTCCCCTTTGCTAGTAACAAAATATGTCAGAGCTGAGAGGGCGTCAACGTCAGCCCCCTCTGGTTTTACATACCTTTACGCCGGTAGATCAAGCTGAGCGGCGGCGTCCGCCGGGAAAACCACACCCGTCTGGCGACGGATCTCGGTGAGCAGCTTCGCCGTAATGCGGCTCACCTCAAGGCCAGCGTGGTTAACCGCGTTCTCATCCACCAGCTGGGCAAACAGCTCCGCTTCATAGAGCATGGTGTTGATATGCTGCGGCTGGGTGATCTCCTGCGGTTTACCGCCGCGGGGCACAAACGATACCCGCTGGCACTCGGATAGCTGCTCGATTACCAGCGCGCCATCCTCCCCCTGAATCTCGCTCGCCAGCGAGGAGTCGCTGACCTTCGAGTGCTGGAGAGTAACGCTGAAGCCGCCGTAGTTGAGCACCGCCACGCCGTGACCGTCAACGCCGCTCGGCAGCAGGCTGGCGGTAGCCTGCACGCTCTGCGGCTCGCCCCACAGCGCGACCGCTGAGGCCAGGCAGTAAAAGCCGATATCCATGATCGAGCCGTTAGAGAAGGCTGGATTAAAGGTATTGGGATTCTCGCCGTTGAGGTAGCGCGGATAGCGCGAGGAGTACTGGCAGTAGTTAAAGAACACCTTCCGCAGCGTGCCTACCTTCGGCAGCGACTGCTGCAACAGTTGGAAGTTGGGCAGCGCGCCGGTCTTAAAGGCTTCAAACAGCACTACGCCGTTCTCCCGTGCGACCGCGATGGCCGCCTCGACCTCCTGCAGGTTCGAGGCCAGCGGTTTCTCGCAGATCACATGCTTTTTATGGCGCAAAAAGAGTTCGGTCTGCGGGAAGTGCAGGGAGTTCGGGCTGGCGACATAGACCGCATCGATAGCGTCACTCTGGGCCAGGGCGTCGAGGGAGGTAAAGAGGTGCTCGACGGGATAATCGCTGGCAAAGTGCTCGGCCTGCTCAAGGCTGCGGGAGTAGACGCCGGTCAGCTTCAGCTTGCCGGTTTCATGGGCGGCATCAACGAACTGGCGGGTGATCCAGTTGGTGCCAACGACTGCGAAACGTATCATAAATCCTTTATGCTCCATCGGGGACAGTCTGCCCAATGTAGCATGTCACGATGACAAAACGAGTGCGCTATTGCGCAAAATCGCTAAGCGAGCGGTGGGTCAGCCACAGCCGGGTGTCGAACTCCAGCTGGTGGTACTGCGGCTCCATATAGCAGCAGAGCTGATAGAAGGCTTTGTCATGCTCCTTCTCCTTCAGGTGCGCCAGCTCGTGGACGGCGATCATGCGCAGGAACGGCTCCGGCGCGCTGCGAAACACGGTGGCGATGCGGATCTCCGCCTTGGCCTTCAGCTTGCCGCCCTGTACCCGGGAGACGGCGGTATGCAGGCCGAGGGCGTTCTTCAGAACGTGGATCTTGTTGTCGTAGGCCACCTTGTTGATCGGCGGCGCATTGCGCAGGAACTCGCTTTTGAGATCCTGAATATAGCTATAGAGCGCCTTATCGGTGGTCACGCTGTGCTGGCCCGGATAGCGCTTCTCCAGCACCTCGCCGAGGCGGTTTTGCGCAATGAGCGACTGCACCTGGGTTAGCAGATTTTCCGGATAGCCCTGGAGATAGAGGAGATTGCTCAATATTGCCCCGCGATAACAGTTAAAAAAGGGTATACTCACGCCCCCGCTCAGGGGACAACACCGAATTTTACCATCCAGGAGGGCCGATGAGCCATTCAGACAACGGTTTCCGTTCACTAAACTTAAAGCGTTTTCCGGAAACGGACGACGTCAACCCGCTGCAGGCGTGGGAAGCAGCCGATGAGTATCTGCTGCAGCAGCTGGACGAAACCGAAATCAGCGGCCCGGTCCTGATTTTTAACGATCACTTTGGCGCGCTGGCCTGCGCGCTGGTGGAACATAAGCCTTTCAGCATTGGCGACTCCTACCTGAGCGAGCTGGCGACCCGGGAGAACCTGCGCCACAACGAGCTGGATGAGGGCAGCGTCACCTTTCTCGACAGCACGGCCGCGTATCCGGCCGCACCGGGCGTGGTGCTGATCAAGATCCCGAAAACCCTCGCGCTGCTGGAGCAGCAGCTGCGCGCTCTGCGCCAGGTCGTGACGCCAGAGACGCGGATTATCGCCGGAACCAAGGCCCGCGATATTCACACCTCTACGCTGGAGCTGTTTGAGAAGGTCCTCGGCCCGACCACCACCACGCTGGCGTGGAAAAAGGCGCGGCTGGTGAACTGTACCTTCAGTGCGCCTGCGTTAAACGATGTGCCGGAGACCCTGAGCTGGACGCTGGACGGTACGCCGTGGACTATCCATAACCACGCCAACGTCTTCTCCCGTACCGGGCTGGATATTGGCGCACGCTTCTTCCTCCAGCACCTGCCGGAAAACCTGGAGGGGGAGATTGTCGATCTCGGCTGCGGTAACGGCGTGATTGGCCTGACCCTGCTGGAGAAGAACCCCGAGGCGCAGGTGGTGTTTGTGGATGAATCCCCGATGGCGGTGGCCTCCAGCCGCCTAAACGTCGAGACCAACATGCCCGACGCGCAGGATCGCTGTGAGTTTATGATCAACAACGCGCTCTCCGGCGTGGAGCCGTACCGCTTCAACGCGGTGTTCTGCAACCCGCCGTTCCACCAGAAGCATGCCCTGACGGACAATATCGCCTGGGAGATGTTCCATCACGCCCGCCGCTGCCTGAAAACCAACGGCGAGCTGTATATTGTTGCCAACCGTCACCTCGACTACTTCCACAAGCTGAAGAAGATCTTTGGCAACTGCGCCACCATCGCCACCAACAACAAGTTCGTGGTGCTGAAGGCGGTGAAGCTGGCACGCAGGCGTTAATTTTTGGATAGTAGGTTTTGTAGGCCCGGTAAGCGCAGCGCCACCGGGCATATGTTAAATCGCTAACGCTAGCCTGGTTCCCTGAGCGATGGCGCGGCGGGCGTCCAGCTCCATCGCCACGTCGCAGCCGCCAATCAGGTGCACCGTTTTTCCTGCCGCGCGCAGCGGATCGGCCAGATCCCGACGCGGCTCCTGGCCTGCGCAGAGCACCACGTGATCCACCGCCAGCAGCTGCGGTTCGCCGTCGATCAGGACGTGTAGCCCCTCGTCGTCGATCTTCTGGTAGCTCACTGCCGGGATCATCTTCACCCCACGCGACAGCAGCGTGGCGCGGTGGATCCAGCCGGTGGTTTTCCCCAGCCCCTCGCCGGGTTTACCTGGCTTACGCTGAAGCATCACAATCTGCCTCGGGCTTTTAGGCTGCAGCGCCCCCTCGGGACGCAGGCCGCCCACCTGCCGTAGGCTGGTGTCGATTCCCCACTCAACGCAAAACTCGGCGATATTTTGGCTGGATGGCTCCCCCGGCTGGCTCAGGTACATGGCGGTATCAAAGCCGATGCCGCCGCAGCCGATAATTGCCACCTTCGCGCCCACCGGCACCTTATCGCGCAGCACCGCCAGGTAGGTCAGCACCTTCGGATGATCGATCCCGTCGATCTGCGGGATCCGTGGCTCAATGCCGCAGGCGAGGATCGTCTCGTCAAAGTCAGTAAGATCTTCCGCGCTCACCAGCCGGTTGAGCTGTAAACGAATGCCGGTCATATCGATCATCCGCCGGTAGTAGCGCAGGGTTTCGTAGAACTCCTCTTTACCGGGGATCTGTTTAGCGATATTAAACTGGCCGCCAATCTCTGCCCCGGCATCAAACAGCGTCACCTGATGGCCGCGCTGGGCAGCGTTCACCGCAAAAGCCAGCCCCGCCGGACCCGCGCCGACCACCGCCAGCTTTTTCGCTGCTGATGCTGGAACGATCGGCATGATCGTCTCGTGGCAGGCGCGGGGATTGACGAGGCAGGAGGTGACCTCGCCGACAAAAATCTGATCGAGGCAGGCCTGGTTGCAGCCGATGCAGGTATTGATCTCCGCCTCGCGGCCGCTCTGCGCCTTCGACAGGATCTCGGCGTCGGCCAAAAAGGGGCGGGCCATCGACACCATATCCGCGTCGCCGCGCGCCAGCACCTCGTCGGCGACGCCGGGATCGTTAATCCGGTTGGTGGTGATCAGCGGCATCGAAACATGGCCCTTCAGCTTGCGCGTCACCCAGCTAAAGGCGGCGCGCGGCACTGGCGTGGCGATGGTGGGAATGCGCGCCTCGTGCCAGCCAATCCCGGTGTTGATGAGGGTTGCGCCTGCCGCCTCCACGGCCTTGGCCAGCTGCACCGTCTCCTCGAACGTGCCGCCATCCTCAACCAGGTCGAGCATCGACAGGCGGTAGATAATAATAAAATCGTTCCCCACGCGCTGGCGCACGGCGCGTATCACCTCAGTAGCAAAACGCATCCGGCGGCTATAATCGCCTCCCCACTCATCCTCGCGCTGATTGGTACGGGCCGCGAGAAACTCGTTAATTAGGTATCCCTCTGAACCCATGATCTCCACCCCGTCGTAGCCCGCCTCGCGGGCAAGCAGCGCGCAGCGGGCGAAGTCTTCGATCAGGGCGAGGATCTCATCATGGGTCAGGGCATGGGGGGTAAAGCGGTTAATAGGCGCCCGGATAGCAGACGGGGCCACCAGCTGCGGCTGATAGCTGTAGCGCCCGGTGTGCAGGATCTGCAGGGCGATTTTGCCGCCCTCCTGATGTACCGCGCCGGTGACCAGGCGGTGATGCGGGAGCTGGCTGGCATCGCACAGCGCCGCGCCGCCCGCCATCGTCACGCCGGAGAGCGCCGGGGCCACGCCGCCGGTGACAATCAGCGCCACGCCGTGCCGGGCGCGCTCGGCGTAGAAAGCCGCGAGGCGTTCAGGGCCGTCGGGACGCTCTTCAAGGCCGGTGTGCATCGAGCCCATCAGCACGCGGTTTTTTAGGGTGGTAAAGCCCAGATCGAGGGGGGCAAACAGCGACGAATAGCGCATTGTCTCTTCCAGTATAAAATTATTGTTATGTGGTCGGATGAGTTCTAATTTAGCCGTCGCAAGATAAAAGGGAAAAGGCGCGTGAAGCAGTTGTGATGGGATTCAAAGAATGGCGTGAAGGACACTCATAAGGCTATCTTAACGATGCGCACGAAATGTATTAAATGCAATCGATAAAACCATACAGTATAAGTGGTTAATTTGATTGGTTGAGGGTATATACATGGCGTTACAAGGAAAGTTTGTTATTAACGGCGCGGATTTTTCACCGCTAACGTTCTATGGCGTCGGTACTTTTATGGCGTTCTCAGGGAATGGTAATTACCGTAATCGAGGGGGATGCCAGGCGATTCCTGACAGTGGACCTATTCCTGCGGGAAAATACTGGATAGTGCAACGGGGCCAGGGCGGTATATGGTCAAGGTTGCAGGCAGGCGCGAAGGATGACTTTAACAGGGTGTTTCACCATGCTCAGTTCAGACATAACGAATGGTTCGCGCTGTATCGAGATGACAGGAGCATTGATGATGGAACCTGGATAAATGCTGTTTGGCGGGGTCACTTTCGCTTGCATCCTGGTGTCACCTTAAAAGGGTGTATAACACTCAAGCATAATTCAGATTTTGCGCTTATTCGGAATGTTCTTTTAAGGACACCCCTAATACCCGTTCCATGTATGAAAAACCTGATGACGTTTGGCTCTATTGAGGTAATCAGTAATGGCAACACTTGCCCGTAAGGTAGCGAAAACTGCGCTCTTTATCCTTCTGTTTTGCCTGTGTGCAAAAGTAATTGATGCGTCGGCATTTATCAGCGAAGAGACAACATCAAATTTTTCACAGTGGCTGTACGGCTATGCAAGCCAGGACAATTTTGACGATCTCTGGTTTTACGTGAACCTCGGTGGTTCACTGCTGGTCGCGATAGTGCTCTATAACATCATTATTCAGAGCCTACATTTTTTCACTAAATAGTGGCGTTGGCCCCCATCCGCAGAGAGGGGCCAACGTAGTCAGGCTTTTTCAGTCGAGACGTTCAGGGCCGCCAGCGCCAGCCCGGCCGCTTTCAGCACCTGCTCGCACTGCTCAACCGTCAGGGTTAACGGTGGTTCAATACGAATGGTTTTAGCATTGTTCAGCGTGCCCGCTACCAGCACGCGCTGGCGGAACATTTCGCTGGCAAAGTTATATCCGCTCTCGTTATCGACAAACTCAATCGCCATCAGCATCCCTTTGCCGCGCACGTCGTATACCAGCTCCGGGTACTGACGCGCCAGCAGGCGGAAGCCGTCCAACAGCATGTCGCCTTTCTGCTCGGCCTGCGCCGGCAGGTTCTCCTCCAGCAGCACGTTGATGGTCGCCAGCGCTGCGGCACAGGCCAGCGGGTTGCCGCCAAAGGTGGTAGTGTGCAGGAAGGGGTTGTCGAACAGCACCGAGAATACCTCCTGGGTCGCAATGGTCGCGCCGATAGGCATCACGCCGCCGCCGAGGGCCTTAGCAAGGCAGAGGATATCGGGCTGCACGTTCTCATGCTCGCAGGCAAACATTCTACCGGTACGACCCATGCCAGTCTGGACTTCATCAAAGATTAGCAGCGCGCCAAACTCATCGCACAGCTTACGCACGGCAGGCAGATATCCCGTTGGCGGCAGGATCACACCGCCTTCGCCCTGAATCGGCTCGAGGATCACCGCCGCCACGTCATCACCGGTTTTATGGCACTCGGAGAGCAGGGTACGCATGGACTCGATATCACCAAAGGGGACATGACGGAAGCCCGGCAGCAGCGGCATAAAGGGTTTACGGAAGGCGGATTTTGCCGTCGCTGACAGCGCCCCGAGGGACTTGCCGTGGAATGCGCCGCTGGTGGCGACAAAGGTAAACTTCCCGCGCGGCGACTGATAGGCCTTCGCCAGCTTGAGGGCAGCCTCAACGGACTCGGTGCCGCTATTGCTAAAGAAGCTGTACTTGAGTTTGCCCGGTGCAAGGGCAGCGAGGGTTTTTGCCAGCATGGCCCGGAGCGGATCGAGCAGCTCCTGACTGTGAAGCGGTTGTTTCGCGAGCTGATTCTGTACGGCGGAAACCACAACTGGATTACGGTGCCCCACGTTAAAGATGCCAAATCCACCCAGGCAATCTAAAAACTCCTGTCCCTGGGTATCGACAAGCGTATTCAAACTTCCTGCTTGCCACTCTACGGCTCCGTAATCCCCGCCAGCAGTAACAGACTTGCGGTACTCTAAAAATCCAGGATTTACATGCTCTTTAAAGTAATCAATCACCTCTCGGTTAAGTTCTTTCATCTCCTCATGATCAAGCGTTCGCTTCTCAATGAGATTCAGGGCGTGTGCGCTGCAGGCGAGGGCCGATGCGCTGGAAGGTAACCTGTTCAAAATGAGCTCCCGGGGATGGCGTATCACGCGATACTGCATAAATTATTGCAGGGATTACGCCACTTCGGCATAGGTAGCAAAAATCGGGATAAACGCCAGGCTAAAACAGCGCTGCACAAAATTTAATCATGCCAAATTATGTCAAACGTACCGAACCAGGGGGCATTTTAAGAGGGATTTTGCAGGCTAGCGCGATGTGCTGCACCAGATGAGTGCAGAATATGCTGCGCAGAAGGGCGTATAAAACGTGCGGTTTAGCGGTATTTTGCGATCGCGATCGGTTTTAACAACTAAAGATAAATTTTTTACCGCCGAAAAAAGATTAGTCTAAAAAATTAACATATAACACCTGCAAGGAATGCCCGCCATGTCCTCTCAACGCTATGTCACCCAGAACGAGTACCCGCTGGACGATGACACCACCCTGATGTCCACCACCGATCTGCAAAGCTACCTGACCCACGCTAACGACACCTTTGTTCAGGTGAGCGGCTATACGCTCAACGAGCTGCTGGGTCAGCCGCACAACCTGGTACGCCATCCGGACATGCCGAAAGCGGCCTTTGCCGATATGTGGTACACGCTCCAGCAGGGGGAGCCGTGGAGCGGCATCGTGAAAAACCGCCGTAAAAATGGCGATCACTACTGGGTGCGGGCTAACGCGGTGCCGGTGGTGCGTAACGGTCAAACAACGGGCTACATGTCGATCCGTAACCGGGCGACGCCGGAAGAGATCGCCGCGGTTGAGCCGCTCTACAAGGCGCTGAATGAAGGGCGCAGCAACAAGCGCATCCATAAAGGTCTGATGGTGCGTAAAGGCTGGCTCGGCAAACTGCCAGCCATGCCGCTGCGCTGGCGGGTGCGCGGCGTGATGGCGGTGCTGTTTGCGCTGCTGGCGGCCTCGCTCGCCCTAAGCCATGCCGGATGGAGCGCGCTGGCGGCCAGCGCGGTAGTGGTGCTGCTCGGCACATGGCTATTTGAGCAGCAGATCGTCCGCCCGGTAGAGAACGTGGCGCGTCAGGCGCTGAAGGTCGCCACCGGCGAGCGAAACAGCGTCGCTCACCTGAACCGCAGCGACGAGCTGGGACTCACCCTGCGCGCGGTTGGCCAGCTGGGCCTGATGTGCCGCTGGTTAATTAATGATATTTCCAGCCAGGTAGCCAGCGTGCGTAACGGCAGCGATCGCCTGGCACAGGGTAATGAAGATCTCAACGACCGCACCCGTCAGACGGTCACCAACGTCCAGCAGACCGTGGCAACCATGAACCAGATGGCGGCCTCGGTACAGAGCAACTCCGAAACCGCTGCTGAAGTCGATAAGCTATCGATGGAGGCCAGCACCGCCGCGAGCGAAGGCGGGGAGGCGATGCAGACGGTGGTGAAAACCATGGATGACATTGCCGACAGCACGCAGCGTATCGGCTCGATCACCTCGCTTATCAACGATATCGCTTTCCAGACCAATATCCTGGCGCTTAACGCGGCGGTTGAAGCGGCTCGCGCCGGGGAGCAGGGCAAAGGCTTTGCCGTGGTGGCCGGGGAGGTTCGTCACCTGGCAAACCGCAGCGCTAACGCGGCGAATGATATCCGCAAGCTGATTGATGCCAGCGCCAGCAAGGTGCAGTCCGGGGCAGATCAGGTTCACGCCGCCGGGCGTACCATGGACGATATCGTGGAGCAGGTAAAAAACGTCACGCGTCTGATTGCCCAGATCAGCCACTCTACCTCTGAGCAGGCCACCGGGCTGTCGGAGCTAACCCGGGCGGTGGCCGAGCTGGACGGCATCACGCAAAAAAATGCCGAGCTGGTAGAGGAGAGCGCGCAAATCTCTGCGATGGTTAAGCATCGCGCTAACCGTCTGGAAGATGCGGTTACCGTTCTGCATTAATGAGCTGCTTTTATTTTAAGCCGCCTGGTTGTTATCAATCAGGCGGCTTTTTTTGCGATGGTGTAATTAATTTTTAATCTATTTGTTAAATCGTGCTACTTACGGTCATATAACGATCGATGATCTTCAATTAATAGCCTGTGCCTATCCATCATCGGAATTATCCAATGTAAAAACGATCAAAGTCATAAAGTTAGCGGCGCCGTTACCGATAACGTGATCGTCATAGAGATAATCACCTTGATGGAGTATATATGTTCTTACATGACGTAAAGATCGGCACAAAGTTATTTCTGGCATTCGGGTTCTTTATTCTCTTAATGGTAGCAAGTTCCTGCCTTTCACTATTTAGCCTGAGTCGCGCAAATAATGGCATGCAGACTATTGTGAACAGTGATTATCCCACCACGGTAAAAGCCAACCACCTTATAGAAAGATTTCAGACCTTCGTCAGCACCCAGCAGCTGATGCTGTTGGATAGCGAAGGGAAGTGGAGTGAGAGTATGCAGCAGCAACTGACCGCCATCAGCGGCGAAATCACGGTGCTGCTGGACACGCTGACGAAACAGCTCGACGAGCCGCAGGCACAGAAGATCCTCACCGAGCTGCGTGGGGTACGCCAGCAGTACCTCGACTCTCGTTTCCGTATTCTAGAGGCGGTGAAAGTCGGCAACCGGGAAGCGGCGGTTCAGGAGATGATGAACACCACCGTCCCCATCCAGAACGCCTATACGCAGAAGGTTATGGAGCTAATCGCGATTCAGGATGCGCGGATGCGCGAGGCAGGTAACCGGGTTGACAGCGACTTCAACACTAACCGCCTGATGCTGATCCTGCTGACGGTGGTCAGCATCGCTATCGCCGTGCTGATGGGAACCTTTATTGTCCGTGCCATCACTCGTCCGCTGGGGCAGGCGGTGGAGTTGGCAGAGGCGATTGCTGCCGGCGATCTGACCCACTCCCTGGAGGTGAAGCACCGGGACGAGACCGGCGTGCTGCTGAATGCCCTGATGGCCATGAAGACGCGCCTGCTGGAGATTGTGCAGGAGGTGCAGTTTGGTTCAGAGAATATCTCCAGTGCCGCCGCACAGATCGTTGCCGGTAATCAGGACCTGGCGGCCCGTACCGAAGAGCAGGCCAGCTCCGTGGAGCAGACCGCAGCCTCAATGGAGCAGATCACCGCCACGGTGAAAAATACCGCCAGCCATACTACCGAAGCGACTCAGCTCTCCGCCGACGCGGCCACGGTGGTGAAAAACAACGGCGCGATGATGAAGCAGGTGACGGAGAAGATGCGCGTTATCAACGACACCTCCAGCCGCATGTCTGACATCATCAACCTGATTGACGCTATCGCATTCCAGACCAATATCCTGGCGCTCAACGCGGCGGTTGAAGCCGCACGCGCGGGCGAGCACGGACGCGGCTTTGCAGTTGTGGCCGGAGAAGTGCGTCAGCTGGCACAGAAAAGCGCCTCGTCGGCGAATGATATCCGCCAGCTAATTGAAGACTCCACGACCCAGGCGCGGGAAGGCATGGCGCTGGTGGAAAAAGCAGGCGGACTGATCAACGGTATGGTGAGCAACGTCGAGGAGATGGATACCATCCTGCGGCAGATTGGCCATGCCAGCCATGAGCAGACAGAGGGTATTTCGCAGATCAACAGCGCCATTGGCCTGATCGACGCCACTACCCAACAGAACTCCAGCCTGGTGGAAGAGTCCGTGGCGGCAGCAGCGTCGCTGAACGATCAGGCGCAGCACCTGAAGGATCTGATCAAAGTGTTCCGCGTCAGCCGCGCAGAGGCGACCGCTTAATCCATCTGGGAGATCTCCAGCGCCGCCCGGTCGATCACGCCGATGATCTGCTTGAGCTGGGCGGGGCTGATCTCTTCATGGTTCACCTTCAGATCCAGCACGGCTTTGAAGTTATCCAGGGCGCGTTTCATCTGCGGATTTTTACGCAGCTGGTGCCCAACGCCACGTGCTTTGATCCGCTCCTGAATATGCAGGAGATGCTCCTGATTCTCCTCCAGCCACTGCTGGCCTGCTTCGGTAATGGCAATCTTCTTACGCCCACTCTCCTCTTCGCTAATCTCAATGAACGCCTGCTCCTGCAGGAAGTCGAGGGTCGGGTAGATCACGCCGGGGCTGGGGGTGTAGTGGCCCTGGGTCAGGTTTTCGATCTCTTTGATCAGCTCATAGCCGTGGCTGGCGTTACGGGTCAGGATATCTAACACCACCAGCCGCAGCTCGCCGTGGCCGAAGAAACGCTGACGGCGTCCGCCGTGGCTGTGATGGTGGGGACGATCTTCATGGGTATGGCGCATGGTTAGAGTCTTCCATAAATTGATATATCTAAATTATGTCTAAAGTAAGTCTACATGGCGGAATGGCTGCTTGTCTAACGATATCAAAAAAATTCTTGCATTCTGTCTAAGTAGCAATCATTATCATTTAAAATTTATTTAGATATATCGTATTCCACTTGGGATGGCTAACATGACGAAACAAGATCGACGTTATCCGCAGCGCGTGCGCAACGAACTGCGCTTTCGTGAGCTGACGGTGCTGCGCGTGGAGCGCATCGGAGCAGGTTTCCAGCGCATCGTGCTGGGGGGAGAGGCGCTGGCGGGCTTTAGCAGCCGGGGCTTTGACGATCACACCAAGGTATTCTTCCCCGAACCGGGTCAGCCGTTTGTGCCGCCGACGGTAACGGAAGAGGGCATTGTCTGGGGGGACGGCGTGCGTCCGGCCTCGCGCGACTACACGCCGCTCTACGACGAAGCCCGTCACGAACTGAGCCTCGACTTTTTCATCCACGACGGCGGCGTCGCCAGCCGCTGGGCCGAGAGCGCGCAGGTCGGTGATACCCTGACGATTGGCGGGCCGCGTGGTTCACTGGTGGTGCCGGAAGATTACGCCTGGCAGCTCTATGCCTGCGACGAGAGTGGTATGCCCGCCCTGCGTCGCCGCCTGGAAACGCTGCGCCAGCTGGCGGTACGCCCGCAGGTGACGGCCATCGTTACCATCGGCGACGAGCGTTATAAGGACTATCTGGCCCATCTGGATGAGTTTGCTATCGAGTGGATTATTGGCCATAGCGAAGAGGTGCTGGACCAGCGTCTGGCGCAGGTTAGCATCCCGCAGGATGACTACTTTATCTGGCTAACCGGGGAAGGGAAGGTCGTGAAAAACGTCAGTCGCCGGTTTGAGACTGACGCTATCGATCCGCAGCTGGTGCGCGCTGCCGCCTACTGGCACGATAAGTAACGGCGTCAGGCGACCGCGTCGTACTGCGCCTCGCTGACCTGTCGTTCCAGCGAGGTGCACACCTCCGCCAGGGCTTTCTCCTGCTGGACGAAGTAACCCTCCTGATCCTGTAGGGAAGAGACCAGCTGCCAGGCGCTCTCGCCCTCCAGCTTGCTAAGCTCCGCCAGCAGCCCGGTGATGTGATCCTTGACCTCGGCGATCCTTGCCCGCAGGCGGGTGAGATCGTTAAGCCTGTCGCTGGCCATCAGCGGGCCCAGCCCTTTCTGCAGGCGGGCAAAGAGCGAGCGGACGGCGGCGACGTCGCCGCGCTGCCGGGCCTGGTTAAGCTGGACCATCATCGCGTTAGCCTCGTCTTTCAGCTCGTCGTCCACCAGATCCGGGTGGCACAGCTTGCTGGCCTGTCGCCATAGCTTTTTCAACTCCTGGCGCTCGTCCTGCGAGAGCTTCTGCTCAAAGCTAAAGCGTGCCTGGGCATCGTGCTGCTGCTCCTGATACTCCTCATACTCCTGACGCGCCTCGTCCCGTGCCTGGCGGGCCGGCTCCTCCTCACGGGTGAGTCCTTTCTCCAGCTCCTGGGCTTCGGCCAGCAGGGAGGCGATGAGGGCGTTTTGCTGCTGAACGCGACGGCGAGTATCCGCTGCCTGCGACGAGCTGGCGGGCAGGCTGCGCCAGCGCTGGGTCAATGACGTTAACTCCTCAACGGCCTGGGCCATATACTGCTGGCAGCGCAGGTAGTCCGCTTCCCGCCGCCGGGCTTCCGCCTGCTGCCTGCGCAGCGTGGCTTCCGCCAGCGCCTGACGCAGGCGTAGGATCTGCGCCATCAGCGGCCCAAGGCGCTTCATATAGCTATCGTTAAAGTCGTCGAGGATTTGAATACGGGCGTTACGCTTATCGATCAGCTCCCGCATCTGCTCCTCCAGCGCCTTCAGCTCCAGCTTGCTGGCCGCCACCTGCGGATCGTGCCACTGGGTCACCGCCCGCTGGCTCTGGAGCCAGGCGGCGATAGCCTGTAACGCCGCCGAGTAGTTCTTCTGCTCCAGCGCGGCAACGATAAACGCCAGCTCAGGATCCTGAGCGTTGCTTTTCAGCCAGCCGAGCTGGCTATGGATGATGACCTCATCCTCCAGCTCAATGGCGTTTTTTATGATCTCAAGCCGTTTGATAGGTTTGTTCATGGCGTTTCGCTGTGCGCCTGGAGAGTTAACTCAAGCGTAGTTGTTATTAAAAGAACAGGAAATAGTACCGTTTCGCTAGAGATTATCATTCGCCGCGGTAAAAATAGCATTAAAAATTGGGACGGCTTCTTCCAGGGTCTCCAGCGCGCTACGCAACGGGGTGAAGAGTTCATGCTCGGGTGGGAACTCGCCGTTCTCCTGCCAGCACTTAGCCATCAGGGCGAGATCGAGCGTGACCGGCAGGAAGAATGCACCTTTGCCTAAATCTCTAAAATCCATATTTTTCAATCGGATGCGGAATGCCTGATCAATGTTGCTGGCCATCGCACTGAGTGTTTTGTAAGAGCCAAAAAAAGTCTTTGAAGGATGAAAACGAAAGCCAAACTGCGCCTGTTCTTCTCTGCAGCCGGTAAGCAGAGCCAGCTCATAGTCATCTTTATCGCTGCGAACAAAGAAGCTCTCATAAAAATATTTGTAGTCTGTACCGTTAATCTTCCATTCATCTGGCGCAAACCAGAAAACGCCAGACCTGGCGTAGTCAGCTTCCCCGTTCCACTTTTCCTTGTTAATTAACTCGTTGGCGCAGAGGTCGATCCCTCGCCAAATCGCCGGGTTGACCTGCCGTTTAAAGAAGACAGTAGCTTCGTTAAACATTTTCAGCTGGGAAAGCAGGAGGTTGCCTGCCTGGCGCTCTTCAATATTAATGGGTGACATAACAGTTCCTGTTAAAACTGACGCATACGGTCAAGAAAGCAAAATGCGGCATGGGCGGCTATCTGTCGAGCGGGGGAAATCTCCGCTGCGGCAAAAATCTGCCGCCGGGTGGGTTCCATCGCCTGAGTCATTACGCTAGCCAGGCGACGCCAGGAGAGGCAGGGCACGTCGGTAACGTCAGCCTCTTCGCCAGCGCTAAGCGGCACGCGTCCCTGTGGGGTGAGATAGACCACCGCCCAGGGGTGCCCACCTGCGCGTTTTTTCGCCTCGCCGATGTAGCGGCTAATCTGATCTTTCTGCTCGTAAGCGCCTATCTTCACTTCGATCAGCATAAAGAAGTTATCGGCATCAATCTCGATATCAACACGGTTGGTTGCATCCCCGGTGGGATACTTCTCCACGCTCACGCGACAATAGCGGGTAAAATTCTCTGGGATGCGGTTGTTGCCGCATTCCCGCACGGCACCGAGCAGCGCCTTTAACGGCAAATCGCCAAAGCCGTGGTTGCCATGCGGATCGAGCAGCCAGGCGAGCACGGCGCTGTTGCGCATCTCGTTACGGCCAAGCTTCGCTACTTCCCATGGATCGAAGTTAAAAGTTCCGTGTCGTAGGGCGGCAAGAGGCTGCTCTAGCTCAGCCATAAAGGCGCTAAGTTGCAGGGCGTCTACTGCAACGGTGGGCAACGCCTTAGGCTGAGTATCCAGCGCCTGACGCGGCCACTGGGCAAAAAAATGCGGCAGCCACGCGGCGAGGGAGGTGGGGCTTTGTTCCATAAGCAATGATTCTCTTAGCTTCCTATTAGCAGGCTTAGTTAGATCTCTCATGAATATTAAATACTTTTTATGTAGCGCAGGGAAGGACTAACTGAATTATTAACTGATGTTTTAATTCACAACATAAATGGAAATGCGATGAATATTCCCTTTTTAAATATAAGTAACAGTAAGGAAAAGATAAATTACATTTTGTTAAATTGATTGGCGGTAAGGTGGGTTTTATTTGTTGGCGAAATTTTATCTATTTTGTTATGTGTTAAATAAATTTTTTCTAGATAAGGTATATTATATGGCATCTCTTTTATATGACGGTTTCAAACACGAACTATCTTTATTAGATAACAGCAGCTTAGTAATAGGATCATGGTTGGCATATAACAATGTTGACTCGCATGCAACAATAAAACATATCAGGAATGGCACCTATCAAGTTGTTGATAGAGTGGCCCCGCACTACCATGCTCCCAATCCAAATGGGCCATATGGTTCGTTTGGAATTATTCGATTTACTGTCCCAAGCCATCCGGGGATTGGTGTTCACTCAGGTAGATTAAATGCTAAATACAAACCAGGGCCGCAGCATGCTACTATGGGATGTATCCGCACCACTGATGAAGCTATGAGCCAAATAAAAATGTATATGGTAAAATCACCTCTTACAACAATCAAAATTATAAATAATAGTGGTTCCTCTGCAATGAGTTCAACGCAGCGCAACCAATACAGAGTTTATCATGGGATGAGGACATACGTTTTATGAAGCCATTTATATTTCTGTTGGTCACAATCTTTTTATCCGCCAGCAATGCAATAGCTGGTGAATGTACTATAAAGGATGCCGAAGCCGCAGAGCAGGCCGTCGATCACCTTACCAACTGGCAGGCAATGAACGACAACTTTACACGTTACCGCCAATGCGACGAGGGAAGTATTGCGGAGGGGAATTCTGAAGCAGTTATTCGTCTGTTGGTAGATAAATGGAAAACCTTGCCTGAGCTAGGTTCGTTAACAAAAAAGAGTCCAGCGTTCGAAAATTGGGTGCTAAGCCATATTGATTCAACGCTGGATTCGGACGATCTGCAAAAGACGGTGAATCTTGCTACCTCTCAATGCCCGGTGTCAGAACGTGCGCTATGTCAGCAGATATCACAAGCCGCTCAAGCTGCTATTCATGAATTTAACTCATAGGCGTATTAAGCGTGCTGGACTGGCTAGATTATGCCAGCCGTGTAGAATTTTTAGCGACACAATTTCCTTAAATCACCTCATTCACCGCTGTCTACTTCCGTTAGAGGCTATTACCATGAAAATTAAAGCAATTGGTGCACTATCTGCCGCACAGGCGCTCGAGCCGATGGACATCAGCCGCCGCGAACCAGGCCCGCACGACGTGCAGATTGCCATCGCGTACTGCGGGGTTTGCCATTCGGACGTACACCAGGCCCGCGCGGAGTGGGCCGGGACGCTGTTCCCCTGCGTGCCGGGGCATGAGATCGTTGGCCGCGTTATCGCCGTTGGCTCAGAGGTCACCAGCCATAAAGAGGGCGATCTGGTTGGCGTAGGCTGTATCGTTGACAGCTGTAAGCACTGCGAAGACTGCGAAGAGGGTCTGGAGAACTACTGCGACCATATGGTCGGCACCTATAACGGTCCGACGGCGGATGCCCCGGGCCATACCCTTGGCGGCTATTCACAGCAGATCGTGGTTCATGAACGCTATGTGCTGCGCATCCATCATCCGGAAGAGCAGCTGGCTGCCGTTGCGCCGCTGCTCTGCGCCGGGATCACCACCTACTCACCGCTGCGTCACTGGCAGGCTGGCCCAGGTAAAAAAGTGGGCGTGGTCGGCATCGGCGGGCTGGGTCATATGGGGATCAAGATTGCACACGCGATGGGCGCGCACGTCGTGGCCTTCACCACCTCGGAGTCCAAGCGTGAAGCGGCAAAAGCGCTGGGTGCGGATGAAGTTGTCGTCTCCCGCAATCCGGAAGAGATGCAGGCCCACACCAGGAGCTTTGATTTTATCCTCAACACCGTGGCTGCGCCGCACAACCTCGACGCTTTCACCGCCTTACTGAAGCGTGACGGCACCATGACCCTGGTGGGCGCACCGGCTACCCCGCATCCATCCCCGGAAGTCTTTAGCCTGATCATGAAGCGCCGCTCGATTGCCGGCTCGATGATCGGCGGTATCCCGGAAACTCAGGAGATGCTCGACTTCTGCGCCGAGCACGGGATCGTGGCCGATATTGAGATGATCCGTGCCGATGAGATCAACGAAGCCTGGGAACGCATGATCAAAGGCGATGTGAAGTACCGCTTCGTCATCGACAGCGCTACGCTGGCCGAATAACGCACGGAACCTGTAGGCCGGGTAAGCGCAGCGCCACCCGGCATAGGCCGCCTTCTGAAATGATGGAAGGCGGCAATAACTTATTTTTTAAGCAGCGGCGCGGATAGTAAAATCAAAATGGATCGCATCATAGGGAAACAGCGTGCCGCGAGTGCCTTTTTCCAATAATCCGTTATTCAGCAGGGCGGTAACATCCGTATGGACGCCTTTGATATCGCGACCTACCCGAGCAGCAATTTCGCGGATCGTCATTTCACCGAAGCCAGCCATAGAAAGTAAGATCCCCATTCTGTTGGGTGATAACGTCTTATGCATTACCTCCCATGAAGGAAAAGAAATCACATCATCACCGGTGCTTCGTTCTCCTGCTGCTGCTGCGTTCAGAGCAGACATCACGTCCGCCGAAAAATCTTTCATAGCTTCGATTTTAATCGTTACGGTTTTCATAATATCCCTATACATTTTGCATTTGGTGCATAACAAAGAGGCCAGATGCTGGCCTCTTTGTTGGGGATGATTACAACAAGAACGTTTGTTGTCAATGGTTACAACATACCCACCTTATCACTCCGCCCGCTCAACCATCCCTTTTGCCGAGTCGCTGGCCTGCTTCGTCAGAGCAGGCAGATCAACCTCCGCTAGCTGACCATCCCGTTTCACCACCTTGCCGTCTACCAGCACCGTCTGTACGTTTTGCGGCTGGGCAGAGTAGAGGATGTAAGCCGCCGGATCGCCACCGCCGAAACCTGCCATATTCAGGCTGGCTGGATCGATAATCTGCATATCGGCCCGCTTGCCGGGTTCGAGGGTGCCGATGATATCAGCTAGTCCCAGCGCCTCGGCACCGCGTCGAGTCGCTAGCGCCAGTACATCACGCGGATCCGGCTGCGCTTCATCCTTCGCCGCACCGCTTTCGGTCAGGGCCGCGAGGCGCAGATTTTCGAACATATTCCCCGTTCCGGCCAGCGCGTTGCCATCGATGCCCAGCCCCTGACGCTCAACGCTGCGGAAGTTATCCAGCCGGGTAATGCCGTAGGCCACCCGCTGCTCGCTGGTGGGCGTCAGCACCAGAGAGCCTCCGGCCTTCACCAGCGCCGCCTGCTGCTCTGGCGTAGCATCCGTGGCATGCACCACGGTAATAGAAGGGCTGAGATAGCCGCGTGCGATCAGAGCATCAAACATGTTCTTCGCATCGCCGCTAACGTGAACCTGTACCGGCAGCTTATGCTCGCGGGCGAAGTTAAACTCCTTGTCCCGCATCGCCCAGTTATCCTGGCTCTGAAGATCGCGCGGCAGACGCCAGGCCAGGCCCAGCCGCACGCGGTCCGTTGCCTGCTGCTGTAGCGCTGCCATGTGTTCGATATCAATTTCGTGCTGCGTGGTTTTATCCGGCCCGCCGTAGTACATGATGGCGCGGATGCCGCTCTCCTTCAGGGCGTTAAGGCCAGCGTCGCCCCATTCGGGACCATGAATATTGTCAAAGAAGTCGCCGGTGGTGGTCACGCCGGACTGCAACAGCTCCAGCGCCCCTGTATACATCGCGGTATGGATATCCTGAGGCTGCATCACCTTCGCTAGCTTATTGCTCACCGGAAAGAACTTGCCGCCGTCGTTACGGAACTGGCCACGCATGGTGGTCACCCACAGGTGGTTATGCGCATCGACAAATCCCGGCAGAACATATTTTCCGCTGGCATCGATCACCTTGGCACCCGGCGCGCTGAGATCGGATCCGATCTCGACGATCTTATTGCCCTCAATCAGAATATCGCTGTTGGGCCGATCTTTGCCGTCGGCAGTCATCGTCATCACATAGCCGTTACGGATCAGGGTGCGGTTGCTGTCAGCGGCGGCGGTAATAGAGGAGAGGCCCAGCAGCAGGGCAGGGAGAAACGGCAGCACTCGGGTCATGCTTACTCCTTAACTCGATGATAAAGCAGGAGCATTAAGCTTAGGAGTGCTGCCGGGATCGCGCCAGAGGCGATCGTTACCAGCGGGTTCGCTGCATATCGATCACGAACCGGTACTTCACGTCGCCTTTCAACATCCGCGCAAAGGCTGTTTCGATCTCTTCCCCAGCGATCATCTCAACGTTGGCGGTAATATTGTGCCTGCCGCAGAAGTCCAGCATCTCCTGAGTTTCCTTGATGCTGCCGATCGATGAGCCACTGATGCTCAAGCGGCGGAACACCATCGGTGTGACGTTAGGTGACAGATGCGGACGATCGGGAATGCCGACCAGCACCAGCCGACCGTTGGTTTTCAACGTGGCCAGATAGGGATCGAGATCGTGCGGGGCAGCCACGCAGTCGATGATCAGATCCAGCGAGGTCTGGGCCGCCGCCATCTGCTCGGCATCGCGGGAGACCACCACGTGACTCGCACCCAGCCGGCGGGCATCCTCACCTTTTTCCGGAGAGGTGGTAAACAGAGTTACTTCCGCACCTAGCGCACTTGCCAGCTTAACGGCCATGTGGCCCAGACCGCCAAGGCCGACGACGCCAACGCGCATGCCAGCCTGAACGTTATAGTGGCGCAGCGGAGACCAGACCGTCACCCCCGCGCAGAGCATCGGCGCCACGCCCGACAGGGGCAAATGTTGCGGCACGGAGACCACGAAATCCTGATCGACTACGACGTTCTGCGCATAGCCGCCCCAGGTGCTCTCCCCGGTATATTTATCGATACCGTTATAGGTCGCCGTGAAGCCCCCCTCACAGTACTGCTCCTCCTGCTGCTTGCAGAAGTGGCACTCGCGGCAGGAGTCAACCATCACGCCGACGCCGACGATATCGCCCGCTTTAAACTTATCGACCCCTGCGCCGGTCTCGACGATGCGGCCAACAATCTCATGACCCGGTACCAGCGGATAGCGGCTCACCGCCCACTCGTTACGTGCCATATGCAGATCGGAGTGGCAGACGCCGCAGTAGAGGATCTCAATCTTTACGTCCTGCTGTTGCAGCGGGCGCAGTGCAATCTGGCCGCTGGAGAGGGGCTGTGCCGCGTCCGTCGCGACTAATGCATTAATTTTCATCGTGCCTCTAAAATAGGGTGCTTTTATTCAAGGAAGGCGGCAGACTTTAATAAAGTTGGTTCTGTATTGATAGTAGTCACCAAATGGTGACCATAAGCCGGAGGGTTAACAATGCCTGCATGGGTAGACGGCAAGCTGATGTTTTATGCGGACTCGCCTCCGCGCCGCCTGATGGATCTCTTCTCCGTCAAATGGAGCACGATGGTGCTGCATGCCCTTTATCACTGGCCCGGCGAGCGTGCCCGCACCGGAGAGCTACAGCGCAGCCTGGAGGGCATCTCCAAGAAGATGCTGTTTCAAACGCTGAAGGAGCTGGAGCAGCGCGGCCTCATCGCCCGGCATGTTTATGACGTTATTCCGCCGAAGGTGGATTACCGACTGACCGCGCTGGGCAAGACCTTTGCCGAACCGATAGAGCAGATGTACCAGTGGGGGCTGGAGAACCAGGCGGCGCTGGATGAGATGGAGAGGAATTTGCAGTCTGGTGCTTAGTAGGGTGAGGCATCAAGGTAAATCCCGACGCTATCACTCACGTTCCTGAATGAGTAAACATTGCCATGCACGCGCAGGTAGAGCTGCTCCTCTTTTACCTCCACGATGGCTTTGTCATCATTGGTTACCATAAACGCAGTTTCATTTTTTACATGATCCATAAAATCGGCATCGCTCTTTTTGGCATCATATAGATAATAATGATACGAAAATGATGTCATTGCACCTGTGCTAGCTTGGGTAACGTAAAGGTTTAGTGCGTTATTAATTTTAACCTTCTTGTATAAATCGTGCTCTACCGGGAAGGTCATGAAAAAGACAATCCATCCAAGCCAGATAAGGAATAATAAAATTGGAATAAGGATGTATCGCTTTTTAAAAACCCGTTGCTTTTGCATATTTAATTCCGGCCTTAATCCATGCTTGACTTGCTACTGTACTCACTGCCCAGTAGTTAAAATTTTAAATGCCCTTATAATTTCCGCAAAGATATATCTAAGCGGGAATGGGTCCTTTATGAGACAGATAGTGCAGTTGAAGTAGCGTGGGAAATGTGCAAAACAAAACGTCATAAACCAGACATTGCGTTAAATGGTCGCTCTTTTCAGAACTTGCCCTTAACAAACAGCATTTTTAGTTTAATAAATAGTTTCATACAGGAGTAGAAGGTAGGGGAACTAATCTACTGAAAGGAAACGAAAATTATTTTTATTGCTTATAGATGACGCTATAACGTCATTTGCGATGCCCAGATCGATTAAATGGCCGCTGCGCCTGATAGCCTTACTGGCTATCACATTCATATTAATGCTTTCAGGGATATTCGACCCGCTTGTCGAAAGTCTGAAGTATACCGTTACAAACCTGATGAATTACATCCCAACGGAGAAATGGGAGCCTTACCCCGACCGCGTAGAAGATAACTATTTCACGATGTACATCGCGTTTAACGCATTGGCGGCCGCTGCGGCTGTTTTTATTGGGGAGAAAATGATTTGGTTAGTCCGGAATACTTAAAGAGGTCCGTTTGATACAGGGGCATGATGGCTTGCATCATTATTGTGGTGAAGCTCTCCGGCTAAAAATTCTAAACAGTAGCGATACAATATTGGTGATTACTTGATGGAGAAAATAGTGCTTGCCTGTTCTTTGCTTTTTGTTCCAATAATTGCAGCGACGCACCCCACCACGCAGCAATTAATGGAGCAGATAAAGCAAAAGGGGGCACAGGCTGTCATATCAAGCCTTTATAACAATGATGAAACCGAATGGCAGTTTGTCACCGGAGAGATCGGAAAAGGTGGTGCGGATTGGCTCAGGGTGGCCGCGTTACTGGCTCCCGGCAGTGATGCTGATTCAGCGGAAACACTGAGTGAGGCGGTGGGAATGGCGATCCCCCGTAATCCTGTTGGCGTTCTCGGCATTATGACCGAGCGTTACACCCCGCTCAGTCAGGAAGTTGTATGTGGGCTACCGTTTTACAGCATGACGGAGATCCAGCTTAATCAATATATCGCCGATGCCATCCGGGCACTCTATAAAGTGCCATCCAGTAAAGCATGTATTGACACGATGGTGAATGTCATTGGTGAATCAAACGGGTTTAATGAGGATAAGTAGTAATAACAACTCCTGTCATGCTGGATATCAAAGACACCAACAAAGAAAAATTTAATCATATGGAGATCGTTGAGTTCCGGTATGAGAAAATTACATGGCATTATCTCGACGGTAATATAATGCACTCTGATAGCTGGGCTAAGCGTCCAACCCTTGCTGCTTAACTCAGTCCAGGCTGTGGCCGTATGGTCGGCGCGAGCGATACCTCCGGGCAATAAAAAACCCGCAAACCTCGGTAGGGCGCGGGTTTCTCTGGATTAATTGGCTATACCTGGTACTAATCCATTCTCGATTTGGTGGCCCCTGTTGGGTTTGAACCAACGACCAAGCGATTATGAGTCGCCTGCTCTAACCACTGAGCTAAGGGGCCGTGGCGAGGGATTATAATGTAACTGGTGGCTGCAATCCAGTCATTCGGGTGTGCATGGTGCTTTTGTAAACAACCTATAATCAACCCGTTATAACTACATTTTGGACAATTCACCTGGAGCAATGATGATAAACGATATTCTCGCGCCGGGCCTGCGGGTAGTGTTTTGCGGCATCAATCCAGGCAAATCGTCGGCGCACACGGGTTTCCACTTCGCTCACCCCGGTAACCGCTTCTGGAAGGTGATCTACCAGGCGGGCTTTACGGAGCGGCAGCTGAAGCCGGAAGAGGAGCAGCGGCTGCTGGATACCCGCTGCGGCATCACCATGCTGGTGGAGCGCCCAACGGTGCAGGCCAGCGAGGTCGAGCTGCACGAGCTGCGTACCGGCGGACGGGACCTGATCAAGAAGATTGAGGACTACCAGCCGGACGCGCTGGCGATCCTCGGCAAGCAGGCCTTTGAGCAGGCGTTCAGCCAGCGTGGGGTGGCGTGGGGGAAACAGAACATTACCATCGGTGCCACCGAGGTATGGGTGCTGCCGAACCCCAGCGGGTTAAACCGTGCAACGCTGGATAAGCTGGTGGAGTCATACAAGGAGTTAGACCAGGCGTTAGTGGCACGAGGCTTGTAGGCCGGGTAAGCGCAGCGCCACCCGGCAGAGCGGCATTACGCCTGATGGCGCTACGCTTATCAGGCCTACATGTGCCACATGCCGATAATGTACATGCTCTTTCGCAGCCAATAAAAAAGCCCTCCGGAGAGGGCTTTTCTTTAGGGTTACGATTAATCGTCGAGGAAGCTACGCAGCACTTCAGAGCGGCTCGGATGGCGCAGCTTACGCAGCGCTTTCGCTTCGATCTGACGGATACGTTCACGGGTAACGTCGAACTGCTTACCCACCTCTTCCAGAGTGTGGTCAGTGTTCATATCGATACCGAAACGCATACGCAGCACTTTCGCTTCACGGGCGGTCAGGCCAGCCAGCACGTCGTGCGTTGCGGCACGCAGGCTCTCGGTGGTCGCTGAGTCCAGCGGCAGCTCGAGGGTGGTATCCTCGATGAAGTCACCCAGATGCGAATCTTCGTCGTCACCAATCGGCGTCTCCATAGAGATTGGCTCTTTGGCGATTTTCAGCACCTTGCGGATCTTATCTTCCGGCATCAGCATGCGCTCGGCCAGCTCTTCCGGCGTCGGCTCGCGGCCCATCTCCTGCAGCATCTGACGGGAGATACGGTTGAGCTTATTGATGGTCTCAATCATATGCACCGGGATACGGATGGTACGCGCCTGGTCCGCGATAGAGCGGGTGATCGCCTGACGGATCCACCAGGTGGCATAGGTCGAGAACTTATAGCCACGACGGTATTCGAACTTATCAACCGCTTTCATCAGGCCGATGTTACCTTCCTGAATCAGGTCGAGGAACTGCAGGCCACGGTTGGTGTACTTTTTGGCGATAGAGATAACCAGACGCAGGTTCGCTTCTACCATCTCTTTCTTCGCACGACGCGCTTTCGCTTCGCCGATAGACATACGACGGTTGATGTCCTTAACCTGTTCGATGGTCAGGCCGGTCTCTTCTTCAATCTGTTGCAGCTTCTGCAGGCCACGATGCACGTCTTCAGCGACGTCCTGCAGCTTCTCGGACCACGGCTTGTTCATCGCCAGCGCAGCATTGAACCAGGTTTCGCTGGTTTCGTTGCCGGTGAAGAGGGTGATGAAGTTCTTCTTCGGCATTTTGCACTGCTCAACGCACATCTTCATGATGATGCGCTCCTGGGTACGCACGCGGTCCATCATGACGCGCATGCTGTTTACCAGGTAGTCGAACTGTTTCGGCACCAGACGGAACTGCTTGAACACTTCGGAGAGCTTAAGGATCTCTTCCTGAGAGGCGGCGTGGCTGCGGCCTTTCGCTTTGATGGTGTCGCGGGTCACTTCATACTGCGCACGCAGCTCGCCGAATTTCTCGCGAGCCAGCTCGGGATCGATGCTGTTATCGTCGTCGCTGTTGTCGTCGCTCTCTTCGTCTTCATCTTCGTCTTCGTCGTCATCCAGCTCTTCCTGAGAAAGCTCGGAGCCAACGTGCGTCGCGGTCGGGGCCAGATCCTCTTCGGCGTTCGGATCGACAAAGCCGGTGATCAGGTCAGAGAGACGCGCTTCTTCCGCTTCAACGCGATCGTACTGCTCCAGCAGATAGGTGATCGCTTCTGGGTATTCGGCAACGGAGCACTGAACCTGGTTAATACCATCCTCAATGCGTTTTGCGATGTCGATTTCGCCTTCACGGGTCAGCAGTTCAACCGTACCCATTTCGCGCATGTACATACGTACCGGGTCGGTGGTGCGCCCGATTTCAGATTCAACACTCGACAGAACCTGAGCCGCTGCTTCTTCCGCATCTTCATCCGTGTTATTTGAGTTTTCAGCGAGCAGCAGATCGTCGGCATCAGGTGCTTCTTCCATCACCTGAATGCCCATGTCGTTGATCATTTGGATGATGTCTTCGATCTGGTCGGAGTCGACGATATCTTCCGGCAGATGGTCATTGACCTCGGCATAGGTCAAATAGCCTTGCTCCTTACCACGTTGGACAAGAAGTTTCAGCTGTGACTGCGGGTTTTGCTCCATAAGACGGTATCCACACTTAATTCGTTTGATTGGTGTCGGCGTTGCTGCTGCCAACCTTTAAAGCGAAGGCGTGCTTATATTTTTGCCGCTGCCCTCGAAGCGGCTGTCGGGATCTACCCGATCGCTATTCGGCACTTAAGCCGTTAAATTCACTTCCGGGCGCGTGCTTCAGTGATCACACGCACCTCTTCGCGCTCTGCTGGCGTTAACCCGTGGGTCCGCGAGCGCGCGATCAATTCAGAGAGCCGTAGCTCAAGCACCGAGTCGAACATATGGTTCAACGCATCGGTGAAGGTCTTTTCTGCGATATCCTTATCTGCTATATCGTCCCACATGGACAGTTTTTCAAGGGTGGCGGCCTCATTTGTGCCGCGATACTGCTCTAAAAGCTGTCCGGTGGTCAGACCTGGCTGTGACAGACAAGTGTTAACCAACTGGACGAATAAGCCAAGTCCGGGTAGCTTCGCCGGATCCAGACCGTCCAGCGGTGGCACCAGCGGGGCCAGCTCTGGGTTTTGCACCAGCAATCCTATCAGTATACGCATGGTCGTCCGTTTTAGCTGCGGTGCCGGGCGTGGCTGACCACTTTCGGACTGCTTAGGCATTAAACGTTCAAGCTGGTTATCGTCAAGAATGCCTAATTTGTTACCCAGTTCCTGCCGAAGATAGATGCGCAGCGTCTCGCCCGGTACCTGGCTTATCAGCGGCAGCGCCAGGGTGCTCAGCTGCGCGCGGCCGTCCGGGGTGCTCAGGTCTACCTGCGGCATCAGGCTGTTAAACAGAAACGTGGAGAGCGGCTGAGCCTGCTCCATCCGCGCCTCAAACGCCGGTTTGCCCTCTTTACGCACCAGCGTATCCGGATCTTCGCCGTCGGGCAGAAACATAAAGCGTAGCTGACGTCCGTCGGTCATGTACGGTAGCGCCGTCTCTAGCGCGCGCCATGCGGCTTCACGGCCTGCACGGTCGCCGTCATAGCAGCAGATCACGCTGTTGGTGACGCGGAACAGCAGCTGGATATGCTCGGCGGTGGTGGAGGTGCCCAGCGAGGCCACGGCATAGTTAATGTCGTACTGCGCCAGCGCGACCACGTCCATATAGCCTTCAACCACCAGCAGACGCGGCGGCTCGGCGTTATCCTGCTGCGCTTCATAAAGGCCATACAGCTGGCGGCCCTTATGGAAAATATCGGTTTCCGGGGAGTTAAGGTATTTCGGCATGCCATCACCCATGACACGACCACCAAAACCAATCACCCGGCCACGTTTGTCGCGGATAGGGAACATCACGCGTTCGCGGAATCGATCGTAGGTACGCCCGCGATCGTTAGTGACTAACATGCCCGCGTCGGTCAGCGACTGGCGATTCTCGCCGTTGCCGCCAAAGCGTTTTAAAACGTTATCCCAGCCGGGAGGAGCATAGCCAATGGCGAAGCGTGAAATCACCTCGCTGCTTAAGCCGCGCTGGGCCAGATACTGGCGCGCAGGTTCAGCCGCTGGCTGGTTCAGAGATTGCTGATAAAAGGCGTTTAGCCCGTCCATCAGCTGGTAGAGCGTCTGCCGCTGGTGGCGCTCAATCTGGCTTGGACCGTTGCCCGCTTCATACGGCACGTCGAGGTTGTGCATCGCCGCCAGCTCTTCAACGGTTTCGACGAACTCGAGCTTGTCGTAGTTCATCAAAAAGTCGATGGCGTTGCCGTGGGCGCCGCAGCCGAAGCAGTGGTAAAACTGTTTCTCACCGTTCACGGTGAAGGAGGGGGTTTTTTCGTTATGGAACGGACAGCACGCGTGAAAATTCTTGCCCTGCTTTTTCAGCTTCACCCGCGCGTCGATGAGATCGACGATGTCGGTGCGTGCCAGCAGGTCATTAATAAAGACTCGTGGGATTCGTCCAGCCATAGGCCCCGTCTACCTTTAGCGTGATGCGTTAAGGTATGTCAGATTATAAACGAAAATAAGCCGCGCATTCCTTTCGGAAGCACGGCCTTACAACTACAACTCTGTCTGTAAACTGAGGGTCAACACCCTCGGCTAATTAGTACAGACGAGTACGGCGTGCGTTTTCGCGAGCCAGTTTCTTCGCGTGACGTTTCACAGCGGAAGCTTTGGCGCGTTTACGTTCGGTAGTCGGTTTTTCATAGAACTCACGACGACGAACTTCCGCCAGAACACCTGCTTTCTCACAGGAACGCTTGAAGCGACGCAGAGCTACGTCGAACGGCTCGTTTTCACGTACTTTAATTACCGGCATGTGCCTCTCACCTTTGATTAATTCGGTTTGCCGCTGGCATCAACGCCAGCTTATTTCAAAATGGTGCGGAATTTTACTGCAAATGCTGCTGCTTTGTAAAGCACCGCAGCCCTTTTTACAAGGGCGCTCTCATAAGGAGGGGGAGTATACACGACCTCTGCGCCTGGGTTGAACAATAGTTTTACAACCACCGCCCATGACCCTACACTGCGCGGTATTGCAAAGAGGTAAAGAATAGCCATGCGTGTACTGGGAATTGAAACATCCTGCGATGAAACCGGCATCGCCATCTACGATGATGAAAACGGGCTTTTAGCCAACCAATTGTATAGTCAGGTGAAACTGCACGCTGACTACGGCGGCGTGGTGCCGGAGCTGGCCTCCCGCGATCACGTGCGCAAAACCGTGCCGCTGATCCAGGCCGCGCTGAAAGAGGCGAATCTGGCCGCCAACGATATCGACGCCGTGGCCTACACCGCAGGTCCCGGCCTGGTCGGGGCGCTGCTGGTGGGGGCCACCGTAGGCCGCTCGCTGGCGTTCGCCTGGAACGTACCGGCCATCGCGGTTCACCATATGGAAGGGCATCTGCTGGCTCCGATGCTGGAAGAGAATCCGCCCGAGTTTCCGTTTGTGGCGCTGCTGGTCTCCGGCGGCCATACGCAGCTGATTAGCGTGACCGGCATCGGCCAGTACGCGCTGCTGGGCGAATCCATTGACGATGCCGCAGGTGAAGCGTTCGATAAAACCGCGAAGCTGCTGGGGCTGGACTATCCCGGCGGGCCGATGCTGTCGAAAATGGCGGCCGACGGCACGGAAGGGCGCTTTGTCTTCCCGCGCCCGATGACCGACCGTCCGGGGCTGGACTTCAGCTTCTCCGGCCTCAAGACCTTTGCCGCCAACACCATTCGTAACAATGGCAATGACGACCAGACCCGGGCAGATATCGCCCGCGCCTTTGAGGATGCGGTGGTGGATACCCTGATGATCAAGTGCAAGCGCGCCCTGGATCAGACCGGCTTTAAGCGGCTGGTGATGGCGGGCGGCGTGAGCGCCAACCGCACGCTGCGAGCGAAGCTGGCAGAGATGATGCAGAAGCGTCGGGGTGAAGTCTTCTACGCGCGTCCGGAGTTCTGTACCGATAACGGGGCGATGATCGCCTATGCGGGCATGGTACGCCTGAAGGCGGGTAGCCTGGCCGATCTCAGCGTGAGCGTGCGTCCGCGCTGGCCGCTGGCGGAGCTGCCGGCAGCGTAATGGCCTTTTAGCCCGGCGGCTTGCCGGGCCTACTCTTCTTCCTTCACTTCCTCATCTTTCTCGCGCTTTTTCTTCAGCTTGGTCCAGATTTTCGTCTCCTGACGCCGCCACAGGCGCTGAATATTGTCGTGATGACGAAGCAGAATCAGGCAGGAGAGCATCGAGACCGGGAAGGTAAACTGGGGCTTAAACCACCAGACGTAGAACGGGGCGATCAGCGCGCTGACGATGGCCCCCAGCGACGAGTAGCCGCTCAGCAGAATGGTCAGCAGCCAGGTGCCAGCCATGACGCCGGTAAGATCCCAGCCAATTGGCGCAATCGCACCAAACGCGGTGGCGACGCCTTTCCCGCCTTTAAAGCCAAAGAATACCGGCCAGATGTGGCCCAGGCAGGCGGCGATAGCAATCAGCCCCAGCCAGAAGGGGGTGACGCCCAGCGCGTAAGCGCCCCACACCGGGAGCATGCCTTTCAGCACGTCAAAAATCAGTACCGCTACGGCTGCGCCCTTGCCGCCAATTCGCAGGACGTTGGTCGCTCCGGGGTTGCCGGAGCCACTCTCGCGAGGGTCAGGCAGACCCGCGATGCGGCAGACCAGAATGGCGCTGGAGATTGAGCCGCAAAGGTACGCGAGGAGGATCATTCCAGGCGCGATTGCACTCATAACGCTGTTCCGTTTTGAAAATGTCGTTTTATTCTCAGCATCCGTGGATAATACGCATAATTTTTTGAAAGTGGTATCCAGGTTAGCCAAAAAGCGGACGGTGCGTGATGGACATTGTATTTATAGAGCAACTTTCGGTAATCACCACGATCGGTGTTTACGACTGGGAACAGACTATTGAGCAGAAGCTGGTGTTCGATATCGAAATGGCGTGGGATAACCGGGCGGCGGCGAAAAGCGATGACGTCAACGACTGCCTGAGCTATGCCGACATTGCCGATGCGGTGGTGGGCCACGTCGAAGGGCAGCGCTTTGCGCTGGTGGAGCGGGTGGCGGAAGAGGTGGCAGATCTGCTCCTGAGCCGGTTCAACTCCCCCTGGCTGCGTATCAAGGTCAGCAAGCCGGGGGCGGTAGCGCGGGCGGCTAACGTCGGGGTAATCATTGAGCGTGGCAATAGTCTGAAAGAAAACATTTAAATTTATAATTATTAAACCAAACGGCACTATACAGGTCTCACGTGTGTGCCTTTTCGCGGCTTGTGGATGCAGAAGCCGTTTTTTTATGTCTTTTAGGGGTTTAAGTGATGAGCGATATGCACTCCCTGCTGGTGGCGGCCATTCTGGGCGTCGTCGAAGGGTTAACGGAGTTTTTGCCGGTCTCCAGTACCGGTCACATGATCATCGTCGGCCACCTGCTGGGGTTCGAGGGTGAGACCGCCAAAACCTTTGAGGTGGTGATCCAGCTGGGTTCGATCCTCGCGGTGGTGGTGATGTTCTGGCGCCGCCTGTTTGGCCTGATCGGCATCCACTTTGGCCATCCGCCGCACGAAGGCGAGGGCAAAGGGCGCTTAACGCTGATCCACATCCTGCTGGGGATGATCCCGGCGGTGGTGCTGGGGCTGGTGTTCCATGACACGATCAAGAGCCTGTTCAACCCTATCAACGTGATGTACGCCCTGGTGGTCGGCGGCTTCCTGCTGATTGCCGCTGAGTGCCTGAAGCCAAAAACGCCGCGTGCGCCGGGGCTGGATGATATGACCTATCGTCAGGCCTTTATGATCGGCTGCTTCCAGTGTCTGGCCCTGTGGCCGGGCTTCTCCCGCTCCGGGGCGACCATCTCCGGCGGGATGCTGATGGGCGTGAGCCGCTATGCTGCCTCGGAGTTCTCGTTCCTGCTGGCGGTGCCGATGATGATGGGTGCCACCGCGCTGGACCTCTACAAGAGCTACCACTTCCTGACGGTTGCCGACATCCCAATGTTTGCCGTTGGCTTTATCACCGCCTTCATCGTGGCGCTGGTAGCGATCAAGACCTTCCTGCAGCTGATTAAGCGTATTTCGTTTATTCCGTTTGCTATCTACCGCTTTATTGTGGCGGCGGCGGTCTACGTCGTCTTCTTTTAAGCGTTAAGGCGGCTGCCCTCACGCCTGTGGCTGAGGGCAGCGCGCTGCTTTCCACTTCGCTACTGCATCAATCCGCCGCCGGGTCAGCTCCTCGCGGATCTCCGCCCCCTTAAAGCCTGCTGCCACCACCTCTTTAGTCGATACCGCCTTCGCCACCTTCCACGCTTCGCGCAGCAGCCGTCCCTGCGGATAGTCGCTGGCTTCAAAATGGGTGCGTCCGCGCACGTCGGCTTCGCTGGTCAGGGCAATCTGCTCCACGCGCTGGGGCTTGCGCCAGGCGTCAATAGAGTCGAATAGCTTCACAATGGTCTGCGGTTTAAGGATCGGGAAGGTGTGGATCAGGTCGTGGAACTCCGCCACCAGCTTCGCCAGATCGCGCAGCTCGTTAGGCACCCGCAGGCGTTCGCACAGGTTGCTGACCAGCTTAACGCCCGCCAGACCGTGCCCGTGGTGGCGCGGCCACAACTCCGGTGGGGTCAGGCCCTTGCCAAGATCGTGGCACAGCGTGGCGAAGCGCACGTCGATATCCGGGCTGAGCATCGCCGCCATCGAGACCGTCATCAGCACGTGGATGCCGGTATCAATCTCCGGGTGCCACTTTGCCGGGGCAGGGATGCCAAAGAGAACATCAAGCTCAGGGAACAGCACCTTCAGCGCACCGCACTCGCGCAGCGTCATAAAGTAGACCTGCGGGTTCCGGCTGGCGAGGGCGTTCTCTGTCTCTTTCCAGACGCGCTCCGGCGTCAGGTGCTCCAGCTCGCCGGCGGCGGTCATCTCGCGCATCAGCGCCATGGTTTCGTCGGCAATACGGAAGCTGAGATGGGCATAGCGGGCGGCAAAGCGCGCTACGCGCAGCACACGAAGGGGATCTTCGCCAAAGGCCGGAGAGACATGGCGCAGGGTGCGGCTCTTGAGATCCGCCAGGCCCTGGTAGGGGTCGATGATCTTACCGTCGGCATCCTGGGCGAGAGCGTTCACGGTCAGGTCGCGGCGGAGCAGATCCTGCTCGAGGGTGACGTCAGGCGCGGCATAGCAGGAGAAGCCGGTATAGCCAAAGCCGGATTTTCGCTCGGTACGCGCCAGGGCGTACTCTTCCCGGCTTTTTGGGTGGAGAAACACCGGAAAATCGCGGCCAACCTGCTGATAGCCTGCATCCAGCATCTCCTGTGGGGTCGCACCCACTACCACCCAGTCTTTATCTTTAACCGGTAGCCCTAACAACGCATCCCGAACAGCACCACCGACCAGATAACTCTTCACTACGCCACTCTCCTAACATACTTTTAACTGATGATACGTTAAGTGTAGAGAAAATGGCTAATCCGGTTCAGCTCATCCAGCGGTCTTTACGCTTGCGGCTAGGGATGATGTGCGGCAGTACCAGGCCTAAGAACAGCCCCGCGCCGAGCACGCCGCCGCCATACATAAACCACTGCATGATGATGGTGCGCTGCTTGTCGTCCAGCTGCAGGTTAGCGGCATTTACCTTCTTCTGCGCAACGATCAGCTGGTTTTTAAGCTGCTGGTTCTCTTCTTTCAGGCCGTTGATCACGCCATCGCTCTGGGCAACCTTCTGCTGCATGTCGGCGGTGCGCTGGTTCCAGGTGTTGTCGATATTAGCAAGCTTATCGGTCAGGGTTTTGACCTGGTTCTCCAGATCCGGCACGCGGGTGCGCAGGCTCGGCTCGCTGCTCAGCTCCTTCAGCGGGATCCAGGCGGTACGACCGCTGCTGTCACGCACCTGACCGTAGTTTGAGTCCCCGTTGGTTTGCAGCAGCGCAACCTCTTCGCCTGCGTTAACCGTACCCACAAGGCGATAGTTATCACCCGGGCCGCTACGCACCCAGGTATTCAGTTCATCCGAAACGTAACGCTTTTCTTCGGCATGAGCCACGGCAGAAACGCATACAAGTAAAAACAGTCCGGTCAGGCGTAATTTAGGCATCAGCAGTCATTTGTTGTCATAAAAAAAGTGGAACGATAGTAGTGGCATCAGTCTGACGACGCAAAGTATTCGGTATCAATCAGAATCATCTGGGTCGCAACCGATCCATACAATGGAAATTTGGCGCAAAATACTATCTACTGACAAACATCGAGGGCGTAAGTTCGCCGAAAATTCCGCTGATGTGACATAACCATAAGTACAAGGCCATGACTCAAGAGATCGAACTGAAATTTATCGTTGACCCATCCCGCGTGGATGCTCTGCGCAACCACCTGCATACCCTTACGGATGAGCACGTTGCGCCTGCGACGCTGCTTAACATCTACTACGAGACGCTGGATGGCTGGCTGCGCAGCCACGACATGGGCCTGCGCATTCGCGGCGCGCAGGATCGCTATGAGATGACGATCAAAACCGCCGGACGTACCGTAGGCGGCCTGCATCAGCGTCCGGAGTACAACGTGGCCATCGACAAGCCGGAGCTGGATCTTACCCGCTTCCCGGCGGAGGCGTGGCCAGAGGGCGGCCTGCCGGCGGATCTGGCTGAACGTGTGAGTCCGCTGTTCAGCACTCACTTCGATCGCGAGAAGTGGCTGGTTAACGTCGGCGACAGCCGGATTGAGATTGCGCTGGATCTGGGGGAAGTGAAGGCTGGCGAACTGGCTGAACCGATTTGCGAACTGGAGCTGGAGCTGCTGAGCGGCGCGGCGGAGGACGTATTAAAGCTGGCGCGCCAGCTGGTGACCCAGACCGGGCTGCGTCAGGGCAGCCTGAGCAAGGCCGCCCGGGGCTACCATCTGGCGAAAGGTAACCCGCCGCGCCTGCTGCGGGCGACGGAGATCCTGACCGTTGCGCCGAAGGCGAGCGTGGAGCAGGGGCTGGAGGCGGCGCTGGAGCTGGCTCTCTCCCAGTGGCAGTACCACGAAGAGCTGTGGGTCCGCGGCGAGAAAAACGCGCAGGCGGAGAACCTGGCCGCTATCGCTCTGGTCCGCCACACCCTGATGCTGTTTGGCGGCATTGTGCCGCGTAAAGCGAGCGCTCGCTTACGCGATCTGCTGACCCAGTCCGAGGCGACCATTACCTCTGCGGTCTCCGCCGCCACGGCGGTGTATAGCCCGGAGATCGCCACGGCGAAGCTGGCCCTGACCGAGTGGCTGGTGACCCGCGCCTGGCGGACCTTCCTTGATGATAAAGCGCAGGCCAAAATCAACGACTCGTTTAAGCGCTTTGCCGACATCAACCTGTCGCGCCACGCCGCCGAGCTGAAACGTAACTTTGCCCAGCCGCTGATGGATAAGTACCAGGACCAGCTTCCACGCCTGGCACGCGACATCGACAGCATGCTGCTGCTGGCGGGCTACTACAACGGCATCCGCGCCCAGGCGTGGCTGGAGAACTGGCAGGGGTTGCAGCACGCCATCAAAACCCGCCAGCGCATTGAAATTGAACACTTCCGTAACGAAGCCATTGTGCAGGAGCCGTTCTGGCTGCACAGCGGAAAACGCTAACTTAGGCAAAGGAACCCCCTTATGATGCCGCTCTCTTCGCCGCTTCAGCAGCACTGGCAGACCCTTGTTGAGCGTCTGCCGGACACACTCTCCGCCTCCACGCTTAGCGCAGAGGCGAAGTCAGTGCTTACTTTCAGTGATTTTGTGCAGGGCAGCGTCGCTGCACACCCCGAGTGGCTGACGGCGCTGGAGAGCGAGCCGCCGCAGGCGGACGAGTGGCAATTCTATTCGGCGTGGCTCCAGGAGGCGCTGGCTGATGTCAGTGACGAAGCGTCGCTGATGCGCGAGCTGCGCCTGTTCCGCCGTCGAATCATGGTACGCATCGCCTGGGCACAGGCCCTGCGACTGATGCCGGAGGAGAGCACCCTCCAGCAGCTTAGCGTCCTGGCGGAGACGCTGATCGTCAGCGCCCGCGACTGGCTCTACGCCGCCTGCTGTCGGGAGTGGGGCACGCCGAGCAGCGCCGACGGCACGCCGCAGCCGCTGCTGATCCTTGGCATGGGCAAGCTGGGGGGCTTTGAGCTGAACTTCTCCTCGGATATCGATCTCATCTTCTCCTGGCCGGAGAACGGGGCAACCCGCGGCGGCCGTCGCGAGCTGGATAACGCCCAGTTCTTCACCCGCCTTGGTCAGCGGCTGATTAAGGTGCTCGACCAGCCCACCCAGGACGGCTTTGTCTATCGGGTAGATATGCGCCTGCGTCCCTTTGGCGACAGCGGCCCGCTGGTGCTGAGCTTTGCTGCGCTGGAGGATTACTACCAGGAGCAGGGACGCGACTGGGAGCGCTATGCGATGGTGAAGGCGCGGATCATGGGCGACAACAACGGCACCTATGCCAGCGAGCTGCGGACCATGCTGCGTCCTTTTGTTTTCCGTCGCTATATCGATTTCAGCGTCATCCAGTCGCTGCGCAATATGAAAAGCATGATCGCCCGTGAAGTGCGGCGGCGTGGCCTGAAAGACAACATCAAGCTGGGGGCGGGCGGCATCCGCGAAGTGGAGTTTATCGTTCAGGTCTTCCAGCTGATCCGCGGTGGACGCGAGCCGTCGCTCCAGCAGCGCTCGCTGCTGCCGACCCTGGCCGCCATCGAGCAGCTCCATCTCTTGCCGGCGGGAGACGCCGATACGCTGCGGGCGGCCTATCTCTGGCTGCGGCGGCTGGAGAACCTGCTGCAAAGCATCAACGACGAGCAGACCCAGACCCTGCCGGGAGATGAGCTTAACCGCGCCCGGCTGGCCTGGGGGATGGGCGTCGCCGACTGGCAGGCGCTCAGCGAAACCCTGGATCGGCACATGGCCGCCGTACGGCGCATCTTTAACGAGCTGATTGGCGATGACGATACCGATACCCAGGACGAGCAGCTGTCGGAGCAGTGGCGCGAGCTGTGGCAGGACACGCTGGAAGATGATGACGCCACGCCGGTGCTGGCCCATCTCTCCGATGGCGACCGTATCCGGGTGGTGGCGCTGATCGCCGATTTTCGCCGGGAGCTAACCCGCCGGACCATCGGCCCGCGCGGTCGTCAGGTGCTCGATCATCTGATGCCGCACCTGCTCAGCGAGGTCTGCCCCCGTGCCGACGCGCCGGTGCCGCTGGCGCGCCTGATGCCGCTTCTGACCGGGATTGTTACTCGTACCACCTATCTTGAACTGCTGAGCGAGTTTCCCGGCGCGCTCAAGCACCTAATTTCGCTCTGCGCCGCCTCGCCGATGGTGGCCAGCCAGCTGGCGCGCTATCCGCTGCTGCTGGATGAGCTGCTGGATCCCAATACGCTCTACCAGCCCACGGCGATGGACGCCTACCGGGACGAGCTGCGCCAGTATCTGCTTCGCGTACCGGAGGAGGACGAAGAGCAGCAGCTGGAGGCCCTGCGCCAGTTTAAGCAGGCGCAGCTGCTGCGCGTAGCGGCGGCGGATATTGCCGGTACGCTGCCGGTAATGAAAGTGAGCGATCACCTGACGTGGCTGGCGGAGGCGATGATCGACGCGGTGGTCCAGCAGGCGTGGACCCAGATGGTGGCGCGTTTTGGTCAGCCAACGCACCTGCGGGATCGTGAAAGGCGCGGTTTTGCGGTGGTGGGCTACGGCAAGCTCGGCGGCTGGGAGCTGGGTTACAGCTCCGATCTCGATCTGGTCTTCCTGCATGACTGCCCGGCGGACGTAATGACCGACGGCGAGCGGGAGATCGATGGGCGTCAGTTCTACCTGCGCCTCGCCCAGCGCATCATGCACCTCTTCAGCACCCGCACCTCGTCGGGCATTCTCTACGAGGTGGATGCTCGCCTGCGGCCCTCCGGTGCGGCGGGAATGCTGGTTACCACCGCCGATGCGTTTGCGGACTATCAGCAGAACGAGGCGTGGACCTGGGAGCACCAGGCGCTGGTGCGCGCCCGGGTAGTGTATGGCGATCCACAGCTGAAATCCCGCTTCGACGAGATCCGCCGTGCCATTCTGATGACGCCCCGCGACGGCGAGAAGCTGCAAACCGAGGTGCGGGAGATGCGCGAGAAGATGCGCGCTCATCTTGGCAACAAGCACCGGGAACGTTTCGATCTGAAGGCCGACGCGGGGGGCATTACCGACATTGAGTTTATCGCCCAGTACCTGGTGCTGGGCCACGCACACCAGAAGCCAAAGCTGACGCGCTGGTCCGATAACGTGCGTATCCTTGAGCTGCTGGCGCAGAACGACATTATGGATGAGCAGGAGGCGCAGGCGCTGACCCACGCCTATACCACGCTGCGCGATGCGCTGCACCATCTGGCGCTGCAGGAGCAGCCCGGCCACGTGCCGGAAACGGAGTTTGCCGGTGAGCGGGAGCAGGTCAGCGCCAGCTGGCAGAAGTGGCTGCTAAAACCGTGCGCGCAAAATTAAGTATGATATTATCGCGCGCAAATTTTGCATTTCGAGGGGACAGGAATGAAAGTAACGCTGCCAGAGTTTGAACGTGCAGGGGTGATGGTCGTCGGTGACGTGATGTTAGATCGCTACTGGTATGGCCCGACCAGCCGTATCTCACCGGAAGCGCCTGTACCGGTGGTCAAGGTCGATGCGGTTGAAGAGCGGCCTGGCGGCGCGGCGAACGTGGCGATGAACATTGCCTCTCTCGGCGCGCATTCGCGCCTGGTTGGCCTGACCGGCATCGATGACGCCGCGCGTGCGCTGAGCAAAACGCTGGCCGACGTTAACGTCAAATGCGACTTCGTCTCCGTTCCGACCCATCCTACGATTACCAAGCTGCGTGTGCTGTCGCGCAACCAGCAGCTGATCCGTCTCGACTTTGAAGAGGGTTTTGAGGGCGTTGACCCCGAGCCGCTGCACGAGCGCATTAACCAGGCGCTGGGCAATATCGGCGCGCTGGTGCTCTCTGACTACGGCAAAGGGGCGCTGGCCAGCGTGCAGCAGATGATCGCCCTGGCGCGCAAGGCCAACGTGCCGGTGCTTATCGATCCGAAAGGCAACGATTTCGAACGCTATCGCGGGGCGACCCTGCTGACGCCGAACCTCTCCGAGTTCGAAGCGGTGGCCGGGAAGTGTAAAAACGAAGCGGAGATCGTTGAGCGCGGCATGAAGCTGATCGCTGATTTCGATCTCTCTGCCCTGCTGGTGACCCGCTCCGAGCAGGGGATGACCCTGCTGCAACCGGGTAAAGCGCCGCTGCATATGCCGACCCAGGCGCAGGAGGTTTACGACGTGACCGGCGCGGGCGACACGGTAATTGGCGTGCTGGCGGCAACGCTGGCGGCGGGCAACTCGCTGGAAGAGGCCTGCTACTTTGCGAATGCCGCGGCGGGCGTGGTAGTCGGCAAACTCGGCACCTCTACCGTTTCGCCTATCGAGTTGGAGAATGCCGTTCGCGGCCGTTCCGAAACCGGCTTTGGGGTGATGAACGAAGCGGAGCTGAAGCAGGCGGTAGCGGCTGCACGCAAGCGCGGCGAGAAAGTGGTGATGACCAACGGCGTGTTCGATATTCTGCACGCGGGTCACGTCTCCTACTTGGCAAACGCCCGCAAGCTTGGCGATCGCCTGATCGTGGCGGTGAACAGCGATGCTTCCACCAGCCGCCTGAAAGGGCCGACCCGTCCGGTTAACCCGCTTGAGCAGCGTATGATCGTGCTCGGCGCGCTGGAGGCCGTGGACTGGGTGGTGTCGTTCGAAGAGGATACGCCGCAGCGCCTGATCGCCGGGATCCTGCCGGATCTGCTGGTGAAGGGCGGCGACTACAAGCCGGAAGATATCGCGGGTAGTAAAGAGGTATGGGCTAACGGCGGCGACGTGCAGGTGCTGAACTTCGAAGACGGTTGCTCAACAACCAACATTATCAACAAGATCCAGAAAAAGTGATCCTGTAGGCCGGGCAAACGCAGTGCCGCCCGGCGTTGCAGTATGAGTACAGTCATGCCCGGTGGCGCTACGCTTACCGGG
>DKPJ01000012.1:0-222628 GCA_002480085.1 Enterobacteriaceae bacterium UBA7338 | reverse complement strand
GGTGGCGCTACGCTTACCGGGCAACACTGGCTAAAGGATCAGTCAATATTCTCCACCGGCGGGATAGCCGGTGCGGGTTTCACTTCGCTCGGCAGATCCTGCGCCTGGCTCGGTTCAGCCGACGTGGCTGCCGGGCGGTTCTCCAGATCGCTGATGCGCTGCTCCAGCGCGGTCAGTTTCTCACGGGTGCGCAGCAGAACCTGCGTCTGGACATCAAACTCTTCACGGCTCACCAGGTCGAGTCGCGCCAGCTGGGATTGCAGCGTCTGGCGGATCTTCTTCTCTACATCCTCGCCAAAGTCACGAATGCCTTTCGGCATTGACTCATGCACCTGGCGGGCGATCTGTTCAATTTTTTTCGGGTCAATCATAGTAGTTTCCCTGAACTGGTAAGTATTAACATTAGTGTAGCGTGGAATAGTGTAACGTGGATTATGCCGCGTGAAAGCACAATTGTTACGGTGAATGGATTGCCGGGGATAATCAATAGCGTTATAGTTAATCTGCTTATTCTCAGGGCGGGGCGAAATTCCCCACCGGCGGTAAATCAGCCCAGGCTGAAAGCCCGCGAGCGCTCTGCGTCATACGTAGAGGTCAGCAGATCCGGTGTAATTCCGGGGCCGACGGTTAAAGTCCGGATGGGAGAGAGTAACGATCCAGCCGGGTTTGCGCCTGCTCACGTTATTTTTTTGCCGCTTGCGGTACTCCTAAGACTGCCCTGATTCTGGTAACCATAATTTTAATGAGGTTTTTTATTACCATGAATCAGACGCTGCTTTCCTCTTTTGGCACGCCATTCGAACGTGTGGAACACGCTTTAGACGCACTGCGCAACGGGCGCGGAGTAATGGTGCTCGACGATGAAGACCGTGAAAACGAAGGCGATATGATCTTCGCCGCAGAAACCATGACCGTTGAGCAGATGGCGCTGACCATTCGCCACGGCAGCGGCATTGTCTGCCTCTGCCTGACCGAAGATCGCCGTAAACAGCTCGATCTGCCGATGATGGTAGAGAACAACACCAGTGCCTACGGCACCGGTTTTACCGTGACCATCGAAGCCGCTACCGGTGTTTCCACCGGCGTCTCTGCCGCTGACCGCGTGACTACCATCCGCGCCGCCATTGCTGACGAGGCCAAACCGTCCGATCTGAACCGTCCAGGCCACGTCTTCCCGCTGCGCGCGCAGCCGGGTGGGGTGCTGACCCGTGGCGGCCACACCGAGGCGACCATTGACCTCGTGACCCTGGCAGGCTTTAAGCCAGCGGGCGTACTCTGCGAGCTGACCAACGATGATGGCTCCATGGCGCGCGCGCCGGAGTGCATCGAATTTGCTAAAGCCCATGAGATGGCCGTTGTGACCATCGAAGACCTGGTGGCCTACCGCCGTGAGCAGGAACGTAAAGCCAGCTAAGCGCTGACGAAGCATAAAGCAAAGCCGGGTACGCCCGGCTTTGTTGTTTCTGGTGTTTCGTCTGATTAGCCGGCAAAGCCAATGCTTTGCAGCAGCACCAGGCTGAGTCCCATCACCGACATGCCGCACAGCACGCCGTAACTGGGATTGTTGTTGGGATCGATCTCTTTCGCCAGCGGCATTAGCTCATCCACCGACAGCGCCACCATGATCCCGGCCACCGCCGCCATGATCGCCGCCATCACCACCGGTGAGACCAGGCTACCGAGGATCAGCCACGCCAGCACGCCGCCAAGAATTTCCGCCAGCCCTGAGATCCCTGCCCACATCACCGCCTTACGCTTTGAACCCGTGGCGGCATAGACCGGGGCAGCCACCGCCAGCCCCTCGGGAATGTTGTGCAGGGCCACCGCCAGAGCGATGCCCAGCCCCAGCTCAAGGTTGCTGCTGGCCGTCACGTAGGTAGCCACGCCTTCAGGGAAGTTGTGCAGGCTGATGCCAAGGGTGAGCAGGATCGCCGTGCGCTTGATATTACGCGGCAGCGTTTTGACGCTGGCACGCATAAGATCCTGGGCATGGGCGTGCGGCAGCAGGCGATCGAGCCCGTAGTAGCCCAGCAGGCCGACGATAAACATGCCGTAGCCAAGCACTGGGGACATCCCCTCGGTACCCAGCGCGGCGGGGAGCATCTCCATCAGCGAGATCAGCAGCATGATCCCGGCGGCAAACCCCAGCGAAAAGGCCAGCACGCGGTTGGAAGGCTTCTGGCCAAGCACGCCGAGAATAGCGCCGATAAAGGTGGCCGCACCGGCTAATAAGGTCAGAATCAACGGGACCGACATTAAGAACTCCTTTTGATAATGATTCTCATTAATATTATTGAGTATTGCCCCGTAAGGCGAGAGGGTAAGGCGCTATTTACGCATTTCTTACATTCAAATTATCTGATGATCTTCATCACGCTTATCTGAGTTCATCCCCCCCGGAAAAAGCGTACTCTGGTTTTATCAAAATGACACTTTTTCTGAGGATATCATCATGTCTGCGTCTCGTATGCCAGCGCTGTTTTTGGGCCACGGCAGCCCGATGAATGTGCTGGAAGATAATATCTATACCCGCGCCTGGGGCGAACTGGGACAGACGCTGCCGCGCCCGAAGGCGATCGTGGTGATCTCCGCCCACTGGTTTACCCGTGGTACCGGCGTGACGGCGATGGAGACGCCAAAAACCATTCATGACTTTGGCGGCTTCCCGCAGGCGCTGTATGACACGCACTACCCGGCACCCGGCTCTCCCGAGCTGGCGCAGCGGCTGGTGGATCTGCTGGCTCCGATCCTGGTCGCGCTGGACAAAGAGGCGTGGGGCTTTGATCACGGCTCCTGGGGCGTGCTGATCAAGATGTACCCGAATGCCGACGTGCCGATGGTGCAGCTGAGCATAGATAGCACTAAGCCCGCCGCCTGGCACCTGGAGATGGGCCGCAAGCTGGCGACGCTGCGCGATGAGGGCATTATGCTGGTGGCGAGCGGCAACGTGGTGCATAACCTGCGTACCGCGCGCTGGCACGGAGAGAGCACTCCCTATGCGTGGGCGGAGTCGTTCAACGACTACGTAAAAGCGAACCTGACCTGGCAAGGGCCAGCGGAGCAGCATCCGCTGGTGAACTATCTGCAACACGAGGGCGGCTCGCTGTCGAACCCGACGCCAGAACACTTCCTGCCGCTGCTCTACGTGCTCGGCGCGTGGGATGGCGCAGAGCCGGTGACGATCCCGGTAGAGGGGATGGAGATGGGCAGCATCAGCATGCTCTCGGTGCAGGTAGGGTAAAATTAAAATGCCCGGTGGCGCTACGCTTACCGGGCCTGCAGGGTACGGTTACTCCACAAAGATATGTGGATAGAAGCGGGAGAGATCCTGGGTGATCAACGCCCGATCCTCACGAATACCAATCCCGGCGGGTTGATCGTTGATCAGCCAGCTGCCGATCAGCACGTAGCTGTCGCCAAATTTTGGTAATGGGTGGAACTGCTGGACGATCATGCCCTCTTCACCGTAGGGACCCTCGACCTGCTCGATAGTCTGGCCGTTTTCCACGATGGAGACGTTGGCCCCTTCGCGAGAGAAGATCGGCTTAACGACGTACTTCTCCAGAGACGGATGATCGTCTTCGGCAAAGTAGGCGGGCAGCAGGTTCGGGTGATCCGGGAACATCTCCCACAGCATCGGCAGCAGCGCTTTGTTGGAGATAATGCTCTTCCAGGCTGGCTCCAGCCAGCGCACGCCAGCATCTTCCAGCTTGGTGGAGAACATCTCCCGTAGCATATGCTCCCACGGATAGAGCTTAAACAGGTTGCTGATCACCTGATCCTGGAGATCGGTGAACTGTCCCTTTTCGCCCAGCCCAATATCTTCGATGTAGAGAAACTCAGTGGCAACGCCCGCTTCGGCGGCACAGTCCTGCAGATACTGCACCGTACCACGATCCTCAATGGTGTCGCGGCAGCAGGCCAGATGCAGCAGGTTGAAGCCGTGCTGCTCGCGCAGCTCGCCGAAGCGCTCGATCAGCTTCTCCTGCAGGCTGTTAAACTGATCGCTCTCCGGCGGCAGCTTGCCCGCGTTCTGCTGGTCTTCCAGCCAGATCCACTGGAAGAACGCGGCTTCGTACAGCGAGGTAGGGGTATCGGCATTGTTCTCCAGCAGCTTGGGTTCACCCACGCCGTCCCACGCCAGATCGAGGCGCGAGTAGAGCGATGGCTGCTGCGTCTGCCACGCCTGGCGCACAAAGCTCCAGGTGTGTTTCGGAATGCGGAATTTGGTCATCAGCTCATCGCTGGCAACGACCCTCTCTACCACCTTAAGGCACATCTGGTGCAGCTCGGCGGTGACCTCTTCCAGCTTCTCAATCTGCGCAAGGCTGAACGTATAGTAGGCCTCTTCACACCAGTACGGCTCGCCGTACATGGTGTGAAAATTAAAGCCGTACTCGGTCGCCTTTTCGCGCCAGTCCGGGCGCTCGGCAATGGTGACTCTTTCCATGAGGCTTAGCCACCCATTGAGCGCGAAGAGGAGGTGCCCACGGCGCTACGCTGCATGGTGGACTGTTTAGCAACCGACTCACCAAAGCCGCCGCGCGTCACCGTAGAGGTGGTAGCCGGTTTCGGGGCCAGCGCAGTTTTAGGAACGGTCGCGGTACGGCCCGGCTGGGCTGCGCCGTAGCCTTTACCGGAGGCGTCGGTGTACTGGCCGTAGGCCGGGCTGGCCGGGTTACGCGAGCTAAACAGCGGCTGCTGGGCGAAGCCTGCACCGCCGCCCATCAGGCGTCCCATCATGTAGCCCGCCATCAGCGGCATCCAGAAGCTGCCGCTGCTCTGCTGGGCCTGAGCCTGGTTTTCCGGCGCAACGCCTGCCTGGGCAGGAGCCTGCTGGCACTGGCCTTCACCAAACTCGGCGACGCAGTCTTCACGCGTCTTATATTTCGGCGCGGTGCGCTCGGCCTCTTTCAGGGCATTGTTGTACGCGGTGGTACATTCGGCGCTTTTGCCCGGATTGGCCGCCGAGCAGTCGTCGGCGTTTTGGTACATCGATACCGTCTCATCGCTCTGCTCGCAGCCCGCCAGCATAAACGCGGCGGTAAGGGCGAAAGCGACGGGAGTCAGGTGGCGAGCGCCCCAGCTTTTGCGGAACGTCGCATGATTAATCGTTTTTGTCCGTTTCATATGTCTCTTTTAATACCCAGAGTTAAAGCGAGGTAGCTACTGCTCAGGATAGAGGATGAGTGGTCGAAATTGAAGCGGGAGAGGGCGGAATGCGGGCCTGGAGCAGGGATCTTTACGTTGTCTTACGTTGAAACGGGGGCAGACGCCCCCATCTCGTTTTCTCAGCTATTTTACGCTGCGGTTAGCGTGGGAGGGCAGCGTTAAGCAGGCCGTTGCCATTACCGTTATTACCGTTGCTGTCCGGGGCGCTGTTTTGCACGCGGGCATCCTGCTCCGGGGTCGATGGGGCAACCGCTTCTGGCGTAGTGGAGATCGGTTTACCCAGCGCGCCGTTCAGGGCCATCAGATCCTGCTCGTTCAGCGTACCGAGAGCAGATTTGATGTTCAGCTGGTTAATCAGGTAGTTGTAGCGCGCGCTGGAGAGCTGCTGCTTGGCGTTATAGAGCGTGGTGGTCGCATCCAGCACGTCAACGATGGTACGCGTACCCACCGAGTAGCCGGCTTCGGTTGCGTCCAGCGAGCTTTGCGCCGAGACCACAGACTGCTTGTAAGCGTTAATGCTGCTGATGGAGGCGTTCACGTTGTTGTAGGATGAACGTACGGTCTGCACCACGCTGCGGTGCGCGGTCTCCAGCTGCTCGCTTGCGCCAACGAAGCTATACTGCGCCTGTTTCACCTGGGAGTTCACCAGACCGCCCTGATAGAGCGGCAGGGAGAAGCTCAGGCCAACTTTGTTCTGGCCGATGTTGCTGTCGTCGTAGGCCGCGCCTTGAGAACCGCTGGTGCGGGAGCCGCTGTAGGAGGTGTCAGAGACGCCGGTAGAGGCGGTTAAATCCAGGGTTGGCAGATGGCCATCCTGTGCCAGGCGAATCTGCTCGCGGGCCAGGTCCTGAGCGAGGCGAGCCTGCAGCAGGGAGAGGTTACGGCTTTCGGCCTCTTTTAGCAGAGCATTAACCGGCTGCGGCTTATCGGTCTGGAAACGATCGACGTTCAGGGATGCCAGCTCCGGATAGTAGTTGCCGGTCACCTGGCGCAGCTGCTCAACGGCGTTGTCCAGGTTGTTACGGGCGGTCACTTCGTCCGCCAGCACGGTGTCGTACTGGGAGCGGGCGTTCTGCACGTCGGTAATGGCAACCAGGCCTACGTTGAAGCGCTGGGTAGTTTGATCCAGCTGGCGATAGATAGCCTGTTTCTGTGCTTCGGTATAAGAGAGCGCATCGATGGCGCTTAATACGTTAAAATAGGCGGTAGCGGTGTTGAGGATCAGCGTCTGCTGATCGGTCTGGTACGTGACGTCCTGAATGCCCGCCGATTTCTCTTGCAGGGTCAGCGCACGCCATTTCGACATATCAAACAGGGTCTGCGTCAGCTGCAGCGTGGCGCTGGTTGTATTGGTATTGAGACCATTCTGGTCGCGGAAACCGTTGGAGTAGCTGTAGTCTGCGCCCAAACCGAGCTGTGGCAGTAAGGGGCTGCGCGCTTCGTTGATTTTCTCAAATGCGGCATCGCGATCCGCGGCAGATCTGCGCAGTTCAGGGTTGCTTAAACGCGCTTGCTGATAAACCTGAAGCAGGTTCTCTGCCTGACTCATCGTACTGAAAGCGGCCAGGCTCAGGCCGATAAGCATGGGGAGCAATTTCTTCATTTGCATTCCTTGTTACGAAGCTTTGTTAGCGCTAATGAAATTAAAAAAATAAGGCCGATTCTAGCAGAAAGTGCCGCTGCAAAAGGTTGGCGTTAAGTGCCATCCGGCGTTAATTTGCACCAATCTACCATATAGCATGGGAAACGGCAGTCTTACAGACTGGAAATCCATAATTTCGTCATTATTTGCCAGCAGGATGAAACCATGAAGAAACCCGAGCCATCAGCAGTGACTTTCACTAAAAATGATGTAGAAATTATTGCACGCGAAACACTCTATAACGGTTTTTTTTCGCTGGAGCGCTGGCGCTTCCGCCATCGGCTTTTTAATGGTGAGATGAGCGGGGAGGTGACCCGGGAAATTTTTGAGCGCGGCCATGCCGCCGTCTTGCTACCCTATGACCCGGTGCGCGACGAGGTGGTACTGATTGAGCAGATCCGTATTCCGGCTTATGACACCAGTGAAACCCCCTGGCTGCTGGAGCTGGTTGCTGGCATGATCGAAGAGGGCGAGAGCGTTGAAGACGTTGCTCGTCGCGAAGCCGTCGAAGAGGCTGGCCTACAGGTTGGCCAGGTAAAAGCGTTTATGAGCTATCTGGCCAGCCCCGGCGGCACCAGCGAGCGCTTATCGTTAATGGTTGGCGAAGTGGATGCCACGCAGGCCAAAGGTATACATGGCCTGGTGGACGAAAACGAAGATATTCGTGTTCATGTGGTGAGCCGAGAGCAGGCTTACCAGTGGGTTGAAGAGGGGAAAATAGACAACGCCGCGTCGGTCATCGCCCTGCAATGGCTGCAGCTGCACTACGAAAAGTTGAGAACTGAGTGGAAAAAATGAAGCGTTACACACCTGACTTTCCTGAAATGATGCGCCTGTGCGAGACCAACTTCGCCCAGCTACGCCGCCTGCTGCCACGCAATGACGCACCCGGCGAAACAGTGAGCTATCAGGTGGCCAATGCGCAATACCGATTAACGATTACAGAATCAACCCGCTACACTACGCTGGTGGAGATTGTGCAGACAGCACCGGCGATCAGCTACTGGAGCATGCCGTCGTTAACGGTACGTCTCTATCACGATGCCATGGTCGCTGAAGTGTGTTCAAGCCAGCAGATCTTTCGCTTTAAAGCGCGGTATGATTACCCGAATAAAAAGTTGCACCAACGCGACGAAAAGCATCAAATTAATCAGTTTCTGGCCGACTGGCTTAGGTACTGTTTAGCACATGGAGCAATGGCGATTCCGGTTTGTTAGCATCGTGAAACCTACCTAAGGACACCATTTGGAAAGCCTGTTAAACCTGAATCTGGCGGGTGAGTCCAGTATCAGGATCTTACAAATAACCGATACTCACCTGTTCGCCGAAAAGCATGAAACGCTGTTAGGGGTCAATACCTGGGAGAGCTATCAGGCGGTACTGGAAGCCATCCGGGCCGAACGGCGTCACTGCGATTTGATCGTCGCCACCGGCGATCTGGCACAGGATCACACCGCTGCGGCCTATCAGCACTTCGCTGAGGGTATCGCCAGCTTTGATGTGCCCTGCGTCTGGCTGCCCGGCAACCATGACTTCCAGCCCGCCATGTACAGCGCACTGCAGGAGGCCGGCATTTCGGGTGCCAAACGGGTCTTCGCCGGTGACAGCTGGCAGATACTGCTGCTCGACAGCCAGGTCTTTGGCGTACCGCATGGTGAACTGAGTGAGTTTCAGCTGGAGTGGCTGGAGAAAAAGCTGGCGGAGTCGCCGGAGCGCTACACGCTGCTGCTGCTGCATCACCACCCGCTGCCGGCGGGGTGCAGCTGGCTGGATCAGCACAGCCTGCGTAACTCGCAGGAGCTGGACAACGTGCTGGTGCGCTACCCACGGGTTAAGCACCTGCTGTGCGGCCACATTCATCAGGAGCAGGATCTCGACTGGAACGGTCGCCGCCTGCTGGCGACGCCCTCGACCTGCGTCCAGTTTAAGCCGCACTGCGCTAACTTTACCCTGGATACCATCGCCCCAGGCTGGCGCTGGCTGGAGCTTAACGCCGACGGCACGCTGCATACCGAAGTCAGCCGCCTGCAGAGCAGCCGCTTCAGCCCCGATACGGCATCGGAAGGCTACTGATGGCGACGCTTCTCTATCTACACGGGTTTAACAGCTCGCCGCGTTCGGCAAAGGCCGTGGCGCTACAGCAGTGGCTGGCGGAGCACCATCCACACGTTGAGATGGTGGTGCCGCAGCTGCCGCCCTATCCGGCGGATGCCGCCGAGCTGCTGGAGTCGCTGGTGCTGGGGCACGGCGGTGAGCCGCTTGGGCTGGTTGGCTCCTCACTTGGCGGCTACTATGCCACCTGGCTCTCCCAGTGCTTTATGCTGCCCGCGGTGGTGGTCAATCCGGCGGTGCGTCCGTTTGAGCTGCTGGCCGATTATCTTGGCCGCAACGAGAACCCCTACACCGGACAGCAATATGTGCTAGAGTCACGCCATATTTACGATCTCAAAACCATGCAGATCGATCCGCTGGAGGCGGCAGATTTAATCTGGCTGCTTCAGCAAACGGGTGATGAAGTGCTGGATTACCGCCAGGCTGTTGCCTACTACGCCTCGTGCCGCCAGACGGTTGAAGAGGGCGGAAACCATGCCTTTGTGGGCTTTGACGATCACTTTTCACAGATTATCGATTTCCTCGGGCTGCACTGAGCCTCGCAGGGGACGATGCTGTCACTATCTACGAATACACCATGACGCAATCCTATAACGCTGATGCCATTGAGGTATTAACCGGGCTTGAGCCGGTCCGCCGCCGCCCGGGGATGTATACCGACACTACTCGTCCTAACCATCTTGGTCAGGAAGTTATTGATAACAGCGTGGACGAAGCGCTGGCCGGACATGCCAAACGCGTGGAGGTGATCCTCCATGCCGATCAGTCGCTGGAGGTCATCGACGACGGACGCGGTATGCCGGTGGATATCCACCCGGAAGAGGGCGTTCCGGCAGTTGAGCTGATCCTCTGCCGCCTGCACGCGGGCGGTAAGTTTTCGAACAAAAACTACCAGTTCTCCGGCGGCCTGCATGGCGTAGGGATCTCGGTGGTTAACGCCCTCTCTAAGCGCGTTGAAGTCAACGTCAAGCGCGACGGCAAGGTCTATAACATCGCCTTTGCCAACGGCGACAAGGTGAAAGATCTCTCCGTGGTCGGCAGCACGCCGAAGCGTACCACCGGAACCAGCGTTCACTTCTGGCCGGACGAAAGCTTTTTCGACAGCCCGCGCTTCTCGGTATCGCGCCTGACCCACGTGCTGAAGGCCAAAGCGGTGCTCTGCCCCGGCGTGGAGATTATCTTTAAAGATAAAGTTAACGACAGCGAGCAGCGCTGGTGCTACGCCGACGGTCTCAACGACTACCTTGCTGAAGCAGTTAACGGCCTGCCGACCCTGCCAGAGAAGCCCTTTATCGGCGCGTTTGCCGGTGACACCGAGGCGGTGGACTGGGCGCTGCTGTGGCTACCGGAGGGCGGCGAACTGCTCACCGAGAGCTACGTTAACCTGATCCCCACCATGCAGGGCGGGACGCACGTTAACGGCCTGCGTCAGGGGCTGCTGGATGCGATGCGCGAGTTTTGCGAATACCGCAATATCCTGCCGCGCGGCGTTAAGCTGTCGGCGGAGGATATCTGGGACCGCTGCGCCTATGTGCTGTCGGTGAAGATGCAGGATCCGCAGTTTGCCGGACAGACCAAAGAGCGTCTGTCGTCGCGCCAGTGCGCCGCGTTCGTTTCCGGCGTGGTGAAAGACGCCTTTAGCCTGTGGCTGAACCAGAACGTGCAGGCGGCGGAGATGCTGGCCGAGATGGCGATCTCCAGCGCCCAGCGTCGTCTGCGGGCGGCGAAGAAGGTGGTGCGTAAAAAGCTTACCAGCGGCCCGGCGCTGCCCGGCAAGCTGGCGGACTGCACCGCGCAGGATCTCAACCGCACCGAGCTGTTCCTGGTAGAGGGTGACTCGGCGGGCGGCTCGGCCAAGCAGGCCCGCGACCGTGAATTCCAGGCGATCATGCCGCTGAAGGGTAAGATCCTCAATACCTGGGAGGTCTCCTCCGACGAGGTGCTGGCCTCGCAGGAGGTGCACGATATTTCAGTGGCCATCGGTATCGATCCGGACAGCGAAGATCTGACTCAGCTGCGTTACGGCAAGATCTGCATCCTCGCCGATGCGGACTCCGATGGTCTGCACATCGCCACGCTGCTCTGCGCGCTGTTTGTGAAGCACTTCCGCACCCTGGTGAAGCATGGTCACGTCTACGTCGCGCTGCCGCCGCTCTACCGTATCGATCTGGGCAAAGAGGTCTACTACGCCCTGACCGAAGAGGAGAAGGCGGGCGTGCTGGATCAGCTGAAGCGTAAGAAGGGCAAGCCTAACGTCCAGCGCTTTAAAGGGCTGGGGGAGATGAACCCGATGCAGCTGCGCGAGACGACGCTCGATCCGAACACCCGCCGCCTGGTACAGCTCACCATTAGCGACGATGACGATCAGCGCACCAACGCCATCATGGATATGCTGCTGGCCAAAAAGCGTTCGGAAGACCGCCGCAACTGGCTCCAGGAAAAAGGCGATATGGCCGATATCGAAGCCTGATAAACCAGCCCCGCAGTGCGGGGCTTTTTTTTACCCCCTCCGCTACCCCTTTAGGTGACTCACCTTCCTCTTTTAACAGGTATATGATCTGCAACATAAGTTTCGCCCGACAACCACCTAACAAGAGGATGAAACATGCAGCGCATTGTCATACCAACCCACTACGTTCACGTCCGCTCGACGCCCCTGTGGACCAAAGAGACCGCACCTGCTTCCATCTGGCAACGGCATTTGGATGCGGGCACCCGCCAGGGCGTTAACCCACGCCTCTGTGTGATGCAGGGAACGATCCGCTACTACGGGTATGCCGATGAGACCAGCCCGGAGCCGGTGGAGACCCTGACCATTGAAGCAGGGCAGTTTGGCGTCTTTCCGGCAGAGAAGTGGCACCGCATCGAAGCCCTGTCTGACGATACGGTATTTAACGTCGATTTTTGGGTCGATCCCAAAGTGTTAATTGAAGGCTGAGGTAAATATCATGACCACAGAAAACAGAGGCTACTCCTTAGCAGTTACACACGGCAGCAGCAGCGCAACGGCAGAGAAGGTTTACCTGAAACCGATGTCGCTCTACGTACCGGCTCTCGCCCATACGGCGGTAGCGGAGCTTATCAACACGCTGGCGGATAAAAGTGAAAGCGAGAAAGGTTTTACGTTGACGGTAACGAACAACAACAACGGCGTATCGGCCGATAAAGACTTTTCCCGCCTTGCTGAATTAGAGGACGCCACCACGGCGGCAGACACGGTGAAGGATCTGATTAATATCGTACGTGGCTATGAATCAGACGAGGAGACCAACGTCTGCGGCTGGTAGGGAGTTTTCCCACACAATAAAAGCCCTGTACTATCGTATTACAGGGCTACTCATCGCCGGGTGGCGGCTCCGCCTGACCCGGCCTACAAAACCGCAGCAACCGTAGGCCCGGTAAGCGCAGCGCCACCGGGCGTTACCCCGCTGCATGGTTTTTCCGGTACTGGAGCGGCGTCTCGCCGATGCCTCGCTTAAAAGAGCTAATAAACCAGGTCACGTCGGAAAAGCCCACCCGCGCAGCGATGTCACGCACGCTCTCATCGCTGTGCAGCAGGCACTCGCAGGCCTTGCGCAGCCGCAGGGTGTTCAGGTAGTCGTGGATCTTCTCGCCCGTTTCGGCATGAAACTTTCGCGACACGTAGCTGCGCGATTTCCCCAGCTCGTTCGCCAGGGCGTCGAGGCTAAATTTATGCTGGTAGTGTTCGTCCAGCCAGAACATCGCCTGGCTGGCAATGCTGCGGCTGTCACCGGGCGCGCCGTCGCGATCGGCAGGCAGCATGGCAAAGAGGCTGATGAGCAGGCTGGCAACGCTTTCACTGTTCATCGGCTGCGGATAGCAGCTAAACAGATAGTCGATATGACTATGGCAAGCGGCAACGTCCGCCACCCACGCCGGGCCGCCGCGCCGGGAGAGCTTGTGTAACCGCTGCTGGGCCTGCGGGAAATCACGCAGCGCCTTCAGCACCGCATGGTGATCGAGGTGGATAATAGTACGCCGGTAGATCGCCTCGGCCCGCTCATCCACCATCACCTTGTGCAGGGTAAAGGGCGGAAAGAAGAAGAGTCGCCCTGGACGCATGGTGTAGTGACGGTTATCGACGATCGCCACCCCGAAACCCTCCTCAACGTAGAGGATCTCCAGACACTGGTGCCAGTGATGATAGCGCACGGTATTGGCAAACAGGCGGCTGAACGACACCACGGCGTCGTTTAAGGTAATCAGCTCCAGATAGTCAGATTTTGGCTCATCGCGCATAGTGCAATAAAACTCAACTTTTACCCCTCTGCACGCCTTTATAAACCACCTTTTTAAATTTTCTCAACTGTGAGTTTAGCCATCTTTCCCGGCTGTGACGTGGCTAACATTTCTGCGCGCCAGCGATTCACTATTCTTGAGCCACTTTGTTAAGAGGCTGATGCGGAAATGGAAACATCAAATGTATTGTCATCCCGGCAGGACGTTGTTGATCTGGTCACGGACATACTGGGCGCGTTGGATAAGCACTTTCCCGAGGGGCAGTCACGCTTCGCGCTAGGCAACACCTGCGCTCACTACAGCGTTGAAATTGCCAACATGGAAGGGCTGTCGCGGGCGCTGTGGGGCCTGTTTCCGCTGCTGGCCGCCGGGGAGGAGACGCCGCTTAGCGCGAAATACATTGCCGCCATCAAGCAGGGGACCGATCCGCACAGTGCAGGCTACTGGGGCGAGACCGGGCCTTACGATCAGCGGCTGGTGGAGATGGCGGCCTACGGCCTGGGCCTGGCGCTGATGCAGGATCGCCTGCTGGCCTGCTTTAGCCCGCGCGAGCAGGAGAACCTCCACGCCTGGCTGAACCAAATTACCGACGCCGAAATGCCCGATAGCAACTGGAACTACTTTGCCATCATGGTGCAGCTCGGCTTTAAACGCGCCGGGCTGCCCTGGGATCGTGATGCGGTAGAGCGGCGCTTTGCCATGATGGAGGCCTACTATCTTGGCGACGGCTGGTACTCTGACGGGCCGGGGCGACCAAAGGATTACTACATCTCGATGGCGTTTCACTTCTACGGCCTAATCTACGCCACGCTGAACGCCGAAGACGATCCTCATCGCGCCGCCATCCTGCGGGAGAGGGCGCAGCGGTTCGCTCAGGACTTTATCACCATGTCGGCGGCGGGTGGGGAGTCGGTGCCCTTTGGTCGCAGCCTGACCTACCGCTTTGCGATGGTGGCCTTCTGGAGCGCGGTCGCCTTTGCTGAGCTGGAGGTGTTTACGCCGGGGATAGTGAAGGGGATCGTTCTCCGCCACCTGCGCTGGTGGCTGACGCAGCCTATCTTTGACCGGGACGGCATTCTGACCCTCGGCTTTGCCTACCCGAACCTCGCCATGTGCGAAGACTACAACTCTCCTGGCTCGCCCTACTGGGCGCTGAAGGTGTTCCTGATCCTCGCTCTGCCCGAAGCGCATCCGTTCTGGCAGGCGGAGGAGCAACCTTTACCGGCGCAGGCGGCGCGACGGGCGCTTCCCCATGCCGGGCAGATCCTGATGCACAGCGAAGCCTCGCGGCACGTCTGCATGCTCGCCTCCGGCCAGCTTGAGCTGAATAACTACGTCAATACCGAGGCGAAATACACCAAGTTTGCCTACTCCAGCCGCTTCGGCTTCACCATTGAGCGCGGGCGCTACGGCATCAAGCACGCCGCCTGCGACAGCATGCTGCTGCTGGCAGAAGGGGATGAGTACTACCGGGGCCGCCGCGGCTGTGACGAGACGGTGGTCAATGAAGCGTACATCTTCTCGTGCTGGTTGCCCTGGCACGACGTGCAGGTTGCTACCTGGCTGATCCCCTGCGGCGACGGCCATCTGCGACTGCACCGCATCGACACCGCACGCCACCTGAACAGCGTTGAGGGCGGTTTCGCGGTGATGAAAGCCCCGCACCAAACCCAGGCCTCCGGCTGCGTGGTTCACGCCGCGAACGGCAGCAGCGCTATCTACGATCTCTCGTTCGGTCTTGAGCGCTACGGCGACTGCGTGATCACCCCACCCAACAGCAGCGTGATGTTTGCCGAGTGTGCGGCGATCCCGGTATTAACCGCCACCCTGGCACCGGGGCGCCACTGGCTCTGCTGTATGGCTATCGCGGGCGATCCGGCATACAGCGATATGACCTCTCTACCCGAGGTGCTTCTGGATAACGAAACGCTGACGGTGCGCCAGGTCGGCCAGCCAACGGCGTTAGTCATTACGTTATAAAAAACTCTGACCCCTACATGCTTTCGTCGAGGATAGTATGGATAAAATAATTAAAACCAACCGGACTGAATATTACAAAATCAGCTCCTTTATCTTTCTCTATTTCTTTACCTGGTCAGCCAGCATTGGGCTGCTGGCCATCTGGCTCGGGCAAAAAGCGAACTTAAGCGGCACGGTGATCGGCACGGTATTTGCCGTCAACGGTATCTTCTCGGTGATCCTGAAACCGATCTACGGCTACATTCTGGATAAGATCGGCATGAGCAAATACCTGCTCTATTTCGTTGTCGCCGTGTCGGCCCTGATGGCGCCGTTCTTTATCTACGTCTACCAGCCGCTGTTGCTCTCCAATACGCTGCTGGGGATCGTCGTCGGTGCCATCTATTTAAGCTTTGCCTGGTATGCGGGCGTCGCGGCCTGCGAATCCTATACCGATCGCTACAGCCGCCTCAACGGCATGGAGTTCGGCCAGATCCGCATGTGGGGATCGCTGGGCTGGGCGGTGGCCTCCTCCTTCTCCGGCCTGCTGTTTAACCTCTCTCCGGCATACAACTTCATCATGGGCAGTATCGCCTCCATCGTGATGCTGATCGTGCTGGTTAGCCTGAAGGTCGATACGCGATCCGAGCGGGCGGGCGAGGTGCTGGCGAAGGAGAAGATTGTTCCTGCCGATGTTTACGCCCTGCTGAAAAACCGCAAGTTCTGGGCCTTCTGCCTCTACGTGGCGGGCGTGGCGTGGATGATGTTTATCGCCGAGCAGCAGTTCTCCCGCTACTTCGTTACCTTCTTTGAGGACGTGCATCAGGGCAACGCCGTGTTTGGCTATCTGGGCACCGTGCAGTCGGGGATGGAGTTTGTCATGTACATGATCATCCCGATGTTTGTGAACTACGTTGGGGCCAAGCGCGGGCTGCTGATCGTCGGGCTGGTGGTGGGCGCGCGGCTGATTATCTCTGGGCTGTGTGATTCCCATCTCTTAATCTCGGTGCTCAAACCGCTCTACGGTCTGGAGATCTGCCTTCTGCTGGTGTCGGTCTTTAAATATATCGCCGAGCATTTCGATAAGCGCGTGAACGCCACCATGTACCTGCTGGGCTACCAGGCGATGCTCTACGTCGGCAACGTGGTGGTCTCATCCCCGGCGGGGATCCTCTACGACAAAATCGGCTTTGAGCAGACCTATATCATCATGGGCGCGATAGCCCTGACCTTTACCCTTATCTCAGCCTTTACCCTGTCGGCCTGCCAGAGCAAGCGTCGCGGCGCGCCTGCGGTCAACGTCGCCGGGTAGATCGTTTATTCACAAGAAGAAGGACCGGAATATGTTAAATCGTATCGTTGAGGAGCGTCTGGGAGAGGTTCCCGCGCCAGTGGATGAGCGCGCCTTTCAGGATGAGCTGATTACCGCCCGCCAGCAGACCCTCGAGCTGATAAGCCGTCATTTAACGGAGTTCGGTGAAAAGTTTCCAGCCGAAACCTGCGTCAAAGGCTACTACCCGTTAACCGATAACGTGGAGTGGACCACCAGCTTCTGGACCGGGCAGCTGTGGCTGGCATGGGAGATGAGCGGTGAGGCATCGTATCGCGCGCTGGCGGAGAAGCATGTGCGCTCCTTCGGGCTGCGCATTGCCGGACGCCAGGATACCAACACCCACGATCTCGGTTTTCTCTATACGCTCTCCTGCGTGGCAGCCTGGCGCTTGACCGGCAACCGCGACGCACGCGGCTTTGCGCTCCAGGCCGCCGAGGCGCTGCTGGAACGGTTTCATGAAAAGGCGCAGATCATTCAGGCGTGGGGCGATCTTAACGATCCGCAGCAGGCGGGAAGGATGATCATCGACTGCAATATGAATCTGCCGCTGCTCTACTGGGCCAGCGAGCAGACCGGCGATCCGCGCTTTGCCGAGGCGGCGAAGGCCCACGTGCAGCAGGCGGCGGCGTATCTGATCCGCGACGATGCCTCGACCTTCCACACCTACTACATGGATGTGCAGACCGGCGCCCCGCGCTACGGCAATACCCAGCAGGGCTATGCCGACGACTCGTGCTGGTCGCGGGGGCAGGCGTGGGGGATCTACGGCTTCCTGCTGAGCTACCTCTACACCGGCGATAAAACGATGGTGGCGCTATCAAAAAGGCTGGCGAACTACTTCCTCAACCGTCTGCCGGAGGATGGCGTCTGCCACTGGGATCTGGCCCTGGTGGGCAGCGATGCGCTGCGGGACTCTTCGTCCGCCGCCATTGCCGTCTGCGGCCTGCTGGAACTGGTGAAGCAGCTGCCGGTGAGCGATCCCGATCGCGCTCGCTATCAGCAGTGGGCGATGCACATAATGTCGTCGCTGAATAAGCACTATTTAATGGGGGTTAACGAACCCGGTAACGGGCTGCTGAAGCACTCGGTGTACCATCTCGCCAGTAACAAGGGCGTGGATGAGTGTGCCAGCTGGGGGGATTACTTCTACGTCGAGGCGCTGATGCGGTTTAATGAGAGCTGGAAGCTCTACTGGTAGTGGGTATGGGTGATAAACGCCCGGTGGCGCAGCGCTTACCGGGCCTACGCGTCTTGTAGGCCGGGCAAGCGCAGCGCCGCCCGGCAAAACAGACTAAACCCCTTGCTCCAGAATACGGATATGGGTTTCTAACACGTCACTTTTTACCGCCTCGCCCCACGCTTTCATGTGCGGGGTTTGCAGGTGCGCTTCAAGATGGGCCACGGTCTCCCACTGCTCAACCATGACGATCGAGTCCGGGTTGGTCGCCTGAAAGCTCACGTTGGCGGCGGTATCTACCATCGGCGCATAGCCGTGGCAGCCCGCTTCCTCTAATACGGTGGGGATAATTTTCGCAAACTCGTCCAGCACGGCCTGGCGATGATGCTGGCCCGGACGGGTGCGAATCTCTGCAATCACTGTCAACATGGTCAACTCCTTCTTTGTACCGTCTGACAGTTAAGCAAAAATTTCCGCAAGATGCTTGCGATATTCTGCGGTATAGAGAGGCACGTCCGGCATTTTAATCACGTCGTTAGCGATAAAGGTCGGCAGCGCGTCCATTCCCAGGAACTGGTTCGCCTTGTGGAACGGCAGGTAAACGCCGTCAACGCCCACGCCGTGGAAGAACTGCTCTTTGTCAGTGAACGCGTCCAGCGGGGCGTTCCAGGTCAGCGACAGCATGTAGGTTTTGCCCTGAATCAGGCCGCCGGAGCCATATTTTTTCGCATCGTCAGAGCGGGTACGGCCATCGCTGGCGTACAGAGAGCCGTGACCTTCGGTGAAGACGTCATCAATGTATTTTTTCACCGTCCACGGTGCGCCCATCCACCAGCCCGGCATCTGCCAGATCACGGTGTCAGCCCACAGGAAGTTCTGCACTTCCTCTTTCACGTCATAGTCGCCGTCGGTGCGGACGACTTTCACGTCGTGCCCGCTGTCACGCAGGAAGCTGGCGGCGACGTCGGTCATGGTGTCGTTCAGCTGACCGTTAGAGTGGCCGAATTTTTTAGCGCCGTTGATAATTAAGATGTTGCTCATTATGTGTCCCGGTAGAAAACGAATTTGCCGACTATTTTAACGGCCTCGACTAGAGAGAAAAATGAGCAAAATGTGCAAAGACTTTTGCTTATACAGCAATAATCCAGCTACCAGCTGACCCGAACCACAGCGCCACCGTCCGCTGCATTGTCCACCGACACCGTCATCTTGTGCAGCGTGGCGATACGTTTCACAATCGACAGCCCCAGGCCGCTGCCGGTCTCCTCCTGTCCCGGCGGGCGATAAAAGCGTTCGCCGAGACGCGACAGCGCCTGAGGCGGAATGCCCGGTCCATTATCGCGTACGGTAAAGCAGCGCTGCTCCAGCGTGACGTCAATCCGGCTGCCGTGCGGGCTGTAACGCACCGCGTTATCCAGCAGATTACGCACCAGCAGGCTGAGCAGCAGCGGTTGACCGGGGCGCGTCACCTCCGGCGCATCGATAGCCAGGTGGATCGCAATGCCTGCCCGGTGCGCCGAGGCATCAATATCCATCACCGCCGATTGCAGAAGATCCGCCAGGGCGATCTGCTCGACATCGTCCAGGTTATCGAGCGAGTCGAGGCGCGAAAGGGTAAGCAGCTGATCCACCAGCCGTGTCGCGCGGTCGATACCGGTATGCAGCTGGCTCAGCGCACGCTGCTGACCTTCGGCGTCGTCCCATGAGAGCTGCGCCACTTCAGCCTGAACCTTCAGCGCAGCAAGGGGGGTACGCAGCTCATGCGCCGCGTCGGAGGTAAAGCGCCGCTCGCGAGCCATCATCTGCTGGGTACGAGCAAACAGGTTGTTTAACGCGTCCAGCAGAGGCCGTACCTCCGACGGAATAGCATGAGTGGGAAGCATGTCGGTGGTATCCGGCGCACGCTGGTTTAGCGTCCGGGCCAGCTTCTTCAGCGGACGCAGCTCACGGCTGAGCAGCAGCACCAGACAGAGCAGCATCAGCGGCAGCGCTACCAGCCAGGGGGTAAGCTGTGAGGTGACGATATCCATGGCCATCTCTTCGCGATACTCCCACTCCTGGCCCACTACGATGCGGTACCTGCCGTCAGGGGCGGTGAGCCAGAGAAGACGCCAGGCATCGTTATCATCTTTAAGCTGCCCGTTGCTAAAGCCATCCCGGCGGTAGTGATAGGGGATCTCCTGGCCGTTTTCGCCATCGTGCAGCAGCAGTTTGCCGTCGCGGGAGTAGATGGCAAAAGCCAGCGCGTCATCATCGAGATGACCATGGCGGATCTTATCCGGGGTGCGAACCTGACGCAGCGGGGCAGGGAGCGCATTGAGATCTATCGCCAGCAGGCGTTTGGCGAAAAGCATCTGCTGGGTATCGAAGAGCTTATCCAGCTTGTGGGTAGTCTGCTGCCAGGCGGCTACGCTGGCGGCCAGCCAGGCGGCCAGCGCCAGCAGGCAAAAAAGCAGGATGAGCCGAACCCGCAGGCTTAAGCGTTGCGTCATTTTCATTCGTTGTCCAGGGTGTAACCAATGCCGTGTACGGTGCGGATAAACTCTGTGCCCAGCTTGCGGCGCAGGTGGTGGATATGCACCTCAACCGCGTTGCTCGACACCTCGTCATCCCAGCTGTAGAGCTTCTCCTCTATCGCTTTGCGCGGCAGTACGCGCCCGGCGTTGCGCATCAGCAGCTCCAGCAGGGCAAACTCTTTCGGCTTGAGGATCAGCGTTTCACCATTGACGAGCACCACCAGACGAGTGGGATCGAGCGTGACCTTGCCGTGGCGCAGCTCGCTGTGGGTCTGACCGTGGCTGCGGCGAATCAGCGCTTCAAGCCGCGCCGCAACCTCAATCAAGGCGAAGGGCTTACACAGATAGTCATCCGCACCGAGGCGTAAGCCCTCGATGCGCTGGTCTAAGGCATCACGTGCGGTCAGGATCAGCACCGGCTCGCTGCGGCCCGCCTGACGCCAGTCGCGGAGGATGGCCAGCCCGTCGATCTCTGGCAGCGTCAGGTCGAGGATCACCGCATCGTAAGGCGCACGATAGAGCGCCTCTCTCCCGACGCCGCCGGTGGTAAACCAGTCAACGGTGAAGCCCATTTTACCCAGTCCGGCTTTGATACCGTCGCCTATCAGCTTGTCATCTTCCACCAGTAAAATTCGCATCTGCCTCTCCTTGCCGCTGCTTGCTTTTACGCAGTAAACCTCCTGTAACCTACGGCTGTACAGTAAAAAAATTTAAATTTTCCGCTTAAGAAGTTGTTAAGAACTACCCTGTTTAATGGAGCATGACACCAGACAAAAAGGAGATAGATGATGAAAAAATTTGCTGCTATTGCCGCCATCGCCATGATGGTCTCTGCCCCTGTTTTCGCCGCCGAGGGTGGCTTCAGCGGGCCATCGGCTACGCCAACCCAGACGCAAAACCAGACCCAGCAGGGCGGCTTCGTGGATAAAAACGCCACCCCGACAACTGCGGTGAAAGCCAAAGATCTGAAAGATGACAGCTGGGTGACGCTGCGCGGGAATATTACCGAGCGCCTCTCTGACGATCGCTACCTCTTCCGCGATGCCAGCGGCACGGTCAACGTGGAAATCGATCAAAAACGCTGGAACGGTCAGAACGTCACCCCGCAGGATCAGGTTGAAATTCAGGGTAAAGTTGACAAGGACTGGAACGAGTTTGAGATCGAAGTGAAGCAAATCACTAAGCTCGCCAGGTAATTGTCTGAAGGGCCGGTTATCCGGCCTTTTTCTTGTGACTCAGAAGGGCAGATAAGGTAAAATCTGCGGCAATATTGCCCCTGAATAATTGGGTGCAAACGCTGAGGAATCACACGTAATGAGCGATATGGCAGAGCGCCTCGCGCTACATGAATTCACTGAAAACGCCTACCTAAACTACTCCATGTACGTCATCATGGACCGTGCGCTGCCGTTTATCGGCGACGGCCTGAAGCCGGTGCAGCGGCGTATCGTGTACGCCATGTCTGAACTGGGTCTCAACGCCAGCGCGAAGTTCAAAAAATCTGCCCGTACCGTGGGCGACGTGCTGGGTAAATACCATCCGCACGGCGACAGCGCCTGTTATGAGGCGATGGTGCTGATGGCCCAGCCGTTCTCCTACCGCTATCCGCTGGTTGACGGCCAGGGTAACTGGGGCGCACCGGACGATCCGAAATCCTTCGCGGCGATGCGTTACACCGAGTCGCGGCTCTCCAAATACGCCGAGCTGCTGCTGGGCGAGCTGGGGCAGGGCACGGTGGAGTGGGTGCCTAACTTTGACGGCACGATGCAGGAGCCGAAGATGCTGCCTGCCCGCCTGCCAAACATTCTGCTGAACGGCACCACCGGCATCGCCGTTGGCATGGCGACGGACATTCCGCCGCACAACCTGCGCGAAGTGGCGCAGGCGGCCATCGCCCTGATCGACCAGCCGAAGACTACCCTCGATCAGCTGCTGGATATTGTCCAGGGGCCGGACTACCCGACCGAGGCGGAGATCATCACCTCCCGGGCAGAGATCCGCAAAATTTACCAGAACGGCCGCGGCTCTGTGCGCATGCGCGCGGTGTGGAAAAAAGAGGATGGCGCGGTGGTGATTACCGCCCTGCCGCACCAGGTTTCCGGGGCGCGCGTGCTGGAGCAGATCGCGGCCCAGATGCGCAATAAAAAGCTGCCGATGGTGGACGATCTGCGTGACGAGTCCGATCACGAGAACCCGACCCGTCTGGTGGTGGTGCCGCGCTCCAACCGGGTGGATATGGATCAGGTGATGAACCACCTGTTCGCTACCACCGATCTGGAGAAGAGCTATCGCATTAACCTGAACATGATCGGTCTCGACGGACGTCCAGCGGTGAAAAACCTGCTGGAGATCCTCACCGAGTGGCTGGCGTTCCGCCGCGATACCGTGCGCCGCCGCCTGAATCATCGCCTGGAGAAGGTGCTCAAGCGCCTGCATATCCTCGAAGGCTTGCTGGTGGCGTTCCTCAACATCGACGAGGTGATTGAGATCATCCGCGGTGAAGATGAACCTAAGCCGGTGCTGATGTCACGCTTTGGCATCAGCGAAACCCAGGCCGAAGCGATCCTCGAGCTGAAGCTGCGCCACCTCGCCAAGCTGGAGGAGATGAAGATCCGCGGCGAGCAGAGCGAGCTGGAGAAAGAGCGCGACCGTCTGCAGAGCACCCTCGCTTCAGAGCGTAAGATGAGCACCCTGCTGAAGAAAGAGCTGCAGGCCGATGCCGATGCGTTCGGCGACGATCGCCGCTCACCGCTGCACGAGCGTGAAGAGGCGAAGGCGATGAGCGAGCATGACATGCTGCCATCCGAGCCGGTCACTATCGTGCTGTCCCAGATGGGCTGGGTACGCAGCGCCAAAGGCCATGACATTGATGCCCAGGGCCTGAGCTACAAGGCGGGCGACAGCTGGAAAGCATCCGCAAAAGGCAAAACCAACCAGCCGGTGGTCTTTATCGACACTACCGGGCGCAGCTACGCCGTCGATCCGCTGACCCTGCCGTCGGCGCGCGGGCAGGGCGAGCCGGTGACCGGCAAGCTGACGCTGCCGCCGGGTGCCACCGTTGAGCATATGGTGATGGCCGGTGAGGAGCAGAAGCTGCTGATGGCCTCCGATGCAGGCTACGGCTTCGTCTGTACCTTCAACGATCTGATTGCCCGCAACCGTGCCGGTAAGGCGCTGATTACCCTGCCGGAAAACGCGCACGTGCTGCCGCCGCTGGAGATCGTTGATGACAGCGACCTGCTGCTGGCGATCACCGCTGCCGGACGCATGCTGATGTTCCCGATTAGCGATCTGCCGCAGCTGTCGAAAGGTAAAGGGAATAAGATCATTAGCATTCCAGCAGCCGAAGCGGCGAAAGGGGAGGATAGCCTGGCGCACCTCTTTATCCTGCCGCCGCAGAGCACGCTGACCCTGCACGCTGGCAAGCGCAAAATCAAAATGCGTCCGGAGGAGTTGCAGAAGGTGCACGGCGAGCGTGGCCGTCGCGGGACGCTGATGCGCGGACTCCAGCGTATCGACAAGGTCGAGATCGACTCGCCGCGTCGGGCAACGGCTGGCGACAGCGAAGAGTAATCCCTGTGTGCTTCTCCCCCTTCCAGCCGAAGGGGGAGCTACCCATAAAATTTCCCGTAAAGTCATTGTTAAATCGCAGGTTACGATTGACAATACCTTTTTTCACGGACCCGATGGAACAAAGCCGTGCACCGTCAGCCGCTACACTATACTGGGCGGGTGTCCGGGCTTTCGAGGTAGCTATGCTATTAATTTTACGCGTAATCATTGTTGTAATTTACAGCATCCTGGTCTGTATCTTTGGCTGTATCTACTGCCTGTTTAGCCCACGGAATCCAAAGCACGTCGCCACTTTTGGCCATCTCTTTGGCCGTCTGGCCCCGGTGATGGGCATCAAAGTAGAGCTGCGCCTGCCGCCTGATGCGGCGACGTATGGCAATGCGATCTACATCGGCAACCACCAGAACAACTACGATATGGTCACCGCAGCCAGCATTGTGCAGCCGCGCACCGTCACCGTTGGCAAGAAAAGCCTGCTGTGGGTCCCCTTCTTTGGCCAGCTCTACTGGCTGACGGGTAACCTGCTGATCGACCGCGATAACCGCGCCAAAGCGCACGGGACTATCGCTCAGGTGGTCAAGCATATTCAGAAACGCAACATCTCTATCTGGATGTTCCCGGAAGGCACCCGCAGCCGCGGTCGTGGGCTGCTGCCGTTTAAAACCGGCGCGTTCCATGCGGCCATTGCGGCTGGCGTACCCATTATTCCGGTATGCGTTTCCAACACCTCTAACAAAATTAATCTTAACCGTCTGAATAACGGCCTGGTGATTGTCGAGATGCTGCCGCCGGTGGACACCAGCCAGTTTGGTAAAGAGCAGGTGCGCGCGCTGGCTACCCACTGCCGGACGCTGATGGCGGAGAAGATCGCCGCGCTTGATAGCGAAGTCGCCGCCCGCGAAGCCGCTGGCAAGCGATAAAGGTAGCCGTGCCTTTTTACGCGCTTTAGTCCGTTTTACAGGGAGCAAGATATGTCACTCAGTCGGCGTCAGTTTATCCAGGCCTCCGGCGCTGCGCTTTGTGTGGGCGCGGTTCCGCTGCGGGCTAACGCCGCCGGGCAGCAGCAGCCGCTGCCCGTGCCGCCGCTCGTTGAATCCCGCCGTGGGCAACCGCTGTTTTTAACCCTGCAGCGGACGCACTGGTCCTTTACGCCAGGCACCCGCGCACAGGTGTGGGGCATCAACGGCCGCTATCTTGGGCCGACCATTCGCGTCTGGAGCGGCGACGACGTAAAGATGATCTACAGCAACCGGCTGCAAGAGAATGTTGCCATGACCATCAGCGGCCTGCAGGTTCCCGGCCCGCTGATCGGCGGCGCGGCGCGAATGATGTCCCCCAGCGCCGACTGGGCGCCGGTGCTGCCGATCCGCCAGAGCGCGGCGACGCTCTGGTATCACGCCAACACGCCAAACCGTACCGCCGAACAGGTCTATAACGGACTGGCGGGGATGTGGCTGATTGAGGATGAGGTAAGTAAATCCTTGCCGATCCCCAACCACTACGGCGTGGATGACTTTCCCATTATTATTCAGGACAAGCGGCTGGATAACTTCGGCACGCCGGAGTACAGCGAGCCTGGCAGCGGCGGCTTCGTTGGCGATACGCTGCTGGTCAACGGCGCGCAGAGTCCCTATGTCGAGGTGTCGCGCGGCTGGGTGCGCCTGCGCCTGCTGAATGCCTCTAACGCCCGTCGCTATCAATTGCAGATGAGCGATGGTCGGGCGCTGCACGTTATCTCCGGCGACCAGGGTTTTTTACCCGCCCCGGTGTCGGTGAAGCAGCTCTCGCTGGCCCCCGGCGAGCGGCGGGAAATCCTCGTCAATATGACCGACGGCGACGAGGTCTCGATCACCTGCGGCGAGGCGGCAGGTATTGTTGATCGCATCCGCGGCTTCTTTGAGCCGTCGAGCATCCTGATCTCCACCCTGGTACTGACGTTACGTCCTACCGGACTGCTGCCGCTGGTGACCGATACGCTACCGCTGCGGCTGCTGCCAACGGATCTGATGAGCGGCGCGGCGGTACGCAGCCGGGATATCGCCCTCGGCGACGATCCGGGCATCAACGGCCAGCTGTGGGATATCAAGCGCATCGATATCACCGCTCAGCAGGGTACCTGGGAGCGCTGGACGGTGCGCGCCGACACGCCGCAGTCGTTCCATATTGAGGGCGTCAGCTTCCTGATCCGCAACGTCAACGGCGCCATGCCGTTCCCGGAGGATCGGGGTATGAAAGATACCGTCTGGGTGGATGGGCAGGTTGAGCTGCTGGTCTACTACGGGCAGCCCTCCTGGCCGCACTTCCCGTTCCAGTACTTTAGCCAGACGCTGGAGATGTCAGATCGCGGCTCTATTGGTCAGCTATTGGTCAACCCGGCACCGTAACTCGCCGGGTGGCGGCTTCGCCTTACCCGGCCTACAGGCCCGTAGGCCCGGTAAGCGCAGCGCCACCGGGCAATAAATTCCCCTTCATTTTATGTGATTTTAGGGCGATAATCGCCGCCCTTTGACGATCTCTTTTTAACCACCCCGGAAGCATTATGAGCGCTATCTCCCTGATCCAGCCGGATCGCGACCTCTTCTCATGGCCGCAGTATTGGGCTGCCTGTTTCGGCCCCGCACCGTTTTTGCCCATGTCACGTGAAGAGATGGATGAGCTTGGCTGGGACAGCTGCGACATCATCCTGGTTACCGGGGATGCCTACGTCGATCATCCGAGCTTTGGTATGGCGATCTGTGGACGCATGCTGGAGGCGCAGGGCTTCCGCGTCGGCATCATTGCCCAGCCGGACTGGAACAGCAAAGAGGACTTTATGCGCCTCGGCAAACCAAACCTGTTCTTCGGCGTCACCGCGGGCAACATGGACTCGATGATCAACCGCTACACCGCCGATCGCAAGCTGCGCCACGATGACGCCTACACGCCGGATAACGTGGCGGGCAAGCGCCCGGACCGTGCCACGCTGGCCTATACCCAGCGCTGTAAAGAGGCGTGGAAAGATGTGCCGGTGATCCTGGGCGGCATTGAGGCGAGCCTGCGCCGCACCGCGCACTATGACTACTGGTCGGATACCGTGCGCCGTTCGGTGCTGGTGGATTCCAAAGCCGATATGCTGATCTTCGGCAACGGCGAGCGTCCGCTGGTAGAGGTGGCCCATCGCCTGTCGCAGGGCGAGCCGGTGGCCAGCATCCGTGACGTACGCAACACCGCGATCATGGTTAAAGAGGCGCTGCCGGGCTGGAGCGGGGTGGATTCCCGGATCATTGATATGCCGGGCAAAATTGACCCGATCCCTCATCCCTACGGGGACGACCTGCCGTGTGCCGACAATAAACCTGTTGAACCCAAAAAAGCTGAAGCGAAAGCCGTCGTCATCCAGCCGCCGCGGCCGAAGCCGTGGGAGAAAATCTACGTCCTGCTGCCCTCATTTGAGAAGGTGAAGGCTGACAAGGTGCTCTATGCCCACGCGTCGCGCATCCTGCACCATGAGACCAACCCGGGCTGCGCGCGGGCGCTGATGCAGAAGCATGGCGACCGCTACATCTGGATCAACCCGCCGGCGATCCCGCTCTCTACCGAAGAGATGGACAGCGTCTTTGCGCTGCCCTACAAGCGCGTGCCGCATCCGGCCTACGGCAGCAGCCGCATTCCGGCCTACGAGATGATCCGCTTCTCGGTCAACATCATGCGCGGCTGCTTCGGCGGCTGCTCCTTCTGCTCGATCACCGAGCACGAAGGGCGGATCATCCAGAGCCGCTCCGAAGAGTCGATCATCAACGAGATCGAAGCGATTCGTGACACCGTGCCCGGCTTTACCGGCATTATCTCCGATCTGGGTGGCCCGACGGCCAACATGTATATGCTGCGCTGCAAGTCGCCGCGGGCGGAGCAGACCTGCCGCCGCCTGTCGTGCGTCTACCCGGATATCTGCCCGCACATGGATACTAACCACGAGCCGACGATCAACCTCTACCGCCGTGCCCGCGATCTGAAGGGGATCAAGAAGATCCTTATCGCCTCCGGGGTGCGCTACGACATCGCCGTGGAGGATCCGCGCTACATCAAAGAGCTGGCGACCCATCATGTGGGCGGCTACCTGAAGATTGCGCCGGAGCACACCGAGGAAGGCCCGCTGTCGAAGATGATGAAGCCGGGAATGGGCAGCTACGACCGCTTCAAAGAGCTGTTTGATACCTACTCAAAGCAGGCCGGTAAAGAGCAGTACCTGATCCCGTACTTCATCTCTGCCCACCCAGGAACGCGAGACGAAGATATGGTCAACCTGGCCCTGTGGCTCAAAAAGCACCGCTTCCGTCTCGATCAGGTGCAGAACTTCTATCCGTCACCGCTCGCTAACTCAACGACCATGTACTACACCGGGAAGAATCCGCTCGGCAAGATTGGCTACAAGAGCGAGAACGTCGTGGTGCCGAAGGGCGAAAAACAGCGCCGCCTGCATAAGGCGCTGCTGCGCTATCACGATCCGAAAAACTGGCCGCTGATCCGTCAGGCGCTGGAAGAGATGGGTAAGAAGCACCTGATCGGCAGCCGTCGCGACTGCCTGGTGCCTTCACCAACCCTCGACGAGATGCGTGAGGCAAAGCGTCAGAATCGCCATACCCGCCCGGCGCTCACCAAGCACACGCCTGTTGCCCACCAGCGTCAGACGCCGGCGGGCAATAAAGTTCGCAGCAAGGCCGGCGCTAAGAGTTAATACAATCCAATGATCTTCCACCAGGCGAGTCCGACGCTAATAAAGACCGCCTGGTTGAAGAGGCTGACCAAGAACCCCGTGCGCCACCAGACCCCGGTGGGCACGTAACCCGCGCCGAACAGGATTGGGCCACGAGCATGGGTGTACTGGGTCAGGGAGCAGTAGAGACTGCTGGTAAATGCCAGCATTAGCGCGCAGGGCGCAGCAGGGATCCCCAGATGCAGCCCGACGCCGAGAAACACGGCGTAGAGGGCGGCTATCTGCGCATTGCCGCTGGCAAAAAAGTAGTGAGTGTAGAAGTAGGCCGCGTTCAGCAGCAGCAGCACCACTACCCAACTGGTGCCGTGCAGCGAGCTGGCGAGGCTGTCGCCAATCAGGTTGCCAAACCAGGTGGTGAACCCGAGCTTTTTCAGCTGGTTAGCCATCATCAGCAGCGCCGCAAACCAGATCAGCGTATCCCATGCCCCTTTTTCGCTCTTCACATCCTCCCAGCTCAGCACGCCGGAGAGCAGCAGGACAGAGAGGCCCACAAACGACGCCGTCGTCGGGTCAACCCCGAGCGCGTCGCCGAAAATCCACAGCAACAGCAGCACTACCACCGTGCCCAGCATCAGCCACTCGCCGCGCGACATGCTGCCCATCTGCGTCAGCTCCTGACGGGCCAGCGCTGGCGCGTCCGGCGTATGGCGGATCGCCGGGCGGGTAAGCCAGTAGACCAGCAGCGGGACGATCAGCAGCGATACCAGGCAGGGCAGCAGGGCCGCCATAAACCAGCTGCCCCATGTCAGGGTCACGCCAGCGTTGGCGGCGAGCTTCACCGCCAGCAGGTTACCGGTGTAGCCGGTCATAAACAGCGCGGCGGTGACGTCGTTAACGTTGCCGATGCAGGTGATGAGAAAGGTGCCGATTTTACTGCGGGATTCGTCATCCGGGCGGGAGTCAAAGCTGCGCGCCAGCGAGTCAGCGATAGGGTAGATCACGCCTCCGCAGCGGGCGGTGTTGCTGGGCATCGCCGGGGAGAGGATCAGATCGGCAAATGCCAGCCCATAGGCCAGCCCGAGGGTGCGTTTACCCAGCAGGCGGATCATCTGTAGGGCGATCCGCCGCCCGAGACCGGTTTTGATGAAGCCGCGGGCGATCATAAAGGCAACGACGATCAGCCAGATCAGCGAGCTGTTCAGTTCGCTCAGCGCCGTGGTAATCGCCCCGCTGGCGGTGGTGTCCCCGGCGGCGTAGGCCAGTGCAAAGACGGTGATGCCGATGATGCCTACCGCGCCAATTGGCAGCACCTTTGCGACAATGGCGGCGATGGTTGCTACAAAGATGATGGCCGAGCGCCAGGCCGCCACGCTGAGACCAGAAGGGGGAGTCAGTTGCCAGAGCACCGCCGCAGCGGCAACGATGATGATGAGCGGGAGCCACCGGACGCCCGAGGATTTTGTTTCCGCCACAGCCATGTCCTTATTCATCGTGCGGATGAAATAAAAGTAAGAAATGGATTTTATGAATAATCAATGGGTTATCTCAGGTTCATGCTGCACCCGAGCGCGTAAAAAATACACCTAATAATCAAGGGGAATTGTTGCAGGATGTTTCTTGTGTAGGCTGGGCAAGCGAAGCGCCGCCCGGCGTTTTGAGGGATAAAAAACCCGGCACCGAGGCCGGGTTTAAAGGGGAGGGCGTTTAGCCGCCAAACTGGTCCGGATCCGGGCCGAGGCGCTTGCTCTTATCAAGCTTCGCGATCTCGCTCAGCTCGTCTTTATCGAGACGGAAATCCCACACCTTAAAGTTTTCCGCAATACGTGCCGGGGTGACCGATTTCGGGATCACTACCAAGCCCTGATCCAGGTGCCAGCGGATCACGATCTGCGCCGGCGTTTTACCGTACTTGTCCGCCAGTTCACGAATGATCTTCTGATCGAAGACTCCTTCGCCGCCCTGGGCCAGCGGGCTCCAGGACTCGGTCTGGATCTTATGAGTGGCGTTCCAGGCATGAAGCTGACGCTGCTGTAGCAGCGGATGCAGCTCAATCTGGTTGATCACCGGCGTCACGCCAGTTTCGTCGATCAGACGCTGCAGGTGGCTAATCTGGAAGTTACAGACGCCAATGCTCTTCACCAGCCCCTGCTCCTGAAGCTTGATCATCCCTTTCCAGGCTTCGACATAGTGATCGATAGCCGGAACCGGCCAGTGCATCAGATAGAGATCAACATGATCGAGTTTCAGCTTGTCGAGGCTCGTCTGCAACGCTTCCTCAGGGCGGGTCTGATCGTCATTCCACAATTTCGTGGTGATAAACAGATCGCTACGCGGGATCCCCGCGCTTTCGATAGCCTTGCCGACGCCCTCTTCATTTTTGTAGGCCGCGGCGGTATCAATCGAGCGATAGCCCACCTCCAGCGCCTTATGAATGGCGGAGACGACCTCCTCGTTGCCCGCTTTCCATACGCCGAGGCCCAGCTGCGGCATTACGTTGCCGTCCTGAAGCTTAATCACGGTTGGATTTGCCATGCATTCCTCCTTATATAAATTCCACCCGGGCTGGCCCAGGTGGAGTTGAGTGACTTAAGTCTGGACGAAAAGCCCAAAAACGAAAGTCTTAGAAGAAAAAACCTTTAGCGCGCGGCTTCATAGATGCGACGGCTAACGTCGAGGGTAATATCCTGATGTTCGCCTAATTGGGTCATGCCGTGCTCGTTCAGTTTCTCAAGCAGGGCAGGGATGGAGCTGCCGTCGAGGCCGTAGCCGGAGAGACGGGTAGGGACGCCCATCTGCTCGAAGAAGCTGCGCGTGGCGGCAATGGCCGCGTCGATACGCTCGTCGTCGCTGCCTTCGGTGATGTTCCAGACGCGCTCGGCATACTGCAGCAGCTTGCCGCGTTTAGCGTCACGTTTTTCATTCCACAGCGCGGGCAGCACCACCGCCAGCGTCTGGGCATGATCCAGACCGTGCATCGCCGTTAGCTCGTGGCCCAGCATATGGGTGGCCCAGTCCTGCGGCACGCCTGCGCCGATCAGGCCGTTCAGCGCCTGGGTTGCCGCCCACATCACATTAGCGCGCACGTTGTAGTTTTCCGGCTCCTGCAGCGCCTTCGGGCCATCTTCGATCAGCGTCAGCAGAATGCCTTCCGCGAAGCGATCCTGAATTTTGCCATCGACCGGATAGGTCACGTACTGCTCAACGGTATGGACAAAGGCGTCAACCACGCCGTTCGCTACCTGGCGCGGCGGCAGGGTGTAGGTGTAGACCGGGTCGAGAATAGCAAACACCGGCTGGACGAACGGGGAGTGGAACGCCTGCTTATCACCGGTGGTTTTACGGGAAACGACCGCGCCCTTGTTAGACTCGGAGCCGGTGGCCGGCAGGGTCAGCACGGAACCCATCGGGATGGCGCTGTTGATCTCGCTGCCGCGGGTTTGCAGAATGTGCCACGGATCGATGCCGTCAGCATAGTGCGCAGCGGCGGCGATAAATTTCGTGCCGTCCAGCACCGAGCCGCCGCCAACCGCCAGCAGGAAGGTGATCTTCTCTTCGCGGGCGATAGCCACGGCCTTCATCAGCGTTTCGTAAGAGGGGTTCGGCTCAATGCCGCCAAACTCCAGCACGTCGAGGCCGTTCAGCGCGCTATAGACCTGATCCAGCACGCCGGTTTTTTTAACGCTGCCGCCGCCGTAGGTGATCAGCACGCGAGCGCCTGCCGGGATCTGGTCGCGCAGATCGGCGATAGCGTTCTTACCAAACAGGATGCGGGTGGGGGTATGCAGAGTAAAGTTATTCATGACGCTTTCCCTTGTATCGGTGAAAAGACAAACGGCAGCGGGCTGCCTGCTGGGGACTATTGTGGTCTCCGCGCCCGGCGCTCTCAATGCATATTCCTGCCGATCTCTTGCCCATTCCTCCCGCGTGCTGGAGAAAACGCACAAAAACGCGCACACTGGGTATAGCTCAATATCGCCCTGGAGAAGTAAGAAAATGAACCGCGACGCCATCTGCCGCCAGCTGACGCAGCAGATTAAACAGCTGAAAGATAATGAAAACAGGCTTAGCGCGCTGCTGCCCGACGTACGCCTGCTCTACGGCACCCAGCCGGGAACGCGCACGCCGGTGATGTATCAGCCTGGCATCGTGATCCTCTTTTCCGGGCATAAAATTGGTTATATCAACGATCGCGTTTTTCGCTACGACACCAACGAGTATCTGCTGCTCACCGTGCCGCTGCCCTTTGAGTGTGAGACCTTCGCCACACCGGAGGTGCCGCTGGCGGGGATCCGCCTGAACGTTGATATTTTACAGCTGCAGGAGCTGCTGATGGACATTGGCGAGGACGAACATTTCCAGCCCGCCATGGCGGCAAGCGGCATCAATTCAGCCACGCTGTCGGGGGAGATCCTCTGCGCCATTGAGCGGCTGCTGGACGTGATGGCCCGCCCGCTGGATACGCGGATTTTAGGCAAGCAGATCGTGCGCGAAATCCTCTACCACGTGCTAACCGGGCCGTGCGGCGGAGCGCTCTTAGCGCTGGTCAGCCGCCAGACCCACTTCAGCCTCATCAGCCGGGTGCTGAAGCGTATCGAGAGCCAGTACACCGAGAACCTGAGCGTGGATCAGCTGGCCGCCGAAGCGAACATGAGCGTGTCGGCGTTTCACCATAACTTTAAATCGGTGACCAGCACCTCGCCGCTGCAGTATCTGAAGACCTATCGCCTGCACCGGGCGCGGATGCTGATGATCCACGACGGCATGAAGGCCAGCGCGGCGGCGATACGCGTCGGCTACGAAAGCCCGTCGCAGTTCAGTCGCGAGTTTAAGCGCTACTTTGGCGTGACGCCGGGGGAGGATGCGGCGAGGATTAGGGGAGTATAGTTTTACGTAGGCCGGATAAGCGCAGCGCCATCCGGCATTTACTTTAACAATCAGGCGTTGCAGTACTTCTTCTTAATCACCACCACCAGCGTACCCAGCAGTCCGGCCACCAGCAGGAAGACCGGGAGGATCATCAGGAAGGTCATGACCTGATCCTCATGGCGCTTCACGAAGGGGATCATGCTCAGGGCATAGCCGAGACCGGTGACCACGCCCACCCACAGCAGGGCGCTCAGCCAGTTAAAGAACTGGAAGCGGCGGTTCGACAGCCCAGAGATACCGGCCATGGTTGGCAGCAGGGTGCGCACAAAGGCAAGAAAGCGTCCTGCCAGCAGCGCCAGCAGGCCATGCCTGTCAAACATGCAGGTTGCACGCTGGTGATACTTTGCCGGCAGCTGCGCCAGCCAGCTTTTAACCACCCGCGTATTGCCCAGCCAGCGGCCCTGGATATAGCTCAGCCAGCAGCCGAGGCTGGCGGCGGTGGTCAGAATGACCAGCGCCGGGATGAAATCCATTACGCCACGGGCGATCAGCGCCCCGGTCAGCAGCAGCAGGCTGTCGCCGGGTAGGAATGAGGCAGGGAGCAGTCCATTTTCCAAAAACAGCGTTGCAAACATAACCAGGTAAACAACGCCAACAACATGGGGATTAGCTAACGCTGCGAAATCGTGTTGCCAGAGCGCAGCGATAATTTCTTGAATAACAGCCATGGACATTCCTGTGGAACCGCATAATTAAGGCTTATTGTACTCCCGAAATGCCCGCAGCACCTTGATCGTTAACGCAAGAAATGCAGACAATTCCACTGGTTTTGTCTAAACCTGTACCAGCCTCATACACTTTACACGATACGCTCGAATCCTGCCGCTAAATCAGCAATCAGATCGTCAACGCTTTCTAAACCGATATGCACGCGGATCAGCGTTCCGCTGAAGTCAATCTCACCTTCAGGACGGATAGCAGCAATGTGCTCCGGCTGGTTGGCGAGGATCAGCGATTCAAAGCCGCCCCAGGAGTAGGCCATGCTGAACAGGCTGAAGTTGTCGAGATAGGCCGCCAGCTCGTCGTTGCTCAGGCGTTTGTTGAGCACAAAGGAAAAGAGGCCGCTGCTGCCGGTAAAGTCCCGCTTCCAGTACTCGTGGCCCTTGCTGCCGGGCAGGGCAGGGTGGTTCACCTTCGCCACCTGCGGATGCGTCGCCAGCCACTCGGCAATGGCCAGGCTGCTCTCATGGTGCTGGCGCAGGCGCACGCCCAGGGTGCGCAGGCCGCGGCTGGTCATATAGGCGGTGTCCGCATCCAGCATCTGGCCCATCAGATAGGCATTCTCACGCAGCTGGTCCCAGCAGCGGGCATTGGAGACCGCCGTGCCGACCATCGCGTCCGAGTGACCAATCAGGTACTTGGTTCCGGCCTGGATAGAGATATCGATCCCAAACTCCAGCGCCTTAAACAGGATGCCCGCCGCCCAGGTATTGTCGATCATGATGATCGCTTCTGGCGCAACGCGTCTTACCGCCTCGACAATGGCCGGGACGTCGTGAACCTCCATAGTGATGGAGCCTGGTGCTTCAAGGAACACCACTTTGGTATTGGGCTGGATCAGGTGGGCAATGTCCGCGCCGATCAGCGGATCGAACCAGCCGGTAGTGACGCCGAGCTTAGCCAGAATTTTGCTACAGAAATCCTGGGTTGGCTCATAGGCGGTATTGGTCACCAGGACGTGGTCGCCCTGCTCGACGAAAGCGAGGATAGTATTGGCCACGGCGGCGGCACCGCAGGGGAAGAGCGCGCAGCCTGCACCGCCCTCCAGCTCGCACATTGCCTCCTGCAGAGAGAAGTGGGTCAGCGTTCCCCGGCGGCCATAGAACAGTTCGCCTTTAGCACGGCCGCGCGTTGCCTGCTTCTTGGCTTCCACCGTTTCAAAGACCAGCGACGAAGCGCGTTGGATCACGCTGTTCACCGAACCTTGGGTATATTTTTTGCTGCGCCCGGCATTCACCAGCGCGGTATCAATGTGCTTCGCTGTCATCTTCACACTATCCTGATTTTATACGTCTGGATGTCTAGACTACCACGGCCCGGCAACAATTGACCCGGTCATTTGCTAAAAACGGGTGAAATTTTTTTGTCCGGCCGCCGCTGAACCTCATTCTGGTAGACAGCTTTGGCATAACATGTAATACCAAAAGCAAAGATGTGTGATACCTGTATCAGTTATTAAAAAACATAAAAGGGGAGTGAAATATAGCAATAGGCCACAGCAGAAAAATAGCCGTAGATTGACGCGAACTTATTCTGTGGGAGATTGATTGTGGCAAATAATACAAGGTTGTCGATTGCAGAAAAATTAGGATTTGGCATGGGAGATGCCGCCTGCGGCATTGTTTACTCCTCCGTGACCATGTTTTTAACCTGGTTCTATACCGATATTTATGGACTCTCCGCGGCAGCGGTGGGGGTGATGTTTTTAGTCACCCGCATTCTTGATGCCATTACCGATCCGCTAACCGGCATCGTTGCCGACCGGGTGAAAACCCGGTGGGGTCATTTCCGTCCCTGGCTTATTTGGTTTGCCGTACCCTATGCGGTACTGGCCGTTATGACATTTACGACTCCAGACTTTGGTGCCTCCGGCAAGCTGATCTACGCCTATATTACCTACACCCTGTTAATGCTCTGCTACACCTTTATTAATATTCCCTACTGCGCGCTGGGCGGGGTCATTACCCGCGATGAGAAAGATCGCCTGTCGGCGCAGGCTTACCGCTTTACCATCTCGTCCGCGGCCGGGCTGATGGTGTCGGTTGCTACTCTGTTTCTGGTGGACTGGCTGGGTAAAGAGGATAAACAGTTTGGCTTCCAGGCCACGATGGGCATTATGGGCGCGATTGCCATTGTCATGCTGCTGTTCTGCTTTTTCTCAACCAAAGAGCGCGTCGCCCCGGTGGTAGAAACCCAGAGCAGCGTGCGGGAGGATATTCGCTGCCTGCTGGCAAACGATCAGTGGCGCATTGTGGCAATTATCACTTTCTTTTCCAGTATGGCGGGGGTAATGCGCAGCGCGGCGACGCTCTATTATGCCACCTATTTAATGATGGGCGGCGTACAGACGGCAACCGGCACGGTAATGAAATCGGCCTTTGTCTCTACCAGCGTGGTCGGCACGATTATTGGCAGCCTCGCGGCCGGATATTTAGCTAAACGCTACCGCGCCGTCTCACTGTTTAAAAATATTAACCTGCTGCTGGTCTTTACCGGCGTGGTGATGTTCTTTATTCCACCTACATGGCTGGCGGTAGTTTTCCCGCTCTATTTCCTGGTCGGCTTTTTCCATCAAATGTACCAGCCTTTTAAATGGAATATGATGGCTAATGCAGCGGACTACGGTGAGTGGAAATTCGGCCACCGTATTACCGGTTTATCCTATTCGGGTAATCTCTTTGCCTTAAAAATGGGGATGGCCGTGGCAGGCGCGGCCGTCGGGTTTGCGCTGGGGCTGTTTGGCTATCAGGCGGGCGTTGCCGAACAGACGCCGCTGGCCACCGCCGGTATTGTCGGCCTGCTGACCCTGGGGCCATCGATCTCCTATCTGATCCTCTGGTGGCTGGCGCGCTTCTACAAGCTCGATGACACCATGATGGCAACCATCCAGCGCGATCTGGCCGCCCGTGAGCAGGCTGCCCGCCCCGCTGCCAGCGACCGTCCGGCGCTGGTGGGCGATGAACTGAAAAACGCATAAGGGAGCAGCATCATGTCTCAGGATACCTATCAAAACCCGATCCTCTGCGCTGACTACTCCGATCCGGACATCGTCCGCGTTGGGGATGACTTCTTTATGGTCTCGTCGAGCTTTAACCATATGCCCGCGCTGCCCATACTGCACTCAACGGATCTGGTCAGCTGGCGGATCGTCAACCATGTCTTCACCTCTTTAGATCTCCCTGGCTACGATGCCATGCAGCCCGGTAAAGGGGTATGGGCACCCTCTCTGCGCTGGCATGACGATCGCCTGTGGGTCTTTTTCAGCACCCCGGACGAAGGGATTTTTATGTGCCATACCCGGGATCCGTGGGGGGAGTGGAGCAAGCCGCACTGCGTCCAGCCAGCTAAGGGCTGGATCGATCCCTGTCCCTTCTGGGATGAGGACGGTAGCGCCTGGCTGGTTCACGCCTTCGCCCATAGCCGCAGCGGCGTTAAGCATAGGCTACAGCTCTTCTCGATGAAGCCAGACGGTACGGCACTACAGGGAGAGGGGCGGATTATCTATGATGGCAGCTGCGATCTCCCGACGCTGGAGGGACCGAAGGTCTATAAGCGCAACGGTCTCTACTATATCTTCGCCCCGGCGGGCGGGGTGGAGAGCGGCTGGCAGGCGGTACTGCGCGCGCCAGAGATGACCGGGCCGTGGGAGGCACGAAACGTGCTCTTTCAGGGAGGCACCGCCGTGAACGGCCCTCATCAGGGGGGATGGGTTGAGCTAAAAAACGGTGAATGCTGGTTTGTCCATTTTCAGGATGCGCACCTCTATGGCCGTATTGTTCATCTCCAGCCGATGTCATGGGGCGAGGATGGCTGGCCGCGCATAGGTGAACCTTTTGGTGAGGCAGGCGCCGGCCAGCCGGTTCTGCGCTGGCAAAAGCCCGGCGGTCTGCCGGCGGTGACGCCCTATGCACCCCAGACCAGCGACGATTTTGCTACCGGCAGGCCGGGGCTACAGTGGCAGTGGCAGGCCAATCCCCAGCCCAGCTGGCTGGTTCCGGCTCCGGAGGGTCTTCATCTGCGCTGTATTCCGCTGCCCGAGTTTGCGGGTCAGCGAACGCTCTACGCCGCCCCGCAGCTGCTGCTGCAAAAGTTTCCGGCATTTACCTTTGCGGCCCGCACGCGCGTGACGTTAAGCCCGGCCCATACAGGGGATTTCGGCGGACTTATTGTTTACGGCGAACGCTACGCGGCGCTGGTTGTTGCCCGTCACAAGGAGAGTTATCAGCTCTGCTATATCCATGGCTGGATGAGCGATGCGGGCGTGATTAGGGAGCAGCGCCAGGCTCTGAACACGCTCTCTGACGCAACCTGTGAGCTTCAGGTGCGCGTAGGGCAGGGCGGCGTCTGCCAGTTTGCCTGGCGTGAAGATAGCGGGGCGTGGCAGCCTGTACAGCGCACCTTTGCCGCAGGCAAGGGAAAGTGGGTCGGGGCTAAGGTAGGGATCTTTGCCGCAGCCACGGCAGAGACGCAGGCTCCCGGCCAATGCCGCTTTGATGATTTTGTGCTGGAGGTCCAATAATTTTCTGAAAATTGCGCTTACGGCATTTTTTACTGCGTAAGCGCAAGGAAACTTTGTCAAAATTACGCCACTATGTAAATACTAATGAGAACTACTATCAATTCGATGCTGTTTTGATATTATTATGCTCAGATTTTGTGATTTGCGTCCGGAGATACAGAGTGGGTAATAATTTGATGCAGACGGATCTCTCCGTTTGGGGTATGTATCACCATGCCGATATCGTCGTAAAGCTGGTGATGATTGGCTTGATTCTGGCGTCCGTTGTCACCTGGGCGATTTTCTTCAGCAAAAGCGTGGAGATGTTCTCGCATAAGCGCCGCCTTAAGCGCGAGCAGAAGCTGTTAAGCGAAGCGCGCACGCTGGATCAGGCGAGCGAAATTGCCGCGGGTTTCCATGCCAACAGCCTCAGCACGCAGCTGCTGAACGAAGCGCAGAACGAGCTTGAGCTGTCCGCTGGCTCCGAAGATAACGAAGGCATCAAAGAGCGTACCGGTTTCCGCCTCGAACGTCGCGTTGCCGCCGTTGGCCGTCACCTGGGCCGCGGTAATGGCTTCCTCGCGACCATCGGTGCAATCTCGCCGTTTATCGGCCTGTTCGGCACCGTATGGGGCATCATGAACAGCTTCATCGGCATTGCCCAGACGCAGACCACCAACCTTGCGGTCGTTGCGCCCGGCATAGCCGAAGCGCTGCTGGCGACGGCAATCGGCCTGGTCGCCGCTATCCCGGCGGTGGTGATCTACAACATCTTTGCCCGCTCTATCGGCGGCTATAAAGCCATGCTGGGCGACGTTGCCGCGCAGGTGCTGCTGTTACAGAGCCGCGATCTCGACCTGGCTGCCAGCCCGTCGGCTGCGCCGGTTCACTCCGCACAGAAATTACGTTTAGGTTAATTCCGTATGGCAATGCGTCTTAATGAAAATCTGGACGATAACGGCGAAATGCATGAGATCAACGTGACGCCGTTTATCGACGTCATGCTGGTGCTGCTGATTATCTTCATGGTGGCGGCCCCGCTGGCCACCGTTGACGTGAAGGTAAATTTACCGGCCTCCTCCAGCCAGCCGCAACCGCGTCCGGAAAAACCGGTCTACCTGTCGGTGAAAGCGGATAACAGCATGTTTATCGGCAACGATCCGGTGACCGATGAGACGATGGTCAATGCGCTGAATGCCCTGACCGAAGGCAAGAAAGATACCACCATCTTCTTCCGTGCGGATAAAACCGTGGACTATGAAACGATGATGAAGGTGATGGACACCCTGCACCAGGCGGGCTATCTGAAGATTGGCCTGGTGGGTGAAGAGGTGACGCGCCCGAAATAAGCGCAGCGTATAGATAAAAAAGGGGCCACCAAGGCCCCTTTTTTGTTGTCCAAAAAAAGCTATAAAAGGTTCATAAGTGTGCTGTTCGGGTGCCATATTCAACCCACTTTTTTTAGCTTATAGTTAGGTTCAGTAGTAAAATGCTACGCCTCGTTAAGGGTGACGATTATGGAGTTTACTGTGAAAATTCACCATTTGCAGGCAGCAGTAGCGCTGGTTATTGCCAGTCTTCAGCCACAACCCAAAGCGGTAGCATGCCAGCCTACAATTGTTGAGCGGGTTTATGAGATGGGCACCAGAGTCAATAAGCGCGACATTAAAGAATTAACCGAGGCTCTTAATCAAGTAGCTGAAGAGCTGCGCTCTGGCCGTGCTGAACTCGCACGTTATGCTGATAGCGACTTTAATGCGGCAATCAACGTGGCCGAAGATATCAAGAGCCAGGCCATTCACGTGGCAGGAATCGCTGAATCCTTCGTTCTCATGCTGCCTGAGAAAGACGTTATTCTCTCTTACGATAAAGATTCAGTTGAGTTCGCGTTTGTGAAGGCCATTAAGATGGTCAGCTTCGCAACCAAACACTATCTCAACCTTATTGATCAGGTTACCCGCACAACCGACGTGCGCGAATCCGGTGTAGATTTCGCAGCGATGCGCCAACTGCTAATTACCGGCAACAAGGCCGCGGCTAAATGGCACTAACGGCAGAATATAGCGACGTTACATGGGGAGAGTTTTTTCAGCCAACGTTTAGCGCTTTTCCTCACCTGGAAACTCAGCTTAAAGCTGAGTTCCTCACTTATAAATCAACGGGGGCACCTTCAAACCTTCTTGGCCGAGATGCCCCTTTCGACTTTCCGCCCTTTGCCGTCGATGCTAATGTCCAGCACATCCACGTTAATTTGCATTTTCAACTTAACTGGAACGCCAGGCAACAGAACTACAAACGCACATCAAACCACTACCTTATCTACACTGAGCATATGTGGGAAAATGGCTGCTTCCTGTTAATGGGGCTGGTCACGCCGGCTCATACACGTATGCCTGCGCATGATAATCAATTACTGAGCTATTTCTCCCAGGTCGCGGAAGATTTCCACGCTTCAGCGCCCGAAATAAGCGCAGCGTATAGATAAAAAAAGGGACCATCGTGGCCCCTTTTTTGTTGGACGAAGAACTAGCCCAAATGCATCCCGCCGGTGACGCCGTGTACTTCGGCGGTCACATAGCTCGACTCCTGGCTCGCCAGGTAGACGTAAATAGCGGCGACCTCAGCAGGCTGCCCGGCGCGTTTCAGCGGCGTTGACTGACCAAACTGCGGCAGTTTCTCCTGCGGCTGGCCGCCAGAGATTTGTAGCGCTGTCCAGACAGGGCCAGGCGCAACGCTGTTCACGCGAATGCCTTTCTCTGCCACCTGTTTTGCCAGCCCGCGAGTAAAGTTAAGGATGGCCGCCTTGGTGGAGGCGTAGTCCAGCAGGGTAGCGTTTGGCTGATAGGCTTCCACCGATGAGGTAGTGATAATGCTGGCACCCGGCTGCAGGAACTTCAGCGCCTCCTGGACGGTCCAGAATAGCGAAAAGACGTTGGTTTTGTAGGTCTGCTCAAACTGCTCAGAGGTGAGGTCGGCAATATCTTCCACGGCGGTCTGTTTACCGGCAACCAGCGCCAGGATATCTAGGCCGCCCAGCGCATCCCGCGCCTGGTTTACCAGCGAGCGGGTAAAGGTCTCATCGGTTAGATCGCCGGGGATCAGCACCGCTTTGCGCCCTTCGGCTTCAATCAGCGCTTTAACCTCCTGCGCATCCTCTTCCTCTGCGGGCAGGTAGTTGATAGCGACATCTGCGCCTTCACGCGCGTAAGCGATGGCGGCAGCTCGCCCGATGCCGGAGTCACCCCCTGTCACCAGTGCCTTACGATCCTTAAGGCGGCCACTACCTACATAGCTCTTCTCGCCACAGTCTGGGACGGGATCCATTTTAGCCTGCACCCCTGGCGCGGGCTGTAACTGTTTCGGGTATCCCTCAGTGTAATACTGGGTAGTAGGGTCCTGAATTTTCGTCTGGTCGTTTGCCATAAGTCGTCTCCATCTGTGATACATCCAGATTAAGGATAGAAGCTTATGCGGGAAATGCAGGCGAAACGGACGATTCCGTATGGTTATCCTGCTCCTCCTGAAGCGCGACTCTGTTGACGCTGCCGGTGCGGTACTCGCCGTCGGCAAGCTTGCGGGTGAGCCGCAGCGTGGCGGCTTCACGTTCCAGAATATGCTGGTAGTGGGTCTCCAGCTTTGCCATGATCTTTTCCCGTAGATCGGGATGCAGAGCGATGATTTCATCGATTACTGCCCCGTAGATCTCCTCTTTAACCTGCAGAGCGTAGATCTCACGGCGGTTTTGCCACTTCAGCCTGATCAACGCTGCGGGGATAGAGATCGACTCCCTGGCGATACGCTGGATCGTCTCATTTTTATTTTGAGTTAACGCATCCAGGTTTTGCTTTAAGATAAATTCATCGCTCTTTGTCTCATCCAAAGTCAAATAGACATTGTTATTATCAATATCTTTATTCACGAGAATCGTCCTGTAGCGTATAAAACATTGGCGTATCTTTTTCGTGGGTAATGAGATTAAGCCAAATTGCATTACCCGCCTCATTTATCTCGGTGGTTTTTTTTGCGATTATTTGACTTAAAAGCTGAGGATCGATTTCACCTGCGGCCTGAAGATCGTTCAGCAAGCGGCTAAAGGATTCAATTTTTACCACCCGGTATAACCTGTCTTTTATATGACGGTCGCGCTCTTCCAGCAGCATATTACGTGATTGCCGGGTGTGGCTAACGTTGGTTAATATATCGCTTTCATAATCTGCGAGCGTTCTTTTTCCCTGGGCTAAATTGACATCTTTTTCTGCTTCTCCCGTATCCGTTTTCATCGTGGAAACGTGAAAACGTGCCGGGACAAGATTCTCGGGCAGCATCGCTAATATCCTGTGATTTCAACGGAGTGGAGGCGGAACAGGCGTGAGTTGCGTTGACAATATCATGGCGGAATTTTAAAATCAAAAAAAATGGAGCCTGCTAATGAACAGTATTTTCTATTCTGTTATCGCCCTGCTGCTGCTCACCGGTGGCGTACTTTTAATGATGCGTGGGTTCAATAACAGCTCGCCAGAGAGAGAGATAAGCCCCTCGTCCGATCCGATGCCCTTATCGAAAGAGGAGGGCGAAGATCACTTTTCCATACTGATGAATGCCATTACGCCGGTATGGTACTGGCGGGTAAATCATGAATATATTGATTTCCTGCATGCCACCATTAAGCGAATGAACATGGCGGAACTGAATCGTACGCCGGGATTATTTGAGGCGCAGCGCCGCTGTAGCGATCTCAATTCAGCGGTGTACCGCTATTACGACAATATTAAAAAGCGCTGCCTTAACGGGGAGAGGGTCTCCCATGCCGATCTGGAGGTGCTCAATTTACGCCAGTGCTTTCGTGAATTTAGCCTCGAGGCGTATCCGGCGCTGGTGGTACTGGTATGGCCCGAGTATCAACGTCCAGAGGTCGATCCCGGCGAGGTGAAGACGTTCCCCGCAGAGTAACCGTTCTGGTGACTGACAAACGCGTTGCGTTATGCTTTGCTTAAAAAGCATTCACTTTCCGGAGAGTAACGATGACGCGTCTGACCGCCAAAGACTTCCCGCAGGAACTGCTTGATTACTACGACTACTACGCCCACGGCAAAATTTCCAAACGCGAGTTTTTGCAGCTGGCAACCCGTTATGCGGTAGGCGGCATGACCGCGCTGGCGCTGTTCAATCTGCTCAAGCCGAACTACGCCCTTGCTACCCAGGTCGAGTTTACCGATCCGGATATTCTGCCGGAGTATATTCACTATCCCTCACCAAACGGTCATGGTGAAGTGCGTGGGTATCTGGTCAAACCGACCAAAGTAGAGGGTAAAGTGCCTGCCGTGGTGGTGGTGCATGAGAATCGGGGCCTGAATCCCTATATTGAGGACGTCGCGCGTCGCGTTGCCAAGGCGGGGTATATTGCCCTGGCCCCGGATGGCCTCAGTTCCGTAGGCGGCTATCCGGGAAATGATGATGAGGGTCGGGAGCTTCAGCAGAAGGTCGATCCCACTAAGCTAATGAACGACTTCTTCGCGGCCGTAGAGTTTATGCAGCGGCACCCTGACGCTACCGGCAAGGTCGGCATTACCGGTTTCTGCTATGGCGGTGGCGTAGCAAACGCGGCAGCGGTGGCCTATCCGGAGCTGGCCTGCGCCGTGCCTTTCTATGGTCGGCAGGCCCCTATCGCCGATGTGCCAAAAATCAACGCGCCCATTTTACTGCACTATGCCCAGCTGGATACGCGCATCAACGAGGGCTGGCCCGCTTACGAGCAGGCGCTAAAGGCCAATAACAAGGTCTATCAGGCCTATATCTACCCTGGCGTTAATCACGGTTTTCATAATGACTCCACGCCGCGCTATGACCAGGCCGCAGCGGAGCTGGCGTGGCAGCGTACCCTCGACTGGTTTAAATTATACTTAACAAATAATAGTTAAGTTAAGCAATAGTTAAGTACGACTAAAATAAAAGGGTTTATGATCGTTTCCTGCTGCGCCAGCAGAGTCTTTTGCTGGCGTAAATAGCACCTTTCAGGCCTTGCTCTTCAGCGTGGATACATTTCAGTTGGGTTGCAGGGTTCCATGTGCCGAGGAGTAAAGCCAGAAGTGGCGCGGCCTTATGGCTAAACGCGCCTTTTTTGATGCAGCGGCTAAAAACATATAGCGAACCCAAATGGCTTAAAAATATAGATAATGAATTTTCTATTTTAATAACTATTTCAGGCTTTTTTAAATATGCCCTAATGACTATTCTGTAGCGTACTTATCAATTTTTATTTCGTTGAGCGTTGTTTGTTTTTCTCAATATAAAAGCAGATTTTAAAAATAACTCTATAAAAGTAATCCATTAAAGCCATCCTTTTTTTTGTGCTTATCTTTCAGTGGGTTGCGATTAAGATTAATCTTAATCGCGTATTTTTGCTTTTGAAATGTAGGCAGAAACCCAGACTACGCACTATTATGGTCGATTAAACCTTGTTTTAAACAAGCCAACCCGTAGCGCGTTTTTTGATCAAAAAAATTACGCGTCACTATACATATTGTCATTAACATGCCGATAACTCTGCTACGTCGCTTGCGATAGTAAGTATCCCCCTTATTGGCAAGGAATTAATTATGCGTATGCTGCAAAACTTCACCATTCGTTTGGTGTTGCTGGTTATTCTCGGCATCTTCGGCCTGCTCTGGTCCGGCGTTGGGCTGTATAGTGTTTTCTCGCTCTCAAAGGTCGCCGAAGGAAATGAGATCGATCGCCAGCTGGTTAACCAGATGACGCTGCTAAGCCAGGGCAACGATCAATATTTTCGTGTGGTCACGCGACTGTCACGCGTGCTGGAGACCAAAGCCGCCGGTGGCAGCGCGGATTTCTCACAGGTTCAGCTGGCGCTGGATAACATGAAAACCAGGCTGGAGGCGCTGAAAGCCATCTCGCCAGGGCCAATGGATCCGAAGGCTTCTGCTCAGGCGATTGCCAGCTGGCAGGCGCTGTTGGATCAAGGGGTAACGCCGCAGGTTCAGCTGGCGCAGCAGGGCGCCCTGGACGCCTATCGCCAGCAGGCAAACAACGTGACCCCTGCGCTAAGCCGTGCGTTTGGTGCGGCAGCTGAAGCGTTTAATACCGCTGCCAGTGCAAGGCTGGATGACACCCGCATCATGGTGGATGGGCAGACCAGCGTGACCCGCACCCTGATTCTGGCAGCGGTGATCCTCGGCCTGCTGATCCTGCTCTTCACCGATCGCTATCTGGTCGCCATGCTGGTGAAACCGCTGGCAACCATCCGCGAGCACTTCCGCACTATTGCCCAGGGCGATCTCAGCCAGCCGGTACAGGACCTTGGGCGCAACTGCGTAGGTCAGCTGGTACCGCTGCTTCGCGCAATGCAGGATAGCCTGCGTGAGGCGGTCAGCTCTATTCGCCAGGGCAGCGACAACATCTGGCGCGGGGCGACTGAAATTTCCAGCGGTAATAACGATCTCTCTTCCCGTACGGAAGAGCAGGCGGCGGCGCTGGAAGAGACGGCAGCCAGCATGGAGCAGCTTACCGCGACGGTTAAGCTGAATGCGGATCATGCCCTTCAGGCCAGCGAGCTTGCGGATGTTGCCTCAACGCGGGCGAGCAAAGGCGGCGAACTGGTCGAGGCGGTGATCGGCACCATGAACGGCATCTCTGACAGCTCGAAGAAGATCGCTGAGATCACCACGGTCATCAACAGTATCGCTTTCCAGACCAATATACTGGCGCTTAATGCGGCGGTGGAAGCGGCACGGGCAGGCGAGCAGGGGCGTGGTTTCGCAGTAGTCGCGGGCGAGGTGCGTAATCTTGCCAGCCGCAGCGCCGATGCGGCGAAGCAGATTGAGTCGCTGATTACTGACTCCGTCAGCCGGGTTGATAAGGGAGCGCAGCTGGTTAACGACGCCGGTACGACAATGGAAGGTATTCTGCGGGCAGTGACGGAAGTGACCACGATTATGAAGCAGATCGCCAGCGCGTCTGCCGAGCAGAGCAAAGGCATCTCCCAGGTGGGCGTTGCCATTACCCAGATGGATAGCGTCACGCAGCAAAACGCCTCGCTGGTTGAGGAGGTTTCCGCCGCGGCAGCAGCCCTTGAGCGTCAGACCGAGGCGCTACAGCGTTCGGTGCAGCGGTTCCGCCTCTCTGCTAACGATCGGAAATCAGAGACCGCGCCAGCAAACGCGCCTGCAATGCGTCGTGCGGCAGTGGCGGCTCCCGCAGATGATGAGTGGGTCGCGTTCTAAACGCTTTTGATAGATCCAGCGAGCGGTGTGGCACCCAGTGCCGCACCGTTTTTACCGGCATGCTTGATCTGATACATCGCCTGGTCAGCGCGAACCAGCGCGCTAACAAAATCATCCTGCGGTAACGCCTGCTCAATGCCGATGGAAGCACCCACGTTTGCCGTGCCGTTATCCAGCTCAAACGGCGTCAGCGCCGCCTGTAAGCAGTCGCGTGCAGCGCTGTTAACCTGCATATCAGTGAGTGAAAAGGGCAGCAGCAGCACAAACTCATCTCCGCCAAGCCGCCCGACGATGGTTCCTGGCGGGCAGGCCTCACGCAGACGCTGGCTAAGTTGCATCAGCAGCTCATCCCCGCTACGGTGGCCGAAGGTATCATTCACGTTTTTAAAATCATCAAGATCGATAAACGCCACGCAGAGCGCGCCCGCCATTTTTAACGCCTCGAAATGCTGGATCAGAGCATGGCGGTTGGCAAGGCCGGTGAGGGGATCGTGGTTCGCCAGCAGGGCGAGCTGCTCCTCGTACTGCTTCTCTTTGGTCATGTCGATATGCGTGCCGGTGACCTTCAGCGGCTGGCCGCTGTCGTCCCACTCGCTGACGCGTCCCCGATCCAGCACCCAGGTCACGGTGCCATTTTTATGCTGCATCCGGTGTAGCGCTTCATAAAAAGGTGTTTTGCCGTGCAGATGGCCGTAAAAGGCATCCAGCACCCGCTCTCTATCGTCGGGGTGAAGATGCTCTTTCCAGACCTCAAAATGCGCGCTGAGCTCTTTCGGCTGGTAGCCCAACATCGATCCCCAGCGGCGGTTGTAGATGATCAGCTTGCCGGTGGGCACGTCCAGCTGCCACAAACAGAGACCGGTACCGTCCAGCGCCGCGCTGAGCTTGCTGCGGGCGTCACGCGCCAGCCGCACCAGACGGGCGTTGTGCTTCTTCAGATTCTGGATCTGCTGCTTAAGCGCGAGTTCAGACATACCCACCGATTAGGTATAAATAAAAAGCATTCTTACTAGTTATTTTTTTGTTGTAAATACAACAGGAGAAAAAGAGGAGGCGTAATCGATTTCAAAAGGTGACCGGGCGGGAGAGGCCCGGTCGGTAAGCGTTAACCCTGGCGTTTATCTTCCGTATTATTGGCGAAGTCGCTGGCATCGTGGCGCTCGTGCAGCTGCTCGTTGAGCGGCCCATTGGCGCGGTTAACGATGCGGCCACGCTGCACCCCGGGACGTTCGGCAATCTCTTTCGCCCAGCGCAGCACGTTTTTATAGCTGCTGGCATCAAGAAACTCTGCCGCGTCGTAAACGTTGCCGAGCACGACATTGCCGTACCATGGCCAGATAGCCATATCGGCAATGGTATACTCATCGCCCGCGATAAAGGTGTGCTGGGCAAGCTGTTTATCGAGCACGTCGAGCTGGCGTTTGGCTTCCATGGTGAAGCGGTTGATGGCGTACTCGATTTTTACCGGCGCATAGCTATAGAAGTGACCGAAACCGCCGCCGAGGAAGGGCGCTGAGCCTTGCAGCCAGAAGAGCCAGTTCAGGGTTTCGCTGCGGCCTGCCGGATCTTTTGGCAGGAAATGGCCGAACTTTTCCGCCAGGTAGAGCAAAATCGAACCGGACTCAAAGACGCGGGTTGGCGGCGTAGTGCTGTGGTCGCGCAGGGCCGGGATCTTCGAGTTCGGGTTCACCTCAACGAAGCCGCTGGAGAACTGGTCGCCCTCACCGATGCGGATCAGCCATGCATCGTACTCCGCCTCGCTGACGCCTTTCTCCAGCAGCTCTTCCAGTAGAATAGTGACCTTCTGGCCGTTTGGCGTGCCAAGGGAGTAGAGCTGCAGAGGGTGTTTGCCCACCGGCAGCGTTTTTTCATGCGTCGGGCCGGATACTGGACGGTTGATGTTGGCAAACGCGCCGCCGCCGGATTGATTCCATGTCCACACTTTTGGTGGCTGATAGCTGTTGTCTGACATAGCGATTCCCCTTTCGTTGATGTGATAAGCAGTGTAGCAGGCGTGAGGCTACCGGGATTTTGGTTGGGACTGTGTTAAACAGACACTTTACGCAAATAACGGTATGCCTATTCTTACCATAAACAGCAACGATGTGTTTTATCACTTAATGAGGTAGGCACTTATGTCACGGGAAAACGTTTCTTTAGTCAACAAAATAAAAACAGGGTCTGATTATTCAGATAGTACCCAGGCGCACCTGGCAGAACTGCAATGATTGAAGCGACGGTTACTGTAGATCAGCAAGAAGGTAATAATTTATCAATAAGATGAAGGAAGCTTGCCGACAGAAAGGAGTTTCCCATTGACAATGTTTATATAGCCGCCGAGTTTTAGATCAAAAAGAATTTTCATAATTCTACTGCGAGAAAGGCCCGATCTTTTTTGAATGAATTTTGGCAGGCTTATTTGTAAGCGATAGATATCCGGGTAAAGCCATACCTCCTGAATCATGGATTTTATAATGCTATAGGAATCCATGCCGATATAAGATCTTTCCTTATTGACCATGGTTATTATTCTATGGGCTAAAATTCTGGCGACATGATGCCATAGCTCTTTTCTGTCGGCTGTATTAACAAACAGTTGCAATGGAACGAAATATAAGGTGGCATCTGTCTCTGCGTGCAAAGTGCTTCGTATAGTTCCTGGTACGTTATAAAATGCACCGTATCCGTGACATAACCCTATTATGCTAGGTGGATAAAGCGTCGATATAAAAAGACCGGAGTCAGAGTTAATAGTAGAAACCAGCCCATCAGTGATGAGAATAACGCCCACACCTTCATCTTCCTCATTGAGTCGATAGTTTTTGCCTTTTTTTAAGAATATCTTTTTACCATAGGGTAGCAAGTGTGAAAAAATTGTTTCAATAGCCTTCATTGGCTTTGTTTTCACTGCGAAGCTAAAGTAATGGTCAAAGACATCATTGTCAGTTATATGCGTTTTCATCAAGGCTCCATTTATTGGGGTGATCTTGTTCAGATAGTATAGAACGTTGCGCTTTTGTCAATATTTCAGAATATATGACGCGTGCGAAAACGCGGGTAATTTACGGTGGGTAATAATTCCTGTTACGGTTTATTATAAGTAAATCCCTATTTAAAGTCCTTTGGCAATCTTTTTTAGCGTGCGCTTACGACATTATACCGCTGTTCTCGTGAAGCCTGGGATCTGAAAATGGCGCAAAAGATTAATTAGGCTTTATGTATAGTTCACTACTATTTGTAAATGAGATGTAATGTCGCGATAGCATCTACTTTGCCAGACGATACTGCTCCAGTACGCACCATTTCCGCGCTGAAGTTTAGCGCTCTGCCACGCTGTTGAGTGGCCAGCGGATGCGCGAGCGTAACGGGAGTGCCGCTATTATCACGTAAACGAATACTTATGCCTTTGGCCCGGCCCCTGCCTGCTAACGGCTGCAATAACCCAAAACGATCCCTCTCTCCTTCCCATATCGCACCTAAATGCAAGGGGAGTGGGCAGTTAAACTCCACCTGAAACGGTACCCGATTCGATGATGCAAGCAAAGAAGGGAAAGCATCGGCGCCAGCACGACCTAAATCTACCGTTTGAACCCGGGGATTACATCCTGCGTTTTCAATAGCAACACTCTGAGCAACAGTAATTAACAGGGCAGGCTTACCCCTGTCGCCGCGAACGATACCGTAGATGCCAGGTCGGATGCGGCCCGCAGCAACGGCATGCGAAGCCGTCTGTACCAGCTGCAATTCCACTTGAGGCGATTTTGGCCAGCTCGGCTGACACGCCTCTCCTGCGCAGGCTACAGAGTGTTTCCACGGTACAGGCTGGCTATTGATAGATAACCTGTAGCCAATCCCGGGCACGCCTGTAGCAAAGGTCTCGTTATTCATTACCAGCGGCCGGGTGGCAAATGCTCGCAGCGTCCCGCTGGTATTGCAGAGGATCCCGGGCCTGGCGGTATCGACAGGGATCTGCTGGCTCTCCTGTGCCAGGATGCTACCGTTACTCTCCTGACCAGACAGGCTGATATTGGGCAGCGTGAATCGCATCACGTTGGTTTGAGTAACTTCGCACTCAGCGATAGCGCAGGATGACCACAGCAGAATGGCCATGGCTGTTCCGGTTAAGCTACGCGCAAACCAGATTAAGTTCATAGAGATGCTTCCTTTTTTGTAGATGAAGCTGGTAGTCAGCGCGGCACTGCCGATGCGGATCGCCCCAGCTCACGGTAATCTCTCCCTTTACCGGTGCGCCGGACAAAAAGAGCTGACCCCGATCGTCAACGATGCCTTCATTACTTTGCCCGCCCGCGGTGGCCGTGGCCCCGAAGGGCACCAGCGTGCCATCAGGGCGGCGTAGGGTAACAAGCAGCTTTTTCCCCGTATGGGCCGTAAACTGTGCCAGAACGACTGCGCCATCCGTAGGCGTCAAATGGACAGCTGTGTTGTCGAGGGTGGTATCGCCAGCTATTCCCTCTTGTTCAAGTGAGAGGGCATTATCGCGGTAGGGCTGAAGCCCTGAGACCATGGCCAGGCCCGATCCATCGGTAGTCACGCCTGGGTTACCTGCAACCTTTAATCCTTCAGCATCAGGAGCGCTGATAAGTGCCAGCGTGTCTGTGCTGTCAAAGGGCTGTCCAGCGGTAATGCCGTAGGTCGATGCCAGCAATGAACCCTGCGCCCGCCAGGTCATTTTTTGGCTGTCAGCGCTGTCGCTATAGCTGGCCTGATACTCACCGTGGCGAGTTTTATAGTCACCGCTGGCGTTGAGGCTGCGGCTTTCGCTATTTCCCAGGGCGGCGCCTACATTCCATGCCAGGTCATTACCATTAAATGTGTTGTCCCCGTTTACCGCCAGGCTTTGTGAGGGGGATCCCGGCCGCTGAACGCTGATACCGCTATTCAGCCAGGCGCTATCCGATAGCGCAGAGAACGGGATCTGCACGTTGGCGACCAGCTGCTGATCGGAACTTCCATCCTCATTCTGTGTCCAGCTCCAGCCAGCGCTAAAGGTAAGGTTGTGCCAGGTCTGGTTGTAACCCAGTGACAGGTTTTTATCCGCAGAGTTATGCCAGTACTCTGTTTTCCACAGGCTGAGCGTCAGGGAGGCGGAATCGAAAATGGGCTGGTTAACGGTTAGCTGTACTTTACTTTTCTGGCTGGAGTAGGTTGCGCTATCGTCATGCAGATTCTGCAGCGCATTGGCATAGGAGAGATAGCCTTCATCAGGAGAGAAGGCCCAGGATAAGGTGATATCACTGCGGGTGGGAACCAGGCTGGCGGCATACTGCAGTCGGTAGCTTTTACCATGCGTCGTCTGATTTCTGGACAAGTGGTTTTCCATCATCGTCGCATCGAAAGAGATTGCGCCTGCTTTTCCTATGCTTAGGGCATACCCAGGATCGACGGCAGAGTACGCTTCAGCGAGCTGGATACCGCCAAACAGCGTCATGGAGTAGGGCAGACCATAGAACAGAGCAGATTGATAAAACCGGGGGTGTGCCGACTGCCCGCTGTTGTCATAGCGGCCCATTTCCAGCGAGTATTTCAAATGCCCCGGCCGTTGCATGACCGAAACGCTTCCCCATGGCTGATAAAAATGATGCTCGCTGCCATCGGTCTCCTTTATGCTAACCAGCAACTCACCGGCCCCTGACTGCGGATAGATATCCTTAATCTCGAATGCGCCAGCAGGCACGTAGCTTTGATAGATCACGCTGCCGTTCTGGCTTATGCGAACCCGGGCATTTGCCGTTTTGGCAATGCCCCGCACGACGGGGGCATAACCCTGTAATTTATCGGAGAGCATATTGTCCGTTGATGACAATGACATACCCGTAAACGAGAAGCCATCAAACAGGGTGGCGTCACTTGAACGGTTTCCGATATACAGCGTACTGCGAATGGCTGATATATCACGCTGAAGCCAGCTGTCATTCGCATCCCAGCGTGTTTTTTCATTTTCAGGTTTATCGAATGTCCCCTGGCTCCTGATGCGCCAGACCCCCAGGTTCACTCCGCCATTGAGCTTCAAAAAGCGATCCCCGGCGTGGAATGCGCTATCGTCTGTACTGACCTGGCTGCCGCTCACGTCATAATTTAACAGTAGGGCATTAATCCCTTCGTCCCACTGTAATGGCGGCACGTTAAAATCTGCATCATCGTTTTCTACCATATAGATTTGCGGGATATTCATAGTTAACTGGAGTTTGCGAAGATCTAATTGCGCGCTGCTTCCTGGGAAAGAAGTAGTTATGTCCAGCAAACCGTTGGGATCTATTTTTGGGCCTTTAGCTAGAGTGAGATCCAGAGCGAGGATCTGGCACTGTCGGGGAGTTAACAGAGGTATCAAACCCTCGTTTTTAGCGATGAATTTGATCTTCATTTTGTTGTATATCTGCCCATTGCGTCTTACGGAAACGTAATAAATGCCTGGCAGATAAGTAACGTGATTAAATTGCGCGACATCAATATTTTTGACCGTGGTTTGTGAAGTGTTTTCCAATTCATCAGCGCTAAACGTGTAGCTCGCTGACCGGGCGTAACATGGGGCGAGCAGCATCAGGAACCCAGCATAAAACGTAACGGTATGCGCTCTTATCACGATAGCAACCAAAACCCGTTTCAGGGCAGTTCCTGGGTATAGGTTTTTGATATTCCGGCTAAATCGCCGATGGTTTGCCAAGAAACTTTACTAACGTGATGAGCAACCAGGGCATAAGTCTGCTGGGAAAAAGGGGGGATCATTGCATTTTTACCTACTTTCACCTGGGCGTCATCCGCCGTGAGGGAGTAAAATGTAATGAAGTAGGGGGAGGGATTAGAAATCGTTAGTTTCCCACCGTTTTGCACGAAGGTCAGCTGGCTCCATGCCTTTTCGACCCCCTCATCAGACAGAGAGGTCGGGCGATAAAATAGCTTAAGCGTGGATTTGACAGCAATCATCAGGCTGTTTCCGGCCTTGTCTGGACGCCCAGGAATGGCTTTTATATTAAGATAAAATATCGACTCGCGATCGTTCGGTAAAGACGCGGAAGTTTTTACAATATTGAGTTCATTTTTGTCCCCACCATTCATTCTGAACAGGGGCGGAGTAACGATAAACGGAACGTTTTGGCTTGCAGCCTGAGCTGAAGTAAGGTTATCTGGCGTAAGCGCTACCCAGGACTGAAGCAAATAGGGAAGGTTATCATAGTTATTGAGCTGAAGAGCGATACTGTCGTCTGCCTCATGGTATACCAGCCTGGTGCTTCCCAATGTAATGGATGCCTGGCCAAACGCAGGTAGAAATAAAATAGACACTGTGAAAAGATGGAGAGAAAGCCCCCTCACTCTGAAAAAGGTAGTCATAAAATTTATCGCAATTGTTTTAGATAATAGGAGTGGCGTATATTCTGTAAATACGCCACTTGAAATAAAAATATCACATATAGGCAATGTTAACTGACGTGGAAACATCAAAAGAGGTATTGGTAACATCCTCTTTCAATTTAACCAGTTGTGCAGTATAGGTTCCTTTAAAGCCGTTAGTACCCTCTTTGAGCATTCCCGACGAATCCAATACATTGGGTAAAACAGGGATCGTAGTTGCACTTTGTCCGCTGGAGGTATCTGATATGGCCAGGCCAAGACTGTCATCTGTACCATTTACGGAAAAATATTGATTATCCGTAGAGGGCGTGCCCATAAAGGTCACTTCAGCATTTTTCATACTTGATGGGCAACCCGTTAACTCTATTTCAAATGAATAAGGATCGCTGGCCCCTCCTACAGCCACCTGAGAGAGGTCAATCGTTCCCATTTCCAGAGAAGCATCTCCGGATGCGTTATTAACTTGCACTGTACAGCTCATGTTAGCCACCGTGCCTTTAAAATGGATATTAGCAGTTCCGCTATTCGCGAAGCAATTTGCAGCGGATAAGACAACGGTAGAGCCAAGCAATATAGAAATTATTTTTTGTTTCATGATTCTCTCTCGAATTTAAACGTGAAATATAGCAGGGTGAGAGTATCGTTATCCCTATTCGCATGAAAGAGTTTTAAGTGTACTTAAAAGTACAGGGCGCAGCCGGGATGGTCGTAAGTAATGTAATTGCAGGTGACGGACCAAATAAAAATGTCCTTACTCTATTTATTTAGCGTCCTTTATAAGACACCTTTCTCTATTCACGTTCATTTCCCGTGAAACCAACAGGAGCTAAATCGTCATGACAATCTACCAGATGAACGATGGCAGATTTGTGATTAAAGGGGAAGGATGGTCTGACCGCAACATGCACGTTATTAAAACGCACATAGCGCCGCTTCTCTGGGGGTGACCCGTGGGCGCGTACCGAACGGGTGCACTTTCGATGGAGAGCTGGCAGCGGGTGAAAGCCACGCTGGATCTGGAGTGACGTAGACAGGAAATCCCTGAATAAAGCCGCCTTCTGCTTTGCGGCAGGGGCGGCCTCTGGCCTTCAGGATTATCAATCGATAGCGGGTAAAAAGGCCTTAATGACACTAAGACGGCCAGAATAGTTACGAGCCTGCATCTTTGCGAAACAAGATAAACTTTGACGTCGCGATATTGACTACCATGCCAGCGATACTTCCTGCTGCAACACCGATAACCGGATTTTCCAGCGCTATTTTATATGCGGTGATAAGCCAACTGTAGACGGCATAATTGACTACGCCACCACCCAGCATAAGAAATAAATATGAAAAAAATTCGTTTTTCGGCTTCATCCCTGAGCGCTTTTGCTTGAACGTAATAGCGCGATTGAAGAGCCAGGTCACGAAAACGGCGGCGCAAAATGAGAAACCACGGGCAATGAATGGCCCGCAATATTCGCGTAAAAGGTACAGCACCGCGGTATCAACCAGGAAACCAATAACGCCACTAATCCCGAAGAAAAAAAATTCTCTCAGAATTTTCATTTTTTCTTTGCATCCACACGCGGTCTTGGGATCGCGAGATAGACCAATCGTTTCGTTTCGTGCCGGCCACGGGTCACGTTGTCCAGGATTAACCCGCAAACGAATGATAACGCCGCAGACATCATGATCGATGCTGCCAGTACGGCAGTTGGCAACCGCGGCACAAGCCCATTACGTAGATACTCCGTCAGCAGCGGGAATCCAAGCAATATTGATATCAATGCCAGAACCAAGGCACAAATACCAAAGAAGGCAAAAGGACGTTCGCTGATATAGAGCTGGCCGATCGTTTTTAATATTCTCCAGCCATCCCGATATGTAGACAGCTTGCTAACAGATCCTTCCGGGCGCGCTCCGTAGGCTGTCATTACCTCTCCATACGGCATACGGAGCTCCAGAGCGTGTACTGTCAGCTCAGTTTCAATTTCAAAGCCATTGGAAAGGGCGGGAAATGATTTTGCGTATCTCCGCGTGAAAGCCCGGTAGCCAGAAAGCATGTCAGTGAAATTGCCTCCGAACATCTTAACGACGCTCTTTGTCAAAACATAGTTGCCCCACTGATGTCCATGTCTGTAGGCCTCTCCTGCAATTTCTTCTTTGGTTTCTCTGCAGCCGACTACCATATCAAGATGGTGATCCAGCAGTTTATCGACAAGGCTTCGGACCGCACCTGCATCATACGTAGCATCTCCATCTACCATGACATAAATGTCAGCATCGACATCGGCAAACATGCGGCGCACAACATTTCCTTTTCCTGCCAGCTGCACAGAAACAACTTTGGCTCCGGCATTTGTCGCAACCTGAACTGTTCGATCCGTCGAGTTGTTATCAAAAACGTAGACATCAATCTCTGGCATGGCATCACGAAACCCATGAACTACTGCTTCGATTGCTGCTTCTTCGTTGTAACAGGGAACGATTAACGCCACATGCTGACCACGATAATACATACTAACCTCATTCAATTATTTCGTTGTTTTTTTATACAGTAAGACAAACGGCAAGCTTGCTGACGTTGCCAGAATTGACCAGTATGCGTATCTAAAATCTGAGGCAACACCGACGAAAAGGTACGCAAGAAGATACAGGAAGCTTGACATGTTCAATGCAAGAAAAATATCCCTGGAAAAACTTTTGCGGGCAAATAGGCCATACAGCGTAAATAGCAAGGAGGCGATAAGCCAGAATCCGGGTTTGAAAAAGGGCGTATGCTTAAGTAAGTTCGTTGTCGCCTGGAGCACTCTGAACAGACCTGTTTTTTCATACTTAAAGCCCAGCGTATTATTTGCCGTTTGATCTTCCAGAACGGAATTTGGATGCCATAACAGCCTCATGTAATTTCCGAATCGGTGCTTCAGGTAGGCGCCTGGCTCATCGTAAATGGCGCTAAGCCACTTTTTCATTAACGAGCCGTCACTCCAGGAGCCTGAAGTGAGTAGTTTCTGTAGAACAAAACCACAAGGCCCCCAGGCGTACCCGTCCCATGCGCTGGCATGATAGCAGGTTGTAAGAAACTCGCTTTTTTCATCGCTATGCCACTCTTCTTTAAAATAGTCTTTCTCAGTAAAATGGGAAATCCCACCAATATCGAAAACTATCAGTGACTGGTATACATGAGATTTCGTGGAATTTAAAAAGCCATAGTTAAAGGCTGCCGTTGATAGAACGGTAAACGCCGGGAAAATGAAAAAAATAATTATCCATTTTTTCGCTGCGTAAATTTTGGTTTTATTGAAAAGCAACCAGACCAGTGGTAACAGACCAAATACCGCATTGAAGCGGGTCATGCTTCCGATCAAGAGTAAAAATCCAGCCAGAAGCAGAAGTTTTTTCTGTCGTCCTTCCTTTCGCGCATCGGCCACAGCAATAAGCCCTACGGCACAGAGCCAGGTGACCCCATGAAGTACATCTTTCCATATATGACCAAGTGTACCGACTGTAAACGGCATAAAGCCAACGACAAGAACGGCTATTGAGAGCTTTCTATGGGTCTGGGGGATGGAGAGGGACAGGAGTAACAAAGCTCCCCAATACAAAATACATTCAAGTAACAGCATCCCAAATGGTCCAGGTATCCAGTCATTGGTGATGGCCCAGATAAAACCCATGATCGGTGGGTGCCAATCATTGAAAATAAAACTTGTCCCTTGCTGGTATTGATCCAATGCGTCGCTGCTGACTAATCCAGGAAAGAATGCTCGTAAGGTGATTATCAGTCCTAGCGTGGCCAAAACAACTTGCGGGAGCGCTGCTTTTATACAACTTTTTAGTATTGGCATGGGGTTATCTAATCTTGAGGAATGTCGGGAGCTTAAGGCTGCATATCATCCCATAGGCGAGCCGTTCAGGCAAGCATTTTGCTGCCTGGTAAAGTTGGTAGTATTGTTCTCTCGGGGTTAATTTCTGGCTCTAATTACCTGTGGCCTCATTGCTAAGCAAAGCGTCATTGAAAATAGATGCTATTAACTGAGAGGTTGACGCAAGATGAATATTTTATATTGCTGTGGTGTTAATGGCATTATAGGTGAGGGGGTTAGGACGGTATTTTTTTTGTTATATCGGTAACGGTAAGGAGTTCAGTAAAATGCTCTTCTCTGTGATCTATATTAATTTATAAAGTTAACCGTAATATTATTTTCATTGTTGCTAAGTAGACCCGGACGGCCTGTTAGAGGTAGGGCAGAGAGTGGCGACAACGGTAGGAGAGTGCAGTTCGATGGAGAGTCCGTTCTCCAGAACGAAAAAACCCCCGCCGCAGGCGAGGGTTAAGAATAAGTGGTGCCCGGACTCGGAATCGAACCAAGGACACGGGGATTTTCAATCCCCTGCTCTACCGACTGAGCTATCCGGGCAACGGGGCGCATTAAAACCGATTCGCCTCGTGTCGTCAACGAAATTTATCTAAATCGTTGCAGACTGCACAATCTATCACCACTTTACCGTTTCTGCACCCCTTATCAGGCAAAAAATGCGGTCCAGGCGGCGGAGAGCGGCATGGCAATAACCAGCGCGGGCAGCATGTTAGCGACGGCAAACATCTTAATGCCGCAGATCCGCAGCCCGGTAGCCAGCAGCAGGATCCCGCCGACGGCGGTAAAATCGCCCATCATCCCAGGCGTCGTCAGGGGCATCACCAGCGTGGCGCAAGCCCCCAGGCTGAGCTGAATAAGCAGCATCGGTATTGAGATGGCCGCCACCGCAATACCCAGCGAGGTGGCAAAAATCACGGCGGTAAAGAAATCGAGAAAGGCTTTGGCGATCAGGATGCTGGCATCGCCGGTCATCCCCTCGCGCATCGCACCGAAGATCCCGGTGCCGCTGGCGCAGAAGAGGATAATGATCGCGACCAGGCTCTGAATAAAGGTCTCATGGGCAGCAGGGGCATCCTGCTTGCCGCCGCGCTGCACCAGCCGGCGCAGACCGTTAACCGCGCCGCCGATCCCGCGTTCGACGTAGCATACCTCGCCAATCAGCGTGCCGAGCAGCGTCGCCAATACCATCACCGGCAGGTTAACGCACTTCACCACCAGCAGAATGCCAATGCCGAGCGAGCAGAGGCCAAAGATGGCGGGCATGGAGGTGCGCACACGCTCCGGCAGCCGCTGGCTCAGCACTGCGCCAATTGTCCCGCCAATCAGCACGGCGGCGGCATTAATAAAGGGTCCGGTTAGCACGCTGTTTCTCCTGCAGTATCGATTTATATAGCTGCATAGTATGCCGAAAAACGGCAGATTTTAAGCGCCGATTGTGGGTTGCATGGGCAGATTAAAAGTGACATGATTGCGCGAAATTTCTCCTTTCCACTCTCTATTAAACAACGGGGGGCTGCTGGATGGCACATCGATTTGCTCGCCAGACGCATCGCATAGTTATGCGATCCTCTGCCCGTACGTTGCCGATCCCGACTCTTCTCACCATGCGGTGAGGCTAACGGTTACCCATAGCTTATGAAAACGATGAAAATTGCCGCCGGCCGCGAGCTGGTCTCTGCGCTCTCCACGCACCGTGAAGTAGTGACGCTGGACAACACGGACTTTACCGATGTGGCGGCAGTCGTCATTACGCGGGCGGAGAGCCAGAGCGGCATCCTCGCCCTGCTCAAGCGCACCGGCTTTAACCTGCCGGTGTTTATGTTTGCCGACGAGGGGAAGGATACGCCCGCAGGCGTTGATGCGGTGATTAACGGCAGAGAGCAGGCGATGCTGGAGCTGGAAGCCGCCGCCTGCCGCTATGAAGAGAACCTGCTGCCGCCGTTTTTCGACACTCTGAGCCAGTACGTGGCGATGGATAATAGCACCTTCGCCTGTCCGGGCCATCAGCATGGCGCATTCTTCAAAAAGCACCCGGCGGGCCGCCAGTTCTTCGATTTCTTTGGCGAAAACGTCTTTCGTGCCGATATGTGCAACGCCGACGTCAAGCTGGGGGATCTGCTGATCCACGAAGGCTCCGCCAAGCACGCGCAAAAATTTGCCGCCAAAGTGTTTAACGCCGACAAAACCTACTTCGTGCTCAACGGCACCTCGGCGGCCAACAAAGTGGTCACTAACGCACTGCTGACGCGCGGCGATCTGGTGCTGTTCGATCGCAATAACCATAAGTCGAACCACCACGGGGCGCTTATTCAGGCGGGGGCCACGCCGGTCTACCTGGAGGCCGCCCGCAACCCGTTCGGCTTTATTGGCGGGATCGACGCCCACTGTTTCGATGAGAAGTACCTGCGCGAGCGGATCCGCGCCGTTGCGCCGGAAAAAGCCGATGCCCCACGCCCGTTCCGCCTGGCGGTGATCCAGCTCGGCACCTACGACGGCACGATCTATAACGCCCGCCAGGTGATCGATAAGATCGGCGCGCTGTGTGACTACGTGCTGTTTGACTCCGCGTGGGTGGGCTACGAGCAGTTTATCCCAATGATGGCGGACTGCTCGCCGCTGCTGCTCGATCTTAACGAGAACGATCCGGGGATCTTTGTTACCCAGTCGGTGCACAAGCAGCAGGCCGGTTTCTCTCAGACCTCGCAGATCCACAAAAAAGATAACCACCTGCGCGGCCAGGCGCGCTTCTGCCCGCACAAGCGGCTGAACAACGCCTTTATGCTTCACGCCTCTACCAGCCCGTTCTATCCGCTGTTCGCCGCCCTTGATGTGAACGCCAAAATTCACGAAGGGGAGAGCGGCCGTCGCCTGTGGGCCGAGTGTGTCGCGGTTGGGATTGAGGCGCGCAAGGCGATCATCGCCAACTGCAAGATGATCAAACCCTTTGTACCGCCAGAGGTGGCCGGGCGTCCGTGGCAGGATCATCCCACTCACGCCATCGCCAGCGAGCGCCGCTTCTTCAGCTTTGAGCCGGGCGCGGCGTGGCACGGCTTTGAGGGTTACGCCCGCGATCAGTACTTTGTCGATCCCTGCAAGCTGCTGCTGACCACGCCGGGTATCGACGCGGAGACCGGCGAATACAGCGAGTTTGGTATTCCGGCCACTATTCTGGCCCACTACCTACGTGAGAACGGCATCGTGCCGGAGAAGTGCGATCTCAACTCGATCCTCTTCCTGCTGACCCCCGCCGAGAGCGAGGATAAGCTCGCTCAGCTGGTGGCGATGCTGGCGCAGTTCGAGCAGCATATTGAGGATGATACGCCGCTGGCCGACGTGCTGCCGACCATCTTCAATAAGTATCCGGTGCGCTACCGCGACTACACCCTGCGCGAGCTGTGCCAGGAGATGCACGATCTCTATGTCAGCTTTGGCGTGAAGGATCTGCAGAAGGCGATGTTCCGCCAGCAGAGTCTGCCGCCGGTGGCGATGAATCCGCAGGATGCCAACAGCGAATTTATTCGTGGCAACGTAGAGCTGGTGCGCATCAGCGAGGCGGAAGGGCGCATTGCCGCCGAGGGGGCGCTGCCCTATCCGCCGGGCGTGCTCTGCGTGGTGCCGGGTGAGATCTGGGGCGGGGCGGTCCAGCGTTACTTCCTGGCGCTGGAGGAGGGGGTCAACCTGCTGCCGGGCTTCTCGCCGGAGCTGCAGGGGGTCTATAGCGAAACCGACCCCGACGGGATCAAGCGTTTATACGGATACGTCATACAGCAGGCGTAGGCCGGGTAAGCGCAGCGCCACCCGGCGTTTTTATTACGGCTTAAATCCTGCCCCCACGATACCCCTTCTGCGCCGTATTGACCTTGTAAAGGTAGCGGCGCGACTCAGCCGACGGGTGGCGAGTGGTGAGCGTCTCATACACATCGCCCGGCGACATGTTGTTGATGATGTTTGCCGCCTGCACCTTGTCATTAGAGAAGACCCGCAGCACGCTGCCCGCGCCGCCGTTGTAGGCGGTGATCACCGCGTAGCGGCGTGAGGTGGGGTTGCTGATGCCGGAGAGGTAGACGTTGCTCAGCATCGCCAGATAGGCGGTACCGGTATCGATATTGCTGGCAGGATCGAACAGGAAGCCGCGGTCCGGCATGCCGGAACGACCCTGCGCCCGGAAGACATCCTTACCGGCGCTGTGCTGCACCACCTGCATCAGGCCCAGCGCATCGGAACGGCTGACCGCGTAGGGGTTGAATGAGGATTCAGTCTGCATAATCGCCAGAATCAGCGACTCGTCCACGCCATACTTGCGTGCCGACTGGCGCACCATGCCCACGTACTTATGCGCACGCTTGTCGAGGTGGTTCGCCACCAGATTAATGGTCACGCTGTAGATGATCTTCAGGCCGTTGGTGCGGCTCTTCATCTGGTTTTGCAGCAGATAGTCGGCATACTTCTCGGCGCGCCACTGCCAGCGGATCGCCTCGCCGTTGTTATCCACCACCTGGCCATAGAGGAACGGTTGCTTAGAGATCTGGATATCATCAACGTCGGAGTAGAGATCGATAGAGCCGGGATCGTCGCCCATCAGCAGGGTCTTGATAATCGCCTGGCGCAGGTGCGCCGCCGGCTCGGTACCGGCAATGGTCTCGATGGTGATCGTCCCGGCATCAAAGTTGATGTGGCTGCGGGTTTGATACTGGTCGGTATACTTAACGTAGTCCTTGGGACCGGCAATCAGGACTTCGTTAAATCCCCAGATGTTTTCGATGTTATGGGCAAACTGACCCATCAGGATATCAAAACCGTTGGTGTCCTTTACCCAGGCTTCGTTATAGCTATCGCCCTTTTTATTGGAACTGGAACACGAGATGAGCAACGGCGCAATAAGGGCTAGCGCTAAATATTTTTTCATCATTCCTGGATGTATGTTGTGTTAAGTCGTTATTCTTTCCAAAAAAAGGGCCGCGGCCCTTAATCTTGTGGCTTATAGCCTTCGATGTGCACGTCCTTCCCTTCGAACAGGAAGTTCACCATCTCCTCTTCCAGCAGCTTGCGGTGCTCCACGTTCATCATGTTGAGCTTCTTCTCATTGATGAGCATGGTCTGCTTCTGCTGCCACTGGGACCAGGCTTCTTTGGAGATCTCATTGTAGATCCGCTTGCCCAGATCGCCCGGATAGAGCTGGAAATCCTGGCCTTCCGCTTCGCGGCCCAGGAAGGTACAAAAAATAGTTCTGCTCATGGTCACTCCTCGTGATGTCGCGGCGCTAAACGGGTGCGCCCGCGCGTAATTGTTGTAACAGGCGCTCTACCGGCGCGGCCAGGCCCACCGACGGCGGCTGGGCTAAGTTATACCAGAGACCTGTTCCCTCATCCATGCATGACGTGAAGGAGGACACGGGAAGCCACATCGGCACAATATCCAGATGGAAATGGCTGAATGTATGGCGGAATCCGTTCAGCTCGGTAAGAGTATCGGCCTGAATCTGCCGTTGCGCCAGCCAGTCACGCAGGGCCGCGTCATCGCTGAACTGCGGGAAGCAGTAGAGGCCACCCCACAGGCCGGTTGGCGGCCGGCGCTCAAGCCAGACCGTCTCGCCGTGCTGCATCAGCAGCAGAAAACCGCTGCGCTCCGGCAGCGTTTGCTTCGGCTTTTTGCCAGGGTACTGCGCCCAGCTGCCGTTGGCATAGGCGATGCAGCCGGTGTTCAGCGGGCAGAGCGTACACTTCGGCTTTGAGCGGGTGCAGACCGTTGCGCCAAGATCCATCATCGCCTGGTTAAACTGCGCCACGCCCTCGGCGGGCGTCACCTTTTCGCTGATCTCCCACAGGCGCTTCTCCACCTCTTTGCGGCCCGGCCAGCCGTCAACGGCGTAGCAGCGGGCCAGCACGCGCTTCACGTTACCATCAAGAATAGGAAAGTGTTTGCCGAGCGCAAGAGAGAGCACCGCCCCCGCCGTTGAGCGCCCGACGCCCGGCAGAGCGGCAACCTCAGCAAAAGTATCGGGGAAAACGCCGCCGTGCTGGTCGGCCACCTGCTGTGCGGCCTTGTGCAGGTTGCGCGCCCGGGCGTAGTAGCCCAGCCCGGTCCACAGATGCAGCACCTCGTCGATAGGCGCGCGGGCCAGATCGGTGACGGTAGGGAAACGCGCCATAAAGCGTTCAAAGTAGGGGATAACCGTCGCCACCTGCGTTTGTTGCAACATCACCTCAGAGAGCCATACTTTGTAGGGCGTTTTTTCAATTTGCCAGGGCAAGGTTTTGCGCCCGAATTTGTCGTACCACTCCAGCACCTGGGCTGAAAACTGAGACGCGTGCATGGTCAAAGCAGGAGTTCCGAATTGCATGATTAAGGGGCCAGATTGCAGCACAGCGGCACCGGGCTGTAAACCGGAACTTTCCGGTGCTTGCATCCGGCTATTAACTTTGGATAATGCCCGTTTCCCGAACACTCTCACAAGCAGACTAGACACCTATGAACAACGACGTCATTTCACCCGAATTTGATGAAAACGGTCGCCCGCTGCGCCGTATTCGCAGCTTCGTCCGCCGCCAGGGCCGTCTGACCAAGGGGCAGCAGCACGCGCTGGATAACTTTTGGCCGGTGATGGGCGTTGAGTTTAGCGAGCAGCCGCTGGATTTCACCGCGCTGTTTGGCCGCGATGCGCCGGTGACCCTGGAGATTGGCTTTGGTATGGGTGCCTCGCTGGTGGCGATGGCAAAAGCCAGGCCGGAGCAGAACTTCCTTGGTATTGAGGTTCACTCGCCAGGCGTGGGGGCATGTCTTGCCACGGCCCACGAAGAGGGCGTGGAGAACCTGCGTGTGATGTGTCACGACGCGGTGGAAGTGCTGCACAAGATGATCCCCGACAACTCGCTGAACATGGTGCAGCTCTTTTTCCCCGACCCGTGGCATAAAGCGCGCCATAATAAACGCCGTATCGTGCAGACAACGTTTGCCGAACTGGTAAAGGGCAAGCTGAAGCTGGGCGGCGTCTTCCATATGGCCACCGACTGGGAAGCCTATGCCCAACACATGCTGGAAGTGATGACTGCTCTCGACGGGTATAAGAACCAGTCGGAGAGCGGCGACTATGTACCGCGCCCGGAGACGCGCCCGGTAACCAAATTTGAACAGCGTGGCCATCGTCTTGGTCACGGCGTATGGGACTTAATGTTCGAGAGGGTAAAATAATGGCAACAAACCGTAGCCGTCGTCTGCGTAAGAAGTTACATATCGATGAGTTCCAGGAGCTGGGTTTCTCCGTCGCCTGGCGTTTCCCGGAGGGGACGACAGAGGAGCAGATCGACCAGACGGTTGATGCCTTCATCAACGAGGTGATTGAGCCAAACAAGCTGGCGTTTGACGGCAGCGGCTACCTGGTCTGGGAAGGGCTGATCTGCAAGCAGGAGATCGGCAAGTGCACCGAAGAGCATCAGGCTACCGTGCGTAAGTGGCTGGAAGGCCGCAACTTTGAAGATGTGCGCATCAGCGAACTTTTTGACGTCTGGTGGGACTAAGTCACTATCGGGGCTGGCGATTGCCGGCCCGTTTTGTCTCTACAGGACAGGAGTTTCTATGATGCGCAAAGCGCTGCTGGCTGCGGCACTGACGGCAACCGCCTTCACCGCCCAGGCAGAATACAAATGTAGCGTGAACCCGCGTGACGACGTCATTCTTAACCCGCAGACCGTGCAGGTGGTGGGTGAGAACGGCAATCTGGTGATGACCCCAGACGGCAACGTCATGTTTAACGGCAAGCAGTACAGCCTCAGCGCGGCCCAGCGCGAGCAGGCGAAAGATTATCAGGCCGATCTGCGCAGCGCGCTGCCGTGGATCGACGAGGGCGCGCGTAGCCGCGTTGAGAAGGGTCGCGTAGCGCTGGATAAGATCATCGCTCAGGAAGTGGGCCAGAGCAGCAACATGCGCGGGCGCTTAACCAAGCTCGACGCGCAGCTGAAAGAGCAGATGAACCGCATTCTGGAGCATCGCAGCGACGGCCTCGCTTTTCACTATAAGGCGATTGATGAGGTCCGTGCTAACGGCCAGCAGCTGGTGAACCAGGCGATGGGCGGTATCCTGCAGGACAGTATTAACGAGATGGGCGCTCAGGCGGTGCTTAAAGGCGGCGGTAATCCGCTGCAAAGCGTGATGGGCAGCCTCGGCGGCCTGCAAACCGCGATCCAGAGCGAGTGGAAGAATCAGGAAGCGGACTTCGAGCAGTTTGGCAAGGCGGTATGTAGCCGCGTTATCTCCCTCGAAGAGAGCCGCAAGACGCTGGTGAGCGGGCTGAAGTAACGCACGCCCGTAGGCAAACGCCTGCTAGAAATCAGCGGGCGCTTTAAACGTCATGCTGGTGCCGTACGCCGGGTGCGTAATGGTTAACATCTCGGCGTGCAGATGCAGGCGGGGTGCCATCGCCAGCGCCTCGGGCGTGGCGTAGAAGCGGTCACCCAGGATCGGGTGGCCTAACGCCAGCATATGCACGCGTAGCTGGTGGGAGCGCCCGGTAATGGGCTTCAGCTGCACGCGGGCGGTGTTATCCGCCGCGTACTCCAGCACCGTATACTCGGTCTGCGCCGCCTTACCGGTCTCATGGCACACCATCTGCTTCGGGCGGTTCGGCCAGTCGCAGATCAGCGGCAGATCGATCAGACCCTCCGCCTTCTCAGGATGTCCCCACACGCGGGCCACGTACTGCTTCTTCGGCTCGCGCTCGCGGAACTGGCGTTTTAGCTCCCGCTCCGCGGCCTTGGTGAGGGCCACTACGATCACGCCGCTGGTGGCCATATCCAGACGATGCACCGACTCCGCCAGCGGATAGTCGCGCTGAATGCGCGTCATCACGCTGTCTTTATGCTCGTCCAGCCGCCCCGGCACGGAGAGCAGGCCGCTCGGCTTGTTAACCACCATAATGTGCTCGTCCTGGTATAAAATGACCAGCCAGGGCGACTGCGGCGGATTGTAGGGCTCCATCAACATAACGGGTTCCTGTTACTGGTGCGTGACCACAATAAGACGCAGGGCATCGAGACGCCAGCCCGCCTGAGCGAGGCTATCCAGCACCTGCTGACGGTTGCTCTCAATGGCGGCCAGCTCATCATCACGGATGTTCGGGTTCACCGCCTTCAGCGCTTCCAGACGTGACAGCTCTGCCGAGAGACGTTCATCCGCCTCCTGACGCGCTGCCGCGATCAGCGCCTTCGCCGCGCTCTCGATCTGTGCTTCACCTAGCTGCAGGATCGCATGCACGTCCTGCTGCACCGCGTTCACCAGCTTGCTGCCGGTGTGGCGGTTGACCGCGCTCAGCTGGCGGTTGAAGGTCTCAAACTCCACTTGGGCGGCAAGGTTGTTACCGTTTTTATCCAGCAGCATACGCACCGGGGTGGCAGGCAGGAAGCGGTTGAGCTGAAGCTGCTTCGGTGCCTGCGCCTCGACGACGTAGATCAGCTCAAGCAGCAGGGTACCCACCGGCAGCGCCTTGTTTTTCAGCAGGGAGATGGTGCTGCTGCCGGTATCGCCGGAGAGGATCAGATCCAGACCGTTGCGGATCAGCGGATGCTCCCAGGTGACGAACTGGGCATCTTCCCGCGACAGGGCCAGGTCGCGCTCAAAGGTGATGGTGCAGCCATCTTCCGGCAGGCCTGGGAAGTCGGGAACCAGCATGTGATCGGACGGGGTCAGCACGATCATGTTCTCACCGCGATCGTCCTGGTTAACGCCTACGATATCAAACAGGTTCATGGCAAAGGCGATCAGTCCGGTATCGTCATCCTGCTCTTCGATGCTCTCTGCCAGCGCCTGGGCTTTTTCACCGCCGTTGGAGTGGATCTCCAGCAGGCGATCGCGGCCCTGCTCGAGCTGGGCCTTCAATGCCTCGTGCTGCTCGCGGCAGGTTTTGATCAGCTCGTCGAAGCCTTCGGTCTCTTCCGGTGCGGCGAGGTAGCCAATCAGATCGCTGTGCACCTGGTCGTAGATAGTGCGACCGGTAGGGCAGGTGTGCTCAAAGGCGTCGAGGCCTTCATGGAACCAGCGCACCAGCACCGACTGGGCGGTCTTCTCCAGATAAGGGACATGGATCTGGATGTCGTGCGCCTGGCCGATACGATCCAGACGACCGATACGCTGCTCCAGCAGATCCGGGTTAAACGGCAGATCGAACATCACCAGGTTGCTGGCGAACTGGAAGTTACGCCCCTCGGAGCCGATCTCAGAGCAGAGCAGCACCTGCGCGCCGCTGTCCTCTTCGCCAAACCAGGCGGCAGCCCGGTCGCGCTCAACAATGGACATGCCTTCGTGGAACACGGCGGCACGAATGCCTTCGCGCTCACGCAGCACCTGCTCCAGCTGGAGGGCGGTGGCAGCCTTGGCGCAGATCACCAGTACCTTTTGGGAACGGTGGCTGGTCAGGTAGCCCATCAGCCACTCTACGCGCGGGTCGAAGTTCCACCAGGTGCCGGTATCGCCCTCAAACTCCTGGTAGATCTGCTCCGGGTAGAGCATGTCGCGGGCGCGCTCTTCGGCGCTCTTGCGTGCCCCCATAATGCCAGAGACCTTGATAGCGGTCTGGTACTGGGTCGGCAGCGGCAGCTTGATGGTGTGCAGCTCGCGTTTCGGGAAGCCCTTCACGCCGTTACGGGTGTTACGGAACAGCACGCGGCTGGTGCCGTGGCGGTCCATCAGCATGGAGACCAGCTCCTGACGCGCCGCCTCTGCGCCGTCGCGATCGCTGTTAGCGGTTTGCAGCAGCGGTTCGATATCCTGCTCACCAATCAGCTCGCTCAGGGTGTTCAGCTCGCTGTCGCTCAGATGCTTGCCCGCCAGCAGCATCGCCACGGCATCGGCCACCGGGCGGTAGTTCTGCTGCTCTTCAACAAACTGCTCAAAGTCATGGAAACGGTTCGGATCCAGCAGGCGCAGACGGGCGAAGTGGCTCTCCAGGCCCAGCTGCTCCGGCGTCGCGGTCAGCAGCAGGACGCCCGGCACGCGCTCGGCCAGCTGTTCAATCGCCATGTACTCGCGGCTCGGTGCCTCTTCGCTCCACACCAGGTGGTGCGCTTCATCGACCACCAGCATGTCCCACTCGGCGTCGCACAGGTGCTCCAGGCGCTGCTTGCTGCGGCGCACGAAGTCCAGGGAGCAGATCACCAGCTGTTCGGTCTCAAACGGGTTATCGGCCTCGTGCTGCGCTTCCGCGTAGCGCTCGTCGTCAAACAGCGCGAAGCGCAGGTTGAAGCGGCGCAGCATCTCCACCAGCCACTGGTGTTGCAGGGTCTCCGGCACCACGATCAGCACGCGCTCTGCCGCGCCGGCCAGCAGCTGCTGGTGCAGGATCATCCCTGCCTCGATGGTTTTACCTAAGCCAACTTCATCCGCCAGCAGCACGCGCGGGGCGTGGCGACGGCCTACGTCGTGGGCAATGTGCAGCTGGTGCGGGATCAGGCTGGTGCGCTGGCCGCGCAGGCCGCTCCACGGCATCCGGTACTGCTCGCTCTGGTATTTACGTGCGCGGTAGCGCAGGGAGAAGCGATCCATACGGTCAATCTGCCCGGCGAACAGGCGGTCCTGCGGCTTGCTGAACACCAGCTTGCTGTCGAGCAGCACTTCACGCAGCGCCACGTCGGTTTCGCCGGTATCCAGGCGCGTGCCGGTGTAGGTCAGCAGACCGTTTTGCTCTTTTACGTCATCAATGGTGAGCTGCCAGCCTTCGTGGCTGGTCACCGTATCGCCTGGATTAAACATTACGCGGGTAACGGGGGAGTCACTGCGGGAGTAGAGACGGTTCTCTCCGGTTGAGGAGAAGAGCAGCGTAACGGTACGCGCATCCATCGCTACAACGGTTCCCAGTCCGAGTTCGCTTTCTGTATCGCTGATCCAGCGTTGACCAAGTGTAAAAGGCATAGTTATTCGGCTCTATATCTCAAATTGCAGGCAATAGTTAGACCACCGTCATGGGGTGACAGCGCGTCAAAAAATTGGGGCCAGGATTGGAAAGGGCGCTATGGTACTGGATGCTGAGATGATAGTCACCCGTTCGTCATCATTCAAAACGCACTAGAAGAGTCCCATCTGCCCCGTAACCAGTGTAGCAAAGTCATCGCCCATAAACGGCAGGATGCCCTCTGCCACCGGCTGTAGCTGGCGAGTTAAATAGTGATCGTAGTCCAGCGGCGCCTGCTGGTAGTCCACCGGCTCGGGACCGTGAGTGGTCCAGACATACTTGATGGTGCCCCGCTTCTGGTACTGCAACGCCCGGCCGCGCTTCTGGTTTTGCTCATCCGCCAGCCTCGCCGCCCGCACGTGGGGCGGCACGTTGCGCTGGTACTCCGCCAGCGGACGGCGCAGGCGCTTGCGATAGACCAGCTGGCTATCCAGCTCGCCCGCCATCAGCTGGGCAATGGTTTCGCGAATGTAATCCTGATACGGCTCGCGGCGGAAAATGCGCAGGTAGAGCGCCTGCTGGAACGTCTGCGCCAGCGGCGTCCAGTCGGTGCGCACCGTCTCCAGCCCTTTGAAAACCATGCGCTGGCTGTCGCCCTCCTGGATCAGCCCGGCGTAGCGCTTCTTGCTGCCGGTATCCGCCCCGCGAATGGTCGGCATCAGGAAGCGGCAGAAGTGGGTTTCGAACTCCAGCTCCAGCGCGCTGGTTAAGCCTTTGCTGGCGAGATGCTCCCGCCACCAGTCATTAACCTGCACCACCAGCGCCTGGCCGATGCGCGCGGCCTCCTCTTCGCTATGGGCGTGCTTCAGCCAGACGAAGGTGGAGTCCGTGTCGCCGTAGATCACCTCGTAGCCCTGAGACTCGATCAGCGTTTTGGTCTGACGCATGATCTCATGCCCGCGCATGGTGATCGACGACGCCAGCCGGGGATCGAAGAAGCGGCAGGCGCTGGTGCCCAGCACGCCGTAAAAGGCATTCATAATGATCTTCAGCGCCTGGGAGAGCGGCTTGTTGCCCTGGCGTTTGGCCTCGTCGCGGCCGTGCCAGATCTGGCCGACGATCTCCGGCAGGCAGTGCGTCTCGCGGGAGAACCACGCTCCGAGAAAGCCCTCGCTGCTGTGGGCTTCGTCCGGCTGCGCCATGCCCTCTATCAGCCCCACCGGATCGATCAGAAAGGTGCGGATGATCGACGGGTAGAGGCTCTTGTAGTCCAGCACCAGCACCGAGTCATACAGGCCAGGGGTAGAGTCCATCACGTAGCCGCCGGGGCTGGCCTGCGGCGGCACGGCACCGAGATTCGGGGCCACGTAGCCCGCCCGGTGCATGCGCGGAAAGTAGAGGTGGCTGAAGGCGGCCACCGACCCGCCGTGGCGATCCACAGGCAGGCCGTTGACTGAGGCGCGCTCCAGCAGGAAGGGCATGATCGCCGTCTTATGGAAGATGCGCGTCACCAGCTCACAGTCCTTTAGGTTGTAGGTGGCAAGGGCGGGCTTATCTTCGTTAAAGCGTCGCTCGATCTCATCCATTCGGTCCCAGGGATTATCGATCGACTTGCCTTCGCCAAGCAGCTCCCGCGCTACCGACTCCAGAGAGAATGACTGGAAGTTCCAGAAGGCGGACTTCAGGGCGTCGATGCCGTCGATAATCAGCCGGCCCGCCATCTGCGCAAAGAAGACGCCGTTCTTGAAGCCGTGCTCGCGCCACTCCAGCTCGCTGTTGCCGCGCCCCAACCGCAGCGGGACGCCGTAGCGCTCGGCGTGCTTTTGCAGCATGCGTAGATCGAACTGCACCACGTTCCAGCCGATCAGCACGTCTGGATCGTGGGCGGCAAACCAGGCGTTGAGCTTCTCCAGCAGCTGCCGACGGCTGGCAACGTACTCCAGATGGAAGTCGAGGCCCGAGGCGTCGCCGTTTTCCGGCCCGAGCATATAGACCGTGCGCTGGCCGCACCCCTCAAGGCCGATGCAGTACAGCTCGCCGTGGCGGGTAGTTTCGATATCCAGCGAAACCCACTTCAGCGGTGGGCGATAGTGCGGGCTGGGCTTGAGGCGGGCGTTTACCAGCGCACCGTCGCGCGCTTCGCCGCTGACCCACACCGGGGCGGTAATAAAGCGCTCCATCAAAAAACGCTCCGGCGGACGGACGTCGGCTTCGTAAAGGGTTACGCCGCCCTCGCGCAGCAGCTTCTCATAGCGCATCAGCTGGCGATGGGCGCGGCAGTAGAGGCCGTGCACCGGCTGGCGGCTGAAGTCCTTAAGCTCAAGCGGCGTCAGGCGGTAGTGGCTTTCACCCGCCAGGATCCGCTGCGCCTGGGGCACCTGCGCCGAGGGGATAAACGCCACCGACTCCTGCACGGGCAGCACCACCCGCAGCGGGCCGCTGTCGGTTGCCAGCCACAATTCGATCTCGGTGCCCTGAGGGGTATCCCGCCAGTGCCGGGTCAGTAAAAAGCCTTCTTGCGCCTGCGCCACGCCGTCTTCTCATAAAATAAAACCAGGCGTTATTATAGCCTGGCTTCAGTAGTTTAGCTGGGTTTTTATACAGGGGTATGCGCCGGGTGGCGGCTTCGCCTGACCCGGCCTACGGTTTGGTAGGCCCGGTAAGCGCAGCGCCACCGGGCAAAAGCTACTGGCCGTAATAGGCTTTCGCCCCGTGCTTGCGCAGGTAGTGTTTATCCAGCAGCGTCTGCTGCATGGCTGGCAGATCCGGAGTGAGCTGGCGGCAGAAGATGCCCATATAGGCGACCTCCTCCAGCACGATGGCGTTATGCACCGCGTCGTCGGCGTTCTTGCCCCAGGCAAAAGGACCGTGGGAGTGCACCAGTACGCCGGGCATTTGGGCAGCGTCGATCCCCTGAGTTTTAAAGGTCTCGACGATCACCTCTCCGGTCTCCCACTCATACTCGCCGTTAATCTCCGCATCGGTCATCTTGCGGGTGCAGGGAATAGGGCCATAGAAGTAGTCGGCGTGGGTAGTGCCGGTGGCCGGAATAGACTGGCCCGCCTGCGCCCAGATAGTGGCGTGGCGCGAGTGGGTATGCACAATGCCGCCAATGGTCGGGAAGGCCTGGTAGAGCAGGCGGTGGGTCGGAGTATCGGAGGAGGATTTTTTCGTCCCTTCGACCACCTCACCGGTTTCAATGCTCACCACCACCATATCTTCTGCGGTCATTACGCCGTAGTCCACGCCCGAGGGCTTGATGACAAACAGACCGCGCTCGCGATCGACGGCGCTAACGTTGCCCCAGGTGAGGGTGACAAGATTATGTTTCGGTAGCGCCAGGTTGGCTTCCAGTACCTGGCGTTTGAGATCTTCAAGCATAGTTATCTCCACGTAGGCCCGGTAAGCGCAGCGCCACCGGGCATTACGGACTTAACGTTTTGACCCGTAATAGACTTCGTTCCAGCGCAGGGCATCTTTGAACGCTGGCAGGCGGGTGTCGTTATCGATCACCGCCAGCTCAATGTCGTGCAGCTCGGCGAACTGGCGCATATCGCTGAGATCCAGCGCGTGGCTGAAGACGGTGTGGTGCGCGCCCCCGGCAACGATCCACGCCTCGGAGGCGGTAGCCAGATCCGGCTGGGCTTTCCACAGCGCGTTGGCGACTGGCAGCTTCGGCAGCTGGTGCGGGGCCTCGACGGAATCAACGCAGTTCACCAGCAGGCGGAAACGATCCCCCAGATCGATCAGGCTGGCGTTGATCGCCGGGCCGGTTTTGGTAGAGAAGATCAGACGGGCCGGATCGGCTTTGCCGCCGATGCCGAGGTACTGCACATCGAGGATCGGTTTCTCATCCAGGGCGATGGTCGGACACACTTCCAGCATATGGGAGCCGAGCACCAGATCGTTGCCGTCCTCAAAGTGGTAGGTGTAGTCCTCCATAAAGGAGGTACCGCCCTGCAGACCGGTTGCCATCACCTTCATGATGCGAAGCAGGGCGGCGGTTTTCCAGTCGCCTTCGCCAGCAAAGCCGTAGCCCTGCTGCATCAGGCGCTGCACGGCGAGGCCCGGGAGCTGCTTCAGGCCGTGCAGATCTTCAAAGGTGGTGGTGAAGGCGTGGAAGCCGCCCTGCTCGAGGAAGCGCTTCATCCCCAGCTCAATGCGGGCGGCGTCAATCACGTTCTGGCGCTTGTCGCCGTTGACCTGTGCGGCAGCGGTCAGGCGATAGCTGCTCTCATACTCATCCACCAGCGCGCTGATATCGCCTTCGCTGATGTCGTTAACCACCTGCACCAGATCGCCCACCGCCCAGGTATTCACTGAGAAGCCGAACTTGATCTGCGCAGCCACTTTATCGCCGTCGGTTACCGCGACTTCACGCATGTTATCGCCGAAGCGGCACACTTTCAGATGGCGGGTATCCTGTTTCGAGACCGCGTGGCGCATCCACGCCCCGATGCGCTGCTGGGCTTTACGATCCTGCCAGTGACCGGTCACCACGCTGTGCTGCTGACGCATCCGCGCGCCAATGAAGCCGAACTCACGGCCGCCGTGCGCGGTCTGGTTCAGGTTCATAAAGTCCATGTCGATGCTGTCCCACGGCAGGGAGGCGTTGAACTGGGTATGGAACTGCAGCAGCGGCTTGTTGAGGATGGTCAGGCCGTTGATCCACATCTTGGCCGGCGAGAAGGTGTGCAGCCACACCACCAGGCCCGCACACTTGTCGTCGTAGTTGGCGTCGCGGCAGATAGCGGTGATCTCATCCGGGGAGGTGCCCAGCGGCTTCAGTACCAGCTTGCAGGGTAGTTTGGCTTCGCCGTTCAGGACGTTTACCACCTGCTCGGCGTGCTGCGTCACCTGGCGCAGGGTCTCCGGGCCATAGAGGTGCTGGCTGCCAATCACAAACCATACTTCGTAGTTGTCAAAAATAGTCATTATCGTGTCCTTAATGAGTCAAAGCGGCCTGCGACGCTGGCGCGGCTGAAGGGAGATAGTGTTGCTCGGCGCTGGCCGCCCATTGCTGGTAGCGGCGATAGAGCTGTTCAAAGCGTTGCGCCTGAGCGGGAGCAGGCTGAAGCGTGTTTTCGACGGCGCTGGCCATATGGCGCTGCGCGGTCGGGATATCCGGGTGATCCCCTGCGGCGACGGCGGCGAAGATGGCCGCCCCCAGGGCGCAGCACTGATCGGAGGCGACGATCTGTAGCGGACGGTTGAGCACGTCGCAGCAGGCCTGCATGATCACCCGGTTTTTACGGGCGATACCGCCGAGGGCCATCACGTTGTTGACCGCGATCCCCTGGTCGGTAAAGCACTCCATAATGGCGCGCGCACCGAAGGCGGTGGCGGCAATTAGCCCGCCAAACAGCAGCGGCGCGTCGGTAGCAAGGTTGAGGTCAGTAATCACCCCCTTCAGACGCTGGTTAGCGTTAGGGGTGCGGCGACCGTTAAACCAGTCGAGGATCACCGGGAGATGATCGAGAGAGGGGTTATCCGCCCAGGCCTGAGTCAGGGCGGGCAGCAGCTGCTTCTGGCTCGCCTGAATCTGGGTTTTCAGCTCGGGATGCTGGAGGGCGAGCTGCTCAAGCGGCCAGCCGAGGATGCGGCCAAACCAGGCGTAGATATCGCCGAAGGCCGACTGCCCGGCCTCAAGGCCGATAAAGTCCGGCACCACGCTGCCGTCAACCTGGCCGCAGATGCCTTTCACCGCGCGCTCGCCGACGCTGGGCTTGTCGGCAATCAGGATGTCGCAGGTGGAGGTGCCGATCACTTTCACCAGCGTGTTCGGCTGTGCCCCCGCACCTACCGCGCCCATATGGCAGTCGAACGCGCCCCCGGCAATCACCACCTTCTCCGACAGGCCCAGACGCTGCGCCCACTCCGGACTCAGGTTGCCCACCGGCAGATCGGCGGTATACGTCTCGGTAAACATCGGCCAGGCCAGATGCTTGTTGATGATGGGATCCAGCTCGTCAAAGAAGCTGGCCGGAGGCAGACCGCCCCAGCTTTCGTGCCAGAGGGATTTATGTCCAGCGCTGCAACGCCCGCGGCGGATATCCTGCGGGCGAACGGTGTTGGAGAGCAGGGCGGGAACCCAATCGCACAGCTCGATCCACGAGGTGGCGGCCTGAGCGACGGCGGCATCCTGGCGGGTGACGTGCAGGATCTTGGCCCAGAACCACTCGCTGGAGTAGATCCCGCCGATGTAGCGCGAGTAGTCGGTTTTGCCCGGCTGGTGACACAGGCGGGTGATGGCCTCGGCCTCCTCTACCGCAGTGTGATCTTTCCACAGCACGAACATGGCGTTGGGGTTGTCGGCAAACTCCGGGCGCAGCGCCAGCACGCGCCCCTCGGCGTCAATGGGGGCCGGCGTCGAGCCGGTGCTGTCCACGCCGATACCGCTTACCTGCTCGCGCTGTTCGGCGCTCAGCTCGGCCAGCACGCTTTTGATTGCCGCCTCCATCGACTCGATATAGTCGCGCGGGTGATGGCGAAACTGGTTGCGCGGAGCGTCGCAATAACGCCCCTCCTGCCAGCGCGGATACCACTCCACGCTGGCGGCGATCTCTGTGCCGTGCTCGCAGTCTACTGCCAGTGCGCGTACGGAATCGCTGCCAAAATCGAGGCCAATTGCAATTGCCATCGTCTTACTCCATCCAAAATAACCGTATGGAGAAACATTAGAGACAGGGGCTAAAAAGCGTCAGGCAGGATCCGCTAATCTTATGGATAAAAATGCTGTGTCAGCAGAAAGTGTGATTCACTGCAAATATTCAATGTGGACATTTCTGCCGGGTTTATAGACACTTTTGTTACCCCTTTTTATCGGTGTAGATTAGGCAAAACGGGGAAAGTGCTTTTATCTGGCGGGGTTGTCACGCTGCGGTTTTTGTATCAGGTTCTATAAGGCAGCCGCGTGGTGAAATAAAACCCAATATGGACAAATGGTTTCCTTGACCACTACCTGGAGCGCGCTGTTTATGGCTGAATTACAAACCGATCCTCTGCTGCCTGGCTACTCGTTTAATGCCCATCTCGTGGCCGGGCTGACGCCCATTGAGGCCGACGGCTACCTGGACTTCTTTGTCGATCGCCCGCTGGGGATGAAGGGCTACATCCTCAACCTGACGGTGCGCGGGGAGGGGGTAATCAATAACAATGGTCGGCAGTTTGTCTGCCGCCCCGGCGATATCCTGCTCTTTCCCCCCGGCGAGATCCACCACTATGGACGCCACCCCGAGGCGCGAGAGTGGTATCACCAGTGGGTCTACTTCCGCCCGCGCGCCTACTGGCATGAGTGGCTGGCCTGGCCGACCATTTTTGGTCAGACCGGCTATTTCCGTCCTGACGAGGTGCACCAGGCACGCTTTAGCGAGCTGTTTGCGCAGATCATCAACGCCGGGCAGAGCGGCGGGCGCTATGGCGAGCTGCTGGCGATCAACCTGCTGGAGCAGGTGCTGCTGCGACGTATGGACGCCATTAACGAATCGCTGCATCCGCCGCTGGATAACCGGGTGCGCGACGCCTGCCAGTACATCAGCGATCACCTGGCGGATAACCACTTTGATATTGCCGGTGTGGCGCAGCACGTCTGCCTGTCGCCGTCGCGGCTATCGCACCTCTTCCGCCAGCAGCTGGGGGTCAGCGTACTCAGCTGGCGGGAGGATCAGCGCATCAGCCAGGCCAAGCTGCTGCTCAGCACCACGCGGATGCCCATCGCCAGCGTCGGGCGCAACGTCGGCTTTGAGGATCAGCTCTACTTCTCCCGCGTGTTTAAAAAGTGCACCGGAGCCAGCCCGAGCGAGTTCCGCGCCGGGTGTGAATAACGTAAAGAAACGAAATGCCGCCGACGAGGTCTGATACAGACAGTAAGCTAATCAGACAATTGTTGGCTTGACGAGGCGCTTTCCGCTCTGGAGAATCCCTGCTTCGTCACTAAAACGGACCGCGTATGCAGGCATTTCTGGAACATTTTATTACGCAATCAGCGACCTATACGCTCATTGCGATCGCCCTTGTGGCTTTTCTGGAGTCGCTGGCGCTGGTGGGACTGATCCTGCCAGGCACGGTGATGATGGCCGGACTCGGGGCGCTAATCGGCAGCGGCGAGGTGAACTTCTGGTATGCCTGGCTGGCGGGGATCGTCGGCTGTCTGCTGGGAGACTGGATCTCCTTCTGGCTCGGCTGGCGCTTTAAGAAGCCGCTGCACCGCTGGTCGTTTATGAAAAAGAACAAGGCGCTGCTCGATAAGACCGAGCATGCCCTACATCAGCACAGCATGTTTACCATTCTGGTTGGGCGCTTTGTCGGGCCAACCCGCCCGCTGGTGCCGATGGTTGCCGGGATGCTCGATCTCCCCGTCAGCAAATTTATCCTGCCCAACGTGATCGGCTGCCTGCTCTGGCCGCCGTTCTACTTTCTGCCGGGCATCCTTGCCGGGGCGGCGATCGATATTCCCGCCGATGAGCAGAGCGGGGCGTTCAAATGGCTGCTGCTGGGCGCGGCGCTGCTGCTCTGGCTGGCGGCGTGGCTCTGCTGGCGGCTGTGGCGCAGCGGCAAGTCCGGCAGCGATCGCTTGTCAAAATACCTGCCACGCGGACGGCTGCTGTGGGTGGCTCCGCTGCTGCTCGGCGTGGCGGTTATCGCCTGCGTGGCGGTAGCTCGCCATCCGCTGATGCCTGCCTATCTAACGATTCTCGGTAAGGTCGTCACCGGTCACTGACGTTCAATTCCCAACAGCGCCGAAACCGGGGCGCGACCGCTGAGCAGATCGTCGGTTGCGCCGTCCCAGGCGATGCGCCCCTCGGCTACCACCAGCGCCCGGCTGGCGATGCGCGCGGCATCTTCAATGCTGTGGGAGACCATCAGCAGGGTTATCTTCTGCCGCTGGCAAACGCTCTGTACCAGGGCCAGCATCTCCTGACGCAGGGCCGGATCGAGCGCCGAAAACGGCTCGTCCAGCAACAGAATAGGCTGCTCCCGCACCAGACAGCGCGCCAGCGCTACCCGCTGCCGCTGCCCGCCGGAGAGCTGATCCGGCAGCCGGTCGAGCAGGGTCTCCAGCCCCATCTGGGCGGCAATCTCCGCCAGCTTCTGCTGCTGATCGGCATTGAGCTTCAGGCCGGGATGCAGGCCGAGGCCGATGTTCTGCCGCACCGTCAGGTGGGTGAACAGGTTGTTCTCCTGAAACAGCATCGATACCGGACGGCGCGACGGCGGCGTCGCGGTATGCTCCTGATTGCCAATCATAATCGTGCCGCTCACCGGCTGGATAAAACCGGCGATGAGGTTGAGCAGGGTGCTTTTCCCCGCGCCGCTGGGGCCCAGCACGGCAATCTGCTCGCCCGCCTCGACGGCGAGGGTAAAGCGCATCGGCAGATGCTGGTAGAGCCAGGTGACATCAGTGAGTTTTAGCATGGCGGCCCGGAAGTTTTTCAATAACGGTAAAGAGAGCAAAGCAGAGCGCCAGCAGGATCAGCGCCGTCACCGCCCCGTCCTGGCTGCGGTAGGCGCCAATCTGCTGGTAGAGATAGAAGGGTAGCGTGCGGAACTCCTCGTTACCAAACAGCGCGACTACCCCGAAGTCGCCGATGGAGAGCACGCAGGCAAAGGCCAGCGCCTGGGCCAGCGGCCGCCGCAGCGCACGCAGCTCTACCACCCGCAGGCGGGAAAAGCCGCGCATGCCCAACGACTCGCACAGCAGGCTATAGCGGGCGGTGATGTCCCGCATCGGGTTATCGAGCACCTTCTGGGCGTAGGGAATGGCCATCAGGGCGTTGGTAAAGATCACGATCCCATCCGCAGAGGTGGGCAGGCCGACAGAGTTGTTGAGCAGCAGAAAGAAGCCGGTTGCCAGCACGATGCCGGGCATGGCGAGGATCAGCATCCCGCTGAGTTCCAGCGCCTGGCCCCGGCGCAGCTGTCCGCGTACCCGCAGCTCGCGGCTGCTCCAGAGCAGCATCATGGTGAGGATCACGCAGAGCAGCCCGGCCAGCAGGGCAATGCGCAGGGAGGTCCACACCGCCTGCCACAGCACCGGCTGGGCCAGCACCGTAGGGAGGTTACCGTTTATCCCCTCGACGATCACCGCCAGCAGGGGCGGGAGCAGCAGCAGCAGCGCCAGGCCGATCAGCAGGCTGTCGCCCAGCCGGGCGCGCCAGCTATCTTGCGGATCGCGCCAGCCCTGGATCTGATTGCTGCCCACCGGAATGGCCTTGCTCAGGCGCTGGCTAAGCAGCACCAGCGCCAGGCAGCAGATCATCTGCAATAGCCCCAGCAGCGCGGCGCGGCCGGGATCGTAGTCAAAGCTCAAGGCCTGGTAGATCGCCAGCTCGATGGTGGTGGCTTTAGGGCCGCCGCCCAGCGACAGCACGGTGGCGAAGCTGGCGAAGCAGAGCATAAAGATCAGCGCTGCCACCGGTGGGATCTGCCGCCGCAGCCACGGCCACTCGACGAAGCGGAAGAGGGCGAAACCGCGCATCCCCAGCTGGGCGGCAAGCTGGCGCTGCTCGCCGGGGATCTGCTCCAGGGCCTGGAGCAGCAGGCGGGTTGCCATCGGCAGGTTAAAAAAGATGTGCGCCAGCAGGATGCCGCTCAGCCCGTAGGGCGAAAATCCCCACGGCAGGCCGAGCGAGTCACACACCGAAGCCAGCCAGCCCTGACGCCCGTAAACGGTGAGGATGCCAAAAACCGCCACCAGCACCGGCAGGATCAGGGTCATCGCGCAGAGGCGGAGCAGCATAAGCCGTCCGGGAAAGCGGCGGCGGTAGAGGGCGCGGGCCAGGAAGATAGCGGGCACTACCGAGAGCAGGGCGGAGAGAAACGCCTGGCCAAAGGAGAAGGCCACCACGTGGCGCAGGTAGCTATCGTGCCACAGCGCCGAGACGTCGGTGGTCGGCGCGTTGAGCCAGAGGGCAAGAAACGCCGCCAGCGCCACCGCCACCAGCAGGGTAGCAGCGGCAGCGCCGGGCAGCAACCAGCCGGGAATTAGCGGCTGGTCGCGCGAAGCCACGTGTTAATCCACTCAGCGCGTTGGGAGAAGACCTGCTGCGGGGTGAACTCCAGGGTGGTCTTCGGCTTCGTCAGCGAGTCAAAGCCCGCGGGCAGCGTCACGTTGCTCACCGGGTACATCCAGTTGCCGGTTGGGATGGCATTCTGGAACGCCGGGCTGACCATAAACGTGAGGAACTTCTCTGCCAGCTCAGGCTGCTTGCTGGCCGCGGTGCGGGCGGCGACCTCGACCTGCAGGTAGTGACCTTCGCTGAAGTCCGCCGCCGCGTAGTTATCCTTTTTCTCTTCGATCAGGTGATAGGCCGGTGAGGTGGTGTAGCTCAGAACCAGATCGCTCTCGCCCTTCAGGAACAGGCCGTAGGCTTCGCTCCAGCCTTTGGTGACGGTGACGGTTTTCGCCGCCAGCTTCTGCCACGCCTCAGGCGTTTTATCCCCGTAGACTTTTTGCATCCACAGCAGCAGGCCCAGTCCTGGGGTACTGGTGCGCGGATCCTGATAGATCACCCGCCACTTCTGGTCGCTCTCCACCAGCTCCTTCAGGCTCTTCGGCGGATTCTTCAGCTTGTTTTTGTCATAGACAAAGGCAAAGTAGCCGTAGTCGAAGGGCACAAAGGTGTCGTTTTTCCAGCCGCCGGGAACGTTAACGGCGTCGGCCGCCACGCCGCTTTTGGCAAACAGCCCGGTCTTGCTCGCCGCCTCTAGCAGGTTATTGTCGAGGCCCAGCACCACGTCGGCCTTGCTGTTTTTGCCCTCCATGCGCAGACGGTTGAGCAGCGAGACGCCATCCTCCAGCGCCACCATCTTCAGCTCGCAGTTGCAGTCGGCCTCGAAGGCTTTTTTCACCGCGGGTCCTGGCCCCCAGTCGGCAGCGAAGGAGTCGTAGGTGTAGACGGTGAGAACGGGTTTATCAGCAGTCGGGGCGGCAAAAACGGGGGCGGCCACGAGCAGCAGCAGCGGCAGACATTTTTTTAACACTTTGCACCTCAATAGAAAGAGAGTGGCAAAGGATTTTGAGCGGTAGCCTCAAATCCCTTCGCCGGCGTTATCCGGATCAGGTTCGACGGGTATTTTCTCAGCACACGCATTGCGCAGCACCCCGTTGAGCACGGCCTCATTGTAGTGATTATGTTAGCATTCTGAAAGCGCTAAGGATCCGGCGGCGCAAACCAAGCCGATTTAAAATCAAACCAGCCGAGGGTATTCATCCGCAGGCCACGCATGCTGCGCTGCCCCTGGATCATCAGCCAGTGGTGGATCAGCGGCACGATCGCCTTGCCCGCCAGCAGCTGCTGGCACCAGGCGGCCAGGTTCATCTCGCCCGCCCGCCACTGCGTGGCATCCGCCTGCCAGTCGCGGGGAATGCACTTCTGCAGGAGCGGCACCTCATAGAGATGGGTAAAGAGAGAGAAATCCAGCGGTAGGGTAAAGTTGGCGCTGTTGAGCCAGATATCACTCACCGCGTCGCCCCTGTGCCACTCGTCATAGTCCACCTCCTGAATGTTCAGAGTGACCTGATGCGCCGCCAGCAGGGCGCTCATGGTCTGGGCCAGCACCCGGTGCTCTATATGATCCCGGTAGTAGGTCAGGGTCAGCGACTCCAGCCCGGCAGGCTTTTCGCTCCCGCCGGGACGGGTATGGTGCCAGCGCGGCAGCAGGCCGTAGGCCGGGAACCAGTAGCGCTGGTGATGCTCCTCGGCGTGAAACAGCAGGCTCGACGGGGAGAGGATCTGGCTCACCCACTCCCGCACCTGCTGGTTCGCCCCGCGATGGGTGCGGGCATCAAACAGCAGGTAGTAGCACCCCTCCTCGAGGCGGCTCTCTACCGCTTTCTCCTCTCCGCCGGGTCCCTCCAGCGTCAGGCCCGCGCTAAGATCGTCATTGACATCGGGCAGCACCCAGACGTTCACCTCATCGATCAGCGCCCGGAAGCCGAAGTAGTCATCAAAAGCATGGATCTTCAGCTGGTTGCTGTTGTTAAGCGTGACCGCATAGGGTCCGGTGCCTACCGGCAGGCTGGCAAAATTCTCCATGGTGGACCACTCCCGGGGGAGGATCATCGACTGCACGTGACCCAGCAGCCACGGTAGCCAGCTGTCGGGCTGAGAGAGGTGAATATCCAGCGTCCAGGGGGTAGGGGAGGCGATCTCTGTGATGTGCGAGTAGAGCGGCAGGGCGTTAACCCGCTGCAGGGAGGTGATGACGTCGCTCATCTCCAGCTCGCGGCCATGGTGAAAATGAATGCCGGGGCGCAGATAAAAACGCCAGTGCAGGGGAGAGAGGCACTTCCAGTGGTGGGCGATATCCGGCTCCAGTTCCCCATTTTCCTCATTTATCCGCGTTAGCGCGCTGAAGATCTGACGGGCCATATGGGTTTCCGAGCGACGGAGTGCCGTGCCGGGCAGCAGGTTGCGTAATGGCCGGTAGTAGAGCACGCGCAGAATATGCCGCCCCTGGCGAAAGCTTCTGCCGAGATGCGAGACCAGCATCTGCCGTACGGCATTTTTATCGCCGACCAGCTGTACCAGCTGATCGATGCGATCCTGATCCAGTAGATCCTCCGCCCGCTGCTGCTGGAGTGCGAGGCCGGTATAGAGGAAGGTAAGGCGCGAGCGCTTACCGCGACCGGCCTCCGCCTCCCACGTCAGCCAGCCGCGCTGCTGCATGGCGTTAAGCAGAGTACGCATATGGCGGCGGGAACAGCTCAGCTGCTCCGCCAGCTCGTTCAGCGTCGTCTCCCGGGATGCGCCGTTACAGCACTGCCACAGGCGGATAAACTGTTGTTGCAGACGACCAGAGGACATAAAAGGGGAACTCCCGGCGAAAACTCAGCAATTTATTTTTCCCTATATTAAGCCAATAATCCTTGCAGATGAAAGCGGTGCCCAACTGCTTTCATCTGTGTGACTGAGTATTGGTGCTTATCGCCACGCCAGCAGCTATGATTCTGCTGGCTTTTTTATTTTCTCACACGCTAAAAGGATGCTTATGCTCTGGCTGATGACAATGGGAAGGCGGCTAAACGGGGTCTACGCCGCGTTTATGATCGTTGCATTTATGATGGGCATTGCCGGGGCGTTACAGGCGCCGACGCTCAGCCTCTTTCTTAGCCGCGAGGTGGGTGCCGAGCCGTTCTGGGTCGGGCTGTTCTATACCGTCAACGCCATCGCCGGGATCCTCGTCAGCCTGTGGCTGGCAAAACGATCCGACAGCCAGGGCGATCGCCGCAAGCTGATCATGTTCTGCTGTGTGATGGCGGTGGGCAACGCGCTGCTGTTCGCCTTTAATCGCCACTACCTGACGCTGATCACCTGCGGCGTGCTGCTGGCCTCGCTGGCCAATACCGCCATGCCGCAGCTCTTTGCCCTCGCCCGGGAGTATGCCGACAGCTCGGCCCGCGAAGTGGTGATGTTCAGCTCCGTAATGCGCGCCCAGCTCTCGCTGGCGTGGGTGATTGGCCCGCCGCTGGCCTTTATGCTGGCGCTAAACTACGGCTTTACCGCCATGTTCTCTATCGCCGCTGGGATCTTCATCATCAGCTTCGCACTGATTGCGCTGATCCTGCCCTCGGTGGCGCGAGTGGAGCAGCCTGCGGACGTGGCGGTGACGCAGATTAGCGGCTGGCGCGATGGCAACGTGCGCAAGCTGTTTATCGCCTCCACGCTGATGTGGACCTGCAACACCATGTACATCATTGATATGCCGCTGTGGATCAGCGGGGATCTCGGCCTGCCCGACCGGCTGGCGGGGATCCTGATGGGTACCGCCGCCGGGCTGGAGATCCCGGCAATGATCCTCGCAGGCTACTACGTTAAACGCTTTGGTAAACGGCGGATGATGACCCTGGCGGTCGCGGCGGGGGTGCTGTTCTACATCGGTCTGCTCTTCTTCCACAGCGAGCATGCGCTGCTGCTCTTACAGCTCTTTAATGCGGTGTTTATTGGGATTGTCGCCGGGATCGGCATGCTCTGGTTTCAGGATCTGATGCCTGGACGGGCGGGATCGGCCACCACGCTGTTTACCAACAGTATCTCTACCGGGGTGATCCTGGCGGGGGTGATCCAGGGGGCGCTGGCGCAAAGCTATGGCCACGGGGCGGTCTACTGGGTTATTGCGGGGATTTCACTGCTAACGCTGGGGCTGACCACGCGGGTGAAGGATGTGTAGTTGACAATAAAACGCCCGGTGGCGCTACCGCTTACCGGGCCTACAAACGGCTTTGAACCTGTAGGCCCGGCAAGCCTGCGCCGCCGGGCAATACAGCACTATTATTTATACAGCTCAGCGGTCATATGCACGTTGTTGTTGACGTTAGCTTCGGTGATTTTATAGGAAGAGGCACCGGCCTGCTGTGCCTGAGCGGCAATTTTCGCTTCGGCATCGTCAATGGTGGTGCCGCTGGCGGTTACGCTCTGAGCAAACGCACCAAATGAGAGGGTAGAGAGGGCAACGGCGGCAACAAGCGTTTTAATCGATTTCATGATGGTATTCCTTAAGCTTAATTTTTGTCTGGGGTCGTTAATTAGTTAACGATCGATAGATAAATGATAGGCGCGATCGGCTATGCACGTCAACACTATTTTATAATGACCATTAACTAATTTAATAACGCTAAGAAATTCAATGCATAAAAAAACGGCGAGGATCGCTCCTCGCCGTTAATCGTGTTTAAAGCCGGTATTGGTTAGCTCATAAAGGCGGGCTGCCGCTGTTCGTAGGCGGAGATAGCCTCTTCGTGTTGCAGCGTCAGGCCGATGCTGTCCAGACCGTTTAACATGCAGTGGCGACGAAACGCGTCGATATTGAAGCTGTAAGATTTCTCCCCGGCGATGACCTTCTGCGCCTCCAGGTCCACTACGAAAGTGATGCCGGGATTGCTCTGCACCAGGCTAAACAGCTCATCCACCTCGCTATCGCTCAGGGTGACCGGCAGCAGCTGGTTGTTAAAGCTGTTGCCGTAGAAGATATCGGCAAAGCTTGGGGCGATCACCACCTTAAAGCCATAGTCGGTCAGTGCCCACGGCGCGTGCTCACGCGAGGAGCCGCAGCCAAAGTTCTCCCGCGCCAGCAGAATAGAGGCGCCTTTATACTGCGGAAAGTTCAGCACGAACTCCGGGTTCGGCTGCTCGCCTTTGTCATCGAGGAAACGCCAGTCGTTAAACAGATGCGCGCCGAAGCCGGTACGCGTCACCTTCTGTAAAAACTGCTTGGGAATGATCGCATCGGTATCGACGTTAGCGGCATCCAGAGGGACCACCAGGCCGGTATGCTGGGTAAATTTCTCTGCCATGATGGTCTCCTTATTTGATGCTGCGAATGTCAGCGAAGTGGCCGGTAACGGCGGCGGCGGCGGCCATGGCCGGGCTGACCAGGTGGGTACGTCCTCCGCGCCCCTGGCGGCCTTCAAAGTTACGGTTGCTGGTGGAGGCGCAGCGCTCGCCGGGATTCAGGCGATCGTTGTTCATCGCCAGGCACATGGAGCAGCCCGGCAGACGCCACTCAAAGCCCGCTTCGATAAAGATCTTATCCAGACCTTCCGCTTCCGCCTGCGCTTTTACCGGGCCGGAGCCGGGTACCACCAGCGCCTGTACGCCCGGCGCAACCTTACGCCCTTTGGCAATCTCTGCCGCCGCGCGCAGGTCTTCAATGCGCGAGTTGGTGCAGGAGCCGATAAATACCTTGTCGATGCTCACGTCGGTCAGCGGGATGCCTGGCTTCAGGCCCATGTAGGCCAGCGCCTTCTCCGCGCTGGCGCGCTCAACCGGATCGGCAAACGAGGCCGGATCGGGAATATTTTCGCCCACGGCAATCACCTGGCCTGGGTTAGTTCCCCAGGTGATCTGCGGGGCGATCTCTGCCGCCTGCAATGTAACGACGGTATCAAAGGTCGCGCCCTCGTCAGATTTCAGCGTCTTCCAGTAGGCCACGGCGTCATCGAAATCTTTGCCTTTCGGCGCGTGCAGACGGCCTTTGACGTAGTTAAAGGTGGTTTCGTCAGGGGCGACGATACCGGCCTTAGCACCCATCTCAATGGCCATGTTGCACAGGGTCATCCGACCCTCCATGCTCAGCGCCTGAATGGCTTCGCCGCAGAACTCGACGACGTGGCCGGTACCGCCCGCGCTGCCGGTCTTACCGATGATCGCCAGCACGATATCTTTTGCGGTGATGCCCGGTGCGGCGTGGCCCTGTACCTCAATTTTCATAGTTCTGGCGCGGCCCTGCTTCAGGGTCTGGGTCGCCAATACGTGCTCAACTTCCGAGGTGCCGATGCCGAATGCCAGCGCGCCAAATGCGCCGTGGGTGGCGGTATGGGAGTCGCCGCAGACGATGGTCATCCCCGGCAGGGTGATGCCTTGCTCTGGCCCCATCACGTGGACGATGCCCTGGTAGGGGTGGTTCAGATCGTACAGCTCTACGCCAAACTCGTTGCAGTTCTTAATCAGCTCCTGCATCTGAATGCGCGCCATCTCGCCCGAGGCGTTGATATCTTTTGTCTGGGTAGAGACGTTGTGATCCATGGTAGCGAAGGTCTTACCCGGCTGACGCACCGGACGATGGTGCGCGCGCAGGCCATCAAACGCCTGCGGGGAGGTCACCTCATGCACCAGGTGCCTGTCGATATAGAGCAGCGGGGTTTCGTTCGGCGCTTCATAGACCACGTGGGCGTCAAACAACTTCTCGTACAAACTCTTGGCCATGATTACACCCCTTCCGCTACGTAGCGGGCAATAATATCGCCCATCTCATCAGTACTGACCGCCGCGCCGCCGCGGGCCAGGTCACCGGTGCGCACGCCCTCTTCCAGCGCGCGGTTAATCGCGGCTTCAATCGCATCCGCCGCATCGTTGGCGTTCAGGCTATAGCGCAGCAGCAGAGCCAGGGAGAGGATCTGGGCAATCGGGTTAGCAATGTTCTTCCCGGCGATGTCCGGCGCGGAGCCGCCTGCCGGCTCATACAGGCCAAAGCCCTGCTCGTTGAGGCTGGCGGAGGGCAGCATCCCCATCGAGCCGGTGATCATCGCGCACTCGTCGGAGAGGATGTCGCCAAACAGGTTGGAGCAGAGCAGGACGTCAAACTGGGACGGATCCTTAATCAGCTGCATGGTGGCGTTGTCGATATACATATGCGCCAGCTCAACGTCCGGGTACTCTTTAGCAATCTCGTTAACGATCTCGCGCCACAGCAGGGAAGTTTGCAGCACGTTAGCCTTATCGATAGAGGTCACTTTATTCCGGCGCTTACGCGCGGACTCAAAGGCGATGCGGGCGATGCGCTCGATCTCGAAGCGGTGATAGATTTCGGTATCAAACGCTTTTTCATGCGGGCCGCTGCCTTCGCGGCCCTTTGGCTGGCCGAAGTAGATCCCGCCGGTCAGCTCGCGCACGCAGAGAATATCAAAGCCGTTGGCGGCGATGTCCGCCCGCAGCGGGCAGAAGGCTTCCAGCCCCTGGTACAGCTTCGCCGGACGCAGGTTGCTGAACAGCTTAAAGTGCTTACGCAGCGGCAGCAGCGCGCCGCGCTCCGGCTGCTGGGCCGGAGGCAGGTGTTCCCACTTCGGGCCGCCGACCGAGCCGAACAGAATTGCATCGGCCTGCTCGCAGCCGGCAACGGTGGCCTGCGGCAGCGGGTTGCCGTGGCGATCAATCGCAATCCCACCCACGTCGTAGTGGCTGGTGGAGATGCGCAGGGAGAAACGCTGACGAATGGCTTCCAGTACCTTCAGGGCTTGCGCCATCACTTCCGGGCCAATACCGTCGCCCGGCAAAACTGCAATATGATAATTTTTAGACATCACACGGTTTCCTGGTTGTTTTCTTTTATAGCTTTGCGCTGCAGCTCTTTTTCGACTTCATTGGCGCGCCAGATGTTGTTCAGCACGTGCACCATCGCTTTGGCGGAGGACTCAACGATGTCGGTCGCCAGACCCACGCCGTGGAAACGACGGCCGTTATAGTTCGCCACGATATCCACCTGGCCGAGGGCATCTTTGCCGTGGCCCTTCGCGCTCAGTTGGTACTTCACCAGCTCGATATCGTAGTCGGTGATGCGGTTAATCGCCTGGTAGACGGCATCCACCGGGCCGTTGCCGTTGGCAGCTTCGGCTTTCACCTCCTCACCGCAGACCAGCTTCACCGAGGCGGTGGCCATCGCGTTGGAGCCGGACTGCACGCTGAAGTAGTCCAGGCGGAAGTGCTCTGGCTCCTCCTGCTGCTTGTTGATAAAGGCCAGCGCTTCCAGATCGTAATCAAACACCTGGCCCTTCTTATCCGCCAGCTTCAGGAAGGCGTCGTACAGATTGTCCAGGTTATAGTCGCTCTCTTTATAACCCATCTCATCCATACGGTGCTTCACCGCCGCACGGCCGGAGCGAGAGGTCAGGTTCAGCTGCACCTGGTTCAGGCCGATAGACTCCGGGGTCATGATTTCGTAGTTTTCACGGTTCTTCAGCACGCCGTCCTGGTGAATACCGGAGGAGTGGGCAAACGCGCCGGTGCCGACAATCGCCTTGTTCGCCGGTACCGGCATGTTGCAGATCTGGCTGACCATCTGGCTGGTGCGCCAGATCTCCTGGTGATTGATGCGGGTCTGGACATTCATAATGTCCTTGCGCACCTTAATCGCCATGATCACCTCTTCCAGCGAGCAGTTACCGGCGCGTTCGCCGATGCCGTTCATCGCACCTTCAACCTGACGTGCGCCAGCGTGGACCGCCGCGATAGCGTTGCCGACGGCGAGGCCTAAATCGTCATGGGTATGGACAGAGATGATGGCTTTATCGATGTTAGGCACGCGCTCATACAGGCCGGTAATGATATTGGCGAACTCGAAGGGCATGGTGTAGCCAACGGTGTCCGGAATATTGATGGTTTTCGCCCCGGCGTTAATCGCTGCCTCTACCACCCGCGCCAGATCGGCAATCGGGGTGCGGCCCGCGTCCTCACAGGAGAACTCAACGTCGTCGGTATAGTTACGTGCGCGCTTTACCATATAGACTGAACGCTCGATCACCTCATCGAGGGTGCTGCGCAGCTTGGTGGCGATGTGCATCGGGGAGGTAGCAATAAAGGTATGGATGCGGAAGGCCTCGGCAACCTTCAGCGACTCTGCCGCCACGTCGATATCTTTCTCAACGCAGCGCGCCAGTGCGCAGACGCGGCTATTTTTCACCTGGCGGGCGATGGTCTGTACGGACTCAAAGTCGCCCGGGGAAGAGACCGGGAAGCCTACCTCCATCACGTCTACGCCCATACGCTCAAGCGCCAGTGCAATCTGCAGTTTCTCTTTCACACTCAGGCTTGCCTGTAACGCCTGTTCACCGTCGCGTAAGGTGGTATCGAAAATGGTAACGTGCTGCTGGCTCATGGTTTAGGTCCTTGTCTGTCGGAAGTCGCCTTGTGCTACGAGCATAAAAAAACCCGCGCATTGGCGCGGGTTCTCTGTTTTAACCGGAAGCTGACTTAACTCTGTTTGTCGCCCACCAGTCCACCGCGCAAAGAGGATGCGTTTAGTAGTAGTAGACCGGCGATACGAACGTTGCGAATCATGCGTCAGCTCCAGATGAAATCGATATGCTTTTAGTGGTACTGGATATGCTTAGTGATGTCAACAGCAGAGGTAGAAAAACCGACGGAGGCGGGAGCAGGGGAGAAGATTATTGTGCTATTTAGGACAGAATGGGCGAAACATTTTCATTCCTGAGATGATGCCCGTCTCGGCTGGTTTCTGGCAGACATATTTTATTTACAAATGCATATATACTGTCACAGGGTAATATTACGCTTCATTTGCTTGATTTGGCTGAATTTAATATCTTTATAATATCTTTTTTATATGTTTTTTTACAATTCTGGCACAATCCCTCTTCATTTTACCAATAATCAATTAGATGACTTTAGAAAATCTGAATTTTGTTTTAAGTATATATCGCTTTGATTATTCATGATGTCTATGTTTTTATGGCGCCCATAGCGTTCAGGTTATGCATTGGACAATAAAGAAGCGTGATGTAAATTACGCTTTCCCCGTAAAGTTATCCAAAATTACCCTGTATTTTTTCTAAAATTATACGATACTGCTTTTGCTTATTTATATGCTCGGTAACTCATATATTCAAAGGTGTTTTACGCGTGCCAGCAAAAGGAGTTTAGTATGACAGTGGAGTCAAAAATGTCAGAAGTCAAAAATGAATATCTTTCTCTGCCTTATGATATGAAGTCGAAGCTCCGCCAGGTCGATCTTAATTTATTGACCGTTTTCGATGCGGTTATGCAGGAGCAGAATATCACCCGGGCAGCGCGCAATCTCGGCATGTCGCAGCCAGCGGTCAGCAATGCGGTAGCCCGCCTGAAGGTGCTGTTTAACGACGATCTCTTCTCCCGCTATGGCCGTGGCATCAAGCCTACGGCACGGGCCTATCAGCTCTTCGGCTCGGTTCATCAGGCGCTGCAGCTTATTCAGAATGAACTTCCTGGCTCTGGCTTTGACCCGCTTAAAAGCGAGCGTATTTTCCATATTTGCATCTGCAGTCCACTGGATACCTGGCTGACGTCAACTATCTATAATCGTATTGAAAAGGACGCACCCAATATTCATTTGGTCTTTAGCTCGGCGCTGGATAAAAATATTGAGCATCAGCTACGCTATCAGGAGACCGGGTTTGTCATTGGTTATGAGGAGTTTAAACGCCCGGAGTTCTCCTGCCTGCCGCTTTTTAACGATGAGATGGTGCTGGTGGCCAGCAAACGGCATCCACGTATCTATAATCCGTTAACCGAAGCTGATATATATAATGAAGAGCATGCGGTAGTTTCGCTTGAGCGCTACGCCTCTTTTAGCCAGCCGTGGTATGACACGCCGGATAAACAGAGCCGAATTGCCTACCAGGGAATGGCGCTGGTCAGCGTGCTTAACGTTGTTTCGCAAACCCAGCTGGTCTGTATTGCTCCGCGCTGGCTAAGTGAAAAATTTGCCGACAGCCTGGAGCTGGAAATTATGCCGCTGCCGTTAAAGCGCAATAGCCGCACCTGCTTTTTATCATGGCACGAGGCAGCCGGGCGCGATAAAGCCCATCAGTGGATGGAAGAGCTATTAATCGACGTTTGCCGCCGCGTATAGGCTATGGGTCTAAACCGGATAGCTGCTATCCGGTTTATGCTGCAAAAGGGGTCATTTGCGCGATTTTTAACTAATGTGATTTTTATCTATGCTTTGCCGAAGGGTGAAAAATGGATGAATGGCTGTATGTGGCCCGTTTCAAATGATGAAGCATCATCAGCTTTCCTTATTGCAGTTGAATCCACTAATAACCTTTTATTCACCTCCCGCTTCCTCTTTTTACCTGCTGCACCGCTAATCGTTTGCTAATTGCCTGCCCCGTAATCAGCAGTTAAGGTAACTAACACTATATATAAGCCTGGAGGCAAGTCATGGAGATGTTGTCTGGAGCCGAAATGGTCGTCCGATCGCTCATCGATCAGGGGGTAAAGCAGGTCTTTGGTTACCCTGGAGGGGCGGTCCTTGATATCTACGACGCCCTGCATACGGTGGGCGGCATTGAGCATGTGCTGGTGCGGCACGAGCAGGCGGCGGTCCATATGGCAGACGGGCTGGCGCGCGCCACCGGCGAAGTGGGCGTGGTGCTGGTGACCTCCGGACCTGGCGCAACCAATGCGATTACCGGTATTGCCACCGCCTATATGGACTCTATTCCGCTGGTGGTGCTCTCCGGGCAGGTTGCCACCTCGCTGATTGGCTACGACGCTTTTCAGGAGTGCGATATGGTGGGGATCTCCCGCCCGGTGGTGAAACACAGCTTCCTGGTCAAACAGGCAGAAGATATCCCGGGCGTATTGAAGAAAGCCTTCTGGCTGGCCTCTACCGGCCGCCCTGGCCCGGTGGTGGTCGATCTGCCAAAAGATATTATGAACCCGGCGAATAAGTTGCCCTACGTCTGGCCGGAGTCGGTGAGCATGCGCTCCTATAACCCGACCACTCAGGGCCATAAGGGGCAGATCAAGCGCGCCTTGCAGACGCTGATCGCCGCGAAGAAGCCGGTGGTCTACGTGGGCGGCGGGGCGATCAACGCCGCCTGCGATCGGCAGCTGCGCGAGCTGGCCGAGAAGCTGAACCTGCCGGTGGTCTCTTCATTAATGGGGCTAGGCGCGTTCCCGGCCACCCACCGCCAGGCGCTGGGAATGCTGGGGATGCACGGCACCTATGAAGCCAACATGACGATGCACCACTCCGACGTGATCTTTGCCGTCGGCGTACGCTTCGACGATCGCACTACCAACAATCTGATGAAGTACTGCCCGAACGCCACGGTGCTGCACATCGATATCGATCCGACCTCGATTTCGAAAACGGTAGCGGCGGACGTGCCTATCGTGGGCGACGCCCGGCAGGTACTGGAGCAGATGCTGGAGCTGCTGGCTCAGGAGGAGAGCATTCAGCCCCTCGACGACATTCGCGACTGGGGGCTGACGATTGATACCTGGCGCGCTCGTCAATGTCTGAAGTACGACACCCAGAGCGAGAGCATCAAGCCGCAGGCGGTGATTGAAGCTATCTGGCGTCTGACCGATGGCGATGCCTACGTCACCTCCGACGTTGGCCAGCACCAGATGTTTGCCGCCCTCTATTATCCTTTCGATAAGCCCCGCCGCTGGATCAACTCCGGCGGCCTCGGCACGATGGGCTTCGGCCTGCCCGCCGCGCTGGGGGTGAAGATGGCCCTGCCGGAGGAGATGGTGGTCTGCGTGACCGGCGACGGCAGTATCCAGATGAACATTCAGGAGCTGTCAACGGCGCTGCAGTATGAGCTGCCGGTGCTGGTGCTGAATCTGAACAACCGCTATCTCGGGATGGTGAAGCAGTGGCAGGATATGATCTACTCCGGCCGCCACTCCCAGTCTTATATGCAATCCCTGCCGGACTTTGCCCGCCTGGCCGAAGCCTACGGCCACGTGGGTATCCAAATTACCCGTCCCGATGAGCTGGAAGCGAAGCTGAGCGAGGCCCTGACGCAGGTGAAAAATGGCCGTCTGGTGTTTGTTGATGTAACCGTTGACGGCAGTGAGCATGTGTATCCCATGCAGATCCGCGGGGGCGGCATGGATGAGATGTGGTTAAGCAAAACGGAGAGAACCTGATTATGCGTCGGATATTATCTGTGTTACTGGAGAACGAATCGGGTGCGCTGTCGCGCGTGATTGGTCTCTTCTCCCAGCGTGGCTACAACATTGAGAGCCTGACCGTGGCGCCGACCGACGATCCGACCCTCTCCCGCATGACCATTCAGACGGTAGGCGATGCCAAAGTGCTGGAGCAGATCGAGAAGCAGCTGCATAAGCTGGTGGACGTGCTGCGCGTCAGCGAGCTGGGGCAGGGCGCGCACGTCGAGCGCGAGATCATGCTGGTGAAGATCCAGGCCAGCGGCTATGGCCGGGAGGAGGTGAAGCGTAACGCGGAGATCTTCCGTGGCCAGATCATTGACGTGACGCCCTCGATCTACACGGTTCAGCTTGCCGGCACCAGCGATAAGCTGGATGCGTTTCTGGCCTCTATCCGCGACGTGGCGAAAATCGTTGAGGTCGCCCGCTCCGGGGTGGTGGGCCTGTCGCGCGGTGATAAAATCATGCGTTAGGTTGAAGGCAAAAGCAAAATGCGCAGCCCGGCGGATCGCGTCGGGCTTTTTTTTGCGAAAACAGACGGAAGGCTGAGCGAAAGCGGTTGCCGCAGTGACTATTCTGCGTTTAGATATTGTGGAATTAAACCTATATTCCAAAAAAGGTTATGGAGTATCCTTTTTTTTTGAGAGGCAATTGTGAAACTGGATGAAATCGCCCGGCTTGCCGGCGTCTCACGTACCACAGCAAGCTATGTGATCAACGGCAAAGCGAAGCAGTACCGCGTTAGCGATAAAACCGTTGAAAAAGTCATGGCCGTCGTGCGCGAGCATAACTACCATCCGAATGCGGTAGCCGCCGGGCTGCGGGCAGGACGCACGCGATCGATTGGCCTGGTTATTCCCGATCTGGAAAACACCAGCTATACCCGCATTGCTAACTACCTTGAGCGGCAGGCGCGCCAGCGCGGCTATCAGCTCCTCATTGCCTGTTCGGAAGATCAGCCGGATAACGAGATGCGCTGCATTGAGCATCTTCTGCAGCGTCAGGTCGATGCCATCATCGTATCGACGTCGCTGCCGCCAGAGCACCCGTTCTACCAGCGCTGGGCCAACGACGCTTTTCCTATCGTCGCCCTCGACCGGGCGTTAGACCGGGAGCACTTCACCAGCGTGGTCGGTGCCGATCAGGACGATGCCGAGATGCTGGCGGCGGAGCTGCGCACCTTCCCGGCGGAGAAGGTCCTCTATCTGGGGGCGCTCCCGGAGCTTTCGGTCAGCTTCCTGCGCGAGCAGGGTTTCCGTACCGCCTGGAGAGACGATCCGCGCGAGGTGAGCTTCCTTTACGCCAACAGCTACGAGCGCGAAGCCGCCGCACAGCTTTTTGATAAGTGGCTGGAGACCAACCCGATGCCGCAGGCGCTGTTTACTACCTCATTTGCCCTGCTACAGGGGGTGATGGATGTGACGCTGCGTCGCGACGGCCATCTGCCAGCTAACTTAGCGATTGCCACCTTTGGCGATCATGAGCTGCTGGACTTTTTACAGTGTCCGGTGCTGGCCGTGGCCCAGCGCCATCGCGATGTGGCAGAGCGGGTGCTGGAGATCGTTCTGGCCAGCCTTGACGAGCCGCGTAAGCCGAAGCCCGGTCTGAGCCGCATCAAGCGCAACCTCTACCGCCGCGGCGTGCTAAACCGCATCTGACGATCGTAAACGCCGGGCGGCGCTGCCCGGCCTACAGCGCACGCCAGATCGTAGGCCCGTGCAAGCGCAGCGCCGCTGGGCGTATCTTTATTTAAAGAAAGCTGCCTTTTCTTTCCACGCCCGCATTTATATGACGGCAAGGGGTGTATTAACGTAAATTAACGCTCGGATTAATCCTTAAAATCCATAGGCCGCTATTTTTTAAATTTCGCCTCACTCTTAAAACGCATTTTTTTAGGGGAAAAGGAGGTAACGGTGCGTTAATTTTGTATTGTTTTGTTACATCTGTGCCGGGACCGCTGAATTAATGACCTTTTCTTTAGTATGACAATTCACCTCTGCTCTCAACAAGCGACCTGACGTCGCTCCGCCTGCAACTGACGCTGTTAACCATTGACAATATGGCTTAAAATGCTGCCCGCGTCGCAAACTGACACTTTATATTTAATCCGGATCGTGACTTAGGCTTTTTGCCGTCTCATGCGGACTCATTATTTTTTTTGCAAATATTCATGACGTTAATTTGCAGCGCGCGTTGAGCACATTTTGTACGGGCCTGTTATCCACAATTAATCGTGGTTGTTTCGGACTCGTTAGCCTCAGTGCTGGCTTGACAAGCTTTTCCTCCGCTCCGTAAACTCCCTCGGTGGGGATTTGTGGGAAAAAGTGGTGAAAGGTTGATTTTGAGGTGAAACTGGCATGTTCCGTGGGGCAACGTTAGTTAATCTCGACAGTAAAGGCCGGTTGTCCGTGCCTGTTCGCTACCGGGAACAACTCGTCGAGCATGCTGCCGGTCAGATGGTCTGTACCATTGACATTCATCACGCCTGCCTGCTGCTTTACCCCCTCCCGGAATGGGAAATTATTGAACAAAAATTATCGCGTCTGTCGAGCATGAATCCCGCGGAGCGACGCGTGCAGCGTTTACTGCTGGGACATGCCAGTGAATGTCAGATGGATAGCGCGGGGCGCTTATTGATTGCTCCCGTTTTACGGCACCATGCCGGACTGAACAAAGAAGTGATGCTGGTCGGGCAGTTTAACAAGTTTGAGCTGTGGGATGAAACGACCTGGTATCAACGGGTCAAGGAAGATATCGACGCTGAGCAGTCAGGCTCTGAACCACTTTCAGAGCGATTGCAGGATTTGTCTCTATAACGATGATGGAAAATTTTAAACACACAACGGTACTGCTGGACGAGGCTGTTAACGGCCTGAACATTCGTCCTGACGGCACCTACATAGATGGAACTTTTGGTCGCGGTGGCCACTCGCGCCTGATCCTCTCCCAGCTGGGGGCGGAGGGACGGCTGCTGGCAATCGATCGCGATCCTGAGGCGATTGCTATCGCTAAAACCATTGACGATCCACGCTTCTCAATTGTGCACGGGCCTTTCTCCGGGCTGGCGGACTACGTTCGCGAGCGCGATCTCACCGGCAAGATCGACGGCATCCTTCTCGATCTTGGCGTCTCCTCACCGCAGCTTGACGATGCTGAGCGTGGCTTCTCCTTTATGCGCGACGGTCCGCTGGACATGCGTATGGATCCCACCCGCGGCCAGTCTGCCGCCGAATGGTTACAAACCGCTGACGAAGCCGATATCGCCTGGGTGATTAAAACCTTTGGCGAAGAGCGTTTTGGCAAACGTATTGCCCGCGCCATCGTGGAGCGTAACCGCATAGAGCCGATGACCCGCACCAAAGAGCTGGCGGAAGTGATTGCCGCCGCCACCCCGGTGAAGGATAAGCATAAACACCCCGCGACCCGTACCTTCCAGGCGGTGCGCATCTGGGTGAACAGCGAACTGGAGGAGATAGAGCAGGCGCTAAAAAACTCGCTCGACGTGCTGGCCCCGGGCGGCAGGCTGTCGATCATCAGTTTCCACTCGCTGGAGGATCGCATTGTGAAACGCTTTATGCGTGAGCAGAGCCGCGGCCCACAGGTTCCAGCCGGGTTACCGATGACCGAAGCGCAGCTCAGCAAGCTGGGCGGCCGTTATCTGCGAGCGTTAGGCAAGTTGATGCCGGGCGAAGAGGAGGTGGCAGAGAATCCACGCGCCCGTAGTTCAGTGCTGCGTATCGCAGAGAGGACGAACGCATGATCGGCAGGGTGGCAGAGACCTTTAGCAAAGTAAAAGGGTCGTTAGGAAACACCGAGCGCCATGCGTTGCCTGGCGTGATCGCGGACGATCTCTTGCGCTTTGGGAAACTGCCGCTCTGTCTGTTCATCTGCATCATCGTGACGGCGGTGACGGTGGTGACGACCGCGCACCATACCCGTCTGCTGACGGCGCAGCGTGAGCAGCTGGTACTGGAGCGCGACGCGCTGGATATCGAGTGGCGCAACCTGATCCTTGAAGAGAATGCTCTCGGCGATCACAGCCGCGTTGAACGGATCGCCACCGAGAAGCTGCAGTTGCAGCATGTTGATCCTTCACAAGAAAACATCGTAGTACAGAAATAAGGACTTACGCGACGCATGAAAGCAGCGGTGAAGACGCTTAAACCAAAACGTCAGGAAGAGCAGGCCAACTTTGTGAGTTGGCGTTTTGCGTTGCTTTGCGGATGTATTTTACTGGCGCTGGCGTTTCTGCTGGGGCGCGTCGCATGGTTACAGGTTATCAACCCGGATATGCTGGTGCGTCAGGGCGACCTGCGCTCGCTGCGCGTGCAGGAGGTCTCCACCTCTCGCGGTCTGATCACCGACCGCTCCGGCCGTCCGCTGGCGGTGAGCGTGCCGGTGAAGGCAATCTGGGCGGATCCGAAAGAGCTGCATGACGCCGGCGGTATTACGCTCGACAACCGCTGGAAAGCGCTGGCGGATGCGCTGCATCTTCCGCTCGATCAGCTTGCCGCCCGCGTGAACGCCAACCCGAAAGGCCGCTTTATCTATCTGGCACGCCAGGTGAACCCGGATCTCGGTGACTACATTAAAAAGCTGAAGCTCCCCGGCATTCATCTGCGGGAAGAGTCGCGCCGTTACTATCCCTCCGGCGAAGTAACCGCTCACCTCATCGGTTTTACCAACGTTGACAGCCAGGGTATTGAAGGGGTCGAGAAGAGCTTTGACAAGTGGCTTACCGGCCAGCCCGGCGAGCGTATCGTGCGTAAAGACCGCTATGGCCGTGTCATTGAGGATATCTCCTCCACCGACAGCCAGGCGGCGCACAATCTCGCCCTGAGCATCGACGAGCGACTGCAGGCCCTGGTCTACCGCGAACTGAACAACGCCGTAGCCTTTAACAAGGCCGAATCCGGCAGCGCCGTGCTGGTAGACGTTAACACCGGCGAAGTGCTGGCGATGGCCAACAGCCCCTCATACAACCCGAACAACCTCAGCGGTACGCAGAAAGACGTGATGCGTAACCGAACCATTACCGACGTATTCGAACCTGGCTCTACCGTAAAGCCAATGGTGGTGATGACCGCCCTGCAGCGCGGGGTGGTCAGAGAGAACACCGTTCTGAATACCGTGCCTTACCGTATTAACGGCCACGAGATCAAAGACGTGGCGCGCTACAGCGAATTAACCCTGACCGGGGTACTACAGAAGTCGAGTAACGTCGGTGTATCAAAGCTGGCGTTAGCGATGCCCTCCTCAGCGCTGGTAGAAACTTACTCGCGTTTTGGCCTGGGAAAAGCGACCAATTTGGGGTTGGTCGGAGAACGCAGTGGCTTATATCCTCAAAAACAACGGTGGTCTGACATAGAGAGGGCCACCTTCTCTTTCGGCTACGGGCTAATGGTAACCCCGTTACAGTTAGCGCGAGTCTACGCAACGATCGGCAGCTACGGCATCTACCGGCCGCTGTCGATCACCAAAGTTGATCCGCCTGTTCCGGGCGAGCGTATCTTCCCGGAATCCATCGTTCGTACCGTGGTGCATATGATGGAGAGCGTGGCGCTGCCCGGCGGCGGCGGCGTGAAGGCGGCCATCAAAGGCTATCGCATCGCCATTAAAACCGGTACGGCGAAAAAGGTTGGGCCGGACGGACGCTATATCAATAAATACATTGCCTACACCGCGGGCGTCGCGCCCGCCAGCCAGCCGCGTTTTGCGCTGGTGGTGGTCATTAACGATCCGCAGGCGGGTAAATACTACGGTGGTGCCGTTTCCGCACCGGTCTTCGGAGCCATCATGGGCGGCGTACTGCGCACCATGAACATCGAGCCGGACGCGTTAGCAACGGGCGAAAAAAGTGAATTTGTGATTAATGAAGGCGAGGGAACAGGTGGCAGATCGTAATTTGCGCGACCTTCTCGCTCCGTGGGTATCGAATTTGCCTGCGCGAGCTTTGCGGGAAATGACACTCGACAGTCGCGTGGCGGCAGCGGGCGATCTCTTTGTGGCGGTAGTGGGCCACCAGGCGGACGGGCGTCGGTATATCCCGCAGGCGATAGCACAGGGCGTGGCGGCCATCATTGCGGAAGCAAAAGGCGAGGCCGCCGACGGTGAGATCCGTGAGGTTCACGGCGTGCCGGTTATCTACCTCAGCCAGCTTAACGAGCGCCTCTCTGCGCTGGCCGGACGATTTTATAACGAGCCTGCCGAGCATTTAAGCCTGGTGGGCGTCACCGGCACCAACGGCAAAACCACCACCACCCAGCTGCTGGCGCAGTGGGCACAGCTGCTGGGTGAAACCAGCGCGGTGATGGGTACGGTGGGCAACGGCCTGCTGGGCAAGGCGATCCCAACCGAAAACACCACCGGCTCCGCCATTGACGTTCAGCACGTGCTTGCCGATCTGGCAGGGCAGGGGGCAACCTTTGCCGCGATGGAGGTCTCCTCCCATGGCCTGGTGCAGCACCGCGTCGCCGCCCTGAAGTTCCGTGCCTCGGTATTCACTAACCTGAGCCGCGATCACCTCGATTATCACGGGGATATGGCGGGCTACGAATCGGCAAAATGGCAGCTCTTCTCCGCGCATCACTATGGCGAGGCGATCGTTAACGCCGATGACGAAGTGGGTCGCCGCTGGCTGGCCAACCTGCCGGACGCCGTTGCGGTCTCTATGGAAGGGCATATTAATCCCAACTGTCATGGCCGCTGGCTGAAAGCCGAGGCGGTAAGCTATCACGACAGCGGGGCCACGGTGCGCTTCACCTCCTCCTGGGGCGAGGGCGAAATCGAAAGCCGCCTGATGGGGGCGTTTAACGTCAGTAACCTGCTGCTGGCGCTGGCAACCCTGCTGGCGCTGGACTTCCCGCTGAGCGACCTGCTGAAGACGGCGTCGCGCCTGCAGCCGGTGTGCGGCCGCATGGAAGTCTTCACTGCACCGGGCAAACCCACTGTGGTGGTGGATTACGCCCATACCCCGGATGCGCTGGAGAAAGCGCTGCAGGCCGCGCGCCTGCACTGCACCGGCAAGCTGTGGTGCGTCTTTGGCTGCGGCGGCGATCGTGATAAAGGCAAGCGTCCGCTGATGGGGGCGATTGCCGAGGAGTTTGCCGACGTTCCGGTGGTCACCGACGATAACCCGCGTACCGAGGAGCCACGCGCCATCATTAACGATATTCTCGCCGGTATGCTCGACGCAGGCCGCGCCCGGGTGGTGGAAGGCCGCGCCGAAGCGGTAACCAGCGCCATTATGCAGGCGCAAGAGAACGACGTCGTGCTGCTGGCCGGTAAGGGCCATGAAGATTATCAGATCGTCGGCACCCGCCGTCTCGACTATTCCGACCGCGTCACCGCTGCGCGTCTGCTGGGAGTGGTGGCATGATTAGCGTAACCCTTAACGAGCTTGCCCAGATCCTCAACGGCGAGCTGCACGGCCAGAGTCTGACCGTTGATGCAGTAACAACCGATACCCGCCAGCTGACGCCGGGCTGCCTGTTTGTGGCTCTGAAAGGTGAACGCTTCGACGCCCATGACTTTGCCGAGCAGGCGAAGGCGGGCGGCGCGGGCGCGCTGCTGGTCAGCCGTAAGCTCGACTGCGATCTGCCGCAGCTGGTGGTGAAGGATACCCGTCTCGCCTTTGGCGAAATCGCGGCCTGGGTGCGCCAGCAGGTGCCAACCCGCGTGGTCGCGCTCACCGGCTCCTCCGGTAAAACCTCGGTGAAAGAGATGACCGCCGCCATCCTCGGCGAGTGCGGCAATACGCTTTATACCGCAGGCAACCTAAATAATGACATCGGCGTGCCGATGACACTGCTACGCCTGACGAAAGAACACCAGTATGCGGTGATCGAGCTGGGGGCTAACCACCAGGGCGAAATCGCCTGGACCGTTAGCCTGACCCGCCCGGAAGCCGCGCTGGTCAACAACCTGGCCGCCGCGCACCTGGAGGGCTTCGGCTCGCTGGCGGGCGTGGCCAAGGCGAAGGGTGAGATCTTTACCGGCCTGCCGCTGAACGGCGTGGCGATCATGAACGCGGACAACAACGACTGGCTGAACTGGCAGAGCATCATCGGCGAGCGCAAAATCTGGCGCTTCTCACCGAACGCGGCTAACAGCGACTTCACTGCCAATAACGTGCACGTAACTTCGCACGGGACCACCTTCACGCTGCAAACCCCAACCGGCAACGTTGAGGTGCTGCTGCCGCTGCCGGGTCGTCACAACATTGCTAACGCGCTGGCGGCAACGGCGCTGGCGATGGCGGTGGGCGCCACGCTGGACGCGGTGAAGGCCGGGCTGGCGAAGCTGAAGGCCGTGCCGGGACGTCTGTTCCCTATTCAGCTTGCAGAAAACCAGCTGCTGCTCGACGACTCCTACAACGCTAACGTCGGCTCGATGACCGCGGCGGCGCAGGTGCTCTCCGAGATGCCGGGCTACCGGGTGATGGTGGTGGGCGATATGGCCGAGCTGGGCGATGAGAGCGAAGCGTGCCATCAGCAGGTGGGGGAGGCGGCGAAAGCCTCCGGTCTCGATCGCGTGCTGAGCGTGGGCGTCCAGAGCAAAGGTATCTCCGACGCCAGCGGCGTTGGCGAACATTTTAACGATAAAGCTGCGCTGATCGCGCGCCTCAAGGCGCTGATTGCAGAGCAGCAGATTATTACCATTTTGGTGAAAGGTTCACGTAGTGCTGCCATGGAAGAGGTAGTACGCGCATTACAGGAGAATGGGACATGTTAGTTTGGCTGGCCGAGCATTTGGTCAAATATTATTCGGGCTTTAACGTCTTTTCCTATCTGACGTTTCGCGCCATTGTCAGCCTGCTGACCGCGCTCTTCATCTCCTTATGGATGGGGCCGCGCATGATCGCCCGACTGCAAAAGCTCTCGTTTGGCCAGGTTGTTCGTAACGACGGTCCGGAATCACACTTCAGCAAGCGCGGCACCCCAACGATGGGTGGGATCATGATCCTCACCGCCATTGTGGTGTCGGTACTCCTGTGGGCTTACCCCTCTAACCCCTACGTCTGGTGCGTGCTGGTGGTGCTGGTGGGCTACGGCATCATCGGCTTTGTTGACGACTACCGTAAGGTGGTGCGCAAAGACACCAAGGGCCTTATCGCCCGCTGGAAATATTTCTGGATGTCGGTTATCGCCCTGGGCGTCTCCTTTGCGCTCTATCTGGTGGGCAACGATACCCCGGCTACGCAGCTGGTCGTACCGTTCTTTAAAGACGTTATGCCGCAGCTGGGCATCCTCTATATCCTGCTGGCCTACTTCGTCATCGTCGGTACCGGCAACGCCGTGAACCTTACCGATGGTCTCGACGGCCTGGCTATCATGCCAACCGTACTGGTGGCGTCAGGCTTTGCGCTGGTGGCCTGGGCAACCGGCAACATGAACTTTGCCAGCTATCTGCACATTCCCTACCTGCGCCACGCCGGTGAACTGGTGATCGTCTGTACGGCTATCGTCGGGGCAGGGCTGGGCTTCCTGTGGTTTAACACCTATCCGGCGCAGGTCTTTATGGGCGACGTCGGATCGCTGGCGCTGGGCGGCGCGCTGGGCATTATCGCCGTGCTGCTGCGCCAGGAGTTCCTGCTGGTGATCATGGGAGGCGTATTTGTGGTGGAGACCCTGTCGGTCATTTTGCAGGTTGGCTCTTTCAAGCTGCGCGGACAGCGTATCTTCCGTATGGCCCCAATCCACCACCACTATGAACTGAAAGGCTGGCCGGAGCCGCGCGTCATCGTGCGCTTCTGGGTTATTTCGCTGATGCTGGTGCTGATTGGCCTGGCTACGCTGAAGGTGCGTTAATCATGGCAGATTACCAGGGTAAACAGGTCGTCATCATTGGGTTAGGGTTAACCGGGCTATCCTGCGTGGACTTTTTCCTTGCGCGTGGCGTGACGCCGCGGGTGATGGATACGCGCACCGCGCCGCCGGGGCTGGAGAAGCTGCCGGAGTCGGTGGAGCGCCACCTTGGTAGTCTGAATGACGACTGGCTGCTGGCGGCGGATCTGATCGTTGCCAGCCCCGGTCTCGCCCTGGCGCATCCGTCGCTGAGCGCGGCCGCCGAGGCTGGCGTGGAGATCGTCGGCGACATCGAACTGTTCGTGCGCGAAGCCCAGGCTCCGGTGATTGCGATCACCGGCTCTAACGGCAAGAGCACCGTCACTAAGTTGGTGGGTGAGATGGCGGAAGCGGCGGGCGTTAACGTCGGCGTGGGCGGCAATATCGGCCTGCCGGCCTTGATGCTGCTCGACAGCAACCGCGAGCTGTACGTGCTGGAGCTATCCAGCTTCCAGCTGGAGACGACGTCCAGCCTGCACGCTGTTGCGGCGACGATCCTCAACGTCACCGAAGACCATATGGATCGCTATCCGTTCGGCCTGCAGCAGTACCGCGCCGCCAAGCTGCGCATTTTTGAGAACGCTAAAGTCTGCGTGGTTAACGCCGACGATGCGCTGACCATGCCGGTACGTGGTGCGGATCAGCGCTGCATCAGCTTTGGCGTTGACGTCGGTGACTACCACCTCAACCGCCAGCAGGGCGAAACCTGGCTGCGGGTGAAGGGTGAGAAAGTGCTTAACGTTAAAGAGATGAAGCTCAGCGGCCAGCACAACTACACCAACGCCCTGGCGGCGCTGGCGCTGGCGGATGCCGCTGGCCTGCCGCGCGCCACCAGCCTGAAGGCGCTAACCACCTTTACCGGCCTGGCGCACCGTTTCCAGCTGGCGCTGGAGCACAACGGCGTGCGCTGGATCAACGACTCCAAGGCCACCAACGTCGGTAGCACCGAAGCGGCGCTTAACGGCCTGCACGTTGACGGCACGCTGCACCTGCTGCTGGGCGGCGACGGCAAGTCGGCAGACTTCTCACCGCTGAGCCGCTACCTGAACGGCAATAACGTGCGCCTCTACTGCTTTGGCCGTGACGGCGCAGAGCTGGCGGCGTTACGCCCTGAAATTGCCGAACAGACCGAGACGATGGAGCAGGCGATGCGCCTTATCGCGCCGCAGCTTAAGCCGGGCGATATGGTGCTGCTGTCACCCGCCTGTGCCAGCCTCGATCAGTTTAAGAACTTTGAACAACGGGGCGATGAGTTCACCCGTCTGGCGAAGGAGTTAGGCTAATGCGCTTATCACTCCCTCGTCTGAGACTGCCGCGCATGCCGCGTCTACCGGGACTCGGTATCCTGGAGTGGCTGTTTGCGGCGCTCAAGGGCTGGGTCATGGGCTCGCGTGAGAAAGATACCGACAGCCTGGTCATGTACGACCGGATGCTGCTGTGGCTGACCTTTGGCCTCGCGGCGGTAGGCTTTATTATGGTGACCTCCGCCTCGATGCCGGTAGGGCAGCGCCTGACCAACGATCCTTTCTTCTTTGCCAAGCGCGATGCGCTCTATATTTTCCTCGCGTTTTGTATGGCGATGATTACCCTGCGTCTGCCGATGGAGTTCTGGCAGCGCTGGAGCTCCGCGATGCTGATCGCCTCTATTGTTATGCTGCTGCTGGTACTGCTGGTCGGCAGCTCGATTAACGGGGCGTCGCGCTGGATCGACCTGGGCGTCATGCGCTTCCAGCCCGCCGAGTTCACCAAGCTCTCCCTCTTCTGCTACCTCGCCAACTATCTGGTGCGTAAGGTGGACGAGGTACGTAATAACCTGCGCGGCTTCTTAAAGCCGATGGGCGTGATTCTGGTGCTGGCGGTGCTGCTGCTGGCGCAGCCTGACCTCGGGACGGTGGTGGTGCTGTTTGTCACCACCCTCGCCATGCTGTTCCTCGCCGGGGCCAAGCTGTGGCAGTTTATTGCCATCATCGGGATGGGTATCTCCGCCGTGGTCCTGCTGATCCTCGCCGAACCCTACCGTATCCGCCGCGTTACCTCGTTCTGGAACCCGTGGGAAGATCCGTTTGGCAGCGGCTACCAGCTGACCCAGTCGCTGATGGCCTTTGGCCGGGGTGAGTTCTGGGGACAGGGCCTGGGCAACTCGGTGCAAAAACTGGAGTACCTGCCAGAGGCGCATACCGACTTCATTTTCTCCATTATCGGCGAAGAACTGGGTTATATCGGTGTGGTACTGGCGCTTTTGATGGTATTCTTCGTCGCTTTCCGTGCGATGTCTATTGGACGGAAAGCGCTGGATATCGACCACCGTTTCTCGGGTTTTCTGGCCTGTTCGATCGGGATTTGGTTTAGTTTTCAGGCACTCGTCAACGTTGGCGCGGCCGCCGGGATGCTGCCAACCAAGGGTCTGACGCTGCCGCTGATCAGCTACGGCGGCTCCAGCCTGTTAATTATGTCAACGGCGATCATGATGCTGTTGCGTATAGATTATGAAACGCGTCTGGAAAAAGCCCAGGCGTTTACACGAGGTGTTCGATGAGTGGGCAACCGAAGCGGTTAATGGTGATGGCAGGCGGCACGGGCGGGCACGTTTTCCCCGGCCTGGCGGTTGCGCACCATTTAATGGCCCAGGGCTGGCAGGTTCGCTGGCTGGGCACCGCCGATCGTATGGAAGCGGATCTGGTGCCAAAACACGGTATCGAGATCGACTTTATTCGCATCTCCGGCCTGCGCGGGAAGGGGCTGAAGGCCATGCTGCTGGCACCGCTGCGTATCTTTAACGCCTGGCGTCAGGCGCGGACGATCATGCAGCGCTTCAAACCGGACGTGGTGCTGGGGATGGGCGGCTACGTCTCCGGGCCGGGTGGCCTTGCTGCCTGGTCGCTGGGCATTCCAGTGGTGCTGCACGAGCAGAACGGCATTGCCGGGCTGACCAACAAATGGCTGGCGAAGATCGCCACCAAGGTGATGCAGGCGTTTCCCGGTGCGTTTCCACAGGCCGACGTGGTGGGTAATCCGGTACGTACCGACGTGTTGGCGCTGCCGCTGCCGGCGGATCGCCTCTCCGGTCGTGAAGGGCCGGTGCGCGTGCTGGTCGTCGGCGGCTCGCAGGGCGCACGGGTGCTGAACCAGACCCTGCCGCAGGTAGCCGCAAAGCTTGGCGATACGGTGACCATCTGGCACCAGAGCGGAAAAGGGGCGCAGCAGACGGTTGAGCAGGCCTATGCCGATGCGGGCCAGCCGCAGCACCGCGTGACCGAGTTTATTGATGATATGGCGGCGGCCTACGCCTGGGCCGACGTGGTAGTTTGCCGCTCCGGCGCGCTGACGGTGAGCGAGATCGCTGCCGCCGGGCTGCCCGCGCTGTTTGTGCCGTTCCAGCATAAGGATCGGCAGCAGTACTGGAATGCGCTGCCATTGGAGCAGGTGCACGCGGCGAAGATCCTTGAGCAGCCGCAGTTTACCGTTGATTCCGTCGTCGAGACGCTGGCGGGCTGGGATCGCGTTACGTTACTGGGGATGGCCGAGCGCGCGCGCGCCGCAGCCATTCCTGATGCTACCGACCGGGTAGCAAAAGCCGTAAGCCTTGCTGCACAGGCTTAACCATCGCGACGCCTTTTGCGTCGCACGAATTTTAGAAGTTTATGGCGTTTAGAGAATGAATACACAACAACTGGCGAAACTGCGTTCTATCGTGCCCGAGATGCGTCGCGTCCGGCACATTCACTTCGTTGGCATTGGCGGGGCCGGCATGGGCGGCATCGCTGAGGTGCTGGCGAACGAAGGCTATCAGATCAGCGGTTCCGACCTTGCGCCAAATCCGGTTACGCAGCAGCTGGCCGCCCTTGGCGCGACCATCTACTTCAACCATCGCCCGGAGAACGTGCGTGACGCCAGCGTCGTCGTGGTCTCCAGCGCCATCTCCGCCGATAACCCGGAGATCGTTGCCGCCCACGAGGCGCGCATTCCGGTGATCCGTCGCGCAGAGATGCTGGCGGAGCTGATGCGTTTTCGTCACGGCATCGCCATCGCCGGGACGCATGGCAAAACCACGACCACTGCGATGGTCTCCAGCATCTATGCCGAGGCCGGACTGGATCCGACCTTTGTTAACGGCGGGCTGGTGAAAGCCGCAGGCGTGCATGCGCGTCTGGGCCACAGCCGCTACCTGATTGCCGAGGCGGATGAGAGCGACGCTTCGTTCCTGCATCTGCAGCCGATGGTAGCCATCGTCACCAATATCGAAGCTGACCATATGGATACCTACCAGGGCGACTTCGAGAACCTGAAGCAGACCTTTATTAACTTCCTGCACAACCTGCCGTTCTATGGCCGGGCGGTGATGTGCGTGGACGATCCGGTGTGCCGCGAGCTGCTGCCGCGCGTGGGCCGTCAGACTACCACCTACGGCTTTAGCGATGACGCGGATGTGCGGGTAGAGAGCTACCAGCAGACCGGGCCGCAGGGGCACTTTGTGCTGGTGCGCCAGGACAAACCTAACCTGCAGGTGACGCTGAACGCGCCGGGCCGTCATAACGCTCTGAACGCGGCGGCGGCGGTTGCGGTGGCTACGGAAGAGGGGATTGATGACGAAGCAATTCTGCGCGCGCTGGAGAGCTTCCAGGGCACCGGTCGCCGCTTCGACTTCCTCGGTGCGTTCCCGCTGGAGCCGGTAAACGGCAAAGCGGGCAGCGCCATGCTGGTTGATGACTACGGCCATCACCCGACCGAGGTGGATGCCACCATTAAGGCCGCGCGTGCGGGCTGGCCGGATAAAAATCTGGTGATGATTTTCCAGCCGCACCGTTTCACCCGTACCCGCGACCTGTACGATGATTTTGCCAACGTGCTGACCCAGGTGGACGCCCTGCTGATGCTGGACGTCTATGCCGCAGGCGAGACGCCGATCCCAGGCGCGGACAGCCGCTCCCTGTGCCGAACCATCCGTGGCCGGGGAAAAATCGACCCGATTCTGGTGCCGGATCCGGCCCAGATCGCAGCGATGCTGGCCCCGGTATTAACCGGTAACGATCTCATTCTGGTTCAGGGCGCAGGTAACATCGGTAAAATCGCCCGCAGCCTGGCCGAGAATAAACTGAAGCCGCAGCAGCCGCAGGAGGAAGAGCGTCATGGCTAATAAAGTTGCAGTCCTGCTGGGCGGGACCTCCGCCGAGCGTGAGGTGTCGCTGAACTCTGGCGCAGCGGTGTTGGCTGGCCTGCGGGAGGGTGGGGTAGATGCCCACCCGGTGGATCCACGTGACACTGACGTCACCCAGCTTAGAAGCATGGGCTTTGACAAGGTCTTTATCGCCCTGCACGGTCGCGGCGGCGAAGACGGTACGTTACAGGGCCTGCTTGAGCTGACCGGTCTGCCTTATACCGGCAGCGGCGTGATGGCCTCGGCCATCTCCATGGATAAGCTGCGCAGCAAGCTGCTGTGGCAGGGCGCGGGCTTGCCTGTCGCACCGTGGGCGGCAGTGACGCGTAAAGAGTTTGAGCAGGGCCTGGACGAGAGCGTGCTTCAGCACATCGCCAGCCTGGGCCTGCCGCTGATCGTCAAGCCCAGCCGGGAAGGCTCCAGCGTCGGCATGTCAAAAGTTGACGAAGCTGACGCGCTGCATTCGGCGTTAGCTTTAGCGTTTCAGCATGATGAAGAAGTGTTAGTTGAGAAGTGGCTGAGCGGGCCAGAATTTACCGTTGCAGTATTAGGGGAAGAAATTTTACCCTCAATTCGCATCCAACCCGCAGGAACCTTCTATGATTATGAGGCAAAGTATCTCTCTGATGAGACTCAGTATTTCTGCCCCAGCGGATTAGAAGCGGAGCGCGAGGCGCTGTTACGCGATCTGGTACTAAAGGCCTGGACCGTATTAGGCTGCCGTGGATGGGGTCGAATCGATGCCATGCAGGATAGCGATGGTCACTTCTATCTGCTGGAAGCGAACACCTCGCCGGGTATGACCAGCCACAGTCTGGTCCCGATGGCGGCTCGCCAGGCTGGATTAAGTTTCTCGCAATTGGTTGTACAAATTCTGGAGTTGGCGGACTGATATGTCGCAGGCTGCGCTAAACACGCGAAACCGCGAAGAGGAGGAGGTTGTTGCCTCCCGGCGGAATAATGGAACGCGTCTTGCAGGAATTGTGTTTCTGCTGGCGGTGCTGTGCACCGTGTTGGTGAGCGGCTGGATGATTCTGGGCTGGATGGATGACGCGCAGCGCCTGCCGCTGTCGAAGCTTGTGGTCACCGGCGAACGCCACTACACGCGCAACGATGATATTCGCCAGTCGATTCTGGCGCTGGGCGCCCCTGGGACCTTTATGACCCAGGATGTGAACATCATCCAGAGTCAAATTGAACGTCTGCCGTGGATCAAGCAGGCCAGCGTAAGAAAGCAGTGGCCGGACGAATTGAAGATTCATCTGGTTGAATATGTCCCGATTGCGCGGTGGAATGATCAGCACATGATGGATGCAGATGGAAATTCGTTCAGCGTGCCCACCGATCGTGCTAAAGAGCCGGGTCTCCCGCTGCTTTTTGGCCCGGAAGGAAGCGAAAGCGAAGTGTTGCAGGGCTTCCGCGACATGGGGCAGGTGCTGGCAAAGGATAAGTTTACGTTGAAAGAGGCGGCGATGACCGCCCGTCGCTCCTGGCAGTTGACGCTTAATAACGGAATCAAGCTCAACTTGGGCCGGGGAGATACGATGAAACGTCTGTCACGCTTTGTAGAACTCTATCCCGTTCTGCAGCAGCAGGCGCAAACCGACGGCAAAGAGATCAGCTATGTCGATCTGCGCTATGACTCGGGCGCGGCGGTCGGTTGGAAACCGGCACCCATTGTGGATCCTAATCAGCAACAGAATCAGGCACAGGCAGAGCAATAATGATCAAGGCGACGGACAGAAAACTGGTAGTTGGACTGGAGATTGGCACCGCGAAGGTCGCCGCTTTGGTAGGGGAAGTTCTGCCCGACGGTATGATCAATATCATTGGCGTGGGCAGTTGCCCGTCGCGGGGTATGGATAAAGGCGGGGTCAACGATTTGGAGTCGGTGGTGAAGTGCGTGCAGCGCGCCATCGACCAGGCCGAGCTGATGGCAGACTGCCAGATTTCGTCGGTTTACCTGGCGCTCTCCGGCAAGCATATTAGCTGTCAGAATGAGATCGGCATGGTGCCCATCTCCGAAGAGGAAGTGACTCAGGAAGACGTTGAAAACGTTGTGCATACCGCCAAGTCGGTGCGCGTGCGCGATGAGCACCGGGTCCTGCATGTTATTCCGCAGGAGTACGCCATCGACTACCAGGAAGGGATCAAAAACCCGGTAGGGTTATCCGGCGTGCGGATGCAGGCAAAAGTGCACCTGATCACATGTCACAACGATATGGCAAAAAACATTGTTAAAGCGGTTGAACGATGTGGCCTGAAAGTTGACCAACTAATTTTTGCCGGACTGGCGTCCAGCTATTCCGTGTTGACGGAAGACGAACGTGAGCTGGGTGTCTGCGTAGTGGATATCGGTGGTGGTACAATGGACATCGCCGTGTATACCGGCGGTGCGCTGCGCCATACCAAAGTGATCCCCTATGCGGGGAACGTGGTCACCAGCGATATCGCCTATGCCTTCGGTACGCCGCCAAGCGATGCCGAAGCCATTAAGGTTCGCCACGGCTGTGCCCTGGGCGCGATTGTCGGTAAAGACGAAAGCGTAGAGGTGCCGAGCGTGGGCGGTCGTCCGCCGCGCAGCCTGCAGCGTCAGACGCTGGCGGAGGTGATTGAGCCGCGCTATACCGAGCTGCTCAATCTGGTGAACGAAGAAATTTTGCAGCTGCAAGAACAGCTCCGGCAACAAGGCGTTAAGCACCATCTTGCAGCAGGAATTGTATTAACCGGCGGCGCAGCGCAGATCGAAGGACTTGCAGCCTGTGCGCAACGCGTGTTTCATACACAGGTGCGCATAGGTGCGCCGCTGAATATCACGGGCCTGACGGACTATGCCCAGGAGCCGTACTATTCAACGGCGGTAGGTCTGCTGCACTACGGGAAGGAGTCCCATTTAAGTGGTGAAGCAGAGGTGGAAAAACGTGCGTCAGTCGGCTCGTGGATCAAACGTCTGAACAGCTGGCTGCGAAAAGAGTTTTAATATTTTCAGAGACCGCACAAAATTAGCGGTCTCAGGCGACAGGTACTTACATTGAATCCCTCTTGCAGCCGTAACGCAGTTTGAAGGATGATGTGTAAAATCGGAGAGAAAATTATGTTTGAACCTATGGAACTGACCAACGACGCGGTGATTAAAGTCATCGGCGTCGGTGGCGGCGGCGGTAACGCCGTTGAGCACATGGTGCGCGAGCGCATCGAAGGCGTTGAGTTTTTTGCAGTAAACACCGACGCCCAGGCGTTGCGTAAGACCGCGGTGGGGCAGACCATCCAGATCGGCGGCGGCATCACTAAAGGTCTGGGAGCAGGCGCTAACCCGGAAGTCGGCCGCAATGCAGCCGAAGAGGACCGTGAAGCGCTGCGCGCAGCGCTCGACGGCGCAGACATGGTATTCATCGCCGCGGGTATGGGCGGGGGTACAGGTACCGGCGCCGCGCCGGTGGTTGCCGAAGTAGCCAAAGATTTAGGTATCCTGACCGTTGCCGTCGTGACCAAGCCTTTCAACTTCGAAGGCAAGAAGCGTATGGCCTTTGCGGAGCAGGGGATCACCGAGCTGTCCAAGCACGTTGACTCCCTGATCACCATCCCGAACGACAAGCTCCTGAAGGTGCTGGGTCGTGGTATCTCTCTGCTTGACGCCTTTGGCGCGGCCAACGACGTGCTGAAAGGCGCGGTTCAGGGCATCGCAGAGCTGATCACCCGTCCGGGCCTGATGAACGTTGACTTCGCCGACGTGCGCACCGTGATGTCCGAAATGGGCTACGCGATGATGGGCTCCGGCGTGGCGAAAGGGGAAGATCGTGCGGAAGAAGCCGCCGAGATGGCTATCTCCAGCCCGCTGTTGGAAGATATCGACCTCTCTGGCGCACGCGGTGTTCTCGTCAACATTACGGCGGGCTTCGACCTGCGTCTGGACGAGTTTGAAACCGTGGGTAACACCATCCGTGCCTTTGCCTCGGATAACGCGACCGTGGTTATCGGTACCTCTCTGGATCCAGAGATGAACGATGAGCTGCGCGTGACTGTGGTAGCCACCGGTATCGGTATGGACAAGCGTCCAGAGATTACCCTGGTGACCAACAAACAGCAGCAGCAGCCGGTAATGGATCGCTACCAGCAGCACGGTATGGCTCCGCTGAGCCAGGAGCAGAAACCGGCCGCAAAAGTGGTAAACGACCCGACGCCGCAGACCGCAAAAGAGCCTGATTATCTCGATATTCCGGCATTTTTACGTAAGCAGGCTGATTAAGAATTAGCTGGAAGTTGGGCATTGTCGCTCTTTGTGCTAAACTGGCCCGCCGGTTGTATAGTACAATTCGGTTGGATTAGTAACTAGGCGAGATTATACGATGATCAAACAAAGGACACTTAAACGTATCGTTCAGGCGACTGGCGTCGGTTTGCATACCGGCAAGAAAGTCACCCTGACGTTGCGACCTGCGTCGGCCAACACCGGGGTCATCTATCGTCGCACTGACTTGAATCCACCGGTAGATTTTCCGGCCGATGCCAAATCTGTGCGTGATACCATGCTCTGCACCTGTCTGGTGAACGAGCATGACGTGCGGATCTCTACCGTAGAGCACCTCAACGCCGCGCTGGCGGGTCTGGGTATCGACAACATCATGATTGAAGTTGACGCCCCTGAGATCCCGATCATGGACGGTAGTGCAGCGCCATTCGTTTACCTGCTGCTTGATGCGGGTATCGAAGAGCTGAACTGTGCGAAGAAATTTGTTCGCATCAAAGAGACCGTTCGCGTCGAAGACGGCGACAAATGGGCTGAATTCAAGCCGTACAATGGTTTTACGCTCGATTTCACCATCGACTTTAACCATCCGGCGATTGATGCCAGCAGCCAGCGCTACGCGATGAACTTCTCTGCCGACGCATTTATGCGCCAGATTAGCCGCGCGCGTACCTTCGGCTTTATGCGTGATATCGAGTACCTGCAGTCTCGTGGCCTGTGCCTGGGCGGCAGCTTCGATTGTGCCATCGTCGTTGATGACTATCGCGTACTGAACGAAGACGGCCTGCGTTTTGAAGACGAGTTTGTGCGTCACAAAATGCTGGATGCGATCGGTGACCTGTTCATGTGCGGTCACAACATTATCGGGGCATTTACCGCTTACAAATCCGGTCATGCGCTGAATAATAAACTGCTGCAGGCGGTCCTGGCTAAACAGGAAGCCTGGGAGTATGTGACGTTCCAGGACGACGCTGAGCTGCCTCTGGCATTCAAAGCACCGTCAACGGTACTGGCATAATCCTCCAGGCCGTTTAGTAAAAATTCGACTGGTTAACCTGGCACTCTCTCCGGTCAGGGGCGCCAGTCGTTTTTGTTTCCAGGTTTTGCTGTTTCTCTTCCGCCCCTGTCACACAAATCCAGACAGCATTTGCTGCCAAAAGCGGTGCGTTCGCTGTTTTCTTAAGCGTTTTCACCCGGCTATGCCCCTCATTGTTACTGCCGTGTAGCGCCTTTAATGGTAATATTTGGTCGCAAAATAACGGATGTTGATGTAAACCGGGTCGGTTTAACCCATTAATGGTGGAGCAAGTGAGCGGATTACTGACGCGCTGGCGACAATTTGGCAGACGCTACTTCTGGCCGCATCTCTTTTTAGGGATGGTCGCGGCGAGTCTTGGCCTGCCTGCGCCTGGCACGCAGAACCACTCCGCCCAGCCTGAGAAGGCGACCGCCAGTAACCATAACCGCACCAGCCCGGTCAATTTCACCAGCCTTGCGCTGCTCGAAGCCAGCCGCCGTCCGACCTTTACCGTCGATTACTGGCATCAGCACGCCATCCGCACCGTTATTCGTCATCTCTCCTTTGCGATGGCACCCCAGGCGCTGGCAGTTGCCGAAGAGCCGCTGCCCGTTCAGGCGCACCATTTGGCGCTGCTGGATACGCTTAATTCCCTGCTGACCCAGGAGGGCAAGCCGCCGGTTATTGTCCGCCATAGCATCCTCGTTACGCCAGAACCGCACGCTGCGTTTAACGTCGCCGACTGGCTCGCGCAGGTGCAGGGGATCCGCGCCGGACCTCAACGCCTCAGCTAAATTAACCGTTTCAACACCTTAATTTATCTGCCCGTTTTGGGGCGTTTGAGAATTTATTATGCTTATTAAACTGTTAACAAAAGTATTTGGTAGCCGTAACGATCGTACCCTGCGCCGGATGCGCAAAGCCGTAACCCTCATCAACAGCATGGAACCGGCTATGGAGAAGCTCAGCGATGATGAGCTGAAAGCTAAAACCGCCGAGTTCCGCGCCCGTCTTGAAAAAGGCGAGACCGTAGAGAGCCTGATCCCAGAAGCCTTCGCCGTGGTGCGTGAGGCGAGCAAGCGCGTGTTTGGCATGCGCCACTTTGACGTCCAGCTGCTGGGCGGGATGGTGCTTAACGATCGCTGCATCGCCGAGATGCGTACCGGTGAAGGTAAAACCCTGACCGCAACCCTGCCTGCCTACCTGAACGCCCTGAGCGGTAAAGGCGTGCACGTGGTGACCGTCAACGACTACCTCGCCCAGCGCGACGCCGAAAACAACCGTCCGCTGTTCGAGTTCCTTGGCATGAGCGTGGGCATCAACATGTCTGGCCTGCCTGCACCGGCCAAGCGTGAGGCCTATGCCGCAGACATCACCTACGGCACCAACAACGAATACGGCTTTGACTACCTACGTGACAACATGGCGTTCAGCCCGGAAGAGCGCGTTCAGCGTAAGCTGCACTATGCCCTGGTGGATGAGGTGGACTCCATCCTGATCGACGAAGCCCGTACGCCGCTGATCATCTCTGGTCCGGCGGAAGACAGCTCCGACATGTACAAGCGCGTCAACAAAATCATCCCTAACCTGATCCGTCAGGAGAAAGAGGACTCTGACACCTTCCAGGGCGAAGGTCACTTCTCCGTGGATGAGAAAGCGCGTCAGGTAAACCTGACCGAGCGCGGACTGGTGCTGATTGAAGAGCTGCTGGTGCGTGAGGGCATCATGGACGAGGGCGAGTCGCTCTACTCCCCAGGCAACATCATGCTGATGCACCACGTCACCGCTGCGCTGCGTGCCCACGTGCTCTTCACCCGCGACGTGGACTACATCGTCAAGGACGGTGAAGTCATCATCGTTGATGAGCACACCGGTCGTACCATGCAGGGCCGCCGCTGGTCCGATGGTCTGCACCAGGCCGTTGAGGCCAAAGAGGGCGTGGAGATCCAGAACGAGAACCAGACGCTGGCCTCCATCACCTTCCAGAACTACTTCCGCCTGTATGAGAAGCTGGCGGGGATGACCGGTACCGCCGATACCGAAGCGTTTGAGTTCAGCTCTATCTACAAGCTGGACACCGTGGTGGTGCCGACCAACCGTCCGATGATCCGTAAGGATCTGCCGGACCTGGTCTACATGACCGAAGCGGAAAAAATTCAGGCCATCATTGAAGATATCAAAGAGCGTACCGCCAACGGCCAGCCGGTGCTGGTGGGGACCATCTCCATCGAGAAATCCGAGGTGGTGTCACACGAGCTGACCAAAGCGGGCATCAAGCATAACGTCCTGAACGCCAAGTTCCACGCCAACGAAGCGGCGATTGTCGCTCAGGCGGGCTACCCGGCGGCGGTGACCATCGCCACTAACATGGCGGGTCGTGGTACCGATATTATGCTCGGTGGTAGCTGGCAGGCAGAGGTTGCCGCGCTGCCGGAGCCGACCGAAGAGCAGATTGCGAAGATTAAAGCGGACTGGCAGGTGCGTCATGATGCGGTGCTGGCCTCCGGTGGTCTGCACATCATTGGTACCGAGCGCCATGAATCCCGCCGTATCGACAACCAGCTGCGCGGCCGTTCCGGTCGTCAGGGTGACGCGGGCTCCTCCCGCTTCTACCTGTCGATGGAAGATGCCCTGATGCGTATCTTCGCCTCTGACCGCGTCTCTAATATGATGCGTAAGCTGGGGATGAAGCCGGGCGAAGCGATCGAGCACCCGTGGGTGACCAAGGCTATCGCCAACGCCCAGCGTAAGGTAGAGAGCCGCAACTTCGATATTCGTAAGCAGCTGCTGGAGTATGATGACGTGGCCAACGACCAGCGTCGCGCCATCTACACCCAGCGTAACGAACTGCTGGACGTCAGCGACGTCAGCGAAACCATCGCCAGCATCCGCGAAGACGTCTTCAAGGCGACCATCGACGGACATATTCCGCCGCAGTCGCTGGAAGAGATGTGGGACATCCCTGGCCTGCAGGAGCGCCTGAAGAACGACTTCGATCTCGACCTGCCGATTGCCGAGTGGCTGGACAAAGAGCCGGATCTGCATGAAGAGACGCTGCGTGAGCGTATTATGCAGAGCGCGGTAGAGGTCTATCAGCGTAAAGAAGAGGTGGTGGGTGCCGAGATGATGCGCCACTTCGAAAAAGGCGTCATGCTGCAAACCCTCGACTCCCTGTGGAAAGAGCACCTGGCGGCGATGGACTACCTGCGTCAGGGCATCCACCTGCGTGGCTACGCGCAGAAGGATCCGAAGCAGGAGTACAAGCGCGAATCCTTCGCTATGTTCGCCGCTATGCTTGAGTCGCTGAAGTATGAAGTGATCAGCACCCTGTCGAAAGTGCAGGTGCGGATGCCGGAAGAGGTGGAGGAGATGGAGCAGCAGCGTCGTGAGGAGTCAGAGCGTCTGGCCCAGATGCAGCAGCTTAGCCACCAGTCCGACGACGCGCAGGCCGCAGCCGATCTGGCGGATCAGACCGGCGAGCGTAAAGTGGGCCGTAACGACCCATGCCCGTGCGGCTCTGGTAAAAAGTACAAACAGTGCCATGGCCGTCTGAGCTAAGCGTGACACACTAAAAACTAAGGCGCAGATTCTGCGCCTTTTTTATGGAGCCTACCTGATGAAAGTATTGAACATCGCTGCCGGGATCATTCGCAATCCGCAGGGCGAAATCTTTATTACCCAGCGCGCCGCCGATGCGCACATGGCCAATAAAAAAGAGTTTCCCGGCGGCAAGATTGAGGCTGGCGAAACCCCGGAGCAGGCGCTGGCGCGCGAGCTGGATGAGGAAGTCGGCATCACCGTTACCTCCGCGCAGCTGTTTGAGAAGCTGGATTACCAGTACCCGGAGCTGCATATCACCCTGTGGTTCTACCTGGTCGAAGGCTGGGAAGGGGAGCCGTGGGGCAAAGAGGGCCAGCCTGGAGAGTGGCTGACGCCGCAGGCGCTGAACGCGGACGATTTTCCGCCCGCCAACCAGCCGATCGTCGCCCGGCTGCGGGGCGAGTAATTTGCTGGTTTTGTAGGCCTGCTAAGCGAAGCGCCAGCAGGCGTTATTTCGGCGGATGGGCAGCGGTTACTGTTTCTCTTCGCTCCAGCCATCGCTGTCGGAGAGATCGCCCTCGCTGGGGATACGCTTCTCTTCTGCTGCCCACTCGCCTAAATCGATAAGCTGGCAGCGCTTAGAGCAGAACGGACGAAACGGGCTGGTCTCATTCCAGATCACTTTTCGGCCGCAGGTGGGGCAATTTACAACGGTTTCTTCAGACATCATCGCTCCTTAACAGCAGGCCAGGCCAAAATCGAGACGCTCCGGCACGTGGCCGTTTTCGCTATCCAGCGGCATAAAGCGGATGGCAAAGCGGCTCTTATGCCCGGAGATTTGCGGATAGAGCTGGTCAGCGAGGGTCAACTCCAGACGCAGCAGATCGGCATCGTCACCGTTGTCCTGGTAGAAGCCGTTCAGGCTGGTCTGCTTGCGGAACGGCGCAGAGTTGCGGATCAGGTCGAGGATCAGCGTCAGGGTCTGGGTCAGCGGCTGGAGGCTCTCCAGCCAGACGGCAACCTGCTCATCGCGCTGGGACTGTGGGGCATAGAGCCACAGGTGCAGCGTCGGCAGATCGAAGCTGCAGCAGCCGCCGGGGATGGAGAGACGCTGGCGCACCAGGCCAATCAGCCGCTCTTCACGCAGCAGCTGGCCAACGCGCGGGGCGGCCATCAGCGTACTGCTGCTCTGCTTAAGCTGGTCGCGCACCGCATCAATGCGGCTCTGATCGACTCCAGGCACCTCTACCCACGCTTTCAGCTTGCGCTGCTGGCGCTCCAGCTCTTTCAGCAGCTCGGTGCGGATATCGCCGCGTTCGAACACGTCAAGCAGGTCTCCGGCGTTACGAAAAAAGTGTAAGGCGTCAGCGTGATCGCTGATGGGAAGCCGGGCAGAGAGCTGCTGGAGCAGAAATTCAATGCGCAGCCAGGTGCGCATCTTTTCATTGAGCGGGTGTTCAAAAAGGACGTGGGTCTGCATTACGGTTTTTCCTGTGATACGACCTGGGAAGCGTAGCGTAGGTACGCCTCATGCAGGCGGGCAACATCCGATGCAACGGCATCTGGTGCGCCATTATTGTCAATAACGTCATCCGCGACGGCAAGGCGGGCCTCTCGCGTGGCCTGAGCGGCAAGAATATGCTCAGCATGCTCACGCGTGACGCCATCGCGCGCCATCGTGCGGGAAATTTGTGTCTCCGGGGAGACGTCAACCACCAGGACCCGATCGGCTTTGGTGTGCAGCTGGTTTTCCACCAGCAGTGGCACCACCCACAGCACGTAGGGCGATGTGGCCCCGGCAATCTGCCGCTGGGTCTCTTCGTGGATCAGGGGGTGGAGTAGTGCGTTAAGCCAGCGCTTATCGTCTGGTGAGGCGAAAATGCGTTCTCGCAGCAGGCGGCGGTTGAGCGTGCCGTCCGGCTGGAGAGTCTCTGGCCCAAAATGGGCCGCAATTGCGCGTAGGGCAGGAGCGCCAGGCTCAACCACCTGGCGGGCGATGACATCAGCATCAACGACGCTAACCCCATTTTTCAGGAATGCATTGGCAACCGTACTCTTCCCGCTGCCGATTCCCCCGGTTAAGGCGACCGTATACCCCATAACGCAAAATCCCAGACTGCTCTGCCAGCTCACGATCTTTTGATTTATTTGTTTCGCAAATCAAAAGGTTATAATTTGTACGGAAAACGACATGTTCAATAATCCGGACCCCGCCCATTCGGCAGGTAAATTTATAGGATTGTAGCGTAAAAAAAGAGAATTTCGCAGTCTTGCGGAGTCCTATTTAGTGCGTATGATAGCGTCACTGGAGTTGTGTGTTAGCTCGTATGCGTTAGTCGCCATTAACCCCAGGAATCCGTTCATGCGTATCGAAGAAGATCTGAAATTAGGCTTTAAAGACGTTCTTATCCGCCCTAAGCGCTCTACCCTCAAAAGTCGTTCCGATGTCCAGCTGGAGCGCGAATATACCTTTAAGCACTCGGGCATGACCTGGTCTGGCGTTCCTGTCATCGCAGCGAACATGGATACCGTTGGCACCTTCGCGATGGCGAAAGCGCTGGCGTCGTTCGACATCCTCACCGCCGTGCACAAGCACTACTCCGTCGAAGAGTGGAAAGCCTTTGTTGCCGCTGAGTCCGCTGACGTGCTGAAACACGTGATGGTTTCAACCGGGACCTCCGACGCCGACTTTGAAAAGACCAAACAGATCCTCGACGCCAGCCCGGCGCTGGGCTTTATCTGTATTGACGTCGCTAATGGCTACTCCGAGCACTTCGTGCAGTTCGTGGCCAAGGCGCGTGCGGCCTGGCCGACTAAGACCATCTGCGCCGGTAACGTCGTAACGGGCGAAATGTGTGAAGAGCTGATCCTCGCCGGAGCGGATATCGTTAAGGTTGGCATCGGCCCAGGCTCCGTCTGCACCACCCGCGTGAAAACCGGCGTCGGCTATCCGCAGCTCTCTGCGGTGATCGAGTGCGCCGATGCGGCCCACGGTCTCGGCGGCCAGATCGTCAGCGACGGCGGCTGTACCGTACCGGGTGACGTGGCTAAAGCCTTCGGCGGCGGCGCGGACTTCGTAATGCTGGGCGGTATGCTGGCCGGCCACGAAGAGAGCGGCGGCACCGTAGTTGATGAGAACGGTGAAAAATTCATGCTCTTCTACGGCATGAGCTCCGAGTCAGCGATGAACCGTCACGTTGGCGGCGTTGCGGGCTACCGCGCTGCGGAAGGTAAGACCGTTAAGCTGGCCCTGCGCGGCCCGGTTGAGAACACCGCCCGCGATATCCTTGGCGGCCTGCGTTCAGCCTGCACCTACGTGGGGGCTTCCCGCCTGAAGGAGCTGACCAAGCGCACCACCTTTATTCGCGTCGCCGAGCAGGAAAACCGCGTTTTCAATAGCCTCTGATGCCTCTGCTGGCGCGGTTCGCTGCGCCAGCTTCTCTCCTGCTGTTATCCCATTCCGCTCATCGCATCCCCCAGATGAAAAATCGGCAGGTACATTGCGACGATCAGCGTTCCGATAATCAACCCGGTCACCACCAGCATCAGCGGCTCAAGCAGCGTAGCCAGACCATCCGCCTGCTGCTGCGTCAGTTCGCTATGGTGGCGGGCAAGGTTGTCGAGCATGGTATCGAGCGCCCCGGAGGCCTCGCCGGTCTGTACCAGCTGGATGCACAGCGCGCTAAACTCGCCGCTGTTTTTCAGCGCCGTCCAGACGGGCGTTCCCTGGGCGATCTCCTGATGGATATGATGGATCGCTTCGCGCCAGTGCGGGCAGGTTAAGGTCGCTTCGACGCTCTCCAGCCCCTGCAGAAAAGCAATGCCTGCCCGCTGGGTGAGGGCCAGCACGGTAAATATCTGGCTGAGCTTCTGGCCGCGCACCAGCCCACCGACGACCGGAATGCTCAGCAGCAGCCGCTGCCGATAGCGAAGCCACGGCGGGTGCTTCCGCAGCGCAAATCCGCCTGCGGCAAGCAGGAGAGCTGCCGCGAGCATCCAGGGACCAGCGTGAGTGACTATCCCCGCGAGCGCCATAACGCCACGCGTGAGGGCGGGCAGCGGCGTATTAAAGGTTCGGTAGATGGCGGCGAACTCGGGTAGCACCAGCAGGATCATCGCCAGCGTGACCGCCACGGCCAGGGTGAGGACAATCAGCGGGTAGCGCAGCGCCTTTTTTACCTTACCCGCCAGCTGCAGCTCAGCTTTCTGCTGGGCGGCAAGCTGGAAGCAGCACTCATCCAGCGCGCCAGTCAGCTCCCCGGTGTGGATCATAGCGATATAGATCGGCGGGAACACCGCGGGCCAGCGGCGCATGGCCGCAGAGAGCGCCGTGCCCTGAGCCAGATCCTCCGCCAGGCTTTGCAGCAGCGCCTGCCACTTCCGTACCGGGTGCTGGCGGGAGAGCATCAGCAGCGCATCGGGCAGGGTCAGGCCCGCCTTGAGCAGCGTCGCCAGCTGGTGCACCACCTCGCAGCGGTGCGTCCCGCGCCAGGCAGCCGCTCGGACCGCGCTGCGCCTGAGCGTCAGGATAAAGATCTGCTCAGCCTGCAGCGCGTCGGCGACGGCCAGCCGATCGACAGCCCAGCGTGCGCCCTGGCAGCGCTGGCCTGCGTCATCAAGCCCGTGCCAGAGCCAGAGCCGTTTAGCCTGCATCGGGCATCCCCAGCACCCGCAGCAGCTCCTCCAGGGTGGTTAACCCCCGCTCAACGGCGAGGCAGCCGCGCTCAAACAGGGTGGTCATACCCGCCTGCCGCGCCTGCCGCTCAATGCTTTCCGCAGGCTCACCGCTGGCGATGGCCTGGCGCAGGGCAGGGTTGATGCTGAGTACCTCAAAGAGCGCGACTCTGCCGCAGAAGCCGTGATAGCACGCATCGCAGCCGCCTGCCTGCCAGTGGGGCAGCGTACGGGGCCATAGCCCTTGCGGCAGGGTAAGATCCTCCGGCAGTCGGCGGCGACAGTGCGGGCAGAGCTTACGCACCAGCCGTTGCGCGACGACCAGCGAGAGGGCAGAGGCGATCATCCAGCGTGCGACGCCCATCTGCGCGATCCTGACCAGCGCCTCGCTGGTGGAGTTAGTGTGCAGGGTAGAGAGCACAAGGTGTCCGGTCTGGGAGGCCTTGATAGCGATCTCCGCCGTTTCACCATCGCGGATTTCGCCGACCATAATGATGTCCGGATCCTGGCGCAGCAGCGCCCGCAGCACGCTGTGAAAGTCCAGCCCGGCCCGGGGATTGATCTGCGTCTGGTTTAGCCCATCCAGCGGGATCTCAACGGGATCCTCCACGCTGCAAATATTCACCTCGGGAAGGTTACGCGCCGCCAGCGCGCTGTAGAGCGTCACGGTCTTGCCGCTGCCCGTCGGCCCGGTAACCAGCAGCAGCCCCTGCGGCCTGGCGAGCGCCGCCTGAAACTGGGCCAGCTGCCGCGCGCCCATGCCCAGCGCACGGAGATCCAGCGGCTGGTTCACCTGGTGCAGCAGGCGCAGGACGATCTTCTCTCCATGGCGGCAGGGCAGCGTGGCGATACGAAACGAGATCGCCCTGCCGGAGAGCGTAACCGTGAACTGTCCGTCCTGTGGCAGACGCCGCTCGGCAATGTCCAGGCTGCCCAGCACCTTCAGGCGCGCCGTCAGCGTCTTTGCGCTCTCCCGGGCCAGCGGGGGAAGGGCGTGCAGCACGCCATCAATGCGCAGCCGGATGCGGTAGTGGTTCTCTCCCGGCTCAAAGTGGATGTCGGAGGCCCGCTGCGCCAGCGCCTGCTGGAGCGTCTGGTTAAGAAGCGCAACCACGGAGGTGCTCCCCTCGCTAACGGCAGGCAGATGGCTTTGCGCGGCGAACGATGCGGGTATGTCCATATTCCCCCCTTATTGATAATCGAAGCGGAAAACGTCTTCGCAGGCCTGCTGGAATGCCGCGTCGTTTTGCACCTCGCAGGTCCGCTGCCAGCCGCTCATCCCGCTGCTGTTGCTCCACTGCGGCACCAGCGTCACGCTCAGTCCGGTCAAACTCTCCTGCCCGGTTAGCGTGACCGTGCCGTTCTCAACGCTCATCGCTGAGACATAGCGCGTGCTAGTCGGAGAGGGGATACCGTTGCTGCCACCGTCGCAGCTCTCCGTGCCGCCGCGATCGAGGGCGCACAGCTCAATGGCGGTACGGTAGGGGATAAAGGTTTGCAGCATGTCGGTAAGGGCCGCCTTGCGCAGGTAGTTCTGGTAGGCGGGAATGCCGATGGCGCTAAGGATGGCAATAATGCCAATAACCACCATCAGCTCGATTAAGGTAAATCCTCGTTGTTTATTCAATGACTTGTTCATGACGTGCTCCCTGGTTGATGTCGGGGAGTCTGTCAGTAGATGAAGAGGGTGACGAGAGGGCAAATCGGCGTTCGGGAAGGCAGCTTCCCAGTTTTTTTATGGTGTTGCAGGAAGATGCAGGGATTTTGCGAGCAGGAACGAAACATGTCGCCCCGGTTAGCGTAGCGCCACCGGGGACTCATCGGTACTAACGAAAACGCATCGACAGATCGAGCGCGCGTACGTGCTTGGTCAGCGCCCCCACCGAGATATAGTCCACGCCGGTTTCAGCAAATTCGCGAAGGGTGTCAAAGGTGACGTTGCCGGAGACCTCCAGCCGCGCCTGACCGTTGGTGATCCGCACCGCCTCGCGCATCTGCTCGGTAGTAAAGTTATCCAGCATAATGATATCGGCCCCGGCCTTCAGCGCTTCCTCCAGCTCAACAAGCGTCTCCACCTCAACCTCCACCGGCACGTCAGGGTGCAGCCAGAAGGCTTTCTCTACCGCCTGGCGCACCGAGCCGGAGGCGATGATGTGGTTCTCTTTGATCAGAAACGCGTCGGAGAGTCCAAGGCGATGGTTTGCCCCGCCGCCGCACAGCACCGCATACTTCAGAGCGGTCCGCAGGCCGGGCAGGGTTTTACGGGTGTCCAGCAGCTGGGTTCTTGTGCCTTCAAGCAGGTCCACATAGCGGCGTACTTCGCTCGCTACGCCGGAGAGGGTCTGCACAAAGTTCAGGGCCGTGCGCTCGCCGGTGAGCAGTACGCGGGAGGCGCCGTCCAGCTCAAACAGGGGCTGGTTGGCGGTGACGTTCTCCCCGTCGGCAACGTGCCACTGGATCTGCACGTCGTCGCCAGCCAGCTGAATAAAGACCTCTTCTACCCAGCGTTTGCCGCAGAAGACGCCATCCTCACGGGTGATCACCACCGCATGAGAGCGCGTATCCTCCGCCAGCAGCTGAGCAGTAATATCGTTGTTCGCATCCACCTCGCCGCCCAGGTCTTCGCGCAGGGCCTGCGCCACGGCGGCGGGGATATCCAGATTTATACGTTCCAGCAGCGCATCACGACGGCTATCGGGGTTGTAACGGCGAGGCGGCATGATAAAACTCCAAAAAGGGTAACGAATCAGAAGATTGAAACATGCTACTCTGAAGCGAGTATTAGAGCCATACTTGAGGAGATCCCGTATGCAGTTAAACGAGGGCTGGCTGGCCGGTGCGCGGCAGGTCCGCTCCCCGCACTATGACTGTCGCCCGGATGATGAGTGCCCCTCTCTGCTGGTGGTACATAACATTAGCCTGCCCCCCGGTGAGTTTGGCGGGCCGTGGATCGATGCCCTGTTTACAGGCACACTGGATGCTAACGCTCACCCTTTCTTTGCCGAGATTGCCCACCTGCGCGTCTCTGCGCACTGCCTGATCCGCCGCGACGGCGAAATTGTCCAGTATGTGCCTTTTGATAAGCGCGCCTGGCATGCGGGCGTCTCCCGCTACTGCGGGCGCGAGCGCTGCAACGATTTCTCCATCGGTATCGAGCTGGAGGGGACGGATACGCTGCCCTATACCGAAACGCAGTATCAACAGCTGGCGGCGATTACCCAGGCGCTGGTTGCGCTTTATCCCGCCATTGCTGACAATATGACCGGACACAGCAACATTGCCCCCGAGCGTAAAACCGATCCCGGCCCGGCCTTTGACTGGGAAAAATTTCGCGCTCTGGTTGCCCTCTCGTCAGATAAGGAGATGACATGACGCTATTCACGATGCTGCTGGTACTGATCGCCGAGCGGCTATTTAAGCTGGGTGAGCACTGGCATCTGGATCACCGCCTTGAGGTACTCTTCCGCCGGATTAAGCACTTCTCGATGCTGCGCACGCTGCTGATGACCGCCCTGGCGATGCTGGTGACCTTTCTGCTGCTGCGCGCGCTCTACGGACTCTTTTTCAACGTGCCGCTGCTGGTGGTGTGGATTATGCTCGGCCTGCTCTGCATCGGCGCGGGCAAGGTGCGCCTGCACTATCATGCCTATCTGAAGGCGGCCTCGCGTAATGACAGCCACGCGCGGGACACCATGGCCAATGAGCTGACGCTGATCCACGGCGTGCCGCCGGAGTGCGACGAGCGTGAATACCTGCGCGAGCTGCAAAACGCCCTGCTGTGGATTAACTTTCGCTTCTACCTGGCGCCGCTGTTCTGGTTTGTCGTTGGCGGAGCGTGGGGTCCGGTGCTGCTGGTGGGCTATGCCTTTTTACGCGCCTGGCAGTCCTGGCTGGCACGCTACCTGACGCCGCATGCGCGGTTACAGTCCGGTATTGACGCGATTCTGCACCTGCTGGACTGGATCCCGGTGCGGCTGGTTGGGGTAGTGTATGCGCTCATCGGCCACGGTGAGAAGGCGCTGCCCGCCTGGTTTGTCTCGCTTACCGACTGGCGTACTTCGCAGTATCAGGTCCTGACTCGGCTGGCCCAGTTCTCGCTGGCGCGGGAGCCGCATCTCGATAAGGTCGAAACGCCTAAAGCCGCCGTGTCGATGGCGAAGAAGACCTCGTTTGCCGTGGTGGTGGTCGTGGCGCTGCTGACTATTTACGGCACGTTAGTGTAGATTTTAACGCCCGGCGGCGCAGGCTTGCCGGGCCTATAGGATCGTAGGCCGGGTAAGCGCAGCGCCACCCGGCGAAGCTCAATACGTATCCGCTGGCGGAACACCAAAAATCGGCATGCCGTCTTTATCCCAGTGGATCATCTTCAGGCGGGCATGACGGTTTGGATCGTAGAGCGGATCGCCGACGATTTCGCTGTAGTTGCGCGCGTGGTAAACCATCACTACCTCACCATCAGACGTTTCGGTAAAGGTGTTATGCCCTGGACCAAACTGCTTGTTATCGTAGTTGGTCTTAAATACCGGCTCTGGCAGCTTATGCCAGTTCTCCACTTTTAGCGGATCGGCGTCTTTATCTATCCACAGCAGCCCCATACAGTAATTCTCATCGGTGGCGCTGGCGGAGTAGGTGATGAACAGCTTATCGCCATGCACGAGCGCCGCCGGGCCTTCATTGACCTTGAAGTCTACACACTCCCACTCAAACTCTGGGTGGCTCAGCATCACCGGGTCGCCCTTGAGGGTCCACGGGTTCTCCAGCTCCGCCAGGTAGATATTTGAATTGCCATCAATATCCGGCGCTTTCTGCGCCCAGCAGTACCACTGTTTCCCCTGGTGATGGAAGGTCGTGGCATCCAGGGCAAAGGTATCATACGGTGTCTCAAACTTGCCCCGGTTCGTCCAGTGGCCGGTCAGCGGATCGGCATCGGTACACTCCAGCACATACATGCGGTGCTGGAACATTCTCAGTCTGTCCAGCTCATGGGTATGGGTGGCAGCAAAGTAGATGTACCATTTCCCGTCAATATTGTGCAGCTCCGGGGCCCAGATGAGCCTGCTCAGCGGGCCGACATCGGGTTTACGCCACGCCACCACCGGCTCGGCGTCGCGCAGTCCCTCGAGAGTAGGGGAGCGGCGGATCTCGATCCGGTCATACTCCGGCACCGAGGCGGTAAAGTAGTATTGATCACCGTGCCGTAGAATGTACGGATCGGCGCGTTGTTCAATAAAAGGATTTGGCCACTGGCGCATTATGCTTTCCTCACGTTGTCGCTTGCCGGAAGTTCGCTGCTTTCACTCAGCTCGCGGTAGTTAATGCGGCGTTTCTCCAGGTCGGCCTGAATCTGCTGCATAAAGGTGCGATCGACCTTCAGCAGGCGAACCACCCCGGCGGTAATCAGATAGCCCACGCCTGGAATAACGGTGAACAGCAGCATGATGCCGTTGATCGCCGTGGCGCTCTGTTGCTTCGCGCCTGCATCGTAGCCGTACCAGGAGAGCAGGAAGCCCACCATCGCCCCGGCTACCGCCAGCCCGACTTTTAAGAAGAAGAGGTTACCGGAGAAGCTGATCCCGGTAATACGTTTGCCGGTCTTCCACTCGCCGTAGTCGTCCACGTCTGCCATGAGCGACCAGTGCAGCGGAGAGGGGATCTGGTGGAGAATATTGAGCAGGAAGTAGAGCACGACGATCATCACCGTCGCTTGTGGGTCAAAGAAGTAGAACGCACCGGAGAAGAGCGCCAGCGCAATGTTGGTCCAGAAGAAGACTTTCAGCTTGCACCAGCGGTCGGTGAGCACTTTGGCGAGCATGCTGCCAATCATCATGCCCACTACCCCGAGGCTGATAAATAGCGTTGCAAAGTGGGTGCTCTGGCCCATCACCCAGGTGACGTAGTACATCGTAGCAGCCATGCGGATAAAGCCGGGGCAGACGTTGCACAGTGTGAGCAGCAGAATGCGCACCCACTGATCGTTTTTCCACACGTCCCGGAAATCTTTCTTCAGATCGTCATTGGTTGGTACGGCGGGACGGACGCGCTCGCGCACGGTAGCAAAGCAGTAGAGGAACATGCACATGCCAATAAAGGCCAGCACCGTCATCGCCATCTGATAACCTTTGGCTTTATCTTCGCCGCCGAACCACTCCACCATCGGCAGCAGCGTTAACGAAAGAAGTAGCGTGGCGATGCCCACCAATACAAACCGGTACGACTGGCAGGCTACGCGCTCTTTGGGATCGTTGGTTATCACGCTGCCTAATGAACAGTATGGAATATTAATCGCGGTATAGGTAATCGACAGCAGGAAGTAGGTGACGAAGGCATAGATAACCTTGCTATGGTAGCTCCAGTCCGGCGTGGTAAACATCAGCACGCTGAAGACGGCGTAGGGCAGGGCGATCCACAGCAGCTAGGGGCGGAAACGGCCATATTTGCTTTTGGTACGGTCGGCCAGCGCCCCCATAACCGGGTCCGTTACCGCATCAATAACGCGGATAGAGAGCAGAAGCACCCCGACCAGCGCCGGTGCCAGGCCAAATATGTCGGTATAGAAGTAGTTAACGAACAGCATGATAGCGCCGAAGATGATATTGCATCCGGCGTCGCCCATGCCGTAGCCGATCTTCTCTTTCACTGACAGCTTATTATTGTCCATCGCGAAATCCCTCGTTGATATTACAAAGGATTATTCGCTTGCTACGGAATTTATGCGTTACAGGATAGGGGCGCAGAGATGGACAAAACGGCTACAAAAGAGATTTTGTGAAGCGTCTTACAGTTTCATATTGGCCCTGCCTCCCTGGATTTAGGGGACAGGGCGCACGGTTAATGGGCCTTAGCCGGCTTTCCCGCTTTTTGCTGCTTGATGAAGTAACCCACGGCGAGGATCGCTACCCAGACCGGGATCAGCCAGACGGAGATGGCCATGCCAGGGGTGATAACCATAATCACCAGCACTGCCGCCATAAACAGCAGGCAGATCCAGTTACCCAGCGGGTAGAAAAGCGCCGGGAAGCGGGTCTTCACGCCCTGCTGATCTTTCACCCGGCGGAACTTCATATGCGCCAGGCTGATCATCGCCCAGTTGATCACCAGGGCGGAGACCACCAGCGCCATCAGCAGGCCAAATGCTTCGCCAGGCGCAAGGTAGTTAATCAGTACGCACAGGGCGGTAAAGAAGGCGGAAATAAGAATGGTCGCCACCGGAACGCCGCGTTTGTCAACTTTCGCCAGCGCTTTCGGGGCGTTGCCCTGTTTCGCCAGGCCAAACAGCATCCGGCTGTTGCAGTAGACACAGCTGTTATAGACCGACAGCGCAGCGGTTAAGACCACAATATTAAGCGCGTTAGCCACAAAGGTATCGCCCAGTTCGTGGAAGATCAGTACGAACGGGCTGGTATCGGCGGTCACGCGCGTCCACGGCAGCAGTGAGAGCAGTACCGCCAGCGAACCGATATAGAAGATCAGGATCCGGTAGATAACCTGGTTGGTGGCTTTAGGAATGCTCACTTCCGGATTATCCGCCTCGGCGGCGGTGATCCCTACCAGCTCCAGGCCGCCAAAGGAGAACATGATGATGGCCATCATCATGACCAGCCCGGTAAATCCGTGGGGCAGGAAGCCGCCCTGTTCCCAGAGGTTGCGTACGGTGGCCTGTGGGCCGCCGCTGCCGCTAAACAGCAGCCAGCCGCCGAAGAGGATCATAGCGACTACAGCGACCACTTTGATAATGGCGAACCAGAACTCCATCTCACCGAATACTTTAACGTTGGTGAGGTTGATGGCGTTGATGATAAAGAAGAAGGCCGCCGCCGATACCCAGGTGGGGATCTCCGGCCACCAGAACTGGATGTATTTCCCGACGGCGGTCAGCTCAGCCATTGCGACCAGCACGTAGAGCACCCAGTAGTTCCAGCCGGAGGCAAAGCCGGCAAACCCGCCCCAGTATTTGTAGGCGAAGTGGCTGAACGATCCGGCGACCGGCTCCTCAACCACCATTTCGCCCAGCTGGCGCATAATTAAGAACGCGATAAACCCGGCAATGGCATAGCCAAGGATGATCCCCGGCCCTGCGGACTGAATGACTGATGCGCTGCCCAGAAACAGGCCAGTCCCGATAGCACCACCCAGCGCAATCAGCTGAATGTGGCGGTTTTTAAGGCCGCGCTTCAGCGTTTCACCGTGCTGTTGACCTTCCATCATGAAACCTCATATGTGGTTATTTTGTGTACGCTGTTGTGTGCGTGTACGGATAAAATTCCATTTTTGTATTTATAGGTTTACGTAGGTCGGATCTGAAATATCACCCTATACCTTTCGTAAGGCTCAGAATAGTGATAAGTGCACGGGAATGCACCTGCTTTATGCAGGGACGGCGGCGGGTTGGATGAAAAGCAAACATATGTAAATTCTCGCCGCTTACCCCGTCTACCCCCCAACCAATCGTTTAAAAATAATTAAGCATCATATTTGATTGAATATGCAAAATAATGGCCACTGAATCGGTTCAATAGGTAATGTTCAGGTTTCACAGAGGTTAAATCTGCTCCTTAAGGGGTAACGGTAACTTTTGTGCAAAGTTACATTCCTGAAACGTCATTTCTGTAATGTTGTTAAAATGTGCAGGGTTCCCTGATTTCAATCAAAACCTGTATGGACAGAAGGTGAATACTTTGTTACTTTAGCGCTAAGAACATTAAATTGGTAAGACCAATTTACTCCGGGCTAATGGCAGAGACAGGGAATAATGGCCTACAGCAAAATCCGCCAACCAAAACTATCCGATGTGATTGAGCAGCAGCTGGAGTTCTTGATCCTTGAGGGGACATTGCGCCCCGGTGAAAAACTTCCACCCGAACGCGAGCTGGCTAAGCAGTTCGACGTTTCCCGTCCTTCGCTCCGTGAGGCGATTCAACGTCTCGAAGCCAAGGGCCTGCTGCTTCGTCGCCAGGGCGGCGGAACCTTTGTCCAGAACAGCCTGTGGCAGAGCTTTAGCGACCCGCTGGTCGAACTGCTCTCCGATCATCCTGAATCCCAATTTGACCTGCTTGAGACGCGCCATGCGCTGGAAGGTATTGCCGCCTATTACGCGGCGTTACGCGGCACCGATGAAGATCGGGTGCGTATCCGCGAGCTGCACCACGCCATCGAGCTGGCGCAGGAGTCAGGGGATCTCGATGCCGAATCCAGCGCGGTGGTCCAGTATCAGATTGCTGTCACCGAAGCGGCACATAATGTGGTGCTGCTGCATCTGCTACGCTGCATGGAGCCGATGCTAGCCCAGAACGTTCGCCAGAATTTTGAATTGCTCTATGCCCGCAGGGAGATGCTCCCGCTGGTAAGCAAACATCGCACCAGTGTTTTTGAGGCGATTATTGCCAGGGAGCCGGAGCAGGCGCGTGAAGCGTCGCACCGTCACCTGGCATTTATTGAGGAGATATTGCTGGATCGCAGCCGTGAGCAGAGCCGTCGGGAACGCTCAATGCGCAGGCTTCAGCAACGAAAGGACTAAGCGTGGTTCTTTAAACGCGCGGCAACTCACGCAGAACCTGTCTTATTGCGCTTTTGGTTGCCCAAAATAATTCAGGTTGTATCGCGGCGGCAAGCGACCGAATCCCCAGGAGCATAGTGAACTATGTGACTGGGGTGAGGAGCGTAGCCAACAAAGATACGGCCTGAAGAATGAAGGGCAAAGAGTGCAATGGGACAGGTTCCAGATTAATTAACGTACTCAGATAGATAAGGAATACCCCCATGTCAGAACGTCTCCAAAATGACGTGGATCCGATCGAAACTCGCGACTGGCAACAGGCGATCGAATCGGTCATCCGTGAAGAAGGTGTTGAGCGCGCTCAGTATCTGATTGAACAGATGCTTTCTGAAGCCCGCAAAGGCGGCGTGAAAGTAGCTGCAGGTGCAGGGGCTAACAACTACGTAAACACGATTGCCGTTGAAGACGAACCGGAATACCCGGGCAATCTGGATCTGGAACGCCGCATTCGTTCTGCAATCCGCTGGAACGCCATCATGACCGTTCTGCGTGCGTCCAAAAAAGATCTGGAGCTGGGCGGCCACATGGCGTCCTTCCAGTCTTCTGCAACCGTTTATGAAGTGTGCTTCAACCACTTCTTCCGTGCGCGCACCGAAAAAGACGGCGGCGACCTGGTGTACTTCCAGGGCCACATCTCTCCGGGCGTCTACGCACGTGCCTTCCTTGAAGGTCGTCTGACTGAAGAGCAGATGAATAACTTCCGTCAGGAAGTACATGGCAACGGCCTCTCCTCTTACCCGCACCCGAAACTGATGCCGGAATTCTGGCAGTTCCCGACCGTATCTATGGGTCTGGGTCCGATCGGTGCGATCTACCAGGCTAAATTCCTGAAATATCTGGAACACCGTGGCCTGAAAGATACCTCTGAGCAGACCGTTTACGCCTTCCTGGGCGACGGTGAGATGGATGAGCCAGAATCTAAAGGTGCGATCACCATCGCCACCCGTGAGAAGCTGGACAACCTGTGCTTCATCATCAACTGTAACCTGCAGCGTCTGGATGGTCCGGTAACCGGTAACGGCAAGATCATCAACGAACTGGAAGGCATCTTCGCAGGTGCTGGCTGGAACGTAATCAAGGTGATGTGGGGCGGTCGTTGGGATGAGCTGCTGCGTAAAGACACCAGCGGTAAACTGATCCAGCTGATGAACGAAACCGTTGACGGCGACTACCAGACCTTCAAATCCCGTGACGGCGCTTACGTGCGTGAGCACTTCTTCGGTAAATACCCGGAGACCGCAGCGCTGGTTGCTGACTGGAGTGACGAGCAGATCTGGGCCCTGAACCGCGGTGGTCACGATCCGAAGAAAGTCTACGCTGCACTGAAAAAAGCACGCGAAACCAAAGGTAAAGCGACTGTAATCCTGGCCCACACCGTTAAAGGTTACGGCATGGGTGATACCGCCGAAGGTAAAAACATCGCTCACCAGGTTAAGAAAATGAACATGGACGGCGTGCGCTATATCCGCGACCGTTTCAGCGTTCCAGTGACCGACGAGCAGGTTGAAAACCTCTCTTACATTACCTTCCCGGAAGGTTCTGAAGAGCACACCTACCTGCACGCCCAGCGTCAGAAGCTGAACGGCTACCTGCCGTCCCGCCAGCCTAACTTCAGCGAGAAGCTGGAGCTGCCTGCGCTGGAAGACTTCAAATCGCTGCTGGAAGAGCAGAACAAAGAGATCTCCACCACTATCGCTTTCGTTCGTGCCCTGAACGTAATGCTGAAGAACAAGTCGATCAAAGATCGTCTGGTTCCGATCATCGCTGACGAAGCGCGTACCTTCGGTATGGAAGGCCTGTTCCGCCAGATCGGTATCTACAGCCCGAACGGCCAGCAGTACACCCCGCAGGACCGTGAGCAGGTTGCGTACTACAAAGAAGACGAGAAAGGCCAGATCCTGCAGGAAGGCATCAACGAGCTGGGCGCAGGTTCCTCCTGGCTGGCTGCGGCGACCTCCTACAGCACCAACAATCTGCCGATGATCCCGTTCTACATCTACTACTCCATGTTCGGTTTCCAGCGTATCGGCGACCTGTGCTGGGCAGCAGGTGACCAGCAGGCACGCGGCTTCCTGATCGGTGGTACCTCTGGTCGTACGACGCTGAACGGCGAAGGCCTGCAGCACGAAGATGGCCACAGCCACATTCAGTCGCTGACTATCCCGAACTGTATCTCCTACGATCCGTCCTACGCTTACGAAGTGGCAGTCATCATGCATGACGGTCTGCAGCGTATGTACGGCGAAGCGCAAGAGAACATTTACTACTACATCACCACGCTGAACGAAAACTACCACATGCCGGCTATGCCAGCAGGTGCCGAGGAAGGTATCCGTAAAGGTATCTACAAACTCGAAACCGTTGCAGGCGCGAAAGGTAAAGTTCAGCTGCTGGGCTCCGGATCTATCCTGCGTCACGTTCGTGAAGCAGCGCAGATCTTGGCCAACGACTACGGCATCGGCTCTGATGTTTACAGCGTAACCTCCTTCACCGAGCTTGCTCGTGACGGTCAGGACTGTGAGCGTTGGAACATGCTGCACCCGATGGAAACCCCGCGCGTGCCGTACATCGCTCAGGTGATGAACGATGCACCGGCAGTGGCGTCCACTGACTACATGAAACTGTTCGCCGAGCAGGTTCGTACTTATGTACCGGCTGATGATTACCGCGTACTGGGTACCGACGGTTTCGGCCGCTCTGACAGCCGTGAAAACCTGCGTCACCACTTCGAAGTGGATGCATCTTACGTGGTTGTAGCAGCGCTGGGCGAACTGGCTAAACGTGGCGACATCGATAAGAAAGTGGTAGCGGAAGCCATCACCAAGTTCAACATCGATGCAGATAAAGTTAACCCGCGTCTGGCATAAGAGGTAAAGAGATAATGGCTATCGAAATCAATGTACCGGACATCGGCTCGGACGAAGTAGAGATCACCGAGATTCTGGTCAACGTGGGCGACAAAGTTGAAGCTGAGCAGTCGCTGATCGTCGTAGAGGGTGATAAAGCCTCTATGGAAGTTCCGTCTCCGCAGGCTGGCGTTGTTAAAGAGATCAAAGTCTCTGTTGGCGACAAAACCGAGACCGGTAAACTGATCATGATTTTCGATTCCGCCGACGGTGCAGCAGCTGCTGCACCTGCGCAGGAAGAGAAGAAAGAAGCCGCTCCGGCCGCCGCTGCACCTGCAGCCGCTGCCGCGGCAAAAGAAGTGAACGTGCCGGACATCGGCGGTGACGAAGTTGAAGTGACCGAGATCCTGGTAAAAGTGGGCGATACCGTTACCGCTGAGCAGTCCCTGATTGTCGTAGAGGGTGATAAAGCCTCTATGGAAGTCCCGGCACCGTTCGAAGGTACCGTTAAAGAGATCAAGATCAACACCGGTGACAAAGTCTCTACCGGCTCCCTGATCATGATCTTTGAAGTCGCGGGCGCTGCCCCGGCTGCCGCCGCTGCCAAACCGGAAGTGAAAGAGCAGGCTGCCGTTGCGCCGGCCGCTGGCGCGAAAGAAGTTCACGTCCCGGACATCGGTGGTGACGAAGTTGAAGTCACTGAAGTGATGGTGAAAGTGGGCGATAAGGTTACCGCTGAGCAGTCACTGATCACCGTAGAAGGCGACAAAGCCTCTATGGAAGTCCCGGCACCGTTCGCCGGTACCGTTAAAGAGATCAAAATCAACACCGGCGACAAAGTCTCTACCGGCTCCCTGATCATGGTCTTCGAAGTGGAAGGCGCTGCGCCTGCTGCGGCTCCGGCCGCTGCCGCTCCGGCTCCAGCTGCTGCACCGGCTCAGGCTGCTAAACCGGCTGCTGCTCCGGCTGCGAAAGCAGAAGGCAAGTCTGAGTTCGCTGAGAACGACGCTTACGTCCACGCGACCCCGCTGATCCGCCGCCTGGCGCGCGAGTTCGGCGTGAACCTGGCGAAAGTGAAAGGCACCGGTCGTAAAGGCCGTATCCTGCGCGAAGACGTTCAGGCTTACGTGAAAGACGCCGTTAAGCGCGCTGAGTCTGCACCTGCTGCCGCTACCGGTGGTGGTCTGCCGGGCATGCTGCCGTGGCCGAAAGTGGACTTCAGCAAGTTTGGTGAAGTTGAAGAAGTGGAGCTGGGCCGTATCCAGAAAATCTCTGGTGCCAACCTGAGCCGTAACTGGGTGATGATCCCGCACGTTACCCACTTCGACAAAACCGACATCACCGACCTGGAAGCGTTCCGTAAACAGCAGAACGCCGAAGCTGAGAAGCGTAAACTGGACGTGAAATTCACCCCGGTTGTCTTCATCATGAAAGCCGTTGCCGCTGCCCTGGAGCAGATGCCGCGCTTTAACAGCTCCCTGTCCGAAGATGCACAGCGCCTGACGCTGAAGAAATACATCAACATCGGCGTAGCGGTAGATACCCCGAACGGTCTGGTTGTTCCGGTCTTTAAAGACGTGAACAAGAAGAGCGTGACCGAGCTGTCTCGCGAGCTGACCGTGATCTCCAAGAAAGCGCGTGATGGCAAGCTGACCGCTGGCGAAATGCAGGGCGGCTGCTTCACCATCTCCAGCATCGGCGGCCTGGGTACCACCCACTTCGCGCCGATCGTTAACGCGCCGGAAGTGGCCATCCTGGGCGTCTCCAAGTCCGCGATGGAGCCGGTCTGGAACGGGAAAGAGTTCGTACCGCGTCTGATGATGCCAATCTCTCTCTCCTTCGACCACCGCGTGATCGACGGTGCTGATGGTGCGCGTTTCATTACCATCATCAACAACATGCTGTCTGACATCCGCCGTCTGGTGATGTAATCGTAAAAGCCGGCCTGACGGTCGGCTTTTTTCTGGTAATCTCATTATGTTGTTGAGGTTATTAGGACAAAGGACACTTCGTTTGCCGTTTGTTGTTTCAAAAATGTTAACAATTTTGTAAACTGCGAGCGGATAGAACGTCCCGGCGGATGCAAAGCAAAAGCACTTTGTACGGCCGGAAATAATTAAGAGGTCATGATGAGTACTGAAATCAAAACTCAGGTCGTGGTACTTGGGGCAGGCCCCGCAGGTTACTCTGCAGCCTTCCGTTGCGCTGATTTAGGTCTGGAAACCGTCATTGTTGAACGCTACAACACCCTCGGCGGTGTTTGCCTGAACGTCGGCTGTATCCCTTCTAAAGCGCTGCTGCACGTAGCAAAAGTGATCGAAGAAGCGAAAGCGCTGGCCGAGCACGGCATCGTTTTCGGCGAGCCGCAAACCGACATCGATAAGATCCGTACCTGGAAAGAGAAAGTCATCAACCAGCTGACCGGCGGTCTGGCTGGCATGGCAAAAGGCCGTAAGGTTAAAGTTGTTAACGGCCTGGGCAAATTCACCGGTGCGAACACCCTGGAAGTAGAAGGCGAAAACGGCAAAACCGTGATCAACTTCGACAACGCGATCGTCGCAGCAGGCTCCCGTCCGATCGAACTGCCGTTCATTCCGCATGAAGATCCGCGCGTGTGGGACTCCACCGATGCGCTGGAACTGAAAGAAGTGCCGAAGCGTCTGCTGGTTATGGGCGGCGGCATCATCGGTCTGGAAATGGGTACCGTGTACCATGCGCTGGGTTCAGAGATCGACGTGGTTGAGATGTTCGACCAGGTTATCCCGGCCGCTGATAAAGATATCGTTAAAGTCTTCACCAAACGCATCAGCAAGAAGTTCAACCTGATGCTGGAAACCAAAGTGACCGCCGTTGAAGCGAAAGAAGACGGCATCTACGTTTCCATGGAAGGCAAAAAAGCCCCGGCTGAAGCGCAGCGTTACGACGCGGTGCTGGTGGCTATCGGCCGCGTGCCGAACGGTAAAAACCTCGACGCAGGCAAAGCCGGCGTGGAAGTGGACGACCGTGGCTTCATCCGCGTTGACAAGCAGCTGCGCACCAACGTACCGCACATCTTCGCTATCGGCGACATCGTCGGTCAGCCGATGCTGGCGCACAAAGGTGTTCACGAAGGTCACGTTGCCGCTGAAGTTATCGCTGGCATGAAGCACTACTTCGATCCGAAAGTGATCCCGTCTATCGCCTACACCGAGCCAGAAGTTGCCTGGGTTGGCCTGACCGAGAAAGAAGCGAAAGAGAAAGGCATCAGCTACGAAACCGCCACCTTCCCGTGGGCTGCTTCTGGCCGTGCTATCGCTTCCGACTGCGCAGACGGTATGACCAAGCTGATCTTCGACAAAGAGACGCACCGTGTTATCGGTGGCGCGATTGTCGGTACCAACGGCGGCGAGCTGCTGGGCGAGATCGGTCTGGCTATCGAAATGGGCTGTGACGCTGAAGATATCGCGCTCACCATCCATGCGCACCCGACCCTGCACGAATCCGTGGGTCTGGCGGCAGAAGTGTTCGAAGGTAGCATCACCGACCTGCCGAACGCGAAAGCCAAGAAGAAATAAGTTTCTTACTGCTTGCTAAACGCCTCTCCGGAGGCGTTTTTTTTTGCCTGAAAACTACCCGAATTGGTAGGCATCTCTTTGATATTTAGCCTAAATTTTCCCGTTCAACTGCCGATAATTTTTTCACCATTGTGTGGCTACTGGCCGCGCGGTTAAGAGGTTTGCACTCTTTATTACACGAAAAAAGGAAAACAGATGTCTTTGAAAAAAGTTGCGGTAATTGGCTTAGTGGCAGCGGCGATGACGTTGACGGGCTGTGGTGCGATGACCACCGCAGTGAAAAAACGTAATCTGGAGGTGAAAACCCAGATGAGTGAAACCGTCTGGCTTGAGCCTTCCAACGAAAAAACGGTCTATATCCAGGTTAAAAATACATCAGACAAAGATATGAGCAACCTGCAGACCCTGCTGGCTAACGACCTGACCGCCAAAGGTTATAAAGTAACAAGCTCACCTGACAGCGCTTACTACTGGGTTCAGGCGAACGTGCTGAAGGCGGACAAAATGGATCTGCGCGAGGCTCAGAGCTTCCTGAATACTGGCTACGAAGGTGCTGTCGCCGGTGCTGCACTGGGCGCGGGCATCACTGCCTATAACAGCAACTCTTCCGGCGCGGCGCTGGGCGTAGGGCTGGCCGCGGGCCTGATTGGTATGGCGGCCGATGCGATGGTGGAGGATGTTAACTACACCATGGTAACCGACCTGCAGATCTCCGAGCGCAGTAAAGCGCAGGTGACAACCGATAACATCGCGGCGCTGCGTCAGGGAACCTCTGGCGTGAAGCTGCAGACCAGCACTGCGCAGGGCGATCGTGCGAAATATCAGACGCGCGTTGTTTCTAATGCCAACAAAGTGAACCTGAAGTTTGAAGAAGCGAAACCGGTTCTGGAAGCACAGCTGGCGAAGTCTGTGGCGAACATCCTGTAATTCTGGTTGAAATTGCCGGGTGGCGCTTGCGCTTACCCGGCCTACGGTGTTGTAGACCCGTGCATATGTCTGAAAATTGCAAAGCGTGTACCGGGCGCACGAAAAGCCAGATTTTATTTAGCCCAATCCCTCTTCTGCACCGCATAAGCCGCGTGAATGCAGGAAAACGTCTTGTTTTGTAAGAAATATCCTTTCGTATTTTGACACCCGCCGGAAATCTAATGTGTTCTACGCTGGCTCCTCGCAACGAATACAAGGAGTGCATAATGAAATTATTTTGGACAACTGCCGCCTTAGCGACGGCGCTGGTTTCCGGTATGGCGCTGGCTGACGATGCTACCATTCACTGGGCCGATAACAGCGGGGGCACGCAGAGCACGCATATTGCGGCGGCGGGCGAAAACCTGAACGCTCAGCATCAGCAGGTAACCCAGACGGGGGAGGGGGAGTGGGCGAAGAACTCCGGCAGCATTCAGGCTGATGAGGCGGTGCTGAACAGCGGCAAGCCGCCGGTAAAAGGCGATCCTGAGGTGATGCCGCATCAGGGATAAGGTACGTAGGCCGGGCAAACGCAGCACCGCCCGGCGTGACGGCGTTAACCGATAGACGCCCGGTGGCGCTACGCTTGCCGGGCCTACTGCAGTTAAGGCTCTACAGGCTGCCACGGATCCACGGCGGCAAACTTATCGATCGTCTGCACCTTCTCACTCGTCTCCTTGCCTAAATCAGCCTGGTAAACCCGATCGTCCTGGCTCACCATAAAGCTCATCACGCCGGTTCTGTCCCACTCTACCGGCCACGCCAGCAGGGCAAACCCGCGTGCGCTGTCGCTGTGGATAATGCGGAAATGGTAGCCGTGATAGCCGACGCCCGGCTCGCCAGGGCTAAATGCCGGGCCTAACGGGCTGGGTGCCTCCCCGGGCTGTACCGGCCAGTAAAGTCCGTCCTGCTGGCCTTCACTGCTGATAAGCTTCGTAGCATAGACCTGCTTGCGCTGGCGGTAGTCATATTGGGCATCAACGTAGGCATGCATAGCCTCAATCGCCGACAGCTCGTTGCGGCCAATGGCGCGGGTGAGGATCTCCTCCTGGGCTGCGGGCATATCAAAGTGCCACCCTCCGGCGATCCTGACTATCGGGATCGGCAGCCGCCACCCCGCATCGCCGACGTTGAGATGGGCCACGTTCTCTTGCTCGACGACCTCATGCTTTACCGCCCAGTCGCGGTTAAAGCGGGCGATGGCCTCGGGATCGGCCTCCTTCTGCGGTAGATACTGCCGCCAGTCATCGCCCAGCACGGCGGCAAGCTGGGCCTCATTCTGATCGGCCACCGCCGCCGCAAAGGCGTTAGCCGCCTCGTCCGGGGAGGAGAAGAGCTGCTGGGCATAGCTCATCATCGGCAGCGAGAGCAGCAGGGTGCTTAACAGGATTTTTTTCATTTTCAGCTCCGGTTAACGACGACGAAACTCGCGGTGTTCAGACAGACCTTCACGCCCGGCGGCACGCTGTTCAAGGTTGCCACCGTTGATGCGGCGGCTCTGCTGACCCCGCAGCTGCTGCGACTGCCAGGACGGCGATCGGCTGTCGTTGCCGCTAAAGGCATTGGCGCGGTTGCTCGCCAGACGCTGCTCGCGCTGTGCCACCGTTGGCGCAGACCGCTGATGCGTCTCTTTTATTGCTCTCTGCTTCGTCTGGGCTACCTCTTTCGTTGGCCGCTGTTTCGCCTTCTGGGCAGGGCGCGGCGCGTCGCTATCGTAGCCGCGATAGTTATTACGCTGGGCAATCTGGTTTAGCTGCTGCGAGGCGGCTTTGCGCTGGGCATCACGGGCGGTGACGCCTGCCACGCTGCTGGTGGGCGCATGGCTGCGCTGCTCAAACTGCGCCATAGCCGCCTGGCGCTGGCTGTCCCGCGAAGCGGCCGGCTGATGCGTGGCGCTGAGTCCACCGCTGACGTCAGTCGGATGAAAACGCTGGGCAACCGCGTCGTTCTGATAGGGAACGCCGTCACGATACGCCGGGTTATGCTGCCAGGTCATACTCTGCTCTTTCAGATTCTGCCCTGAGATGCGGTTGAAGTTATTGACGTTAATATTGATATTGTCCCCGTTATGCTGGTAGCCGTTACCGTGATAGCCGCCATCATGATGATCGTCATCGTGGTGATGATGATCGTCATCATCCCAGTCGATGTTGCTAAACAGCGCGTAGGTGGTGGCGACGCCCAGGCTATAGCCGAAGCCTTTAACGAAGCTCTCTGCAAACTGCTGGCCGGGAGGCGGGGGCAGATAGACCGGCGGATAAGCCGTGTTTGGCCAGCTGCCGTAGACCGTGGCGGGGTTGTAGTTGGGGACGTAAACCACCTGCGGATCGGCAGGTTCAATCTTAATTACCGTTGGCGCAGGGGCAGGCGCGCTGCCGCTTTGCACCGTTGCTGGTGCGGTTGTTTTCTTCGGCGTGCTGCTCACCGTCTGCTGCGGCGTCGATTTTAACGCCCCGGTCTGCTGGGCCAGCTGCCGCAGCCGCTGCACGGAGTCCATGACATCCTGCGGCTGGGCCAGGAACGCATCCCCAAGATTCTGTACCCACTCCGGGTTCTCGCCCATCAGAGCCATCAACTGCGGGAAGGCGACCAGCGACTTCACGCTCGGGTCCCAGGGCTGGCCAGAGACCGCCTGGATCGCCGCATCGCCCTGCAGAGTGGGGTTATCTCGTGACCACTGCACCGCCTGCACCACGTTGGCCGGGTAGGTCGCGGCCATCAGCACCTGCGAGAGCAGCGGATCGGGGTAGAGCGCCACCGGCGCGACCCACTGATCGATCTGCGCCGAGGTGAACGCGGGCTGCACTGCCGATGTGGTTATGGGCGCCGTCTGGGGCTGGGGGGCGGCAGGCGCTGTCTGGACAGGCGTTTCAGGCGTGCGGCTTTTGACATACAGCACGCCCGAGGCGGCAAATAGCCCGGCGCTGCACACGAGGGCCAGCGCAGCATATTTAAAGGGCAGGGTCATTTTCTCTCTCCCGATTTCCATAGAAATCGCAGGGTCAGGTATAACCTGAGTATGAGAGAGAAGCCATTTTCTTTTTTGATTAATGTTGCGGGCGGAGAGAGGGGGTAATAGGGCAGCTAAAAATCCCTCTATCGCGAATGGATAAAGGGCATTAGTTGAACCTTAACGATTCAGCCAATATTTAATGTTGCTTTTTTGTAAACAGATTAACACCCCACTTAAATCCTGATATGCTGCCCAAGCGGTATCGGGCATTACCCTACAAACTGCTGTTTCACAGGAGCGTGAAGAGATCGCCCGCCGCACTTATGATAACGAGAGTGAGAGCGAGGAGAGATACCGTCGTGCTAGAAGAATACCGTAAGCACGTAGCCGAACGTGCCGCCCAGGGAATTGTACCCAAGCCTGTAGATGCTACCCAAATGGCCGCACTGGTCGAGCTGCTGAAAACCCCACCAGCGGGTGAAGAAGAGTTCCTGTTAGATCTGCTGTCCAACCGTGTTCCGCCGGGCGTTGATGAAGCCGCCTATGTTAAAGCGGGCTTCCTGGCTGCTATCGTAAAAGGTGAAACCACCTCGCCGCTGATCTCTGCGGAAAAAGCCGTCGAGCTGCTCGGTACCATGCAGGGTGGTTACAACATCCATCCGCTGATTGAAGCGCTGGACAACGACGCTCTGGCCCCGATTGCTGCGAAAGCGCTCTCCCACACGCTGCTGATGTTCGATAACTTCTACGACGTGGAAGAGAAAGCGAAAGCGGGCAACGCGCATGCCCAGCAGGTGATGCTCTCCTGGGCCAACGCGGAGTGGTTCCTGAGCCGTCCGCCGCTGGCTGAAAAAATTACCGTTACCGTCTTTAAAGTGACCGGTGAAACCAACACCGATGACCTCTCTCCGGCGCCGGATGCCTGGTCACGCCCGGATATCCCGCTGCACGCCCTGGCGATGCTGAAAAACGCCCGCGAAGGCATTGAGCCGGACGTTGCAGGCGCCGTTGGTCCGATCAAACAGATCGAAGAGCTGAACAAAAAAGGCTTCCCGCTGGCCTACGTCGGTGACGTGGTCGGTACCGGCTCCTCGCGTAAATCCGCCACCAACTCGGTGCTGTGGTTTATGGGCGACGACATTCCATTCGTGCCGAACAAACGCGGCGGCGGTCTGGTGCTGGGCGGCAAAATTGCGCCAATCTTCTTCAATACCATGGAAGATGCCGGTGCGCTGCCGATTGAAGTGGACGTGAACAACCTGAACATGGGCGACGTGATTGACGTCTATCCGTTCAAAGGCGAAGTACGCAACCACGAGACCGGCGAGCTGCTGGCCAGCTTCGAGCTGAAAACCGACGTGCTGATTGACGAAGTACGCGCCGGGGGCCGTATCCCGTTGATCATCGGCCGTGGCCTGACCACCAAGGCGCGTGAAGCGCTCGGCCTGCCGCATAGCGACGTCTTCCGCAGCGCAAAACCCGTTGAGGCCAGCAGCAAAGGCTTCTCGCTGGCGCAAAAAATGGTGGGCCGCGCCTGTGGCGTGACCGGTATTCGTCCTGGCGAATACTGCGAACCGAAAATGACCTCGGTTGGCTCGCAGGACACCACCGGTCCAATGACCCGTGACGAACTGAAAGATCTGGCCTGCCTGGGCTTCTCGGCTGACCTCGTGATGCAGTCCTTCTGCCACACGGCGGCCTATCCGAAGCCGGTTGACGTGACGACGCACCATACGCTGCCAGACTTTATTATGAACCGTGGCGGCGTATCGCTGCGCCCGGGCGATGGCATCATTCACTCATGGCTGAACCGTATGCTGCTGCCGGACACCGTCGGCACCGGCGGTGACTCCCACACCCGCTTCCCGGTAGGGATCTCCTTCCCGGCAGGCTCTGGTCTGGTGGCATTTGCCGCGGCGACCGGTGTGATGCCGCTGGATATGCCTGAGTCGGTGCTGGTGCGCTTCAAAGGCACGATGCAGCCGGGCATTACCCTGCGCGACCTGGTGCATGCTATTCCGCTGTACGCGATCCGCCAGGGGCTGCTGACCGTTGAGAAGAAAGGTAAGAAAAACATCTTCTCTGGCCGTATCCTCGAGATCGAAGGTCTGCCGGAACTGAAAGTGGAGCAGGCCTTTGAGCTGGCTGATGCTTCCGCCGAGCGCTCTGCTGCGGGCTGTACCATCAAGCTGGATAAAGCACCGATTACCGAGTACCTGACCTCTAACATCGTGCTGCTGAAGTGGATGATTGCGGAAGGCTACGGCGATCGCCGTACCATTGAGCGCCGTATCCAGGGCATGGAGAAGTGGCTGGCGGATCCGCAGCTGCTGGAAGCCGATGCCGACGCCGAGTACGCAGCGGTAATCGAGATCGATCTGGCAGATATCAAAGAGCCGATCCTCTGCGCACCGAACGATCCGGATGACGCACGCCTGCTCTCTGACGTAGCCGGTGAGAAGATTGACGAAGTGTTTATCGGCTCGTGCATGACCAACATCGGTCACTTCCGCGCCGCCGGTAAGCTGCTGGACAGCCACAAAGGCCAGCTGCCGACCCGCCTGTGGGTCGCGCCGCCAACCCGTATGGATGCCGCTCAGCTGACGGAAGAGGGCTACTACAGCGTCTTCGGTAAGAGCGGGGCGCGTATTGAGATCCCAGGCTGCTCGCTCTGCATGGGTAACCAGGCGCGCGTGGCCGATGGCTCAACGGTGGTGTCAACCTCGACGCGTAACTTCCCGAACCGTCTGGGTACCGGCGCGAACGTCTTCCTGGCCTCTGCGGAGCTGGCTGCGGTCTCCTCGCTGCTGGGTAAACTGCCGACCCCGGACGAGTATCAGATCTTTATGGCGCAGGTCGATAAGACAGCGGTGGATACCTATCGCTATCTGAACTTTGACCAGCTCGGCCAGTACACCGAAAAAGCCGACGGCGTGATCTTCCAGACTGCCGTGTAAATCAGACCAGGCCGGGCGAGTTTGCCCGGCCTTTAAATACCCCAGAACATCAGATTGATGGCGTTTTTTATCTCATTAGCGTAGTGGCTCGTAGGGGCAATAGCTTCGCCAATCACCTCTGTAGAGACGCTTGATAGTTCAGTTGTGACCAGCCTAAAGCTCTTTTCATCAATAACTATCTGAGGAAAAAGGGTTTTATTAACCTTGTCAGAAAAGTAGTGCGCTTCGATAAGCGGGATGACCATTCGCCGCCCCGGCGTCTCGACAATATCACTCTGAACATCGACAAACATTTTGTAAGTGCTTTTGCGTTTGTACTGATAAACCACGAATTGCATGATCACCAGTTCCTGTTTTCATCCGCGAACGAACCATGCTGCGCGATAAACCTGGCGACCTCTTCCATCCCTTCACGGTTATTCTTCTTCCACTCTTCAGCTTTAATCCGTCGAGCCTCCTGACCTAGTGCCTCGTTAACCAAGCCAGAGATATTAACGCCAGCAGCGCTCAGGATCTGGTAGCTCTCTTTGTCTACGGTAACGCTGACGCGATGTTTCATCGTAAAGCCCTCTGTGTCGCATACCTAAAGCGCATACTTATAGTATGCACTCGTTATGCTTGTAGGATAGCGTCCTTCGCTTGATAAGTGAACGCAGGATTGACTTATTTGCGTAGCGCATTCCCGTATCAATACACAATGTTTTTATTTCGCAACCTGCTCCCCGTTACGCTGTTTTTCTTCTCCGCGACTGCGATAATTACACTATTGCGGATGTGAGGAAAAAAGCATGGATTACGAATTCTTACGCGACATCACGGGCCAGGTGAAAGTGCGCATGTCGATGGGGCACGAGGTGGTCGGACACTGGTTTAATGAAGAGGTAAAAGAGAACCTGGTCCTGCTGGATGAGGTAGAGCAGGCGGCAAAGACCGTCAAGGGCAGCGAGCGCCAGTGGCAGCGGATTGGTCATGAGTATACCCTCTGGATGGACGGGGAAGAGGTCATCGTGCGCGCCAACCAGCTGGAGTTTTCCGGGGATGAGATTGAAGAGGGGATGAGCTACTACGACGAGGAGAGCCTGTCGCTGTGCGGCGTCGAGGACTTTCTCCAGGTTGTGAAGGCCTACCGCGAGTTTATTCAGCAGAAGTAACCTGTTTTAAAAAGAGTGTCGGAGCGTCCCTGCTCCGGCTTCAGCCGCAATCACACGGCGGGAATATTCCGCGCGTAGTAGATCTCGCGCATCTCTTTCCACAGCGCTTCGGTAATGGCTTCCCGCTCTTCGGCGGTAAGATCTTCCGGGCGGGTGTGGAACATATAGTGCTTCAGGTCGAACTCTTTCAGCATCATCTTGGTATGGAAGATGTTCTCCTGATAGACGTTCACGTCCACCATGTCATACAGCGACTTCATATCCTCAGAAAGGAAGTTCTGAATCGAGTTGATCTCATGGTCGATAAAGTGCTTCATGCCATTGATATCACGAGTAAAGCCGCGCACGCGGTAGTCAACGGTGACGATGTCCGACTCAAGCTGGTGGATCAGGTAGTTCAGCGCCTTCAGCGGGGAGATCACGCCGCAGGTCGAGACCTCAATGTCGGCGCGGAAGGTGCACAGGCCGCCTTCGGGATGGCTCTCCGGATAGGTGTGCACGCAGATGTGGCTCTTATCGAGATGGGCGACTACCGTCTCCGGCAGCGGGCCGGGGTGGGCAGTTTTATCAATCAGGGTCGGATCGACCGGCTCTTCGCTCACCAGGATGGTCACGCTGGCCCCCTGCGGCTCATAGTCCTGGCGGGCAACGTTGAGAATGTTTGCGCCAATGATTGAGCAGGTCTCCGTCAGGATCTCCGTCAGGCGGTTGGCATTATAGAGTTCATCGATATAGGCAATGTAGCCGTCACGCTCTTCGGCGGTTTTGGCATAACAGATATCGTAAATACAAAAACTCAGGCTTTTGGTCAGGTTGTTAAAGCCATGCAGTTTCAGTTTTTTCAATTTTCATCACCTCCTGAGGAGAGCGCGTCTAACAGATATTGCGGCAGGGCGAAGGAGGCCGTATGGATAGCCGGGTTGTAGTAGCGGCAGGTCAGGGCCGCGTTGTGGAAGCGGGCCTGAATAATCTCGGTGGAGAGATTGCGCAGGATCTCGTTGTCCGTCGCCCAGGCGAAGGTCATGATGCCGCCGTAGTAGGTAGGCACCGCCGCCTGGTAGAAGCTGACGTCGCTAAAGTAGTGGCTCAGCTTTTTGTGGCTGCCTACCGCTTCATCCTGCTGCAGGAAGCTTACGCCGTTTTGGGCAACGAAGATGCCGCCCGGATTCAGGCAGCGCTTGCAGCCGGCGTAGAAGTCGGAGGTAAACAGGCTCTCGCCTGGTCCTACCGGATCGGTGCAGTCGGAGATGATCACGTCAAAGGTCTGCGCGGTCTGGTTGACGAAATTGACGCCGTCATCAATCACCAGCGTAAAGCGGGGATCGTCGTAGCTGCCCGCATTGTGATTCGGCAGATACTGGCGACAGAATGAAACTACCCCTTCGTCGATCTCCACCATGGTGATGGTTTCAACGTTTTTATGCCGGCTCACTTCGCGCAGCATGGCGCCGTCGCCGCCGCCGATAATCAGCACGTGCTTCGCCTGGCCGTGGGCCAGCAGCGGAACGTGGGTCATCATTTCGTGATAGATAAACTCGTCACGCTCGGTGGTCTGGACAACGCCGTCCAGCGCCATGACGCGGCCAAAGGCGGCGTTTTCAAAGATGATCAGATCCTGGTGATCGGTCTTCTCGTGGTAGAGCACGTTATCAACGGTAAAGTACTGACCAAACTGGTCATGCAGCGTTTCATGCCACGGGCGGGTATCAGCCATGCATCCTCCTTCGTTAACATCCACACAAAATGGGCGCAACATCATAGCTAACTATAGCCGCTGATGCACGGCTATAACTTCAGCAGAGGAGGAGGGTTTACGTTACTTGACGTAGGCCAGCAGGCTGAGGGAGTCCCGGGCCAGCGCTTTGCATTTTTTAGCAACCGGAATGCCGATGCCGCTAAGATCGCGATAGCTATCTTCGCCGAGGGATTTCATATCAAAGGTGTCGTAGTTGCTCAGATCCCACTGGTTCTGCTGGGCAAAGAAGACCAGCGCCCGGCGGATCTGGCCATTCGGTAAATTCTGGTAACCACAGTCGTTTTTCAGAAACACGAAAACTGCCGTAAGATCGGCCATGTCCTCCGCTTCAGACTCGCTGAGCGCGTAACTATTTGCTGACATCGCCAGCAGGCTGGTGAACACAACGGTTCTGAAAAACATCTTCATTCTTTCTACCAAAACATCACGGAAATTAAACGTTAGCATACTTGTGGGTAAGGCGACGATCTTTATTATCGCCCTTTCGCTTGACCTTGCCGCAGGGGCAGGGTTTAAGCTCAGGATACCGTTTGCCGACGATAAGGATTCGACTATGCAACGCCGTGATTTTCTAAAATATTCCGCTGCGCTCGGGGTGATCGGCGCGCTGCCGACATGGGCGCGGGCCGCAGCAATGGGGGAGCAGGCGACGCTGCCCATTCCCGATCTGCTTGTCCCCGATGCCCAGAATCGCATCCGGCTTACCGTGCAGGCTGGTTCCTCCACCTTTGGCGAGAAAACCGCCACGACCTGGGGCTACAACGGCAACCTGCTGGGACCTGCGCTTCAGCTGCGCCAGGGTAAGACGGTGACGGTGGAGATCCATAACCGACTGCGGGAGGAGACCACCGTTCACTGGCACGGGCTGGAGGTGCCGGGTGAGGTAGACGGCGGGCCGCAGGGGATCATCCCGGCAGGCGGCGGGCGCGAAGTCATCTTTACCCCCGTTCAGCGGGCGGCGACCTGCTGGTTCCACCCGCATCAGCATGGCAAAACCGGCCAGCAGGTGGCGATGGGGCTGGCGGGGCTGGTGCTGATTGAGGACAACGAGAGCCGCATGCTGCGCCTGCCGAAGCAGTGGGGCATCGACGACGTGCCGGTCATCGTGCAGGACAAACGTCTGGCCGCCGACGGGCAGATCGATTACCGGCTGGATGTGATGAGCGCGGCGGTGGGCTGGTTTGGTGAGACCCTGCTGGCAAACGGGGCGGTCTACCCGCAGCACGCTGCGCCGCGCGGCTGGCTGCGCCTGCGTCTGCTTAACGGCTGCAATGCCCGCACCCTTAACTTTGCGTTAAGCGACGGACGCCGGATGTACGTCATCGCCAGCGACGGCGGCCATCTGACCGAGCCGGTTGCGGTGACGGCGCTGCCGGTGCTGACCGGGGAGCGCTTTGAGGTGCTGGTGGATATCAGCGACGGCAAGCCGGTGGATCTGGTTACGTTACCTGTCAGCCAGATGGGCATGGCGCTGCCGCCGTTTGACCAGCCGCACCCGGTACTGCGCATCCAGCCGCTGCGGGTCACCGCTTCCGGTACGCTGCCCGATACCCTGGTCAACGTCCCGGCGCTGCCGGATCTCACGGGCTTAACCCAGCGCACTTTCCACCTGTCGATGGATCCGATGCTCGACATGGCTGGGATGCAGGCGCTGCGGGATAAGTACGGCGACAAGGCGATGACCGGGATGCATCACGGCGGCATGATGGACCACATGGGTATGAATAGGGATCACGGCAGCCACGGCGGCGATTTCGATTTCCACAGCGCCAACCGCATCAACGGCAGAGCCTTTGATATGAACACCCCACTGTTTGCCGCCGGGAAAGGGCAGTATGAGCGGTGGGTGATCTCAGGGGAGGGGGACATGATGCAGCACCCGTTCCATATTCACGGCACCCAGTTTCGCATTCTGTCAGAGAACGGCAGGCCACCGGCGGCCCATCGTGCAGGCTGGAAGGATACGGTAAACGTCTACGGCGCGCGCAGCGAGGTTCTGGTGAAGTTCGATCACGATGCCCCGAAAGAGCACGCCTACATGGCGCACTGTCATCTGCTGGAGCATGAGGATACGGGGATGATGATGGGGTTTGTGGTATAAAAAGGCCGGATGACGTTAAACGTCGATCCGGCCTCGGTAGGCCCGGTAAGCGTAGCGCCACCGGGCGTTAACAATTTATTTCGCGTCGTCAGGCAGGGCGTAGGCAACGATATAGTCGCCCATCTTGGTACCAAACGAACCGTGACCGCCTGCAGAGATGACAACATACTGCTTGCCATTCACTTCATAGGTCATCGGCGTCGCCTGGCCACCCGCTGGCAGACGGCCCTGCCACAGCTTCTCACCGTTGCTCATGTTGTAGGCGCGCAGGTAGTTATCTGCGGTCGCCGCGATGAACAGCACGTTACCGGCGGTAGAGATCGGGCCGCCCAGCATTGGCATACCGGTGGTGAACGGTAACGGAATCGGCATCGGGAACGGCAGGCTATCCTGCGGGGTACCGATACGTTTTTTCCATACCACTTCGTTGGTTTTCAGATCCAGCGCGGAGATATAACCCCAGGCAGGCTGTTTACACGGCAGGCCAATCGGCGACAGGAACGGGTTCAGGGTCACACCGTACGGTACGCCGTACTGCGGCTGAATACCCGACTCAGAGCCGGTACCCTGGCCATTTTCCGGCTCTTCCATCGGGTTACCTGGACCGCGCGGCATCAGTTTAGAGACAAACGGCAGCGCCATCGGGTTGGCAATCGCCACCTGACGGTGCGGATCAACGGAGATACCGCCCCACTCAAACATCCCCAGGTTACCCGGGAACACCAGCGTGCCCTGCTCAGACGGCGGCGTGAAGATGCCTTCGTAGCGCAGGTTCTGGAAGATCACGCGGCACACCAGCTGGTCAAACATCGTGGCGCCCCACATGTCTGCCCCGCTCAGGTCTTTCTTCGGACGGAAGCTCAGATCGGAGAACGGCTGGGTTTTGGTGACGTAGTCGCCTTTCGCCGCGCCCTGCGGAACCGGCTTCTCAGGCGCCGGGACAACCAGCTGGCCGTTACGGCGATCCAGCACGAAGATGTTACCGGTTTTCGCCGGAGCGTAGATCACCGGTACGGTTTGACCCTTAACGGTAATATCCGCCAGCGTCGGCTGGGACGGCATATCCATATCCCACAGATCGTGGTGTACGGTCTGATAGCTCCACGCCAGTTTACCGGTGGTAGCGTTCAGGGCCACGATAGAGCTGGCGTAACGCTCCTGCTCCGGCGTGCGGTTACCGCCCCAGATGTCCGGCGTGGTGACGCCCATCGGCAGATAGACCAGATCCAGCTTGGCATCATAGGCCGCAGGTGCCCAGGAGTTCGGCGAGTTCGGCGTGAAGTGATGCTCGTCCGCCGGAATGGCGTTCGGATCTTTCGCACCCGGATCGAAGGCCCACAGCAGCGCCCCGGTGTTGATGTCGAAGCCGCGAATAACGCCAGACGGCTCGCGGGTAGAGTAGTTATCGGTTACCGCACCGGCAATAACAATCACCTTATCGGTAACGATCGGCGGCGAGGTCGGCTCGTACATGCCCGGAGTGGTGACCGGCATGTTGGTCTGCAGGTTCAGAATCCCTTTGTTAGCAAAGGATTCGCACAGCTTGCCGTTGTCAGCGTTGACGGCGAACAGACGGCCATCGTTCACCGGCAGAATGATGCGGCGCGGACAGTTAGCCACAACGTCCGGGCTGGCATTGGTGGCGTTCGCCTCATGGTAAGAGACGCCGCGGCAGGTCACGTGCTGGAACGACGGATTGGTGTTCAGCTGCGGATCGAAGTGCCACTTCTCTTTCCCTGTTGCCGCATCCAGCGCGAACAGACGCTGGTGCGCGGTGCAGAGGAACAGGGTATCGCCGACCTTAATCGGCGTCACTTCGTTAGTGATCTCACCCGGATCGTTTGGCAGCTTCAGATCGCCAGTGCGGAATACCCAGGCCTCTTTCAGATTGTGCACGTTATCGGCGTTAATCTGCTTCAGCGGGGAGTAGCGCTGGCCCTCCTGGTTACGGCCATAGGCCGGCCAGTCAGAGTCTGCAACCTGAGAGATCGGTGCGGCAGGCGTCGCGTCAGCGCTCAGCGTACCGTTAATCTCCTGCGGATCGTTAAAGCCTGCCCAGGTCAGCATACCGCCGGTGATCACCAGCGCTACCAGCAGCGCGGCGACCGCACCGTTGGCAGGGACGATCAGGCGACGCCAGACAAACGGCAGCACCAGCCAGATCCCAAAGAAGACGAGGATATCGCTGCGCGGCGTCAGCGCCCAGAAGTCAAAGCCGACTTCCCAGACGCCCCAGATCATGGTGCCAAGCAGGAGCACAGCGTAGAGCCAGAGCGCCGCGCGCTTGCTACGCCACAGCAGCCAGGCGACGCCAAGCATCAGAAGACCGGCGATAGGGTAGTACCAGGAGCCGCCAACGGCGACCAGCCAGACCCCACCGATCAGGAGAAATAGCCCGCATAGTGCTGCAAACAGGGCTGTTAACGTCACGAGCACGCGCGACGTCCGGGGTTTTGTTTCTGCCATAGAAGAGACTCTTTTTGGTAATGTTTAATATTTTGATAGCAATTAATTATAGGATTTAACAAGTGTGACCGTCATCACATATTTAGCTTTTATTAACTCTCCCCCCTAATAAAAGCATTTGCTGGTATACTGGCTCGCTAATGAATTGATGCCGGAATAGAGGCTATCCGCATCGAATGAGTGGCTTTAAAATCAAACGGTTAGCATATGAAACATACTGTTGAAGTGATGATCCCGGAAGCGGAGATCAAAGCGCGTATTAGTGAACTGGGTCGTCAAATCACCGAACGTTATCAGGAGAGCGGCAGCGAAATGGTGCTGGTGGGACTGCTGCGCGGCTCGTTTATGTTTATGGCCGATCTCTGTCGCGAAGTGCAGGTGCCGCACGAGGTCGATTTTATGACTGCCTCCAGCTACGGCAGCGGTATGTCCACCACCCGCGATGTGAAAATCCTTAAGGATCTGGACGAGGATATCCGCGGTAAAGACGTGCTGATCGTCGAAGATATTATCGATTCCGGGAATACGCTCTCGAAGGTGCGGGAGATCCTGAGCCTGCGCGAGCCGAAGTCGCTGGCGATCTGTACCCTGCTGGATAAGCCGTCGCGTCGCGAGGTAGAGGTGCCGGTGGAATTTATCGGCTTCTCGATTCCGGACGAGTTTGTGGTGGGTTACGGTATCGACTATGCCCAGCGCTATCGCCATCTACCCTATGTAGGCAAAGTGGTGCCGCTGGAAGAGCAGGCGTAAAAAAGCCCGGTGGCGGTGACGCCTTACCGGGCCTGACAAACGCGTGCCGCTATGGCGCGCTTATTTGTGGTTAATATGCTTCTGGCTAATATTGGCGATGCCCTGGCGGTAGCCCTGCTCAAGGGTGTCGCGGCTGGTGGCGGTCACGTCGAGATCGCGCAGCAGGCCGTCGTGGATACCGTAGGCCCAGCCGTGAATCGTCACGTTCTGCCCGCGCTTCCACGCCGACTGCATGATGGTTGAGTGGCCGAGGTTATAGACCTGCTCCATCACGTTCAGCTCGCAGAGGGTGTCGAGACGGCGCTCTTCCGGCATTTCGCTCAGCAGCGGGGTGTGCTTGAGCCAGATGTCACGGATGTGCAGCAGCCAGTTGTTGATCAGCCCCAGCTCAGGGTTCTCAACCGCTGCCTGTACGCCGCCGCAGCCGTAGTGACCGCAGATGATGATGTGTTCAACTTCCAGCACGTCAACCGCGTACTGCACGACCGACAGGCAGTTCAGATCGGTGTGGATAACGAGGTTGGCCACGTTACGGTGTACAAACAGCTCGCCCGGCTCCAGGCCGGTCAGACGCTCGGCGGGAACGCGGCTGTCAGAGCAGCCGATCCACAGGAAGCGTGGCTTCTGTGCTTTAGCCAGGGTCTCGAAGAATCCGGGATCCTCTTCCACCAGCATTTTTGACCATAGTGCATTGTTACTGATGAGTGTATCTATATCTTTCATGGCGGTTAACGACCTGTAACCAAGTAATTGCGTTGAGCTAATATAGGTCAACTCCATTTAATTTTAAACCACACATAGAGTGTCAGAAAAAAGGTAAGCGAAACGACATGACCATTGCACTGGAGCTTGAGCAGCTTAAAAAAACCTATCCGGGCGGCGTCCAGGCGCTGCGCGGCATTGATTTAAAAGTAGAAGCGGGTGACTTCTACGCGCTTCTGGGACCCAACGGTGCGGGTAAATCGACCACTATCGGTATCGTCAGCTCGCTGGTAAATAAAACCTCGGGACGGGTCAGCGTCTTTGGTTACGATCTGCAAAAAGACGTGGTGAACGCCAAACGCCAGCTTGGCCTGGTGCCGCAGGAGTTCAACTTCAACCCCTTTGAAACCGTGCAGCAGATCGTCGTTAACCAGGCGGGCTACTACGGCGTTGAGCGCCACGATGCGCTGATCCGCAGCGAAAAGTACCTTAAGCAGCTCGATCTGTGGGAAAAGCGTAACGAAAAGGCGCGGATGCTCTCTGGCGGAATGAAACGCCGTCTGATGATCGCCCGGGCGCTGATGCATGAACCCAAGCTGCTGATCCTTGATGAGCCAACCGCCGGGGTGGATATCGAACTGCGCCGCTCCATGTGGGGCTTCCTGAAAGATTTGAATGCTCAGGGGACGACAATAATCCTCACCACCCACTATCTGGAAGAGGCGGAGATGCTCTGCCGCAACATCGGTATTATCCAGCACGGCGAGCTGGTGGAGAACACCTCCATGAAGTCGCTGCTGGCCAAGCTGAAATCGGAGACCTTTATCCTCGACCTGGCGCCGAAAAGCCCGCTGCCGAAGCTGGAAGGTTACCAGTACCGGCTGGTGGATACCTCGACTCTGGAGGTTGAGGTGCTGCGCGAGCAGGGGGTCAACAGCGTCTTCAGCCAGCTAAGCGCCCAGGGCATTCAGGTATTAAGCATGCGTAACAAAGCCAACCGTTTAGAAGAGCTGTTTGTCACGCTGGTACACAATAAAAAAGGAGACCACGCATGATGCAGCTCTACTGGGTCGCACTAAAAAGTATCTGGCACAAAGAGATCCAGCGCTTTATGCGCATCTGGATCCAGACCCTGGTGCCGCCGGTGATCACCATGACCCTCTACTTCATCATCTTCGGCAACCTGATTGGATCGCGGATCGGGGAGATGCACGGCTTCACCTACATGCAGTTTATCGTTCCGGGCCTGATCATGATGGCGGTGATCACCAACGCCTACGCCAACGTGGCCTCGTCGTTCTTCAGCGCCAAGTTCCAGCGTAACATTGAGGAGCTGCTGGTGGCCCCGGTGCCGACGCACGTCATTATTGCTGGTTACGTCGGCGGCGGCGTGGCGCGCGGGCTGTGCGTTGGCGTGCTGGTGACGGCGGTGTCGCTCTTCTTCGTGCCTTTCCAGGTGCATTCATGGCTGTTTGTCGGCCTGACCCTGCTGCTGACGGCGATCCTCTTCTCGCTGGCGGGCCTGCTGAACGCGGTATTCGCTAAAACCTTTGACGATATCAGCCTGATCCCGACCTTTGTGCTGACGCCGCTGACCTATCTCGGCGGGGTGTTCTACTCCCTGACCCTGCTGCCGCCGTTCTGGCAGGCGCTGTCGCACCTCAACCCCATCGTCTACATGATCAGCGGCTTCCGCTTCGGCTTCCTCGGCATTATCGACGTGCCGCTGGTGATGACCATCGGCGTGCTGGCGGTGTTTATCGTCGCGTTCTACCTGCTCTGCTGGTATCTGATCCAGCGTGGACGCGGCCTGCGTAGCTAATCTACATGCTCATGCGTCTCCTGCTGGCGCTGCTCCTGATAGCGAGCAGCGCCGCCTCCGCCCGCCTGTTGGATCAGGACTCCCCGGCGCGCTATATGCTGACCACCGAGGCCGCTGCCGTCTGGGCGCAGATTGGCGACCGGGTGATCAACGTCGGCTATGTGCAGGCGGGGCAGATTATTGCGGTGATGAGTGGGGAAGGGGACTACAGCGCCTTTCGCTTCGGCTTTGGCCGGGCCTTTATCGACAAAGGCCATCTGGAGCCGGTGCGCGGTAAAAAACGGGTACAGGACCGGCTGGGGGATCTCAACAAGCCGCTGAGCAACCAGAACCTGATAACCTGGAAAGCGACGCCGCTCTACAGCGGGCCTAACGTTCGCAGCGCCCCTTTCGGCATGCTGGCGGAGAACCTGCGCTACCCCATCGTCGGTAAGCTGCGGGATGGGCTGAATCAGACCTGGTTTCAGATCCGCATCGGCGACCGGCTGGCCTACATCAGCAGCCTCGATGCCCAGGAGGATCACGGCATTCCGGTGCTGACCTATCACCACATTCTCCGCGATGAGGAGAACACCCGCTTTCGCCACACCTCCACCACCACCTCGGTACGGGCCTTCAGCAATCAGATGACCTGGCTGCGGGACAGGGGCTATACCACCCTGACGATGTATCAGCTCGAAGACTACCTGAAGAACCGGCGCAATTTTCCGGCCCGAGCGGTGGCGATCACCTTTGACGATGGGCTGAAGTCGATCAGCCGCTACGCTTACCCGATCCTCAAGCAGTACGGCTTCAAGGCAACGTCGTTTACCATCTCGTCGCGCATTAAAGCGTATCCGCAGCGGTGGGACCCGACATCGCTACAGTTTATGAGCATCTCCGAGCTGCGCGGCATCCAGGACGTGTTTGATATCCAGTCGCATACCCACTTTCTGCACCGGGTAGACGCCGCCTGCCGTCCGATTTTGCTCAGCCGCAGCGCCCACATTATTGAGTTCGATTTTGCCCACTCGCGCCGGGCGCTGTCGCAGTTTAACCCGCACGTGGACTATCTCTCCTATCCCTTTGGCGGTTACAACGAAAAAGCGATCGAGGCGGCGCGGGATGCCGGTTTTCATATGGCAGTGACGACGGTGAAGGGGAAGGTGAAGCCGGGGGATAATCCGTTCTTACTGAAACGACTCTATATCTTAAGAACGGACTCGTTAGAGACAATGGCACGGCTGGTCGGTAACCAGCCGTAGTTATCAGGCATAGTTATCAGGCATAGTTATCAGGCGACCTGCACCGGAACCGCTTTTGCTTTGCGGGTCATCTCGTTGTCACCGTCAAAATAGGCCACCTTCGGCTGCCAGCTGCGGGCCTGCTCGTCCGGCATCGTCACATAGCTGGCGATGATCAGAATATCACCTACGTCGGCGCAGTGGGCCGCCGCGCCGTTGACCGAGATGATTTTCGAGCCGCGCTCGCCGGCAATCGCGTAGGTGGAGAAGCGCTTGCCGTTAGTCACGTTGTAAATATCGATGGCTTCGTATTCCAGAATACCAGCCGCCTCAAGGAAATCCTGGTCAATAGCGCAGGAGCCTTCATAGTGCAGATCTGCCTGAGTCACTTTGACGCGGTGGAGCTTGCCTTGCAGCATAGTGCGGATCATAACGTCTACCTTTGTGCTTATGTTGGCCCGGCCGCCTGCGCCGCCGGGAGTAAATGTCGTCGCATCAACCCGCTGGCGGCGGCGTCAGCTCTACCGTTACGTTGTCGATAAGGCGCGCCTGGCCAAGCCATGCCGCCATCAGGATCACCGCCCGCTGGCTGGCATCGTTAAGCTCTTGCAGCGTGTCGGCATCGCGGATCTGGATCTCATCGGTGCGAAAACCGGCTTCGTCCAGCGCCTGCCCGGCGTCGGCAATCATCTCTTCCAGCTGGCGTTCGCCTGCCCGCAGCTTCGCCGCCAGGGCGTTCATCTCTCTGCTCAGGGCCGGGGCGATTTTACGCTGCTCTGCCGTGAGGTAGCCGTTGCGCGAGCTAAGGGCCAGACCGTCTTTGGCGCGCACCGTTGGCACGCCGACGATGTCGATGTCGTAGCCCATGTCGGCCACCATCTTGCGGATCACCGCCAGCTGCTGGAAGTCTTTCTCACCAAAGCAGGCGACGTCCGGCTGGACGAGGTTAAACAGCTTGCTGACGATGGTCGCCACGCCGCGGAAATGACCCGGACGGCTGGCGCCCTCCAGCATGGTGGAGAGGCCAGGGACGTCAACAAAGGTCTGCTCGCCGGTGCCCTGGGGGTAAACCTGGTCAGCGGCAGGAGCGAAGACAAAATCGACCTTGCGCTTGTTCAGCTTCTCGCAATCCTCCTGCAGGGTGCGCGGGTAGCGCTGCAGATCGTCAGGGCGGTCAAACTGCATTGGATTAACAAAAATGCTCACCACCACCACGTCGGCATGGGTTTTTGCTTCGTCAACCAGCTGCATATGGCCATCGTGGAGGTTGCCCATGGTCGGCACCAGCGCTACGCGCTGGCCCTCACGGCGCAGCCGACGAATGTGCTGGCGCAGCAGCGGCAGGGTTTCGATAATCAACACGCGTAGGCTCCTTAGTGAAAACTGTGCTCTTCGCCGGGGTAGCTCCCCGCTTCGACTTCACTCACGTACTGGCGCACGGCGGCGCGCATGTCGCCCGTGCCGGCCAGGAAATTCTTGGCAAATTTAGGAATATGACCGCCGGTGATGCCGAACGCATCGTGCATCACCAGGATCTGGCCGTCGGTGACGTTGCCCGCGCCGATGCCAATCACCGGGATGGTCAGCGCCTCGGTAATGCGCTTCGCCAGCGCAACCGGCACGCACTCCAGCACCAGCAGCTGTGCGCCAGCCGCCTCCAGCGCCAGGGCGTCATCAAATAGCGTCTGGGCCGCGTCGCCGCGCCCCTGCACCTTGTAGCCACCAAAGACGTTCACCGACTGCGGGGTTAGTCCCAGGTGGCCGCATACCGGCACGGCGCGCTCGGTCAGCATTTTCACCGTCTCGGCCAGCCAGCGGCCACCCTCGATTTTGACCATGTTAGCCCCGGCACGCATCACCGTGGCGGCGTTAGCAAAGGCCTGGTCAGGGGTGGCGTAGGCCATAAACGGCAGGTCGGCGAGCAGCAGGCAGTTCGGCGCGCCGCGACGTACGCTCTGGGTGTGGTAGGCGATATCCGCGACCGTCACCGGCAGGGTGGAGTCATGGCCCTGGACCGTCATCCCTAACGAGTCGCCGACCAGCATGACGTTAATGCCCTCTTCGGCAAACAGCTTAGCGAAGCTGTAGTCATAGGCGGTGATGGTGGCGAAGCGTTTCTGTTCCTGCTTGCACTTTTGCAGCCAGGAGAGGGTGGTTGGTTTCATAGCGTTTCCTGATGGAGCCTTCAACTTTCCGGCATTTTATCAGTAACGTCAGGGGGGACAATGATTTTCGGCAGGTTTAAGGGGCGGAGTGGTATTACCAGCCCGCCGGTTTCGCTGCGCCAAGGCGCTCAAGTACGTTGGCGAGCGTTTCGCCGTCGGGGAAGCGCAGCGCGGGGGCGATCTCAAACAGCGGCCAGAGCATAAAACCGCGGTTTTTCATATCGTAGTGGGGCACGGTGAGGCGTGGGGTGGCAATAGTCTCATCGCCAAACAGCATGATATCGAGATCCAGCGTGCGCGGTCCCCAGCGCTCAGCTTTACGCACCCGGCCCCGCTCCAGCTCGATACGCTGGGTGTGATCCAGCAGGGCTTCAGGCGCCAGCGTCGTCTCCAGCGCCACGGCGGCGTTAAGGTAGTCGGGCTGATCCTGCGGACCCAGCGGCGGCGTACGGTAGAAGCTGGAGACAGCGACAATCCGGCTATCCGGGATCGTACCCAGCGCCTCGATTGCCGCATTAACCTGGGTCAGGGGCGACGCCAGGTTGCTGCCAAGGGCGATATAGACCCGCGTCATGCACTGCCTTCGCGACGCGGGGTACGCTTACGCGGGCGGCGATGGCGACGGCGGGTATCCGGCTCATCATCCAGCACGTCAAGCATGCCCTTCTGCGCGGGCGGCGCGGCCACCTGGAACTCGCCCCACCACTGCACCAGTTTTTGCAGCTCGTAGTTGCCCTCGACCTCGGCCCGCAGGGCGAGCAGATCGTAGGCGGCGCGGAACTTCGGATGCTCCATCAGCTTCCAGGCGCGTTTACCCTGGCGGCGGGACATGCGCAGCTGCAGCTGCCAGATATCGCGCACGAGAGTGGTGATCCGTTTCGGGATCGCCAGCGTACGGCAGGCTTCGTCCAGCACGTCGTTCATCGCCAGCGCGAAGGCGTCGTGATAGGTCAGGCCGCTCTCCTGGGCGATCTTCTGCGCGGTCTCCAGCTGCGGATACCAGAGCATAGCGGCAAACAGGAACGCCGGGTTGACGCGCATATCGTTCTGAATGCGGGTGTCCGTGTTCTTCAGCACCAGGTTGATGATCCGCTCCATCGACGAATCACCCTTTTCGGTGAAGTAGCGCGTGATGGTCGGGAACAGCGGCTGGAACAGGCTGTATTCGCGCAGCAGCTGATAGGTGTCCAGACCGTTACCGGCCTGCAGCAGCTTCAGCGACTCCTCAAACAGGCGCGCCGGCGGCACGTCGTTGATAAGCGTTGCGAGACGGGCGATTGGCTCGGCGGTCTCCGGGCTGATACGCATATGCAGCTTGGCAGCAAAGCGCACCGCGCGCAGCATCCGCACCGGATCTTCCCGATAGCGGGTCTCCGGATTACCGATCAGGCGGATAACACCCTCTTCAAGATCCTGCATCCCGCCGACGTAATCGCGCACCGAAAAATCGGCGACGCTGTAGTAGAGGCTGTTGATAGTGAAGTCGCGGCGCTGGGCGTCGTCTTCAATCGAACCGAAGATGTTGTCACGCAGCAGCATGCCGTTCTGGCCGCGCTGAGAGGTGGTGCGGTCGGCGGGCTGATCCTCATGGTGACCACGGAAGGTGGCAACCTCGATGATCTCCGGGCCAAACATCACGTGGGCGAGACGGAAACGACGGCCTACCAGGCGGCAGTTGCGGAACAGCTTGCGCACCTGATCCGGCGTGGCGTTAGTCGTCACGTCGAAATCTTTCGGTTTTTTGCCTAACAGCAGATCGCGGACGCCACCGCCTACAAGGTAGGCTTCGTAGCCCGCTTTGTTCAGACGGTACAGCACCTTGAGGGCATTTTCACTGATATCTTTGCGGGAAATTGTGTGCTGCTCGCGCGGAATAACCGTCATACGCGGCTCGGCGATGACCTCCTCGGCCATGCTTTCCTCGCGGCTTAACACCTTGCGGCAAAAATTAGCGACTCGGGTAAAAATGGTGCACCTCGGTTGTGTCAGTCTTTACGACAAAAAAATTGCGGCTAATCATAGCTCAGAGTGGGGCATTTAGGAATGCCGGATTAATCTCTGCTCTCTCAGGGACCCGGGACAGATCCCAGCTCTCTACCGCATGCTGTAGCAGGGCCGCGGTGGGCAAATCCTGCCAGTTACTTGTTACATCCTGATTTAAAAATTGTAAAGCGCGGATCAGCACCGGACGCGGATCGCCCTCCGGCAGCGGCGGGGCATGGTTCTGCTTGGAGAGCTTGTTACCATCGCCGTTCAGGGCCAGCGGCAGATGAACATAGCCGGGCGGCTGCCAGCCAAGCTGCTGGTAGAGCGAGATCTGCCGCACCGTGGGGGCGATGAGATCCGCGCCGCGCACGATCTCCGTGACGCCCTGAAAGTTATCGTCCACCACCACGGCCAGGTTATAGGCAAACAGGCCGTCCCGGCGGTGGATAATAAAGTCCTCCCGCGCCAGCGCGTCGTCAGCGTAAAGGTCGCCCCGCAGCCTGTCGTGAAAGTGCAGCACCGGCTGGTGCTGCCACAGACGCAGCGCGGCGTTCTCCGGGCCGTTATGGCGCAGGCGGCAGTGGCCGTCATAGACCCCACCGATGCTCTGGATCCGCGCCCGCGTGCAGGTGCAGTAGTAGCTCAGCCCGCGCTGGCGTAGATCGTCCAGCGCCTCGCGGTAGGCCGCATGGCGCTGGGACTGCCAGAGCACCTCGCCGTCCCAGTGCAGGCCGTAGTGGTCGAGCTGGCGCAGGATGGTATCGGCCGCGCCGGGCACCTCCCGGGGCGGATCGATATCTTCGATGCGTACCCGCCACGTCCCCTGCTGGGCACGGGCCTGGAGATAGCTGCCGAGCGCGGCTATCAGCGAACCAAAATGGAGTTCACCGGAAGGCGATGGCGCAAAGCGCCCGATATAGTGTGATTCTGGCATGGTAACAGGCGAGAGATAACAGGGCGGGAGAGACTCCCGCCACAGAGAACGGTGCGAAAACGCCGGGCTTAGCCCGCCATCTGTTTTTCGCGGATTTCAGCCAGTGTTTTGCAGTCAATGCACAGGTCGGCTGTCGGACGTGCTTCCAGACGACGAATGCCAATTTCAACACCGCAGGATTCGCAGAAGCCGAAGTCTTCGTCTTCTACTTTCTTCAGCGTCTTCTCGATCTTTTTAATCAGTTTACGCTCGCGGTCACGGTTACGCAGTTCGAGGCTGAACTCCTCTTCCTGGGCGGCTCTGTCAACCGGATCCGGGAAGTTAGCAGCTTCGTCCTGCATATGTGTGACGGTGCGATCGACTTCATCCCTGAGTTGATTACGCCACGCTTCAAGAATACGCTTGAAGTGCGCCAGCTGGGCTTCGTTCATATACTCTTCGCCCGGCTTCTCCTGATACGGCTCCACGCCAGCAATGGCGAGAATACTCAGGGACGATGTTTTACGGTTTTGCCCTTCTTGCATGTTGCTTCTCCTTAACACGCACTATCGATCCCCGTGTTCGGGGGAAAAATCAGGCCGCTATAAATAGCAGATGCTTTTCCGGATAGCAATTATCTAAACGTAACACTTGACAACCCTGTGAGGAAAAGCGTATTTGCGCACGTAGACCAGAATGCTATCTGGCTGGTCGCCGATCCTTAGCTTTCATAAGGTAAGGGCGATCTAAGACTCATCTCTTCGGCAGAAAGTTCCGCTTTGTAAACCAGAATTTCTACCCCCTGCCGCTGCGCTTCTTCTAAAAGCTGTGCGTATTTTGCATCTATATGGCGCGCCGGTGAAAAACGTTCAATGGCTGAGTGCAGCACGGTAAACAGCATCACCGCCCGATCCCCACTGGCCGCCACGCTCATTAACTCCCGCAGATGTTTCTGCCCGCGAAGAGTCACTGCATCGGGAAAAAAGCCGTATCCCTTGTCGGCAAGCGTGACCGATTTCACTTCAATATAGCAGTTACGGCGTCCCTCCGCCTGCAACATAAGGTCTATTCTGCTATTTTCAGCGCCGTATTTTACTTCACTTTTCAGCACGCTATAGCCGCGTAACTCAGGGATGACGCCGGAGAGAACCGCCTCTTTAGCCAGCGTGTTGGCCCGTAATGTATTGACGCAGATAAACGTGCCATTTTGCGTCTGGGTGATCTCCCAGGTGTGCGGATATTTACGCTTCGCGCTCTCCGAGGTGGAGTACCAGACGGTATCGCCGGGCGTCGCGCAGCCGGTCATCGCCCCGGTATTGGGGCAGTGCAGCGTCAGGGCCGTGCCGTCCGGGGTAATGACATCCGCCAGAAAACGCTTGTAGCGCTGCACCAGGGTAGCAGGCTGTAACGGGGGGGAGAACTGCATCAAAACCTCTTATTCAACGAGCTGCCAGCTCTCCAGCGGCGTGTAACGGGTGCGCCCTCGGGAGAAGTGCGACTCATACAGCACAAATTCGTTAACGGGAAAGGACCAGCTGAATCCCGGCGGCGGAATGGCCACCGCGTGGCTGGCGTTGCGCAGCAGCGTCACGTGGGGATGAAACGGCTGCGGACTCTGGTAGCAGCCGCTGCGGGCCGCCTGGGCGCGCAGCAGGTTGGCCAGCTGCAACAGGCCGCGCGGCGGCTGGCGCGTGCCGAGCCAGACGACCCGCGAGCGCAGCCACTGCCCGGCATCGTCCAGGGTCAGGGTAAAGCCAGGCTGGCGAATGCGTCCGGCAAGCTGGCTCAGGGCGCGCTGCTTCTCCTCGCCGACCTCGCCGAGAAAGGCCAGCGTCACGTGGAGATTCGCCGCCTCGATGGGGCGTCCGGACTCTGGGGCAAAATGAGCCGCCCGCCAGTGGATAATCTGCCGCTGGATCTCGCCGGGCAGCGCAACGGCGAAGAACAGCCTTTTTGGCTCAGACATAAGCGATACTCGGTAATGATTTACGGCGATGCTACAATGCTCGCCGTTGAAATGAAAGTTAACCCCCTGGAGCCATGCGTGTCCTCTCTGCCCGTCGCTGCCGTACTGCCCGAACTGCTCTCTGCGCTCGCTCATGCGCCACAGGTCCTGCTCAACGCCCCTACCGGCGCGGGTAAGTCCACCTGGCTGCCGCTGCAAATTCTCGCCGAGGGGAGTATTGCCGGGCGCATTCTGCTGCTGGAGCCGCGTCGTCTGGCGGCGCGCAACGTCGCCCAGCGGCTGGCGGAGCTGCTGGGGGAGAAGCCCGGCGAGACGGTGGGCTACCGGATGCGCGGTGAGACCTGCGTTGGTGCGGCGACGCGCCTGGAGGTGGTCACTGAGGGGATCCTGACCCGCATGATCCAGCGCGATCCCGAGCTGGCTGGCGTTGGCCTGGTGATCCTCGATGAGTTCCACGAGCGCAGCCTGGAGGCCGATCTGGCTCTGGCCCTGCTGCTGGACGTCCAGCAGGGGCTGCGCGACGATCTGAAGCTCCTCATCATGTCGGCGACGCTGGATAACGACCGTCTCCAGCGCCTGCTACCGGACGCGCCGGTTATCGCCTCTGAGGGACGCGCGTACCCTGTGGATCGCCGCTACCAGCCGTTAGCTAACCACGTCCGCTTTGACGAGGCGGTGGCAGCGGCAACCGCCGAGCTGCTGCGCGCCGAGCGCGGCTCGCTGCTGCTGTTCCTGCCCGGCGTCGGTGAGATCCAGCGCGTGCAGGAGCAGCTGGCCCAGCGCGTCGGCAGCGACGTGCTGCTCTGTCCGCTCTATGGTGCGCTGCCTCTGAGCGAGCAGCGTAAGGCGATCCTGCCCGCGCCGGAGGGGCTGCGCAAAGTGGTGCTGGCCACCAACATCGCCGAGACCAGCTTAACTATCGAGGGGATCCGGCTGGTGGTTGACAGTGCCCAGGAGCGGGTGGCCCGCTTCGACGCCCGCACCGGGCTGACGCGGCTGGTGACCCAGCGGGTGAGCCAGGCCTCGATGACCCAGCGCGCCGGACGCGCCGGGCGGCTGGAGCCGGGCATCTGCCTGCATCTGCTGGCAAAGGAGCAGGCGGAGCGGGCAGCGACCCAGAGCGAGCCGGAGATCCTGCAAAGCGATCTCAGCGCCATGCTGCTGGAGCTGGTGCAGTGGGGCTGTAGCGATCCGGCCCAGCTTAGCTGGCTGGACATGCCGCCAGCGGTGAACCTGGCGGCAGCAGAGACGCTGCTGGTACAGCTGGGGGCGCTGGAGAACCGGCGGCTGACGGCGCGCGGGCAGAAGATGGCGAGGCTGGGCGTAACCCCGCGCCTCTCGGCCATGCTGGTCAGCGCGCAAAACGGTGACGAGGCGGCCACGGCGGCGAAGCTTGCCGCCATTCTCGAGGAGCCTCCGCGGGGAAGCAGCACCGATCTCGGCACTGCCTTCTCCCGCAGCCAGCCGCACTGGCAGCGACGCAGCCGCCAGCTGCTTAAGCGGTTAAACAGTGGGGAAGGCAAGGAAGATAGCGATCCGATCCCCGTCCTGCTGGCGCGTGGCTTTGCCGACCGCATTGCCCGTCGGCGTGGACAGGAGGGGCGCTACCAGCTGGCAAACGGCATGGGGGCGATGCTCGACGTGGACGATGCCATGGGCCGCCACGAGTGGCTGATTGCCCCCCTGCTGCTGCAGGGCAACCAGCAGCCGGACGCGCGCATTTTACAGGCGATGCCGGTGAATATTGAGACGCTTATTACCGCTGCGCCGTGGCTGGTGCGCCACTCCGATACCGTAGAGTGGGATGACGCCCAGGGCACGCTGAAAGCGCTGCGCCGCAGTCAGATCGGCCAGCTGACGGTGAGCGTCAGGCCGTTGGCGAAGCCGTCGGAGACGGAGCTGCACCAGGCAATGCTAAACGGCATTCGCGATAAGGGACTCCAGGTGCTGAACTGGACCCCGGCGGCGGAGCAGCTGCGCCTGCGTCTTCACTGCGCGGCAAAGTGGTTGCCAGAATATGACTGGCCTGCGGTAGATGACGCCTCGCTTTTAGCCACGCTTGAGCTATGGTTACTTCCCGACATGCAGGGCGTACACTCTCTGCGGGCGCTGAAGGCGCTGGATTTGATCCATGCGCTCAACCATTTACTGCCGTGGCCGCTGCGTCAACGGCTGGATAGTGCGCTGCCTGGGCATTACACTGTGCCGACGGGAAGCCAGATCGCGATCCGCTATCATGATGAGAATCCGCCGGTGCTGGCGGTGCGGATGCAGGAGATGTTTGGCGAGGCCGCCACCCCGGTCATTGCCGAGGGGCGGGTGCCGCTGGTGCTGGAGCTGCTCTCGCCCGCGCAGCGTCCGCTGCAAATTACGCGTGACCTGAGCGCGTTCTGGGCGGGTGCCTACCGCGAGGTGCAAAAAGAGATGAAGGGACGCTACCCGAAGCATGTCTGGCCGGACGATCCGGCTAATACCGCGCCGACAAGACGGGTTAAAAAATATTCGTAGCGTTAGCGAGATCTAAATTGAGAGATTTCTTCTTCTGCCCTCCGGTAGAAGAAAAGAGAATCGGGCCCTTGCGCCTGAATAATGTAGCGGAGAGTAAGCATGGCGGGGAATGACCGCGAACCTATTGGACGTAAAGGCAGACCTGCGCGTCCGGTAAAAGAGAAGGTAAGCCGTCGTCGTCTCAGAGATGACGAGATCGACGACGAGTATGATGAGGATGACGCACCCGCGCCGCGCCGCGGCAGCCGTGGTAAAGGCGGCGGTAACGGCAATGGCAAAGGAAAAGGCGGCAAGCGCAAGCGCGGCTGGCTCTGGCTACTGCTGAAGATCTTTATCGTTCTGGTGGTGCTGTTTGCGATTTACGGGCTCTACCTCGATCAGAAGATCCGTAGCCGCATTGACGGCAAAGTCTGGCAGCTGCCGGCGGCGGTGTATGGCCGGATGGTCAACCTTGAGCCGGACATGCCGATCAGCAAGAACGAGATGGTGAAGCTGCTGGAGGCCACCCAGTACCGCAAGGTGACGGCAATGACCCGTCCCGGCGAGTTTACCGTGCAGGCCAACAGCATCGAGATGATCCGCCGTCCGTTTGACTTCCCGGATAGTAAAGAGGGACAGGTCCGCGCCCGGCTGACGTTTAACGACAACCATCTGGAAACCATCGAGAACATGGAGAACAACCGCCAGTTCGGTTTCTTCCGTCTCGATCCGCGCCTGATCACTATGCTCTCCTCGCCGAACGGCGAGCAGCGTCTGTTCGTCGCGCGCAATGGCTTCCCGGATCTGCTGGTGGATACCCTGCTGGCGACCGAAGACCGTCACTTCTATGAGCATGACGGGATCAGCTTCTTCTCCATCGGGCGTGCGGTGCTGGCGAACCTGACGGCGGGGCGCACGGTGCAGGGGGCGAGTACCCTGACCCAGCAGCTGGTGAAGAACCTGTTCCTCTCCAGCGAGCGATCCTACTGGCGTAAGGCGAACGAAGCCTATATGGCGCTGATCGTCGATGCCCGCTACAGCAAGGATCGTATTCTTGAGCTGTATATGAACGAGGTCTATCTCGGTCAGAGCGGCGATAACGAAATCCGCGGCTTCCCGCTGGCGAGCCTCTACTACTTTGGCCGTCCGGTGGAGGAGCTGAGCCTTGACCAGCAGGCGCTGCTGGTAGGCATGGTGAAAGGCGCTTCCATCTACAACCCGTGGCGTAATCCGAAGCTGGCGCTGGAGCGACGTAACCTGGTGCTGCGCCTGCTGCAGGAGCAGAAGGTTATCGACCAGGAGCTGTACGATATGCTCAGCGCCCGGCCGCTCGGGGTACAGAAGCGCGGCGGGGTGATCTCTCCGCAGCCAGCGTTTATGCAGATGGTGCGCCAGGAGCTGCAGGCGAAGCTGGGGGATAAGGTTAAAGATCTCTCCGGCGTGAAGATCTTTACCACCTTTGACCCGGTGGCGCAGGACGCGGCGGAGAAAGCCGCCGTGGAAGGCATTCCGGCCCTGATCAAGCAGCGTAAGCTGAGCGATCTGGAGACCGCGATGGTGGTGGTTGACCGCTTCAGCGGCGAGGTTCGTGCGATGGTGGGCGGGGCGACGCCGCAGTTTGCGGGCTACAACCGTGCCATGCAGGCGCGACGCTCCATCGGCTCGCTGGCGAAACCGGCCACCTATCTCACCGCCCTGAGCCAGCCGAACCAGTATCGTCTGAACACGTGGATTGCCGATGCGCCGATCTCTCTGCCCCAGCCTAACGGCAAGGTATGGTCTCCGCAGAACGATGACCACCGCTTTAGCGGCCAGGTGATGCTGGCGGATGCGCTGACCCGCTCGATGAACGTGCCGACGGTAAACCTCGGGATGGCGCTGGGCCTGCCGGCGGTGACCGACACCTGGACCAAGCTGGGCGTGCCGAAGGATCAGCTGCACCCGGTTCCGGCAATGCTGCTGGGGGCGCTGAACCTGACCCCGGTTGAGGTGGCGCAGGCGTTCCAGACCATCGCCAGCGGCGGTAACCGTGCGACGCTCTCGGCGCTGCGTTCGGTGATTGCTGAAGACGGGACGGTGCTCTACCAAAGCTTCCCGCAGGCGGAGCGTGCGGTGCCTGCCCAGGCGGCGTACATGACCCTGTGGACCATGCAGCAGGTTATCCAGCGCGGCACCGGCCGTCAGCTGGGGGCGAAGTATCCGGGCCTGCATCTGGCGGGTAAAACCGGGACCACCAACAACAACGTCGATACCTGGTTCGCCGGGATCGACGGTCGTGAGGTGACCATTACCTGGGTAGGACGCGATAACAACCAGCCGACCAAGCTTTACGGGGCCAGCGGGGCGATGGCGATCTACCAGCGCTATCTGGCGAACCAGTCGCCGATCCCGCTGGATCTGACGCCACCGGAGGATATCGTCAACATGGGCGTGGACGAGGGCGGTAACTTCCTCTGCGGCGGCGGGGTGCGTTCGCTGCCGGTGTGGACCTCTAATCCGGATGCCCTGTGCCAGCAGAGCGAGATGCTGCTCCAGCAGCAACAGCAGCAGCAGAGCGGTAATCCGTTTGAGCAGTCGTCACCGCAGCCGCAACAGCAGCCTCAGCAGCAGCAGCAACAGCCGCAGCAGCAGGAGAAGAGCGACGGCGTGGCGGGCTGGATCAAGGACATGTTCGGTAACTAAGTTGTAGTAAAAACGCCGGGCGGCGCGATGTTCGCCCGGCGTACAATTCACCCGTTTTAACCTCATTTAACCCTTCTGTAACACCCTGTTATCCGTCTGGTTATTCCTTAATCCCTTAATTGTCGTAGGGGCGCATACTTCTTGCTATCTCTGAGGGGCCTGGCATATTATGCTGTGGTCATAATAATAATTATCGTTTACGTTATCATTCCATTATCCAGAGAGAAGCACCATGGCGCGTTCTGAAACTGCTCAGCCGGTCAACCTTTCGCTGCGTAAAATTGCCGTGGTGGTTGCCACTGCGGTAGGCAGCATCTCCTTTGCCGCACAGGCAGCCCCTGAAGATACCATCACCGTTACCACCGCTGCCGCTGAGCAGGAGAGTGCCTGGGGCCCGGCACCGACCATCGCCGCCAAACGCACGGCGACGGCGACCAAAACCGATACCCCCATCGAGAAAACGCCGCAGTCTATCTCCGTGGTCACCCGCGAAGAGATGGATATGAAAGATCCCTCCACGGTGAAAGAGGCGCTGAACTATACGCCGGGCGTTTTCGCTACCCGCGGCAGCTCTGAAACGCTCGACGTCATCTCTATCCGTGGCTTTACCGCCTCTACCGGCGCGAACACTAATCAGTATCTCGACGGCTTAAAACTTCAGGGTGATAACTACTCTGAATCCTCTATGGATCCCTATTTCCTTGAGCGCATCGAGCTGATGCGCGGCCCGACCTCGGTGCTCTACGGTAAGAGCAACCCAGGCGGCATCATCTCTATGGTCAGCAAGCGTCCGACCACCGAGCCGCTGAAAGAGGTTCAGTTCCAGATGGGGACCGATAATCTTTACCAGACCGGCTTCGACTTTAGCGATGCCATTGACGACGACGGCGTGTTCTCCTACCGCCTGACCGGCCTGGGCCGCAGCGAAGATGCCCAGCAGACCATGGTTAAATCGACCCGTTACGCCATCGCGCCCGCCTTTAGCTGGCGTCCGGATGACAAAACCGACTTCACCTTCCTGAGCAACTTCCAGAGCGATCCGGATGCGGGCTACTACGGCTGGCTGCCGCGCGTGGGCACCGTGGTGCCGTACACCGACGCCAACGGTAACTCCCACAAGCTGGATACCGACTTCAACGAAGGCGAGCAGGACAACCGCATGTCCCGCCGCCAGCAGCAGATCGGCTACAGCTTCGCGCACGCCTTCGATGACACCTTTACGGTGCGCCAGAACCTGCGCTATACCCGTCTGCATACGCTCTACACCTCGGTCTACGGCAACGGCTTCACGGCCCCGACGCAGATTAACCGCGCCTTCGTACGCTCCGATGAAGATCTGAACTCCTTCACCGTTGATACCCAGCTGCAATCCGCCTTTGCTACCGGCGCGGTGGATCACACCCTGCTGACCGGCGTTGACTACCTGCGCATGCGCAACGACATCAACGCGGACTACGGCTCGGCCAATCCGCTGGACATGGTCAATCCGCAGTACGGCAACGCCAACGTCAACGTTAACTTCCCGTATGCGGTGATCAACCGTCAGGAGCAGACCGGGCTGTACGCGCAGGACCAGGCCGAGTGGAACCACTGGGTGCTGACCCTCGGCGGTCGCTACGACTTTGCGAAGACCTCGACCTATACCCGCTCCACCAGCTCGCTGAGCGAGATCAACGACCAGCAGTTCACCTGGCGCGGCGGGTTAAACTATGTGTTTGATAACGGCGTTGCGCCGTACTTCAGCTACAGCGAATCCTTCGAGCCGGTCTCCGGTGCAACCAAGCAGGGTAAACCGTTCGATCCGTCACGCGGCAAGCAGTATGAAGCGGGCGTGAAGTATGTGCCGAAGGATCTGCCGATCACCGTTACGGCGGCGGTATTCCAGCTGACCAAAGACAACAACCTGACGGCGGATCCGTCTGATAGCGCCTTCAGCGTGCAGGGCGGCGAAATTCGCTCTCGCGGCCTGGAGCTGGAAGCGAAAGCGGCCCTGACCAGCAATATCAACCTGACCGCGGCCTATAGCTATACCGACGCCGAGTACACCGATGATACCCTCTACGAGGGCAAACGCCCGGTAGAAGTGCCGCGTAACATGGCCTCCCTGTGGGCGGATTACACCTTCCACGAGACGGCGCTGAGCGGCCTGACGCTGGGTGCGGGTGCGCGCTACGTGGGCGATACCTCCAGCTTCTACACCACCGGGGATAACGTCAACGGCACCTTCAACGTTGGCAGCTACACACTGGTGGACGCCACGGTGAAATACGATCTGGCGCGCATCGGCATGGCTGGCTCCTCCGTGGGCGTGAAGGTCAATAACCTGTTCAATCGCGAATACGTCTCCAGCTGCTACCGCGACTACGCGTGCTACTGGGGCGCGGATCGCCAGGTGGTTGCCACCGCCACCTTCCGCTTCTAATCTCCTCCTTTTCAGGGCACGGCTTAGCGTGCCCTTTTTATTGATAAGTTGGTCCCATGCAGGAAAACAATACGCTTCCCGATACCACCTTTCAGCTCTCTGACGTCTCCTTTCATGTGCCTGGGCGCACGCTGCTGCATCCGCTGTCGCTCACCTTCCCGGCGGGCAAGGTCACTGGCCTTATCGGCCACAACGGCTCGGGTAAATCCACGCTGCTGAAGATGCTGGGCCGTCATCAGCCACCGTCCGAGGGCGATATCCTGCTGGACGGTCAGCCGCTGGCGAGCTGGAACAGCAAAGCCTTTGCCCGCCGGGTCGCCTACCTGCCGCAGCAGCTGCCGCAGGCGGAGGGGATGACGGTGCGCGAGCTGGTGGCGATTGGGCGCTACCCGTGGCACGGGGCGCTGGGGCGTTTTGGCGTGGCTGACCGGGAGAAGGTAGAGGAGGCGATTGGCCTCGTGGGGCTGAAACCGCTGGCGCACCGGCTGGTGGACAGCCTCTCCGGCGGCGAGCGGCAGCGGGCGTGGATCGCCATGCTGGTGGCGCAGGATAGCCGCTGCCTGCTGCTGGATGAGCCGACCTCGGCGCTGGATATTGCCCATCAGGTCGATGTCCTGGCGCTGATCCATCGCCTGAGCCAGCAGCGTGGGCTAACGGTGATCGCCGTTCTGCACGATATCAATATGGCGGCACGCTACTGCGACTATCTGGTGGCGCTGCGCGGCGGAGAGAAAATTGCGGAGGGAACGCCAGAGTCGCTGATGCAGGCCCAGACCCTGGAGCAGATCTACGGTATTCCGATGGGCATTCTGCCCCACCCGGCAGGGGCGGCACCGGTGAGCTTTGTCTACTGATGGCGGGCTTACCGATGATTAGCCGCCGCCGTCTGCTAACCGCGATGGCCCTCTCGCCGCTGCTCTGGCAGGCGGGTACCGTGCGTGCGGCCTCTTTCGATATCAACCGCATCGTGGCGCTGGAGTGGCTGCCAGTGGAGCTGCTGCTGGCGATGGGCGTGGCCCCCTACGGCGTTGCCGATGTGAATAGTTACAACACCTGGGTCAACGAACCTAAGCTGCCAGCCTCGACAATCGACGTCGGGCTGCGGACCGAACCTAATCTTGAGCTGCTCACCCAGATGAAGCCTTCGTATTTGGTCTGGTCGGCAGGCTACGGCCCGTCGGCGGAGGTGCTGGCGCGAATTGCCCCTGGCCGGGGCTTTAACTTCAGCGACGGCAAAAAGCCGCTGACCATGGCGCGCAACTCGATGAATGAGATGGCCCAGCTGCTCAACCTCGAGTCCGCTGCCAGCAAGCATCTCGATCATTTTGACGCCTTTATCGCCGCCATGAAGCCGCGCTTTGCCCGGCGCGGCGACAGGCCGCTGCTGATGGTCACCCTGCTTGACGCGCAGCATATGCTGGTCTTTGCCTCGAACTGCCTGTTCCAGGAGACGCTGGATGAGTTTGGCATCCGCAACGCCTGGCAGGGGGAGACCACCTTCTGGGGCAGCACGACGGTGAGCATTGACCGGCTGGCGGTCTATAAGGACGCGGACGTGATCTGCTTCGATCACGGTAACGAGCAGGATATGCAGCGTCTGATGGCGACGCCTCTATGGCAGGCGATGCCCTTTGTCCGGGCGGGCCGCTTCCAGCGCGTGCCGGCGGTCTGGTTCTACGGCGCGACGCTGTCGGTGATGCACTTTGTCCGCGTTCTGGATAACGCCCTGGGAGGGAAAGCATGAGCAAGCGTATCGCGCCGCTTCCCGCCCTGCTGCTGGCGATCCTGTTTATCGCCGCCGCCTGGCTGACCTGGGTGAATCTCTCCCAGGCGCTGCCGCGTGGCCAGTGGTCGCAGGCGATCTGGCATCCGGACGTGGATGCCATCAGCCAGATGATTTTTCACTATAGCCTGCTTCCCCGGCTGGCGATCTCCCTGCTGGTGGGGGCGGGACTGGGGCTGGTGGGCGTGCTGTTCCAGCAGGTATTGCGTAATCCGCTGGCGGAGCCGACCACTCTGGGCGTCTCGACCGGCGCGCAGCTGGGCATTACCGTCACCACCCTGTGGGCAATCCCCGGCGTGGCGGCCGCGCAGTTTGCCGCGTTAATTGGGGCCTGCGCCGTGGGGGCGCTGGTCTTTGGCGTCGCCTGGGGCAAACGTCTGTCGCCGGTAACGCTGATCCTTGCCGGGCTGGTGGTGAGCCTCTACTGCGGGGCGGTGAACCAGCTGCTGGTGCTTTTCCATCACGAGCAGCTGCAAAGCATGTTTATGTGGAGCACCGGCACCCTGACTCAGACCAGCTGGAGCGGGGTTGAGCGTCTCTGGCCACAGCTGCTGGGCGGGGCGATGCTGACCCTCTTACTGCTGCGCCCCCTGACCCTGATGGGGCTGGATGACGGCGTGGCGCGTAACCTGGGCCTGGCGCTGTCGCTGGCCCGGCTGGGGGCGCTGCTGCTGGCGATTGTCCTCAGCGCGCTGCTGGTTAACGCGGTGGGGATCATCGGCTTTATCGGCCTGTTTGCCCCGCTGCTGGCGAAGATGCTGGGGGCGCGTCGGCTGCTCTCCCGTCTGCTGCTGGCTCCGCTGATTGGGGCGCTGATCCTCTGGCTGTCGGATCAGGTGATCCTTTGGCTGACCCGCGTCTGGATGGAGGTCTCCACCGGCTCGGTGACGGCGCTGATTGGCGCGCCGCTGCTGCTGTGGCTGCTGCCGCGCCTGAAGAGCATGAGCGCTCCGGAGATGAACGCCGGGGACAATGTTCCCACTGAGCGGCATTATCTGCCGCGCTGGGCGCTGGGCGGCATTATCGTGCTGCTATTAGCGGTGATGGCTGCTCTGGCGCTGGGCCGCGATGCCCAAGGCTGGCACTGGGCCAGCGGTGAGATGCTGGACGCGCTGGCGCAGTGGCGCTGGCCGCGCATCATGGCAGCGCTGGTGGCGGGCGTGATGCTGGCGGTGGCGGGCTGCATTATTCAGCGCCTGACCGGTAACCCAATGGCCAGTCCGGAAGTGCTGGGGATCAGCTCTGGCGCGGCCTTTGGTATCGTGCTGATGCTCTTCTTTGTGCCGGGGAACGCCTTTGGCTGGCTGCTGCCAGCCGGGAGCCTCGGGGCGGCGGTGACCCTACTGATTATTCTGATCGCGGCAGGGCGGGGCGGCTTCTCCCCGCACCGGATGCTATTAGCCGGGATGGCCCTCAGCACTGCCTTTACCATGCTGCTGATGATGCTGCAGGCCAGCGGCGATCCGCGCATGGCGCAGATCCTCACCTGGATCTCCGGCTCGACCTATAACGCCACCGGCGAGCAGGTGGTTCGCTCGGCTATCGTGATGGTAATACTGCTGGCGCTCGTGCCGCTCTGCCGCCGCTGGCTGACTATTTTGCCGCTGGGTGGCGATACTGCCCGGGCGGTGGGGATGGCCCTGACGCCGTCGCGCATCGGGCTGCTGCTGCTGGCCGCCTGCCTGACCGCCACGGCTACCATGACCATTGGCCCGCTGAGCTTTATCGGCCTGATGGCTCCGCACATTGCGCGGATGATGGGCTTCCGGCGGACGGTGCCGCACATGGTGATCTCGGGGTTAATCGGTGGGGTGATGCTGGTGTTTGCCGACTGGTGCGGACGGATGGTGATGTTCCCGTATCAGATCCCCGCCGGACTGCTCTCGACCTTTATCGGCGCGCCGTACTTTATCTACCTTCTGCGTAAGCAGAGCCGGTAATTCTCCCCGGTGGCGCTGCGCTTACCGGGGCTACAGGATCCGTAGGCCGGGCAAACGCAGTGCCGCCCGGCAATCAACGGCTTACAGCTGGGCAAACGCCTTGCGCGCGGCGTCGAGGGTTTTATTGATATCCTCGTCGCTGTGGGCAATGGACATAAAGCCCGCTTCAAACGCCGACGGCGCCAGGTAGACGCCCTCGTCCAGCATCAGGTGGAAGAAGCGCTTGAAACGTTCCACGTCGCACTTCACCACGTCCTGATAGCAGGTCACGCTCTCGGCATCGGTAAAGAAGATGCCGAACATGCCGCCGACGTGGTTCACCACCAGCGGGATCCCGGCTTCCTGCGCTGCGTCCAGCAGGCCGTTGGCCAGGCGGGTGGTCAGATCCGTCAGGGTTTCATGCACGCCCGGCTGGGCCACTTCAGTTAAGCAGGCGTAGCCCGCCGCCATCGCAATCGGGTTACCGGAGAGGGTTCCCGCCTGGTAGACCGGCCCGGTCGGCGCAAGGGCGTCCATCACGTCGCGGCGGCCGCCAAACGCGCCTACCGGCATCCCGCCGCCGATAATTTTGCCGAGGCAGGTCAGGTCCGGCACCACGTTGTAGTGCGCCTGGGCACCCGCCAGGGCGACGCGGAAGCCGGTCATCACCTCGTCGATGATCAGCAGCGCGCCAAACTCATCGCACAGCGCGCGCAGGCCCGGCAGGAATTGCGGCTGCGGCGGGACGCAGTTCATGTTGCCCGCTACCGGCTCGACGATGATGCAGGCGATCTCTTCCGGATACTGCTCAAAGGCTTCGCGCACCGAGGCGAGATCGTTATAGGTGCAGGTCAGGGTGTGCTTCGCGAAATCTGCCGGTACGCCCGGCGAGTTCGGCTGGCCGAGGGTGAGCGCGCCGGAGCCCGCTTTCACCAGCAGGCAGTCGGCGTGGCCGTGGTAGCAGCCCTCGAACTTGATAATCTTGTCGCGGCCGGTAAAGCCACGCGCCAGGCGGATTGCGCTCATGGTCGCCTCGGTACCGGAGTTCACCATCCGCACCATATCCATGGTCGGGACCAGCTCGGTCACCAGCGCCGCCATCTTCACTTCCATCTCGGTAGGCGCGCCAAAGCTCAGGCCACGCTCCGCCGCTTCGATCACCGCGTTGCGGATCGCCGGATGGTTGTGACCCAACACCATTGGACCCCAGGAGCCAACGTAGTCGATGTAGGCTTTACCGTCCGCATCGTAGAGGTAAGCTCCGTCAGCGCGCTCAATAAACAGCGGCGTGCCGCCGACGCCGCTAAAGGCGCGGACCGGCGAGTTAACGCCGCCGGGGATAAGCTCGCGTGCCGCGCTGTAGAGGTTTTCAGACTTACTCATGGATTCGTTCCTGGTTGGTAGAGAAGATAAGAGGACTATTCTAAGGTATTCCGCGTTTGTTATAAAAGGATCGTCCAGGTAAACTACCGGTCCTAATTGTATGATTAATTCACTCTCGGCCATGAAAATAAAAACCAATGCGATGAGAACGCGGCGGATCCTCCGTCTGCTGCGGCGGGATAAGACGCCGGTGGCGATCCTGGTGATGGCTGCGCTGGTAGGCACCCTGGCAGGCGGCGTCGGCGTTGCCTTTGAAAAGGCGGTTAACGCGGTCAGCCTCTGGCGTATCGGCACGGTGGCGCAGTTCGCTAACGATGCCCCATGGCTGATGTGGCCCCTGGCCTTTGTGCTCTCGGCGCTGCTGGCGATGGTCGGCTACTTTCTGGTGCGCCGCTTCGCCCCGGAGGCGGGCGGCTCGGGGATCCCGGAGATCGAGGGTGCGCTGGAGGAGCTGCGTCCGGTACGCTGGTGGCGCGTCCTGCCGGTAAAGTTCATCGGCGGGATGGGTACGCTGGGAGCGGGCATGGTGCTCGGGCGTGAAGGGCCGACGGTGCAGCTCGGGGGCAACGTTGGCCGTATGGTGCTGGATATCTTCCGCATGCGCGGCACGGAGGCGCGGCACACCCTGCTGGCAACCGGCGCGGCGGCGGGGCTGTCGGCGGCCTTCAACGCCCCGCTGGCCGGGATCCTGTTTATCATTGAGGAGATGCGCCCGCAGTTTCGCTACAACCTCATCTCGATTAAGGCGGTCTTTACCGGCGTGATCATGTCGAGCATCGTGTTTCGCTACTTTAACGGCGAGGCGGCGGTAATCGACGTGGGTAAACTGACCAATGCGCCGATCAACACCCTCTGGCTCTACCTGGTGCTGGGGATGATCTTTGGCTGCGTCGGCCCGCTGTTTAATACGCTGATCCTGCGTACCCAGGATCTCTTTGGTCGCCTGCACGGCGGACAGATTGGCAAGTGGGTGCTGATTGGCGGGGCGATTGGCGGCCTGTGCGGGGTGCTGGGGCTGATCGTGCCGGAGATCTCCGGGGGTGGCTTTACGTTGATCCCCATTGCGGCCGCGGGCAACTACACCGCCGGGATGCTGCTGTTTATCTTCGTTGCGCGGGTGATTACCACGCTGCTCTGCTTCTCATCCGGCGCGCCGGGAGGCATCTTTGCCCCGATGCTGGCGCTGGGCACGCTGCTGGGCACGGCGTTTGGCATGGCCTGCGCGGAGATATTTCCGCTCTATCACCTCGAGGCGGGCACCTTTGCCATCGCCGGGATGGGGGCGCTGCTGGCCGCCTCGGTGCGCGCGCCGCTAACCGGGATCGTGCTGGTTTTGGAAATGACTGACAATTATCAGCTCATTTTGCCAATGATTATTACCTGCCTGGGTGCCACGCTACTGGCACAGTTCTTAGGCGGTAAGCCGCTCTACTCCACGATCCTTGCCCGCACGCTGGCGAGGCAGGGGGGCGATCCCGACGGCAAGCCTCACCAGGAGAATACTTGAACGATTTACCAGGGTAATGGATAATATTCATAAAGATCGGGCGGTTTAACGTCCGCATCGCCGTATCAATGGGAGTTTAAAATGAGTGATGACGTAGCGCTGCCTCTGCAATTTACTGAAGCAGCAGCAATTAAAGTAAAAAGCCTGATTGCGGATGAAGAGAATCCGAACCTGAAACTGCGCGTCTACATTACCGGCGGCGGATGCAGCGGCTTCCAGTACGGTTTTACCTTTGACGATCAGATCAACGATGGTGACATGACCATTGAGAAGCAGGGCGTAGGGCTGGTTGTGGACCCGATGAGCCTGCAGTATCTGGTCGGCGGCGCGGTTGACTACACCGAAGGGCTGGAAGGTTCCCGCTTTGTGGTGACCAACCCGAACGCCAAAAGCACCTGCGGGTGTGGCTCCTCGTTCAGCATCTAAAGCACGTTTCGTCGGGCAAACGCAATAACGCCCGGTGGCGCGATGCTTACCGGGCCTACAAATCACACCGTGTCTCTTGTAGGCCCGGTAAGCGCAGCGCCACCGGGCAAAACCCCTCTAACGTCCAGCTTCATCCAGCGCAAAAGTAGGCAGCTTCAGGTGCCAGCGGATCGCCGCCAGGCGAATAGCCAGCGTCACCACCATCCCCAGCATACTGGCGCTCTCCAGCGGTACGGCAAAGGTATAGAACGCCGTTGCGTGGACGATGCCGCCGATAATACAGGCGGTGGCGTAGATCTCAGTCCGCAGGATCATCGGTATCTCCCGCGCCAGCACGTCGCGAATAATTCCTCCGCCGACGCCGGTCAGTACCCCCATGCAGATCGCCACCATCGGCCCGGTCTCTGCCAGAAAAGCCTTGTTAACGCCGATGCCAACAAACACCGCCAGCCCGACGGCGTCCAGCACCGGTAAGACCCACTTCGGCAGCCTGCGCGGCTGACGCACCAGCACGATGGTAAGCAGGCAGGTGACCATTGCTACCACCAGGTCGGTGGGATCTTTAACCCAGAACACCGGTCCGTGGGCAAGGGCCATGTCGCGGATCGTGCCCCCGCCGATGGCGGTCACCACCCCTAACACCAGCACGCCGAAGGGATCCATCCGCAGCTTTCCGGCCAGCAGAACGCCGGAGATGGCGAAAACGGCCGTGCCGATGATATCCAGCCAGTAGACGAGCATCGCTTATCCTCGATTATTTCACCGCTGCCAGCGCGGTACAGAGTTGTTTTGCGGCGAGGATAATACGCGGGCTTGCGCGCTCAAACCAGTCGCTGTTGAGGGGGATAAGCGGAATTTTGAGCTGTTTATCCCAGAATTGCGTCACCTCTGCGGCCTGGGCAGCATTTCCTGCAAAAACGATCGCCTCGGGATGGCGGGCCAGCACCTGCTCACGGCTCACCTGCGGCCAGGGTACGCGGCTGGCGGCGAAGATATTCTCGCCTCCGCACAGCTCCAGCACCTCGTTCTGAATCGAACCTTTGGCGCTGGTGAAGAGCGGGGTGCCGCCAAACTGCATAAATACCCGCCTTGGCGTGGCGCTGGCGTAGCGGGCCTTCAGCTCGGCGTAGTCGGCCAGCAGCGCGTCGGCGGCGTTGTTGGCCTGCTCAGGGACCGGGCTATAGGGAGCGAGCTGGCGCAGCGCCGCGGCAATCTGCTCTACGGTCTGGGCGTCGATCCACAGCACCTTGACGCCGAGACCCGTCAGCTGGTTAACCTGCCGCTCGGCGTTGCCGCCGCGCCAGGCCAGAACCAGATCCGGCTTGAGCGCGACGATGCGCTCAAGATTGATCCCCTGCCAGCTGGCCACCTGCTCAATCTTCTCCGCTGCGGGCGGATAGTTAGAGAAGCTGCTCACCCCTACCGGCACGATGCCCGCCGCGAAGGCAAGCTCGGTGTTGGCAGGGGAGAGGGTGACTACGCGGGGAGCAGCGACAAGTGCCGACCCCGCCGTCAGCAGCAGCAGGGCAAGCAGCGCCCTTAAGCAGCGATTAGCCACGCGCCAGCTTCTGCACCAGGGTTTCGACCATCAGGCTGGACTGCTTCGCCGCCACTGCCAGGAACTCGTCGAAGCTCAGGTGCGATTCGCGGTCGGCCACGTCGGAGATGGCGCGAACCACCACGAACGGCACGCCAAAGCTATGGCAGACGTGGGCGATAGCGGTGGCTTCCATCTCCACGGCCACGGCCTGCGGGAAGTGGCTGCGGATCTTCTCCAGACCGGCTGCGCCGTTGATAAAGGCGTCGCCGCTGACGATCAGCCCGCTGGCGGCGTTGAGGTTATGCTCGGCGATGCAGGCTTTGGCGACGGCAATCAGCTTCTCATCGGCCTTGAAGCCCGCCGGGCAGCCTGGCAGCTGGCCGTACTCGTAGCCGAATGCGGTGACGTCGGCATCGTGATAGCGCGCCTCGTCGGAGACCACGATGTCACCGACGTTCAGGGTCGGCGCCAGGCCGCCGGCGGAGCCGGTGTTGATGATGGCATCCGGCTGGCAGCGCTCCAGCAGCAGGGCCGCGCCCATCGCCGCCGCCACTTTACCAATGCCCGACTTCAGCAGCGCAACCTCAACGCCGTGCAGCTGGCCGGTGTAAATTTCGCTGCCGCCCACGCTGTGGGTCTGACGGTTTTCGATTTTGTCGCGCAGGAGCGCAACTTCTTCTTCCATTGCACCAATGATGCCGATTTTCATAGATTTACTCGCGATAAGCCAGATTTGAGGGCATAGTCTATCATGCGCTTAAGGGGAAGCGCATTGCTCAGGGGAGAGAGGATATGGCACAGATCGATTTCCGCAATAAGATTAACTGGCATCGCCGCTACCGTTCACCCCAGGGCGTGAAAACCGAGCGCGAAATTTTGCGTATCTTCGAGAGCGATCGCGGGCGGATCGTCAACTCCGCCGCCATTCGCCGCCTGCAGCAGAAGACCCAGGTCTTCCCGCTGGAGCGCAACGCGGCGGTGCGTACCCGCCTGACCCACTCTCTTGAGGTGCAGCAGGTGGGGCGCTATATCGCCAGAGAGATCCTCAGCCGCCTGAAGGAGATGCGCCTGCTGGAGCGCTACGGGCTGGATGAGCTGACCGGGCCGTTTGAGAGCATCGTTGAGATGGCCTGCCTGATGCACGACATCGGCAATCCGCCGTTCGGCCACTTTGGCGAGGCGGCAATCAACGACTGGTTCCGCCAGCGCCTGCACCCGCAGGATGCCGCCAGCCAGCCGCTGACCAGCGATCGCTGCGAGGTGGTCTCCCTGCGCCTGCGCGACGGCGAGGAGGCGGCCAACGAGCTGCGGCGCAAGGTGCGCCAGGATCTCTGCCACTTTGAGGGCAACGCCCAGGGGATCCGGCTGGTGCACTCCCTGATGCGCATGAACCTCACCTGGGCGCAGGTGGGCTGCATTCTAAAATATACCCGTCCGGCCTGGTGGCGGGGCGAGCCGCCTGCAAGCCACAGCTATTTAATGAAAAAGCCCGGCTACTACTTCTCGGAAGAGGAGTACGTGGCGCGGCTGCGTAAAGAGCTGGACCTCGATACCCACAGCCGTTTTCCGCTGACGTGGGTGATGGAGGCGGCGGATGATATCTCCTACTGCGTCGCCGATCTGGAGGATGCGGTAGAGAAAAACATCTTTACCGTCGAGCAGCTCTATCAGCATCTCTATAACGCCTGGGGTACCCATGAGAAAGGGTCGCTATTCTCGCAGGTAGTTGAGAACGCCTGGGATAAATCCCGCGCTAATTCCCTCAGCCGCAGCGCGGAAGATCAGTTCTTTATGTATCTGCGGGTTAACACCTTAAATAAGCTGGTGCCCTACGCTGCCCAGCGCTTTATCGATAATTTACCGCAGATCTTCTCCGGCGAGTTTAACCATGCCCTGCTGGAGGATGACAGCAGCTACAGCCAGCTGCTTGAATTGTATAAGAGCGTGGCGGTTGAAAATGTCTTCTGCCACCCCGATGTTGAACAGCTGGAGCTGCAAGGCTACCGCGTAATTAGCGGGCTGCTGGATATTTATCGCCCGCTATTGCAGATGACGCTGGCGGACTTTAGCGAGCTGGTGGAAAAAGAGCGGATGAAGCGTTTTCCGATTGAGACCCGCCTGTTCCACAAGCTCTCTGAACGCCACCGCCTGGCCTACGTTGAAGCCGTCGGTAAATTAGCGCACGAGGCCGCCGACTTTCCGGTGCTGGAATATTATTACCGCTGCCGTCTGATTCAGGACTATATCAGCGGGATGACCGATCTTTACGCCTGGGATGAATACCGGCGGCTAATGGCCGTTGAGTGATATCTGAGCGATTGTAAAGGCGCTCAATAAATTTTTACTTTTAACAACATGTTATGTCGGAACTTCGCGCTATAAATTGACTCTTATCGATACTTACACCGCTGTTTTGCGTTATCAGTAAATAGAGATTAAGCGACATGAAAAAAACCACGTTAGCAATGAGTGCCCTGGCTCTGAGTTTAGGTTTGGCCCTGTCCCCGCTGTCGGTATCAGCGGCCGAGACCGCCTCAGTGACCCCTCCATCACAGCAGATGCCAAGCCTGGCTCCGATGCTTGAAAAAGTCATGCCGTCGGTGGTGAGCATTAACGTTGAAGGCAGCACCACGGTAAACACCCCGCGTATGGGACGTAACTTCCAGCAGTTCTTTGGCGAAAACTCGCCGTTCTGCCAGGAGGGATCCCCATTCCAAAGCTCCCCGTTCTGCCAGGGGGGACAGGGTGGCGCTGACGACGGCGGCCAGCAGCAGAAATTTATGGCGCTCGGCTCCGGCGTGATTATTGATGCAGCGAAAGGCTATGTGGTGACCAACAACCACGTGGTTGATAACGCCAGCACCATCAAAGTCCAGCTGGGCGACGGACGTAAGTTCGATGCCAAGGTGGTGGGCAAAGATCCGCGCTCCGATCTGGCGCTGATCCAGATCCAGGATCCGAAAAACCTGACCGCCATTAAGCTGGCGGACTCTGACGCCCTGCGCGTGGGTGACTACACGGTGGCGATCGGTAACCCGTTTGGCCTCGGTGAGACGGTGACCTCTGGCATCGTTTCGGCGCTGGGCCGCAGCGGCCTGAATGCCGAGAACTACGAAAACTTTATCCAGACCGATGCGGCGATCAACCGCGGTAACTCCGGCGGCGCGCTGGTGAACCTCAACGGTGAGCTGATCGGCATCAACACCGCGATCCTCGCCCCGGACGGCGGTAACATTGGTATCGGCTTTGCCATCCCGAGCAACATGGTGAAAAACCTTACCGCGCAGATGGTGCAGTATGGTCAGGTGCGCCGTGGCGAGCTGGGCATCCTCGGTACCGAGCTGAACTCTGAGCTGGCGAAGGCGATGAAGGTTGACGCCCAGCGCGGAGCCTTTGTTAGCCAGGTGATGCCGAACTCGTCGGCTGCGAAAGCCGGTATCAAGGCCGGGGATGTGATCACCTCCCTGAACGGGAAGCCAATCAGCAGCTTCGCGGCGCTGCGCGCGGAAGTCGGCTCGATGCCGATTGGCAGCAAGGTCTCGCTGGGGCTGCTGCGCGAAGGCAAACCGGTTACCGTTAGCCTTGAGCTACAGCAGAGCAGCCAGAACCAGGTTGACTCCAGCACCATCTTCAGCGGCATTGAAGGCGCAGAGATGAGCAATAAGGGTAACAACCAGGGCGTTACCGTCAGCAACGTGAAGGCGAACAGCCCTGCGGCGCGTATCGGCCTGAAAAAAGGCGATGTGATTATCGGCGCAAACCAGCAGCCGGTGAAAAATATTGCCGAGCTGCGTAAAATTCTCGACAGCAAGCCGTCGGTGCTGGCCCTGAATATCCAGCGTGGCGATTCCTCTCTCTACCTGCTGATGCAGTAACCGCATTACCCCTTCTCCGCCTGGGGAAGGGGTCTCTTCACAGAATCTGTGAGGCCTTCCACAACTCCACACTTCCGCATGGTGCTTTGTGCTTTTGCACAATGCAGAGCGTTAGCAACTCCCTTATTCTTGTGATCTGCTCAGGGGAGGGATTACATGGCTGGCTGGCATCTTGATACCAAAATGGCGCAGGATATCGTTGCGCGCACCATGCGCATTATCGATACCAACATCAACGTGATGGATGCGCGCGGGCGCATTATTGGCAGCGGCGATCGTGAGCGGATTGGGGAATTGCACGAAGGTGCGCTGCTGGTGCTCTCTCAGGGGCGCGTGGTGGATATCGATGATGCGGTTGCCCGGCACCTGCACGGCGTACGCCAGGGGATCAACCTGCCGCTGCGCCTGGAGGGAGAGATTGTCGGGGTTATCGGCCTGACCGGCGAGCCGGAGACGCTGCGCAAATATGGCGAGCTGGTCTGCATGACCGCCGAGATGATGCTGGAGCAGTCCCGGCTGATGCATCTGCTGGCCCAGGACAGCCGTCTGCGCGAGGAGCTGGTGATGAACCTGATCCAGGCCGAGGAGCACACGCCCGCCCTGACCGAGTGGGCGCAGCGTCTGGGTATCGATCTCAATCAGCCACGCGTGGTGGCGGTGGTGGAGGTTGACAGCGGCCAGCTGGGAGTCGATAGCGCCATGGCTGAACTCCAGCAGCTGCAAAACGCCCTCACTACCCCCGAGCGCAATAACCTGATTGCCATCGTCTCCCTCACCGAGATGGTGGTGCTGAAACCGGCCCTGAACCCGTTTGGCCGCTGGGATGCCGAAGATCACCGCAAGCGCGTCGAGCAGCTGATCGCCCGCATGAAAGAGAACGGCCAGCTGCGCTTTCGCGTCGCGCTGGGCAACTACTTTACCGGACCGGGCAGCATTGCGCGCTCCTACCGCACGGCGCGCACTACCATGATGGTAGGCAAGCAGCGTATGCCGGAGAGCCGCAGCTACTTCTACCAGGATCTGATGCTGCCGGTGCTGCTGGATAGCCTGCGCGGCGGCTGGCAGGCCAACGAGCTGGCGCGTCCGCTCACCCGCCTGAAGGCGATGGATAACAACGGCCTGCTCAGGCGGACGCTGGCGGCGTGGTTCCGCCACAACGTGCAGCCGCTGGCGACCTCAAAGGCGCTGTTTATTCACCGTAATACGCTGGAGTATCGTCTGAACCGTATCTCGGAGCTGACCGGGCTGGATCTGGGGAATTTCGACGACAGGCTGCTGCTCTATGTGGCGTTGCAGCTGGATGAGCAGAGATAGCATGGATTACGCCGGGCGGCACGATGTTTGCCCGGCCTACAAAATCGTAGGCCCGGTAAGGCGTCGCCGCCACCGGGCGCAAACATTACCCATTACTTATTGCGCGTTAACTTCTCAAGGTCGGATTCGATCTCGTTGATCTTGTTGGTCACCACGCTCTCGAGGTGGCGCAGGTCATCGAGGATCTTCCGTTTCAGGTCGATCTCACTGCGATCGCGCTGGCAGATCTGATCCAGCTCGTCGATCACGTAGCGCAGGTTCGGGCTGATCTCCTGCACCTCTTTATAGCCCTGGCCGACGCCATCGGCGACGACGGTTTTACGCTGGCGTGGGTACTTAAACTTCACGCTTTTGGCAAAAAACTCGCCCTTGTCCTTATGAAAATAGATTTTCAGAATATCGTTATTGGCCTCCTGGCGAAGACTATAGCGATCGATTTCATCCGGATTGGTGATGCCTAAACTTTTCAGATTATCGTACATGGCGGTACCCTTAAGCTTAACATAACCTATGAATAATTAACGAAAAATTCTTTTTTGGCCACCTGCTAATATAAAAAAAGCGGGGTAGCCCCCGCTTTTTTATCGCTTATTAGTCGATGGTACGCAACAGTTCATTAATGCCGACCTTACCGCGGGTCTTCGCATCAACCTTCTTCACGATAACCGCACAGTAGAGGCTGTACTTGCCATCTTTTGACGGCAGGTTGCCGGAGACCACTACCGAGCCAGCCGGTACGCGACCGTAGTGCACTTCACCGGTTTCACGATCGTAGATACGGGTGCTCTGGCCGATGTAGACGCCCATGGAGATCACTGAACCCTCTTCAACGATCACGCCCTCAACGACTTCAGAGCGTGCGCCGATGAAGCAGTTGTCTTCGATGATGGTTGGGTTCGCCTGCAGCGGTTCGAGAACGCCGCCGATGCCAACGCCGCCGGAGAGGTGAACGTTTTTACCGATCTGCGCACAGGAGCCAACGGTGGCCCAGGTATCCACCATGGTGCCTTCGTCAACGTAGGCACCGATGTTGACGTAGGAGGGCATCAGCACGGTGTTACGGGCGATAAACGCGCCTTGGCGCACGGCTGCCGGTGGCACCACGCGGAAGCCCTCTTTCTGGAAGCGCGCTTCGTCGTAGTTGGCGAACTTCATCGGCACCTTATCGAAGTAGCGGCTCTCGGCTCCGTCGATAACCTGGTTATCGTTGATACGGAAAGAGAGCAGCACCGCTTTCTTCAGCCATTGATGAGTCACCCACTGGCCGTCGATCTTCTCTGCGACGCGCAGCGCGCCGGAATCCAGCAGGGAAATCACCTGGTTTACCGCTTCACGGGTCACGGTATCCACATTCGCCGGGGTGATCTCGGCGCGACGCTCAAAAGCGGACTCAATAACGTTCTGTAACTGCTGCATTGTTAAACTCTTTCCATATAAATAAACACACTACCCTTTATCGTTTGGATTGAGGGCCTCTGTCAACCGTTGTTGCACTTCCTTCTGCAGCACATTATTAAGACCACGCCGGTCGGCGGTAGCGATTATAAATAAATCTTCTACTCGCTCACCAATTGTCGAAATTCTCGCCCCGTGGAGCGAAATCCCCAGATCCGCGAACACCTGGCCGACGCGGGCGAGCAGGCCAGGCTGATCGAGGGCGATAAGCTCGAGAAAGCTCTTTCTGTCGGTGTGGGTCGGCAGGAAGTTGACCTCGGTATCGACGGTAAAGTGGCGCAGCCTCGGCGGCTGGCGGCGCGGCTGCGGCGGCTGCCAGCTGCGCTGGGTGATGGCCTGGATCAGCCCCTGCTGGATCGCCTGGTGGCGATCCGGCGAGAGCGGGCTGCCGTCCGGCTCCAGCACGATAAAGGTATCCATCGCCATGCCGTCGCGGGTGGTAAAGATCTGCGCGTCGTGGACGCTCAGGTTACGGCGGTCCAGCTCGGCGCAGACGGCGGCGAAGAGGTAGGGGCGGTCCGGACTCCAGATAAAGATCTCCGTTCCGCCGCGCGTCGCCTGCGGGCTGAGCAGGATCATCGGCTGGCTGAGATCGTGCCGCAGCAGATGCCGGGCGTGCCAGGCCAGCTGGTTTGGGCTGTGGCGAACAAAGTAGTTCGCCCGGCAGCGCGCCCAGATATGGTGCAGCGCCTCTTCGTTGATGTTGTCCATCCGCAGCAGGGCCAGCGCCTGGATCTGATGATGACGCACGCGCTCGCGCATATCCGGCGTGCTCTGCACTCCCCGACGCAGCTGTTTTTCAGTGGCAAAGTACAGCTCGCGCAGCAGGCTCTGTTTCCAGCTGTTCCACAGGGTTTCGTTGGTGGCGCAGATATCCGCCACCGTCAGGCAGACCAGGAAGCGCAGGCGATTTTCGGTCTGCACCTCTTCGGCAAACTGCTTAATCACCTCGGGATCCTGAATATCGCGACGCTGGGCGGTAACGGACATCAGCAGATGCTGACGCACCAGCCAGGCCACCAGCTGCGTCTCGCGGGAGTTGAGACCGTGCAGCTCAGCAAACTTCAGCACGTCCTGCGCGCCGAGCACCGAGTGATCGCCCCCGCGTCCCTTGGCGATATCGTGGAACAGGGCGGCAATCAAAATCAGCTCGGGATGGCTCAGGCGCGGCCAGAGATCGACGCAGAGGGGATGCTTCTGCCGCGTCTCCTCAAGGGCAAAGCTCTCCAGCTTCAGCAGCACACGGATAGTGTGCTCATCTACGGTATAGGCGTGGAAGAGGTCAAACTGCATCTGGCCGACGATGTGCGACCACTGGGGCATATAGGCCCACAGCACGCTGTGCCGGTGCATCGGCAGCAGGCCCCGGCTTACCGCACCGGGGTGGCGCAGCATGCTGAGGAACAGCGTCCGCGCCTCGGGGATGTAGCACAGCGGCTGGGTCAGATGGCGGCGGGCGTGGCGCAGGTGGCGCAGGGTTGTGGAGTAGATGCCGGTGATGCTGCTGTTGCGCACCATCATATAGAACATACGCAGGATCGCCTGCGGCTCGCGGATAAACAGCGTCTCGTCGCGCAGATCGATCAGCGTCCCGCGCAGCTGGAACTCATCGTCGATGGGGCGGGGCTTCTCGTCGGTGGTCAGGGCCAGGATCGCCTCATCAAAAAGCTGGAGCAGCATCTGGTTCAGCTCGGAGACGCGGCGGGTGACGCGATAGAAATCCTTCATCATCTGCTCAACCGGCTCGTTGCCTTCGCCAACGTAGTTGAGCCGCTGGGCGACGCTGAGCTGGCGGTCAAACAGCAGACGGTTGTCGTAGCGGCTGATCTCCAGATGCAGGGCAAAGCGGATGCGCCACAGCAGGTGCAGGCACTCGTTAAGCTCGTTACGCTCGGCCTGGGTCAGGAAGCCGAAGCCCACCATCTCGCTCAAGGAGGTGGCCCCAAAGTGGCGGCGCGCCACCCACTGAAGGGTGTGGATATCCCGCAGGCCGCCGGGGCTGCTCTTGATATCCGGCTCGAGGTTATAGCTGGTGCCGTGGTAGCGCTGGTGGCGCTCGTTCTGCTCGGCCACCTTGGCGGCAAAGAAGGTCTCCGAGGGCCAGAAGCCGTCGCTAAAGATGTGCTTCTGTAGCTCAAGGAAGAGGGCGACGTCGCCGATCAGCAGGCGGGACTCAATCAGGTTGGTGGCCACGGTGAGATCGGCAAGCCCCTCCAGCAGGCACTCCTCAAGGGTACGCACGCTGTGGCCCACCTCCAACTTCACGTCCCACAGCAGGGTCAGCAGCTCGCCGATCTTCTGCGCCTGCTCATCGGGGAGCTTTTTACGGCTGAGGATAAGCAGGTCAACGTCCGAGAGCGGGTGCAGCTCGCCGCGACCGTAGCCGCCCACCGCCACCAGCGCCGCGTCGCCGTACTCGGCAAAGCCATACTCCACCCACAGGCGCTGCAGGAGCTGATCGATAAATTCGGTCCGCGCCTCAATCAGCTGCTCGGCGGAGAGGCCCTGGTCAAAGACGTGGCCCAGCCACTGCTGGAAGGTGTCGATATGCGCCTTGATATCCGCGCAGTTGAGGCTGCTCCGCGGCCAGGAGGAGGGGTTAGCGGGCTGGCCGGGGAGAGAGGGCGCCGTGTGGCTAAACTGTTCTGAAAGAGTGTGGCTCATATCGCGTTGCGCTGCCCCCGTTATAAGTAAAAGCTATCGCCATAAAAAAAGCCGGCAATCGCCGGCTTCTTATCATTCGTTGTGCGAGAGTATCGCCGGGATGGTGTCATCCTTACGCAGCGTCATAATTTCGCAGCCGTTGTCTGTCACCACAATAGTATGCTCATACTGCGCCGACAAGCTCCGGTCTTTGGTTTTTACCGTCCAGCCATCTTTCATGGTGCGGATGCGGTAGTCGCCTGCGTTGACCATCGGCTCGATGGTGAAGGCCATACCGGCCTGCAGCACCACGCCGCCGTCGTCGGCATCATAGTGCAGCACCTGCGGCTCTTCGTGGAAGCCACGACCGATGCCGTGCCCGCAGTACTCGCGCACCACGGAGAAGCCTTCCGCTTCGACAAACTTCTGGATCGCCGCGCCGAGGGTGCGCAGGCGGATGCCCGGCTTCACCATCTTCAGCGCCAGGTAGAGGCTCTCCTGGGTCACACGGCAGAGACGCTCGCCCAGAATAGTCGGCTTGCCAACGATAAACATTTTCGAGGTATCGCCGTGGAAGCCATCTTTGATCACGGTGACGTCGATGTTAACGATGTCGCCATCTTTCAGACGTTTCTCGTCGTCCGGGATACCGTGGCACACCACCTCGTTGATAGAGATGCAGACGGATTTCGGGAAGCCGTGATAGCCGAGACTGGCAGAGACCGCGTGCTGCTCGTTAACGATATGGTCGTTGCAGAGGCGGTCCAGTTCGCCGGTGCTTACGCCCGGTTTAATGTGCGCTTCGATCATCTCCAGCACTTCTGCGGCGAGGCGGCCCGCTACGCGCATTTTTTCGATATCTTCCGGGGTCTTGATTGGAATAGCCATAAATTCTGTCCATCAGCGTCGATGTCATTGACAATAAACGTCATCGACAATAATTGTGTAAGTGCTGTCAATGTTACCAGTCCGAGACATAACCTGCCAAATTGAGAATTGCGGGCAGCACGCTGCACTAACAACTATTGGAGTCTGCGCCGTTTTTATGGTATAAAGCGCGCCGGACTTCCGTTCCATCTGGAGCGGGAGCCACAAATCTCACTTTGTGTAATAACACACACGTATCGGCACATATTCCGGGGTGCCCTTTGGGGTCGGTGATATGGGATACGTGGAGGCATAACCCCAACTTTTATATAGAGGTTTTAATCATGGCAACTGTTTCCATGCGCGACATGCTCAAGGCTGGTGTTCACTTCGGTCACCAGACCCGTTACTGGAACCCGAAAATGAAGCCGTTCATCTTCGGTGCACGTAACAAAGTTCACATCATCAACCTTGAGAAAACTGTACCAATGTTCAACGAAGCTCTGGCTGAGCTGAGCAAGATCTCTTCCCGTAAAGGTAAGATCCTGTTTGTTGGTACCAAGCGCGCTGCGAGCGAAGCGGTGAAAGAAGCGGCTAACAGCTGCGATCAGTTCTTCGTGAACCATCGCTGGCTGGGCGGTATGCTGACTAACTGGAAAACCGTTCGTCAGTCTATCAAACGTCTGAAAGACCTGGAAACTCAGTCTCAGGACGGTACCTTCGACAAGCTGACCAAGAAAGAAGCGCTGATGCGCACCCGTGAGCTGGAGAAGCTGGAAAACAGCCTGGGCGGTATCAAAGACATGGGCGGCCTGCCGGACGCACTGTTTGTTATCGACGCTGACCACGAGCACATCGCAATCAAAGAAGCAAACAACCTGGGTATCCCGGTATTTGCTATCGTTGATACCAACTCCGATCCGGACGGCGTTGACTTCGTTATCCCGGGTAACGACGACGCAATCCGTGCAGTTAGCCTGTACCTGAGCGCTGTTGCTGCTACCGTTCGTGAAGGCCGTTCTCAGGATCTGGCTTCCCAGGCGGAAGAGAGCTTCGTAGAAGCTGAATAATAAGGCACGCTCTCTGAGCCCCTTATTGAGCAGGTAGTACCGAGTTTGGTTAGGGGGCCTGTTTATGGCCCCCTTTTTCACTTTTAAGGCTGTTTGGTTTCACAACCAGGCAGGTCAAATCTTCCGAGGATTTTAGAATGGCTGAAATTACCGCATCCCTGGTAAAAGAGCTGCGCGAGCGTACTGGCGCTGGCATGATGGATTGCAAAAAGGCGCTGACCGAAGCGAACGGCGACATCGAGCTGGCAATCGAGAACATGCGTAAGTCTGGTGCGATCAAAGCGGCGAAAAAAGCAGGCAACGTGGCTGCTGACGGCGTGATCATCACCAAGATCGACGGCAACTACGGCGTGATTCTGGAAGTTAACTGCCAGACCGACTTCGTTGCTAAAGACGCTGGTTTCCAGGCGTTCGCTAACAAGGTTCTGGATGCAGCAACTGCTGGCAAAGTTACCGACGTTGAAGTGCTGAAAGCACAGTTCGAAGAAGAGCGCGTTGCGCTGGTGGCGAAAATTGGTGAGAACATCAACATTCGCCGCGTTGCAACCCTCGAAGGCGACGTGCTGGGCTCCTACCTGCACGGCGCGCGCATCGGCGTTCTGATCGCGGCCACCGGCGCTGACGAAGAGCTGGTGAAACAGCTGGCAATGCACGTTGCTGCAAGCAAGCCTGAGTTCGTTAAGCCGGAAGACGTCTCTGCTGAAGTGGTAGAGAAAGAGTACCAGGTTCAGCTGGACATCGCCATGCAGTCCGGTAAGCCGAAAGAGATCGCAGAGAAGATGGTTGAAGGCCGCATGAAGAAATTCACCGGCGAAGTCTCTCTGACCGGCCAGCCGTTCGTGATGGACCCGAGCAAAACCGTTGCTCAGCTGCTGAAAGAGCACAACGCTGACGTCACTAACTTCATCCGTTTCGAAGTGGGTGAAGGCATCGAGAAAGTTGAGACTGACTTCGCAGCAGAAGTTGCTGCTATGTCCAAGCAGTCTTAAGTGGTCTGAAAGAAGCCGCCTGAGGGCGGCTTCTTTTTGTATCCAGCGTAAGCTGTATACTACATACGTTGTATCCGGAATTAACCCCCTCTCAATCGTTGAACGTCTCAGGAAAGAATCATGGCTACCAATGCAAAACCCGTCTATAAACGCATCCTGCTCAAGCTCAGCGGCGAAGCGTTACAGGGCACCGAAGGCTTCGGTATCGACGCAAGCATCCTCGACCGCATGGCTCAGGAGATCAAAGAGCTGGTGGAGTTGGGCATTCAGGTAGGCGTCGTCATTGGTGGTGGTAACCTTTTCCGTGGCGCGGGTCTGGCGAAAGCGGGGATGAACCGCGTAGTGGGCGACCACATGGGTATGCTGGCAACGGTCATGAACGGCCTGGCAATGCGTGATGCGCTCCACCGCGCCTATGTGAACGCCCGCCTGATGTCCGCTATTCCGCTGAATGGCGTCTGTGATAACTACAGCTGGGCTGAAGCCATTAGCCTGCTGCGTAACAACCGGGTGGTGATCCTCTCCGCCGGTACCGGCAACCCGTTCTTTACCACCGACTCCGCGGCCTGCCTGCGCGGGATCGAGATCGAAGCGGACGTGGTGCTGAAGGCGACCAAGGTGGATGGCGTGTTTACTGCCGATCCGGCAAAAGATCCGGCGGCTACCATGTACGATCAGCTGAGCTACAGCGAAGTCCTGGATAAAGAGCTGAAGGTGATGGATCTGGCGGCCTTTACCCTGGCCCGTGACCACAAACTGCCGATTCGTGTGTTCAACATGAACAAGCCTGGCGCGCTGCGCCGCGTGGTAATGGGTGAAAAAGAGGGCACTTTGATCACGGAGTAATTTCCGTCGTCAACAAATAGAGGTAAGATTCCGCCTTAACAGTAAAGCGGTTCTTATCAGACACCTTTTACGGTGTCAGAGATTAAACGGGGCTATACTTAGCACACCTTCAGGCGTGCTGGCGTATGGTCTGCCTGAGACCAGTTTTCAAGGATTCGTAACGTGATTAACGATATCAGAAAAGATGCCGAAGTCCGCATGGAAAAGTGCGTTGAAGCATTCAAAACCCAAATCAGCAAAGTGCGCACCGGTCGCGCTTCCCCAAGCCTGCTGGACGGCATCGTCGTCGAGTACTACGGTACCCCGACGCCGCTGCGCCAGCTGGCTAACGTCACCGTTGAAGACTCCCGCACGCTGAAAATCAACGTGTTCGATCGCTCCCTCAGCCCGGCGGTTGAGAAAGCCATCATGGCGTCCGACCTCGGTCTGAACCCAAGCTCTGCCGGCACCGACATCCGCGTTCCGCTGCCGCCGCTGACCGAAGAGCGTCGTAAAGACCTGATCAAAGTGGTGCGTGGCGAAGCCGAAGGCGCGCGCGTGGCGGTACGTAACGTACGCCGTGATGCCAACGACAAGGTGAAAGCGCTGCTGAAGGACAAAGCGATCAGCGAAGATGAAGATCGTCGTTCCCAGGATGATGTGCAGAAGCTGACCGACGCCGCCATTAAGAAAGTGGATGCGGCGCTGGCGGAAAAAGAAGCGGAACTGATGCAGTTCTGATCCTGCGCACGTGATGAAACAAAACGCCGTTCAGAGAAGCCCTACCGGGTTTTTGCTGGCGGCGTTTTGCTATGTTGCTCTTCTCCAGCCACCTTTGGACACCTCTCTCTCATGAAGCAGCTCACCCTCCTTGGCTCAACCGGCTCCATCGGTTGCAGTACCCTCGATGTGGTTCGCCACAATCGCGATCGCTTTGCCGTTACGGCGCTGGTTGCCGGTAAAAACGTAACCCGTATGGCGGAGCAGTGCCTGGAGTTCACGCCGCGCTATGCGGTGATGGACGACGCCGACTGCGCTCGCGAACTCAACGCGATATTGACCCAGCACGGCAGCCGAACCGAGGTGCTGAGCGGCCAGCAGGCCGCTTGTGATATGGCCGCGCTGGACGAGGTCGATCAGGTGATGGCCGCCATCGTCGGGGCGGCGGGCCTGCTGCCAACCCTGGCAGCGATCCGCGCCGGAAAACGCGTGCTGCTGGCCAATAAGGAGTCGCTGGTCACCTGCGGTCGCCTGTTTATGGAGGCGGTGAAAGAGAGTGGGGCGCAGCTTCTGCCGGTGGATAGCGAGCACAACGCCATTTTTCAGAGTTTACCGCAACCCTTCCAGCGCAACCTGGGGTACGCTGACCTCGAGCAAAATGGCGTAGCATCCATTCTGCTTACCGGGTCTGGTGGTCCCTTTCGTGAGACGCCGCTGTCTGAACTGGCTGCAATGACGCCGGATCAGGCCTGCCGCCATCCGAACTGGTCAATGGGACGTAAAATTTCCGTTGATTCCGCCACCATGATGAACAAAGGTCTGGAATATATTGAAGCGCGCTGGCTGTTTAACGCCTCTGCCCGCCAGATGGAAGTGCTGATCCACCCGCAGTCGGTGATCCACTCCATGGTGCGCTATCAGGATGGCAGCGTGTTAGCGCAGCTGGGTGAGCCGGATATGCGCACGCCTATCGCCCACACGATGGCCTGGCCGGATCGCGTCAGCTCCGGGGTGAAGGCCCTCGATTTTTGCTCGCTCAGCACGTTGAGCTTTGCGGCCCCGGATTACGATCGCTATCCCTGCCTGAAGCTGGCCATGGAGGCGTTTGAACAGGGACAGGCGGCGACAACGGCGCTTAATGCTGCAAATGAGGTGACGGTGGCCGCATTCCTGGATTCGCGCATTCGCTTTACCGATATCGCAGCCCTTAATCTATCCGTACTTGAACGTATGGATCTGCGCGAACCGCAGAGCATCGATGATGTTCTGGCTGTGGATGCGCTGGCCCGTGAGACGGCACAGAAACAGGTGAGCCATCTCGCAAGCCGGTGATATTGCAGCCGTGAATGGCCGTGATATTTGTTAGCGTTCGGCTTCAGTGATATAGTCTGCGCCACCCGATCGCTGGTCTCAGGGCCGGAGCGGTCAGGTAAGCCGTGGTTTGACACGGCTTTTTTACGTAAAGGCTTCAGTATTTCTGAGTACCGCTAAATCCTTTTCAGGGACTTAAAACGCGTTATGTTGTCAATGAACCTTCCTTTAAGCGAGAATTTGCCAGCGCATGGCTGCCGCCATGTGGCGATAATTATGGATGGCAATGGCCGCTGGGCAAAAAGACAAGGGAAGATACGAGCCTTTGGACATAAAGCCGGAGCGAAGTCCGTCCGCCGCGCAGTCTCCTTTGCTGCGAACAACGGCATTGATGCGCTAACGCTGTATGCTTTTAGTAGCGAAAACTGGAACCGTCCGGCGCAGGAGGTCACTGCGCTGATGGAGCTGTTTGTATGGGCGCTGGATAGCGAAGTCAAAAGCCTGCACCGTCACAATGTGCGCCTGCGCGTCATTGGTGACACCAGCCGTTTTAATTCACGTCTGCAGGAGCGCATTCGCAAAGCGGAGGCGTTAACCGCGCAAAATAGCGGGCTGACGCTAAATATCGCCGCGAATTATGGCGGACGTTGGGATATTATTCAGGGTGTACAGCAGTTAGCGGTACAGGTAAAAGAAGGGCTGTTACGCCCGGACCAAATTGATGAAGAGGCGCTGAGTAAGCAAATCTGCATGCATGAACTGGCTCCAGTGGATTTAGTGATAAGGACAGGGGGGGAGCACCGCATCAGTAACTTTTTGCTGTGGCAGATTGCCTATGCTGAACTTTACTTCACGGATGTTCTTTGGCCTGATTTCGATGAACAAGACTTTGAAGGTGCGCTGCATGCCTTTGCCAATCGAGAGCGTCGTTTCGGCGGCACCGAGCCTGGTGGCGACAAAGCCTGATGGGGGTAGCTTTTGCTGAAGTATCGCCTGATTTCTGCTTTTGTATTAATACCCGTCGTCATTGCGGCGCTATTTTTACTTCCCCCGGTGGGGTTTGCTCTGGTCACGCTCGCGGTCTGTATGCTGGCCGCCTGGGAGTGGGGCCAGCTTAGCGGCTTTACTTCACGCACGCAGCGGGTATGGCTGGCCGTGCTCTGCGGCCTGCTGCTGGCGGTGATGCTCTTTACGATCCCGGAGTACCATCACAACGTTCATCAGCCGCTGGTTGAAGGCTCGCTGTGGGCCTCGCTGGGCTGGTGGATTGCCGCGCTGCTGCTGGTGCTGTTCTATCCCGCCTCGGCGGCGCTATGGCGCCACTCAAAGGCGCTGCGCCTGCTGTTTGGTATCCTCACCATCGTTCCCTTTTTCTGGGGCATGCTGGCGCTGCGCGCCTGGCACTATGAGGATAATCACTACAGCGGCGCGCTGTGGCTGCTCTACGTCATGATCCTCGTCTGGGGCGCGGACTCCGGCGCCTACATGTTCGGCAAGCTGTTCGGCAAGCATAAGCTGGCCCCGAAGGTGTCGCCGGGCAAAACCTGGCAGGGCTTTATCGGCGGCCTGTTTACGGCGGCGGTGATCTCCTGGGGCTATAGCGTCTGGGCGAACCTGGAGGTGGCGCTCTCTACGCTGCTGATCTGCTCCATTGTCGCGGCGCTGGCCTCGGTGCTGGGCGACCTCACCGAAAGTATGTTTAAGCGTGAAGCCGGTATCAAAGATAGCGGTCACCTTATTCCAGGCCACGGCGGTATTCTCGATCGCATCGACAGCCTGACGGCGGCGGTACCGGTGTTTGCCTGCCTGCTGCTGCTGGTCTTTGGGACGATTTAACGGATGGGTTTATGCTGAGCATTCTCTGGAATCTGGCAGCGTTTATTGTTGCGCTGGGCGTGCTGATTACCGTGCACGAATTTGGCCATTTCTGGGTTGCTCGCCGCTGCGGCGTCCGGGTTGAGCGCTTTTCCATCGGTTTTGGCAAAGCCCTCTGGCGTCGCACCGACAAGCAGGGTACCGAGTTTGTCATCGCCCTCATCCCACTCGGCGGCTATGTCAAAATGCTCGACGAACGCGTCGAGCCGGTTATCCCCGAGCTGCGCCACACCGCGTTTAACAACAAAACCATCGGCCAGCGCGCCGCGGTTATCGCCGCGGGTCCCGTGGCTAACTTCCTCTTTGCTATCTTTGCCTACTGGCTGGTGTTCATCATCGGTGTCCCTGGCGTTCGTCCGGTTGTTGGTGAAATTACGCCCAACTCCATTGCCGCAAGCGCACAAATTGCCCCTGGGATGGAACTTAAAGCCGTTGACGGTATCGAAACGCCAGACTGGGATGCCGTGCGTCTGCAGCTGGTTGATAAAATTGGCGATGAGCAGACCACCCTCAGCGTAGCTCCGTTTGGCAGCGACAGCCGCCAGCAGAGAACGCTGGATCTGCGCGACTGGGCTTTCGAGCCGGACAAGCAGGATCCGGTGGCGTCGCTGGGCATCCAGCCGCGCGGGGCACAGATTGAATCCGTGCTGGCCGAGGTGCAGTCCGGGTCGGCGGCAAGTAAAGCGGGTTTGCAAGCTGGCGACAGGATCGTTAAAGTCGATGGGCAGGCCATCACGCAGTGGATGACGTTTGTTACCCTGGTTCGCGATAATCCGGGTACGCCGTTAGCGTTAGAGATAGAAAGGCAGGGAACTCCCTTGTCTTTAACGCTGATACCAGATACAAAACCGGGTAGCGGCAAGGATGAAGGGTTTGCGGGCGTCGTGCCAAAGGTTATCCCGCTGCCGGACGAGTATAAGACAGTACGCCAGTATGGGCCGTTTGACGCCGTTGTCGAAGCCACGGGTAAAACCTGGCAGTTGATGAAGCTCACGGTCAGTATGCTGGGGAAATTGATAACCGGCGACGTCAAGCTGAACAACCTCAGCGGGCCGATCTCGATCGCCCAGGGGGCTGGGATGTCAGCGGAGTTTGGGTTGATCTACTACCTGATGTTTCTCGCCTTAATCAGCGTGAACCTGGGGATTATCAACCTGTTCCCTCTACCGGTTTTAGATGGGGGACACCTGCTGTTTTTAGCGATAGAGAAGCTAAAAGGCGGGCCGGTATCCGAGCGGGTTCAAGACTTTAGTTATCGCATTGGCTCAATTTTGCTGGTGCTGTTAATGGGGCTTGCACTTTTCAATGATTTCTCTCGGTTATGAGAGTTAGTTAGGAAGAACGCATAATAACGATGGCGATGAAAAAGTTGCTTATAGCGTCGCTGCTGTTTAGCAGCGCGACCGTATACGGTGCTGAAGGGTTCGTAGTGAAAGATATTCATTTCGAAGGCTTACAGCGTGTCGCCGTTGGTGCGGCCCTCCTCAGTATGCCAGTACGTCAGGGTGACACGGTGACTGATGAAGACATCAGTAATATCATCCGTGCGCTGTTTGCCACCGGCAACTTCGAGGACGTTCGCGTCCTGCGCGATGGTGATACGCTCCTCGTGCAGGTTAAAGAGCGTCCAACCATTGCCAGCATCACCTTCTCGGGCAACAAGTCCGTTAAGGATGACATGCTGAAGCAGAACCTCGAAGCGTCTGGCGTGCGCGTGGGTGAATCACTCGATCGCACCACTCTGGCCGATATCGAAAAAGGTCTGGAAGACTTCTACTACAGCGTCGGTAAATACAGCGCCAGCGTGAAAGCGGTTGTCACACCGCTGCCGCGTAACCGCGTCGATCTGAAGCTGGTCTTCCAGGAGGGCGTCTCCGCCAAAATTCAACAGATCAACATCGTCGGTAACCACGCGTTCAGTACCGAAGAGCTGATCTCAACCTTCCAGCTGCGCGACGAAGTGCCGTGGTGGAACGTGGTAGGCGATCGCAAATACCAGAAGCAGAAGCTGGCAGGCGACCTTGAGACGCTACGCAGCTACTACCTCGATCGTGGCTACGCGCGTTTCAACATCGACTCCACCCAGGTCAGCCTGACGCCGGACAAAAAAGGCATCTACATTACCGTTAACATCACCGAAGGCGACCAGTACAAGCTCTCCGGCGTTGAAGTCAGCGGTAACCTGGCCGGTCACTCCGCCGAGATTGAGAGCCTGACGAAGATCCAGCCGGGCGAGCTCTATAACGGCACCAAAGTGACCAAGATGGAAGACAACATCAAGAAGCTTCTGGGTCGCTATGGCTACGCCTACCCGCGCGTGCAGTCTCAGCCTGAGATCAACGATGCGGATAAGACCGTGAAGCTGCATATTAACGTCGATGCGGGCAACCGCTACTACGTGCGCAAGATCCGCTTTGAGGGTAACGACACCTCCAAAGATGCCGTGCTGCGCCGTGAAATGCGCCAGATGGAGGGCGCATGGCTGGGCAGCGATCTGGTCGATCAGGGTAAAGAGCGTCTGAACCGTCTCGGCTACTTCGAAACGGTAGATACTGATACCCAGCGCGTTGCAGGCAGCCCGGACCAGGTTGATGTGGTCTACAAGGTTAAAGAGCGTAACACCGGTAGCTTCAACTTCGGCGTCGGCTACGGTACCGAGAGCGGCGTCAGCTTCCAGGTTGGCGTTCAGCAGGATAACTGGCTGGGTACCGGTTACTCGGTAGGGATCAACGGGACCAAGAACGACTACCAGACCTACTCTGAGCTGTCTGTTACCAACCCGTACTTCACCGTTGACGGTGTGAGCCTCGGCGGTCGTATCTTCTATAACGACTTCGAAGCCGATGACGCGGACCTCTCGTCGTACACCAACAAGAGCTATGGCCTTGACGGTACGCTGGGCTTCCCGATCAACGAGTACAACACGCTGCGCCTCGGCTTAGGTTACGTGCATAACGACCTCTCCAATATGGAGCCGCAGGTCGCCATGTGGCGTTATCTCGACTCGGTGGGGCAGAGCGCCAACACCCAGGACAACGATAACGGCTACAGCGCAGACGACTTCACCTTCAACTACGGCTGGACCTATAACCATCTTGACCGCGGCTACTTCCCGACGGACGGCTCGCGCGTCAACCTGAACGGTAAGGTCACCGTACCAGGCTCGGATAACGAGTTCTACAAGGTTACGCTGGACACCGCGACCTACGTCCCGCTTGATGACGATCACAAATGGGTGGTGCTGGGCCGTACCCGTTGGGGCTACGGTGACGGACTGGGCGGTAAAGAGATGCCGTTCTATGAGAACTTCTACGCCGGTGGCTCGAGCACCGTGCGTGGCTTCCAGTCCAACAACATCGGTCCGAAAGCGGTCTACTACGGGGGCAATAACCAGGAGAACTGCCAGACGACTACGCCAGGTTCGGTCTGTAAGTCTGATGACGCGGTGGGCGGTAACGCCATGGGCGTTGCCAGCCTGGAAGTGATCACCCCGACGCCGTTTGTGAGCGAGAAGTATGCTAACTCGATCCGTACCTCCTTCTTCTGGGATGCGGGTACGGTGTGGGATACTAACTGGGATCCTTCGCAGGTCCCCAGCGATATTCCGGACTATAGCGATCCGAGCAACATCCGTATGTCTGCGGGTATTGCACTACAATGGATGTCTCCGCTGGGACCGTTGGTCTTCTCCTACGCCCAGCCGTTTAAGAAATACGAAGGGGACAAAGCAGAGCAATTCCAGTTTAACATTGGTAAAACCTGGTAATTGTTCTTCGCAACGGAATGCACAGGTAGTGTAGCGCTGATGCAGGCGATTGTGAGATCGCCTGGTCACGCAAAGAAGGTATCTTCGGATACATTGGGATGGTAAGGAGTTTATTGTGAAAAAGTGGTTATTAGCTGCGGGTCTCGGTTTAGCGATGGTTACCTCTGCTCAGGCAGCGGACAAAATTGCGATCGTTAACATGAACAGCCTGTTCCAGCAGGTCGCCCAGACTACCGGTGTTTCCAAAACGCTGGAAAACGAGTTCAAAGGCCGTGCCAGCGAACTGCAGAGCCAGGAAAACGACCTGCAAGGCAAAATGCAGCGCCTGCAGCGTGACGGCTCAACGATGAAAGCTTCCGATCGTAGCAAGCTGGAAAAAGACGTCATGTCTCAGCGCCAGGCTTTCTCCCAGAAAGCACAGGCTTTTGAGCAGGATCGCGCGCGTCGTTCCAACGAAGAGCGTGGCAAACTGGTTAACCGTATCCAGTCTGCAGTGAAGAAAGTCGCAGCCGACGAGGGTATCGATCTGGTTGTTGACGCAAATACCGTTGCTTACAACAGCAGTGACGTAAAAGACATCACCGCTGATGTGCTGAAACAGGTTAAATAAGTAATGTCTACAATTCGACTGTCTGATTTAGCTCAACAGTTGGATGCAGAGTTACACGGTGATGGCGATATCGCCATCACCGGCGTTGCGTCCATGCAGTCCGCTAAAGCAGGTCAAATCACCTTCATGGTAAACCCAAAGTACCGTGAACATCTGGCGGCTTGCCAGGCCTCTGCTGTCGTGATGACGCAGGACGACCTTCCTTTTGCCCACGGCCCCGCGCTGGTAGTGAAAAACCCCTACCTGACGTATGCCCGGATGGCACAAATTCTTGATACCACGCCGCAGCCAGCGCAGGACATTGCCCCCAGTGCGGTGATCGATCCCACGGCGAAGCTGGGTAACAACGTCTCCATTGGCGCTAACGCGGTTATCGAATCAGACGTTGAGCTGGGCGATAACGTTGTGATCGGCGCAGGCTGTTTCGTGGGCAAAAAGACGAAAATTGGCGCCGGCTCGCGTTTATGGGCCAACGTGACCATTTACCACGAGATTGAGATCGGTGAAAATTGCCTCATTCAGTCCAGCACCGTGATCGGCGCGGACGGCTTTGGCTATGCCAACGATCGCGGCAACTGGGTGAAGATCCCCCAGCTTGGCCGGGTGATCGTCGGCGATCGTGTTGAGATCGGCGCATGTACCACTATCGACCGTGGCGCGCTGGACGACACCATTATCGGCAACGGTGTTATCATTGATAACCAGTGCCAGATTGCACATAACGTCGTGATTGGCGACAATACCGCAGTTGCTGGCGGCGTCATCATGGCAGGCAGTTTAAAAATTGGCCGCTACTGTATGATTGGCGGTGCGAGCGTGATCAACGGTCACATGGAAATCTGCGATAAGGTCACCGTAACGGGCATGGGTATGGTGATGCGTCCCATTACTGAACCGGGCGTCTACTCATCGGGTATCCCGCTGCAACCCAATAAAACCTGGCGAAAAACAGCAGCGCTGGTGATGAATATTGATGACATGAGCAAGCGTCTCAAGGCTCTTGAGCGCAAGGTCGTGCAACAAGACGAATAATTCACCCGTTTTACGCCCAAACTTCCCGGCCTGACGGCATTAGATTGTCGCGGGCCGTGTTATTATTGCCATTCAGTATTTTTTGACAGGAAGAGTATTTTGACTACTGACACTCATACTCTGCACATTGAAGAGATTTTAGAGCTTCTGCCGCACCGCTACCCGTTTCTGCTGGTTGACCGCGTGCTGGATTTCGAAGAAGGTCGTTTTCTGCGCGCAGTAAAAAATGTTTCGGTTAATGAGCCATTTTTCCAGGGCCACTTCCCTGGTAAACCCATCTTTCCGGGCGTCCTGATTCTGGAAGCCATGGCCCAGGCCACTGGCATTCTGGCGTTTAAAAGCGTAGGGAAACTGGAACCTGGCGAGCTGTACTACTTTGCCGGTATCGATGAAGCGCGCTTCAAGCGTCCGGTAGTGCCAGGGGATCAGATGATCATGGAAGTGACGTTCGAAAAAACGCGCCGTGGCCTGACCCGCTTTAAGGGCGTGGCAATGGTTGACGGTAAAGTTGTTTGTGAAGCTACTATGATGTGTGCACGTAGCCGGGAGGCCTGATACGTGATTGATAAAACTGCCTTTGTTCATCCTACCGCCATTGTGGAAGAGGGTGCCGTTATTGGTGCTAACGTTCACATTGGCCCGTTCTGTATTGTTGGACCCCATGTTGAAATTGGTGAGGGTACCGTACTGAAGTCTCACGTTGTCGTAAACGGCCACACTAAAATTGGCCGCGACAACGAGATCTATCAGTTCGCCTCCATCGGTGAAGTGAACCAGGATCTCAAATATGCTGGCGAACCGACCCGGGTGGAAATCGGCGATCGTAACCGCATTCGCGAAAGCGTAACCATTCACCGTGGTACCGAACAGGGCGGTGGTTTGACGAAGGTGGGCAGCGGTAACCTGCTGATGATCAACGCACACGTTGCGCATGATTGTACGGTAGGGAGCAACTGTATCCTCGCTAACAACGCGACGTTAGCGGGCCACGTCTCGGTTGACGATCATGCCATCATCGGTGGCATGACGGCGGTGCACCAGTTCTGCATCATCGGCGCGCACGTCATGGTGGGCGGCTGCTCTGGCGTTGCCCAGGACGTGCCGCCGTACGTGATTGCCCAGGGTAACCACGCCACGCCGTTTGGGGTTAACATCGAAGGGCTGAAACGTCGCGGCTTTAGCCGTGAAGCGCTGATCGCCATTCGCAACGCCTACAAGCTGCTCTACCGCAGCGGTAAGACGCTGGAAGAGGTGAAGCCTGAGATCGCCGAGCTGGCGGAAGCGCACCCGGAAGTCCGCGCGTTCAGCGAGTTCTTTGAGCGCTCGACGCGGGGCCTGATCCGGTAATGATTGACGATCGTCCGCTTACGATTGCCCTGGTCGCCGGAGAAACCTCCGGCGATATTCTTGGTGCTGGTCTCATCCGTGCGCTCAAGCAGCGCGTGCCTAACGCCCGCTTTGTCGGCGTGGCCGGCCCGCTGATGCAGGCCGAGGGCTGCGAAGCCTGGTATGAGATGGAAGAGCTGGCCGTAATGGGTATCGTGGAGGTGCTGGGCCGCCTGCGCCGCCTGCTGCATATCCGTGCCGACCTGACGCGCCGCTTCACCGAGCTTAAGCCGGACGTTTTCGTCGGTATCGACGCCCCGGATTTCAACATTACCCTGGAGGGCAACCTCAAACGGCAGGGTATTAAAACGATTCACTACGTCAGCCCCTCCGTCTGGGCCTGGCGACAGAAACGCGTTTTCAAAATAGGCAGATCCACCGATCTGGTTCTGGCCTTTCTGCCTTTCGAAAAAGCGTTTTATGACCGCTTTAACGTGCCGTGCCGCTTTATCGGCCATACCATGGCGGATGCCATGCCGCTGGATCCCGATAAAAACGCCGCGCGCGATGCCCTCGGGCTTTCGCACGACGCCCACTGTCTGGCGCTGCTGCCGGGCAGCCGTGGTGCAGAGGTAGAGATGCTCAGCGCGGACTTCCTGCGCACCGCGCAGATCCTGCGCCAGCACTACCCCGATTTAGAGGTGGTGGTGCCGCTGGTCAACGCGAAGCGCCGGGAGCAGTTTGAGCGGATCAAAGCCGAAGTGGCACCGGATCTGGTGGTGCACCTGCTGGACGGCAAGGGCCGCGAGGCGATGGTGGCCAGCGACGCCGCGCTGCTGGCCTCCGGCACCGCCGCGCTGGAGTGCATGCTGGCAAAATGCCCGATGGTGGTTGGCTATCGCATGAAGCCGTTTACCTTCTGGCTGGCAAAACGGCTGGTGAAGACCGACTACGTCTCGCTGCCTAACCTGCTGGCCGGGCGCGAGCTGGTGAAAGAGCTGCTGCAGGATGAGTGCCAGCCGCAGCTGCTGGCCGATGCGCTGCTGCCTCTGCTGGCCCGGGGCAACACCAGCCACGCCATGCATGACACCTTCCGTGAGCTGCATCAGCAGATCCGCTGCAACGCAGATGAACAGGCGGCGGATGCTGTGCTGGAGCTAGCAAAATGAACGAATTTATCTATCCGCACCACCACTTAGTGGCGGGTGTGGATGAGGTAGGCCGTGGCCCGCTGGTGGGCGCGGTCGTTACGGCGGCGGTGATCCTTGACCCCGCCCGGCCTATTATCGGCCTGAACGACTCCAAAAAGCTGAGCGAAAAACGCCGCCTGGCGCTGTTTGCTGAGATTCAGGAAAAAGCGCTATGCTGGAGCCTGGGGCGCGCCGAGCCGCATGAGATAGACGAGCTGAACATTCTGCACGCCACCATGCTGGCGATGCAGCGCGCCGTGGCCGGGCTATCCGTTGTTCCCGAGTATGTGCTGATTGACGGCAACCGCTGTCCGGCCCTGCCTATGCCTTCGATGGCGGTGGTGAAAGGGGATAGCCGGGTCGCGGAGATTAGCGCGGCCTCCATTATTGCTAAAGTCACGCGCGACGCCGAGATGGCTGCGCTTGACCTGACGTTCCCTCAATATGGCTTTGCGCAGCATAAAGGGTATCCGACCGCTTTCCACCTGGAGAGACTGGCGGAGCACGGCGCGACAGAGCATCACCGGCGTAGCTTTGCGCCAGTAAAGCGCGCGCTGGGGTTAGTCTCCTGATTGCTGCAGCAAACTAAGTAAACTGGATTAAGATGGCTGAACCACGTTTCGTGCACCTGCGGGTGCACAGCGACTACTCCATGATCGATGGGCTGGCTAAGACCGGACCGCTGGTAAAAAAGGCGGCCGCGTTGGGTCAGCCTGCGCTGGCGATCACCGATTTTACCAACCTCTGCGGTCTGGTTAAGTTCTACGGAACGGGCCACGGGGCAGGGATTAAGCCAATCGTTGGGGCGGATTTTCACGTCCAGAGCGATATCATGGGCGACGAGTTTACGCAGATCACGGTGCTCGCCGCCAACAACACCGGCTACCAGAATCTGACGCTGCTTATCTCCCGCGCCTACCAGCGTGGCTACGGCGCGCTGGGACCGTGGATCGACCGGGAGTGGCTGGCAGAGCTGGGAGAAGGGCTGATCCTGCTCTCCGGCGGACGCATGGGCGACGTGGGCAAAAGCCTGCTGCGCGGCAATGCGGCGCTGGTAGATCAGTGCGTGAGCTTCTACGAGACCCACTTCCCGGATCGCTTCTACCTGGAGCTGATCCGTACCGGCCGTCCTGACGAGGAGAGCTACCTGCACGCGGCGGTTGAGCTGGCTCAGGAGCGCGGTCTGCCGGTGGTGGCAACCAACGACGTCCGCTTTATCGACAGCGGCGATTTTGACGCCCACGAAATTCGCGTGGCTATTCACGACGGCTTTACCCTCGACGATCCCAAGCGCCCGCGCCTCTACTCGCCGCAGCAGTATATGCGCAGCGAAGAGGAGATGTGCGAGCTGTTCTCTGACATCCCGGAGGCGCTGGAGAACAGCGTAGAGATTGCCAAACGCTGCAACGTCACCGTACGTCTCGGCGAATACTTCCTGCCGCAGTTCCCCACCGGTGAGATGACCACGGAAGATTTCCTGGTGCTGAAGTCGAAGGAGGGGCTGGAGGAGCGTCTGGAGTTCCTCTTCCCGGACCCGGCGGTGCGCGCCGAGAAGCGCCCGGAGTATGACGAGCGCCTCGACGTTGAGCTGAAGGTGATCAACCAGATGGGCTTCCCGGGTTACTTCCTGATCGTAATGGAGTTCATCCAGTGGTCGAAGGATAACGGCGTCCCGGTAGGGCCAGGCCGTGGTTCCGGCGCAGGGTCGCTGGTGGCCTACGCGCTGAAGATCACCGACCTCGATCCGCTGGAGTTTGACCTGCTGTTCGAACGCTTCCTCAACCCGGAGCGTGTTTCGATGCCTGACTTCGACGTTGACTTCTGCATGGAGAAACGTGACCAGGTGATCGACCACGTGGCGGAGATGTACGGTCGCGAGGCGGTGTCGCAGATTATCACCTTTGGTACGATGGCGGCGAAAGCGGTGATCCGCGACGTTGGTCGCGTGCTGGGCCACCCTTACGGCTTTGTGGATCGCATCTCCAAGCTGGTGCCGCCGGATCCCGGCATGACCCTGGCGAAAGCCTTCGAGGCCGAGCCACAGCTGCCGGAGATCTACGAGGCCGACGAAGAGGTCAAGGCCCTCATCGACATGGCGCGCAAGCTGGAAGGGGTCACGCGTAACGCCGGTAAGCACGCCGGTGGGGTGGTGATCGCGCCGACCAAAATTACCGACTTTGCGCCGCTCTACTGTGATGATGCCGGGCAGCATCCGGTGACCCAGTTCGATAAGAACGACGTGGAGTATGCGGGCCTGGTGAAGTTCGACTTCCTCGGCCTGCGTACGCTGACGATCATCGACTGGGCGTTGAAGATGATCAACCCGCGCCGGGCGAAGCAGGGTCTGGAGCCGATTGATATCGCCGCGATTCCGCTCGACGACAAGAAAAGTTTTGATATGCTGCAGCGCTCGGAGACCACCGCGGTCTTCCAGCTTGAATCCCGCGGCATGAAGGATCTGATCAAACGCCTGCAGCCCGACTGCTTCGAAGATATGATCGCCCTGGTGGCGCTGTTCCGTCCCGGCCCATTGCAGTCGGGGATGGTAGACAACTTTATCGACCGTAAGCACGGCCGGGAAGAGATCTCCTACCCTGACGTGCAGTGGCAGCACGAGTGCCTGAAGCCGGTGCTGGAGCCGACCTACGGCATTATCCTCTACCAGGAGCAGGTGATGCAGATTGCCCAGGAGCTATCCGGCTATACGCTGGGCGGCGCGGACATGCTGCGTCGTGCGATGGGTAAGAAGAAGCCGGAAGAGATGGCCAAGCAGCGCTCGGTCTTTGAAGACGGAGCGAAGAAGAACGGCGTTGACGGCGAACTGGCGATGAAGATCTTCGATCTGGTGGAGAAATTCGCCGGCTATGGATTTAACAAATCGCACTCCGCCGCCTATGCTTTGGTGTCGTACCAGACGCTGTGGCTGAAGGCACACTATCCCGCTGAGTTTATGGCGGCGGTGATGACGGCGGATATGGACAACACCGAGAAGGTGGTCGGGCTGGTGGATGAGTGCTGGCGGATGGGGTTAAAGATCCTGCCGCCGGATATCAACTCCGGGCTGTACCATTTTCACGTTAACGACGACGGCGAGATTGTCTACGGTATCGGCGCCATCAAGGGCGTGGGTGAAGGCCCGATCGAAGCTATTCTGGAAGCGCGTAATAAAGATGGCTACTTCCGCGAGCTGTTCGACCTCTGCGCCCGCACCGACACCAAAAAGCTTAACCGTCGGGTGCTGGAGAAGCTGATCATGTCCGGGGCGTTTGACCGCCTCGGGCCGCACCGCGCCGCGCTGATGAACTCGCTGAGCGATGCGCTAAAAGCCGCCGATCAGCATGCTAAAGCCGAGGCGATTGGCCAGGCGGATATGTTCGGCGTGCTGGCGGAGGAGCCGGCGCAGATCGAGCAGTCCTACGCCAACTGCCAGCGCTGGCCGGAGCAGGTGGTGCTGGACGGCGAACGTGAAACGTTGGGGCTTTACCTGACGGGTCACCCGATTACCCAGTATTTAAAAGAGATTGAGCGCTATGTCGGCGGGCTTCGGCTCAAAGACATGCATCCGACAGAGCGTGGTAAGATCACCACCGCTGCGGGGCTCGTCATTGCGGCGCGGGTTATGGTCACCAAGCGCGGCAATCGTATCGGTATCTGTACGCTGGATGACCGTTCCGGCCGTCTGGAGGTGATGTTATTCACCGACGCGCTGGATAAATATCAGCAATTGCTGGAAAAAGACCGCATACTCATCGTCAGCGGACAGGTCAGCTTTGATGACTTCAGCGGGGGGCTTAAAATGACCGCCCGCGAAGTGATGGACATTGACGAAGCCCGGGAAAAATATGCTCGCGGGCTTGCTATCTCGCTGACGGACAGGCAAATTGATGACCAGCTTTTAAACCGACTCCGTCAGTCTCTGGAACCCCACCGTTCGGGGACCATTCCAGTGCATCTCTACTACCAGAGAGCGGATGCGCGCGCCCGGTTGCGCTTTGGTGCAACGTGGCGTGTCTCTCCGAGCGATCGTTTACTTAACGATCTGCGTGGCCTGGTTGGCCCGGAGCAGGTGGAACTGGAGTTTGACTAATACAGGAATACTATGAGTCTGAATTTCCTTGATTTCGAACAGCCGATCGCCGAGCTGGAAGCGAAAATCGATTCCCTGACGGCCGTGAGCCGCCAGGATGAAAAACTGGATATTAACATCGACGAAGAGGTGCATCGTCTGCGCGAAAAAAGCGTAGAGCTGACCCGCAAAATCTTTGCCGATCTCGGCGCATGGCAGGTGGCGCAACTGGCGCGTCACCCACAGCGTCCGTACACCCTGGATTATGTCCGCCTGGCGTTCGATGAGTTCGACGAGCTGGCCGGTGACCGCGCCTACGCTGACGACAAAGCCATCGTCGGCGGTATCGCGCGTCTGGATGGGCGTCCGGTGATGATCATTGGTCATCAGAAAGGGCGTGAAACTAAAGAGAAGATCCGTCGTAACTTTGGTATGCCGGCTCCGGAAGGCTATCGCAAAGCGCTGCGCCTGATGGAGATGGCCGAGCGTTTCAACATGCCGATCATCACCTTTATCGACACCCCGGGTGCTTACCCAGGCGTGGGCGCAGAAGAGCGTGGCCAATCTGAAGCGATCGCGCGCAACCTGCGTGAGATGTCGCGTCTGAACGTGCCGGTGATCTGCACCGTTATCGGTGAAGGCGGCTCCGGCGGCGCGCTGGCTATCGGCGTGGGCGACAAAGTTAACATGCTGCAGTACAGCACCTACTCGGTGATCTCTCCGGAAGGCTGTGCGTCCATTCTGTGGAAGAGCGCCGATAAAGCGCCGCTGGCGGCGGACGCGATGGGCATTATCGCCCCGCGCCTGAAGGAGCTGAAGCTGATCGACTCCATTATTCCAGAGCCGCTGGGTGGCGCGCATCGCAACCCGGAAGCTATTGCCGCGTCGTTGAAGGCGCAGCTGCTGGAAGATCTGGCCGACCTCGACGTGCTGAGCAAAGAGGAGCTGCGTGACCGTCGTTACCAGCGCCTGATGAGCTACGGCTACGCCTGATCCCTGTAGAACGCCGGGCGGCGCTCACGCGTGCCCGGCCTACAAAACCTCTTCGCCTCAACTATGCTTACCTGTGAATTCGCACGGAGGTAAGCATTGAATATCATCGCCATCATGGGGCAGCAGGGCGTTTTTTATAAAGACGAGCCGCTCAAAGAGCTTCACCTTGCGCTGGAGCAGCAGGGTTTCCAGCTCATCTACCCCACCAGCAGCAACGACCTGTTAAAACTCATCGAACACAACCCGCGCATCTGTGGCGTCATCTTTGACTGGGACCAGCACGGCCTGGATCTGTGCAGCGACATCAACCAGCTTAATGAGTATCTGCCGCTCTACGCCTTTATCAACACCCACTCAACGATGGACGTCAGCGCCCATGAAATGCGTATGGCGCTCTGGTTTTTTGAGTATGCGCTGGGCGTAGCCGACAGCATCTCGACGCGTATCCGCCAGTATACCAACGAGTATCTGGATCACATTACGCCACCCTTTACCCGCTCGCTCTTCACCTACGTGAAAGAGGGCAAGTACACCTTCTGTACCCCTGGACACATGGCCGGTACCGCCTACCAGAAAAGCCCGGTGGGCTGCCTGTTCTATGACTTTTTCGGCGGCAATACCCTGAAGGCCGACGTCTCGATCTCCGTGACCGAGCTGGGATCCCTGCTCGATCACACCGGTCCGCACCTGGAGGCCGAGGAGTATATCGCCCGTACCTTTGGCGCCGAGCAGAGCTACATGGTGACCAACGGCACCTCGACCTCCAACAAGATTGTCGGCATGTATGCCGCCCCTGACGGCAGCACGCTGCTTATCGATCGCAACTGCCACAAGTCGCTGGCTCATCTGCTGATGATGAGCGACGTGGTGCCGATCTGGCTCAAGCCGGGGCGCAACGCGCTGGGTATTTTAGGCGGCATTCCCCGCCGCGAGTTTAGTCATGACAGCATTTCAGAGAAGGTGGCGGCGACCCACGGCGCCAGCTGGCCGGTTCACGCGGTGATCACCAACTCCACCTATGACGGGCTGCTCTACAATACCAACTGGATCAAGGAGACCCTGGACGTGCCGTCGATTCACTTTGACTCGGCATGGGTTCCCTACACTAACTTCCATCCCATCTATGCGGGCAAGAGCGGCATGAGCGGCGACCGCGTGCCGGGCAAGGTCTTCTTTGAAACCCAGTCAACGCATAAGATGCTGGCCGCCTTCTCCCAGGCGTCGCTGATCCACGTTAAGGGTGAATATGACGAAGAGACCTTTAACGAAGCCTACATGATGCACACCACCACCTCGCCCAGCTATCCGCTGGTGGCCTCTATTGAAACGGCGGCGGCGATGCTGCGGGGTAACCCGGGTCGGCGGCTGATCAACCGCTCCGTCGAGCGCGCGCTCCACTTCCGCAAAGAAGTGCAGCGTCTGAAAGACGAGGCGGAGGGCTGGTTCTTCGATATCTGGCAGCCGGAAGATATTGACCAGGCCGACTGCTGGCCGGTTGCGCCGGGCGAGGCGTGGCACGGCTTCCGCGAGGCGGATGCCGACCATATGTTCCTCGATCCGGTCAAGGTCACCATCCTGACGCCGGGCATGGACGAGCAGGGCAACATGGCGGAGGAGGGCATTCCCGCCGCGCTGGTAGCAAAATTCCTCGACGAGCGCGGCGTGGTAGTAGAGAAAACCGGTCCCTACAACCTGCTGTTCCTGTTTAGCATCGGCATCGATAAAACCCGGGCGATGGGACTGCTGCGCGGCCTGATGGAGTTTAAGCGCGCCTACGATCTCAACCTGCGGGTGAAGAACATGCTGCCGGATCTCTACGCCGAGGATCCCGATTTCTATCGCAACATGCGCATTCAGGATCTGGCCCAGGGGATCCACAAGCTCATCTGCCAGCACGAGCTGCCGCGCCTGATGCTGCAGGCCTTCGACGTGCTACCGCACATGATCATGACTCCGCACCAGGCGTGGCAGCTACAGGTGAAGGGCGAGGTGGAGACCGTAGAGCTGGAGGCGCTGGTGGGACGCGTCTCCGCCAATATGATCCTGCCGTATCCACCGGGCGTCCCGCTGCTGATGCCCGGAGAGATGATCACCGAGCGCAGCCGGGCGGTGCTCGATTTTCTCCTGATGCTCTGCGCCATTGGCCGCCACTATCCCGGTTTTGAAACGGATATCCATGGTGCGAAACGCGACGAGGATGGCGTTTACCGGGTAAGGGTCTTAAAACAGACGTGACCCCCTTGCGCAGGGATGCGCAGCGTCGTAACGTTGGCATAAAAAAGGAGGGGTTATGCTTGGTTTAAAAAAGGTTCACCACATCGCGATCATTGCGACGGATTATGCAAAGAGCAAAGCGTTTTACTGCGACATCCTGGGCTTTGAGCTGCAGAGCGAAGCCTATCGTGAAGAGCGGGACTCATGGAAGGGTGACCTGGCGCTGAACGGCGAGTATGTGATTGAGCTTTTCTCCTTTCCTTTCCCACCCGCGCGGCCCAGCCGTCCCGAAGCCTGCGGCTTGCGGCATCTGGCCTTCAGCGTGGACGACGTTGAGCGGGCGATTACCCACCTGCAACAGCACGGCGTAGAGTGCGAGCCGGTGCGTATCGATCCCTTTACCGGTAAGCGCTTCACCTTCTTTACCGATCCGGATGGTCTACCGCTGGAGCTATACCAGCAGTAATGACACCTTCAACTCTTATGCAATGCCTGCATGCTCGTCGCCGGTTTCTGGTGGCCTTTAGCGGCGGGCTGGATTCTACCGTTCTGCTGCACCAGCTGGTGCAGTGGCGCACGCAGCAGCCTGACGTCTCCCTGCGGGCGATCCATGTTCATCACGGGCTAAGCCCAAACGCCGATGCATGGGTAATTCACTGCCAGCAGGTATGTCGCCAGTGGGATGTGCCGCTGAGCATCGCCCGCGTGACGCTGGCGGAGGAGGGGATGGGCATTGAAGCCCAGGCGCGCAAGGCGCGCTATCAGGCCTTTGCCGATGCCCTGCTGCCGGGGGAGGTGCTGGTTACCGCCCAGCATCAGGACGATCAGTGCGAAACGCTGCTGCTGGCGCTGAAACGCGGCAGCGGGCCGGCGGGGCTGGCAGCCATGCCTGGCGAGCTGTCCTTCCACGGCACCCAGCTGCTGCGTCCGCTGCTCAATGAAACCCGCGAGGCGCTGGAGCAGTGGGCCTGCGCCCATCGGCTGAGCTGGATCGAAGATGAGAGTAATCAGGACGCCAGCTACGATCGCAATTTTATCCGCCTCGAGGTTCTCCCCCTGCTGAAGCAGCGCTGGCCGCACTTTACCAACGCGGCGGCGCGCAGCGCGGCGCTGTGCGGCGAGCAGGAGCAGCTTCTGGACGAGCTGCTGGCGGAAGAGCTGGCGAGTTTAGTCAGCGAAGCGGGGTCGTTAACCGTTGCGCCGCTAATGACCATGAGCGCTACCCGCCGGGCGGCACTTCTGCGCCGCTGGCTAAGCGGGCTGGGTGCGCCGATGCCGTCGCGGGATCTGCTGGCCCGCATCTGGCAGGAGGCGATCCTCGCCCGGGAAGACGCGTCCCCGCGTCTGGTGCTGGGATCCCATGAAATCCGCCGTTTTCAGGGCCAGCTCTGGTGGGTGAAAAGCACGCCCGGCCAGCGGCAGACGGTGATCCCATGGCCTGGGCTGCTGGAGCCGCTGACGCTGCCCGCCGGGTTAGGGGAGCTGATGCTGGTGCCGGGGGGCGATGTTCGTCCGCCGCGTGCCGACGAGCCGGTAACGGTGCGCTTTCATGCGCCGGGAATGCTCTATGTTGCCGGACGCCACGGCGGGCGCAAGCTGAAAAAAATCTGGCAGGAGCTGGGGGTGGCACCCTGGCTGCGTGACACCACGCCGCTACTCTTTTATGGCGAAACGCCGATCGCGGCGGCAGGGCAGTTTGTCACTCAGGCAGGGCTGGCGGATAACGCAGAGGGATTACGGCTGACGTGGCGGAAATGACGGGCAGCATGCTGCCCGCTGGAACAGGTTCAGGATTCGCTCACCACGACGGTGCCGATATCCGGGTGGCTAAAGCTGGCAATTTTGTCGAGACGGAGTTCACGCGTTTCACCTGCTGCATCGACGAGCAGGTACTCAACGTTCTTTCGCGAGACTAAATCGCTGGCTTTGGCCTTTAGCTCTTCGCCATCTTTCAGCGTCAGCGTCAGTAACAGATGATGCTGGCAGGCGAGTTCAAGGTTGTCATAGTCATCGCAGTTGATCGGTTGATACGTTTCATTCATTGACATAATCGCTCACCAGTAAGTTCGCGGCAGCATAGGCTGCCTTTTCCCTGACGGGCTCAGGAAGCAGATCGTCCGACGCTACTTCATTGAGCGCTTTTAATACGCAGCTCAGCGCATCCGGGATAAACCCTACGTCTCCGCTGGCAATTTCCGCATACCGCTTGCGTATTAACTCACAATAATTGTCCACATACCCTCCTGTCAGTGTATTGACTTTGCCGTGGGATGTAAGTTTAAGCCTACGAAGATAAACTCTGTTTAGCAAGCTGACTATACCATACTCATCCCGGCAATATCAGCGGACCGAATGTTTGCTACAATGGGCGCTATTTTGCGAAGGAGCGATGACATGGCATTGAAAGCAACCATTTATAAAGCGACGGTGAACGTGGCCGATCTGGACCGTAACCAGTTTCTTGATGCCACCCTGACCCTGGCGCGCCACCCTTCTGAGACCCAGGAGCGCATGATGCTGCGCCTGCTGGCGTGGATCAAATTTGCCAACGAACGGCTGCAGTTTACCCGCGGTCTTAGCGCGGAGGATGAGCCGGAAGCCTGGCTGCGCAACGATCATCTGGGGATCGATCTCTGGATTGAACTGGGGCTGCCGGAGGAGCGGCGCATCAAGAAAGCCTGCAGCCAGTCGAAAGAGGTAGCGCTCTTTACCTACAACAGCCGGGCGGCGCAGGTCTGGTGGCAGCAGAATCAGAACAAGCTGGCTGGATTCAGTAACCTGAGTATCTGGTATCTTGATGATGAGCAGCTGGCGCAGCTGAGCGCCTTTGCCTCCCGCACCATGGCGCTACAGGCCACCATTCAGGATGGTGCCATCTGGCTCTCGGATGCGGAGAATAACCTGGAGATCCACCTGACAACCTGGCAGAGCGCGGCATGATCGAGATATCACGCAGCGTCGCCATTCCTGACAGCGAGATTGAGCTGACCGCCATTCGCGCCCAGGGGGCGGGTGGCCAACATGTGAATAAAACCTCTACGGCGATCCACCTGCGCTTCGATATCAAGGCCTCCAGCCTGCCGGAGGCGTATAAAGCGCGCCTGCTGGCGGCGAGCCACCACCTGATTACCAGCGACGGTGTAGTGGTGATCAAGGCCCAGGAGTACCGCAGCCAGGAGATGAACCGTGAAGCAGCGCTGGCCCGTCTGGTGTCGTTGATTCAGGAGCTGATGGTAGAGCAGAAGAGCCGCCGTGCTACGCGCCCGACGCGAGCGTCGAAAGAGCGTCGGCTGGCGACAAAATCGCAAAAGTCGTCGGTAAAGGCATTACGCGGCAAGGTACGGGGTGGGGAGTAGAATCTGCCCGGCAGGCTTGCCGGGCAGAGCAGGGCTTAGCCTTTGATGGCTTTCACCAGGTAGTCGAGAATGTCGCCGGTTTTAATCAGCTGCTTCTCGCCGTTGCGGCGGTATTTGTATTCGATATCGTCGCTGTCGAGGTTGCGATCGCCGATTACGATGGTGTGCGGAATACCGATCAGCTCCATATCAGCAAACATCACGCCCGGACGCTCTTTACGATCGTCCATCAGCACTTCAATCCCCTGCGCGTTCAGCTCAGCGTAGAGCTTCTCGGCCAGCTCCTGCACGCGGAAGGATTTGTGCATGTTCATCGGCAGAATGGCAACCTGGAACGGTGCAATCGCGTCCGGCCAGACGATACCGCGCTCGTCGTGGTTCTGCTCAATAGCCGCCGCCACTACGCGGGTTACACCGATACCGTAGCAGCCCATGGTCAGGGTCTGGTTACGGCCATCTTCACCCTGGACTGACGCTTTCAGTGCTTCAGAGTACTTGGTCCCCAGCTGGAAGATGTGACCCACTTCGATACCGCGCTTGATCAGCAGGGTACCCTGGCCGTCCGGGCTTGGGTCGCCTGCAACCACGTTACGGATGTCAGCCACTTCCGGCGTCGCCACGTCGCGATCCCAGTTGATGCCGAAGTAGTGCTTGCCATCAACGTTCGCGCCCGCAGAGAAGTCGCTCATGACGGCAACGGTACGGTCGATAACTACCGGGATCGGCATATTCACCGGGCCGAGAGAGCCTGGGCCGGCGTTGACGATAGCGCGGATCTCAGCTTCGGTCGCAAAGGTCAGCGGGCTGGCAACCTGCGGCAGCTTCTCTGCTTTCACTTCGTTCAACTCGTGATCGCCACGCACCAGCAGCGCGACCAGCGGGTAAGCACTGCCCTCTACCGCTTTCACCAGCAGGGTCTTAACGGTCTTTTCAATTGGCAGGTTAAACTGCTCAACCAGCTCGGCGATGGTTTTTGCGTTTGGCGTATCGACCAGGGTCATCTCCTGAGTTGCCGCCGCGCGTGCCTCTTTCGGCGCAAGCGCTTCGGCAAACTCGATGTTGGCCGCGTAGTCAGAGCTATCGGAGAAGATCACATCGTCTTCACCGCTCTTCGCCAGCACCTGGAACTCGTGCGAGGCGCTGCCGCCGATAGAGCCGGTATCCGCCTGCACGGCACGGAAGTCGAGATCCATGCGGCTGAAGATTTTGCTGTAGGCGGCATACATCGCGTCATAGGTCAGCTGTAAGGATTCCTGCGAGGTATGGAAAGAGTAGGCGTCCTTCATCAGGAACTCACGGGAGCGCATCACGCCAAAACGCGGGCGCACTTCGTCGCGGAATTTGGTCTGGATCTGATAGAAGTTCAGAGGCAGCTGCTTGTATGAGCTGAGTTCGTTACGGATCAGATCGGTGATGACCTCTTCATGCGTCGGGCCGAGAACAAACGGGCGCTCGCCGCGATCGGCAATGCGCAGCAGCTCCGGACCGTACTGCTCCCAGCGACCGCTCTCCTGCCACAGGTCAGCGGGCTGAACCACCGGCATTAACACCTCGATCGCACCGGCGTTGTTCATCTCTTCACGCACGATGTTTTCGACTTTTTTCAGAACGCGCACGCCGGTCGGCAGCCAGGTGTATAACCCGGAGGCCAGCTTGCGGATCAACCCGGCGCGCAGCATCAGCTGGTGGCTGATCACTTCGGCGTCGGCAGGTGTCTCCTTCAGGGTGGAGAGCAGATATTGGCTAGTACGCATGTTATTACGATTCCATTTGGACGATGGGCACAGGCCCAAAGCGGGCCTGACACAAAAAAAGTGATTCAGTTTACCAGCGAGACAGCTATGTCAAAAGAGAGCGGGCAGAATTTACCGTGCTTCCAGCGCAAAGACCTCAAAGCCCGCCTCGGTCACCCGCCAGCGGACGTTAAAATCGAGCAGCCAGACGGCATACTCCTTGCCTGCTTCCTCCTGCTGGCGATAGGCCGGACGGGGATCCTGGGCCAGCACCTCGACAATAAACTGCCGAAGATGCGGATAGCGCTTCTCCAGCTGCGGCAGGTGCTCGGCAAGCTCGGGGGTGAAGCCCACCGGCATAGTAGCCTGCGGTGCCTGCTGGGCGTAGCTGGCTTTTGCTTCCGGCAGCGCCTCGGCAAAGGGCAGGTAGGGTTTGATATCCACTACCGGCGTGCCGTCCACCAGATCGAGACTGCCCAGATCGAGGATCACCTGCTCACCCTGACAGCGAATGCCTTTTAGCTCCACCAGCGACATGCCGATGGGATTCGGGCGAAAGGTCGAGCGGGTGGCGAACACCCCCATTCTGGCGTTGCCGCCGAGCCGGGGAGGGCGCACCGTTGGCCGCCAGCCCCCCTCCATCGTTTGATGGAAAATAAACAGCAGCCAGAGGTGGCTAAACGCCTCCAGCCCGCGCACCGCATCGGCCTGGTTATAGGGGGCGATGAGATGAAGCTCACCGCCGCCGCTTTTTACCAGCCCCGGCTGACGCGGAACGGCAAACTTCTCTTTATAGGGAGAGCGAATAACGCCTATCTGCGCAAACTGAAAGGTGCTCATTTCGCCGAAACGTTAAGCGCCGATCCGATGCACACGGCCTGGCGGTAGCAGCCCGGCGTGCCGCTGGTCACTTCGCAGCTGTGCTGAAGTACCGCGTTGGCTTTCATTTTGGCCGCGTTGATCTGCATGCGTTTGCGGGCAGTTGGGATGTTCGGCGGAGAGTCCTGATTGCTCGCCTGGCAGGAGTCACCGGAGACCTCGCCCAGATCGCGGAACGTTTTGCCGATCAGCTCTTCTGGATTGGTGATGACTCTGACCGGAGCCGGTGGCGACACTTTCGCTTTGGCTGGCTCCGCTTTCGGCGGCGTTGCTGCGTTGCTTTGTACGGGTTCGACGGGAGATCTGCTTAGCATGGAGCAGCCGCTGAGCATGAATGCCAGTAAACAGATCGGTAAAGCACGCATAGTATTTCCTCAATGAGTGATCAAATTGTCAGTTATTGAACCAGTTGCCTGCATAAATGACAAGGCGGGCTTGCGCCCGCCCTGAAGGATATTACACCGAGGAGAGATTACCAGCCTTTAACAGCGCCGCCGTTAAAGACCTTGTTCGCCGCCTGGTCAACTTCGTCAGACTGGTAGGCCTGAACGAACTTCTTCACGTTTTCCGCATCTTTATTGTCTTCGCGGGTCACGATCATATTCACATACGGGGAGTCTTTATCTTCAACGAAGATACCGTCTTTCGCCGGAGTCAGGTTGATCTGGCTGGCGTAGGTGGTGTTAATCACCGCCAGGGCAATCTGCGCGTCGTCCAGCGAGCGCGGCAGCTGCGGTGCTTCCAGCTCAACAATTTTGAGGTTTTTCGGGTTATCGGTCACGTCCAGAACGGTCGGCAGCAGGCCAACGCCCTCTTTCAGCTTGATCAGACCCTGTTTCTGCAGCAGCAGCAGGGAGCGACCCAGGTTGGTCGGATCGTTCGGCACCGCAATCTGCGCGCCATCCTGCAGCTCGCTCAGAGATTTAATCTTCTTGGAGTAGCCAGCGATAGGGTAGACAAAGGTGTTACCGGCGGAAACCAGCTTGTAGCCGCGATCTTTGATCTGCTGATCCAGGTACGGTTTGTGCTGGAAGGCGTTAGCATCGATATCGCCTTTGCTCAGCGCTTCGTTCGGCAGCACATAGTCGTTGAAGGTCACTAGCTCAACGTCGAGACCGTATTTGTCTTTCGCCACTTTCGCTGCCACTTCTGCAACCTGCTGCTCGGCACCGACGATAACGCCCACTTTAATGTGGTTCGGATCTTTCTCGTCCTGGCCACAGCCTACCAATGCCAGAGCACCAATCAGCGCACCCGCCGCCGCAAAGGTCTTAAATTTGAACACCATGTTATTTCCTTAACTCACTGAGTCGATTGTGTTGTGTACAACGCTATTTATGCGTCACTGCCCGGACGATACGATCGCCAGAGAACTGAATCAGATAAACCAGCACGACTAATAGTATCAGCACCGTGTTCATTACGGTGGCGTTATAGCCGATATAACCATACTGATAGCCAATCTGGCCCAGCCCGCCCGCGCCGACTGCGCCGCCCATGGCGGAGTAGCCCACCAGGGTAATCAGCGTGATGGTGGCCGCGTTGACCAGTCCCGGCATCGCTTCCGGCAGCAGCACCTTGCGGACGATCTGCATCGGCGTGGCGCCCATCGCGCGGGAGGCCTCAATCAGGCCGGTTGGGATCTCCAGCAGCGCGTTCTCTACCATACGGGCAATAAAGGGCGCAGCGCCAACGGTCAGCGGCACAATCGCCGCCTGCAGACCAATGGAGGTGCCGACAATTACGCGGGTAAAGGGGATCATCCAGACCAGCAGGATAATAAACGGAATGGAGCGGAAGATATTCACCAGCGCGGAGAGGGTGCGGTAGAGCTTCGCGTTCTCAACGATCTGCCCCGGACGGGTCACGTACAGCAGCACGCCCACCGGCAGGCCAATCACGAATCCAAAGAAGCCGGAGACAAAGGTCATCGCCAGCGTCTCCCAGACGCCACGCGCCAGTAACCACATCATTGGCTCAGACATAACCCAGTACCTCTACTTTTACATGATGTTCCTGCAGCCAGGCGATGGCGGCCTGGGTCTCCTGCTGCGTGCCGTGCATCTCGGTCAGCATAATGCCGAACTTCACGCCGCCGGCGTAATCCATCTGCGCACTGATAATATTGTTGTTAACGTTGAACCGACGGGCTGTCTCAGAGAGCAGCGGCGCGTCCACGGACTGACCGGTGAACTCCATGCGCAGCATCGGCACGCTGTCAGCTTCGGGTTCCGCTTTCAGACGCTGCTGGTAATCTTCCGGAATATCCAGATGCAGCGTGGACTGAATAAACTGCTGGGCCAGCGGCGTCTTCGGATGGGAAAACACTTCGCTAACCGTATCCTGCTCAATCAGCTCACCGTTACTGATCACCGCTACGCAGTCACAGATGCGCTTCACCACATCCATCTCATGCGTAATAAGAAGAATGGTTAAGCCGAGGCGACGGTTAATGTCCTTCAGCAGCTCAAGGATAGAGCGGGTGGTGGCCGGATCCAGCGCGCTGGTGGCCTCATCGCAGAGCAGCACCTTAGGGTTGCTTGCCAGCGCACGGGCAATCGCCACGCGCTGCTTCTGGCCGCCGGAGAGGTTAGCCGGATAGCTGTCATGCTTATCGCCCAGGCCGACCAGGTCCAGCAGCTCGGTCACGCGACGCTTGATTTCGGCCGCCGGGGTGTTGTCCAGCTCCAGCGGCAGCGCTACGTTGCCGTAGACGGTACGGGAAGCCAGCAGGTTAAAGTGCTGGAAGATCATGCCAATCTGGCGGCGTGCGCGGGTAAGCTGCGCTTCCGATAAGGTCGTCAGCTCTTCACCGCCAACCTGAACGCTGCCCTGCGTCGGACGCTCAAGCAGGTTGACGCAGCGAATCAGCGTACTTTTACCGGCACCCGATGCGCCGATGACGCCATAAATTTGTCCGGCAGGGACATGCAGGCTGACATTATTCAATGCCTGAATGGTGCGGTTCCCCTGCTGGAACACTTTGGTGATATTCGAAAGTTTAATCATTAGAATATTTTTGTCGTATGAGTTAGCCGTGGCATTTTGTTCTGCCAGATACGGGCAGTGACCGTAAACAGAGCGGATGGTAAGGCATCCAGACGTCTAATTCAATGTAACTCGCTATGATGAGCACTTTCTTGCCGCGTGAAACATGAGATACTAGCGCGACATGCCTTTTTCAGGAGTAAGCCGGTGGCACAGTCAGTACCCGCAATTTTTCTCGATCGTGATGGCACGATTAACGTCGATCATGGTTATGTCCATGAGATTGACGACTTTGAATTTATCGATGGCGTCATTGACGCTATGCGTGAGTTAAAAGCGATGGGCTTCGCGCTGGTGCTGGTAACTAATCAGTCCGGCATCGCCCGAGGTAAGTTTACCGAAGCGCAGTTTGAGACCCTGACCGAATGGATGGACTGGTCGCTGGCGGATCGCGGCGTTGACCTGGACGGCATCTACTACTGTCCTCATCATCCCCAGGGCGCAGTGGAAGAGTTCCGCCAGGTGTGCGACTGCCGCAAGCCGCATCCGGGGATGCTGAACTCCGCGCGAGACTTTTTGCATATCGACATGGCTGCCTCTTATATGGTGGGCGATAAATTAGAAGATATGCAGGCAGCGGCAGCAGCGGGGGTCGGCCATAAAGTATTAGTGCGTACCGGCAAACCGGTAACGCCAGAGGCGGAAAATGCAGCAGATTGGGTGCTTAATGGCCTTGCAGAGCTGCCTGCGGCTATCAAAAAGCAGCAAAAATAGCCGTTGTGACGAAAAGATGAGCGGTTGAAATAAAATTGTCTTTTTCCGCTTGTCAGCTCCGAATAACTCCCTATAATGCGCCTCCATCGAAACGGCAAACGTGAATCACTTCACGGAAACAGCCGGTCCGGTTGAAGAGAAAGAATCCTGAAATTAAGGATTGACTCTGAGAGAGGAAAGCGTAATATACGCCA
>DKPJ01000004.1 GCA_002480085.1 Enterobacteriaceae bacterium UBA7338 | reverse complement strand
GACTTAAATGCAAAAAACTTTTTGATCGCTCACTTTGCAGACTTTATGCCTGCTTTACCACCAATTTGCTGGTTAACTGTGCGATCTCCCGCGCAAATTCGCTTACGCGTGACCAGTCGGTATAGACCACCTCTTTACGCGTATCGGTTTCTCCCCCCGTCATCTTCATAATCAGGCGGATCATGATCCGGTCATACCAGGTATAGCGCGGGTAACGCAGGGCACCGGCAAACACTGCACAGCGATCCGGCTGCCAGGGAGAGTTCAGTAAAAACTTACGCGTATAGCTATTGGTTTGCGGCGAGCTCTTCTCTGGTTTGCGCGCCACCAGGTTCACGGCATAGAAAGCACTGGGCAGCGCATTAAGGTGCTGCAGATGCTTTTTCACAAAGCGATCGACGGCTGGATGAAAGTGACCGTAGCGAATAGACGCGCCGATAACCACGCGATCGTAATCCTGCCAGGCGATAGATTCCGTACGGTTAAGGTTAACCACGTCGGCATAGACGCCCAGCTCGCTCAGCTCGGAGGCGATACTGGAGGCAATCTCACGGGTTTGCCCGTCACGGGTGGAGAATAGAATCAACGTTTTCATAGCGTGCTCCCTTATTCGCGCCAGAACGTTGGGGTAAAGAGCACCAGCAACGTAAAGACTTCAAGACGACCAAAAAGCATATTGGCGATGAGGATCCACTTCGCCACCGGATTCATGCTGGCAAAGTTATCCGCCACCACCCCAAGCCCCGGTCCAAGGTTGTTCAACGTCGCTACCACTGAGGCAAAGGCGGAGAAGTCATCCACGCCCGTGGCGATAATCGCCAGCATACTGACAATAAAGACCAGCGCATAGGCAGAGAAGAAGCCCCAAACCGCCTCGAGGATACGCTCCGGCAGCGCGCGGTTACCCAGCTTGATACTGTATACCGCATTCGGATGCACCAGACGTTTTAGCTCACGGTTGCCCTGCTTAAACAGCAGCAGGATGCGAATCACCTTCAGTCCCCCGCCGGTTGACCCCGCCATGCCGCCGATAAACGCCGAGCAGAGCAGGAGCACCGGCAGGAACAGCGGCCAGCGCGCAATACTGTCGGTAGTAAAGCCAGCGGTCGTTGCCATCGATACCACCTGGAAGAACGCCTGGTTTAATGTCGTGACCGCCGAGCTATAGACGTCGTGGAACCAGAGTACCAGAGTGCAGATCACCACCAGCGTCAGCTGCACGCCAATGAACATCCTGAACTCGGGGTCGCGCCAGTAGACCTTCAGGTTACGCCCGCTCAGCAGAGAGAAGTGCAGGCCGTAGTTACAGCCGGAGATCAGCAGGAAGATAGCAATAATGGTGTTAATCGTTGGGCTATCAAAATAGCCGACGCTGGCATCATGGGTGGAGAAGCCACCGATGGCGATGGTCGCAAAGCTGTGCCCAATGGCATCAAACGCGGGCATGCCAGCAAACCAGAGCGCCACTGCGCAGGCCACGGTAAGCAGAACATAGATAAGCCATAGCGTCTTTGCCGTCTCGGCGATACGCGGGCGCATCTTATTATCCTTCAGCGGGCCGGGCATCTCTGCACGATAGAGCTGCATCCCCCCGACGCCAAGGATAGGAAGAATGGCTACCGCAAGCACGATGATCCCCATTCCGCCAAACCACTGCAGCATCTGGCGATAGAAGAGGATGCCGTGCGGCAAGGTGTCCAGCCCCACCAGCGTCGTCGCTCCCGTGGTCGTCAGGCCGGAGAAGGACTCAAAGAAGGCGTCGGTCACCGTCAGGTTGGGACGCTCAGAGAAGATAAACGGTAAGGCCCCCACGCTGCCCAGTACCGTCCAGAACAGCACAACGATCAGAAAACCTTCCCGCGCCTTAAGTTCGCCCTTCTCCCGGCGGTTGGGCCACCACAGTAGGGAACCAATCGCCAACGCCACAAAGAAGGTCTGGGTGAATGCACGCCCCGCGCCGTCCCGGTAAATCAGCGCAACCAGGCCGGGCAGGATCATCGTTCCGGAAAACAGTATGACCAGCAGTCCAACGATTCGGGTAATGGCGCGAAAATGCATCTCTGCCGCTTCCTTAGGTATCCAGATAAATGAGGTGGGGATTATTCTTTAATGGCTGATAATTGCAATGAACCACGGCTAAAATCTGCCAGCTTAGCGGCAAACTCGCTCAGCCTGGCGCGGGGAAGCGCCACCCGCAGCTGCACGGCAGCCTGATAGTCACTGGTGACGATCCGGCCCTCGAACTGCCCAAGCAGCGCTTCTACGCCAGCCAACTGCGCGTAATCACAACACAAAGTATATTCGGTCAGCGGTAATTTGCGGGCGGTGGTGAGCTGATTAAGCGCGCGCTGCACGCCGCCGCCGTAGGCCTTGACCAGACCACCGGTACCTAACAGGATGCCGCCATAGTAGCGCACCACCACGGCGGTGATCTCACCGACGCCGCTGCCCATCAGCTGGGCCAGCATCGGCTTGCCCGCCGTGCCTGCCGGTTCACCATCATCGGAAAAGCCCAGCTGCTGCGAGTCGTCCGGCGGCCCGGCTACCCATGCGACGCAGTGGTGCCGCGCCTCCGGGTGCTCTGCCCGCACGGCGCTAACAAAGGCTTTTGCCGCCTCTACGCCGTCGGTGTGGGCCAGCAGCGTAATAAAGCGGCTCTTTTTGATCTCTTCCACGAAGGTCACCGGCGAGGCCGGTATCAGCCAGCTCTCCATCAGGCCAGCTTCAGATCCCGGGTCATGTTCTCCACGCCGTGCTCGTGGATCACCACGTTATCTTCAATGCGGATCCCGCCGAACGGCTTCAGGGCCTCAATTTTCTGCCAGTTGAAGTGCTTGCTAAACTCCCCTTCCCGCCATGAGGCCAGCAGCGAGTCGATGAAGTAGATACCAGGCTCAATGGTCAGCACCATCCGCGGCTGTATCACGCGGGTGCAGCGCAGGTAGGGATACTTCGCCGGCGCGGCCAGGTGCGTACCGGTATCATCCTGCATAAAGCCCGCAACGTCATGTACCTGCAGGCCCAGCGGGTGACCGATGCCGTGCGGCATAAACGGCCCGGTGAGATTGTTCTCGACCATCGCCTCTTCGCTGATGTCGGTGACAATCTGATGCCGACGGAGCAGCTTCGCAATACGCTGATGGAACTGCAGGTGATACTCGATATAGCTCACCCCCGCTTTCATGGTGCCGATTAGCGCCAGCTGCTCCTCGTTGACATCCTTGATCAGCTGCGCAAAGTCGTTATCGCCATTGGCGGACCAGGTCCGGGTCAGATCGGCGGCGTAGCCGTTATACTCGGCACCGGCATCCAGCAGGAAGCTGCGCATCTCAGTGGGCGCACGATGATCCAGCCTGGTGTAGTGCAGCACGGAGGCGTGCTCGTTGAGCGCTACGATATTGCTGTAGGGCACGTCGGTATCGCGGTGGCCGGTGGCGGTGAGGTAGGCGATATTGATATCGAACTCGCTCATACCAGAGAGAAACGCCTCGTGCGCCGCACGGTGTCCCATCACCGCCGTTTTCTGCGCTTCCCGCATACAGGCCAGCTCGTAGTCGGTCTTATAGGCGCGGTAGTAGTGCAGATAGTCAATCACCCCTTTCGGGTTGATGTTCTCGGCTTTGATCTCCAGCTGCAATGCACGTTCTGCCACCGGGCCGATATAGGCGATATTACCCCGCGCCGCTGGCAGCTGGCTGGCGATACCGTCCGCTTTTGGCAGCGCAACGATCTCCACCTCTTCGGTCCAGAACGAGGTCGGCAGCGGCTCGACGTTGTGCCAGTAATCCACCGGCAGGTAGAACCAGAGTTTTGGCTTGTTAACACCGTCCACCAGCAACCAGCAGTTGGGAACCTGCGTGACGGGCACCCAGGCTTTAAACTGCGGGTTGACCTTAAAGGGGTACGGATGGTCATCAAGGAAGATGTTGAACAGCTCGCCGGAGTGAATCAGCAGTGCGTCGAGCTTAAAGCGGGCCAGCACGTCCCGGGCACGTTCCTGTAGGGTAACGATATGATCTTTATAAAGCGCAGCCAGTGAGTCCATGATTTTCCCTTCTTGTTTAGACATCAATTCTCCGCATCTTAGCATACCCGCTCACCCCTGCGTGTTTTCCGTTAAGCGTGATCCTCCCAGCAAGTTTTTAAACTCTCATTTGCATTTTATTAACATAATAACCACACTCCGTCTCATCTGGTAAGACCAGTAACCCTGTTGGATTCAGGAGACTGACATGCTCTACAAAGGCGATACCCTGTACCTCGACTGGCTGGAAGATGGCATTGCTGAACTGGTGTTCGCGGCCCCCGGCTCGGTCAACAAGCTCGATACGGCGACGGTGGCCAGTCTCGGCCAGGCGCTGGACGTGCTGGAAAAAAGCCCCAATCTCACCGGGCTGCTGCTGCGCTCCGACAAAGCTGCCTTTATTGTCGGCGCGGACATTACCGAATTTCTCTCTCTGTTCCAGGTTCCCGAGGAGCAGCTTAGCCAGTGGCTGCACTTCGCTAACAGCGTCTTTAACCGCCTGGAAGATCTGCCTGTTCCAACCATTTCCGCCGTTAACGGCTATGCGCTGGGCGGCGGCTGCGAATGCGTGCTGGCCACCGACTATCGCCTGGCGACGCCGGACCTGCGCATTGGCCTGCCGGAAACCAGGCTGGGGATTATGCCGGGCTTTGGCGGCTCGGTGCGCCTGCCGCGTCTGCTCGGGGCCGACAGCGCGCTGGAGATCATCGCTGCTGGCAAAGATGTCGGTGCCGAGCAGGCGCTAAAAATTGGCCTCGTCGATGGCATCGTGACGGCGGAGAAACTGCGCGACGGCGCGCTGGCCGTTCTGCGTCAGGCGATCGATGGCGACCTCGACTGGCGCGCCAAACGTCAGCCGAAGCTGGAGCCGCTGAAGCTCAGCAAAATTGAAGCCGCCATGAGCTTTACCATCGCCAAAGGCATGGTGATGCAGACCGCAGGCAAGCACTACCCCGCCCCGCTGACGGCGGTAAAAACCATTGAGGCGGCGGCCAGGTTTGGCCGTGATGAAGCTCTCGCCCTTGAGAACCAGAGCTTTGTCCCGCTAACCCACACCAACGAGGCGCGTGCGCTGGTAGGCATCTTCCTGAACGATCAGTATGTCAAAGGCCAGGCCAAAAAGCTGACCCAGAACGTGGATACGCCGAAGCAGGCCGCCGTGCTGGGTGCAGGCATTATGGGCGGCGGCATCGCGTACCAGTCCGCATGGAAAGGCGTGCCGGTGCTGATGAAAGACATTAACGACAAATCCCTGACGCTGGGCATCAGCGAGGCCAGCAAGCTACTTAACAAGCAGCTTGAGCGCGGCAAGATCGATGGTTTGAAGCTGGCGAGCGTGATTGCCACCATTCATCCCACCCTCGACTACACGGGCTTTGATCGCGTTGACGTGGTGGTGGAAGCGGTTGTCGAGAATCCAAAGGTGAAAAAAGCGGTGCTGGCAGAGACCGAACAGAAGGTGCGCCCGGATACGGTGCTGGCCTCGAACACCTCCACCATTCCTATCAGCGAGCTGGCCAGCGTGCTGCAGCGCCCGGAGAACTTCTGCGGCATGCACTTCTTTAACCCGGTACACCGTATGCCGCTGGTAGAGGTGATCCGCGGCGAGAAAACCTCGGAAGAGACCCTCGCCAAAGTGGTCGCCTGGGCGAGCAAAATGGGTAAAACGCCTATCGTCGTTAACGACTGCCCCGGCTTCTTCGTCAACCGCGTCCTGTTCCCCTACTTTGCCGCCTTCAGCCAGCTGCTGCGCGACGGCGCGGATTTCCGCCGCGTGGATAAGGTGATGGAGAAGCAGTTTGGCTGGCCAATGGGCCCGGCCTATCTGCTGGACGTGGTAGGCATCGATACCGCGCATCACGCCCAGGCGGTGATGGCCGCCGGCTTCCCGGAGCGGATGCAGAAGGATTACCGCGACGCGATTGACGTCCTGTTCGACGCGGGCCGCTTCGGACAGAAAAACGGCCAGGGCTTCTGGCGTTATAAAGAGGATAGTAAAGGCAAGCCGAAGAAAGAGGAAGATGCTGCCGTTGACGGCCTGCTGGCAGAGGTTAGCCAGCCGAAGCGCGACTTCTCCGACGAGGAGATTATTGCCCGCATGATGATCCCGATGGTCAACGAAGTAGTGCGCTGTCTGGAGGAGGGCATTATCGCCAGCCCGGCGGAAGCCGATATGGCGCTGGTGTACGGCCTTGGCTTCCCGCCGTTCCACGGCGGCTCGTTCCGCTGGCTCGACACCCAGGGCAGCGCCAGCTATCTCGATCGGGCGCAGCAGTTTGCCGCCCTCGGCCCGCTCTACGCCGTGCCGGACGGCCTGCGTGAGAAAGCGCGCCATAACGAACCCTATTATCCTCCCGTTGCGCCAGCCCGCCCGGCAGGCGTTCTGAAATCGGCTTAAGGAGTCACAATGGAACAGGTAGTCATTGTCGATGCAATTCGTACCCCGATGGGCCGTTCAAAGGGCGGCGCGTTCCGTAACGTACGCGCGGAAGATCTCTCCGCGCACCTGATGCGTAGCCTGCTGGCGCGCAACCCGGCGCTGGACGCCGCGGCGCTGGACGATATCTACTGGGGCTGCGTGCAGCAGACCCTGGAGCAGGGGTTTAACATTGCTCGTAACGCCGCCTTGCTGGCGGAGATCCCCCACTCCGTTCCGGCGGTGACCGTTAACCGCCTGTGTGGTTCGTCGATGCAGGCCCTGCACGATGCGGCACGCATGATCATGACCGGCGACGCGCAGGCGTGCCTGGTAGGCGGCGTGGAACACATGGGCCACGTGCCGATGAGCCACGGCGTTGACTTCCATCCCGGTCTCAGCCGTAACGTCGCCAAAGCGGCAGGCATGATGGGCTTAACCGCTGAGATGCTGGCGCGCATGCACGGCATCAGCCGTGAGATGCAGGACCAGTTTGCCGCCCGCTCCCACGCCCGCGCATGGGCTGCGACCCAGGCCGGGGCGTTTAAGAATGAGATTGTCCCCACCGGCGGTCACGACGCCGACGGCGTGCCGAAAATGTTTAGCTACGACGAGGTGATCCGCCCGGAGACCAGCGTTGAAGGTCTCTCCGCCCTGCGGCCAGCGTTCGATCCGGCTAACGGCACGGTGACGGCGGGTACCTCCTCCGCCCTCTCCGACGGCGCGGCGGCGATGCTGGTGATGAGCGAAAGCCGCGCCCGCGAGCTGGGCCTGACCCCGCGCGCGCGCATTCGCTCAATGGCGGTGGTGGGCTGCGATCCCTCAATCATGGGCTACGGTCCGGTTCCGGCCTCGCAGCTGGCATTGAAAAAAGCTGGTCTGACGGTCAGCGATATCGATCTGTTTGAGATGAACGAAGCCTTTGCGGCGCAGATCCTGCCGTGCATTAAGGATCTGGGCCTGATCGAGCAGATTGACGAGAAGATTAACCTCAACGGCGGTGCGATCGCCCTGGGTCACCCGCTCGGCTGCTCGGGGGCGCGGATCAGCACCACGCTGCTGAACCTGATGGAGCGTAAAGACGCGCAGTTTGGCCTGGCGACGATGTGTATTGGTCTGGGTCAGGGGATTGCGACGGTGTTTGAGCGCGTTTAAGGCTGTTATGCAGGCCCGGCGGAAAGAGACCGTCGGGCCAGTCACGCTGATGCTTAGATAAAGGCGAAAGCGTCGCCGAAGAGGCGATCTTCCCGCGCACTGCGTTCGTTGCAGAAGAGATCCCGGGCAATTTTTGCCATTTCGAAACGTCCGGCAATATAGATATCATGTTCGGCCAGCGTACCGAAATCCTGCAGCACCGCCGTCAGTACCGTGCCGCTGCGGCCCTGCCACGCCTCTTCCGGCTGCTCGACCACCGGCACCACCTTCAGATTGGGGTGGTTAACCGCTAAGGCTTGCAGCTCAGCGAGATCGTACAGGTGCTTCTCTTCGCGCCCGCCCCAGTAGATAGTGATATCACGGGCTGGGTTGCGCGCCAGCGCGGTCAGCAGAATAGAGCGCACGTAGGAGAAGCCCGTTCCACCTGCGATCAGTATCAGCGGACGCTCTTCGTCATCGCGCAGCCAGGCATCGCCGTGCGGAATATCGATCACGATTTCACGCTCTTTCAGGATCCGATCCATGACCGCCATGGCATAGAGGTTCAGCTCGGAAGCGCCAATATGCAGCTCAATGAACGCCTGCTCATCCGGCGTGGACGCCATAGAGAACGGACGCTTATCGCGCTCGTCCATCACCACCATCAAATATTGCCCGGCGCGAAATGAAAACGCCGCGTCTGGTACAAGACGAACACGGTATACGGTATCGGTGATAGCATCTACCGAGGTCACTTTACAGCTTAAGGTTGTCATGCGCTCCCTCTGTCGGGTCGTTTTATTACGAATCAAAAGGCAAAACGGCGGCGCATTAGCTGCCTTTACCGTCACTCATTATGGCCAGTTCATCCCAGATAGCATCGATTCGCGCGGTAACGGCAGGATCCTTTTTAATCGGACGCCCCCATTCACGCTGGGTTTCACCGGGCCATTTGTTGGTAGCATCCAGCCCCATTTTTGAGCCAAGACCGGAAACCGGCGAGGCAAAATCCAGGTAGTCTATCGGCGTATTCTCTACCAGCACCGTATCCCTTGCCGGATCCATACGGGTGGTGATCGCCCAGATAACGTCGTTCCAGTCGCGCGCGTTAACGTCATCATCACAAACAATAACAAATTTGGTGTACATAAACTGCCGCAGGAATGACCAGACGCCCATCATCACGCGCTTGGCATGACCGGCATACTGCTTTTTAATGGTCACGACCGCCAGGCGGTATGAGCACCCTTCCGGGGGAAGATAGAAATCGACAATCTCCGGAAACTGCTTTTGCAGGATCGGCACAAAGACTTCGTTCAGCGCCACCCCGAGCACCGCCGGCTCATCCGGCGGGCGGCCGGTGTAGGTTGAGTGGTAGATAGCATTTTCGCGCTGGGTAATGTGCGTGACCGTAAAGACCGGGAAGCTATCAATCTCATTATAGTAGCCCGTGTGGTCGCCATACGGGCCTTCCGGAGCCATCTCGCCCGGCTCAATGTAGCCCTCAAGCACGATCTCCGCGCTGGCGGGTACTTCCAGATCGTTCGAGATGCACTTAACCACCTCGGTTTTGGTGCCGCGCAGCAGTCCGGCAAAGGCATACTCAGAGAGCGTATCCGGCACCGGCGTCACCGCGCCTAAAATCGTCGCGGGATCGGCACCCAGCGCCACGGCAACCGGGAAGCGTTCGCCGGGATGCGCCGCGCACCACTCCTGATAATCCAGCGCGCCGCCGCGATGCGACAGCCAGCGCATGATCAGTTTATTCTTGCCGATAAGTTGCTGACGATAGATGCCGAGATTCTGCCGCTCTTTATGCGGACCGCGGGTGACGGTAAGTCCCCAGGTGATCAGCGGGGCGGCGTCTTCCGGCCAGCACTGCATGATCGGGATGGTAGTTAAATCCACCGCTTCGCCCTGCACCACCTTTTGCTGGCACGGCGCGCCGCGCAGGCGTTTGGTCGGCATATTGAGCACCTGCTTAAACTGCGGCAGCTTATCAAAGAGATCGCGAAAGCCTTTCGGCGGTTCCGGCTCTTTCAGGAAGGCCAGCAGCTTACCCACCTCACGCAGGGCTGATACATCCTCCTGCCCCATTCCCAGCGCCACGCGCTTTGGCGTACCAAAGAGATTACAGAGCACCGGCATGGCGTAGCCCGTTGGGTTTTCAAATAACAGGGCGGGGCCACCGGCGCGCAGGGTGCGGTCGGCAATCTCTGTTATTTCCAGATGAGGATCAACAGGCAGCGTAATGCGTTTGAGTTCGCCCTGCTGTTCCAGCAGCGCCATAAAATCACGTAGATCGTGGTATTTCATGCAGTTAATCATGGCCTCGGAGTCAGCCTTCCATTATACGGTGAACATCGGCGTGATGCTGTAATTTTGTTAAATTAGGGTAAATCGTTACGTCAGGGCGTGGCGAGAGCCTCTATAATCCACTTAGCCATCATTATCGGGTTTTGATATGCTTGCGCACGAACAGCCAAAACAGAGTGATTATGCAAGCCTGGTATTTACTTTACTGCAAGCGGGGCCAGCTTGAACGCGCCCAGCAACATCTCGAACGCCAGGCGGTAAACTGCCTGACGCCTATGATCACGCTTGAAAAAATAGTGCGCGGCAAACGCACCGCCGTCAGCGAACCGCTGTTTCCCAACTATCTGTTTATCGAATTTGATCCGGAAGTGATCCACACTACCACAATTAACGCGACGCGCGGCGTCAGCCATTTTGTCCGCTTCGGTGCCAGCCCGGCAACCGTGCCTGAGCCGGTTATAGCCCAGCTGGCGCACTATCAACCCGAAGGGATAACCGACCCCCAGACGCCCTACCCCGGCGATAGCGTAGTGATCACCGAAGGGGCGTTCGAAGGGCTGAAAGCGATTTTTACCGAGCCGGACGGCGAGGCGCGCTCAATGCTGCTGCTGAACCTGCTCAATCAGCAGGTGATGCAGAGCGTCAGAAATACCGACTTCCGCAAGGCTTAAAAGGTAATGTTAAACAGCCGCCTGACGTTGTGATCCGTCACCTCTGCCAGCCACTCCGCCTCCTCCCCGCGCAGCTGCGCAACGCGGTGCAGAATATGCCCCAGCAAGGCGGGTTCATTGCGCCGTGATGCAGGCTTGGGCTTGATATCGCGGGGCAGTAGATAGGGAGCGTCGGTTTCAATCAGCAGGCGATCGGCCGGGATCAGCGGGACGATCTCGCACAGCGCCTGCCCGCGACGCTCGTCGCAGACCCAGCCGGTAATCCCCAGATAGAGCCCGCGTGCCAGGCAGTCACGTGCTTCGCGCTCTGAACCGGTAAAACAGTGCAGCACCGCGCCGGGGAGCTTGTCCAGCCACGGATCGAGCAGGGCTAAAAAGCGTTCGTGGGCGTCGCGGCAGTGCAGAAATACCGGCAGCGATAGCTCAGCGGCGATAGCCAGCTGGGCGCTAAACGCCGCCTCCTGCGCCTGCGGGGTTGAGAAGTTACGGTTAAAATCCAGCCCGCACTCGCCAATCGCGACCACCTGCGGCAGGCTGGCCAGCTGACGAATGGCGTCTGCGGTTTCCGGCTGCCACTGGCTGCTATCGTGCGGATGGACGCCTGCCGTAGACCAGCAGCCTGGATACTGCGCCGCGAGCACCTGCGCCTGCTGGCTCTCATGCAGGTTGGTCCCGGTGAGCAGCATGCCGTGAACGCCTGCGGCGACGGCACGTGCGACAACCTGCTCACGATCGCCAGCAAACTGTGAGCTGGTAAGGTTTACGCCAATATCAAACATCGTCTTCGCTTTCGTCGCCCTCTTCCTGACGGAAGCGGCGTTTGCCGATATAGAAGCGCGAGAAGAAGACGCCGACCTCAAACAGGCAGTACATCGGGATCGCCAGCAGCGTCTGGGAGAAGACGTCCGGCGGCGTCAGCAGCATACCGACCACAAACGCCCCCACCAGCACGTAGGGCCGCTTCCGGCGCAGATCGTCCGGCGTCGTTACGCCCATCCAGCAGAGCAGGACAATCGCCACCGGCACCTCAAACGAGACGCCAAAGGCCATAAACAGCGCCATGACGAAGTCGAGGTAGCTGGCGATATCCGTCGATACCTGCACGCCCACCGGCGCGGTATGGGTCAAAAAGCCAAACGCCAGCGGGAAGACCACAAAGTAGGCGAAGGCCATGCCGATATAGAACAGCAGCGAGCTGGAGACCAGCAGCGGCATAACCAGACGCCGCTCGTGCTTATAGAGCGCAGGGGCAACAAAGGCCCAGACCTGGTAAAGGATCACGGGCGCGGAGAGGATCAGCGACACCATGAAGGTCAGCTTCACCGGGGTGAAGAAGGGCGATGCCACGTCGGTGGCAATCATTGTCGCACCCTGGGGCATCTGCTTAATCAGCGGGGCAGAGACCAGCTGGTAGATATCGTTAGCGAAATAGACCAGCACCACGAAAATAGCCAGTACCGCAATGATGCAGTTCAGCAGGCGTTTTCGCAGCTCGATCAGGTGCGTAATCAGCGGTTGGGTATCTTCTACAGCCATGTTTACGGTTTATCACTTGTCGATGAAGGTGAAGGTGCGGCAGAGGCAGCGGGCTGCGTAGGTTTACCGTCAGCGGGCGCTTCCGGTGCCTGCGTCGGCGCGCTGGCCTGATGCTCCGCAGCGGCAGGCGTTACCCCCTGGTGCTGCTCCTCGTTCCCTTTCACAATCGGATTATGAATGGTGTGCGCCACGTCGCTCGCGCGCTCAGGATCGTTCGCGCTGTAGGAGCGTTTCATTGACTCCGCCGCATGGCGCAGCTCGTCCATGGACTCTTTCAGCTCTGGCGTCAGGTGATCCATACTCGCTTTTTCGACCTTCTTCAGACTGTCCTGAAGCTCCTGGATCTTCAGCTCCTGCGCCAGCTCATTCTGTACGGTGCTTGCCAGCGAGCGCAGCGCACGCACCCATCCGGCCACCGTTTTGACCGCTACCGGCAGACGCTGCGGCCCCAGCACAATGAGGCCGATAACGAATACCAGTACCAGCTCGCCAAAACCAATATCGAACACGAATTACACCTGCTCTTTATCGCGACGCTTTTCTTCGTCTGTTTTCACATCATCTTGCTTCTCAGCAAGGGTTTTTGTAGAGAAATCAGCGTCCTCCGCCGGTTTCTTCTCATGCTTATCCTCATCGCCCATGGCTTTTTTAAAGCCTTTGATCGACGCGCCCAGATCGGAACCGATAGATCCTAGCTTTTTTGTTCCAAACAGCAGCACAACGATGACGGCAATAATGAGTAACTGCCAAATACTGATACCACCCATACATAATCCTCAAGGAGAGATGCTGAAATTAACGGGCCGCGTACAGGATACCCGGCCCATAAAGCGTGCGGCTACAGCACGCGGGTTTTTCGCCAGCCAATCAGCCAGGCGACCAGTCCACCGGCAATCAGCCATGCGGACGCCGTTTGCCACTCCGGACGATTGATCAAAAAGAGCGTCCCGCTCAGGATCAACGTTGCCCCTATGCCGAACAGATAGCGGGACTGACCCTGGCGTACGTGGTTAACACGTATTTCACGGGTGATCAGATCCACGTTATGCTGCAGCTGCTTATGCTGGCGTAGGTTGTTGTAGATCAGCTCGGGAAGCTCGGGCATTTTTTCAATCCACAGCGGTCCCTTCTCTTTCAGGGAACGGACCAGCGCCGGGAAGCCTACCTGATCTTTGATCCACGTTTCGAGGAAAGGTTTCGCCGTTTTCCACAAATCGAGCTGCGGATAGAGCTGACGCCCTACACCCTCAATATAAAGCAGCGTTTTTTGCAGCAGCACCAGCTGCGGCTGCACTTCCATATTGAACCGCCGCGCCGTATTAAACAGGTTCAGCAGCACGTGACCGAAGGAGATCTCCGCCAGCGGCTTCTCGAAAATCGGTTCGCAGACCGTACGGATGGCGAACTCGAACTCCTCAACGTTGGTATCCGGCGGTACCCAGCCGGAATCAACGTGTAGCTCGGCAACCCGACGGTAGTCACGGTTGAAGAACGCAATAAAGTTCTCTGCCAGGTAGCGCTTATCCTCTTTATTCAGCGAGCCGACAATACCGCAGTCGATACCGATATACTGCGGATCCTCGGGGTGCTCATAGCTGACAAAAATATTGCCAGGGTGCATATCCCCGTGGAAAAAGCTGTCACGGAACACCTGAGTAAAGAACACCTGCACGCCACGCTCGGCCAAAAGCTTCAAATCGGTATTGTTCCTCTCTAGCGCCGCAACGTCGTTCACTGGAATACCATAGATGCGTTCCATGACAAGCATATTTTGGCTGCAGTAGTCGGAGTAAACTTCCGGCACGTAGAGCATCTTGCTGTTGTCAAAATTACGCCGCAGCTGGATGGCGTTGGCCGCTTCGCGCAGCAGATCCAGCTCGTCGATCAGCGTCTTTTCATACTCTTTTACCACCTCAAGCGGACGCAGACGACGCCCGTCCGGCAGCAGGCGTGGAACCCAGCGCGCAAGGCGATAGATAAGCCGCATATCGGCTTTGATCACCGGTAAAATATCCGGTCGGATCACCTTGATAACCACCTCTTTGCCGTTCTCTTTCAGGCGGGCAGTGTGGACCTGGGCGATAGAGGCCGAAGCCAGCGGCGTGATATCAAAATCATCAAACCACGTCTCAACGGGGATATCCCCCATCGCTTTTTCGATCTGGCGCTTCGCCAGCGTGCCGTCAAAAGGCGCTACGCGATCCTGCAGCATCGCCAGCTGATCGGCAATCACGGGCGGAAAGAGATCGCGACGGGTAGAGAGCATCTGCCCGAACTTGATCCACACCGGTCCCAGCTCCTGCAGCGCCAGCCGCAGACGATGACCTAACTCTTTATCTTTGTGACGGTTTGGCATCCAGAACAGCGTGCGACGCCAGAGCCGAAGCGGCAGGGTAAGACGCATTCGTGGGATAAGCTCATCAAGCCCGTAACTTAAAAAAGTTTGGATGATGAAGTACAGGCGGCGAATTTCACCTGGCGTCATTTGCCCTCCAGTTTTTCCAGCCGTTTAGTTAACGCATCAACCGATCGCGCGACGGCGGCGGCCTCTTCGGCAAACCAGGCGACTTCCAGTCCGCCGGGTGCCAGACGCCACTCCTCCGTTAAGGCTTCGGCCACGTACTGCTGCTGACGCTGCAGGCCATGTCGAAAGCGTTTCGCACCACCGCGCAGAACTTTAGCGATGCCTTCGGCGGCGATATCACCGGTGTAAGGGGCAAGTAGCTCAGCAAAATCGAACTCTGCGAGATCGAAAAGCGCGCTAAGGTTTTGAACAACCTGAATATCACCCTGCACTTCCAGCTCGCCGCTGCGTATAAGCGTAGTCAGCTGCTGGCGATCGCGCAGCTTCGGTAACAGGCGTGCCTGGGTAATAACGGTGCAGTCCGCCTCGCCCTCCCAAGCGCTTAGCACGTCAACCTGGCGTTCGCTAAAGGCCAGAATCAGCGGCGTAGAGAACTCGTTGAGGACAATACGCAGTACCTTACCCTGGAGGCGCTGGCGGGCGGGTTTTAATGCCCTTTCACGATATAAAAATGTATTGAGAACACCTTCGATTCCAGCGCTCACTAAAGGCGTAAAGGGCATTCACTCACTCCTGTCAGAACTTATATCCACGGTGCAGCGCGACGATACCCGCCGTCAGGTTGAAATACTCTGCGTTTTCAAAACCGGCATCCTGCATCATCGCCTTCAGCGTCTCCTGATCGGGATGCATACGGATGGACTCCGCCAGGTAGCGGTAGCTTTCGCCATCCTTCGCCACCAGCTCGCCGATGCGCGGCAGAACGTGGAAGGAGTAGGCGTCATAGGCCTTGCTCAGCGGTTCGATAATCGGTTTAGAGAACTCAAGAACTAAAAGACGGCCGCCCGGCTTGAGCACGCGGAACATGGAGCGCAGCGCTTTCTCTTTATCGGTGACGTTGCGCAGGCCGAAGGCGATGGTGATGCAGTCAAAGGTGTTGTCCGGGAACGGCAGCGCTTCGGCGTTGGCCTGCACGTATTCAACGTTACCCACTACGCCGAGGTTGCGCAGCTTTTCGCGCCCGACTTTCAGCATCGAGTCGTTGATGTCGGCCAACACCACCTGCCCGGTTTCGCCCACCAGACGGGAGAATTTCGCCGTCAGATCGCCGGTACCGCCAGCGAGGTCGAGAACCTTCTGCCCACGGCGCACGCCGCTGCAGTCAATTGTGAAACGTTTCCACAAACGATGGATGCCCATCGACATCAGATCGTTCATGACATCATATTTTGCGGCCACGGAGTGAAATACGTGAGCCACCATGTCGGCTTTTTGCGTTTTGGCGACAGTCTGATAACCAAAATGCGTCGTTTCCTGTGAATCTTCCGCCATCTCAGTGCCTGCTATTCAAGAAATTGTTCGTGAAGTGTAACAGATTGGGCGCAATTGCCCTACGTTTCAACCCTCCTGTCCGGCGCGCAGGCGGAACTCCTCATCCTGCGCCACGGCCTGGTCGGCGAGATCCGGATTGATCTCCCGCTTGATCTCAACCCCCAGCCCGCGAAACGCCTCGGCCTGGGCGAGCAGATTCCCCCGTCCGGAGGTGAGTTTTTTCATCGCCTGGCGGTAGTTATCCTGCGCTTTCTCCAGGCTCTGCCCCACCGACGACATATCGTCAACAAACAGGCGCATCTTGTCGTAGAGGCGGCTGGCGCGCTCGGCAATCTGCTGCGCGTTGCGGCTCTGGTGCTCGTAGCGCCAAAGGTTAGCGATGGTGCGCAGGGCCACCAGCAGCGTGGTTGGGCTGACCAGCATAATATTGTGTTTTAACGCCTCGGTGATCAGCTCCGGCTGTCGGTCGAGAGCCACTAAAAAGGCTGGCTCAACGGGAATAAACATCAGCACGTAGTCAAGGGAGCGCAGCCCCGGCAGCTGCTGATAATCTTTCCGCCCCAGCAGGCGAATATGGCTGCGCACCGAGGCGATGTGTTCCTGCAGCGCACTTTCGCGAGTGTACTCATCGTCGGCGTTGAAGTAGCGCTCATAGGCCACCAGCGTCATTTTGGCGTCGATCACCACGTCTTTGCCCTGCGGCAGCCGGACGATGACGTCGGGCTGCATTCTGGCGCGGGCTTCGGTTTCAATGCTGACCTGGGTTTCATACTCATAGCCCGCACGCAGGCCGGACGCCTCCAGCACGCGGGCCAGCACCACCTCACCCCAGTTGCCCTGCGCCTTATTATCGCCCTTCAGGGCGCGAGTCAGGTTGATCGCCTCCTGCGCCATCTGAGCATTAAGCTGCTGCAGGTTGCGGATCTCGTGGGCAAGGGTGTGGCGCTCCTGGGCCTCTTTGCCAAAGCTGTCCTGCACCTGGCGACGGAAACCGTCCAGCTGTTCCCGCAGGGGGGAGAGAAGCCCGTGGAGGCTCTGTCGGTTCTGCTCCTCGACCCGGCGGTTGCTCTGCTCAAAGATGCGGTTAGCCAGGTTTTCAAACTGCTCACTCAGGCGCTGCTCGCTGTTAATCATCTGGCGGATTTTATCTTCCGCATGCAGCTGGGTGGACTCCAGCCGGGTAGTGACCTCGCGCAGATCGGCCTCCAGCGAAGTGTTGATCTCGCGCAGGCTGCGCAGCTCGTTATTCAGCAGCTCGCACTCGTCGCGCCAGTGCTGGTTTTGTACCAGCCGCTGTCGCGCCGCGCTCAGTTCGATATCCAGCTCGCGCCGCTCTTCGCTAAGATCGGCCCGTAAGCGATCGGCATGGGATTTTGTCGCCAGCCAGCCTATCAGCAAGCCGGCTATCGCCGCCGCCGCGCTGAGTAAAATTGAGATATCCACCCTGCCTCCTGCATAAACCACTTACCGATGCAAAATAAGAGTGTGCTGGATAGGTGTCCAGTTGGGAAGGATTTTCCTGCGAGGTACTACGCAAAACGGGCAGGCCGAGAGGATCGACCTGCCGGAGAGAGGCGTTAAGCCAGACGGCGCGCTGCTTCCACCACAATTTTAATCGCGTGGCTCTCGGTCTGCTTCATGGTCTCCGCGTTCGGGATCTCTTGCTGGGTGCGGTTGACGATCACGCCCGCTACCATGCCAGCGCGCAGGCCCTGGCTGGAGCACATGGTCAGCAGCGTGGCGGACTCCATCTCGTAGTTCATCACGCCCATTGACTGCCACTCTTCCATAGAGCCTTTATAGCGGCTGACGACGCGGCCGGAGAAGGTGTCGTAACGCTCCTGGCCTGGGTAGAAGGTGTCAGACGAGGCGGTGACGCCGATATGGGTGGTCGCACCCACCTCTTTAGCAGCCTCCACCAGCGCGGTGGTACAGGTGAAATCAGCTACCGCCGGGTACTCCATCGGCGCAAAGTGCAGGCTGGCCCCGTCGAGACGCACGGAAGCGGTGGTCACCAGCACGTCGCCAACGTTAATGTGCGGCTGGATTGCGCCGGTGGTGCCCACGCGCAGGAAAGTACGGATGCCCAGCTGCGCCAGCTCTTCAACGGCAATAGAGGTTGATGGGCCGCCGATCCCGGTGGAGCAGACAATCACCGCTTTGCCATCGACTTCAGCGCGCCAGGAGGTAAATTCGCGATGCGATGCCAGCTTAACCGGCTTATCCATCAGCGCGGCGATCTTTTCCACTCGCTCCGGATCGCCAGGGACGATAGCCAGCGTCGCCCCCTGCAGATCGTTTTTAGTAAGGCCGAGGTGAAAAACATCAGACTTGGACATGGGTGACTCCTTTGTGGGTCGATCATCAACAGAAGTAAAACGGTACTCTACAGAAGGCCATCGCTTTTTTTCGTGACATCAATCACTCTGAAGAAAACTGTTTACATCAATTTTTCATCAAAAGGTGATTTATATCACACTATGGCGCTCTCCTTCCCCCGTTCGTCTTAAAGATAGACTCTTCCGCACAGGATGATTTTGCCGTACTGGCTATAGTTACCTGATGCGCTAAAAAAGGGTACGGAGATTGCCATGACAACAGAAAAACAGCCCGGCTTTGCACCTGCAGCTTCACCTCACGCTTCCACCGCCGTTCATACCTCTGAAGAGTCGATTTTGACCGGTGAGACATCGATTCCCACCCAAGGAGATAATATGCCCGCCTGGCACGCCCGGCCACGGGCTGCCGACGGCCCGCTGCCGGTGGTGATTGTGGTGCAGGAGATTTTCGGCGTGCATGAGCACATTCGTGATATCTGCCGCCGACTGGCGCAGGAGGGCTACCTGGCCATCGCGCCTGAGCTCTACTTCCGCCAGGGCGATCCCAATGACTACAGCGATATTCCCACGCTGTTTAAAGAGCTGGTTTCAAAGGTGCCGGATGCCCAGGTACTGGCCGACCTTGACCACGTCGCTAACTGGGCGGCGCGCAACGGCGGCGACGCGCACCGGCTGCTGCTTACCGGCTTTTGCTGGGGCGGGCGTATCGCCTGGCTTTATGCCGCGCATAATCCACAGCTGAAGGCGGCGGTAGCGTGGTACGGCAAGCTGGTGGGCGATAAAACCCTCAACTCGCCGAAGCATCCGGTAGATATCGCCACCGACCTTAACGCGCCGGTTCTCGGCCTCTATGGTGCTCAGGACGGCAGCATTCCTCTTGATACCGTGGAGACCATGCGCCATGCCCTGCGGGCCGCCAACGCCGAAGCGGAAATCGTGGTCTATCCCGATGCCGGACACGCCTTTAACGCCGACTATCGCCCAAGCTATCATGAGGAGTCAGCCAAAGATGGCTGGCAGCGCATGCTGGCATGGTTTGCCCAGCACGGCGAAAAACGAGGCTAACGTCCCATGCCGGGCGGCTTAAAAATCGCCCGGCGCACACTGCAGGCAGGTCAATCCCTCCGCACGCCAGAAATCTACCACCGCCTGACGATCGTCGATCACCAGCCAGGGGGCGTAGCCGTCCGCTTTTATCTGCTGCAGTAGCGCCTTTTTCACCAGCTCATCCGGGAGCGTATCCTCCCCGTCCGGCCGAAGATAGAGCGCATCAAAAGGGATGCAGTGCCGCTCCAGCCACTCCTGGGTATGGCGCTGGAAGCTGGCAGGCCGCCCGCTGCAGATCACAATCTTCTGCTGCTGGGCGCTGAGCAGCCCCACCAAACGGCTGATGGCCACGCTCGGCAGTGCCTCCGCCATATGGGCAAAAAAGGGCTGCCACTGCTTTTCCGGACCTAATACCCACTCGCGTACCGCCTCGGCATCAAACTCGGCGAGGGTACCGTCGATATCGACAATCACGCACTGTTCAGTCAGCATTCATCTTCTCCAGCGGAATAATTTTCCAGTCGTCAGGGGTAGCGCCGGGCAGGATCCAGAGCGGGCCTGCTGCTCGCCCGTCGCCGTGAGCGGTACTTCAGTACGTCCGCCAATCAGACGATCGCGGTTGAGCGGCGTCTCACCGTGGCGAACAAAGACAAAAGGCTTATGTAGCAGCGTCATGCTTCTATCCTGAAACGGGACTGGGTAAGGATGACGCAGCCCAGCGTCTGCTGCCAGTGCGCGGCGTCATCAACAGGGGTAAACAGCGGCACCAGCTGGCGACAGCCCAACATTGCCACCAGCTTTTGTAAGCAGCGACGCGTGGGATGAACGTTCCAGCGGCAGAAATCGACCTCGCCTCGTTGATGCTGCTCGCGGGCGCGGTGATTCATATGGCCAGTAAACAGGGTGCGATGTCGGAAGTCAGCGCGACAGCGCAGTTCGCCCGCTATGCCATGCAATCCGTCCGGGTCGGCCGCCAGAATGACCGGCGCGTCAGCGGTAAACGATGGCAGGTCACGTACCCGCTGCCGCAGCTCATGCTCCACGCCGGGGATCAGGCTGCCGTCGTTGTGTTCTGCCATCAGCATCAGCATCTCCCGGCAGGCGCTATCCATCACCACATCGTTAATACCGCGGCGCGCCAGCAGTAGCGCCATCTCCACCGCCCGTCCGGAAGGCGGAACCGGGCAGAGTACAGGCCGCTGCATATGCCGCCACAGAGCCTCAAGCTGCTGATGCTGGGGCGTATCGTACAGGCCGTACGAGGCATCCATCAGCGCTATCGCTGCAGGGGGCGGCGGATCGAAATGAAACAGCGCCGACTCCAGGCTGACATCGCCGCTGTAGAACAGCCCCCCCGCCACATCGAGGTGGAACCAGATCCCACCCCAGGCATGGCCGCTGCTGCCGGTAGTAACCGTCAATTCGCCGAGGGAGAACTGACCGCGCACCGGTATCGGGTGAACGTTCGATCCCGTCGGCACAGCGCGGGCCGTCACGGCGCTACAGTAGATCGGCACCGAGGCGGGTAGCCGAGCCAGCCCGGCAATATGATCGATGTGATCGTGACTGAGCAGCACGGCATCCAGCCGATCCGGCACCGGCCAGTCATCGACGCCCGGCTCCAGCGAGCCACCGGCGTCCAGCAGAATGCGCTGCGAGGGGGTGGTCACCAGAATGGCGGCGGGCGCTTTGTCATGCAGCCCGCTGATAATCTCAATCTGCGCCGTCACGCCGCCTCCAGCCGCCAGCCCTGATGCAGGCGCACGGCGGTGATCTGCTGCTCACGCAGCGGCAGGTGATGGAAGGCCGTGAGCGGCTGGCCATCGGCCAGGCGCAGCGCCAGCAGGTAGCGCTCCCCCTGATAGATACAGTTTTCGACGGTGGCCGCCAGGCCGCCCTCGCCTATTTCAACGTGCTCGGGACGCACCAGCACCGGGTGACGCACGCCATCGTTCACGCTCAGCCCATGATGAAGCTGCGCGCCATCCAGCTGACGGCTTTGCGCCGCGCTCGCCAGATTCAGCACGCTGCCCTTGCCAATAAAGCCTGCAACCCATGCGCTGTACGGCTGCTGATAGAGTTCCTGCGGTGTACCCCACTGCATCAGCTCGCCGCGATGCATCACGGCGATATGGCTGGCCAGCGCCATCGCTTCTGCCTGATCGTGAGTGACGTAGACAAAGGTTGCCCCGGTGCGGCGATGAAATTCGCGGAAGGTCTGCTCCATCGTGGCCCGCAGATGGCGATCGAGATTCGCCAGCGGCTCATCGAGCAGTACCACCTGCGGCTCGGAGACCAGACAGCGCGCCAGCGCCACGCGTTGACGCTGCCCGCCGCTCAGCTCCTGGGGCGAGCGGTCGGCGTACGCCCCTAGCTCCACCACCTCAAGGGCAGCCATGACCTGCTTATGCCGCGCCGCGCCGTTCACCTTTTTCAGCTTCAGCGGATAGCCAACGTTCTCCGCTACCGTCATATGCGGCCAGAGGGCGTAGGATTGAAAAACCATCCCCATGTTGCGCGCTTCCGGCGGCAGATGGGTAGCGGCGTCGGCCAGCAGCCGGTTGCCCAGGGTCAGGCGCCCTTCGGAGAGCCGCTCCAGCCCGGCCAGAATACGCAGCGTGGTGGTTTTTCCGCAGCCGCTTGGCCCGAGCAGCGCCGTGAACGCACCTTCGGGAATGGTCAGGTTAAGATCGTGCACCACGGTCTGGTCGCCGAATGTTTTACTCAGGTGCTCCAGTTTCAGTTCTGCCACGGGATCACTCCTTTGGGTAGATAGCGGCCAAGACCGCTCAGCATCAGCATTACCAGCGCCACCAGCGCTACCACCATCACCGAGATGGCAGAGGCCAGCACCTTATCGCCGCTCTCATCGAGGTTGAAAATCACCACCCCAAGGGTCTCTTTGCCCGCGCTCCACAGCAACGCCGAGACGGTCAGCTCATTCACCGCCGTCAGAAACACCAGCAGCGCACCGGCGAAGGCCGCCGGGGCCAGCAGCGGCAGCACGATATGCCGCAACCGCTGGGAGAAGTTCGCTCCGGCCAGGCTGGCCGCCTCCTCCATCGCCGGATCGAGCTGCAGCATGCTGTTGTGCAGCGGCTTCAGGCAGACGGTGAGAAAGCGCGCCAGATAGGCAAAGAAGATGATCAGCAGCGTACCGCTCAGGCTGATGCCGATGATGGGCAGCGGGCGGGCGAACAGCAGGATGCAGGCGATGGCCAGCACCACCCCCGGCAAGGTATAGGGAATGTCGATCGCACTATGCAGCCAGCGCAGCGGACGCGCTGGAAAACGCACCAGCAACCACGCCAGCGGCAGGCTCAGCAGCATCAGCACCAGCGCGGCAGAGATCGAAAGCAGCAGGCTGTTGCTCAGCGCGCGCCAGGTGGCGCTGCCGCTCTCCAGCATCGCATGGTAAGCATTAAAGGTCAGGGTTTTGGCCGTCAGCGGCACGCCGAGGGTCGGCACCAGCGAGGTCGCCACCAGCGCCAGCAGCGGGGCCAGCAGGATAGCGGCCAGCACCGCGCCCAGCAGCAGCTCGGTAGCGAGACGCCACCTGCCAAGCTGGAAGTCGAGCGCCCGCCCGGCCATGCCGATTAACGGCAGCGCATGGCGGCGCTGGAGATAGCCCTGCAGGGAGACGATGCCGATCGCCAGTACGCCCATCAGCACCGACAGCGCCGCCACGTCACTCAGCATCGATGGTCCGAAGCTCGACAGCGACTGGTAGATCTGAATCGGCAGCACAAAGTAGGAGATGGGGATGCCCAGCATCGCCGGAATACCAAAGTTGCCCAGCGCCGAGACGAAGGCTATCGCCGCCCCGGCCCACAGCGCGGTGCGGCACAGCGGCAGCACGATGTCGATCAACACCCGCCACAGCGAGGCCCCATTCAGCCGCGCCGCCTCGATCTGCTCTTTCGGCAGGCACTGAAGCTGGGTGCGCAGGGCCAGGAAGACCAGCGGCGCATGCTGGATCCCCAGCAGCAGAGCGATCCCCTCGGGAGAGTAGAGCGGATTGGCGCTGCCGAACGACGGTGCAATCCCGAGACTGATAAGCAGGATGCTGCTCGGCCCGAAGAGTTGCAGCCAGCTCAGGGCCGTCACCTGGGGTGGGATCATCATCGGCAGCATAAACAGGAATACCCAGACCTGCTTGAGGCGGATGTTGGTCAGCGCGAGGCAGAAGGCAAACAGTCCGCCCAGCAGCAGCGAGAGCAGGGTACCCAGGCCGCTGGTATAGAGGCTGTTATAGAGCGCGGTCCAGGTCGTCGGGTTGCTGAGCACCCGCCACAGGCTGCTGCTGCTCCCCTGCTGCCAGTCGAGCAGCGCCGAGACCAGCAGCCGCAGGCTCGGCAGCAGGCTCAGCAGCGTGACCAGGCCGAGCAGCAGCCAGAGCAGCCCCTTCGGCGGACCGCTGCTGGCGGGTTGACGGAGGGTCATGGTGGTCATCGGTTAGCGGGTTCCAAACAGATCGGCGAAGCGTTTTTTATTGGCGTCGGTATCCGCCAGCGCCTTCGCCGGGTCATACGGCATCAGCTTGATGCTCTCCCGCGCCGGGAAGCCTTCCGGCGCCGGGAGGCTCGCATCGGCGGGCAGGTAGCCCTGCTTCAGCACCAGGCGCTGACCCGCATCCGACAGCACAAAGTCGATAAAGGCTTTCGCACCGTCCGGGTTTTTCGCCTTCTTCATCATCGCCACCGGCTCGGTCACAATGCTGACGCCCTCTTTCGGGAACACGAACTCAATCGGTGCGCCCTTGGCTTTCTCGCGGATCGCCATGTAGTCCACCAGCACGCCGTAGCCCTTGCTGCCGGAAGTGATGGCGTTCATCACCGCACCGTTCCCGCTCTGGGGCATCGCGCCGTTGGCCTTCAGCTTCTTGTAGTATGTAAAGCCGAGCTGCGGATCGTTCATCAGCGTCGCCATATGGATCTGCGCCGCACCGGAGTAGAGCGGGCTGGGCAGCGTGGTCATGTTCTTGAGTTCAGGCTTGAGCAGATCCTGCCAGGAGCCAGGCTTCACCGGCGCGCGGGTGTTGTAGGCAATACCGGTGGTGATCAGCTTGGTGCCGTAGTAGTAGCCCTGCGGATCGTACAGCTGGGCATCGTAGCGGCTGGCCTCGGGGGATTTATAGGCCGCGAGCAGATCCTGCTTTTTCAGCGACTCCATGGTGACGCTATCGGCAATCAGCAGCACGTCCGGCGCGGCACCGCCTGCCGCCAGCTCGGCCTGCAGACGCGCCGTCAGCTTGGTGGTTCCGTCGCGGATCCATTTGACCTCAATGTCCGGGTGCGCCTTTTCGAAGGCGGCGACGGTCATCTGGGCATCTTCGTTCGGCTGGCTGGTATAGAGCGTCAACGTGGAGGCGGCGAAAGCCTGGGTGCTTAACGCGGTTACGATAACGGCTGCCAGCGCGGTGTGCTTCATCATGGTCTCTTCCCTCTGTTTTCGTTGTGATGATTAAAACAGGGGAATCTGACAAAAATATGACCAGCTTTTTTCGTAGTAATAATTTCACATTCGCGCGCTAGCATGGTGAAAAAGGGTGCTAACAGGAGCGAATGATGACCCCCAAATCCCGCCGCACGGCGATTGTCGCGCTGGTGACGGCGCACGGCGAAAGCAGCATCGAGCAGCTGGCGCAGCACTTTGGCGTCTCGCTGCAAACCGTGCGTAGCGATCTGCGAGCGCTTACCTCCGGCGGACTGCTGCTGCGGCGTCACGGCATGGTTGCCCCTTTCGCCCGCGAAAATATCGGCTATCAGCAGCGGGAGATCGTCAATATTGCAGGCAAGCGCTGGATCGGTGAGCGCACGGCGGCGCTACTGAGCGACTACCAGAGCTGCTTCCTCGGTACCGGCACCACCGTTGAGATGGTGGCCCGGGCGCTGCCGGAAGCGAGTCGGCTAGCGGTATTCACCAATAATCTGCACGCCGCCGAAGCGTTGAGCCGTCTTGCCGCCTGCGAACTGACGGTAGCAGGCGGGCGCGTTCGCAAGCGCGATCTGGACGTGATCGGCAGCGATGCCCAGACCTTTTTCAGCCGCTATCGGGTTGATGCGGGCGTGGTCTCAGTCGGTGGGATCGGCGAGGCGGGCGAGCTGTATGACTATAACGATGATGAAGTGGCCGCGCGGCAGGCGCTGGTCGCCAGCGCTGCGATGAGCGTGCTGGTGGTGGACAGCACCAAGTTTGGCCGGACGGCGATCTGCCAGAACGGCAGCGTCGGGGATTTCGATTACGTGATCAGCGACCGGACGCCGACGCCGCGGCAGCATGCGGTCATAAAGCAGATGGGAACAGCGTGGCTACGCCAGACGTAGGCCGGGCCAGCGCTCGCGCCGCCCGGCATTGTTACCTTACGCCTGACGCAGGTTTTGCGCCGCTTTCACCATGTTCGCCAGCGCCGCGCGAGTCTCCGGCCAGCCGCGGGTTTTCAGGCCGCAGTCCGGGTTAACCCACAGGCGCTCGGCCGGGATGCGATCCGCCGCCTTCTTCAGCAGGGTCTCGATCCACGCTACGTCCGGCACGTTTGGCGAGTGAATATCGTAGACGCCCGGCCCAATCTCATTCGGGTATTCAAAGGCCTCAAACGACTCCAGCAGCTCCATATCCGAGCGCGAGGTTTCGATGGTGATCACGTCTGCATCCAGCGCGGCGATGGAGTCCATGATGTCGTTGAACTCGCAGTAGCACATGTGGGTGTGGATCTGCGTTTCGTCCTTCGCCACCGCGGCGTTGATACGGAAGGCTTCCACGCCCCATGCCAGGTAGGCGTCCCAGTCGCTGCGCTTTAACGGCAGCCCCTCCCGCAGGGCAGGCTCGTCGATCTGGATAATGCCGATGCCCGCCGCCTCCAGGTCCGCCACTTCGTCCCGCAGCGCCAGGGCGATCTGTTTGGCGATGGTTTCCCGGCTAACGTCTTCCCGCGGGAAGGACCAGCAGAGAATGGTCACCGGCCCGGTGAGCATCCCTTTTACCGGTTTATCGGTGAGGGACTGGGCATATTTCGCCCACTCCACGGTGATCGCTTCCGGACGGCTGACGTCGCCGATCACCACCGGCGGCTTCACGCAGCGGGAGCCGTAGCTCTGCACCCAGCCGTTCTGGGTAAAGACAAAGCCGTCCAGATGCTCGCCGAAATACTCCACCATGTCGTTACGCTCGGCCTCACCATGCACCAGCACGTCGAGACCCAGACGCTCCTGCTCGGCAATCGCCTGCTTGATATGTTCGGCGATGCCGGTGCGGTAGCTGCCCGCGTCTAAGCGTCCCTGTTTGAACTCCAGGCGTAGGCCGCGGATCTCAGTGGTCTGCGGGAACGAGCCGATGGTCGTTGTCGGCCAGGCGGGCAGGTTGAAACGCGCCCGCTGGGCCGCCGCACGCTCCGCGTAGGGGCGCGTGCGCTGGCTATCCGTGGCGGTAATCGCCGCCAGCCGCTGGGCCACCGCCGTGTTGTGCACCCGGGTAGAGTGGCGGCGCGCCTGGATCGGGGCGCTCCACTCAGCCAGTGGCGCGGTGTCGCCGCTGTTCAGGGCATCGCGCAGCAGGGCCAGCTCCTGACATTTTTGCAGGGCGAAGGCAAACCAGCTCTTCACCTCGGCATCCAGCCGCGTTTCCACGCTCAGATCGATGGGGCTGTGCAGCAGCGAGCAGGAGGAGGCGACCCACAGCGCGCGCTGGCCGATGATATCTTTAACCTGGGCATATTTTTCGCTGAGATCGGCCCGCCAGACGTTACGGCCATTCACCAGCCCGGCGGAGAGCAGCCAGTCAGCGGGCAAACGGCGATGCAGCTCGGCTACGCCATCCTTGCCGTGCACCAGGTCAACGTGCAGGCCCTGCACCGGCAGCGCGGCAATGGTATCGAGGTTCGGCGTCACGCCTTCGAAATAGGTGGTCAGCAGCAGCTTCACCTGGCCCGCCAGCGTCTCATAGGCGGGCTTGAACGCGTCGAGCCACGCCCGGGGCAGCTCCAGCACCAGCGCTGGCTCGTCAATCTGTACCCACTCAATTCCGCGTTTTGCCAGCTCGGCCAGCACCTGCTGGTAGATCGGCAGGATGTCATTCAGCAGGCTCAGACGATCAAACTGCTCGCCCTTTACCTTGCCCAGCCACAGGTACGTTACCGGCCCCAGCAGGACCGGCTTCACCCTGTGGCCCAGCGCCAGCGCCTCGTCCACCTCATCCAGCAGCTGGATCCAGGTCAGCGTGAACTGCTGGCCTTTGGTGAACTCCGGCACCATGTAGTGGTAGTTAGTGTTAAACCACTTGGTCATCTCTGCTGCTGCCGCTGGCTCACCCGTTGGCGCACGGCCGCGGCCAATGCGGAACAGGGTGTCGATATCGACCAATCCATCGCTGTTCTGATGACGAGCCGGCACGTTGCCAAGCAGCAGGCTGGTGGTCAGAACATGGTCGTACCAGGCGAAATCGCCCACCGGCAACAGGTCGATGCCCGCCTGCTTCTGCTGATCCCAGTGGCGGGCGCGCAGCTCGCGGCCCACCGCCAGAAGCGCTTCCTGGGTGATGTTACCTGCCCAGTAGCTCTCTTGCGCTTTCTTCAGCTCGCGACGCAGACCAATGCGAGGAAAACCGAGGGTGTGATTCAGTACTGTCATGGTATGCCCCTTGTGAATTTTAGGATTTTGGACGTCCAGATGTTTACACATCTATATTCGACAGGTACTGTATCTTCCTCAAGCGCAAAATGTTCATGGCGAAGTGAAGGACTTTCATGATCGAAATTAAACATCTGAAAACGCTCCAGGCGTTACGGAACAGCGGATCGCTGGCGGCAGCGGCGGCCACGCTGCATCAGACGCAGTCCGCCCTCTCCCACCAGTTCAGCGATCTCGAACAGCGCCTTGGCTTTCGTCTCTTCGTACGTAAAAGCCAGCCGCTGCGCTTTACGCCGCAGGGCGAGATTTTGTTGCAGCTGGCCAATCAGGTGCTGCCGCAGATTAGCCGTGCGCTGCAGGATTGTAGCGAACCGCAGCAGACCACCTTGCGGATTGCCATTGAGTGTCACAGCTGTATTCAGTGGCTCACCCCCGCGCTTGAAAATTTCCGTGCAAAATGGCCGCAGGTAGAGATGGATTTCAAATCCGGCGTGACCTTCGATCCCCAGCCAGCGTTGCAGCAGAGCGAGCTGGACGTGGTGTTGACCTCAGACATTTTGCCGCGCAGCGGGCTGCACTACTCGCCGATGTTTGATTTTGAAGTGCGGCTGGTGCTGGCCCCGGACCACCCTCTCGCGAACCGGGCGCGCATTACGCCAGAGGATATCGCCGCTGAGACGCTGCTGATCTATCCGGTGCAGCGCAGCAGGCTGGATATCTGGCGTCACTTCCTGCAGCCGGCGGGCATTAACCCAATGGTGAAGAGCGTGGATAACACGCTGCTGCTGATCCAGATGGTGGCGGCCCGGATGGGTATCGCGGCGCTGCCGCACTGGGTGGTGGAGAGCGTTGAGCGCCAGGGTCTGATCGTGACTAAGACCCTGGGCGAGGGACTGTGGAGCCGGCTGTACGCGGCGGTGCGCGATGGCGAGCAGCGCCAGCCGGTGACGGAGGCGTTTATTCGCTCAGCGCGGAACCATGCGTGCGACCACCTTCCTTTTGTGCGGAGCGCGGAGCGACCCAGCGGCGATGCACCCACAGGGAAGCCACTATCACTGCACCCCCAAGGATAAAGCTTGGCCAGTGGGGCTGCTCCTGCCAGATGGCAAGATTAACCAGCAGCCCTGCCGGGACGTGCATGTTGTTCATAATGCCCAGCGTACCGGCATCCACCTGGGTTGCGCCGTAGTTCCACATGAAGTAACCAATTCCCGACGCCACCACCCCAAGAAAGACCAGGATGCTCCACTGTAGGGAGGTCTCCGGCAGCTTTTGAGTATTGCCAACTGCAAACCAGGCTACCACTGCTACCAGGAACGCGCCCAGGTAGAACCAGGCAAAGGCGTTGTGCTGCGGCATCGGACGGGTCTCCATCAGGCGCTTGTAGCCTACCATACCGATGGCGAAGCTGATGTTGGAGAGCTGCACCAGCAGCAGTCCAGTCCAGAAGTGGTTAGTGACCTGATCGTAACGAATGATCCCTGCCCCAATGACCGCCAGCAGCGCGCTCAGCGCATAGCCCCAGCGCAGTCGGCGTCGGCTCATCAAATCGTAAATCAGGGTGATATAGAGCGGCGTCAGGACGGTAAACAGCAGAAGCTCGGAGACCGTCAGGTAGAGATAGGCGCGGAAGCTGAGCATATACATGATGCCCAGCTGCATAGCCCCTACCAGCATATAGAGACCAATGGTTTTCAGCCCGTGGCCGCGCGTGCGCAGGAAAGGTAAAAAGACCAGCGCCGCCAGCCCGACGCGCATCAGTACGGAGAAGTAGCTGTCGATATGTCCGGCGAGGTATTCGCCATACAGGCTAAAAGAGAAGGCCCACAGAACGGTGGTGATAATCAGTAACGCCACAATGAGTGTCTCGTTGGTTAATGAGCGCTCATTGTAGCGGAGTTACCGGTTGACAGCTGATTAATTTTTAATCAATCAAGAAACAGCTTACGCAGATAGTTGGGTACCGCGTTGTCGCCGTTGGTGCCGATCACTTCCAGCTGCGGATAGCGATCCTTTAGGCGCTGGTGCGCGTTGGCCATGATACAGCCTTTACCCGCCATGGAGAGCATCTCAGCGTCGTTCATCCCGTCGCCAAAGGCGATACACTCCTGCAGGCTGTGACCCATCGCGGTGGCGACCGCCTCCAGCGCATGACCTTTTGAGACGCCGCCCGCCATCACTTCAAGACAGGTCAGGGTAGAGAAGCTGACGTTAACGCGATCGCCCCAGCGGGCGTTGATGGCCTGCTCCAGCGGCAGCAGCGGCTCATGGGTATCGCAGGTGAAGAACACCTTGCTGATCCCTTCCGGGTCAAGCAGGCCCGGCTCATAGAGCGAATACTGGAAGACAGCCTCTTTGAAGAAGCGCATCTCATCCGGACGGTGGCGGTTGATAAACCATTCGTCGTCACGATAAACGTTAGTATCGATGTGCGGATCGTGATGCATCACGCCAAACAGATCCTCAGCGATTTCGCGATCCAGGTTATGCGTAAAGACCAGGTTGCCGTCGGTATCGTGCACGCGCGCGCCGTTAGAGGTGATCATGTAGGCTTTGATACCCAGCTTATCGCGGATCTGTCCTACGTCAACATGGTGACGGCCGGTGGCAAAAACAAAGTTGACGCCCCGGGCGGTCAGCAGCTTTAACGTCTCTTTAGCGTAGGGGGAGAGTGAGTGGTCGGGTGAGAGCAGCGTGCCATCTAAGTCAGACGCAACAACCTGATACATAATAGAATTTAACCTCTGGTCAGGCGGTGAACCGCCGGATTAGTTATGCCTGTCGAAAAAATCAACGATGGCGTTAAGCGCGACTGAGCGCATGGCGTCCTTTTCAAAAAGGATCTCATGGTACGCGCTTTCTATCACCAGCGGTCTGCCACCCTCACAGGGATGGCCCGCTGCGGCGCGGATCTCACAGAAACGATCGTGCATACGGTTATCCACCACGCGCTCTTCTCCCGCCTGCAGCAGAAGCATGGGCGTGGCATCCTGCGCCGCGCCTGCCAGCACCTTTTCACCGGCCAAAATGCCCTCTCGCACCCAGTGATTAGTTGGCCCGCCGACGCGCAACTGCGGATCGTCAGCATAGCAGCGCAGGTTGCGCCGGTAGCGTACCCGGCTATGAGTGAGTACGTTAATGCTAAACGGCAGCGCATGCCAGCGCCCCGTACCCAGCGCGTAGCTCTCCCGAAATGGCTGATAGCCTTCGGCCCAGTTCAGGATATGGCGCACCATCCACTCGGGCAGGCGGATAACAATACCAAACATTGGCGCGCAGAGCGCTATCGCATCGCAAAATTGTGGCTGGCGCTGGAGCAGCAGCGTAGCGATCGCCCCGCCCATTGAGTGGGCCAGAATATAGCGTTTACGCCACGGCCCCGGCGCGACCTCCTGCTGCCAGAAGGCCTGCAGATCGTCAACGTAGTCATCAAAGCTGTCAACGTGGCCGCGATGGCGATCGGGCAGGATCCGTCCTGAACGCCCCTGCCCGCGATGGTCGAGGATCAGTACATCAAAACCGAGATGGAAGAGATCGTAGGCAAGCTCGGCGTACTTGACGTAGCTTTCAATGCGGCCGGGACAGACGACAATCACCCGATCGTGATCGGCGGCATGAAAGCGCACAAAACGCACCGGAATGTCATCCACCCCGGTAAACTCTGCCTCCTCACGCTGCCGCCAGAAATCGGTCAAGGGTCCGTGCGTGAAAGCCGCGAAGGCATTTTCTCTTGTTTCCCACCCCTTTTTCTGCCGAAACATTGGGTTTCCGCCCCCGGTCGTCTGTAAAATTGTTTTTTTATGACTCGTGATACAACACGTTAACAATAGCGTATTGTTGCATAAAATATATCGTTCAGGGAGTTTCGCATGACCTTCGAGTGGTGGTTTGCCTATCTGCTTACCTCAATCATCCTCAGCCTCTCGCCAGGCTCCGGCGCGATTAATACCATGACTACCGCCATCAGCCACGGCTACCGGGGCGCAGCGGCCTCCATTAGCGGCTTGCAGACCGGTCTGGCGATCCATATCGTACTGGTTGGCGTTGGTCTCGGGACGCTCTTCTCCCGCTCGCTGCTGGCCTTTGAGGTGCTGAAGTGGGCGGGCGCGGCCTACCTGGTCTGGCTGGGCATTCAGCAGTGGCGGGCCGCCGGCGCGCTGGATCTCAATACTCTCGCACAGGCCCAGTCTCGCGGACGCCTGTTCAAACGCGCCGTCTTCGTGAACCTGACCAACCCCAAAAGTATCGTGTTTCTTGCGGCGCTGTTCCCGCAGTTTATCAATCCAGATCAGCCCCAGGTGATGCAGTATCTGGTGCTCGGCGTCACCACCATCGTGGTGGATATCATTGTGATGATTGGCTATGCCACCCTCGCAACGCGTATCGCGGCGTGGATCAAAGGGCCGAGGCAGATGAAGGCGTTGAACCGGGTTTTTGGCTCGCTGTTTATGCTGGTCGGGGCGCTGCTGGCATCGGCAAGGCACGCCTGATAAATTCAGGGGCATGCTCGTAGCAATTGGCTGGAGGCATTTAACGATCCAGATATTGCCCATCAGCTCTATAGCACCGCCTTTCCCCTGGTGGATATCACCGTTATTCCCGACGAGGAAATTATGCAGCATCGCAGCATGGCGGCCCTGACCCTGATTCAGAAGCACATTCGCCTGCGCGATATGGCGCAGCTTTTGGACAAGCTCACAGTTTTGCTGCTGCTGGAGCAGATGAGCGGACAACAAATAACTACGCTGATAAACTACATCGCACAGGCGGGGGAAGCCGAGGACGTTCAGACACTGTTATTTGGACTGGCGCAGCGCGTGCCGCAGCATGGAGAAACACTGATGACGTTTGCAGAACATATGAAGCAGATCGGCCGGGCTGAAGGCATACAGGAAGGTATTCAGGAGGGTATACAGGAAGGAAAGCGCGCTGCCATGCTAGAAGTCGCCAGAGCGATGCTACAGCGTGGTTTTGATAGCGTTGCGGTCATGGAGATGACCGGCCTGTCACAAGAGGAGTTACAGCGGCTCAGCCACTAAGCGCTAAAGGCTGCCCATCCAGACTGAAGCCAGATGGGCAGTGGCTTAACGAGAGATAATCAGGTGTAGGCCGAAGGCGGTGAAGAGCGCACCAGCCACGCCGTCGATCCACTTCGCCATACGCTGATAGCCGCGGCGCATCGCTGGCAGAGCAAACAGGCTCGCTACCAGGGTGAACCAGGCGAAGGTCTCCAGCGCAATCAGCACGAAAATCCCCCAGCGCGCCGTTTCACCAACGCTGTCACCCACAAACAGTGAGAAGACCGAGCCGAAGTAGATAATCGCTTTTGGGTTTGCCAGGTTGGTTAGCAGCCCTTTTATAAAGCTACGCCCACCGGTTGCCAGCTCAACCTGCGGCGCTGGCGCATTGATTGCCTCTTTCTTTAGCGCGCCGCGCAGCATCTGGTAGCCCATCCAGCAGAGGTATAGCCCACCGCCGACCATAATGATGGTGTGCAGCCAGGCCATTTTTTCGAGGATCAGATTGAGGCCGAGCAGCGCCACGCCTGCCCAGATCATGACGCCGAGGGTGATGCCCAGCACGCCCATCATCGCCTCTTTGCGCGATCGGCTCACGGCGGTCTGCGAGACAAAAAAGAAGTCCGGGCCGGGGCTCATTAGCGCCACCAGGTGCACCAGCGCCACGGTCAGAAATAGCGTTAACATAGATTACTCATGGGGAAAGATTGATCAGGCTAATATCCTGGCACCTTTTCGCCCCGCTGACTACTCATCATCGCCGTCAACGTGTTCCCGAATAAGGGTCATAAACGGCTTGCCGAAGCGCTCAAGCTTGCGCATCCCGACGCCGTTCACGCTGAGCATTTCGCTGGCGGTAATCGGCATCTGCTCGGCCATCTCGATCAGCGTGGCATCGTTAAACACCACGTAGGGCGGAATGTTCTCTTCATCAGCAATGGCCTTACGCAGCTTGCGCAGTTTGGCAAACAGCTTGCGATCGTAGTTGCCGCCGAAGACTTTCGGATTCGCTCGCGCCTTCACCACCACGACACGCGGCACGGCCAGCTGGAGCGGTACCTCGCCACGCAGGAACGGACGCGCGGCCTCGGTAAGCTGTAACGCCGAGTGCTGGGCGATATTTTGTGTCACCACGCCGAGATGGATAAGCTGGCGGATCACGCTGACCCAGTGCTCGGTTGTCTGGTCACGGCCTTCGCCATAGATCTTGAGCTTGTCATGGCCCATGTCGCGAATACGCTGGTTATTCGCACCGCGTAGCACCTCAACCACGTAGCCCATACCAAAGCGCTGGCCGACGCGGTAGATAGCGGAGAGTGCTTTCTGAGCGTCCACCAGCCCGTCGTAGCGGCGCGGCGGATCGAGGCAGATATCGCAGTTGCCGCACGGCTCCTGACGCCCTTCACCAAAGTAGTTCAGCAGCACCAGACGGCGACAGGTCTGCGCTTCGGCAAACGCCCCCATCGCGTTGAGCTTGTGACGCTCGATATCCTGCAGCTGGCCGGGGGGTTTCTCTTCCAGGCACTTTCGCAGCCAGCCCATGTCCGCCGGATCGTAAAACAGCATCGCCTCGGCGGGCAGGCCATCACGCCCTGCGCGGCCGGTCTCCTGGTAGTAGGACTCAATATTGCGCGGAATATCAAAGTGCACCACAAAGCGCACGTTGGGTTTGTTAATCCCCATCCCGAACGCTACGGTGGCCACCACAATCTGCAGATCGTCGCGCTGGAACTTCTCCTGCACGTCGGCACGAATGCTGTTGTCCAGACCGGCATGGTAGGCCCCGGCGCTAAAGCCACGGGCCTGCAGGCGCGCGGCGGTATCCTCTACCTTGGCGCGGCTGTTGCAGTAGATGATGCCGGATTTGCCACGCTGCTCCTGGACGTAGCGCAAGAGCTGATCGAGCGGCTTAAACTTCTCCAGCAGCGTATAGCGGATGTTGGGTCGGTCGAAGCTGCTGACCTGGATCAGCGGATCGCGCAGCCCGAGCAGATGCACAATATCGCTGCGGGTGGTGTCATCCGCCGTTGCGGTGAGCGCCATAAAGGGTACAGCGGGGAAGCGGGCGCGTAGCTGGCCCAGGGCAGCGTACTCGGGACGGAAGTCGTGGCCCCACTGCGAGATACAGTGCGCCTCGTCAACCGCGACCATACGCGGATCCCAATGGGCGAGATGCTCAAGGAAGTTATCCAGCATCAGGCGTTCCGGTGCAATATAGAGCAGGCGGATCTGGCCGCTGCGGCAGCCCGCCATAATGGCCTGCTGCTCCTCCCGGCTCTGGGTGGAGTTCAGACAGGCGGCCGCCACGCCGTTGGCAAGCAGCTGATCGACCTGATCTTTCATCAGCGAAATCAGCGGCGAAACCACCACCGTCAGCCCGCCCTGCACCAGCGCCGGAATTTGATAGCAGAGGGATTTCCCGCCGCCGGTTGGCATCACCACCAGACAGTCGCGCCCGTCAAGCACGGTCTCAATGATGGTCTGCTGGCCCGGGCGGAACTGCTGGTAGCCGAAGGTTTCCCGCAAAACCTGCACTGCCCCCGACTCCAGATTCATTACTTCCGCCTGCGCCACGTTAACCCCATCTGCCTTCAAAAAATGACTCTACCTTAAAAAAGATCGTTAAGCATAACGCCCACGCCTACGCGTGTCTGGTTAAAGTTGTAATCAATTAATGATTCACCGTAACCGCTGTAAACCTGGGTATACAAACGTACGTGCTTCGTGACCGGATAGCTCAGGCCCAGCTCGGCGCCGCCGTAGCCGGTGTTCCAGTTGTACTGTCCTTTGGCACTTAGAATGGCCTCACCCAGCTCGTAGCCGATCTTGAGCTGGTAGTAACCCATGTACTTGGTGATATCCGGGTTATCGTCGGTATCGCCCACCACAAACCAGGGTTTCACCTCCACCAGCCAGTTAGCGTTCTGTGCCATCAGGCGGCTATAGATTCGGTTCCAGCTGCGGGAGGTCGGATCGGAGCGACCGTTAGAGTCGTGATTATACCCGAACTCGACGTCGCGCAGCGTCCAGCCTGCCAGTTCATAGTCGGTAGCGAAGCCGAGGAACAGCTGCGGCTCATAGTTGGTTTCACGAAACGGCGAAGACTCACCGCTGTTAGAGAGCTGCCACCAGGACTTCTGCGTATAGGACGCGCCCAGCACCGAGTTCGGCCCCATGATACCGCGCCAGAATGGGAATGCCAGGCTGAGCTGAAATTTTACCTCATCTTTGCGAGCATTGTCGGACCAGTTATAGGTGCCGATCGCCTCTTTGTTGAGATCGCTGGTCACCGTGTAAAGCAGGTAGTTTGACTCGTAAGGATAGAGCGTAAAGGGGTTATCGTGCTCCTGTAACATATTCGCGATAATGCTGCCGCGTACCGCTGGCGCATCGTGTACTGCTTTAACCGTGGCTTCCTGCGCTAATGCTGTAAAAGGCAGTGCGATGGCTGACAAAAACCAGGGCAGATACGTCCGCATCGGTTTTGTTCTCCTGACCAAAAATGTTGAGATGGGTAATATTCAGACACCTATTTTACATATTTCTATAAATGCTGCGCAGCTATCGTTTCTGAAAGTGGAAAACAACAATTAAGAAGCATAAAATCAACAACTCATTAACTACCGGACGCATAAAATAATGTCAGCCGTTCTTACCGCCGAGGAAGCTTTACAGCTGGTGGGCGAAATTTTTGTTTATCACATGCCTTTTAACCGTGCGCTGGGGCTGGAGCTGGAGCGCTACGAAAAATCGTTCGCCCAGCTGAGCTTTAACAACCAGCCGATGATGGTCGGCAACTGGGCGCAAAGCATTCTTCATGGCGGGGTGATCGCCTCTGCACTGGACGTCGCGGCGGGCCTGGTTTGCGTCGGCAGCACGCTGACCCGCCATGAGACTATTGCTGAAGAGGAGCTGCGCACGCGCCTCGCAAAGATGGGCACTATCGATCTGCGCGTTGACTACCTGCGTCCCGGGCGGGGCAATCGCTTTACCGCCACCAGCAGCCTGCTGCGGGCAGGTAATAAAGTCGCCGTAGCCCGTGTCGAGCTGCATAACGAAGATCAGCTCTATATCGCCAGCGCTACCGCGACCTACATGGTAGGTTGAGGTGTCAAAATCGGGTAACATGCTGTTACTTTCTTAATAACGGATTTGGATGTTCCGATGGATGCTAAGCAGACGCGGCAGGGTGTATTACTCGCTCTTGCCGCTTACTTTATTTGGGGTATCGCACCGGCGTACTTCAAGCTGATCGATTACGTTCCCGCCAATGAGATCTTTACCCACCGGGTCATCTGGTCGTTCTTTTTTATGGTGGCGCTGATCAGCGTCAGCCGCCAATGGTCACGGCTGAAAAATCTGCTCCGCACGCCGAAGAAGATCCTGCTGCTGGCCCTCTCGGCACTCTTGATCGGCGGTAACTGGCTGCTGTTTATCTGGGCGGTCAATAACCATCACATGCTGGAAGCCAGCCTCGGCTACTTTATCAATCCGCTGGTAAATATCCTGCTGGGGATGATCTTTCTTGGTGAGCGCTTCCGTCGCATGCAGTGGCTGGCGGTGATCCTTGCTGGCTGCGGTGTGCTGGTGCAGCTCTGGACCTTTGGCTCACTGCCGATCATCGCCCTGGCGCTGGCGTTCAGCTTTGCCTTCTACGGCCTGGTGCGCAAAAAGATCGCCGTCGATGCCCAGACCGGCATGCTGATAGAGACCCTGTGGCTGCTGCCAGTCGCCGCCGTCTGGCTGTTTGGCATCGCTGACAGCCCGACCAGCCATATGGGCAGTAACCCCTGGTCGCTCAACGTGCTGCTGATGGCGGCGGGCGTAGTAACCACGATCCCGCTGCTCTGCTTTACCGGTGCGGCTACCCGTCTACGCCTCTCGACGCTGGGCTTTTTCCAGTATATCGGCCCGACGCTAATGTTCCTGCTGGCGGTCACCTTCTACGGTGAAGTTCCGGGGATGGATAAGATGGTGACCTTTGCCTTTATCTGGGTCGCATTGGCGGTATTCGTGATGGACGCTATCTATACCCAGCGCCGGATGCGGAAGATGTAATTAGGCCAGGTGGCGCAAAGCCACCTGGCCTGGAACGGTTACAGCCAATTTTTGCGTTTAAAGTAGAGATAGGGCGCCAGCCCGGCGAGCATCATAAAGACGATCGCGCCTGGGTAACCAAAGCTCCAGTGCAGTTCCGGCATAAACTCAAAGTTCATCCCGTAGCTGGAGGCCACCAGCGTCGGTGGCAGGAACACCACCGAAACCACCGAGAAGATCTTGATGATGCGGTTCTGCTCGATATTGATAAAGCCCATCGCCGCCTGCATCAGGAAGTTTACCTTCTGGAACAGGGACTCGTTATGCGGCAGCAGGGATTCGATATCGCGCAGGATCTCGCGGGCCTGCTCCAGCTGGCTGCCCGGCAGGCGTGCTTTACGCACCAGGAAGTTCAGCGCACGCTGGGTATCCATCAGGCACAGACGTACCTTCCAGCCGATATCCTCCTGCTCCGCCAGCGCCGAGAGCGCTTCGTCATACTCATCGCCCTGCTGGCCTTCCATAATGACACGGCTCAGCTTCTCAAGGTCGCTGTAGATGTTCTCAATCTCATCCGCCAGCTGTTCGATTTTGGTTTCAAAGAGATCGAGCAGCAGCTCGTAGGCGTTGCCGTCAACCATTGACTGGCTGCGGGCGCGCATCCGGTAGAGGCGAAACGCGGGCAGCTCACGCTCGCGCAGGGTAAACAGGCGGCCATCGCGAATGGTGAACGCCACCGTTGAGTTACCGGCGTGATCCTCTGCATCTTCAAAAAAGAAGAAAGAGTGAATATGCAGCCCGTCCTCATCCTCAAAGAAACGCGCGGAGGCTTCGATATCTTCCAGTTCAGGACGCGTTGCCAGGCTCTGGCCGAGGTCCGACTGCACACGGTTACGTTCATCATCGTCCGGCTCGACCAGATCCACCCACACCGCATCGATCAGAGTAGGTGTCTCTTCAACTTCGAGACGGGTGAGACGGTTATTTTCCAGTTGAAATGCGCTCAACATGACCGGGACTCCCAATACAAAAATTATCGGACAGTTCGGTGGGCACACAGAAACAAATTGGGTTTCAGACCATTAAACAGCCTGACTCAGCGCGACGGGAATAATTGTCGCTGACAACCACTAAGGCCATCAGCGCGAGGAGATAGCCTTAGGAGTTGTTCCTGAATGACAGGGAATTGAGCCAGTATCTACTGGGTGTGTCCAAGGCGAATGTCCTCTTAGCGTGATCGTGCGCGCATGTTACGCCAGCTAAAATATGGCGTCAACACGCAACGGAACGCTGAAGAACAATAATTGGCCTTCAGCGTTTAAGGGTAGCAGACTGTTACAAAATAGTGATATTTTTCTGAAAGTTACACTTCTTCCAGCCGGGCGTAAGCGGCTACCAGCCATTTAATCCCCTGGCCCTGGAAGGCCACCTGCAGACGGCTGTGCTCGCCGCTGCCCTCGAGGTTAACGATGGTGCCTTCGCCAAATTTCGGATGGCGCACGCGCTGGCCGAGCTTATAGCCGGAGTCGTTCTGCGCCACCGGGGTACCCATCCGCTGATGGTTTACCGGGCGGCTGATGCTGGCGCGCAGGCGCACCTCTTCCACACAGTTCTCCGGCAGCTCGCCGATAAAGCGCGATGGACGATGGTAGACCTCTTTGCCGTACAGACGGCGGGTTTCGGCATAGGTCAGGGTCAGCTTCTGCATGGCGCGGGTCACGCCCACGTAGGCCAGCCGGCGCTCCTCCTCCAGCCTGCCGCCCTCGTCCAGCGACATCTGGCTCGGGAACATCCCCTCCTCCATGCCGACGATAAAGACCTGCGGGAACTCCAGCCCTTTTGCCGAGTGGAGAGTCATCAGCTGCACCGCATCCTGCCAGGTATCGGCCTGCCCCTCGCCCGCTTCCAGCGCCGCGTGGGAGAGAAACGCCTGCAGCGGCATCAGATCTTCGTCTTCATCGTTGTAGCTGAACTGGCGCGTGGCCGTCACCAGCTCCTCTAAGTTTTCGATACGCGCCTGGCCCTTTTCGCCCTTCTCCTGCTCGTACATCATCCACAGGCCGGAGTCTTTGATCACCCGGTCGGTCTGCACATGCAGCGGCATGTCGGCGGTCTCCTGGGCCAGGGCGTCGATAAGCTCGAGGAAACGCTGCAGAGCATTGGCGGCGCGTCCGGCCAGGGCCCGCTCCTGCAGCAGCTCGCGGCTGGCCTGCCATAGGGTCAGCTGCCGATCGCGCGATGCCTGGCGCACCACGTCGAGGGTGCGATCGCCAATGCCACGCGTCGGCGTATTGACTACGCGCTCAAAGGCGGCATCGTCGTTGCGGTTGGCAATCAGCCGCAGGTAGGAGAGCGAATCTTTGATCTCCTGGCGCTCGAAGAAGCGCATGCCGCCATAGATGCGGTACGGCATGCCGACCTGTAGCAGAGCCTCTTCCAGCACACGCGACTGGGCGTTGCTGCGGTAGAGGATCGCGCACTGCTCCAGCGCCCCGCCGCTCTCCTGCCAGGTTTTGATGCGGTTAACCACGAAGCGCGCTTCGTCGAGTTCGTTGAACGCGCAGTAGAGCGAAATCAGCTCGCCGTCGAGGCCCTCGGTCCAGAGCTTTTTCCCGAGGCGACCGTTGTTATTCTCAATCAGGGCGTTAGCCGCGCTGAGAATGTTGCTGGTCGAGCGGTAGTTCTGCTCCAGGCGGATGGTCTCTGCGCCTGGGAAGTCGTTGAGGAAGCGCTGGATGTTCTCTACCTGCGCGCCGCGCCAGCCGTAGATGGACTGGTCGTCGTCGCCCACGATCATCACCTTGCCGGTATCGCCCGCCAGCAGGCGGATCCAGGCGTACTGAATGTTGTTGGTATCCTGGAACTCATCCACCAGGATGTTGGTGAAGCGCTCGCGGTAGTGGTTGAGAATATGCGGCTTGTTGAGCCACAGCTCATGGGCGCGCAGCAGCAGCTCGGCGAAGTCCACCAGCCCGGCGCGATCGCACGCCTCCTGGTAGGCCTGGTAGACCTTCTGCCAGGTCTGCTCAACCGGGTTACCAAAGCTCTGTATATGGTGCGGGCGGATGCCTTCGTCTTTCTGGCCGTTGATGTACCACATCGCCTGGCGCGGCGGCCACTGCTTCTCGTCGAGGTTCATGGCCTTGATCAGACGACGCAGCAGGCGCAGCTGATCCTCACTGTCGAGGATCTGAAAATCCTGCGGCAGGTTGGCGTCCAGATGGTGGGCACGCAGCAGGCGGTGGGCCAGCCCGTGGAAAGTGCCGACCCACATGCCGCCCTGGGTAGTGCCCATCAGCTGGCCAATACGGTGGCGCATCTCCGCCGCCGCCTTGTTGGTAAAGGTCACCGCCATAATCGAGTACGGCGAGCAGTTTTCTACGCTCAGCAACCAGGCGATACGGTGAACCAGCACGCGCGTCTTACCGCTGCCTGCACCCGCCAGCACCAGCATATTGCTGCGCGACGCGGCAACGGCGTCACGCTGTTTGTCATTAAGGCTGTCGAGCAGGTAAGAAACGTCCATTGGCACCGCCGGAGAAGAGGGGCCGTACGGACCCCTGTTAATATATACAGATTCTCTGGTGATTATATCAGCGAGGTCAGAGATGCCAACCGGGAAATTTCAACGTGGGGCAATAAGCGGCTGTCGGAGGTGTGCATCAGATCGGCATTTTTCGGTTTGATCCAGCAGGCCTGCATCCCGCAGCGGATCGCTCCCGCCACGTCGGTAGTGAGGTCATCACCCACGTGCAGGATCTCCCCCAGCGGTAGAGAGAGCTTCTCCGCTGCCAGATGGTACATATCCTGATGCGGCTTCGAGCGCCCGTCGGGACCAGCGCGCAGGACAAATTCAAAATAGTCGCCGAGGCCGAACCGCTCCGGCTGCGCGTTGCCGTTGGTGATCGCCACCAGCGGCCACTTTTTAGCCAGCGCCGCCAGCGTGTCGTGCGTTGCCTGCGGGACGTCGATCCGGCTACGCCAGATAGCAAAGTTGGCCATCGCCGCCGTGGCCCCCTCCTCCGCCTCTTCCGCGCTCAGACCGGCGTCCAGCATGGCGCGCTCTACCGCACGCCGCCGCCACTCCGTAACGTCGTGGTATATATCCGGCTCGCTTTCCCGCAGCGCCTGGCGCAGGCGGTGAAAGTCGGTATTCTGCAGATGGTTTAGCGAGGGGTGATAGTTCTGCACAAAGGTCAGCGACTCGTGCTCGGTGCGCAGGATCACCTCACGGTTATCGTACAGGGTGTCGTCAAGATCGAAGGTCAGCGCGGAGATCTGACCCAGTGGGCGGTAAAAACGCATTATTTCCCCCGTTTGGCGCGTGGATGCGCCGCGTCGTACACCGAGGCAAGGTGTTGAAAATCGAGATGGGTATAGATCTGGGTGGTGGACAAGTTCGCATGCCCCAGCAGCTCCTGCACGCCGCGCAGGTCGCCGCTCGACTCCAGCATGTGGGTAGCAAAGGAGTGGCGCAGCTTGTGCGGATGGACATGGCTGTTCAGGCCCTGTTTGATACCCCACTCGGCAAACCGCTTCTGCACGTTGCGCGCCGAAATACGCTTGCCCAGTTTCGACAGGAACAGCGCCTCTTCATCGGTACCGAACAGCCCGCGCAGATCCAGCCAGTGTTCAACCCAGACCACCGCGTTACGGCCTATCGGCAGCCGCCGCTCCTTGCTGCCTTTCCCCAGCACCCACACCTCACCGGTATCGAGATCGAGATGGCGGATGTCCAGATTCACCAGCTCCGACAGACGCAGGCCCGCACCGTACATTACCTCCAGCATCGCCCGGTCGCGCACCGCCAGCGGATCGTTAAGATCGATATCCAGCAGGCGGTTAACGTCATCGACGTCGATGTTTTTCGGCAGGTGGCGCGACGCTTTCGGGGCGGATATCCCCTTCGCCGGATTGGCGGCCAGCTCGCCCTGGCTCACCAGCCAGTCAAAAAAGCTGCGCAGGGCCGAGAGCCGCAGCGCCAGGCTTGCTGCGCCCAGTCCCTTACGTCGGCTCTTGACCGCAACGCTGCGCACCACAGCGGCATCGCACTGCGGCCAGCTTTTCACGCCGCTCTCGTCCGCCAGCACGATGATGGCGGCGAGCTGGCGCTCGTAGTTCAGCAGGGTGATCGGGCTTAGCTGCCGCTCGACGCTCAGGTAGCGCAGAAAGCGGGTTACCAGCGGCTGCAGCGGCGAGTCGATCATATCCGTTCAATCCAGCGTGCCAGCAGCTCAGGCAGCATTGCCGCGACCTCCTGCAACAGCTGGGTGCCCTGATCCGGGTGATAGTGAGTCACATCGCGGCTGCTGAAAATAATCACCCCCAGATCGCCATCGTGCCCCATCATGGAGAGCGCCACGGAGCCGATGGCGCGCGCCTCCGGCAGCAGGAGCAGCAGCTCAGGCCCATTAAGCGGTCCCAGATAGTGATTATCCTGGCCCAGGCGCTGAATACGCAGCGGCTCAAAGGCCTGGCGGCTCAGGGCCAGATGGGTAAAGTCAGAGGGCGCGCCGATGCGCCAGCGGTCGGAGAACAGACGGATGCTGGCGCCTGCCAGACCCATCTCTTTTGCCCAGCGCTGGAAACGCGCCAGCAGATCGTCAAGGCTGCTGGCCGAGGCCATCTGTCCCTGCAGGCGCAGCAGGCAAGAGAAGAGATCTTCATTACTGCTCGCCTGCTCCATCAGCAGGGTCATGTTCTCTTCCAGCACGTTGATATGGTTGCGCGCACGCACCATCTGCCACTCAACCAGCGATACCGCGCCACGCACCGGGTGCGGAACCTCGATCATCTGCACCGCCTGCGCGTTGCGGATAAAAAACTCAGGATTACGCAGCAGGTAATCGACGACCTCGCGATCTGTAAGTTCGGCCAGGGCCGCCTGCTGCTCTTCCTCAATGTGCTTCATAGATGAATAAATCCGTCGTAGACGTGTGTTGCCGGGCCGGTCATAAACAGCGGCTGGCCCGGACCCTTCCAGGCAATATCAAGACGGCCGCCTGGAAGCTCCACGCGTACCTCTTCTGCCAGTAAACCTTGCTGGATCCCTACCGCGACCGCTGCACATGCGCCGCTGCCGCAGGCCTGGGTCTCGCCCGCGCCGCGTTCAAAGACGCGCAGACGAATATGTTCGCGCTTAACAACCTGCATAAAGCCAATATTGGCGCGCTCCGGGAAGCGTTCGTGGCTCTCCAGCACCGGGCCAAGCGTTTCGACCGGGGCGGTATCGACACTGTCTACCTGAATCACACAGTGCGGATTCCCCATCGAAACGACGCCGCACAGAATGGTCTGTTCAGCAGCGCGCATGATATAGGTTTTTTCCGCTTTGTTCGCGCGGAACGGAACGGCAGCCGGATCAAAGTTCGGCTCGCCCATATTAACCCGTACCAGCTCATCTTCCGTGACGCTCAGCACCATCCGCCCATTGGCGGTGCTTACGCGGATATCACGCTTGTTGGTCAACCCCTTCAGCCGCACAAAGCGGGCGAAGCAGCGTGCGCCGTTGCCGCACTGGGACACCTCACTGCCGTCGGCGTTGTAGATCCGGTAGTGAAAGTCGAGATCCGGATCGTAAGGCGGCTCGACGATCAGCAGCTGATCGAAGCCAACGCCCAGATGGCGATCCGCCAGCCGGCGGATCAGCTCTGGTGAGAAAAAGACATTCTGCGTTACCGCGTCGACGACCATAAAGTCGTTGCCAAGGCCATGCATTTTAGAGAACTGCATCATTGACTCCATTGCACAGGGACAGAATGTTACCGTCAGTAAATGACCTGAGTCGGGCCATCAGCGGTGCCGCGATCGTTACGCGTCGGCGTGCTCGTCTGGGCTGGATTATCCACTTTCTTCGTTGGCGGCGGAGCAGATTTGTCAGCCGGCGGGAAATAGAGAGGTCCCTTCAAACCGCAGCCCGTCAGGCTAAACAGGGTCAGAAGTACCGCCAGCGAACGAAAAACGTTTTTCATTATGGTTGCCTGTAAGTTCATGCTTTATGGTTTCTATCATCGCAGGAGAGGGCGCAAAAGCAAGAGTTTGCACGCCGCCTGCAATGGGAATTATTTCGCGTTATACTGCCGCCATCACGATCAGAAGGAAAAAAAATGAACGACTCAGAATTTCACCGTCTTGCCGATGGCCTGTGGCAGAACATTGAAGAGCGCCTGGATAGCTGGGACGGCGACAGCGATATCGACTGCGAAATCAACGGCGGCGTGCTGACCCTGACCTTTGAAAACGGCAGCAAAATTATCATCAACCGTCAGGAGCCGCTGCACCAGGTCTGGTTGGCCACCAAACAGGGCGGCTACCACTTCGATCTGCAAGGCGACGCATGGATCTGCGATCGCACCGGCGACGATTTCTGGGATCTGCTGGAGCAGGCGGCGACCCAGCAGGCCGGGGAGCCGGTGAGCTTCCGTTAATAACGGTTTCGCGCCTCGTAGGCCCGGTAAGCGCAGCGCCACCGGGCATTACGGCAGCAAAATGCCTCAGGAAAAATAGTGCTGCAGCAGCGGCGCGTCGTTATTTGGACTGGCCGGCGGTACCACACCAATCGCCTGGTTGCGGAACGGGATCACCTGCGCGCGTCCATCAACTTTCACAATCTGGTAGAACTGCGGCAGGTTGAAGTTGATAAAGCTGGAGCCGTAGGTAAAGCGATCGTGGGATGAGGAGTAGAAGCGGCTGACGTCGCGCACCAGCTCCTCTTTACTGCCCTCGCAGTGGTGATACACCTCTGCCCGGTTGCTCTCGTCCAGGATATAGATGTTAAAGCCCGTCTCGTCGCCCGCCTCTTCAAAGAAGAACTGGATGATCCCTTCGCTGGCAAACCCATCAACTACCGGCGGCAGCTTGACCTGATTGGTCTCTACCTGCACCGACAGGCCGTGCAGCTTGTTGTGGGAGATCGCCCCGTAGAACTCGATGGCATTCTCCAGCTTCTGTACCGACACGTTCAGGCGCTCAAAGAAGAGTCCCCACGTCTGCCCGGCGACGCGCAGCGCTTTAAAGCGTCCGGTCTCCTGTCGGGTGCTGGAGAGGCGCAGCTCAATGCACTCTGACACCAGCTGCTGGACGCGGGTACGAATTAAGCCGCGCAGGTGCTGGCTATAGCAGAACACCTCCACGCTGTCCGGCGGCGCGGCGTCCTGGTGCATTTTGCCGAGAATGGTCTTCAATGCTTCGATCATCGCCTGCTCGCCGTTAAAGTGCAGGGTACGCACCTCGTTCCACGAGTTGCGATAGAGCAGATCGACGCTGCCGACAAGACAGTTTTGCTGCTCGCCGAAGCTAAACACGTCCAGCTTGCGGAAGTCAAAATGGACCACCTGATTGCGGAACGCCGCCGTCGGGTCGTACTCCAGATTAACGATAATCGCCAGATGGCGGATTTCACATGGGCTGTAGAGCGCCTTCGGCGTCGGCGCAGGCAGGCGCAGCGGGAAGTGGTGCGACACGTCGGCCACCATCTCCTGCAGCTTCGCCAGATCGACGATGCCGTTGCCCTTAATAAACAGATGCGTGCGCGACGTCAGCAGGCCGTTAAACCATGCCCATGCCACCAGCTTGTTGAGATAGCGGTTATACTCCAGCGGCTGCTGGCTGATAATCGAATCCATGCTCGGGGCGCGGTTGTAGAGATACCATCCGGAGCGGTTGGCGCGGCCCGGCGGCACATGAATAAAGGTCAGATTCGGCTCAGAGAGATCCGGCGAAATCTGCGGATTCACCAGCGTCACTTTCCCCGGCAGCGCTTCAAAGGCGGCATACAGCTTACGGGTCAGCACGCCGATATCCTGCGGGCTGGCGGAGACGCTGAGGTTATTACGGCGGGCAAAGCGGATCAGGTTACGGTAGCTCTGCATCATGGCATCGAGCAGCTCGTTATGCGCCTCACGCACCTGGCCGATTTTCCAGTTGGCGCGGTTATCGAGCATGGCGAGACGCGCTTCGTCCCAGCCCCACTCCTTCACCAGCGAGCTGACGACTTCACGCCGCCAGCCAACGCAGGCGCGCTCACGGCTCAGCTTTTCACACACTTTTAAGTAGAAACAGCGACGTACCAGATCGAGGCGCGTGAAGTCCTCGATCGCCGTCAGGTAGTGGGTGACCCGCTCCAACATCATGCAGTAGTGATCGAGACCAAAGGAGACGATCTCCCCGTCGTGCAGCCGCTGCTTAATGTCTTTTGCCAGCAGGCGCGTGTTCGGGTACTCCCACGAGTAGGCTTCAAGCAGCAGCGTTTTCAGCACCGCTTTATAGGGGGAGTCGATGCTTTTATAGAGCTGCCACAGGCTGGCACCGAAGTACTCCTCCGCCGACAGCGAGCTAAGCCCGCCGAGATCCAGCCACTCGTTTGGCGTCAGCACGCCCTGAGCGTACAGCGACATCACGTAGTCGTCGTAGTTAGCCTCTTCATCGCCCGGAACCATGTTCCACAGGATACGCTTCCCGGCCAGACGGACGGCGGTGCGGTAGAACTCATCGAGCAGTAAAATGTGTTGGGTAGAACCGCAGTCTTCCCCGCCGAGGCTGCCGCTTTCGTTATGGCGGAAGCGGTTTTCGTCAATCAGGAAGAAGCTCACCTCTACGCCGAGCGAAGCGGCCCAGCTCTCCAGCAGGCTGCATTTACGCTGTAACAGCTGGCGCTCATCGTTGTCGAGCCACGACTGATGGCACACCCAGATGTCGAGATCGGAAGAGCTGCTCTGCCCGACCGACGAGGTGCTGCCCATGGTATAGAGACCGGTGATCGGCAGTTCGCCTTTGGGCGACTCCTGCACCGGCAGGCCACGGCTCAGCTCCAGCTCGTTGAGGTAGCGGAGTTGGTTTTCATCGGGCGCGTAGAGGCAGATGCCACGGGGAACGTTACCGTCAAGGTAACCCGGCATCAGCGGATGATGATAATGCAATAATGTAGGCAGCAGACTGTATACCTGCTGAAAAGCAGGCCCCATAGCGGCCAGCGCGCGATCGACACGCAGTTGGTTTATGGCATCCAGTCTCTGTTTCAGAGTCTCAATATAGAGGTACAAGACGTATCGCCTGATGTTTTAAACCTTTCCGTAGCGCCATGCTGACAGTAACGTCGGCAATCGCGGTCCGGTTCAGATTTTTAGTATTACAAAGATACCCGTCACCCTTTTTCGTCCTTATGATTGTGTGAGTACAGACGAAAAAATGGTCTAAAACGTGATCAATTTAACACCTTGCCGATTGACCGTAAAGAAAGATGCGCTACATACAAGTGTAGCACCGTTCGTTACGTGTAAATCCCAGAATACGGCCTCTTAGCACTCTTGCGCAATCACCCGTGAAAACTGACACCCTAAGACAACAGTGTTAGGATGGTCGATGGACGATAATGACGGTAACAGTATGCCAGACACTATTTTAAGAATCGCCACACGCCAAAGCCCTCTTGCGCTCTGGCAGGCACACTATGTTCAGCAGCGCCTGATGGCCTGCCATCCGGGCCTCAACGTTGAGCTGGTGCCGATGGTCACGCGCGGCGATGTGATCCTCGATACCCCCCTCGCTAAGGTCGGTGGCAAAGGCCTCTTCGTCAAAGAGCTGGAGCTGGCCCTGATTGAGAACCGCGCCGATCTGGCCGTCCACTCCATGAAAGACGTGCCGGTCGAATTTCCGAAAGGACTGGGGCTGGTGACCATCTGCGAGCGCGAAGATCCCCGCGATGCCTTCGTCTCTAACCGTTACGCGAGCCTGGACGCCCTGCCTGCGGGCAGCGTGGTTGGCACGTCAAGTTTACGCCGCCAGTGCCAGCTGGCCGAACGCCGCCCGGATCTGCAGATCCGCTCCCTGCGCGGCAACGTCGGCACGCGGCTGAGCAAGCTCGATAACGGCGACTACGATGCCATTATCCTTGCCGTTGCCGGGCTGAAGCGCCTCGACCTCGAATCGCGTATTCGCGTGGCGCTGCCGCCCGAGCTCTCCCTGCCCGCCGTGGGCCAGGGGGCGGTGGGCATTGAGTGCCGTCTTGACGATGAGCGTACCCGCGCGCTGCTTGCCCCCCTCAACCACGATGATACCGCCCTGCGCGTCAAAGCCGAACGCGCGATGAACACGCGGCTGGAGGGTGGCTGCCAGGTGCCTATCGGCAGCTATGCTGAACTGGTCGCAGGTGAAATCTGGCTGCGGGCGCTGGTGGGCGCACCGGATGGCTCGGTGATGGTTCGCGGTGAACGGCGCGGAAAACCGGAAGAGGCCGAGCAGCTGGGCGTCTCCCTCGCCGAAGAGCTGCTGGCTAACGGTGCGCGCGAGATTTTGGCCGAGGTCTATAACGGAGAAGCCCCTGCATGAGTATCCTGGTCACCCGCCCCTCCCCCGCCGGGGAGGAATTAGTGAGCCGTCTGCGCGCACTGGGAAAGGTGGCCTGGAGCTTTCCGCTGATCGAATTTACCCCTGGCCGGGAGCTGGCTACTCTGCCTGACCAACTTGCCGCCCTGACGGCCAACGACCTTATCTTTGTGCTATCGCAGCATGCGGTGGCCTTTGCCCAGGCGCACCTACAGCATCACGGCCTGCACTGGCCGGTTGCTCCCCGCTACTTTGCTATCGGACGCACGACTGCGCTGGCGCTTCATACCGTAAGCGGTCTCAATGTACGCTATCCGGTGGATCGGGAAATTAGCGAAGTGTTGCTACAATTACCTGAATTACAAAATATTGCGGGTAAGCGTGCAATGCTGTTACGTGGCAACGGTGGGCGCGAGCTGTTAGGCGATACGCTGGCAGCACGCGGTGCTGATGTCACATTTTGTGAATGTTATCAACGTAGTGCGAAGTTTTATGACGGCGCGGAAGAGGCTATGCGCTGGCAGACTCGTGGGGTTACGACGATCGTGGTGACCAGCGGCGAGATGATCCAGCAGCTTTTCTCACTGATTCCGGCCTGGTATCGTGAAAACTGGTTACTTCGCTGCCGTCTACTGGTGGTAAGCGAACGTCTGGCGCACCTCGCCCGGGATCTGGGCTGGCAGGATATTCAGGTCGCTGATAACGCTGACAACGATGCGCTGCTGCGCGCATTACAATAACTCTCATAATGGGAAGCCATAATGACGGAACAACAGAACTCCTCTGCCGTGGTTGAAGAGACCAGGGAGGCCGTGGACACCACGCCACAGCCAGAAAAAGCCGAGAAGAAAGATCGCGCCAATAAGACCAGCCTTGCGCTGAGTGCGATTGCCATCGCCATTGCGCTGGCAGCTGGCGTGGGGCTATATGGCTGGGTGAAACAGCAGAACTCAACGCAGTCCGCCACCAGCGCTGAGCTGGTGAACCAAATCACCGCCCTGCAAAAGGCGCAGGAGACGCAAAAAACGCAGTTTGAGGGCATTATCAAGCAGCAGAGCGATGCCCTGGCTGCGGCAGATCGCCAGCAGGCCGAGCTGAATAAGCAGCTTGATGAGCTGTCGCAGAAGGTCGCCACCATCTCCGGAACTGACGCCAAAACCTGGCTGCTGGCGCAGGCCGATTTCCTCGTGAAGCTGGCCGGGCGTAAGCTGTGGAGCGATAGCGACATCACTACAGCCGCCGCGCTGCTGAAAAGCGCCGATGCGAGCCTGGCCGATATGAACGATCCAAGCCTGATCGCCGCCCGCCGCGCCATCACCGACGACGTCGCCAGCCTCTCCGGCGTGGCGCAGGTAGATTACGACGGCATCATCCTCAAGGTTAACCAGCTCTCCAACCAGATCGACAATCTGCGCCTGGCGGATAACAACGACGACGATGCGCCGATGGATAACGACAGCGGTGAGCTCTCCAGCTCGCTGAGCGAGTGGCGGGTAAACCTGCAAAAGAGCTGGCACAACTTTATGGACAGCTTTATTACCGTCCGCCGCCGCGATGAGACCGCGGTTCCCCTGCTCGCTCCGAACCAGGATATCTATCTGCGGGAGAACATCCGCTCTCGCCTGCTGGTTGCTGCGCAGGCCGTGCCGCGTCACCAGGAAGAGACCTACAAGCAGGCGCTGGATAACGTCTCCAGCTGGGTGCGCGCCTACTACGATACCGATGACGCCAGCACCAAAGCGTTCCTCGACGAGGTGGACAAGCTCAGCCAGCAGAACATCACCATGGAGGTGCCGGATTCGCTGCAAAGCCAGCCGATTCTGGAGAAGCTGATGCAGACCCGCGTGCGTAACCTGCTGGCACAGCCAGCGGCGGCCAATGATGCAGCGCCAGCGGCACCGTCAGCTCCGGCGGCGAATGAAGCAGCGCCTGCCGCTGCGCCGCAGCAGGGGGAATAATCATGCTTAAAGTACTGCTCCTCTTTGCACTGCTGCTCGCCGGTATCGTTGTTGGTCCTATGGTTGCCGGACACCAGGGCTATGTGCTGATCCAGACCGATAACTACAATATCGAAACCAGCGTGACGGGTCTGGTGATTATCCTGATCCTCGCCATGGTGGTGCTGTTTGCCGTTGAGTGGCTGCTGCGCCGTATTTTCCATACTGGCGCGCGTACCCGCGGCTGGTTCACCGGCCGCAAACGCCGCCGCGCCCGCAAGCAGACCGAACAGGCGCTGCTCAAGCTGGCCGAAGGTGACTATCAGCAGGTTGAAAAGCTGATGGCGAAGAATGCCGATCACGCCGAGCAGCCGGTGGTTAACTATCTGCTGGCCGCCGAGGCAGCCCAGCAGCGCGGCGACGAAGCCCGGGCTAATCAGCATCTGCAGCGCGCTTCCGAGCTGGCCGAGCACGATCCGATTCCGGTGGAGATCACCCGGGTGCGCCTGCAGCTGGCCCGTAACGAAAACCATGCGGCACGTCATGGCGTGGATAACCTGCTGGAGATTACGCCGCGCCATCCTGAGGTGCTGCGTCTGGCCGAGCAGGCCTATATCCGTACCGGAGCGTGGAGTTCACTGCTGGACTGCATCCCGTCGATGACGAAAGCGGGCGTTGGCGATGAAGCGCACCATGAGGCGCTGGCCCAACAGGCGTGGATTGGCATGATGGAACAGGCCCGGGCCGAACGGGGCAGCGACGGTCTGAAAACCTGGTGGAAGCACCAGAGCCGCAAGACCCGCCATCAGGTTGCACTCCAGGTAGCCATGGCCGAGCATCTGATTGAGTGTGACGATCATGACACTGCGCAACAGATCCTGCTCGAGGGCCTGAAACGTCAGTATGACGATCGTCTGGTGCTGCCGATCCCGCGTCTGAAGACCAATAATCCGGAGCAGGTGGAAAAAGTGCTGCGCCAGCAGATTAAAACTCAGGGCGATCGCCCGCTGTTGTGGAGCACGCTCGGCCAGTCGCTGATGAAGCACGGTGAGTGGAAGGAGGCGAGCCTGGCGTTCCGCGCCGCGCTGAAGCAGCGTCCGGATCCGTTTGACTATGCCTGGCTGGCGGATACCCTTGACCGACTGCAGCAGCCGGAAGAGGCAGCAGCCATGCGCCGTGACGGCCTGATGCACACCCTGCAGAACAATCCCCCACAGTGAACCCGCCATAAAAAAACGCCCGCTCTGAAACCAGAGCGGGCATTAAACAGGTCTGCGTGACAACAAATTTGGTGCTTCACTCAACGTTGTGTCCATGGTGTTTGATGAGGCCGAAGCGACATCTGTCTGTGGACGATAAGCACCATTAAACGGCTCTGCGTCATTCCTGAGTTTATGAAGCCTGGCGGCGAGCATAAGAGATGGAATGAGCATCTACAGGTATATTATTGCACAACCCGTGCCACTTTTTCACTCCTAAAACTAGCAGCCTGTATTCATTTAGGAATTATGGAAGGCGTCACGAAATTGCGCTGAATAGCGGTGTAAGACATAGGTAAAGCAGTAAAAGTGTCGCCTTATAGCGACGCAGATAAACCATGATTAATTATATTATTTAAAACAATATGTTAAATGTCTCATATTGACGACATCCCGTCTCATTAACGTCTTCTTGTTAGTGCCTCTCATCTCTATTTTGCTCATTTCATCAGGACGGCATCCTGTACCTTTTATTTATTACTGCTTCATGTACATCTTTAAGAACATAAAAGGTAAATAGAAATGGGCAACCCAAATGTCGCTACCGGTACGCCGGTAGTCAGCACGCACGACAACCGGGGGCTGGCCGTGCGCGCCCTCAACTGGAACCACGACAGCAGCGACAACCCGCTGCGTCTGCTGGTCACCCAAACCCAGACGGATGACGCCAGCCGGGTAGTGTCGCACCGCGACCCGCGCCTGTTTGCCGCCTGGAGTGCCGACAGCCCGGCCCCGGCAAACCTGTGCACCACGCCCTCGCTGGCAGGCCAGGTGCTGCGTCGCGAAAGCACTGACAGCGGAGAGCAGGTGACGCTGTTTGACGCAGCGGGCCGTGCGGTCTGGATCCGGGACGGACGCCTTACGGTACAAACCGTGGCGTATGATGAGCCGGGTCGTCCTTCATCCGGCAGCGAGCAGCTGAGCGGGAGCAGTGAAATCCGCGTCAGCTGGCGCAGCGAGTACGGCGACAGCGGTCCGGCGGATGACGGCTCGCAGGGGAACAACCTGCGCGGCGTCTGCGTGGCGCAGTATGACAGTGGCGGCCTGTCTGAGGTGAACTCAGTGGCGCTGAGCGGGGTGGTGCTCAGCCAGGGGCAGCGCTTCCTGGCCTCAGCGGAGGCGTTACCGGACTGGCCGGAGGATGAGGCCGGACGGGAGGCGCTGCTGGAGGCGGAGACATACACCACGTCCGTCACTGCCGACGCCCGTGGCACGGTGCTGAAGCAGACGGATGCGAAGGGCCATGTACAGGCCTGGCGCTATAACGTCAGCGGGGCTGCCTGTTATCAGACGGTGACCCCGGCAGGCGGGGAGACCCAGACCCTGCTCAGTAATGTGACCTGGAGCGCGGCGGGCCAGGTGCTGACGGAATCAGCCGGCAACGGGGTGACCACGCAGTACAGCTACGACCCGCAGAACCAGTGGCTCGCCACCATCACGGCCCAGCGCGCGGACAAGACGATGTTACAAGCCCTGAGCTACGGGTATGACTTCATCGGCAACATCACCTCCCTGAGCGACGGCAGCGTGGCATCGCGCTATTACCGCAACCAGGCCACCGGTGGTACCCGGCTGTTCACCTACGATGCCCTCTACCAGCTGCTGAGCGCCACCGGGCGCGAGAACGCAAACCACAGCGGGATGCAGTACAGTGGCCTGCCGGTGTTGTCAGACGACAGCCAGTACGTGAACTATACCCGCAGCTACCAGTATGACGACAGCGGTAACCTTCAGACCCTGAAGCACAGCGGGGCGGCAAACTTTACCCGCACCATGACCACAGACACGATCTCCAACCGCAGCGTGCAGCAAAACGACGGCGGGCCACAGGATCCGGATGAGGTGGCGGGCTGGTTTGACGCTAACGGTAACCTGCTGACCCTCCAGGCCCGGGCTCCGGTCACGGATGATAGCGGTCTTGACCCGCTGGTCTGGGACGGCAGTAACAACCTGCAGTCGGTGACGGTGCTGAGCCGCAGCAGCGGCGACAATGACCGGGAAATCTACCAGTACAGCGGCAGCCGGCGGGTGCGCAAGCAGACCCGTACCCTGGCGAATGGCGACTCGCAGTTGTGGAGCGTGGACGAGGTGCGCTACCTGCCGGGGCTGGAGCTGCGCAAAAGCTGGCAGGAGACGACGGACAGCAGCGCTTCACCCTCTCTGTCAGAGGAGCTGCACGTTATCACCGGCCAGGCGGGGCGGGCGGGTATCCGGGTCCTACACTGGGAAACGGGCAGGCCGCAGGAGATTGCGGCTAATGACCAGGTGCGCTGGAGCGTGGACGACAACATCGGCTCGCTGGCGCTGGAGCTGGATGCCGAGGGGCAGCTTATCAGCCGGGAGGAGTACTATCCCTTTGGCGGCACGGCGGTATGGGCGGGGCGCAACGAGGTGGAGGCCAGTTATAAAACCGTGCGCTACTCCGGCAAAGAGCGGGACAGTACCGGGCTGTACTACTACGGCCACCGCTATTACGCCCCGTGGCTCTGCCGCTGGGTAAGTGCGGACCCGGCAGGCGAGGTGGATGGGCTGAACCTGTTCCGAATGGTAGGGAATAATCCGGTAACGTTCAAAGATAGTACTGGCCTCTATACAAACGAAGAATGGGCCAGTCATATGCTCGAAGTAATGAGTTCGTTTAATCTCAGACCATTACCTGAAAATTTCACCAGCTTTTTTGGTACTAATTTAATGGAGCAATTTGCTGCGATGTTCCCCGTCGTCGCCGGGGCTATGAATCCCCATCAGTTAAACCAGAATTGTTATTACTGCACGATAGCAGCGTTAGTAAATGCAGATGTAAATAATATTGTTAACCATACGGAGATCATGCAACAGGACTCTGCCTCACTGGATGAAATTGACTTACTATTTAACCAAGTAGGCGTACACGTTAGTACACAGAATTTTAATGACCACATGGGTTCTCCTCAAGATCGCTGGCAGGCAACGTATGATTATTTGAATAGAGAATTAGCCAACAATGAAGCCGTAGGGTTAGCTTATCGACGCCCGGCCAACGTTCAGCAGAACGTTTTCTCTCCAGGAGGGGGGCATGTCGTTACAGTGACAAGAAGCAATGAAAATATTTATGTTCTGGATTATCAGTCAGGCCAAATCAGCTTAATAGACAGAAACACGCCTCCGGAGAACCTGGCACATGAAAGTTACCATATTTTTCAGCGCGTTACGAGCGCAGCCGCAACAACTAGCTGGCAAGAAGTTTATGATTTTATAACAATCCAATTTCTACGAGGTCGTTCTCAATCAGGATTAATAGGCCTGGAGATAAATGGTCGTATGGAAACGTCCAGATATGAAATGACATCATCTGGAGAATTAATTATAGAAATCGCTAATCAACCGCACACCGTATCACGAGACATTGTCTTGCAAAATGCGCTGGGAGCAAGTAATGAAATGATAAGGTTATGGCCTGCCGCTGCCACAGACGCACGGTGAGTCGGAAATTGTCAGGCATGTGGTCGGCGAGAGAGGATAACTCGCCACTGCGTGGCTCGCCCTGCGGGCCGTTGCTGAAGCAACGTTCCCTCGCTTCGCTCGGGTCGAACCTCCTGCCCCGGAGGCTCTCATCCTCTGTGAAATTAAGACGAAAAAAACCCCGCTATAAAGCGGGGTTTCTAAATGTGGTCGGCGAGAGAGGATAACTCGCCACTCCGTGGCTCGCCCTGCGGGTCGTTGCTAAAGCAACGCTCTCTCGCTTCGCTCGAGTCGAACCTCCTGCCCCGGAGGTTCTCATCCTCGTTGGATTTGGGCGAAAAAAAACCCCGCTATAAAGCGGGGTTTCTAAATGTGGTCGGCGAGAGAGGATTCGAACCTCCGACCCACTGGTCCCAAACCAGTTGCGCTACCAAGCTGCGCTACTCGCCGATGTACTGCTTTTTGAATTTTTAGTTCAATTCATTTTAAGTCGTGGTGCGAGGGGGGGGACTCGAACCCCCACATCCAAAGGACACTAACACCTGAAGCTAGCGCGTCTACCAATTCCGCCACCTTCGCATTTCACAACTTTAAATAATGGGGTGGCTAATGGGATTCGAACCCACGACAACTGGAATCACAATCCAGGGCTCTACCAACTGAGCTATAGCCACCACTACTAATTCTTTTACGCGGTCCTGTTCAATTTCACAGTCCACCGCAGCTCCAGCACCGGGTAAAATGGTGCGCCCGACAGGATTCGAACCTGAGACCTCTGCCTCCGGAGGGCAGCGCTCTATCCAGCTGAGCTACGGGCGCTTAGCGCCGTTGCGGGGGTGGATATTACGGACTTCACACCCCGCTGTCTAGTGCCTTTTTAAATAAAATGCGCGTTTGGTTATGCTTTGCGCATTTTGTCTTTTATTTCCCCGTTTTTAACGTCGCGGTGTGCCGATTGAGGCGTAAAACCTTGTAGGCGAGCGATACCGCAGCCAAAAAGATGATGCCGACAAACAGCGACATACGGGTATCATCGTTAAAACCCATGCCGATTAATACGCAAAACAGGAACGCCATCGTTAAATAGTTCGCCCACGGGAAGAGGATCGAACGGAACGGATGGCTGGCAATCTCTGCTTTATGTGCCTCACGGAAACGCAGCTGGCTAATCAGAATGACAAACCATGGCACCATGCCCGGCAGCACGCTGGCGCTGTAGACGTAGACAAACACGCGCTGCGGGTTCGGAATGATGTAGTTGAGGCAGGAGCCGACCAGCAGGATAGCTATCGAGATAGCGACGCCCGCTACCGGTACGCCGTGGCGCGATACCTTCGCCACCGCCGCAGGCAGCTGACGGTTTTTAGCCAGCGCATAGAGCATGCGTCCGCAGCTGTACATTCCGCTGTTGCAGCCCGAGAGCGCGGCGGTGAGTACCACAAAGTTAATGATCCCTGCCGCAGCGGTAATGCCAATCTTGGCAAAGGTCAGCACAAACGGGCTGCCGTTGCTGCCGATCTCATTCCACGGGAAGATGGTGACGATAACGAAAATCGCACCCACGTAGAAGATCAGAATACGCCACAGCACCTTGCCCACCGCGCTGCGCAGCGTGACCTGCGGATTTTTGGCCTCACCGGCGGTAATGCCGATCAGCTCAACGCCCTGATACGAGGCGACGACGATACAGAGCGCGGTCAGGAAGCCTTTCCAGCCACCGGCAAAGAAGCCGCCATGCCCGGTCAAATTGCCAAAGCCAATCGCCTGCCCGCCGTTGCCGAAACCAAAGAAGATCACCCCAAGGCCGACGATAATCATCACCACGATCGTGGTGACTTTGATCATCGCAAACCAGAACTCAATTTCGCCATACAGGCGCACCGCCGCCAGGTTAGCCAACGCCACCAGTCCGACGGCGATCAGCGCCGGTATCCACTGCGCCATCTCCGGGAACCAGAACTGAACGTAGACGCCAATCGCGGTGATCTCCGATATTCCTACCGCCATCCACATAAACCAGTATGACCAGGCCGTGAGATAGCCAAAGAACGGGCTCATATAGCGGTGCGCGTAGACGGCGAACGAACCGGCTACCGGCTCAAGGAACAGCATCTCGCCCATCGAGCGCATGATGAAGAAAACAAAAAGCCCGGCCACAATATAGGCCAGTAATACTGACGGTCCTGCCCACTTCAGGGTGCTTGCTGCCCCCATAAACAGACCAACGCCTATTGTGCCACCTAAGGCGATAAGTTCGATATGTCGTGCTTCCAGCCCACGCTGAAGCTCCGGTTTACTCTCGGCCATAAATCCTCTGTCGTGTTTACTACTGTCCCGACGCTGCGGGTTATCGTTATGAGTGCAACCTCAGCTCACCGCAGGCCGCTGCAAAAAGCCCCGTGGCACCGCGTTGAGTGAGCGAATGGTTTCTTAATTTCGCCGAAATGGCAAACGATGCATAAGAAAAATCAATAGACAGTACAATAAATCAACAATCAGAGGCAGGCACAGCGCAGCAGACTGGCTGCGCCGTCACACGATAAGATTAGAGCTGGCCACGATAGTGCCAGGCGAGATAGCGCAGCAGCCGCAGCTGGCGCGTGATGCGGCTGGGCTGGGACAGCAGGCGATAGAGCCACTCAAGCCCCATCCGCTGCCATACCTTCGGCGCACGCTTAACGTGGCCGGTAAAGACGTCATAGGTGCCGCCAACGCCCATATAAAGCGCATGAGGATGGACTTCCCGACAGTCGCGCATCAGCAGCTCCTGGCGCGGCGAGCCCATCGCCACGGTAACGATCTTCGCCCCGCTTTCGCGAACGCGCTCAAACAGCGCCTGGCGCTGCTCGGGCTGGAAGTAACCATCCTGGCCGCCGACAATATTCACCTGCCAGCGATCGCGCAGCTGCTGCTGTGTCTGGGCCAGTACGCCAGGCTTGCCGCCGATCAGGAATACCGGCGTCCCTTCTCTCCCGGCGCGCGCCATTAGCGCTTCCCAGAGATCGGCCCCCGCGACTCGCTCAACCACCGCCTGCGGGTACTTTTTGCGCATTGAACGCACCACGCTGATCCCGTCGGCATACTTAAACTCGGCCGCCTCAATGAGCGCCCGGACCTGGGCATCGTCTTCAAGGGTCAGCATCTTCTCGGCGTTGATCGCCACCAGCGTGCCCTGCTTCAGCTCGCCGCCAGCGTAGAGAAAATCCAGCGCGTGCGCCATGTTACGCCAGCCAATCAGCTGTAGGCCGCGTAGGGTGTAAGTGGGCGCGGTCGTCGTGTCCGTCATAATGATTATCCTTGTCAGGCTTGCGAGAGCGGTTGCGATAATCGCCCGCCGCGTTTGTGGATCAGCCCAGCACTATCGAACAGCCAGTAGAGCAGCTTCGCCATTAGCAGGCAGGCGCCAAAGACCACGAGGAAGAAGACGACGCGAGAAACAAAGGCGTCCAATCCCTCGCGCGCCAGCACGATCATATTGAAGATGGCACCGAAACAGAAGCTGTGCAAAATCGCCGCCTTATAGCGGTTGGTCTCCTGGTTGCCCAGCTCATAAAGCCAGTCAAACCACTTAATGATCAGCCCAACGACGACCGCCCCCAGCGGAATGAACCAGACCCCACCCATCACCACCAGCGAACCGATCAGCGTCGGGGAGATCGCCAGCCCGGAGTGGTTGTTCAGCACTTCCCAGGTGAAGTAGTTCGCGGTGTTCAGCACGATGCCCGGCCTGTCTGGCCACAGCCAGGTAGGAATAAACACGTAGAAGTCGCGCACGATAGGCGCAAGCCCCTGGAAGTCGATCTTGTCGTAGTTTTGCAGCAGCAGGGAGAGGTTCTCCCACGGCGAGAAGGTGTCGCGGGTAAGGTAGAGGAAGGTATAAAACGCCTCATCGCCGCTTACCTGTAATCCGTAACGCTTCAACGCCAGCCAGAACATCCCGACAATCCCCATCACGCCCGCCGCCGCCAGCATCCACAGCGAAATCCAGCCGCGGATAATGCCGATAAACAGGAAAATGGCAAAGGCGATGATGATGTTGGCCCGCGTGCCGCCCACAATCATGTAGGTCAGCAGGCCAAAGGCGACGGTGCTGACAAGGAAGAAGATCCAGCCCCGGCCATCCTGGCGTAGAAAATAGACCACCAGCATCGCGGGAATAAAGAAATAAAAGAAGCGCTTAAGCGCCACGCCGGAGACCTGGCTCGAAAAGATCTGGCTATAGGAGTGCAGCCGGAACAGCAGGAAGCCGTTGTGCATAAAGAAGATGCTGACGCTCACCAGGGCGATAAGCATGAGCATTATCCACGCCAGATGCGTCTCCACCCGGTTCATGGTGAACAGCGGACGGCGCGGCTTGACCGCAGATGCGGGCCGCAGCCGCGTTTTATAGGTAACGTAGTAGATAGCGTAGAAGCAGACCGCCGCCAGCAGGGACTGCATCATCACCTCAGGCGGCGCAACGCCGACGTTGAAGCGGAAGACCAGAATGCTGGTGAGCGGAAAGCCAAAGAAAAACGTCAGCAGAAACAGCAGCGAAAAGAAGACGTTAAAGTTAAATCGCACGCGGCGAAACTCAAACCAGGTCAGCGTGGCGATAAACAGCGTCGCCAGCAGCCAGATGGCCAGCAGGCCAGAGAACGCGAGCTGGCTCATTGCGTACCTCCTGCGGCAATGCGTAACGCCTCATGCCAGGGCGCAAGGTAGTTGGGGCTAAAGAAGGTGATGCTGTTTTTATCTACCGCCGCCAGCTGCCGCTGGGCCTCGCGCACCACCGCCTCATCAAGCCTGTCACCGGTAAAGAGCACGGGAATGTGCTGCTCGACCATATCCTGCCAGAAGGGGTTCTCCCGGTTCAGCACGCAGGGTACGCCAGCCTGGATCAGCAGACAGAGCGTACCAATCCCCTGCTGGCGGGCAAAGATAAAGTAGCCAAGATCGCACCGGCGCAGCAGCGCCAGGTAGTCATCAAACTCTAGCTTATCGGCGAGGATGCGCAGATTCTCGGCGCTAAACAGAGCCAGACCCGCCTGGCGCACCTCGGCAATATAGGCCTCGTTATTGGCCGGATAGCCCATCGGAACGATGACGTTAACCGTATCGCCAAACTGCTGATGGACAGCCTTGAGAGCCGCGATATGCTCGTTGCTGCGATCGCCGGAGTTGCCCACCAGCACCGTCAGCTTGCCCTCGCGCTGCGTCTCCTGCGCCATTGTATTGAGCGTGGGATCCATTCGCGTTGGGAAGTAGAGCAGCTCGCCGCGCACCTGCGGATGGCGACGGGCAAAAAATTGCAGGTCGCCACGGGTGGCAAAGATACAGCCGACCCGCCGCTGGGCGAGACGCCGCAGCGGATAGAAAAGGCGAAACTTCAGGCTTTGGGAAACCTCATAGAGATCGGCTCCCCAGGCGTGCCAGTTAAACTGCTGAGGCTTGATGGCACCGCGCAGCAGGGCCAGCCAGAGTTCGGTGTTAAACTGACCATGAAAGAAGAAGCGCTGCCGGCGATCGGCTTTGGCAAGAGCGATCACCGCCTGGGCCAGCGCTCTCTTACCGCTAAAGAAGCGCAGCGTGAGCGCCGGGAACTGGGCGCGCCAGCTCTCCTCCCCCCTGCAAATCATAAATTCGCGGGCGTGCTCACCCGTTGCCGCAAGGCTGTCGTTGAAAAACCGCAGCACGGTCAGGTTATGGTGTGGGATATCCGATCCCAGAACGTGAATCAGTGTAGTCATACCCTTTTACGCCAGAGTAGAAATACGCCACAACAGGTGGCGAAATAAACGATATAGGTGGCCATATAGGCCTGCGCCGCCCCCAGCGCGCCGTGCGCCGGAATGAGCCAGCGGGAAAAGGCCGTCAGCAGCGTAAACTGGCTAATCTCCGCCAGAATGTAAAAGCTTAGCGAGGCGCGGGCAATCACCAGATAGCCAAAGACGTACGCGCCGACTTTCAGTACGTCGCCCACCAGCTGCCAGGCAAAGAGATCGCGCATGGCGATAAACTTCTCTGAAAAGAGCAGCCAGATAGCAAAATCACGCAGTAGCCAGACGGTAAAACTCGCCGCTGCCACCGCTGGCAGCACAAACCGCAGCGACTTGACGATCTCGCGGCTTACCGCCTGCTTCTCCGTCAGGCGCGATAGCGTAGGCAGCAGATAGACGCTGAACGAGGCGGTAATAAACTGCAGATAGGCATCGGAGATGCTGCTCACCCCCTGCCAGATCCCGACCTCATCCCAGCCGTAGTGCGCCGCCAGCAGGTTTCGCATCATGACGTAGGCCACGGGCAGCGTCACGGAGGTGATCAGCGCCATCAGGGTGAACTTGCCCAGCTGCCCGGCCAGGATCCCGCTCCAGCGAGGCTTAAGATAGCGTAGCGGAACGGTTTTACGGCGGATAAACAGCAGCATCGCCGGGATGACCACGAGGGCAGGCACCAGCGCCAGGCCCAGCAGCGCCCCCTGATAGCCACCCAGCCGGTAGCAGGCGTAGTAGGCGATCACCCCGATAACGCTGCCGCTAATCAGCGACAGCGCGTTTCCGGCGGCGTCGCGAAAGCCTTTCATGACTGCCAGCAGGAAGTTGGCCCATGCAATGCCCATCTGCACTAGCGCGACCAGCCTGACCAGTCCCTGAAAATGGGTATGGCCGAACAGCCCCTGGCTGATGGGCGCGGCGGCCAGCAGAAAAACAACGGCCAACAGCGTTGAGAACCCCAGCACCATGGCCGATGAGGTGCCCACCACGTTGCGCAGCTGTGCCGGATCGTCATGGTGCTGAGCGACAAATTTGGTGACGCCGTTAAAGATACCGGCCCCGGCCAGCACGCCCAGCACGGTCACCAGCTGGCGGAAGTTACCCGCCTGCCCTACGCCTGAGGGACCAAACGAGACGGCCAGCAGCTTAACGACCAGCAGTCCCGCGCCGATTTTGACCAGCGTGCTTGCCGCGGTCCAGAGTGAAGCCTTTGCCAGCGACATCTTAGTTGAAGTAGCTCAGCAGCGTATTGATCACCGTGCGCTGGTTAACGGGCGAAAGGTTGAAGAACAGCGGCAGGCGCAGCAAGCGCTCGCTCTCTTTCGTGGTATAGATATCTTCGTTGAAGAGTTCGCCAAAGCGCTGGCCCGCCGGGCTGGAGTGCAGCGGAATATAGTGGAACACCGCCAGGATCTCCGCCTCCTTGAGGAAAGCGATCAGTTTGCTGCGATCCTCATCGTCGCGCAGCTTGATATAGAACATGTGCGCATTGTGTTCACACTCGGCCGGAATCGACGGCAGCTCAATACGTCCGGCGCGGGCCAGCGGCGTCAGCGCGTCAAAGTAGGTCTGCCACAGCGAGAGACGCTGCTGGTTGATACGATCCGCCGCCTCCAGCTGCGCCCACAGGTAGGCCGCCTGCAGATCCGACATCAGATAGCTGGAGCCAATATCGCGCCAGGTGTATTTATCCACCTGGCCGCGGAAGAACTGGCTGCGGTTGGTGCCTTTCTCGCGAATAATCTCAGCCCGCTCGATCAGCGTCCGGTCGTTGATCAGCGTTGCGCCGCCTTCGCCCCCGGCGGTGTAGTTTTTGGTTTCATGGAAGCTGAAACAGCCGATATGGCCAATGGTCCCAAGCGCACGCCCTTTGTAGGTTGACATCACCCCCTGCGCAGCATCTTCCACCACGTACAGGTTATGCTGCGTCGCAATAGCCATAATAGTGTCCATCTCGCAGGCCACGCCCGCATAGTGGACCGGCACAATAGCCCGGGTATTCTCGGTGATCGCCGCCTGGATAAGCCTTTCATCAATGTTCATGGTGTCCGGACGAACATCGACAAAGACGATTTTCGCCCCACGCAGCACAAAGGCGTTGGCGGTGGAGACAAAGGTGTAGCTGGGCATGATCACTTCATCGCCGGGCTGGATATCCAGCAGCAGGGCCGCCATCTCCAGCGAGGCGGTACAGGAGGGAGTCAGCAGCACCTTAGCGCTGCCGAAACGCTGCTCCATCCACTGCTGGCAGCGACGCGTATAGCCGCCGTCGCCGCACAGCTTGCCGCTGCCCATCGCCGACTGCATATAATCGAGTTCTGTACCGACAACCGGTGGAGCGTTAAAAGGGATCATAGGGTCACCTGTATAGCCAGTAGGCGGTGCTTGCCACGTTGGCACCGCTCTGAATGTAACGTTTAAGCGCCGCGGTATTACCCATCTGGGTCGCGACACGCAGGATCGAAAGCTGACGCCGCTGCGCCCAGAGGAGCGCCGCCTGCATCAGGGCCTCCCCCGCGCCGCGTCCGGCCAGTAGGCCAATGCGCGCCTCGCTGTCGTTCAGCTGGCGCAGCGAAACAAAGGCGCGGATCTCACCGCTGGCGGCACGAAAAACCAGGCATTCATGGTCGAAGGCACCTTTGACGGCGTTTTCAATCCACTGGGCATAGAAGCGCCCGCTGGCGTCAGAAGGGTACCAGGGGGTACGAAACCGGCTCTGCGCGAAGGCGGTGGCGGCCAGCTGGCGCAGCGGGGCGATATCCGCCGCGGTCGCCACCTGCGCGCCCGGATCAGTCACCGTTGCCGGCACGGCCAGGGCCAGATCCACCTCGCCCTCCACCAGCTGGAAACCCAGCGCCTGCAGCGCGTCCAGCCGTGCACTATCCGTTGCCGGGATCTTGACCTGCACCCGCTGCCACGCGGCAAGCTGCGACTCGTCAAGCGGCTCAGCACCGTCGTTCAGGCGCACAATGGCGCTGGAGATCCCAAAAAACTGGTTCTCCCAGGTTAATGCCTCAACCGTACCGCGTACCGTCATATTGCCGCCTTAGCGCCAGACGCCTTTGGTATCAATAATGTATTGCTGGGTAACCTGCTCCCCGGCAATGGCTTTGAACTCGCGATGATCCACCAGCATCACCAGCACATCCGCGTCCGCCAGCGCAGCCTCCAGGCTAACCAGCTGACAGCTGTCCGCCAGCGTCTTCGGCAGCTGATGAATGTTTGGCTCTACCACCAGCGTCTCACCGCTGTGCCACTGGGCAATAGTGTGGGCAATCTCCATCGCCGGGCTTTCCCGCAGATCGTCGATATTGGGCTTAAAGGCCAGACCAAAGCAGGCAATTTTGATTTCGCTGGCTCGCTTGTCATTTGCCGTCAGGCAGTCTGCCACCGTTGCTTTAACCTGGCTGAGCACCCAGTGCGGTTTGCTGTCGTTAACTTCGCGGGCGGTACGGATCAGCCGCGCCTGCTGTGGGTTTTGCGCCACGATAAACCATGGATCGACCGCGATACAGTGGCCGCCTACGCCCGGTCCCGGCTGAAGGATATTAACGCGCGGGTGGCGGTTGGCGAGGCGGATCAGCTCCCAAACATTGATGCCCTGGTCGGCGCAGATCAGCGATAGCTCGTTAGCAAACGCAATATTCACGTCGCGGAAGCTGTTCTCGGTCAGCTTGCACATCTCAGCGGTGCGGGCATTAGTGACCACACACTCGCCTTCAAGGAAGATCTTATACAGCTCGCTGGCGCGGGCGGAGCACACCGGCGTCATGCCGCCAATAACCCGATCGTTTTTAATTAGCTCAACCATCACCTGGCCTGGCAGCACGCGCTCCGGGCAGTAGGCAACGTTGATATCCGCCTGCTCGCCGGCCTGCTGGGGAAAGGTGAGATCCGGACGCAGATCCGCCAGCCACTGCGCCATCTGCTCGGTCGCGCCTACCGGCGACGTCGATTCGAGGATCACCAGCGCGCCTTTTTTCAGGACGGGGGCGAGTGATTTTGCTGCCGCCTCGACATAGGCCATATCCGGCTCGTGATCGCCCTTAAACGGCGTTGGCACGGCAATGAGATAAGCATCCGCCTCGACCGGCGTGGTGCTGGCGAGCAAAAAGCCGCCCTCTACCGCGGCTTTCACGACCCGATCCAGCTCTGGCTCGACGATATGAATTTGTCCACGGTTAATGGTATCCACCGCGTGCTGATTAATATCGATACCGACAACGTGCTTCTGCCGGGAGGCGAAAGCCGCTGCGGTGGGCAGTCCGATATAGCCCAGGCCAATAACGGAGATGGTTGCAAAGCTCATAGTGTTACCCGATTATTTTTGAGTGCGTGCAGAATAAGTTCACAGGCCTGCCCATCACCGTAAGGGTTGTGCGCCCGGCTCATTGTCTGCCAGGCGTCATTGTCCTGCAGCAGCCGCGTTACCTCTTCGACAATACGCTGGCGGTCGGTACCAATCAGCCTGACCGTTCCGGCTTCGATAGCCTCCGGGCGTTCGGTCGTTTCGCGCATCACCAGCACCGGCTTGCCTAACGACGGGGCCTCTTCCTGAATACCGCCTGAATCCGTCAGGATCAGCCAGGCTTTCGTCATCAGCCAGAGAAACGGCAGATAGTCCTGCGGCTCAATGAGAATAATATTTTTAACGTGTCCGAGGATGCGGTTTACCGGTTCGCTGACGTTGGGATTCAGGTGTACCGGATAGACAATCTGTACATCCTGATGCTTAGCCGCAATATCGACCAGCGCATGGCAGATCTGCTCAAAGCCCTGACCAAAGCTTTCGCGGCGATGGCCGGTGACCAGCACCATTTTTTTAGATTCGTCGAGGAATGGATAACGTGCCGCCAGTTCGCTATGCAGATTTTCGTTATTCAGCACCGTATCGCGCACCCAGAACAGCGCATCAATCACCGTATTACCGGTGACAAAGATCTGCTTGTCTGAAATATTTTCGCGCAGCAGGTTCTGTCGGGCATTCTGCGTGGGGGCGAAATGGTACATCGCCAGATGGCCCGTCAGCGTGCGGTTAGCCTCTTCCGGCCACGGCGATGAGAGATCGCCGGTGCGCAGCCCAGCCTCGACGTGCCCAACCGGAATACGTTGGTAAAACGCCGCCAGGCTGGCAGCGATGGTCGTCGTGGTATCACCGTGGACCAGCACAACGTCAGGCTTAAATGAGGCAAGGATCGGCTTCAATCCTTCGAGAATACGGCAGGTTATTTCAGTCAGCCCCTGCCCCGGCTGCATAATATCCAGGTCATAATCCGGAACAATGGAAAAAAGGTTCAGTACCTGGTCAAGCATCTCCCTGTGCTGCGCGGTCACGCAGACTTTAGCTTCAAAATAAGGGTCCTTTGCCAGCGCATGTACCAGAGGTGCCATCTTGATGGCTTCTGGTCGTGTGCCAAATACGGTAAGTACTTTCACAACGATTCTCTTCGATTAGATGATGAAGGCCCGGTGGCCTTCATATCAGGCAGCGCTTACAGTGAACGACGGCGCGTTAACGCAACACCAGCACCTATCAACGCCCCTACCATTCCCCACATGATCATCAGGAAGGCACGGCGCGGGCTATCGCGTTTTACCGGCTCTTCAGGCGTCCGCAAATAACGATAAGTCTGAAAACGGGGATCGAGCGTGGGACCAACGTTGAGGGTGTTCAGCATGGCTCGATTTTGATCATAGTCCAGATCGAACTCGGGTCCCACTGCCTGCAGATTTTCCAGCCGCGCCTGTAGCATCGGACGACCTAACAGGAAAAGCTCCGAGTCGGGAAGCTCGTCAGGTGGCACCTCGGTCTCGCTGCGTGAGATGTTGTGCTGCTCGGCCACCTTTAACGCCTGCACCACGCTGTGCGCCCGACGTTTAAAGATGGCGTTGGCGACCTCTTCCTGGCGTTTCACCTGCGCTTTCATCTGGATAGTACGCGCTGCCCATGCGCCTTTCAGCTCATCGTTAAGATGGCTGGCCGCTCGCTGGCTGGCGAAGGCGATATACTGGCGCAGCAGGTTATTCGAGTCGGGCGCAGTCTCTGCCGTCAGCTTAACGCTGTCGCTCAGATTACGCAGCGGATCGGCTGGGGTGTATTGAATATTGTTAATCATCTCATCAAGCAGCGCGGCGTCCGCCTTGCTGTTACCCACCGTGCGCTGCTTGTAGTAGTCGGTCTGCAACCAGAAGTCACGGCGCGTATCCCATGATGCCAGCTGCATAATGAACTCTTTATAGGATTCGTCCATTACCGAGGGCTGATCGACCGGTGCCAGGTTAGCTTTGACATCAAGATTGCGCAGAAACTGCTGCTGGGAGTAGAACCCGCCCAGCATGTTGACCGTCGGACGATCGGTGATAGCCGTCGCGCCCCACTCCTGCCTCGCAAAGAAGGTGTAGGCCAGCGCGACAAGCGCAAAAGCCAGCGCCACGCCGGCAATCCAGAACTTCCCCGCCCATAAAGTACGAAACAAACCGCGAATATCCAGTTCATTTTCCATACTTCCTGTATGTTTTCCCGACAATGGTTGAGTCATCGCTATCCCAGAATTACTTGGTTAGAGTTGGTTTATGTCCACTATTACGGCGCATTTTACGTTTGACGCGTTTGATAAAGCGCGCCACTTTCCATGCACGTTTGATGCACCAGCCGTACAGGAAGAAAGCTAGCACAAACAGTGCCAACATGACCCACTCAGGAATAAAATGCAGATATTCCGTTACCACACCGACGGCGGCCAGCAGGGCAGCGGCCAGGGTAATGAGTACAAAGGCCTGGCGGGAGGTAAAGCCAGCGCGCATGATCAGATGGTGAATATGCTGGCGGTCGGGTGAGAAGGGACTCATCCCTTTGCGCAGGCGGCGGTACATGATTGCAACCATATCCATCAGCGGAATGGCAATGATCCACAGCGCCGTCACCGGGCTAATCGGATGCGTCTGGCCCTGGGTGGTTTCTAACAGGATCCAGATTACGGTAAAGCCAATCAGCGTGCTGCCTGCATCGCCCATAAAGACTTTATAGCGGCGGCCAAGAATACCGAGGTTAAGCAGGATATAGGGGAGGATGGCGGCGATCATGGCAAAGCACCACATCGCAAGGCTCAGCTGGCCGTCGAACCACAGAATGATGCCAATGGCAGCAAAGGAGACGCAGGAGAGCCCGCCCAGCAGGCCATCAATACCGTCAACCATATTAAAGGCGTTAATGGCGGCCCAGACGGCAAACAGCGTCAGGAAGAAGCCGAACGGTCCCAGAACCATCTCCCAGGTACCAAAAATGTAGCCAAGACTGCTGAGATAGAGTTTACCCACCACCATCATGACAACAGCGATAATCGCCTGAACGGTAGCGCGAATTTTAACGCTGATATCAAAGCGGTCGTCCAGCGCCCCGATGAAAACCAGAACCCCGGCACACATCAGGTAGAGCGCAGCATGTGGAATATAGTAGTCAGCAATTGCAAACGTATAGCAGATCCCGGCATAGACCGAGATGCCACCGACTAAAGGGATGAGGCCCTGATGACGTTTACGAAAGTTTGGTTTATCGACCAACCCTATCTTTTTTGCCACCTTGCGGGCAAAAAAGAGAAAGATAAACGTGAGTAAAAAAATACTGAATAACTCAGTAACTGCAGTGAGTAAATTCACAATGCATGCTCTCAGCAAATGTTGATCCCGGAAGTATAACGACGATGCCCCCTCTCCAAAAGAGATAAAGCAGATCACTCACGGGCTCTATTGTATATTTTTCATTCAATTAGAACATAATCAGCTTGAATGCTTTGCATTACCGCAGCCTGCCATGGCCGACAGCGGATCCCCTGGCTATAGCCTATATTCCATAAATAAAAAACGCCACGTAAAAACGTGGCGTTTACAGGCTTTATTTAAGTTACGAGCGCTTCATCATATCGAAGAAGTCGTCGTTAGTTTTGGTCATCGCCAGCTTATTGATGAGGAATTCCATCGCATCAATCTCACCCATCGGGTGAATGATTTTGCGCAGGATCCACATTTTCTGCAGCTCTTCTTGCGTGGTGAGCAGCTCTTCTTTACGCGTACCGGAGCGGTTGTAGTCGATAGCCGGGAAGACGCGTTTTTCAGCGATCTTACGGGAGAGGTGCAGCTCCATGTTACCGGTGCCTTTAAACTCTTCGTAGATAACCTCGTCCATTTTAGAACCGGTATCGATCAGCGCGGTGGCGATGATGGTCAGGCTACCGCCCTCTTCCACGTTACGCGCCGCACCGAAGAAGCGTTTCGGACGGTGCAGGGCGTTGGCATCCACACCACCGGTCAGGACTTTACCGGACGCCGGCACCACGGTGTTGTAGGCGCGCGCCAGACGAGTAATGGAGTCGAGCAGAATGATAACGTCTTTTTTATGCTCAACCAGACGCTTCGCCTTCTCGATTACCATCTCGGCAACCTGAACGTGGCGAGACGCTGGCTCATCAAAGGTAGAAGCAACCACTTCGCCTTTAACCAGGCGCTGCATCTCGGTCACCTCTTCCGGACGTTCGTCGATCAGCAGCACCATCAGCACGCAGTCCGGGTGATTGTAGGCGATGCTCTGGGCGATGTTCTGCAGCAGCATTGTCTTACCCGCTTTCGGCGGTGCAACGATCAGGCCACGCTGGCCACGGCCAATCGGCGATGCCAGATCCAGAACACGGGCGGTTAAGTCTTCCGTTGAACCGTTACCGCGCTCCATACGCAGACGCGAGTTAGCGTGCAGCGGGGTTAAGTTTTCAAACAGGATCTTGTTGCGCGAGTTTTCCGGCTTGTCGTAGTTAACCTCATTAACCTTCAACAGCGCAAAGTAACGTTCACCCTCTTTCGGAGGACGAATCTTACCTGAAATGGTGTCACCAGTGCGGAGGTTGAAACGGCGGATTTGGCTAGGGGATACGTAGATGTCATCAGGACCGGCGAGGTAGGAGCTGTCTGCGGAGCGGAGGAAACCAAATCCGTCCTGCAATATCTCTAACACACCGTCGCCAAAGATATCTTCGCCACTCTTAGCATGCTGCTTCAGGATGGCGAAAATGATGTCCTGCTTGCGCATACGAGCCTGGTTTTCCAGACCCATATTTTCGCCGAGAGTAATCAGCTCAGAAACCGGCGTATTCTTTAATTCGGTAAGATTCATAGTGGTGTGGGTTCTTAAACTCGGGGTAAATCTCGAACTTAATTTGTGAATGGTATGGCAGGATCATCCATGCCTGTTAGCGGCCATCAACTCATGTCTGTTCGCTGTCTGCTTACAGGAAGAACACAGAACTGAAACGACAAGACGGATTGAGTGACAAGCCCGGAATCTATCTGCTTCTCTCGCGGCGCTGTGGCTGGCGGGAAGCATCGGGTACAACCTGATTCAAACTGACAAGGTTCAAACGACAAAGATATGTTTATTTCGAAGTCAAAACTAACTTAGCACGACTAACGCCGGGCGTCCAGCAATCCACTAAAATTAGGAGTGCCAGACGCCAGACGGTGAGAGCCCTTACGCCAGGTTGGCGTCGAGGAACTCTTTCAGCTGCCCTTTGGACAGTGCACCCACTTTGGTCGCCGCCACTTCGCCGTTTTTGAACAGCAGCAGGGTCGGAATACCACGGATGCCGTATTTCGGCGCGGTGCCTGGGTTCTGATCGATGTTCAGCTTCGCCACGGTCAGCTTGCCCTGGTACTCGTCAGCGATCTCATCCAGAATCGGGGCGATCATTTTGCACGGACCACACCACTCTGCCCAGAAATCGACGAGGGTCAGCCCTTCCGCTTTGAGTACGTCCGTGTCAAAACTGTCGTCGGTCAGGTGAATAATTTTATCGCTCATATTTACTCCACAGGATTATGTCTACCTTATTAAGGTCTGTAGCATAGCCTGGCTAAAGGTTGACGTTATTTCACCCCGTTTATTTGAACGGATGTGCTTTCGTAAAGCAATAGTAAACTGATATTCTACCACACTATGAGCAAAACACATTTAACAGAACAGAAGTTTTCCGACTTCGCCCTGCACCCGAAGGTGATTGAAGCCCTTGAAAATAAAGGCTTTCATAACTGTACACCCATTCAGGCACTGGCCCTTCCGCTAACGCTGGCGGGTCGTGATGTTGCGGGACAGGCGCAAACCGGTACCGGCAAAACGATGGCGTTCCTGACGTCAACGTTTCATTATCTTCTCTCTCACCCGGCGATCGAAGACCGCAAGGTGAACCAACCGCGCGCGCTGATCATGGCTCCAACCCGTGAGCTGGCGGTGCAAATTCATGCCGATGCTGAGCCGTTGGCCCAGACCACCGGCCTGAAACTGGGCCTCGCCTACGGCGGCGACGGCTATGACAAACAGCTTAAGGTGCTGGAGAGCGGCGTTGATATCCTTATCGGCACCACCGGCCGCCTGATCGATTACGCAAAACAGAACCATATTAACCTGGGTGCGATCCAGGTCGTGGTGCTGGACGAAGCCGATCGCATGTACGATCTCGGCTTTATTAAAGACATTCGCTGGCTGTTCCGTCGTATGCCTGCGACCAACCAGCGCCTGAACATGCTCTTCTCCGCGACGCTCTCTTACCGCGTGCGCGAGCTGGCGTTTGAGCAGATGAACAACGCCGAGTATGTGGAAGTGGAACCGGAACAGAAAACCGGCCATCGTATTAAAGAAGAGCTTTTCTATCCGTCCAACGAAGAGAAGATGCGTCTGCTGCAAACGCTGATCGAAGAGGAGTGGCCGGACCGCGCCATCGTCTTCGCCAACACCAAGCACCGCTGTGAGGATATCTGGGGCCACCTGGCCGCCGATGGTCATCGCGTTGGCCTGCTGACCGGCGATGTGGCACAGAAGAAACGCCTGCGGATCCTCGAAGAGTTTACCCGTGGCGATCTCGACATCCTGGTCGCGACCGACGTTGCGGCCCGCGGCCTGCATATTCCTGCCGTGACCCACGTCTTTAACTACGACCTGCCGGACGACTGCGAAGACTACGTCCACCGTATCGGCCGTACCGGTCGCGCGGGCGCAAGCGGGCACTCTATCAGCCTTGCCTGTGAAGAGTATGCCCTGAACCTGCCGGCGATTGAGACCTATATCGATCACTCGATTCCGGTCAGTAAATACAATCCGGATGCGCTGCTCAGCGAGCTGCCGCCGCCGAAGCGCCTGCCGCGCACGCGTCCGGCCAACGGCCCGCGCCGTACCGGTGGTGGTGCGCCACGTAACAGACGTCGTTCAGGTTAATCTCCTATGCTCACCTCTAACTCGCTCTATGCCGCTATTGATTTAGGTTCGAACAGTTTTCATATGCTGGTTGTGCGCGAGGTAGCAGGGAGTATACAGACCCTGACCCGCATCAAACGTAAAGTACGCTTGGCGGCGGGACTGGACCGCGATAACCGGCTCTCCCCGGACGCCATGGCGCGCGGCTGGCAGTGCCTGCGCCTGTTTGCTGAACGGCTCCAGGATATCCCGCCGATGCAGATCCGGGTGGTCGCCACCGCGACCCTGCGCCTGGCCGTTAACGCCGGGCAGTTTCTTGCCACCGCACAGGAGATTTTAGGTACGCCTGTGCAGGTGATTAGCGGTGAAGATGAGGCGCGGCTGATCTATCAGGGCGTGGCCCACACTACCGGCGGCGATGACCGACGGCTGGTAGTGGATATCGGCGGTGCCAGCACCGAGCTGGTGACCGGCAACGGCGCGCACGCAACCTCCCTCTTTAGCCTGTCGATGGGCTGTGTCACCTGGCTCGAACGCTTCTTTGCCGATCGCAACCTGGCCCAGGAGAATTTCGACGCGGCGGAGAAGGCGGCGCGGGAGGTTCTACTCCCGGTGGCCGATGAGCTGCGTCGTCACGGCTGGAAAATCTGCGTGGGCGCCTCCGGCACCGTTCAGGCGTTGCAGGAGATCATGATGGCGCAGGGCATGGATGAGTGCATCACCCTGGCCAAACTGCAGCAGCTCAAGCAGCGCGCGATTCAGTGTGGTCGTCTGGAAGAGCTGGAGATTGAAGGCCTGACCCTGGAGCGGGCGCTGGTCTTCCCGAGCGGGCTGGCGATCCTGATCGCCATCTTTAGCGAGCTGGAGGTGCAGGGCATGACCCTGGCCGGCGGCGCGCTGCGTGAAGGGCTGGTCTACGGCATGCTGCATCTGCCCGTCGATCACGATATTCGCAGCCGCACGCTGCGCAATCTTCAGCGCCGGTTTATGGTGGATTCCGGACAGGCCCAGCGCGTAACCCAGCTGGCCTCCCGCTTTGCGGAGCAGGTACAGAGTGAATGGCAGCTGGAGCCGTTAAGCCGCGAGCTGCTGCTTAGCGCCTGCCATCTGCATGAAATTGGCCTGAGCGTCGATTTTAAGCACGCTTCCCAGCACGCAGCCTATCTGGTGCGTAATCTGGATCTGCCGGGCTTTACCCCGGCACAGAAGAAGCTGCTGGCTACCCTGCTGCTCAATCAGACCAACCCGGTCGATCTCTCCTCCCTGCACCAGCAAAATGCCGTGCCGCCGCGTACCGCGGAGCACCTCTGTCGTCTGCTGCGCCTGGCGATTATCTTTGCCAGCCGCCGCCGGGATGAGTTTTTACCCGAGGTCTCTCTGGCTGCCAGCGGTGAAGTGTTAACGCTGACCCTGCCGGAGGGCTGGCTGGCGACGCATCCGTTGGGCGCGGAGATGCTCGGCCAGGAGTGCCAGTGGCAGAGCTACGTCCACTGGGCGCTTGCCGTCAGCTAGCAAAACGCCCGGTGGCGCTGCGCTTACCGGGCCTACAGGCTATTTAGCTTTGGCTTTCGCCATCATTGCCCGGATATTGGCAATACTCGCCTGCCCTTTGTGCATCCGCTCTTCTGCGCTCACTACCTTGCGCTCCTGCTCCCAGATAAGATCGTCCTGGGGTAGTTCCAGCAGGAAGCGGCTCGGCTCGGGCCGCACCAGCTCACCATACTGACGCCGCTCTTTGCACAGGGTAAAGTTCAGCTCCTTTTGCGCCCGGGTGATGCCGACGTAGGCCAGCCGACGCTCCTCGTCGATATTCTCTTCGTCGATACTGCTCTGATGCGGCAGCAGCCCCTCCTCCATGCCGACGAGGAAGACATAAGGGAACTCCAGACCCTTTGAGGCGTGCAGAGTCATCAGCTGAACCTGATCCGACTCCTCATCGCTTTCGCCCCGCTCCATCATGTCGCGCAGGGTAAAGCGCGTCACCACCTGGGTGAGGGTCATCGGCTCGTCAATCTCCGACCCCTCCAGCATCTCGGTCATCCAGCTAAAGAGCGTATTGACGTTTTTCATCCGCATCTCGGCGGCCTTCGGGCTGGGGGAGGTCTCATAGAGCCAGGACTCATAGTCGATACCGTGGATCAGGTCACGCACCGCGGCAATCGGCTCCCGCTCAGAGAGACGCTGTACTTCACTGAGCCAGTGGGTAAAGCGGGTCAGCGACTCGTATCCGCGTCCGCTCAGCGTCTGGGTAAGGCCCATGTCGAAGCTGGCAGCAAACAGCCCTTTGTTGCGCGAGTTGGCCCACTCGCCCAGCTTTTGCAGCGTCGCCGGACCGATCTCGCGCTTCGGCGTATTAACGATGCGCAGAAAGGCGCTGTCGTCGTCCGGATTGGTCAGCACCCGCAGGTAGGCCAGCAGATCCTTGATCTCCGGACGGGAGAAGAACGAGGTGCCGCCCGAAATACGGTACGGAATACGGTTCTGCATCAGGAACTTTTCGAACACCCGCGACTGATGGTTCCCGCGATAGAGAATGGCGTAATCTTTATACTGGGTCTTGTTGATAAAGTGGTGCGCAATCAGCTCGCCCGTGACGCGCTCGGCCTCATGATCTTCGTGGTTGGCGCTGAGCACCTTCAGCTCCGGCCCGTAGCCCAGCTCGGAAAAGAGCTTTTTTTCAAAAACGTGTGGGTTATTGGCGATCAGAATGTTGGCCGCCTTCAGGATGCGCCCCGACGAACGGTAGTTCTGCTCCAGCTTGATCACCTGCAGCGCCGGGAAATCCTGGCTCAGCAGGACCAGGTTCTGCGGACGCGCCCCGCGCCAGGAGTAGATCGACTGGTCGTCATCGCCTACCACCGTAAAGCGCGCCCGCGCGCCTACCAGCAGCTTTACCAGCTCATACTGGCTGGTGTTGGTATCCTGATACTCATCCACCAGCAGATAGCGGATCTTGTTCTGCCAGCGCTCGCGCACCTCTTCGTTACGCTGGAGCAGCAGCGTCGGGAGCAGGATCAGGTCATCGAAGTCCAGCACGTTGCAGGCCTTCATATGGGCGTCATACAGGCTGTAGCAGTGGGCGAAGATACGGTCCCGCTCACCCTTTGCCTGCGCTGCCGCCTGGGCCGGTGTCATAAGATCGTTTTTCCAGTTGGAGATCGTTGAGATCAGCTGCTGGAGGATCGTTTTATCGTCCTCGATCAATCCCTCGGTCAGATCCTTAAGCAGCGCCACCTGATCGGTATCGTCAAAGAGCGAAAAGTTAGACTTCATGCCCAGCGCGGCGTACTCGCGCTTGATGATATCCAGCCCCAGGGTGTGGAAGGTGGAGATCATCAGGCCACGGGCCTCTTTGCGCCCCAGCGTCTGGCCCACACGCTCTTTCATCTCACGTGCGGCTTTGTTGGTAAAGGTCACCGCCGCGATATGCCGGGCCTGGTAGCCGCAGCCACGTATCAGGTGCGCTATCTTGTTGGTAATGACGCGGGTTTTGCCGGATCCAGCCCCTGCCAGTACCAGGCAGGGTCCGGTGACAAATTCGACGGCTTGCTGTTGCCCTGGATTTAGACGCATGGGATCACTCAATGAAAGTCGGGAGAGGAGAAAAAACGCGTGGTAGTATAGCCAGCCTAAACCACCCCACTCAAGGCACGATCATGGCAAAAACAGCGGCAGCAATGCATATCCTTGTAAAAGAAGAGAAACTGGCTCTGGATCTTCTGGAGCAGATCAAAAACGGCGGCGACTTCGAGAAGCTGGCGAAGAAACACTCTACCTGTCCGTCAGGCAAAAAGGGCGGTCACCTCGGAGAATTTCGCCAGGGCCAGATGGTGCCGGCCTTTGATAAGGTTGTCTTCTCCTGCCCGGTGCTGGAGCCAACCGGCCCGCTGCACACCCAGTTCGGTTACCACATCATCAAAGTGCTGTACCGCAACTAATTAAAAAGCCCGGTGGCGCTAACGCTTACCGGGCCTACGATTTTGCACTTTTGTAGGTCGGGTAAGCGCAGCGCCACCCGACGTTATTTTAGCCTGCTACGGCGATACGCTTCATATCGGTCATATAGCCGCGCAGCTTCTGGCCCACCTTCTCGATCTCGTGGCTGCGAATCGCTTCGTTCACGTCACGCAGCTGGGCGTTGTCTACCGCCGTGCCCTCAACCGCTTTGCCCAGATCGCCCGCCTGCAGGGTGGTCATGAACTCTTTCAGCAGCGGTACGCAGGCGTAGGAGAAGAGGTAGTTGCCGTACTCTGCGGTATCGGAGATCACCACGTTCATCTCATACAGACGCTTACGCGCGATGGTGTTGGCGATCAGCGGCAGCTCGTGCAGCGATTCATAGTAGGCGGACTCTTCAATGATGCCGGAATCGACCATGGTTTCGAACGCCAGCTCAACGCCCGCTTTCACCATGGCAATCATCAGTACGCCCTTATCGAAGTACTCCTGCTCGCTGATTTTGCCGTCAAACTGCGGCGCGGTCTCAAACGCGGTTTTGCCAGTCTCTTCGCGCCAGGTCAGCAGGTTCTTATCGTCGTTGGCCCAGTCGGCCATCATGCCGGAGGAGAACTCACCGGAGATGATGTCATCCATATGCTTCTGGAACAGCGGAGCCATGATATCTTTCAGCTGTTCGGAGAGCGCATAGGCGCGCAGCTTCGCCGGGTTAGAGAGGCGGTCCATCATCAGGGTGATACCGCCCTGCTTCAGCGCCTCGGTGATGGTCTCCCAGCCGAACTGAATCAGTTTTTCGGCATAGGCCGGGTCGGTACCCTCTTCCACCAGCTTGTCGAAGCAGAGCAGTGAGCCGGCCTGCAGCATACCGCAGAGGATAGTCTGCTCGCCCATCAGGTCAGATTTCACTTCCGCCACGAAGGAGGACTCCAGCACGCCCGCACGGTGGCCGCCGGTGGCCGCGGCCCAAGCTTTAGCGATCGCCATGCCTTCGCCTTTCGGATCGTTCTCCGGGTGCACGGCGATCAGCGTCGGCACGCCAAAACCACGCTTGTACTCTTCACGTACTTCGGTGCCCGGACATTTTGGGGCAACCATCACCACGGTGATATCTTTACGGATCTGCTCGCCCACTTCCACAATGTTGAAGCCGTGAGAGTAGCCCAGCGCCGCGCCATCTTTCATCAGCGGCTGTACGGTGCGCACAACGTCAGAGTGCTGCTTGTCCGGGGTCAGGTTAACCACCAGGTCCGCCTGCGGGATCAGCTCTTCATAGGTGCCCACTTTAAAACCGTTTTCGGTCGCTTTACGCCATGACGCGCGCTTCTCCGCAATCGCCTCTTTACGCAGCGCATAGGAGATATCCAGACCGGAGTCGCGCATGTTCAGGCCCTGGTTCAGACCCTGAGCGCCACAGCCGACGATAACCACTTTTTTACCCTGCAGGTAGCTCGCGCCGTCGGCGAACTCATCGCGTCCCATAAAGCGACATTTACCCAGCTGGGCCAGCTGCTGGCGCAGGTTCAGTGTATTAAAGTAGTTAGCCATGGTGATACCTCGTGATGTTGTGTCGTGCTTATTGTTCGGTTCGCCTGTCGTGTCTTAGCAAGCGAGAATGAACCCACTATATGACAGGAAATGCGTTGCTGAAATTGATATATTCACAATATGACATTGCACTTTCTGCAACGTAAAAACAGAGGCTCTGGATATGGATCTGCGCGATCTTAAAATCTTTCTCCACCTGGCGGAGAGCCGCCACTTTGGCCGCAGCGCGCGGGCGATGCACGTCAGCCCATCGACGCTTTCGCGGCAGATCCAGCGGCTGGAAGAGGATCTCGGCCAGCCGCTGTTTGTGCGCGACAACCGTACCGTTACTCTGACCGAGGCGGGTGACGAGCTGCGGACCTTCGCCCAGCAAACCCTGCTCCAGTACCAGCAGCTGCGCCACACCATCGACCAGAAAGGCCCCTCGCTCTCCGGTGAGCTGCGGCTATTCTGCTCGGTGACCGCGGCCTACAGCCATCTGCCGCCGATCCTTGACCGGTTCCGCGCTGAACACCCCTCCGTTGAGATCAAGCTCACCACCGGCGACGCCGCCGATGCGGTAGAGCGCGTGGTGACCGGCGAGGCGGATCTGGCGATTGCGGGCAAGCCTGAGATGCTGCCCGGCGCGGTGGCCTTTTCGATGCTGGAGAATCTGGCGGTGGTGCTGATCGCCCCGGCGCTGCCCTGCCCGGTGCGCAGCCAGGTTTCGATGCCAGAACCTGACTGGACAACGGTGCCCTTTATCATGGCCGATCAGGGACCGGTGCGAAAACGCATTGAGCTGTGGTTCCGGAGGCAGAAGATCAGCAATCCGTCGATCTACGCCACCGTTGGCGGCCATGAGGCGATGGTCTCGATGGTGGCCCTCGGCTGCGGCGTGGCGCTGATCCCGGAGGTAGTGCTGGAGAACAGCCCCGAGCCGGTACGCAACCGCGTGATGATTTTAGAGCGCAGCGATGAGAAGACGCCGTTCGAGCTTGGCGTCTGCGCACAAAAAAAGCGGCTGCATGAGCCGCTGATTAGCGCGTTTTGGGAGATCCTGCCGAACCCTTAACCCGCAAGGAAGAAGCGGAACGCCGGGTTATCGCTCTCGTTATGACAGTAGTAGCCCAGCTCGCTCAGGCGGGTTTCGAAATCAGGCTCGTGCTCGCCCAGCTCAAAGGCGGCCAGCACCCGGCCATAGTCGGTGCCGTGGCTGCGGTAGTGGAACAGGGAGATGTTCCAGTGGGTCCCCAGGATGTGCAGGAACTTCAGCAGCGCGCCGGGCGATTCCGGGAACTCAAAGCTGTAGAGCCGCTCCTTCAGCGGCTTCGATGGACGACCGCCGACCATGTAGCGCACGTGCAGCTTGGCCATCTCATCGTCAGAGAGATCGACCACGCTGTAGCCGCCCTCGTTCAGCAGGGCAAGGATCTCTTTCCGCTCCTCCAGCCCACGGCTCAGGCGCACGCCGACAAAAATGCAGGCGTCGTGGGCGTCAGCAAAGCGGTAGTTGAACTCGGTCACCGAGCGGCCACCCAGCAGCTGGCAGAACTTCAGGAAGCTGCCCTTCTCTTCGAGGATCGTCACCGCCAGCAGGGCTTCACGCTGTTCCCCCAGCTCGCAGCGTTCGGAGACGTAGCGCAGGCCGTGGAAGTTGACGTTCGCGCCGGAGAGCACGTGCGCCAGCCGCTCGCCGCGAATGTTGTGCTGGGCGATGTATTTCTTCATGCCCGCCAGCGCCAACGCGCCGGAGGGTTCCGCCACCGCCCGTACATCTTCAAACAGATCCTTCATGGCGGCGCAGATCGCGTCGCTATCGACGGTAATAATATCGTCAAGATACTCCCGGCAGACGCGGAAGGTCTCGTCGCCAATGCGTTTAACCGCCACCCCTTCAGCAAATAGCCCAACCCGGGGAAGATCCACCGGATGTCCGGCATCCAGCGCCGCTTTCAGGCAGGCAGAATCCTCCGCTTCCACGGCAATTACCTTGATCTGCGGCATCAGCTGTTTAATCAGCACCGCCACGCCGGCCGCCAGGCCGCCGCCGCCAACCGGCACAAAGACGCGGTCAAGGTGCGCGTCCTGCTGGAGCAGCTCCAGCGCCAGCGTACCCTGTCCGGCAATCACCATCGGGTGATCGAACGGCGGCACCCAGGTAAAGCCCTGCTGCTGGGCCAGCTCGATGGCTTTCGCTTTCGCTTCATCAAAGTTTGCCCCGTAGAGCAGCACTTCGCCACCAAAGTTGCGTACCGCATCGACTTTGATATCCGCGGTGGCTACCGGCATCACGATCAGCGCCTTCAGCCCGAGACGCGCAGAGGAGAACGCGACGCCCTGCGCATGGTTGCCCGCTGACGCGGTGATCACGCCCCGCGCCTTCTGCTCTTCGGTCAGCCCGGCCATCATGGCGTAGGCCCCGCGCAGCTTGAAGCTGTGTACCGGCTGGCGGTCTTCACGCTTCACCAGGATCACGTTATCCAGCCGCGACGAGAGCTTCTCCATCTTTTGCAGCGGCGTCACCTGCACCGCTTCATAGACCGGCGCGCGCAGCACTGCTCGCAGATACTCAGCCCCCTCGGGGGCGGCGGACAAGGGTTGGGATTCGGCCACGGTTAGCCCCCCAGTTTGGATTTATCGCGTACCGCGCCTTTGTCTGCGCTGGTGGCGAGGGTGGCATAGGCGCGTAATGCAAAGGAGACCTGACGCTCGCGCGCTTTTGGCGTCCATGCTGCCGCACCGCGTGCCTCCTGCGCTTCACGGCGCGCAGCCAGCTCCTGATCGCTCACCTGCAGCTGAATGCCACGGTTTGGAATGTCGATGGCAATCATATCGCCATCTTCAATCAGCGCGATGCTGCCGCCGCTGGCGGCTTCCGGAGAGACGTGACCAATGGAGAGACCAGAGGTGCCGCCAGAGAAACGTCCGTCAGTGATCAGCGCACAGGCTTTACCAAGACCCATTGATTTCAGGAAGGTGGTTGGGTAGAGCATCTCCTGCATTCCCGGTCCGCCTTTCGGCCCCTCGTAGCGGATCACCACCACGTCGCCCGCCACCACTTTACCGCCGAGAATCGCCTCGACCGCATCGTCCTGGCTCTCGTACACCTTCGCCGGGCCGGTAAATTTGAGGATAGAGTCATCAACGCCCGCGGTTTTAACGATACAGCCATTTTCTGCGAAGTTGCCGTACAGTACCGCCAGACCACCATCTTTGCTGTACGCGTGCTCCAGCGAGCGGATGCAGCCTTCAGCACGATCGTCATCCAGCGTATCCCAGCGACAATCCTGCGAGAACGCCTGGGTAGTACGAATGCCCGCCGGACCGGCACGGAACATCTTTTTCACCGCCTCGTCCTGGGTCAGCATCACGTCATACTGCTCCAGCGTCTGCGGCAGCGTCAGTCCCAGCACGTTTTTTACGTTACGGTTCATCAGCCCGGCACGATCCAGCTCGCCGAGGATGCCTAAAACGCCGCCGGCACGGTGCACATCTTCCATATGGTACTTCTGCGTGCTGGGAGCAACCTTGCAGAGCTGTGGCACCTTACGCGACATCCTGTCGATGTCGGTCATGGTGAAGTCAATCTCAGCTTCCTGGGCCGCCGCCAGCAGGTGCAGAACGGTGTTGGTGGAGCCGCCCATAGCGATATCCAGCGTCATCGCATTTTCAAACGCGGCCTTGCTGGCGATGTTACGCGGCAGTGCGCTGTCATCATCCTGCTCGTAGTAGCGTTTGGTCAGCTCGACAATGCGTTTGCCCGCATTGAGGAACAGCTGCTTACGATCGGCGTGGGTCGCCAGCAGGGAGCCGTTGCCCGGCTGCGACAGGCCCAGCGCTTCGGTCAGGCAGTTCATGGAGTTGGCGGTGAACATGCCGGAGCAGGAGCCGCAGGTCGGACAGGCGGAGCGCTCTACCTGCTCGCTCTGCTCGTCGGAGACTTTCGGGTCCGCGCCCTGGATCATGGCATCAACCAGGTCGAGCTTGATGATCTTATCCGAAAGTTTGGTCTTACCGGCTTCCATCGGGCCGCCGGAGACGAAAATAACCGGAATGTTCAGGCGCAGCGAGGCCATCAGCATCCCTGGGGTGATCTTATCGCAGTTGGAGATACAGACCATTGCATCCGCGCAGTGCGCGTTGACCATGTACTCCACCGAGTCGGCAATCAGCTCGCGAGATGGCAGTGAATAGAGCATACCCCCGTGGCCCATCGCGATACCGTCATCGACCGCAATGGTATTGAACTCTTTTGCCACGCCGCCGGAGGCTTCAATCTGCTCGGCAACCAGCTTGCCCAGATCGCGCAGATGCACGTGACCCGGCACGAACTGGGTGAAGGAGTTCACCACGGCGATGATCGGCTTACCGAAGTCAGCGTCGGTCATCCCGGTTGCGCGCCACAGCGCGCGGGCACCTGCCATGTTACGGCCGTGGGTGGTGGTAGCGGAACGGTACTTAGGCATGCTCTTTTTACTCCCAACTCTATTTAATAAATGGGACGGTGCGTGCCGTCCCATATTTGTGCTTATGGGTTAACCTGATCCAACCAGCCGTACTTATCTTCGGTTTCGCCAGTAAACAGGCCGAAGAACGCTTGCTGGATGCGCTTGGTTACCGGGCCACAGCGGCCTTCGCCAACCTGGATCCCATCTACGCTGCGAACCGGGGTGATCTCGGCGGCGGTACCTGACATGAAGACTTCATCGGCCAGGTAGAGGGATTCGCGGGAGAGCACCTGCTCGCGCACTTCGATACCCAGATCTTTTGCCAGCTTGATGATGGCGTCGCGGGTGATACCCGGCAGCGCGGAAGAGGTGAACGGCGGGGTGAACAGGATGCCGTCTTTCACTTCAAACAGGTTTTCGCCCGCGCCTTCGGAGATATAGCCGTTAACGTCCAGCGCGATGCCTTCCTGATAGCCGTGGCGGCGCGCTTCGCTGCCCACCAGCAGGGAGGAGAGGTAGTTACCGCCCGCTTTTGCCGCGGTCGGGATGGTGTTTGGCGCAACGCGGTTCCAGGAGGAGACCATCGCATCGATACCCTGATCCAGCGCTTCCGCGCCCAGATAGGCTCCCCACGGGAAGGCGGCGATGATCACATCGGTACCGTAGCCGTCCGGCGGGTTCACGCCCATACCGACGTCACCCACGAAGACCAGCGGGCGAATATAGGCGCTGGTCAGGTTATTTTTGCGGATCACCGCCCGGCAGGCTTCCATCAGTTCATCAACGCTTTGTGAAACCGGGAAACGATAGATTTTTGCTGAATCACGCAGACGCTGCATGTGTTCGCGATGGCGGAACACCACTGGCCCTTTGTGCGAATCGTAGCAGCGGATACCTTCAAATACGGAGGTACCGTAGTGCAACGCATGGGACATCACGTGTACTTTCGCTTCGCCCCACGGAACCATCTCGCCATTGAACCAAATGTAATCAGCTTTCTTCGTCGTCATTTTTCTTCCTTTTGCGCTCAGGCGCGGATTTGTTGTGTTGGGGTTGAACGTTGTTGGATCTCGACGCGCGCTACATCGACCAGCTTGCTCAACTGGCTAAACAGTAATTCGACAGAGCGCGGGCTGGCAACGGTCAATTCAATATTTATGCTCTGCGCATCGGTGGCGGTCTCCATATTCATGGCGCAAATCTGAAAGCCACGGTGGCGAACCACGCGTAAAACACGCTCTAACGTTTCCGGATTGAAGCGGGCCTGAACGGCAACCTGATGTTGCATCATGATAATTTCTCCAGCATTTGTGCGTTGCTTGCACCGGGTGGCACCAGGGGCCAGACGTTCTCAAGCTCGTCGATTGAGACATGAAGCAGGTAAGGCCCTTCGCTTGCGAACATGGCGTCGAGAGCCGCTTCAACCTGGTCTTTACGGGTGATGTGCTGGCCGGGAATGCCGAAGGCGCGGGCCAGCATGAGGAAATCGGGGTTGTCGGTCAGGGTGGTTTCGCTATAGCGCTCCTGGAAGAAGAGCTGCTGCCACTGGCGAACCATGCCTAAGCGTTGGTTATCCAGCAGGACGATCTTCAGCGGCAGCTGCTTTCGCTTCACGGTGCCCAGCTCCTGCACGTTCATCATGAAGGAGCCGTCACCGGAGATACAGATTACCGTATCGTCCGGGCGCGCCACCTGCGCACCGACGGCGGCAGGCAGGCCAAAGCCCATGGTACCTAAGCCGCTGGAGGTGATGAAGTTTTCCGGACGGCTGTAGGTCATATGCTGCGCGGACCACATCTGATGCTGGCCCACGTCGGTAGTGACAACGCTATCCTGCGGCTTGCGGTCAGAGAGCTGTTTTAACAGCAGCGGCGCGTAGATCGCCTCGCCCGGGTGATCGTAACGCCATTCATATTCACAGCGCATCTCCGCCGCGTGCTGACGCCATGCATCGACCGCTAACGGCTGCTGCAAAGCGGGCAGCAGCGCATTGAGATCGCCCTGCAGAGCCACGTGCGCCTGGCGTAGCTTGTTCATCTCTGCCGGATCGATATCCATATGGATCACGCTGGCGTGCGGCGCAAAGGTGTTCAGCTTGCCGGTCACCCGATCGTCGAAGCGCGCGCCCACAGCGATAAGCAGGTCGCACTCCTGCACCGCCAGATTGGCGGCTTTAGTGCCGTGCATTCCCAGCATGCCTAAGTAGTACGGATAGTCCGCCTCGACCGCTCCCAGCCCTTTCAGCGTGCAGGTAGCGGGGATCTGCGTCGCGGCGATAAACTCACGCAGCGCCGGAACGGCCTGCGCCATACCGACGCCGCCGCCGACGTACAGCATCGGTTTCTGTGCCTGGGCCAGCATCCGACGGGCTTCAGCCACGTCAGCATGTGGGAAGGCATCATCATCTTCAACGGTAGAGAAGTGAGGCTCCAGCTCGCCCACGGCAACCTGAATATCCTTTGGTATATCGACCAGCACCGGACCTGGACGGCCTGAGTTTGCCACCTGGAACGCTTCCGCCATTACGCGCGGCAGCTCCTCCAGCGACTGCACCAGGAAGCTATGCTTGGTGCAGGCCAGCGACAAACCAAGGACGTCTACTTCCTGAAACGCATCGGTGCCAATAAACGGCGAGGCAACCTGGCCGGTGATAGCGACAACGGGAACAGAGTCGAGCAGCGCATCGGCGAGGCCGGTGATCAGGTTGGTAGCACCCGGCCCTGACGTCGCGATGCAGACGCCGGTTTTGCCGGTAGAGCGGGCATAGCCGATGGCCGCCATTGCTGCGCCCTGCTCATGGCGACACAGGAGGTGTTCCACGCCGCCGTCATACAACGCATCGTAAACCGGCATAATTGCGCCACCCGGATAACCGAAAACCGTTTCGACTCCCTGTGCCCGCAATGCATGTACAACCCATTGTGCCCCATTCATAGTTAGTTCCCCGTCGTAAATCGTGAGAAACAGAATTTTGTGCTACGGCTCATTCGTTGCTCCTCGTTATTGTTTTAAGGTCATAAAAAAACCCCCGGACCTTTCGGTGCGGGGGTCTTAGTTCGTTAAGGCTTGTTTTTTAAGCCTTTCCTCGTCCAAGTGCAGCCCCGCACGGTGGGATAATAATCACCACCACGCTAATCACGACCAGGCTAATCACTCGTAGAAGGGCTGTCATTTTCTGTACTTTCTGGCTTCTTATTCGAAGGAATACCTAAAGAGTTATCACAGTTTTTGCTAACGACACAAGATTTTTTTATAAGTTTTTTATGGGAGTGACGTCAGGTATTCGTAAAACGTATTGTTTTATATAAGAAAAGGATTAAGTGAAAATAATTCACCTGCGAACTATTTTTCATGACTGCGCACCTGCTCCAGGCTTTGGTCATGCGTTACATCGCTGGTAAAAATAGTGCTGAACCCATGCCGAAAAAACGTAAAGGCGTGGCTGCTGGCAAACACCCTGCCTGGGCATAATCCTGCCGTTACAGGAGGAGCTATGTCACTGTCGGTTATTTATACGCGTGCAGCGTTAGGCATCACTGCGCCGCTCATTACGGTTGAGGTGCATATCAGCGCCGGGCTTCCCGGCCTTACCATCGTTGGGCTACCGGAAACCACGGTTAAGGAGGCCCGCGATCGCGTGCGCAGCGCCATCATTAACAGCGGCTATACGTTTCCGGCGAAGAAGATCACCATTAACCTTGCGCCTGCGGATCTGCCCAAAGAGGGGGGACGCTATGATTTACCTATCGCTATCGCGCTTCTGGCGGCCTCTGAGCAGCTCAATGCGTCCCACTTAAGTCACTATGAGTTTGTTGGCGAGCTCGCGCTTACAGGCGCGCTGCGTGGCGTTCCCGGTGCGATCCCCAGTGCTCAGGAGGCCGCGAGCGCTGGCAGGCAAATTATTGTTGCCGTAGATAACGCAGCCGAGGTCGGGTTAATCGAGGCTTCCCGCAGCCTGGTTGCAGGGCATCTCCAGGAGGTGTGTGCCTTTCTGGAAGGGAAACATCAGCTGCAGGAGGCCGCGCCTGAAGCGGAAGACGTTGCTATAGCTGAAAACGACCTTAGCGACGTGATTGGTCAAGAGCAGGGTAAACGGGCGCTGGAGATCACCGCAGCGGGCGGACATAATCTGCTCCTCATGGGTCCTCCCGGCACCGGTAAAACGATGCTGGCCAGCCGCCTGACTAGCCTGCTGCCGCCGCTCGACAACCAGGAGGCGCTGGAGAACGCGGCAATCGTCAGCCTGATTAATGCCGCCATGCTAAAAAAACAGTGGCGGCGCAGGCCCTTCCGCTCACCACACCATAGCGCCTCCCTCACCGCGATGGTAGGCGGCGGGTCGATTCCCGGGCCGGGCGAGATTTCGCTGGCGCATAACGGCATTCTGTTTCTGGATGAGCTGCCGGAGTTTGAACGACGGGTGCTGGATGCCCTTCGCGAACCTATTGAGTCCGGGCAGATCCATATTTCCCGCACGCGGGCTAAGGTAACCTACCCCGCCCGTTTTCAGCTGATAGCGGCGATGAATCCCAGCCCCACGGGCCATTATCAGGGAAGCCATAATCGCGCTACCCCAGAGCAGACGCTGCGCTATCTGAGTAAGCTCTCCGGGCCGTTTCTCGATCGCTTCGATCTCTCTCTGGAGATCCCCCTTCCCCCGCCGGGTCTGCTGCGGCAGACAAAGAGCCGCAGCGAGCCTAGCGAGACGGTGCGCGCCCGTGTGCTGGCGGCACAGGCGCTCCAGTACCAACGGCAGCAGAGGTTAAACGCACGGCTTGAAAGCGCTGCTATGCGCGAATATTGTCAGCTGATACCTGAGGATGCCGACTGGCTTGAAGAGACGCTTGCGCAGCTTGGGCTATCGATACGTGCATGGCAACGACTGCTTAAGGTGGCGCGTACGATTGCCGATCTGGAAGAGAGTGAGACGATACGCAGAGAACATCTACAGGAGGCGCTGGGCTATCGCGCTATTGACCGCCTGCTCATTCACCTGCAGAAAATGATGGGATAAAAAAACAGGGGCCGTAGCCCCTGCATCTTAATCGTCGGATTCAGTGTAATCTTCCGCACCTTCCATCTGCGGCTTACCGCCGGAAAGGGTATGGAAGCGTTTCGGGCGCTTAATGCGCGTCATGTACTTACTCCAGACGCGTTCCGCTTCGGTGACGGGCTCGCGTTGACCACGGCAGACGGCGACAAACAGCTCTTCCTCTTCGGTCACCGGCTCACGCTTGCCGAGATCGAGTTCGTTGAAAGCATAACCGTGCCGCTCCAGCAGCTGCGCCTCTTTGATGGTGAAATCACCATGACGAGAGAACCCGCGCGGGTAGTATTTGTTGTCGAAAAAACGATTAGTCGTCGTAAAGCTTTCCGCCATCCTACACACTCCTAATTCTTTGGCCGAGCTATTTATGGCGCGGAGTATTAGTTACGCTTGACAGAGTGTAAAACAAAACATTTAAATCATAACGACAAATAATTTTGCGGAGAAAGCTGTGGATACGGAATTGCTAAAAACTTTCCTGGAAGTAAGCAGGACTCGTCACTTTGGACGCGCTGCAGAAGCGCTCTATCTGACACAATCAGCGGTCAGTTTTCGTATTCGTCAGCTTGAGAATCAGCTTGGAGTAAACCTCTTTACCCGCCACCGTAATAATATTCGTCTTACGGTGGCGGGTGAGAAACTTCTGCCCTATGCAGAGACGCTAATGAATACCTGGCAGGCCGCACGCAAGGAGGTAGCCCACAGCTCACAGCATAATGAGTTCTCTATTGGTGCCAGCGCATCGCTGTGGGAGTGTATGCTGAACGGTTGGCTAGGTCGGCTCTATCAGACACATAAAAGCTTACAATTTGAGGCCCGTATCGCACAGCGACAGTCGCTGGTCAAACAGCTGCATGAACGTCAGCTGGATCTGCTGATTACGACTGAAGCACCAAAAATGGATGAGTTCAGTAGTCAGCTGCTGGGACATTTTGCCCTTGCGCTCTACTGTACCGTTCCGTCGCGCCTGAAATCGGCCCTGAACTACCTGCGCCTGGAGTGGGGACCTGATTTTCAGCAGCATGAGTCTGGCCTGATAGCCAGTGATGAGATCCCTCTGCTAACGACCAGCTCCGCTGAAATTGCCCGCCAACAGCTAGGATCGCTGGAAGGCTGTACCTGGCTACCGGTCTCGTGGGCTAAGGACAAGCCCGATCTGCATATGGTGGCAGATACGCCGACGCTCTCGCGTCCGCTTTACGCTATCTGGCTGCAGAACAGCGACAAACAGAGCCAGATTAAAGATCTTTTAAAGACGAGCGTGATGGAATAATTCAAGGATACGGTGCAGGGACGCAGCGTAGAGATGAGTTTGACAAGAAAAGAGGGTAATAAGCGAGGAAACCATAAATCGCAGACAAAAAAAATCCTTTGCCTAAGCAAAGGATCCTAATATGGCAGGGGCGGAGAGACTCGAACTCGCGACACCCGGTTTTGGAGACCGGTGCTCTACCAACTGAGCTACGCCCCTAAATTTTCTTACTATTAAGCCTGCTATAGATGAGCAGGCTTAATTTTATAATAAGTGGCGGAACGGACGGGACTCGAACCCGCGACCCCCTGCGTGACAGGCAGGTATTCTAACCGACTGAACTACCGCTCCACCGAATTTTTCTACAACCACCGGTTTGATGCCCCGGTTTACTGCTTAATTTGATGCCTGGCAGT
>DKPJ01000002.1 GCA_002480085.1 Enterobacteriaceae bacterium UBA7338 | reverse complement strand
GCACCGTCATGCCCGGTGGCGCTTCGCTTACGCGGGCCTACAAACCGCACCGCGCCCGCCGTAGGCCGGGCAAACGCAGCGCCGCCCGGCGTTGCAGCATCTGCACCGTCACGCCCGGTGGCGCTTCGCTTACGCGGGCCTACAAACTGCACCGCGCCCGCCGTAGGCCGGGCAAACGCAGCGCCGCCCGGCATTTTTACTCCCGCTTCAGCCGTTTCGAGTTGCAGAGCCAGAGGGTGATGACCAGCAGCAGGATTGCGCCGGAGTAGATCAGCACGTCCAGCGGCGTTTTATGATCGACAATGATCAGCCGCACGATGGCGGTGATCCCGATATAGACAAAGTAGCGCAGCGGGAAGTGAAAACCGGACTGAAAATATTTAACAATCAGGGCGATAAATTCGAAGTAGAGAAAGTAGACCACCAGCCCCTCAACCAGCTCATATTTGCTGGTCTGCTCGGGCGCAAAGAGCACGTCCGCAAGGTGCACCGTCTCTTTACTGAGAAAGACCACCAGGATCAGGCCAAGGCTCAGCAGCCCAAGATTCAGCACGGTCTGCAGGATGGTGGAGATGAACTCAACGCGTGGACGAATAAGCGATGTCATACGGCACCTCATTCTCAGTGGCGAGCTCTATGTATAGCGCAGAAGTGTGATCCAGATCTAGATTCTTTACTTATGGTATGGCCGGGCAGCGTTGCGCCGCCCGGCTAAGCATTAGCGGAAGTTCACGCTGCGGTCGCTGGTCATGTCATACAGCTGGAACTTACGTCCAAGCTGCTGACCGCCGTCGCGGGTAAGCGGCGTCCAGCCGATAGCCGCCCGGCTGCGGGTTGGGCCGGAGGTAAAGAGATCCAGCGGAATCGATACGTAGACCCCCTTGGTGAAATCCCCCTCCCCGTATTCGTCCGGCGATACGTTGGTCAGCGTGGCATACGTACCAACCACGACACCACTGTCGAAGTGCTTCGACACCTCCAGCGTGCCGCCCTTATCTCCCGCCAGATACTGCCCGACGCTGGCTTTAATCAGCACGTCCTGGGCGAAAGAGGGTGTCCAGTAGGCGGTCAGGTGGCCAGTCTTCGCGCTGTAGTCGGTGAACTTCATCATATCCTGCGGGCTGCGCCAGTCGCGCTGCTTGACGTAGTTGGCATCAATCCCAAACGCCCAGTTGCTGTCCACCGGCCGCCAGAGCACCTCGGCCCCTGCCCCACCGTACATCGTCTCCAGATAGCCGCCGTACACCTGGCCGTAGAAGCCGTTGCCAAGGTACTGGAAGTAGTTGGCCTGCAGGTTGTTGACGTAGTAGTTATTCGCCACGTAGTCGCGCACGTGGGTACGCACGCGCGGCAGATGGGAGTCGTCCGGCGGATCGGTGTAGTTAAACTTGTCGTAGTTGTTGGCAATGTTGCCAAACAGGCTGCCGGTAGTCAGCAGATGGTCGGTCAGCCAGAGATCGGCGGTCGCCATTACCCCAAGCTGGTACATATAGAAGCTCTCCGGGCCGCCTACGGACTGGTTCAGCACCGGATCGATATGGAAGTCGAAGCGGGATTTCTCCATATACCAGCCCTGCTCGGTGCTCTCTGGCACCACCGGCTCAACGCGTTTCTGCGCCAGGGTCGTCTCATGCCCCAGCGGCTCCCCCGCCAGATGGCGTTGCAGGCTCGCTACGTCGGTTTCGGTGGTCACCTGCGGCAGGTTGAGACGGTTTTCGGTCACGCGGATGGTTTTTACCCCCTCCGGCAGATCGTTAGCGATAATCCGGTTCGCCCGCTCAATTCCTTCTTCGGTATTGCGGTACTTCACCTGCTCGCCGGTAACGTACAGCGTATCGCCTTTCACCTGGATCTTCGGATCCGCCAGCCCGGCATTGTACTTCAGCTGCGTCAGCTGATTGGCGACCACCGAGTGCTGCATGATGGCGTCCTGCGGCTGCGGCTCATACTGCGGGCGGGCGTTATCGTTGTAAGAGGGACGCAGGTCGTTGAAGTTAGAGTGCAGGGTAAAGCCAAACATCACCGTGTTGCCGCGCTCGTAGCTCAGGTTAACGTCGGCCCAGTCCGCCACGCGGTAGGTTGCCCCGACGTTAAACTTGCTGCGCTGCGGCAGGCGGCCGGCAAAATCCTGCTGATAGTTGTTGCCCTCATACTCCAGCTTCAGGCGCAGCGGCTGCCATGGCGTCTGGTACTCTACGCCGCCAAACAGCGATGCCGGGCCGTGGAACATCTGGCTACTATCAATAGAGCCGGCCTGGTTGTAGCTGTTATCGCGGTAGCAATACTTCTCATCGTAGGAGCAGAGCGGGTTTTTAATATTGCCCGCCGTGCCGAGGTAGCCCCAGCCCAGCCCGAGGGTAAAGTCAAACGGGCCCCAGGCCTTGCTGGCCACAAGATATTCGGCATCGAACAGCCCCGTCCCGCCGATATCCCGCGCGCCCACCGCCACCTGCGGCAGCCAATCCCCCTCTTCCCACAGGCGCAGCTTCAGGTCGAATGCTTTGTCTTTGTAGGTCTGATTGCCGGAGAAGGCATCCACGCTGCTGTACTGCCGGGTGCGCACGTCGGTGTAGCGCAGAGTCGTCTCCAGCCAGGGGAAGAGTTGAATCGAGCCGGAGTAGTAGCGGTACTGATCGTTATCGCGATAGTTAAGACTGATCTCACCCTCACGCGCCATCCGGGCGGTAGGCGTTTGCAGCAGCCCCACGCCGCCGAAGTCGGTCTGGGTAGGACCTGACGGCGCCGGATACGTTTCCGCATGGCAGGCGGCGCTGACGCTGAGCGCCAGCAGGCTGTAAAGAGAAATTTTCTTCATTAATCCGGTATCCGATGCGTCAGGGAGGTGAGAATATCGGCGTTTATGCCGTCCCGGCTTTTCGTCCAGACGCTTTCAGCAAAGCCAACAAAAATCGTGCTGCCCGGCATCGGTTCCACATGGCGTTTGTTCCAGTAGGCCACCGGCACGCTCTGAGTGCGGCCATTGGGATAGATCACCCAGGCCGTATTGCGATCGGCCCCGCTGAGGAGGCCCATCTCATCAAGGTATCCCGCCACGTCGCGTCCCGGCGTGAACGGTTTTTTGCCGGGGCTACTCACCAGCCCCAGCACGGTAACCGTAGAGGGCTGCGTGCCGACCCACAGGGTGTACTCCCCCTCCAGCGGCGGGTTTGCGCCAGGCTGCACCCGGACCCGATCCGGATCGAGGGGCACCAGCTGGCGTCCCGTGACCTTGATGCCCTGCAACTGCTGACGGAGAGCGTTAATCGCGGCGGCATCGTCCCCCTCTTCATCCGCAGCAAGGGCCGCCAGACGCGCCAGCAGCGCCCGGTGCCGCGTCTCTTCGCGCTGGGTAGACTGCTTTTCACTAATGACCGCGCCCGGCCACCAGCTGTTGGCCAGCCGGGGCTGACCCACTAAATCGATGAGGTGCGCGGCATCGGTGAGCGTCTTAGGCTCTGCGCTTTCTGGGGTATAGACTTTGACGGTGCCCGCCGCGAAAGCGAGTGAGGAGGCAAGGCTTAACAGCAGCGAGGCGATGATGGTTAGCTTCATTGTTTTGCCGCCTTGATAAGCGTGGTCTCTACCGGGAACCACTCCGCGCCAAGATACTGTAGCGAGCGCCGGATCTGCCCGTCGCTGTCTATCCAGAAACGGTTAGTCCAGGTTTTTTGCTCGGTCTCAACCTGCTCTTCCAGCACGCGTACGAGGGTGACGTCGCTGCCCACCGTGACTGTATCCTGCCCGGCCCAGCGGAACTGCGAGCGGGCGGTGGCGTAGCGCACCTGGCCATGCTCGGTCCAGCCCAGGGTTCGCGTCCAGCCTGCGCCATCGGTAATGCGGTTCGGTGCGATCAGCGGATCCGCCGCCAGGTTGTTCACCTCAAGCAGGTTATCGCCGGGAAGCTGGGTTTTGACGAGACGACCATGCTGGGTCACCAGAATAGACTGGTCCTGGGTCGCCCACTTCTGCTGGCCGTTTTCGGAAAAGGCAAGCACGACAAAGAGCTGAGGACCGCCGTTCAGCTGCATATACTGGCTGGCGTAGGGCATATCCTGAATATCTTCATCGGTGAGATGCACGCCGGGGGTGCCAAATAGACTGTCCCACAGCGCACCGCCCAGCCCTTTAGTCGTGCCGGAGCACGCCTGCAGCAGCAGACAAAGCAGAATAATTCCCGGTCGCTTCACGACAATTCTCCAGAGGGCAAAATAACCACACCGAAGTGTGGTTAGAGTTAAAGCACTGGTGATTACTGAGTGCTGGTCGTTGTGGTGGTCGTGGTTCCGGTATTGGAGCCGTCGCCGCCACCGGTCGCCGCCAGGGCAACCCCTACCGCTGAGCTGACGGTGCTAACGCTGGTCGCGGAGGAGCTTCCCGCCGAGACCGACGTTGCCGCCGACCCTGCTGCGTCACCTACTTCTACCGGAGCGGCATAAGCAGAGGTCGCCGCAAGCGCGGTGATGGCAAAAATGCCATACAGGACTTTATGCATATCAATTTCCCTTCATTGAATGAATGGATATTTACCTGAACGGAGTCAGGCGCAGTCGAGTATACACAACCGATCCGCGCGATTGGCGTTAAAGGGAATTAGAAGGCAGGTTTTAGGATAAATGGAAATAGAGGACCATTTGAGCATAGAATTATTATATGATGCTATAAATCAAACAGTTAAAATACAATTCAGAAACTACAACATCCGTTTACTCCTAAAAAAGTGGTGAAGCAATAACCCGCCACTGCGGATTTTCAGAATAAACTCACAACCATAAAAAATGCCGGCATTATGCCGGCACTTATATTTATTATGACTTAAGTAATATTAACGCCAGGACTTATAGCGGTTAATTAAGCCGTTAGTCGAGCTGTCGTGGCTGCTGATATCGCTGTCGTCACCCAGCTCCGGCAGAATACGGTTCGCCAGCTGTTTACCCAGCTCCACGCCCCACTGGTCGAAGGTGAAGATATTGAGAATTACGCCCTGGGTGAAGATTTTGTGTTCATAGAGCGCAATCAGCGATCCCAGGCTGAACGGGGTAATTTCACGCAGCAGGATGGAGTTAGTCGGGCGATTGCCTTCAAACACCTTGAACGGCACAACGTGTTCCAGCGAGGCCGGATCTTTACCCTGGTCGCGATACTCCTGCTCAACCACCTCACGTGATTTACCGAACGCCAGCGCTTCAGTCTGAGCGAAGAAGTTAGAGAGCAGCTTCTGGTGGTGATCCGACAGGGCGTTATGGGTGATAGCCGGGGCGATAAAGTCGCACGGTACCATCTTGGTACCCTGGTGGATCAGCTGATAGAAGGCGTGCTGGCCGTTGGTGCCTGGCTCACCCCAGATGATTGGGCCGGTCTGGTAGTCTACGGCGTTGCCGTTACGGTCAACGTACTTACCGTTAGACTCCATGTTGCCCTGCTGGAAGTAGGCCGCGAAGCGGTGCATATACTGGTCGTAAGGCAGGATCGCTTCCGTCTCCGCGCCGAAGAAGTTGTTGTACCAGATACCGATCAGCGCCAGCAGCACCGGCAGGTTCTTCTCTGCCGGGGTGGTGGCGAAGTGCTGATCCATGGCATGCGCGCCGGAGAGCAGCTCAACAAAGTTGTCGTAGCCCACGGAGAGAATGATCGACAGGCCAATCGCCGACCACAGGGAGTAACGGCCACCAACCCAGTCCCAGAACTCAAACATGTTGGCGGTATCGATACCAAACTCGCCCACCGCCTTCGCGTTGGTAGAGAGTGCAGCAAAGTGTTTCGCCACGTGCTGCTGGTCACCGGCCGTTTTCAGGAACCAGTCGCGCGCGCTGTGGGCGTTGGTCATGGTCTCCTGGGTGGTGAAGGTTTTAGACGCCACCAGGAAGAGCGTAGATTCAGGGTTAACCTTCTTCAGCACTTCGGCGATGTGCGTACCGTCAACGTTAGAGACGAAGTGCATATTCAGGTGGTTCTTGTATGGGCGCAGCGCCTCGGTCACCATGAACGGGCCGAGGTCGGAGCCGCCGATACCGATGTTCACCACGTCGGTGATCGGTTTACCGGTGTAGCCTTTCCACTGGCCGGAGATGATGGCTTCAGAGAAGGTTTTCATCTTCTCCAGCACGGCGTTCACTTCCGGCATGACGTCTTTGCCATCGACGATAATCGGCGTGTTGCTGCGGTTACGCAGCGCCACGTGCAGGACCGCACGATCTTCGGTGCGGTTAATCTTCTCGCCGGAGAACATGGATTTGATCGCGTCGGCCAGCTCGGTCTCTTTCGCTAAGTCCAGCAGCTTTGTAAGCGTCTCTTCGTTGATGCGGTTTTTGGAGAAGTCCACCAGCATCTGATCGTTGAAGGTCGCGGAGAATTTGCTGAAGCGATCGCTATCGCTGGCGAACAGCTCGGCGATAGTGACCTCTTTCATTTCATCGAAGTGTTTCTGTAGTGCCTGCCAGGCAGAAGTCTGCGTTGGGTTGATATTTTTCATAGCAATACTCTTCTGATTTAGGATCCTAACTGCGGTCGATTGTAGCGCCTGCGGGCAAAAATTGTGACGGTTTTTATGCTTTTGCCCGAACGGGGTCGCCATGCGCTAATGAGAACGGAACAGGGCAAAGTATAGCGTTTATAAGTTATTTTCCTGGGATAACCCTGAACATGAAAAATCCGCATAACCGCAGCGTTGACAGCACACCCCAGAAACCTTTATTTATAAAGAATTACTTATGTTCATCAAAGTATGTATTCCCAATGGGAATAGCCAGAAGAGGCGCGTCGTCCAGGTTAGTGTGCTTGAGGAGCCAGTCCGCAGAGAGCACAGGAGGGGGAACAACGCCGAGGTGGTAAAGCGTCTGGCCACGCTTGCCATCGGCTACAGGGGCTGAATCCCCTGGGCTGTCACCAGAGACGTTCGCAGTCGTGCGTTTCGCAAGGTGGAGCGCTTCTGGGTGTAATCGTAGTGGTTCATTGCTCTGCGCCTACCCCGTTTTTCGCTCTCTCCTTGTCCCAGGGCTGAACATTTGCACCTGATACGAGGTTGTTATGATCAAAGCAGTTTCCCCGCTTGCTGTTGCTAAGCTTACCGTTGCTAAATTTGGCGGGACCAGCGTCGCCGATTTCGATGCCATGAACCGCAGCGCCGACGTGGTGCTCTCCGACGCCAGCGTTCGCCTGGTGGTGCTCTCCGCCTCTGCGGGGGTGACCAACCTGCTGGTGGCGCTCGCCGAAGGGCTGGAGGCCAGCGAGCGCTTCGTGAAGCTCGACGCCATTCGCAAAATTCAGTTCGATATCCTTGAGCGCCTGACGCGTCCTGCCGTCATCCGCGAGGAGATCGAACGCCTGCTGGAAAATATTACCACCCTGGCGGAAGCCGCCTCCCTTGCTACCTCTACCGCCCTGACCGATGAGCTGGTGAGCCACGGCGAGCTGATGTCCACTCTGCTGTTTGTTGAGGTGCTGCGCGAGCGTAGCGTACAGGCGCAGTGGTTTGACGTGCGTAAAGTGATGCGCACCAGCGATCGCTTTGGCCGCGCCGAGCCGGACATTGCCGCGCTGGCCGAGCTGGCGACCCAGCAGCTGGCCCCGCGCCTGGGCGAAGGTTTAGTGGTGACGCAAGGCTTTATCGGCAGCGAGCCGAAGGGACGCACCACCACGCTGGGCCGTGGCGGCAGCGACTACACCGCCGCTCTGCTGGGGGAAGCGCTGCACGCCTCCCGGGTCGATATCTGGACCGACGTTCCCGGCATCTACACCACCGATCCGCGCGTCGTGCCGGCCGCGAAGCGTATCGACGAGATCGCCTTTGAAGAGGCCGCCGAAATGGCGACCTTCGGTGCGAAAGTGCTCCATCCAGCCACCCTGCTGCCTGCGGTGCGCAGCGATATCCCGGTATTTGTTGGCTCCAGCAAAGATCCTAAAGCGGGCGGCACGCTGGTCTGTAATAAGACAGAGAACCCGCCGCTGTTCCGCGCCCTAGCGCTGCGTCGTAAGCAGACGCTGGTAACGCTGCACAGCCTGAATATGCTCCACTCTCGCGGCTTCCTGGCCGAGGTATTTGGTATGCTGGCGCGCCACAATATCTCTGTTGATCTGATCACCACCTCGGAAGTGAGCGTGGCCCTGACGCTGGACACTACCGGCTCTACCTCCACGGGCGACACGCTGCTCACCCAGGGGCTGCTCACCGAGCTATCCTCTCTCTGCCGTGTGGAGGTAGAAGAGAACCTCGCCCTGGTGGCGCTGATTGGTAACGATCTGTCGAAAGCCTGCGGCGTGGGCAAAGAGGTGTTTGGCGTGCTCGATCCGTTTAACATCCGCATGATCTGCTACGGCGCGTCCAGCCATAACCTCTGCTTCCTGGTGCCGGGCGCAGAAGCCGAACAGGTTGTGCAGAAGCTGCATCATAATTTGTTTGAATAAAATTCCAGCGCACGATAAAAAATACCTATAGCCGGGCTTGAACCCGGCTTTTTTATAACTAAACGACACAACAACACGACAATAGTGCAAGGAAATCCTTATGTTAACCGCCATCACGCGGCTGTTCCCCCTGTGGGCGCTGCTGCTCTCTGTTCTCGCGTATTACACCCCCACCACCTTCACCCCAATCGGACCGTGGGTGACCACGCTGCTGATGCTGATCATGTTCGGCATGGGCGTGCACCTCAAGCTTGATGATTTCAAACGCGTTCTGTCACGTCCGGCTCCCGTCGCGGCGGGTACTTTTCTTCACTACCTGGTGATGCCCCTCGCCGCCTGGCTGCTGGCGATGCTCTTTAAGATGCCGCCGGATCTCTCCGCCGGGATGGTACTGGTGGGCAGCGTCGCCAGCGGCACGGCCTCCAACGTGATGATCTATCTGGCGAAGGGGGACGTGGCGCTGTCGGTAACTATCTCGTCAGTCTCTACGCTGGTGGGCGTGGTGGCGACGCCGCTGCTGACGCGCCTCTACGTGGACGCCCACATTCAGGTGGATGTGATGGGGATGCTGCTCAGCATTCTGCAAATCGTGGTGATCCCGATTGGGCTGGGGCTGATTGTGCATCACCTCTTCCCGCGCCTGGTGAAGGCGGTAGAGCCGTGTCTGCCGGCCTTTTCGATGGTCTGTATCCTGGCGATCATCAGCGCGGTAGTGGCTGGCTCTGCGTCGCACATCGCCTCCGTGGGCTTCATGGTGATTATCGCGGTGATCCTGCACAACACCATCGGCCTGCTGAGCGGCTACTGGGGCGGGAAGCTGTTTGGCTTTGACGAATCCACCTGCCGGACGCTGGCGATTGAGGTAGGGATGCAGAACTCAGGCCTCGCCGCCGCACTGGGTAAGATCTACTTCTCACCGCTGGCCGCCCTGCCCGGCGCGCTCTTCTCGGTCTGGCACAACCTCTCCGGCTCGCTGCTGGCGGGCTACTGGTCAGGCAAGCCGCTCGATAAGCAGAAAAGAAGAGAGGCGGTGAAAGAGAGTTAATTCGCTTCGCGCCGGGTCAGGCATGCTTTACACTGAAGCCTCTTCTACAGGAGGCTTCAGCGATGGCTACACCCAGACTGACTCAAAAAGATATGACGGAGAGCGAGCAGCGCGAGCTGAAAACCCTGCTGGATCGCGCCCGTATCGCCCATGGCCGTACCCTGACCAATGCCGAAACCAACCAGGTTAAAAAAGAGTACATCGACAAGCTGATGGCGCTGCGTGAGGCCGAGGCGAAAAAAGCCCGCAAGTTAAAAAAAGAGCAGGCCTATAAACCCGATGCAGAGACGACCTTCTCATGGTCAGCCAACACCTTAACCCGGGGAAGGCGCTAATTAGCGCCCTTTCTTTTTACGCCCCGGCTGGGTAAAGCGTTTCCCGGCCGGCTTGCCGCGTCCTTTCTCTTCCGCCTGAGGTGCTTTTACCACCGGTCTTTTAACCGCTGGCGTTTTCGGTTTGGCCTTCGCTTTCGGTTTCGCCTCTGACGATGAGTTCTCGATCAGCTTGAACAGCTCAATCAGCTCATCGCCGGTGAGATCGCGCCACTCGCCTACCGGGATGCCGGACAGGCTGACGTTCATAATGCGCGTACGTTCCAGCCTGGTCACTTCAAAGCCAAAGTGCTCGCACATCCGACGGATCTGGCGGTTTAAGCCCTGAACCAGCGTAATGCGAAAGGCAAACGGCGCCTCTTTTTTGACTTTACACTTCTTGGTTACCGTTCCCAGAATCGGCACGCCCGCGCCCATGCCGCGAATAAACTCGTCCGTGATCGGCTTATTGACCGTGACCACATACTCTTTCTCGTGATCGTTACCGGCCCGCAGAATTTTGTTGACCAGATCGCCGTGGTTAGTGAGGAAGATCAGCCCCTGAGAATCTTTATCCAGGCGGCCAATAGGGAAGATACGGCTGCTGTGGTTAACGAAATCGACAATGTTGTCTCTCTCGCTATCTTCCGTGGTGCTGACAATCCCCACCGGCTTATTCAGCGCGATAAATACCAGGTCGTCCTCTTCCCGAGGCTCAATCAGCTGGCCGTTAACCTTGACCACATCGCCCGCGACAACCTGATCCCCTATCCCGGCACGCTTGCCGTTGATAAAGACGTTGCCCTGCTCAATGTAGCGATCGGCTTCGCGACGCGAGCAGATCCCGCTCTCGCTGATGTATTTGTTTAGTCGGGTGGATTGTGGTGTCAGCATAGTTTCTCCTGTAAAGGCGAAATATACCCTGGGTGCCGTTTTGTGTGCCAGAGGGAAATAGACACTCAACGTAGGCCGGATAAGCGCAGCGCCATCCGGCGCTATTTACACTTTACCCGAATACGACTTTCATCGTGCCTGGTATGGTTTGCGCCTTACCGACGACAATATCGACATCTCTCCCCAGCCGCGTCAGGCAATCGAGCATCTTCGCCTCGCTGATCCCACGAAATTGACCACGCAATAAGTTTGAAAGCTTAGGCTGGGTCATACCTAAAATACGGGCTGCCTGCTGCTGGGTCAGACCACGCTCTTGTAGAATGCCATGAATCGCCATTGCCAGCTGCGCCTTAAGCTGCATCTCCTCGGCGTTAGCGTAACCTAAATCGGTATAGACATTCCCACTACCCGCTTCGATTTCATTTTGCATATCAGGATCCTTGCGCATGATTCTGAGCAGCCTTGAGCCGCTGGTAAATGAGTGCAGCATCTGGCTTCGGCATTGCTTTACCCGATACTGATTTTTTCTGAAAAACATGCAGCACATAAACGGCATTTTTAAGCATGATGGTGTAGACGGCTCTCCATGTGTTTCCTTGATAGTCCTCAATAACTTCAAGCACACCGGCTCCACCAAATCCCTTTAACGGCTTCGCTTGAGTATGGCACTTACCTTGTTGGGCAAGCCAAAGCGCATAGCCGAAAACATCCTGCACATTTTCCGGTTGCGCCAGTAGATCCTTCTTCGACTGACCAACCCAATACAATGGTTTTATCATTCCCTCTCCTTGATTATACCCATTTAGATATAAAAAGCATCGTGTTGAAGGGAAGATAAACAAAAAGCCCTGCACTATGCAGGGCTTAAAGCAAAATCTACGAGGCGGTTTCCACTATCAATACTCCGTGCGCTCCTCATCCTCGTCCGGCTGCTCCAGCACGCTGTAGGCCACCGCACAGAAGAGCGAGTTGAGGCGCTTCATATCGCCCAGCAGGCCCAGATGCAGCGAGCTGGTTTCAATGCTCTGTACGTTCTGCTGATGCAGACGGTCCACGTGAGCGTGGGCATAACGGCGGTTAAGAATACGGAAACGGTGCTTGCGGCGGCGCAGGCGGCGGGCGCCCGCCACGTCGCTGGAGAAGAAGACTGACATCGCCAGCTGGAGATTACTGCGCAGCTGCTCCAGCAGGCTATCCAGCTCGTCAAGTCCCTCGACGGAGAAGGCGCGCCGGGCGGCCAGCGACTTATCGGCAATCTCGCTGCCCATCCGCTCAATGATGTCTGATGCCTGCTCGAGGTTGAGCGACATCTCAATAATCTCCGCCCAGCGCCGCGACTCTTCATCGGCCAGCTCATCCTTCGGCATCCGCGCCAGATAGAGCTTGATGGCGGTATAGAGCACGTTGATATCATCGGCGATTTTACGCAGCTCTTTCTCCTCCCGCGGCTCGCCGTGCATGATCTTCTTCAGGCCGTCGAGCATCTGCTCCATGGCATCCCCCATGCGCAGCGACTCGCGGGCGGCATTAGCCAGCGCCAGCGTGGGCGTATCCAGCGCCGAGGTATCAAGATGCTTCGGCTTCAGGCGCATGTCCAGCTCTGGCTCGTCGCGGATCAGCCGCTCGCACAGGCGGGCCATCGGCCCGGCAAACGGCACCATCACCAGGCAACGGATCAGGTTGTAGAAGACGTGGAAGTAGATGACCAGCTCCGCATCCGGCAGCGGCAGCCTGTCCAGCACCGCTGCCAGCGGATGCACAAAGGGAAGGATCAGCAGGCTGCCCACCAGCTTAAACAGCAGGCTGCCCATTGCAACGCGGCGCGCGGCGGCGCTGCTGGCGCTGTTGTTGAGCACCGCCAGCAGGCCCGAGCCAAGGTTTGCCCCGATGACCAGGCACAGCGCCACCGGAAACGAGATGATCCCCGCCGCGGTCAGCGTTGCGGTCAGCAGGACCGCGGCAAGGCTTGAGTAGCTGATGATGGCAAAGACCGCGCCAATCAGCGCGTCCAGCATAATATCGCCGGTCAGCGAGGCGAAAATGACCTTCACGCCGCTGGCCTGGGTTATCGGCGTTACGGCCTGCACGATAAGCTCCAGCGCCAGCAGGATCAGCCCAAGGCCGATGCTGACTCGCCCGAGCTGCCCAACGCGGGACTGCTTGCGCCCGAGGAAGAAGATGACGCCAATAAAAATCAGCAGCGGTGAGAGCCAGGAGAGATCGAAGGTGAGCACCCGCGCCATCAGCGCGGTACCAACGTCAGCCCCCAGCACAATCACCAGCGCCGGGGTCAGGGCCACCAGATCCTGCGCCACAAAGGAGGTGACCAGCATTGTAGTAGCATTGCTGCTCTGCACCAGCGCAGTAACGCCAATGCCCGCGCAGAAGGCCAGCGGTTTTTTCTCAACGCTGCGGCCGAGCACGGTACGTAAACGCGCGCCAAAAACGCGCATCACGCCGGTACGTACGATATGCGTGCCCCAGACCAGCAGCGCAACGGCGGAAAGCAGGTGTAGCAACGTCAGCACGGATGTAAATCCTCCTTATCGTTATCCACGGTTCCTTCAATCACATCTATCATGGCGCTATCTACGCCAGAAAGAGCATTAATCTTTCCAGTATAAGTCTTCCAATGTAAGAAAGAGACAGGATAGATAGTGCACATCCTGACCACTGCAAGAAAATACAATTAAATCATTATCTTGACTCATCTTTTAATAGGCTGATATATAAGATTCAAGCAGCTCCTCCTGACACAGATTTCTGGCAAAACTTTCAATGCCTGATACCTGAAGCAGGTTTGCTCTTTCATGGCTAATTCCACGAATAAGAGCCACTATTTGATCGATGCTATTGTTAAGGTAGCTCAGGGCCGACGATGCATTATTAACGCTGCTGTGTTTCCAGATTGGTTCATAATGTGCCATGCGATTCCGAAGATCTTTAATACTTTTTAGCTGGTACAAGACCGTTGATGCTTTTCTGTCGGCTGGCTTTAGATTTGGGAAGACAGTGGGTTCTAGATGAGGCCAAAGTCGGGATGCTGATCTTATATCATTGTAATTGTTTTCAAATATACCCGACCAAAAACCAAACGTTAGTTCGGCAATGACTGCATCTGCCGCCTGGCGCTTTCCGCAATTTTTTAACTTTTCTTTAGCAGTCGCTATCATATTTTCATGATGGGATGTCCAGATTTTCTTCCCTTTACGCTGCCCTGTTGATACACCATTTCGATAAAATCGATCTCGTTTATCAGGGTACTTTTTCATATAAGCGATAAACATGTCATCACCCGCAGATTTTGTGACGCGATCAAACCAGTCAGGCGTCTCAAAATAGTTGCTGGCAGCGTTATGAACAGCGTTTCTGAGCGTAACTTCCAGGCACTGCATTAAAGGGTAAAGAGCTGCGCTAGCCTGTTTATTCCAAAGATATGCCCCGAGATTTGCCGCCATTGAATCGCCAGAAGTGAGTACCTTGTATGACTTCATTCTCGGTTCAGATATCAACTGCGCCAGCTCGGTAAGCACCTGCGCTTGCAATTTCTGACTCACACAGATAGAGTTGTTAGTAACGAACACGTGTCTGCTTCCCTGTTGAGAATCACTTGGCATAACATACACGTAAAGAGAGGTCCGGTGTCTGAATCAAGTAGGATGTTTGACCACAAAAAAAGCGCGAAAGCGCTTTTTTTGTTTCTAAATCTTATTACTAGTCAGCGTCGTAGCCGAGATTCGGCGCCAACCAGCGCTCAACCTCACTCACGCTCATTCCTTTCCGCTGGGCGTAATCTTCGACCTGGTCGCGCTGGATCTGCGCCACGGCAAAGTACTTGCTGTCCGGGTGGCTGAAGTACCAGCCGGAGACCGATGCACCGGGCCACATGGCAAAAGATTCAGTTAGCTTCATGCCGGTATGCTTCTCAACGTCCAGCAGCGCCCAGATGGTGCCCTTCTCGGTATGCTCCGGGCACGCCGGATAGCCTGGCGCAGGGCGGATCCCCTGATAGTTCTCGCGGATCAGCTCCTCGTTGCTGAGGTTCTCGTTCGGCGCATAGCCCCAGTAGACCTTGCGCACGCGCTCGTGCAGATACTCTGCAAAGGCCTCCGCCAGCCGGTCGGCAATCGCCTTCACCATGATCTTGTTGTAGTCATCGTGCTGAGCGTCATACGCCTCGGCCAGCGCATCCTCCTCCAGCCCGCCGGTGACGGCAAACGCGCCGATGTAGTCCTCTTTGCCGCTCAGCTTCGGCGCAACAAAATCGGCCAGGCAGTAGTTAGCAAAGCCCACCTTTTCGGTCTGCTGGCGCAGATGACGTGAAACCGTCAGCACCTGGGTGCGGGAAGGGTCGCGGTAGATCTCCACATCATCGCCGACGCGGTTTGCCGGAAACAGCCCCACCACGCCGCGCGGGTTAAGACGTTTTTCCGCGCTGAGCTGGTCGAGCATCTCGTTCGCATCTTTAAACAGGCGCTTCGCCTCTTCGCCAACGATCTCATCTTCCAGAATGCGCGGATACTTGCCCGCCAGCGACCAGGTCATAAAGAACGGCGTCCAGTCGATGTAGTTACGCAGCGTCTCGATGCTGGCGGTTACCTCCTGCACGCCCAGGCGATGGGCCACCGGCGGGGTGTAGCTCTCCCAGTCGAAGGCCAGATCGTTCTCCCGCGCCGCCTGCAGCGTAACCGGTGGCGTGCGCGGCTTTTTGCGCCCGTGCTGGATGCGCACGGTCTCATACTCTTTGCGGGTGCGGGCCACGAAGTCGTCCCGCTGGGTCGCCGACAGCAGCGACGACACCACGCCCACGGTGCGTGAGGCATTTTGTACGTACACCGTTGGGCCGCTGTAGTTCTGCTCGATCTTCACCGCCGTATGCGCTTTTGAGGTGGTCGCCCCGCCAATGAGCAGCGGAATGGTAAAGCCCTGGCGCTCCATCTCTTTCGCCACGTTGACCATCTCATCCAGCGAGGGGGTGATCAGCCCCGAGAGGCCAATCAGGTCAGCATTCACTTCGCGCGCGGTTTTCAGGATTTTCTCCGTCGGCACCATCACGCCAAGATCGACAATCTCGTAGTTATTACACTGCAACACCACGCCAACAATGTTTTTACCGATGTCATGCACGTCGCCCTTCACGGTGGCGATCACCATCTTGCCGTTGCTGGAGCCTTTCTCTTTGCTGGCCTCGATAAAGGGTTCGAGATAGGCCACCGCCTGCTTCATCACGCGGGCGGATTTCACCACCTGCGGCAGGAACATTTTCCCCTCGCCAAAGAGATCGCCCACCACGTTCATGCCGTCCATCAGCGGCCCCTCAATTACCTGAATAGGGCGCTCGGCCTGCTGGCGAGCCTCTTCGGTATCCTCCTCAATAAACTCGGTGATGCCTTTAACCAGCGAGTATTCGAGACGCTTTTTGACGTCCCATGAGCGCCACTCGGCCTGCTGGGCGTTGGCACCGTCGTCGCTCTTGCTGCCTTTGTATTTCTCGGCCAGATTCAGCAGGCGCTCGGTGCTGTCGTCGCGGCGGTTAAGGATCACATCCTCGACCGCGTCGCGCAGCTCGGCAGGCAGATCGTCATAGATGGCCAGCTGCCCAGCGTTGACGATCCCCATATCCATGCCGTTGCGGATGGCGTAGTAGAGAAAGACGGCGTGGATAGCCTCACGAACCGGATCGTTACCACGGAACGAGAACGAGACGTTGGAGACGCCGCCGGAGATCAGCGCATGCGGCAGCTCGCGCTTGATGTCTTCACACGCGCCGATAAAGTCCTGGGCGTAGTTGTTATGCTCTTCGATACCCGTCGCCACGGCAAAGATGTTGGGGTCAAAGATGATATCTTCCGGCGGGAAGCCGACATCTTGAGTAAGGATGTTGTAGGCCCGGCGGCAGATCTCAATCTTACGCGCTCGCGTGTCGGCCTGGCCCACTTCATCAAAGGCCATCACCACCATCGCGGCCCCGTAACGGCGCACCAGCTTCGCATGGTGAACGAAGGCCTCCACGCCCTCCTTCATCGAAATGGAGTTAACGATGCCTTTGCCCTGGATGCACTTCAACCCCTTCTCGATGACGTCCCACTTGGAGGAGTCAATCATGATCGGCACCCGGGCGATGTCCGGCTCGCCGGCAATCAGGTTGAGGAACTTAACCATCGCCGCCTCGGCGTCGAGCATCCCCTCATCCATGTTGATATCGATAATCTGTGCGCCGTTCTCTACCTGCTGACGCGCCACGTCCAGCGCCTCACTGTACTTCTCTTCTTTAATCAGGCGCTTGAATTTCGCGGAGCCGGTAACGTTGGTACGCTCGCCGACGTTAACAAACAGGCTGTCGTCGCCAATGTTCAGCGGCTCCAGGCCCGCCAGGCGGCAGGCTACCGGCAGCTCGGGAAGCTGACGCGGCGGCACTCCTGCCACCGCGCGGCTCATGGCGGCAATATGCTCTGGGGTTGTGCCGCAGCAGCCGCCCACGATGTTCAGGAAGCCCGCTTCGGCCCACTCGCGGATCTGCGCGGCCATCGGTCCGGCGTCGAGATCGTACTCGCCAAAGGCGTTGGGCAGCCCGGCGTTCGGGTGGGCGGTGACGTAGCACTCGGCGATGCGCGACAGCTCCTGTACGTACTGGCGCAGCTCATCCGGACCCAGGGCGCAGTTTAGCCCGAAGGTCAGCGCGTCGGCGTGGCGCAGGGAGTTGTAGAACGCCTCGGTAGTCTGGCCGGAGAGCGTGCGTCCGGAGGCGTCGGTGATGGTGCCGGAGATCATGATCGGCAGCTCAACGCCCAGCGCCTCGAACTCCGCTTTCACTGCAAAAATGGCTGCTTTGGCGTTAAGCGTATCGAAGATGGTTTCGATAAGGATCAGGTCGCTGCCGCCCTCCACCAGCGCTCGGGTCGATTCCCGGTAGGCCGCGACCAGCTGGTCAAAGGTGACGTTACGGTAGGCGGGATCGTTAACGTCCGGAGAGATAGAGGCGGTGCGGTTGGTTGGGCCAAGCACCCCGGCCACGTAGCGCGGCTTATCCGGCGTGCGGGCGGTCCACTCGTCGGCACAGGCACGGGCCAGCTTCGCCGCCGCAAAGTTAATTTCAGCTGACAGGGACTCCATCTGGTAATCCGCCATCGCAATCGTCGTCGAGTTAAAGGTGTTGGTCTCAACGATATCTGCCCCCGCCGCAAAATAGGCGTCGTGGATCGCGGAGATCACCTCCGGCTTGCTGAGCACCAGCAGGTCGTTGTTTCCTTTAAGATCGCAGGGCCAGTCGGCGAAGCGCTCGCCGCGAAAATCCTGCTCACTCAGACGATAGCCCTGGATCATGGTGCCCATGCCCCCATCCAGAACCAGAATACGCTCTTTTAACTGCTGATGCAGTTGATCAACTTTGCTGCTCACACGTGCTCCCGACAACGCTCAACCAGGCCAGAAAGGCCAGCAGGACATACTGGCATAAAGCCAGCAGGTGGAAAAGAGAGCAGCGCGAAACATGAGAGATGTTCACCTGAACTCATCCGATCAGTCTGGACGCAGGTTGCATTATAATCAGATAAAACGAAAATGATTTCCACGATACAGAAAAGGAGTCGGCCATGGTGGCTTCCGTACCCGCAAAACGCGGTAAAAAACCCCGTACTACCGCTGCCGCGACCACCCCACCCGCGACCGGACAGGTGCAGTCCCTGACGCGTGGCCTGAAACTGCTGGAGTGGATCGCCGAATCTTCCGGTAGCGTGGCGCTGACCGAGCTAGCCCAGCAGGCTGGCCTGCCCAACTCTACCACCCACCGTCTGCTGACAACCATGCAGCAGCAGGGCTTTGTCCGTCAGGTTGGCGAGCTGGGCCACTGGGCGATAGGCGCGCATGCGTTTGTTATTGGTGCTAGCTTCCTGCAGAGCCGCAACCTGCTGGCCATTGTGCACCCCATTCTGCGCAGGCTGATGGAGGACTCTGGCGAGACGGTGAACCTGGCGGTGCTCGACCAGAGCGATCACCAGGCGATCATTATTGACCAGGTGCAGTGTACCCAGCTAATGCGTATGTCGGCCCCTATCGGCGGCAAGCTACCGATGCACGCCTCCGGGGCGGGAAAAGCCTTCCTTGCGCAGCTGGATGAGGATCAGGTTACCGGCCTGCTGCATCGCCAGGGGCTGCATACCTATACCCACGCTACGCTGGTCTCGCCCCTGCATCTGAAAGAGGATCTGGCCCTGACCCGCAAGCGCGGCTACTCCTTTGACGATGAGGAGCACGCCCTGGGCCTGCGCTGCGTGGCGGCGTGTATCTATGATGAGCATCGCCAGCCTTTTGCGGCCATCTCTATCTCTGGACCCATTTCACGTATTACCGACGATCGCGTCACCGAGCTGGGGGCGTTAGCGATCAAGGCGGCAAAAGAGGTGACGCTGGCCTATGGCGGAATGCGATAAGGTAAACGCCGGGTGGCGGCTATGCCTTACCCGGCCTACAAAGGCCCTGTAGGTCCGGCAAGCACAGCGCCGCCAGGCGTTACGCCGTTAAACCGCACGCTGAAACGCTGCCGCCGGCGATAGGCGTAGACATCCTCCACGTGGCCCTCTTTGATGCGCGTTTGCAGCGAGCGCCAGTAGCTGGCGCGGAACAGATCCGCGTGCATCTCCTCAAAAAGCGGCCCGATTCGAGGGTCGGCGCAGAGCCAGTGGCGAAACTCCTCGGGAAAGACATCTCCTGGCGACACGCTGTACCACGGCTCGGCGCTTAGCTCATCCTCGGGGTAGCGCGGCGCGGGAACGTCGCGGAAGTTCACCTCGGTCATGTAGCAGATCTCATCGTAGTCGTAGAACACCACCCGCCCGTGGCGCGTCACGCCAAAGTTTTTAAACAGCATGTCGCCGGGGAAGATATTCGCGGCGGCCAGCTGGCGGATGGCGTTGCCATACTCTTCGATGGCATCCCGCAGCGGCTGGCCGTCAACCTGCTCCAGCCAGATATTGAGCGGCACCATGCGCCGTTCGATATAGAGATGGCTGATGGAAATGCTGTCGCCCAGGTCGGTAATTTTTCCCGCCGCCTCCGTCATCAACAAGGTCATCAGCGCAGGCGCAATCTGCCGCTTCTCCAGCACAAAGTTTTCAAACTCCTGGGTATCGGCCATTCGCCCGACGCGATCGTGCTCTTTTACCAGCTGGTAACAGGCGCGTACGTGAGCGGCGCTCATCTCCTTCTGCGGGGCAAAGCGATCCTTGATGACCTTGAAGACCCGATCGAAACCCGGCAGCGTAAAGACCAGCATCACCATGCCGCGAATGCCCGGCGCTTCAATAAACTGCTCGTCGCTGCTGGCGATGTAGTGCAGGTACTCCCGATAGCTCTCGGTTTTAGCATGCTTCTGGCAGCCAATCGCCATGTAAAGCTCAGCCGTGGTTTTGCCCGGCAGGATCTCCCGCAGCCACTCCACCGTTGCGGCGGGCAGCGGAGCGTAAACCATAAAGTAGGAGCGGGCGAAGCCGAAGACGATGCTCGCCTCGTCGTGCGTGGTCAGGCAGGCATCGACAAAAAGCTCGCCCTCATCGCTGCGGTGGATCGGCAGCAAAAAGGGAACCGTGCTGTCGGACAGGATAAGCTTGCCCACCAGCCAGGCGGCTTTATTGCGGTAGAAAAGCTCGTTTGCCACCTGCAAATGCGCATGCGCCAGCGCCGCGTCGCCAACGCTCTCTGTCAGCTGCATGAGGATATAGCCCACGTCGCGAGCGCGATCCTGCCACGGCAGGCGCAGGGGGAGATCGGCGAGCAGCTTGTTCAGCAGCGCCTCCCATCCGCCGGTGGGATAAAAATCCTTTGCCAGCGGACGCGGAATGGTACGAAAGCGGCGCTCGGGCTGGGAGCTAAAAATAAATAGCCGCTCAGGGGTCAAAGCGCGATGATCGAACAGCTGGCAGTAGACCGAATTGAAAAAGCTCTCGGCAATTTCGAAACGCGGATAGTCCGGTAGTAGCTGGGTATAATGCGCCTTTACCCGCAGCAAATAGTCTGCGTCGAGGCGTCGTCCCTCGGTTATACAGCGCAGCTGCTCGACCACCAGCCCAACGTGGTGATCGTAGAGGTGGATGCGACTCTTCATCGCCTGCTGGACGGCGTGCCAGTCCGCCTGCTCAAAGCGCTGCTGCGCGCCGGCGGTAATCTCCAGAAAGCGTCCGTACTGGGCGTCAAAACCCTGCAGGATGGTTTGGGCAATTAACAGCTCCCGGCCACGCGTCATACGTTCCCCTCATCGGATCCGTGCGTAGGCCCGGTAAGCGCAGCGCTACCGGGCGTTTCCGTTATCAGAACTGCTGCTCTTCCGTCGATCCGGTCAGCGCGGTCACCGATGATGCGCCGCCCTGGATAATCGTCGTCACCCTGTCGAAATAGCCGGTACCCACCTCCTGCTGGTGAGAGACAAAGGTGTAGCCCTCCTTCGCCGCAGCAAACTCCGGCTGCTGGACCTTCTCAACGTAGTGCTTCATCCCCTCTCCCTGTGCGTAGGCATGAGCGAGGTCGAACATGTTGAACCACATGCTGTGGATGCCCGCCAGGGTAATGAACTGATACTTGTAGCCCATCTCCGCGAGCTGCTGCTGGAAGCTGGCGATGGTATCGTCGTCCAGGTTCTTCTGCCAGTTGAACGACGGCGAGCAGTTATAGGCCAGCAGCTTACCGGGGAACTGGGCATGGATGGCATCGGCAAAGCGCCGGGCCTGCTCCAGATCCGGCGTCGAGGTTTCACACCAGACCAGGTCAGCATAGGGGGCGTAGGCCAGACCGCGGCTGATGGCCTGCTCTATCCCGGCGCGGGTGCGGTAGAACCCTTCGCTGGTGCGCTCGCCGGTAATAAACTCGCGGTCGTACTCATCGCAGTCAGAGGTGATCAGGTCCGCCGCGTCGGCGTCGGTACGGGCGATCAGCAGCGTTGGTACGCCCATTACGTCTGCCGCCAGCCGCGCCGCTACCAGCTTCTGGATAGCCTCCTGCGTGGGCACCAGCACCTTGCCGCCCATATGACCGCACTTCTTCACCGAGGCCAGCTGATCCTCAAAGTGTACCGCCGCCGCACCCGCTGCAATCATCGACTTCATCAGCTCAAAGGCGTTCAGCACGCCGCCAAAGCCCGCTTCGGCGTCGGCGACGATCGGCAGAAAGTAGTCCACGTAGCGCGGATCTTGTGGATCGATCCCCGCCGACCACTGGATCTGATCCGCCCGCCGAAAGGTATTGTTGATCCGATCCACCACCGCCGGCACTGAATTGGCCGGGTAGAGGGACTGATCCGGATACATGCTGGAGGCCAGGTTGGCATCCGCCGCCACCTGCCAGCCGGAGAGATAGATAGCCTCAATCCCCGCCTTCGCCTGCTGCAATGCCTGCCCGCCGGTCAGCGCCCCGAGGCTATTGATGTAACCTTTTTTAGATTCGCCATGCAGCAGCCGCCACATTTTCGCTGCGCCAAGCTGTGCCAGGGTGCACTCCGGATTCACCGAGCCGCGCAGTTTTACCACCTCTTCCGCGCTGTACGGGCGGGTAATGCCCTCCCAGCGCGCGGCTTGCCACTCTTGCTGTAACGCTTCTGTTTGTTGGGTACGAGTTTTCATGGCTGTGCTCCACTGTTTTTATTAGGCTAAGAGGCGGTAACCCGGCAGGGTCAGGAAGTCGATCAGCTCGTCAGAGGTGGTGATCTGCTCCATCAGGCGGGCGGCGTCGGCAAAGCGACCGTGGCTGAACCGGTGCTCGCCAAGCTCCTGCTGGATCACCTGCATCTCCTCACCGAGCATCTGACGAAACAGCGCTTTGGTCACCGGCATGCCGTTGCTGAGCGTCTTTTGGTGATGGATCCACTGCCAGATAGAGGTACGGGAGATCTCCGCCGTTGCGGCGTCCTCCATCAGGCCATAGATTGGCACGCAGCCGTTGCCGGAGATCCATGCTTCGATGTACTGCACCGCAACGCGGATATTGGCGCGCATCCCCTCCTCCGTGCGTTCCCCATCGCAGGGCGCAAGCAGCTCTTCTGCGGTAATCGGCGCATCCTCTTCCCGGGTGACAAAGAGCTGGTTTTTATTATCGCCAAGCGCGGTATCAAAGATCGCCATTACCGTATCGCCCAGTCCTGGATGGGCAATCCAGGTGCCGTCATGGCCGTTTTTCGCCTCCAGCTCTTTATCCGCCCGCACCTTATTCAGCACCCAGCTATTACGCTCGCTCTCTTTACTTGGGATAAATGCCGCCATGCCGCCCATGGCAAACGCACCGCGCCGGTGGCAGGTCTTAATTAGCAGACGGGAATAGGCGTTCAGGAAAGGCTTATCCATGGTGACCGCCTGACGATCGGGCAGCACGCGATCGGGGTAATTTTTTAAGGTCTTAATGTAGCTAAAGATGTAGTCCCAGCGGCCGCAGTTGAGGCCCACGATATGATCCTTCAGGGCATGGAGGATCTCATCCATCTGGAAGACCGCTGGCAGCGTTTCAATCAGCAGGGTGGCCTTGATTGTGCCGCGCGGCAGGTTGAAGCGATCTTCCGTATAGCTAAAGACTTCGCTCCACCAGGCTGCCTCCTGCCAGGCCTGAGTTTTGGGCAGGTAGAAGTAGGGACCGCTACCCTTTGCCAGCAGGTTTTTATGGTTGTGGAAGAAGTAGAGGGCAAAATCAAACAGGCTGCCGGGGATCGCCTCATCACGCCAGGTGACATGCTTTTCCGGCAGGTGTAGACCGCGAACCCGACAGATCAGTACCGCCGGATCGGGCTTGAGCTGATAGATCTTTCCGGCTTCGTTGGTATAGCTGATGGTGCCGTTAACCGCATCGCGCAGGTTAATCTGTCCATCGATCACCTTCTGCCAGTTGGGCGCCAGCGAGTCTTCAAAATCCGCCATGAAGACTTTGACGTTGGCATTGAGGGCATTGATTACCATCTTGCGTTCGACCGGCCCGGTGATCTCCACCCGGCGATCCTGTAGGTCAGCTGGAATGCCACGGATTTTCCAGTCTCCATCCCTTATGGAAGCCGTTTCCGAAATGAAATTCGGCAGCGTGCCGCTATCGATCGCTTGCTGCTGCTGGATGCGGGCGGCAAGCAGCTTATTGCGTGCTGGCGTAAAGCGGGTCACCAGATCGGTGAGAAATGCGGTAGCCTCCGGAGTCAGAATCTGTTGCTCCTGCTCACCATACGGCTGGGTAAAGGTCAGTCTATCGGTAGTCATTGCCTGTTGTGCCATAAGCTGGCTCCTCGTCGTTGATCCGAATACATTCCCATCGCGAACAAAAGATCGTGTTCAGTTTTCGTTCAGCTCCGTTAAGCCTACTCAATAAAAAACCAAAATCAAAAACAATTTCCATTTTCAATTTAAAAATCATGCAATGTGCTGATAAACAGAGAATTAAAGTTCATTGCAGCTGTGAAGTGATTTTCAGAAATAAAAAAAGCACCCGAAGGTGCTTTTTAGCTGGCTGAAACGCTTAATCCAGCGTGGGATTCATATGACGCAGATCGAACGGTGTGATCTGGTAGACATAGTAGTTGAGCCAGTTAGTAAACAGCAGGTTACCGTGGCTGCGCCAGGTAGCGCGTGGCGTGTTCTGCGGATCGTCTTTCGGGAAGTAGTTGTAGGGAACAACCGGATCGAGACCGGCCTCCACGTCGCGGAAGTACTCCCCTGCCAGGGTGTTGGCGTCATATTCAGGGTGACCGGTAACAAAGGCGATGCGTTTGTCTTTGCTGGCAAACAGATAGGCATCGCCTTCACTCGTTTCAGCAAGAATGTCGAGATCGGTATAGTCACGGATCAGCGCCGAGGGGAAGTCGGCATAGCGCGAGTGCGGCGCAAGGAACGAGTCGTCGAAGCCCCGGGTTAACAGCGCATGCTGCTGAGTAATATTGTGTTCATATACGCCAGAGAGTTTGTCTTTGCGGGTCTGTTTAGGGATACCGTAGAGGATATTGAGGGCGGCCTGTACGGCCCAACAGACAAACAACGTTGAGGTGACATGGTCTTTAGCCCACTCCAGCACCTGCTTGATCTGCGGCCAGTAGGCGACGTCGTTAAATTCGACCAGCCCCAGCGGTGCACCGGTGACGATCAGGCCATCAAAGTTCTCTTCGCTGATCTCATCGAAGTTACAGTAGAAGTTATTCAGATGCTCAGCAGGCGTATTGCGTGATTCACGCGCGTCGATACGCAGCAGGCGGATATCCACCTGCAGGGGTGAGTTAGAGAGCAATCGCAGGAACTGGTTTTCCGTTTCGATTTTCTTGGGCATCAGGTTGAGGATAAGCACCTTAAGAGGGCGAATCTCCTGACCTGTCGCACGCGATGTCGTCATAACAAAGACGTTTTCATCTCGTAAGAAATTGACGGCTGGCAGCTCGTCCTGCACCCGAATCGGCATAACCTTATTACCTCACAGCATACGTTTAAACGTTTAGACATCCAGATAGCTGACAATAACCAGGAATGAACAAAATGTCGAGCCTGCATGTGCCAGGTGAGAAAGTTTCACGTGGAAAGAAGGAGGTGTTGCGGGGAGGAATTATTTGTAGGCCCGGTAAGCACAGCGCCACCGGGCGCCGGTCTGCCGCAACACAAAAAGGCCATCCTTCCGGAT
>DKPJ01000013.1 GCA_002480085.1 Enterobacteriaceae bacterium UBA7338 | reverse complement strand
CCGTATAATACGTTTTCCTCATCCAGAGTCAAGCGTTTATTTTTCGCTTTTCTCTGTCAGAACTTCCGGAGAAGCCCTTCTGATGCGGCGGCTTGTTTGCCGTTGTTCCGTGTCAGTGGAGGCGCATTATAGGGAGTTATTCGGAGCTGACAAGCCCTAATTTTAAAAAATCTTTCAAGCGTCTCTTTTTTGTGCAAACGCGCTGTTTGTTGCTAGTTTTTCCAGCGATTTGAAGCCGTATCGCTGTAAAACGGGCATTAATTGCACAGCTTCCGGCGTCACTTCCATACAGTATGCGATATTTTCATCAGATGATTTAGCATCGGGTGCGTCGTGCTCCAGAAGCCATGCCGTGCGACGGGCGATCGCCGCCCCCGAATCCACCAGTCGGGTTCCTTCCGGTAGTACCTGCAACAGCTCCTCCTGAAGAAGCGGGAAATGGGTGCAGCCGAGGACAACGGTATCCGGCGGCTCTGCCATCCGTAACCATGGGCGAAGAATACGGCGCAGCCTGTCGAGAGAGACCGGTTCGCCATGCAGCTTCGCCTCGGCTATCTCCACCAGCTCAGACGATCCCAGCAGTTCAAAGTGGCACTCATTAGCAAAGCGCTGAATAAGTTCATGTGTATAAGGACGCTTTACCGTGCCGCGGGTTGCCAGCAGGCCAACGATGCGGTTAGCGGTTAAGCGTGCCGCAGGCTTAATGGCGGGTACAACGCCCACCACCGGAAACCCGAATTTTTCGCGCAGGGCAGGAAGCGAGACGGTGCTGGCAGTATTACAGGCAATCACCGCCAGAGAGAGCGGATAGCGCGCCTGAACGGCGGTGACAATCTCCACCACGCGTTCAACGATAAACGCTTCTGACTTCTCCCCATACGGAAAAGCCACGTTATCAAACGCATAGATATAATGGAGATCCGGCAGGAGACGCCGAATCTCATCATAGACCGATAACCCACCGACGCCGGAGTCAAACACCAGCACGGTGGGTCTTGGATCAGAAGGTGTAGCTGCCAGAGACGGTGTATTCTCGTCCTGCAGTATGATAGCCATAAACTGTCTCGTAATCTTTATCGAACAGGTTGGCTATTTTACCACGAACGGTGAACTGTGAGGTGATCGGATACGACACTGCGGCATCCCATAAACTGACGCCGCCCATCTTCACCGTCTGATAAGTGGTGTAGTCCGTATCGTAACGCGTGCCCAGGTAGTGATAGGTTACGCTCCAGTCCAGATCGTAGACCTGCCAGTCGAGCTGATACTTCACCTGCTGCTTCGCACGGCGTGCCAGCGGCTCGTCAGTAAGCGCATTACGTGAATCGACGTAGTCGTAGCTCAGGCTGTGTCCCAGCGGGCCGGTGTCGAAGGATGCCGTCGCTTCCACACCTTTAATACGCGCTTTGCCCACGTTGTAGTACTTCATAGCCCGATCGTCATAGTCGATCAGGTTATCAACGTCATTACGGTAGCCGGAGACGCGCCAGTTTACGCCCGCCGTCAGGCCTTCAAAGGCCCCTTCCCACTGCTTGCTCTCCTCCGGGTTGAGATCGTCATTACCGTAGAAGCCATACAGCTGGCCGAGATTAGGCGCTTTATACGCCGTGCCGTAGGAGGCGATGAAGCGATAGCCTTCGATAAACTCCCAGCCCGCGCTGCTCTGCCAGGTGCCGTGACGGCCAAACTGCGAGTTGTCATCGCTACGCACTGCGCCTTCCAGGGTAAAGTCACCCAGCTGCTGTAGCGCGGTCAGGTAGACACCGGTGTTGCGCTGGTCATAGCCCTCATCGACGTAGTTGGTTCCCGGCTCGGTGCTCTGCTTCTGCCAGTCGATGCCCGCGCCAACGTTGCCCTGGCCGACGTCAACGGTATTCGCCCACTGCACGTTGTACTGTTTGATCTCATCCAGCGTGGCGCTGGAGTCATAGCGGCCGAGGTGCGGATCGTAGTTAAGGTCTTTACTATGGCCATAGCTGGTAAGCAGCTGAGAGCGGAAAATATCGCCGTTAAAGCGCAGGCCTGCATCCCAGGTCTGGCTGTAAAGCTGACGGGTATCCACCAGCACGCCTGGCGTGTAAGCACTGCCATCGTAGTCGGTACGGTTGTCATAGCCGTAGCCGCGCACGAAGCCGCTCCACGCTTCAGAGAAACTATGCTCCAGCGCGCCATACAGCGTCTTGCTCATAAACCCGTCGCGATCGGGCTGCGCCAGGCCGCCGGTATTCCCTTCGGCACCGATATCAAAGCCTTTGGTATAGGTGTAGTCGCCCGCCAGCGTCACGCGGGTGCTGTCACCCAGATTTTGCTGCGTGCTGGCCTCGTAGTTCTGGTAGCCTTTCGACCCGATGCCTGCCGACAGCGTCGTGCCGTTGGTCTCGCGCGTAGTAATGATATTCACTACCCCGCCGATGGCATCGGAGCCGTACACTGCTGAGCGCGGGCCGCGGATGTACTCAATGCGCTGCACCAGCGCCAGCGGGAACTGGCTGAGATCGGACGAGCCGCTGACGCCCGCCTGGTTGAGGCGCACGCCGTCAACCAGAATGAGTACGTGGCTGGAGTTAGTGCCGCGAATATAGAGCGAGGAGTTCTGCCCCATGCCGCCGTTCTGCGAGATATCTACGCCAGGCAGACGACGCATTACGTCGGTTAAGGAGGTTGACTGCCAGCGATCGATATCCTGGCGGGTGACAATGCTGACCGGCGCCAGCACGGTTTTTGCCGGCTGCTGAAAACGGTTTGCGGTGATGACCAACGTGTCCGGATTGCTGTCCTGCGCCCAGCCGGAAAATGCCGTGACGGAGAGCGCCGTCATCAGCGAAGCTTTTTTTATCATTGTAAAAGCATCCACAATATAAGAAGGATGCCGCAGGCCCCATCAATAGCACGCGATGATGTGAGCCAAGTGCGACGTATACCGGCAGGTCTTCGGGCTTGGACATTTTCCGGAGTGATGACTTCCCACCTGATGGCAGTGTCTGCTTTCGCTATCACTCCAACTCTCCTTACCGCTGCGCGTCAGCCCCAGCTTTTCACTGGATTCCCTTTTAACTCACAGGACCGGAGCGTGGATGCTACCTGTAGGTACGTATAGATGTCCAGACTGCTAAGATAAGAAAACGCAAAACGCCAGGGCTGGACAATACGCGCACAATCCCTACAATCCCCGCGTAATCTATTTTCACTCAGGACGCATCATGACCCCCGAACACCTTCCGATAGAACAGTACGACGCTCAGCTGGCCGAAAAAGTGGTCCGTCTGCAAAAGATGATGACCCCATTTTCCGCGCCTGCGCCGGAGGTGTTTCGTTCTCCTGTCAGCCATTACCGGATGCGGGCCGAGTTTCGTGTCTGGCACGATGGAGATGACCTGTACCACATCATCTTCGATCAGCAGACCAAAAGCCGGATCCGTGTAGATAGTTTCCCAGCCGCCAGCGCCCTGATCAACCAGTTAATGACGGCAATAATGGACAGCGTGCGGAGTAATAATGGCCTGCGCCACAAGCTGTTCCAGATCGATTACCTGAGTACCCTTAGCAACCAGGCCATCGTGACGCTGCTGTACCATAAAAAGCTGGATGACGCGTGGCAGGCCGAGGCGCAGGCGCTGCGTGATGCGCTGCGGGCGCAGGGTCTGAACGTGCACATCATTGGCCGGGCGACTAAGACCAAGGTCATGCTGGATCAGGACTACGTTGATGAGCGCCTGCCGGTGGCGGGTCGGGAGATGATCTACCGTCAGGTCGAGAACAGCTTTACCCAGCCTAATGCAGCGATGAACATTCAGATGCTGGAGTGGGCGCTGGACGTCACCACCGATTCAACCGGTGACCTGCTGGAGCTTTACTGCGGCAACGGCAACTTCTCTCTGGCACTGGCGCGCAACTTCGATCGCGTGCTGGCGACCGAAATCGCTAAACCGTCGGTGGCGGCGGCGCAGTACAACATTACCGCCAACCAGATCGACAACGTGCAGATTATCCGCATGGCGGCGGAGGAGTTTACCCAGGCGATGAACGGGGTACGCGAGTTTAACCGTCTGCAGGGCGTCGATCTGAAGGGCTATCGCTGCGAGACGATTTTTGTCGATCCGCCGCGCAGCGGGCTGGATAGCGAAACGGAGAAGATGGTACAGGCCTATTCGCGTATTCTGTACATCTCCTGCAACCCGGAGACGCTGTGCCAGAACCTGGAGACCTTCAGCCAGACGCATCAGGTTGAACGCCTGGCGCTGTTCGATCAGTTCCCCTACACGCACCATATGGAGTGCGGGGTTCTACTGGTAAGGAAGTAGGCCGGATAAGCGCAGCGCCATCCGGCGTTTACGGCAGGTGGCGCTGCGCTTACCTGCCCTACAAAACTACTCTCTTATCTACTCTGTCAGCTCGTGCTTGCGGTTACGCAGGCGGTAGCCGATCCAGAATACCAGCACCACCGACAGCACGGCAGGCACAAAGTTAGAGCCAATGGCCGGGTACTCGGCCCGCACTACCGCGCTGTAGAGCAGCACGCCCAGGATAAAGCAGGCAGCGGCCAGCGCCGGTAGCCCCAGCGGCATGGTGCGATTTTGATAGCGTTGATGCAGGCAGTAGACCGCCAGCACCAGCGAAATAACCGGGAACAGCGAGAATGGCACGATCGAGCTGAAAACCGCCGTAAACGTGCCGTTAATGGATAAGCCAGCGATCAGCGCCAGCAGTAGCGTACCTTTATCTTGACCTGACTGTTTCATTACTCGTCCTTCACTCATCGGGTTGATGCGACATTCTTTCCTGCTCACGGCGATACCAGTAGTAAGCGCCTTTCGAAATCATCCTCAGTTGCAGCACCAGACGCTCTTCCAGCTGCCTGCGCTGCTCCGGGCCCACGTCCAGCGCTTCTGCGCCGGCGCTGAATACAATGGTGACCATCGCTTCGGCCTGTGCCTCGGTGAACGCCCGTGGCATATGGCTTTCGAGTTCGAGATAGTCGGCAAGTTCCGCGATAAAGTGCTGGATCTCGCGGGCGACGGCGGCGCGAAAGGCGCTGGACGTGCCTGAACGTTCGCGCAGCAGCAGGCGAAACGCGTTCGGGTTATTGCCGATAAACTCCATAAAGGTAGAGACGGAGGTGCGGATCACGCTGCCGCCTTTGGCAATACGCTGGCGCGCCTGGCGCATCAGCTGACGCAGCATCAGGCCGCTCTCATCGACCATCGTCAGGCCAAGCTCATCCACATCGCGGAAATGGCGATAGAATGACGTCGGGGCGATCCCCGCCTCGCGCGCCACTTCGCGCAGGCTCAGGCTGGCAAAACTCCGCTCAGCGCTTAACTGACTAAATGCCGCTTCCACCAGCGAACGCCGGGTTCGTTCTTTTTGTTGCGCTCTAACGCCCATCACGATGTCTGAATCCTTCCAAAGGCCTGCTGGCACTATACCAGAGATAAGCTAATCGGTTTCCCTGGCTTTGTGAATGACTGTTTACATGCTGTTGCACCTTTAATGACGTTAATGCGTGCGCAAGCAGAATAAAAAAATAGTCCGGCAAAAAAACAGAGCGATAATTGGGTTATCCCCTTAACGATGTTACTATTATGTTGTTTTTATGTATAAGAACAGGTAAGCCCTACCATGCCACACACTTACGATTACGATGCAATAGTGATAGGTTCCGGTCCCGGTGGCGAAGGCGCTGCTATGGGGCTGGTAAAACAGAATGCCAGGGTCGCCGTCCTTGAGCGGTACCATAACGTCGGCGGCGGATGCACCCACTGGGGCACCATCCCCTCGAAGGCGCTTCGCCACGCAGTCAGCCGTATCATCGAATTTAACCAAAACCCTCTGTACAGTGACCACTCCCGCCTCCTGCGCTCCTCTTTTGCCGACATCCTCAACCACGCCGACAGCGTGATCAACCAGCAGACGCGGATGCGCCAGGGATTTTACGAGCGTAACCGCTGTGAAATTCTGCAGGGCGATGCCCACTTTATTGATGCGCATACGCTGGCGCTGGAGTGTCATGACGGTACGGTAGAGACGCTGACGGCGGAGAAATTTGTCATCGCCTGCGGCTCCCGCCCCTACCATCCGGCGGACGTCGATTTTGCCCATCCTCGCGTCTATGACAGCGACTCCATCCTCAGCATGCAGCATGAGCCACGCCACGTGATCATCTATGGTGCCGGGGTGATCGGCTGTGAATACGCGTCGATCTTCCGGGGAATGGATGTCAAAGTCGATCTGATCAACACCCGCGATCGCCTGCTGGCGTTCCTCGATCAGGAGATGTCAGACTCGCTCTCCTACCACTTCTGGAACAACGGGGTGGTGATCCGCCACAACGAAGAGTACGAGCAGATTGAGGGAACGGACGACGGGGTGATCATGCACCTGAAGTCGGGCAAGAAGCTCAAGGCCGACTGCCTGCTCTACGCTAACGGACGCACCGGCAACACCGATAGCCTGCAACTGGCAAACGTGGGTCTGGAAGCCGACGGGCGCGGACTGCTGAAGGTCAACAGCATGTACCAGACCGCGCAGCCGCATATCTACGCCGTGGGTGACGTTATTGGCTACCCAAGCCTGGCCTCTGCCGCCTACGATCAGGGGCGTATTGCTGCCCAGGCGATGGTCAAAGGCGAAGCGACGGCGCATCTGGTGGAGGATATCCCCACCGGGATCTACACCATTCCGGAGATCAGTTCGGTCGGTAAAACAGAGCAGCAGCTGACGGCAATGAAGGTGCCCTATGAAGTGGGCCGGGCGCAGTTTAAGCACCTGGCGCGGGCGCAGATTGTGGGTATGAACGTCGGCACGCTGAAAATTCTCTTCCACCGCGAGACGAAAGAGATTCTGGGGATCCACTGCTTTGGCGAGCGCGCGGCCGAAATTATTCACATCGGCCAGGCGATTATGGAGCAGAAAGGCGGCGGTAACACCATCGAGTACTTCGTTAACACCACCTTTAACTACCCGACCATGGCGGAAGCCTACCGGGTAGCGGCGCTAAATGGCTTAAACCGCCTCTTTTAACGCCCTGTCGAAATGGCCATCCATCGTGGTACGGATGGCCTCCGCCAGCTGCTCATAGCGGCTGCGCAGCGGCGATCCCGGACGGTAGACCAGACCGATGGTACGCTTCGGCTCCGGCTTGATGCACGGCAGGTAGATCACCCCGTCGCGCTTGCGCTCGGACGGTACGGCCAGCGCAGGCAGGAGGGTAATGCCGCTGCCGGCAGCCACCATATTGCGCAGCGTTTCCAGGCTGGTGGCGCGGAAGTGGGTATCTTCGTCAGCACCCGCCTCGAAGCAGAAGCCCATCGCCTGATCGCGCAGGCAGTGGCCATCCTCCAGCATCAGCAGCTTTTCTCCCGCCAGATCGGCCATCGGGACGCGATCGCGGTTCGCCCACGGGTGATCCTCATAGATCGCCAGCATCATCGGCTCATCAAACAGCGGGACTTCGATAAAGGCTTCGCTCTCTTTCACCAGCGCCAGAATGGCACAGTCCAGCTTGCCGCTGTCCAGCTGGGCCAGCAGCTGTTGGGTCTGCGCTTCGTGCAGATACATCTCCAGCTTAGGGAAGGTTTGATGCAGCAGGGGAATAATCTGCGGCAGCAGGTAGGGTCCAACGGTCGGGATCAGGCCAATATGCAGCGGACCGGACATGGTCTCCCCCTGCTGGCTTGCCATCTCCTTGAGCACTTTGACCTCGCGCAACACGGTGCGCGCCTGATCCACCAGCAGCAGGCCGGCCTGGGTAAACAGCACTTTGCGGCTGGTACGCTCCAGCAGCATCACGCCCAGCTCATCTTCCAGCTTGCGGATCTGCCCGCTGAGGGTGGGCTGGCTAACGTGGCAGGAGTCGGCTGCCCGGCGGAAATGACGGTGTTCGGCTAACGCTACCAGGTATTCAAGATCACGAATATTCATTATTCATCCTCCGACGCCACGATAGTTCATGGCGATAGATAGAATAGCAATCAATGATTATCCCTATCAAGCACTCTCTGACCTCGCATGCCATTTTTTGTATAAAAAAAAGCCGGGCCCAGGCCCGGCATCTCTTATAGCAGTACGATTAAATCAGGCGTGCTCTGGCGTCGCTGATGGCCTGGGCAACCTGCGTTGGCGATACGCCACCCTTCGCCGCACGCTTATCCAGACAGGATTGCAGGGAGAGGATCGAATAGACATCGTCGCCGATCGCGCTGCTGAATTTTTGCAGATCGGCCAGGGCCAGATCCTCCAGCGGTTTACCCTGAGCGATGGCTTCCACCACCGCTTCACCCACAATATGGTGCGCTTCACGGAACGGCACGCCCTTCGCCACCAGATAGTCCGCCAGCTCGGTGGCATTAGCGTAGCCCTGCTGCGCCGCTTCCTGGCAGCGCGGACGTTTCACCTGGATACCGTCCAGCACCAGCGCGGCCATGTGCAGGCAGTCCAGCCAGGTGTCGAGGGCATCAAACAGCCCCTCTTTGTCTTCCTGCATATCTTTGTTATAGGCCAGCGGCAGCCCTTTCAGGGTCATCATCATGCCGGTGAGTGCGCCCTGCACGCGACCGCATTTGCCACGGATCAGCTCCAGTGCATCCGGGTTTTTCTTCTGCGGCATCAGCGAGGAGCCGGAGGTGACGCGATCGGACAGCTCAACAAAGCCCGCTTCGCCGGTATTAAAGAAGATCAGATCTTCGGCAAAGCGCGACAGATGCACCATGCCGATAGAGGCGTCAGAGAGCAGCTCCAGCACGTGGTCACGATCGGATACGGTATCGAGGCTGTTGCGGGTCGCGCTGGCAAAACCTAACCAGCCCGCCAGCTGCTCGCGATCGATCTCATAGGCCGTTCCCGCCAGCGCGCCGCAGCCCAGCGGGCTAACGTCCAGACGCTTCAGCGCATCCTGCAGGCGGCTTTCGTCACGGGCCAGCATCTCAACATAGGCCAGGCACCAGTGGGCAAAGGTCACCGGCTGCGCACGCTGCAGGTGAGTATATCCCGGCATTACCGCATCCTGGTTTACCTGCGCGGTCTCGACCAGCGCGCCCTGCAGCTGACGGTTTGCCGCCAGCAGCTCGGCTACGGTGTCTTTACACCACAGCTTGAGATCGGTTGCCACCTGGTCGTTACGGCTGCGGCCGGTATGCAGTTTTTTACCCAGCGGGCCGACCTTGTCGATCAGCTTGCCTTCCACCCAGCTATGGATGTCTTCGGCGTCGCTCTCGAGGATCTGCTCCGGGTTAAGGCGCACCTCTTCCAGCAGGTTGTTCAGCGCCTCTTCTAACTGTACCTGCTCATCGGCGGTCAGCACGCCAACCGTCACCAGCGCTTTGGACCAGGCCACAGAGCCGACGATATCCTGCTCGGCCAGGCGGTAGTCGAAGCGCAAAGAGTCGTTGAACTGTTTGAACCGTTGATCCGCTGCCTGTGTAAAACGCCCACCCCAAAGTGCCATAACTCTCTTCCTTTATTCGTTAATTCCGCCGGGTGGCGCTGCGCTTACCCGGCCTACGGTAGTTCAAAAAATGCTTATGCCAGGATACGCGTGCCAATCGGCGTGCCGTTGAACAGCGCCGGAAGCTGCTCCGCATGACGCCAGGAGGCGATATCCACCGGGCGGCCCAGCGTGCGGGCGGCGTCCAGCGCGGCGTTGACCTTGACGATCATGCCGTCGGTAATAATGCCCTGGGCGATCAGCTGCTCGGCTTTCGCCGCCGTCATCTCGGCGATGCGCTGGCCTTTACCGTCCAGAATGCCGCTCACGTCGGAGAGCAGGATCAGATCCGCGCCCAGCGTCGCCGCCAGCGCCGTCGCCGCCTGGTCGGCGTTGACGTTCATCAGCAGGCCCTCTTCGGTTACGCCGATAGAGCTAACAACCGGCAGGAAGCCGCCTTCCAGCAGCGTGTTAATCAGCGTAGGCGAACCCGGCTGCGCCTGACCCACGTGGCCCAGATCGTCATCGAGCCGGGTGACCTTTACGCTATCGCCGTCGCCAAGGAACAGGCCCACCGAGGCAATCTTATGCTTCTTCGCCCAGGCCAGCAGCGTTTTGTTGGCGGTGCCCGCCAGCGCGCCGGTAATAATGTCGATCTGGTCGGCAGGCGTAACGCGCAGGCCGTTTTTCTTGGTCACCGGCAGGTTAAGCTGCTTCATCAGCTCATCCACCACGCAGCCACCGCCGTGAACGATCACCAGCGGACGTTGGTGTGATTCGCGATAGTTAACCAGGGCGGTAAACAGACGCGCCAGCGCCTCTTCGCTATCCAGCAGTACACCACCGAGTTTGATAATTAATGGGTTCATCATCACACCTTAAATAAGAGACTGCGTTTCAGGGTAGCCGAAACGAATATTTGCGCACTGCATTGCCTGGGCGGCAGCGCCTTTGAGTAGGTTATCTTCTGCGGCGACGATGATCAGATGCGCATCCTGCACGGCAAAGCCAATATCGCAGAACGGCAGACCGACCACGTTTTTCAACGCCGGAACACCTTTGTCATAGAGACGCACCAGCGGTTTATCGGCATACGCCTGAATAAAAGCTTCGCTTACCTGCTCTTTGGTCACGCCCGGCTTCAGACGACAGGTAATGGTTTCGAGGATCCCACGCGGGAAGCTGCCCAGGTGCGGGGTAAAGATCACATCCGTGCCCAGGTGAGTGGTAATTTCTGGATGATGACGATGGTTAAAGATGCCGTACGGCTGCAGGCTCACTTCACAGAAGCTGTTTGAAACCGCAGCCTTGCGCCCGGCACCGCTGACGCCGCTGGTGGCGTTGATCACCGGCCACTGTTTGAGATCCAGCAGCCCGGCATCGATCAGCGGCTTCAGCGCCAGCTGTGCTGCCGTTGGGTAGCAGCCTGGTACCGCCACCAGCTGCGCCTCTTTCAGTTTGTCAGCGCTCCACTCCGCCAGGCCGTATACCGCCTGCTCAAGCAGCTGCGGATGCTGGTGGGTGAAGCCGTAGAATTTTTCATAGAAAGCAGCATCGTTGACGCGAAACGCGCCGGAGAGGTCGAACACCACGCAGCCCGCCGCCAAAAACTGCGGGGCCAGGTCGTGACTCACCTCGTGGGCGGTCGCCAGGAACACCACATCGACACCCGCAACAAACTCGCTGATATCGGACATCGGCTGCAGGGGCAGGTCTACAATGCCTTTTAGCTGCGGGTGCAGATCGGAGATTAATTTTCCTGCATCATTGCTTTGCGCTGACACGGTCAAAGCGGTTATGGTCATATGAGGATGGCGATTCACGTAGCTTACAAGCTCTGCGCCCGCATAACCGCTAGCGCCTACAATCAGCGTATTCAACATCGGGTTCCTTTATGCTCAACGTTAATGTATTTTTATTCACATTTACTGCATGAATATTGATACTATCACGACCTAAGGTGTGTCAACAATGAAAATGAATTTACCGCCATTTATCGAGATCTACCGCGCCCTGATAGCCACGCCGTCAATCAGCGCCACGGAAGAAGCGCTGGATCAGAGCAATGCGTCTTTAATCAATCTGCTGGGCGGGTGGTTTGGCGACCTCGGGTTTAACGTAGAGATCCAGCCGGTGCCGGACACGCGCAATAAATTCAACATGCTGGCCAGCATTGGCCAGGGCGCAGGCGGCCTGCTGCTGGCCGGACATACCGATACGGTGCCTTTTGACGATGGCCGCTGGACCCGCGACCCCTTCACTCTGACCGAGCACGAGAACAAGCTCTACGGCCTCGGCACGGCGGACATGAAGGGTTTCTTCGCCTTTATTCTCGATGCGCTGCGTGACGTGGACGTGACCAAGCTGAAAAAGCCGCTCTACATTCTGGCGACCGCCGACGAAGAGACCAGCATGGCGGGGGCACGCTACTTCTCTGAAAACGCCTCGATTCGCCCGGACTGCGCCATTATTGGTGAGCCAACCTCGTTACAGCCCATCCGCGCCCATAAAGGCCATATCTCTACGGCGGTGCGGGTGCTGGGCCAGTCGGGCCACTCCAGCGATCCGGCGCGCGGCGTCAACGCTATCGAGCTGATGCACGACGCCATTGGCCGCCTGATGCAGCTGCGCGACTCCCTGAAAGAGCGCTATCACTTTGAGGCGTTTACGGTACCCTACCCGACGCTGAACCTCGGCAGCCTGCACGGTGGCGATGCCTCAAACCGCATCTGCGCCTGCTGCGAGCTGCATATGGACATTCGCCCGCTGCCGGGCATGACGCTGAACGATCTTAACGGCCTGGTGAACGACGCGCTGGCACCGGTGAGCGAGCGCTGGCCGGGGCGTCTGAACGTCGCCGAGCTGCATCCGCCGATCCCGGGCTACGAATGCCCGCCGGATCACCAGCTGGTGCAGGTGGTGGAGAAGCTGCTCGGCACAAAAACCGACGTAGTGAACTACTGCACCGAGGCACCGTTTATCCAGACGCTCTGCCCGACTCTGGTGTTAGGCCCTGGCTCTATCAACCAGGCACACCAGCCGGATGAGTATCTGGAAACGCGTTTTATTAAGCCTACCCGGGAGCTGATTACCCAGGTCGTGCACCACTTCTGCTGGCACTAACACGCTGCCCTCTCCTGCGGGAGAGGGTAAAAAAATCGCTCTTACCATAAGTTCTACTTATTTACTTCAAAGCGAATTAAATTTCGTAAATTACGCACGTTTATTCGTTTGCTGAACCGATTTCGCCGCAATTGACGCACGGGGTTTTACGTGGCTTTATAAAGAACAACTGAGAAAAATGTCCGGCAGGTTTCAGATACAGGACATTTAAAATTGAGATGGGGTGTCTGGGTTAACATGAACGAACAATATTCCGCTTTGCGTAGTAATGTCAGTATGCTCGGCAAGCTGCTGGGAGAGACCATCAAAGAGGCGCTGGGAGAGAACATTCTCGATCGCGTCGAAACGATCCGTAAGCTGTCTAAATCCTCACGCGCTGGCAACGAAGCTAACCGCCAGGAGCTGCTCACCACGCTGCAAAATCTGTCAAATGACGAACTGCTGCCGGTGGCCCGCGCCTTTAGCCAGTTTCTGAACCTGGCGAATACCGCCGAGCAGTACCACAGCATTTCGCCAAAAGGCGAAGCGGCCAGCAACCCGGAAGTGATTGCCCGCACCCTCAGGAAGCTGAAGGATCAGCCTAATCTCAATGAAGATATCATTAAAAAAGCGGTGGAGTCGCTGTCGCTGGAGCTGGTGCTGACCGCGCACCCGACAGAGATTACCCGCCGGACTCTGATCCACAAGATGGTGGAGGTTAACAACTGCCTCAAGCAGCTGGATAACAAAGAGATTGTTGATTACGAACGCAACCAGCTGATGCGCCGCCTGCGCCAGCTGATCGCCCAGTCCTGGCATACCGACGAGATCCGTAAGCACCGCCCAAGCCCGGTTGACGAAGCCAAGTGGGGCTTTGCGGTGGTGGAAAACAGCCTCTGGGAAGGGGTACCGAACTACCTGCGCGAGCTGAACGAGCAGCTGGACGAGAATCTTGGCTATAAGCTGCCGGTGGATTTTGTCCCGGTGCGCTTTACCTCCTGGATGGGTGGCGACCGCGACGGTAACCCGAACGTCACCGCAGAGATCACCCGCCACGTGCTGCTGCTGAGCCGCTGGAAAGCCACCGATCTGTTCCTGAAGGATATTCAGGTGCTCATCTCTGAGCTTTCGATGGTGGAGTGTACCGATGAGCTGAGCGAGCTGGTTGGCGAAGCGGGCGCAAGCGAGCCGTACCGCTATCTGATGAAGGGCCTGCGCGGCCAGCTGATGGCGACCCAAACCTGGCTGGAAGCGCGCCTGAAGGGTCAGCGCCTGCCGAAACCGGCCGGCCTGATCAGCCAGAACGAGCAGCTGTGGGAGCCGCTCTACGCCTGCTATAAATCACTCCAGGCCTGCGGAATGGGCATTATTGCCAACGGCGAGCTGCTGGATACTCTGCGCCGCGTGAAGTGCTTTGGCGTGCCGCTGGTGCGTATCGACGTCCGTCAGGAGAGCACCCGCCACACCGAAGCGCTGGGCGAGCTGACCCGCTATCTCGGCATTGGCGACTACGAAAGCTGGTCTGAAGCCGACAAGCAGGCGTTCCTGATCCGCGAGCTGAACTCTAAGCGTCCGCTACTGCCGCGCAGCTGGGAGCCAAGCAACGAAACCCGCGAAGTGTTCAACACCTGTAAAGCGATCGCTGATGCGCCGCAAGGCTCCGTTGCCGCCTATGTCATCTCAATGGCGAAAACCCCGTCCGACGTGCTGGCCGTGCATCTGCTGCTGAAAGAGGCCGGAATTACCTTTGCCCTGCCGGTTGCGCCACTGTTTGAAACCCTCGACGACCTGAATAACGCCAACGATGTGATGACCCAGCTGCTGAATATCGACTGGTATCGCGGCTTTATTCAGGGCAAGCAGATGGTAATGATCGGCTACTCCGACTCGGCGAAAGACGCAGGCGTGATGGCAGCCTCCTGGGCGCAGTATCAGGCGCAGGATACGCTGATCAAGACCTGTGAAAAAGCTGGCATTGAGCTGACGCTGTTCCACGGTCGCGGCGGCTCTATCGGCCGCGGCGGTGCCCCGGCCCACGCGGCGCTGCTCTCTCAGCCGCCGGGTAGCCTGAAAGGTGGCCTGCGCGTGACCGAACAGGGCGAGATGATCCGCTTCAAGTATGGTCTGCCGGAAATCACCGTCAGCAGCCTGTCGCTCTACACCAGCGCTATTCTGGAAGCCAACCTGCTGCCGCCGCCGGAGCCGAAAGAGGAGTGGCGTCACATCATGGACGAACTGTCGGATATCTCCTGTGAGATGTATCGCGGCTACGTACGTGAAAATGAAGATTTCGTCCCCTACTTCCGTTCCGCCACGCCGGAGCAGGAGCTGGGCAAGCTGCCGCTCGGCTCGCGTCCGGCGAAGCGCCGCGCCACAGGCGGCGTGGAGTCCCTGCGTGCGATTCCGTGGATCTTCGCCTGGACGCAGAACCGTCTGATGCTACCAGCCTGGCTAGGTGCGGGTGCGGCGCTGCAAAAGGTGATGAAAGAGGGTAAACAGAGCGATCTGGAGACCATGTGTCGCGACTGGCCGTTCTTCTCCACGCGTCTGGGGATGCTGGAGATGGTCTTTGCCAAAGCCGACCTCTGGCTGGCCGACTACTACGACCGCCGCCTGGTTAAACAGGAGCTATGGCCACTGGGTAGCGAGCTGCGCCAGCTGCTGGAAGAGGACATCAAGGCGGTGCTGGCCATCGCCAACGACTCGCATCTGATGGCCGATCTGCCGTGGATTGCGGAGTCTATCCAGCTGCGTAACATCTACACCGATCCGCTCAACGTGCTGCAGGCCGAGCTGCTGCACCGCTCGCGCCAGGCGGAAGAGGAGGGCAAAGAGCCGGATCCGCGCGTGGAGCAGGCGCTGATGGTGACCATCGCCGGCGTCGCGGCCGGAATGCGTAACACCGGTTAATCCACCCTCCTCTGCTTCCCCCACTATCGGGTGGGGGGAGCAATTTCTCCTGCCTTTCCCGTTAAGGTTAACTTAAGCAATGCCGCTTAATCTTTGCGCGCTACTCCAGCGACTTTGATAAGGCACGTTTTTGTTATGCTCTCCACATCCTCTCCGGCGAAGGCCGCTTTTAGCTGGAAGGCCCTGTTTTGGGCCTTGCTCTACGTCTGTTACTTCTCTTCTGTCCTGCAGGTCGCCATTATTATCACTGGCTACAGCGGCTCCGTGGGCCTACGCGACTCGCTGCTCTTTAGCTCTCTGTGGCTTGTTCCGCTGCTGCTCTTTCCCCGGCAGATCCGTGTAACGGCAGCCGTCATCGGCGTGCTCCTGTGGCTCCCCTCGCTTGCGGCGCTGGGCTATTACGTTATTTACGGCCAGGAGTTCTCCCAGAGCGTTCTGTACGTCATGTTTGAATCCAACACCAGCGAGGCCAGCGAATTTCTGAGCCAGTACTTCAGCCTGAAGCTGGTGCTGGTGGCGCTGGGCTATACGGCGGTGGCTATCTTCCTGTGGACCCGTCTGCGCCCGGTCACGGTTCCGACGCCGTGGCGCTGGCTGGTCTGCTTCGCCATCCTCTATGGGCTGATTATTAACCCGGTCGCGCATAAGGTGCTGGTTCAGAAGAAGAGCGTCAAACGCGCGCTGATTAGCCTCTCGGGCCGTCTTGAGCCAGCCGCCCCATGGCAGTTTGTAGCGGGCTACGTTGAGTATCGTCACCAGCTGGCGAGCCTGACCAAACTGTTAAACAGCAACAGCGCCCTGCCGCCGCTGGCAAACCTGCAGGACAGCTCCGGCAGCGCACCGCGTACGCTGGTGCTGGTGATTGGCGAGTCAACGCAGCGCAACCATATGAGCCTCTACGGCTACCCGCGTGAAACCACGCCGGAGCTGGACAAGATGCATAAAACCGACAAAAACCTGACGGTCTTCAACCACGTAGTGACGTCGCGTCCCTACACCATTGAAATTTTGCAGCAGGCACTGACATTCGCCGACGAGAAGAACCCGGATCTCTACCTGACCAAGCCGTCGCTGATGAACCTGATGAAGCAGGCCGGGTACAAGACGTTCTGGATCACCAACCAGCAGACCATGACCGAACGCAACACCATGCTGACGGTGTTCTCACAGCAGACGGACAAGCAGTTCTATATGAACCAGCAGCGCACCCAGAGCGCGCGTGAGTACGACACCAACGTGCTGGATCCGTTTAAGAAGGTGCTGGCCGACCCTGCGCCGAAGAAGTTCATCATCGTGCATCTGCTGGGTACGCATATCAAATACGCGTACCGTTATCCGGAACAGTGGAACACTTTTGATGGCAAAACCGAGGGTGCCCCGACGGGGCTGAGTCCGGAGCAGCTGGCGTCGTATAACGACTACGACAACGCTAACCGCTTCAATGACCACGTGCTGGCCAGCCTGATCGACGACTATAAAGCCACCGATCCCAACGGCTTCCTGCTCTACTTCTCCGATCATGGTGAAGAGGTCTACGACACGCCGCCACATAACATGCAGGGGCGCAATGAAGAGGCCCCGACGCGGCATATGTACACCATCCCGTTTATTCTGTGGACCTCGCCGTCATGGCAGGAGGCGCACCCGCGCGACCTCGCTGCCGACGTGGACCGCAAGTACAGCAGCTCGCAGCTGATCCATACCTGGTCCGATCTGGCAGGGCTGCGCTACGACGGCTTTGACCCCACCCGGTCGATCACCAGCCCGCAGTTTGTACAGGCCACGCGCTGGATTGGTAATCCGTATAAGAAAAACGCCCTGCACGACTACGATGCGCTGCCGTTAGATGCGACGCAATAAATAGAGCAGATCTGCCGGGTGGCGCTGCGCTTACCCGGCCTACATGACTAAAAAAATCCCCGCAAAAGCGGGGATTTTCATATCTAGCGTTTAGCGCAGATCGAAGCGGTCGAGGTTCATCACCTTCACCCAGGCGGCGACAAAATCCTTCACAAACTTCTCGTGGCCGTCGTTGCTGGCATACACTTCCGCCAGCGCCCGCAGAATGGAGTTAGAACCAAACACCAGATCGGCACGGGTGGCGGTATGTTTCACCTCGCCGCTCAGGCGATCGCGGCCCTCGAACAGCTCAGCGCTATCATCAGTCGCCTTCCACTCGGTGCGCATATCCAGCAGGTTAACAAAGAAGTCATTGCTGAGTACGCCCACACGCTGGGTAAAGACGCCGTGCTGGCTGCCGTCGAAGTTAGCTCCCATCACGCGCAGGCCGCCTACCAGCGCCGTCAACTCCGGCGCGGTCAGCGTCAGCTGCTGCGCTTTATCAATCAGCAGCGACTCCGTGGTCGAGGTGTCGAGCGCCGTGCGGTAGTTACGGAAACCGTCGGCAATCGGCTTCATCAGCTCAAACATATCGATATCGGTCTGCTCCTGGCGAGCATCCACGCGGCCCGGTGCGAACGGCACGTCAATGGCAACGCCCGCCTCTTTCGCCGCCAGCTCAACGCCAACCACCCCGGCCAGAACGATAATGTCCGCCAGCGACGCCTTGTTTGCCGTACGCTGAATGGCCTCCAGTACCGGCAGGACACGAGCCGCCGTTGCGTTGACCTCCCAGTCACGCTGCGGAGCCAGCGCCAGACGTGCGCCGTTCGCGCCGCCGCGCTTATCGCCACCGCGGAAGGTCGAGGCAGAGGCCCAGGCAACCGACACCAGCTCGCTTACGGAGAGTCCGGAGGCGGCAATCTCAGCCTTCAGGCTGGCAATATCTTCCTGCGAAGGGTTAAAGATTGCCTGCGGCAGCGGGTCCTGCCAGATCAGATCTTCTTTTGGCACTTCCGGGCCGATGTAGCGCGCTTTTGGTCCCATATCACGATGCGTCAGCTTGAACCAGGCCCGGGCAAAGGCTTCGTTGAAGGCCTGCGGATCGTTCAGGAAGCGACGGGAGATCTTCTCGAACTCCGGATCGAAACGCAGCGTCAGGTCGGTCACCAGCATGGTTGGCTTACGCTTTTTCGCCGGATCGAAGGGATCGGGAATGATTTCCGGGGCATCTACCGCTTCAAACTGGATCGCGCCTGCCGGGCTGCGGGTCTGTACCCACTCGTATTTAAACAGGTTCTCAAAGAAGTAGTTGCTCCACTGGGTCGGCGTCTGCGACCAGACCACTTCCAGCCCGGAGGTAATGGCATCCGCCCCGCTGCCGCTGCCGTAGCTGCTGCTCCAGCCCAAGCCCTGCGCTTCAATAGGTGCTGCCTCAGGATCGACATCGACATGGGTGGCCGCCGCCGCACCGTGGGTTTTACCCAGCGTGTGACCGCCTGCAATCAGCGCCACGGTCTCTTCGTCGTTCATCCCCATATTGCCGAAGGTGGCACGAATAGCGGCGGCGGCAGAGATCGGCTCGCCGCTATGGTCCGGACCTTCCGGGTTAACGTAGATCAGACCCATCTCGGTTGCGCCTAGCGGCGCTTTCGCCAGCGCTTCAGGGTGGCGATGCTTCAGCCAGGTTTTTTCGTCGCCCCAGTTAACGTCCAGATCCGGCTCCCAGACGTCTTCACGCCCGGCACCGAAACCAAAGGTGCGGAAGCCGGAGTTCTCCAGCGCCACGTTACCGGCGAGGATAAAGAGATCGGCCCAGGAAATTTTCTGGCCATACTTCTGCTTAATCGGCCACAGCAGGCGACGGGCCTTGTCCAGGCTCACGTTATCCGGCCAGGAGTTGAGAGGGGCAAAACGCTGCTGGCCCCGGCCTGCACCGCCGCGACCGTCGATAGAGCGGTAGGTCCCCGCGCTGTGCCATGCCATACGAATAAACAGGCCAACGTAGCTACCCCAGTCGGCAGGCCACCACGGCTGTGAGTCGGTCAGCAGCGCTTTGAGATCGCCTTTCAGCGCGGAGTAGTCGAGTTTGCTGAACTCGTTGCGGTAGTCAAAGTCTTCGCCCAGCGGATTGGAGCGGTTTGAGTGTTGATTCAGGAGGTCAACGCGGAGCTGTTTCGGCCACCAGTCGCGGCTGGTTGTTCCCGCCCCGGCGCTGCGATCGGCGCCACCCTGATGAAACGGACATTTGCCTGTGGAAAGTGTGTTATGGATATCGTCTGATGCGCTCATCTATCTGCTCCCAATATGGTGTTACCGCTACGATATACACCACTCTTGATGAGAGATAGTTGAATTCATCCACAGATTTAATAGTTAAATCCGACTGTTTTTATTAGTAATTAAGTGGCAGATATGGATGCTGACAATAGCATTCATCACCCATATCAATTGGACAATAAAAAACCGCCGGAGAGGTCTTTACAGCGCCGGACGCACGCCCAGCGTATGGCAGATGGCATAGCTCATTTCGGCGCGGTTCAGGGTATAGAAGTGGAAATCCTTTACCCCTTCGCGGCTGAGGATCTTCACCATGTCCATGGCGATGCTGGCCCCTACCAGCTTGCGGGTTTCGGCATCGTCATCGAGGCCGTTAAACATCTGCGCCATCCATGCCGGGATACGCACGTTGGTCATGTCGGCAAACTTCTTCGCCTGCTTAAAGTTAGAGACCGGCAGAATGCCCGGAATAATTTCCACGTCAATGCCGGTTGCCGCACAGCGGTCGCGAAAACGCAGGTAGCTCTCTACGTCGAAGAAGAACTGGGTGATCGCCCGGTTAGCACCGGCGTCAATTTTACGCTTCAGGTTGAGCAGATCCGCCTGGGCGCTTTTCGCCTCCGGGTGCACCTCCGGATACGCCGCTACGGAGATATCAAAATCGGCGACCTCTTTTAACAGCCCAACCAGATCCGCGGCGTACATATCTGGTTTGCCACCGTTTGGCGGCAGATCGCCGCGCAGGGCAACGATATGGCGAATGCCGTTGTTCCAGTAGTCCTGGGCAATAGCGCGCAGTTCGTTGCGGGTCGCGTCGATACAGGTCAGATGCGGCGCGGCCTCAAGCCCGGTCCGATCTTTGATGCCTTTAATGATGCTGTGCGTACGGTCGCGCTCGCCAGAGTTGGCCCCGTAGGTTACGGAGACAAACTTCGGTTTCAGGCTGCTTAAGCGATCGATGGAGTGCCAGAGGGTCTGTTCCATTTCACTGGTGCGCGGCGGGAAAAATTCAAAGGATACGTTAATCTGCCCCTGCACTTCTGCCAGGCTCTGATTCAGGGCTTCCCGCTGGTTGGCGTGAAAAAAGCTCATACCTTACCTCATCAATCGCATGTCTGGGTTGTTGTTGTGTGAACTTCTATACGTTTAGACGTCCAGATGCCAAAATGACGTAAAAGCGGGATAACGTCAACAGAAATATCGCGGTTATTGGTGAGGAATGTTCAGGGAAGATGAAAAACGTTCATGCCGGAGGCAGAAAGCCCCCTCTCCTGGCAGAGAGGGGATAAATATAAACTACAGCAGCTGCGCCAGGCGGTTGATGTCCGACTGAATAGCGCCTGCGGTAACGTCACGCCCCGCGCCTGGGCCACGGATCACCAGCGGGTTGTCGCGGTACCAGCGGCTCTCGATGGCGAAGACGTTGTCGCACGGCAGCAGCGCCGCCAGCGGATGCTCGGGACGCACCGCCTCTACGCCAACGCGCGCTTTCCCATTGGCGTCAAAGCGCGCCACGTAGCGCAGCACCAGCCCCATCTCCCGCGCCGCTTCCAGACGCTGTACCATCTGTTCGTTGAGCACGTCGCCGTTTTCAAAGAAGTGATCCACCGACCCCTCTTCGCATCCGGCGGGAACCAGCGACTCCACGCGCACCTGGTCCGGCTCAATGTCATACCCCGCCTCACGGGCGAGGATCACCAGCTTACGCATCACGTCTTTGCCGGAGAGATCGACACGCGGATCCGGCTCGGTCAGCCCCTGCTGCCAGGCCTGATCGACCAGGTCAGTGAAGGGCACGGTACCGTCAAACTGCAGGAACAGCCAGGAGAGCGTTCCCGAGAAGATACCGCTGAGCGAAAGGATAGAGTCACCGCTGTCGATCAGATCGCGCACGGTGTGGTTCACCGGCAGGCCCGCGCCCACGGTGGCGTTATAGAGCCAGCGGCGGCCTGTTTTCTCAAAGGCGTCGTGGATCTGGCGATACTTGTCGCTGTTGCTCGCGCCGGCCAGCTTGTTGGCGCTGATGACGTGGAAACCGTGGCTGGCAAAGTCGAGGTACTGATCGGCCAGCTGCTCGCTGGCGGTGACGTCCAGCACCACCAGATCGTCATAGGGGTGCGCCCGCATCCACAGGAACAAGGAGTCATCCTCGTGCGCCACCGCCTCGTCATTAAAGAAGGCCAGCGCACGGCTGGCGTCCAGCCCGTCATAGCTCAGCAGGCTGCGGCGACTGTCCACCACTCCCGCCAGCACAAACTCAAAGCCGGTGCGGGCAGAGAGCGCGCTCTGCTCACGGGCAAACAGCTCCAGCCAGCGTGAACCGATGTTGCCCTTGCCGAACAGCACCAGGCCGATACGTTTCTCGGCGCGGAACAGCGACTGGTGCAGACCCTGGATCAGACTTTCGGTGGGGCCAACGCGCAGCACCGCCACCAGGCTGATGCTGTCGTCAGACTGCCAGATAAACTCCACCGGCTGGCCCTTCAGCTGCTGCCAGAAACGGTGGCTGTGCAGCGGGTTGCGGCACACGCCCGCGCCAACCAGCGCCACCAGCGCCAGCCCCTCGCGCAGCCGCAGCTCGCCCGGCAGCCCCGCTTCGTCGAGCAGCTTAAGGGCGCTATCAACCACTTCCGAGGTGTAGCAGAGCTGGAGCAGATTACGGTCGGTATGCACGCCTACCGCCAGCGGACGCAGCTGGGCGCGCTTAAGGATCAGGTCGATCTCTTTATGCGCCAGCTTAAAGTCCTGGCTCGGCGGAACCTGGAACTCAATCAGGCAGACGTCATCGTGGCTGGTGACGATGCGTGCCCCCGTCCCGGACGCCAGCACGCGCTCGATGCGGGTGGAGCCTTGCTCCGGGTTGTAGCTACAGCGCAGCTGAAGATCGATATCGCTGCCGGAGACCGGCTGGAGCGTGCGGGCGTGGAGTACCGGCGCGGCCAGGCGGGCCAGCTCGCTGGCTTCGTCCAGACGCAGCAGCGGCAGCAGGCAGGCATCTTTGACCTTACGCGGGTCGGCACTGTAGACCCCGGCCACGTCGCTCCAGATCGTCACGCGGGAGACACCGCCCAGCGCGCCAATCTGCGTTGCCGAGTAGTCAGAGCCGTTACGGCCCAGCAGTACGGTTTCGCCCGCATCGTTGCGGCAGATAAAGCCGGTCACCACCAGCCGTTTGCCAGGGTGCTGCGCCATCAGCTGCTGCAGCAGCGGATAAGAGAGGCCTTCGTTAACCTGCGGCTGGGCAGAGCGCTCGGCGCGCAGAAACGCCCGCGCATCCAGCCAGGCGGCATTCAGCCCCTGCTGATTAAGCACGGCGGCCATCAGCCGCGCGGACCAGATCTCGCCGTGACCCACGACCTCGGCATAGACCGCATCGGTAATGCCGCCGTCAAGCAGGCCCGCGAGGCGCTCCAGATCGTGAATAAATTCGCTGATTAACCCATCGGCTGTCTCAGGGGGTAATAGTCCACCGATCAGCTCAGACTGGTAGCGGCGCAGCGCCTGTTGAACCTGATGCGCAGAGAGCCTGTCGGTCTGGCTGAGCTTCAGCCAGCTGATCAACTGGTTGGTGGTGCTGCCGGCGGCCGAGACCACCATCATATCGCCAGGCTGCGAATACTCCGCCATGATACCGGCGACACGCAGGTAACACTTCACATCCGCCAGACTACTACCACCAAACTTATGCAGTTGACGACCCTTCGCCCCTGCCTGCGCAATCACACTCATGTTTACCCCTTGGCTGCGATCCGGAATGCATTTTCCAGATCGGCAATTAAATCTTCACCATCTTCAATACCGGTCGAGATGCGTAGTAGCGTCTCGGAGATGCCAGCAGCGGCGCGCGCTTCGGCGGCCATGCCCGCGTGCGTCATGGTAGCAGCGTGAGAGATCAGGCTCTCAACCCCGCCCAGCGACTCCGCCAGCGTAAACAGCGACAGGCCGCTTAAGAAACGACGCAGCGTCTGCTCATCACCATCCAGCTCGAAGCTCAGCATCGCGCCGAAGCCCTTCTGCTGGCGGGCGGCAATCTCGTGGCCCTGGTTCTCCGGCAGCGACGGGTGATAGAGCTTCTTCACCAGCGGCTGCGTCTTCAGGAACTCGACGATCGCCTGGGCGTTACGCTGAGCCACTTCCATACGCGGCGACAATGTACGCAGACCGCGCAGCAGCAGGTAGCTATCAAACGCGCTGCCGGTTACGCCAATATTATTCGCCCACCATGCCAGCTCGGTGACGGTCGCTTCCTCTTTAGCAATCACCACGCCGGCGACGACGTCGGAGTGGCCATTGAGGTACTTGGTGCAGGAGTGCAGCACCAGATCCGCCCCCAGCGCCAGCGGATTTTGCAGCGCCGGGCTGAGGAAGGTGTTATCCACCACGCTCACGGCACCGGCTTCGCGGGCCAGCTGACAGATTTTCGCAATATCCACGACGCGCAACAATGGATTACTTGGACTTTCGATCAGCACCAGCTTTGGTTGTTCAGCCAGCGCCGCCTTCAGAGCCTGCTCATCGTTCTGATCGACAAAGAGAACGCGGTAGCAGCCGCGCTTCGCCAGGCTGTCAAACAGACGGTAGCTGCCGCCGTAGCAGTCGTGCGGGGCCACCAGCAGATCGCCAGGCTTCAGGTAGACCGTGGTCACCAGGTGGATAGCGGACATGCCGGTATTGGTCAGCACCGCACCCGCCCCGCCTTCCAGCTCCGCCAGCGCACGCTGGACGACATCGCGCGTCGGGTTGCCACGGCGGGAGTAGTCGTGAGCGCGCGGCTCGTTGAAGTCGGTGAAGTTATAGGTGCTGGAGAGATGAATCGGCGGGACAACGCAGCCGTACTGCTCGTCATCATTCAATCCGCTACGCACTGCAATGGTGGCCTGTTTACGCGTCATGTGAAGGCTTCCTGGCTTAATGGATGAAAAATCAGGCCACAGAATAGCATTGTGACAATAGACGTCAATACATCTGGACATCTAAACTTCTTTGCGTATAGATTGAGCAAACCGGGAATAGCCGTTAAAATTATCTGCATTAGCGCACATCTGCAGAGCCAATACTCCGTGTCACGGTGGCGTCTCTACGGTAAACTACGCGAGATTACGGCCCTGTCCCTGCGTTTAGTCGGGTTTTGGCCATTTATTAATGAGAAAGAGGATTAAGGTATCTCATGGCTGAATGGAGCGGCGAATATATCAGCCCCTACGCTGAGCACGGTAAGAAGAGTGAGCAAGTAAAAAAAATTACGGTTTCCATTCCTCTGAAGGTGTTAAAGATCCTCACCGATGAACGCACCCGTCGTCAGGTCAACAACCTGCGTCACGCCACGAACAGCGAGCTGCTGTGCGAAGCGTTCCTGCATGCGTTCACCGGCCAGCCTCTGCCAAACGATGAAGACCTGCGCAAAGAGCGCAGCGATGAAATCCCAGAAGAGGCAAAGATTATCATGCGCGAGCTGGGCATCGACCCGGACACGTGGGAGTACTAACAGCGTTATATGCCGGGTGGTGGCGGCTAACGCCTTACCCGGCCTACGAAACTGGTTTTAACAATATGGCTATTAACGTCTCGATATCCGTGATCGCCTGCTGACGGCTGCGCGCATTGGGTTCAAGTGAGACCATATCGGCATAGCCGTTAATGGCTCCGCTAAGCAGTCGGGTAGCCTGCGCGACATCGTTGCAATGAAAAACACCCGCCTCGTCTCCCCGCGTAATCACCTGTTCGATCAGGCTATTCCACTCCACCGTGACTCTCTGCGCCAGCGCTTTGTACGCCTCGTCGCGGGCGGCAATTTGCCAGGCATCGGCGTAGATCAGCCAGTCCGGATCAACATCGTCCGGCAAAACCCACTCGCTAAGCCGTTTCAGCGCGGCTTCCGGTTGCATCGCAGCAAGCTCCGCCTCCACCTCCTGTAGATCCTGGCGCATATAGTGCTCCAGCGCGGCCAGACACAGCGCCTGCCAGTTAGGAAAGTAGTGATAGATATGGCTGCGTGAGATCCCCAGCGCTTCGGTCAGGTCGCGGGTCGATGTTTGCAGCAAGCCTTTGCTACGAAAAAGCGCGATAGCCGTAGATAAAATGGCCTCACGCCGCTGTTCGGATGGTTGTCGGGTCATACTCGCCTTATTGACTTTGAGCGACTGCTCAAGTAAGTTTATCGCAAATAGAGCGATCGCTCTATTTCCTATCTTATCCGAGAAACGCCATGCTGCAAACATCATCCTCAACGGCCTGGGGCACCCTGCGCCAGCTCACCGTTCTCCATGCAAAAAAGCTGATCTGGACCTTTTCCCTGGTGCTCGCCGAGAACATCTTACTTATCACCTACCCGCTGTTTGCTGGTTTTGCCATCAACGCCATGATGGCGGGTAACCTGCACAAGGCGCTGGTCTATGCCCTGATCGTGCTCGGCATGTGGGCGGTGGGCGCGGCCCGGCGCAGCGTGGATACGCGCACCTTCTCGCGCATTTACGCCCAGCTTGCCGTGCCGGTCATCCTGCATCAGCGCAGTAGTCAGCAGGCGCACTCCACCGTAGCGGCCCGCGTCACCCTCTCCCGCGAGTTTGTGGATTTCTTTGAAACCCATATGCCGGTGCTGGTGACCTCGGCTATCTCCATCGTCGGCGCGGCGCTGATGCTGTTCATCCTGGAACCGGTGGTGGGCGCTGGCGCGCTGCTGATGGTGACGCTCTTTGCTGCGCTGCTTCCCCGCTACGTTCAGGTTAACGATGCGCTCTGGTTCCGGCTCAATAACCGGCTAGAAAAAGAGGTGGGGTTTGTCGGCGTGGCGAAAGAGCACACCCTGACGCGCCACTATCTGCTGATGGCCCGGCTGCGCATTCGTCTTTCTGACCGCGAGGCGTGGGGCTACCTTGCGATCGGGATCGGCAGCGCGGTGCTGTTCGGGATGGCGATAACCATGTTAACCCTCAGACCCCATCTTGAAGCGGGCCACATCTACTCGGTAATGACCTACCTGTGGATGTTCGTGATGAGCCTGGACGACGCGCCGCAGCTGCTTGAGAAGTACTCGAAGCTTAGCGATATCGGTAAGCGGGTGAATACGGGGCTGGTGTAAACCCACAGTATTCATCTAAGAAACCCATGTAATCATGTCATCCAACCGCTTCAGAATATCGGCGAAATAGCTCTCGTTAATACTAAAATCACCTTTGACCTGAACACTATCAGCATGTGCTTCCGGTCGAAGCTCATATTCAATAACCACATCCTCAGTGCCAACCACTTTTCTGATTATCATATTTAGCTGACGCCGTTCGCTGCGAAACTCAAAAGGTTTTATCTCACGTTGGGCGATAAGTGCATCATAATGAGCAGAAAACTGCTCACGCAGCGTCTGTAACTCACCTACCGTAAACTCAGTCTGGAAGCGTGCAGTGAGGCCGGGAACTGAAAATTCAATAAACGACTTAATCCAGTCCCAACGATGATGTTCGGGGTCAATTTCGGTTTCAATAACTCTTTCATAAGGAGATATTGTAAAAGTAAACTCTTCATTTTTCAGATAAAACATGGATAGGCTCCTGTCACCCTTCAAAAATACATAAAATGGGTAATCGTCCAGTCAGATTCCCTTACCACAACTTCCAAAGTATATTTTTTATATTCAGTAGCAGCTTTTTTACGATATAGCTTGTACATCTCAATTTCGTATCTGTACAGCCCCTGAATCTTACGAGGATCGGCCATGCGCTTACCGTAGCGAATAGCTTTTTCTTGAATATACAAAGGAACATACCGACCCGGTTCTAACATGTGCCTGGCAGCCGTTTCGGTCATTTTCAAATTACGTGCTGACAAGCCAAGCTTAAATCTGGTTCTTAAAAATAAAATGGTGCTTTGGCTAAGCTTAGCTGTAATAGCGGTTTTTGTACCAGCCTCAAATAAGGCGCGGCCAGTACGGAAAATGCGGAAGACACCAAAAGCGAGCAGCGCAATGTCTGTTGGATCAATTAAGGGGGTTTCAAGCGGTGCTTCTTCAAGTCGAACAAAATGACCATGAGTGTCATAAACTTGCCAAAGGCCAGGAGCCTGAACCACGGTGTATCCAATACAGATGCCGCTTGTCTCGTCTAATATTGGTTGAGCATTACACGGTAAATGATGCGGTCGAAGCTCAAAGAACTCCCCTTGTGGTAATCTTGACTCAAAAGTGTAATACCGTCCTGGTTCATGTCTTTCTGCCGCTCCTGGAATCATTCGCATTCCCTCTTTGTAATGTTAGTTCTTTATAGTGCACAGGAAGATAAAACGAGCGCTCTCTGGTAACTTCCTGTCCATCTGTCAGTAAACTGCAACCTGATGTACTGCTCATTCCGAGTGTAATCCTGTTAACTGAAGAAGTTTTTGAGGGAAAATGCTTATGCTCATGATTAGCTAGACCAGCAAATGGGTAAACACCGATCAAGATTAAATTATGGGCAGTAATGATGGCCAGAATTCAGGCACAAAAAAACCGCCCGAAGGCGGTTTTTTCTAAGCAGCGGATTCTTACTTGCTGCCTGGGATGCTGAAGCGCTTGTTGAAGCGGTCAACACGGCCACCGGTAGCAACGTCACGCTGCTTGCCAGTGTAGAACGGGTGGCATTTGGCGCACACGTCCAGGTTCAGATCGTGACCCACGGTAGAGCGGGTTTTGATCACATTACCGCAAGAGCAGTTTGCAGTAATTTCAACGTAATTCGGGTGAATACCTTTTTTCATGGAAGAAACCTCAGTTAAGGCCGCGTCGCTCTTCCAGCCCTAACGCCGGACACCACGCGAGATGATTGATTAAGCTTTGGCGGCGGAATGCAACACCAAAGGCGGCGAATCATACAGAAATTAACCGCCGTATGCAAACAGATCCGCATCTGCTCTCTCACAATGTGTATACTATCCCGCCAGTTTCAAGTGCATGGATAAAAAAATGCCCGTTGCTCACGTTGCCCTGCCCGTTCCGCTGCCCCGCACCTTTGACTATCTGCTGCCCGCCGATCTGTCTGCCCGTGCGGGCTGCCGCGTGCGCGTGCCGTTCGGCAAGCAGCAGCGGGTGGGCATCGTGGTCTCGGTGAGCGACAGTAGCGAGCTGCCGCTGGCCGAGCTGAAGAGCGTGGCGGAGGTGCTGGACGATGAGCCGGTGTTTTCACCCTCGGTCTGGCGACTGCTGCTGTGGGCGGCGGAGTATTACCACCATCCGCTGGGTGATGTGCTGTTCCACGCCCTGCCCGTACTGCTGCGCCAGGGGAAGCCCGCCAGCGCCGCGCCGCTCTGGTACTGGTTCGCCACTGAACAGGGCCAGGCGGTGGATATCAACAGCCTGAAGCGCTCGCCAAAGCAGCAGCAGGCGCTCTCCGCCCTGCGCCAGGGGAAGATCTGGCGGCATCAGGTGGCCGATCTCGACTTTAACGACGCGGCGCTACAGGCGCTGCGCAGCAAAGGATTGTGCGAGCTAAACAGCGAAGCGCCCGTGCCCCGCGACTGGCGCGAAGGCTATGCCGTCAGCGGCGAGCGGCTGCGGCTCAACACCGAGCAGGCAACCGCCGTGGGGGCGATCCACAGCGAGGCCAACACCTTCTCCGCCTGGCTGCTGGCGGGCGTGACCGGCTCCGGAAAGACCGAGGTCTACCTGAGCGTGCTGGAGAACGTTCTTGCTCAGGGCAAGCAGGCGCTGGTGATGGTGCCGGAGATTGGCCTGACGCCGCAAACCATCGCCCGATTCCGGGAGCGGTTTAACGCCCCGGTAGAGGTGCTGCACTCGGGTCTGAACGACAGCGAACGCCTGAGCAGCTGGCTGAAGGCCAAAAACGGCGAGGCGGCGATTGTGATTGGTACCCGCTCGTCGCTGTTCACCCCGTTTAAAAATCTTGGCGTCATTGTGATCGATGAGGAGCATGACAGCTCCTATAAGCAGCAGGAGGGGTGGCGCTACCACGCTCGCGATCTGGCGGTCTACCGCGCCCACAGCGAGCAGATCCCGATTATCCTCGGCTCGGCAACCCCCGCGCTGGAGACGCTGCACAACGTGCGGCAGAAGAAGTACCGCCTGCTGCGCCTCACCCGCCGGGCAGGCAACGCCCGGCCGGCTAACCAGCACGTGCTCGATCTCAAGGGCCAGCAGCTGCAGGCGGGTCTCTCCCCGGCGCTGATTAGCCGAATGCGCCAGCACCTGCAGGCCAATAACCAGGTGATCCTGTTTCTCAACCGTCGCGGCTTTGCCCCGGCGCTGCTCTGCCACGACTGCGGCTGGATAGCCGAGTGTCCGCGCTGCGATCACTACTACACCCTGCATCAGGCCCAGCACCAGCTGCGCTGCCACCACTGCGACAGCCAGCGCCCGGTACCGCGCCAGTGTCCCGCCTGCGGCTCCACGCATATGGTCCCGGTGGGACTGGGTACGGAGCAGCTTGAGCAGGCGCTGACGCCGCTCTTCCCGGACGTGGCGATCTCACGCATCGATCGCGATACCACCAGCCGCAAAGGGGCGCTGGAGCAGCATCTGGCGGAAGTACATCGCGGCGGGGCGCGTATTCTGATCGGCACCCAGATGTTGGCGAAGGGACATCACTTCCCGGACGTCACCCTGGTAGCGCTGCTTGACGTTGACGGGGCGTTGTTCTCGGCAGACTTTCGCGCCGCCGAGCGTTTCGCCCAGCTCTATACCCAGGTCTCAGGCCGTGCCGGGCGCGCGGGCAAGCAAGGGGAGGTGATTTTACAGACCCACCACCCTGAGCATCCGCTTCTGCAAACGCTGCTCTATAGAGGCTACGACGCCTTTGCCGAGGAGGCGCTGGCGGAGCGGCAGACGCTCCAGCTGCCGCCGTGGACCAGCCACGTCATCATCCGCGCAGAGGATCATAACAACCAGCAGGCCCCGCTCTTTCTCCAGCAGCTGCGTAATCTGCTGCAGGCCAGCCCGCTGGTGGATAACCACCTCTGGCTGCTCGGCCCGGTGCCCGCTCTCGCCCCAAAGCGCGGCGGGCGCTATCGCTGGCAGCTGCTGCTTCAGCACCCCTCCCGTATTCGCCTGCAGCATATCGTCAGCGGCGCACTGGCGCTGATTAATACGCTGCCGGAGGCGCGCAAGGTGAAGTGGGTGTTAGACGTGGATCCCATTGAGGGTTAACGGGGTCAGGGATGCGAGTGGGATCGAAAAATTTAGCCTTCATCACAATTTTCCTGAAAATACTGTAACCGTACTGATAAACGATCTGCTAAAAATGTGGGTAATGTCGCACATAAGGGATGCGTCTGCGCTTGTGCCAGACATGCGAGGAGAAAGAGGTGAAGGTTAAGAAAGAGGTTGCTGCGGCGACCATGAAAGATGTTGCCCAGAAAGCGAAGGTCTCGACGGCAACCGTGTCCCGGGCGTTAATGAACCCGGATAAAGTCTCCCAGGCGACCCGTAACCGCGTTGAGCAGGCGGCGCTGGAGGTAGGCTATTTGCCGCAGGCGATGGGGCGCAACATTAAGCGCAACGAATCGCGCACGCTGCTGGTCATCGTGCCGGACATCTGCGATCCCTTTTTCAGCGAAATCATTCGCGGTATTGAAGTGACGGCGGCCGAGCAGGGTTATCTGGTTCTCATTGGCGACTGCGCCCACCAGAATCAGCAGGAGAAGACGTTCATCGATCTGATCATCACCAAGCAGATTGACGGCATGCTGCTGCTTGGGTCGCGCCTGCCGTTTGATGCCAGCATTGAGGAGCAGCGTAACCTGCCGCCAATGGTGATGGCCAACGAGTTCGCGCCGGAGCTGGAGCTGCCTACGGTGCACATTGATAACCTGACGGCGGCCTTTAACGCGGTTAACTACCTGCTGGAACAGGGCCATCAGCAGATTGGCTGCATCGCCGGGCCGGAGGAGATGCCGCTGTGCCACTACCGCCTGCAGGGCTACGTGCAGGCGCTGCGCCGCTCGGGCATCACCGTCGATCCGCACTATATTGCCCGGGGCAACTTCACCTATGAGGCGGGAAGCAGCGCCATGGAGCAGCTGCTGGCGCTGCCGAAGCCACCTACGGCGGTGTTCTGCCACAGCGATGTGATGGCGCTTGGTGCGCTCTCCTGTGCGAAACGGCAGGGTCTGAAAATTCCCCAGCAGCTGTCTATCATTGGTTTCGATAATATTTCGCTCGCCCAGTTCTGCGATCCGCCGCTGACGACAGTTGCCCAGCCGCGCTTTGAGATTGGCCGCGAAGCGATGCTATTGCTTCTGGATCAGCTACATGGCCAGACGGTGAGCAGCGGATCGCGCCTGCTGGATTGCGAACTGATCGTGCGCGGTTCGACACAGGCGCTTACGTAACAGCGCCTGCTTTCAGACTTCGCGTCTGGTCAAAGTCCCGTCGCTTAAGTAACATGACGGACCAATAAACGAATGAATACAGCGAAACGATAGTGGCCCAACGAGATTATGTACGCCGCAGCCAGTCGGCTCCTTCGCGGCGAAAAACGAGCACCTCAAGGAAGAAGCAACGTAGTATGCCTGCTGTCTCGCCTGCTATGGTGGCGATTGCAGCCGCCGTGCTGGTGGCCTTTCTCGGTGGCCTGTACTTTATCACCCATCACAAAAAAGAGGAGTCCGAGACCCTGCAGAGCCAGAAGGTCACGGGTAACGGTCTGCCGCCGAAACCGGAAGAGCGCTGGCGTTATATTAAAGAGCTGGAGAGCCGTCAGCCGGGCGTGCGTGCGCCAACCGAACCCTCTGCGGGCGGTGAGGTGATGAACCCGGATCAGCTGACTAACGAGCAGCGCCAGCTGTTAGAGCAGATGCAGGCCGATATGCGCCAGCAGCCGACCCAGCTTAACGAGGTGCCGTGGAACGAGCAGACGCCAGCCCAGCGCCAGCAGACCCTGCAGCGCCAGCGTCAGGTGCAGCAGTTCCAACAGCAGCAAACGCAGCAGCAGACCCAGCCGCGCCTGACGGAGCAGCCGCAGACCCGCACGGTGCAGAGCGCGCAGGCACCGCGCCAGACGCAGCAGCCGAAGCCCGCAGCAACTAACCAACAGCCCTATCAGGATCTGCTGCAAACCCCGGCGCACACCGCCGCTGCCGCGCCGAAGGCCGCGCCGGTCACGCGCGAGCCAGAAGCGGCGAAGCCTGCCGCTGAGAAAAAAGATGAGCGCCGCTGGATGGTTCAGTGCGGTTCGTTTAAAGGCGCTGAGCAGGCGGAAACCGTGCGTGCCCAGCTGGCGTTTGAAGGCTTTGATTCACGCATTACTACCAACAACGGCTGGAATCGCGTGGTGATTGGCCCGGTCAAAGGCAAAGATAACGTCGATGGTACCATCAACCGCCTGAAGCTTGCCGGCCACGCAAACTGCATTCGTCTCGCCTCCGGGGGTTGAAACCCCCAAAATCCCCCCCATCTATAATTGCATTCTGCCCCGTACACCGTGCGGGGCGACTCATCTGATTGCAACAAAGGGGTCTGCTCGTGACAACAATTGTAAGTGTTCGCCGTAACGGTCAGGTAGTGATTGCCGGTGATGGCCAGGCCACGCTGGGCAATACCGTAATGAAAGGCAACGTGAAAAAAGTACGCCGTCTGTACAACGATAAAGTTATCGCGGGTTTTGCAGGCGGTACCGCAGACGCCTTCACGCTGTTTGAACTGTTTGAACGCAAGCTGGAGATGCACCAGGGCCACCTGGTGAAAGCCGCCGTTGAGCTGGCAAAAGACTGGCGTACCGATCGTATGCTGCGCAGGCTCGAAGCGCTGCTGGCGGTGGCGGATGAAAACGCCTCGCTGATCATCACCGGTAACGGTGATGTGGTGCAGCCGGAAAATGACCTGATTGCTATCGGCTCCGGCGGCCCGTACGCCCAGGCCGCCGCCCGCGCCCTGTTGGAAAACACCGACATGAATGCGCGCGACATTGCGGTGAAGGCGTTGGATATTGCAGGTGATATCTGCATTTATACCAACCACAACCACACCATCGAAGAATTAAACTCTAAAGCGTAAGGATCTCCCATGTCTGAAATGACCCCACGCGAAATCGTCAGCGAACTGAACAAACACATTATCGGTCAGGACAATGCCAAGCGCTCCGTCGCCATTGCCCTGCGTAACCGCTGGCGTCGTATGCAGCTCGACGAGGAGCTGCGCCACGAAGTCACGCCGAAAAACATTCTGATGATCGGCCCAACCGGCGTCGGTAAAACTGAAATTGCCCGTCGCCTGGCGAAGCTGGCCAACGCACCTTTCATCAAGGTGGAAGCGACCAAATTCACCGAAGTCGGCTACGTTGGTAAAGAAGTTGACTCGATTATCCGCGATCTCACCGACGCCGCCGTGAAAATGGTGCGTATGCAGTCGATCGAGAAGAACCGCTACCGTGCAGAAGAGATGGCGGAAGAGCGCATTCTCGACGTGCTGATCCCGCCGGCGAAGGATAACTGGGGCCAGTCTGAACAGTCCCAGGAGCCGTCCGCTGCCCGCCAGGCGTTCCGCAAAAAACTGCGTGAAGGCCAGCTGGATGACAAAGAGGTAGAGATTAATCTCGCCGCGGCGCCGATGGGCGTCGAGATCATGGCACCTCCGGGCATGGAAGAGATGACCAGCCAGCTGCAGTCGATGTTCCAGAACCTGGGCGGCCAGAAGCAGAAGCCGCGCAAGCTGAAGATCAAAGATGCCATGAAGCTGCTGATTGAAGAGGAAGCGGCCAAGCTGGTGAACCCGGAAGAGCTGAAGCAGGACGCTATCGACGCCGTTGAACAGCACGGTATCGTGTTTATCGATGAGATCGATAAAATCTGTAAGCGCGGCGAATCCTCCGGCCCGGACGTCTCCCGTGAAGGCGTACAGCGCGACCTGCTGCCGCTGGTGGAAGGCTGCACCGTATCCACCAAGCACGGCATGGTGAAAACCGATCACATCCTGTTTATCGCCTCCGGTGCGTTCCAGGTAGCGAAGCCGTCGGATCTGATCCCTGAGCTGCAGGGTCGTCTGCCGATCCGCGTTGAGCTGCAGGCGCTGACTACCGAGGACTTTGAGCGCATCCTGACTGAGCCAAACGCCTCCGTAACCGTGCAGTACAAGGCGCTGATGGCCACCGAGGGCGTCAACATCGACTTTACCGACGACGGTATCAAGCGCATTGCCCAGGCCGCATGGCAGGTGAACGAGACCACGGAAAACATCGGTGCCCGTCGTCTGCACACCGTGCTGGAGCGTCTGATGGAGGATATCTCCTATGACGCCAGCGATCTGAACGGCGAATCGGTGACAATCGATGCCGCTTATGTGAGCAAGCACCTGGATGAGCTGGTAGCAGATGAAGACCTGAGCCGTTTTATTCTATAATCGCGCTCAGCACGTTTTCATTACTGTTGATGGGGCTATATAGCCCCATTTTTATTGGCAGAATCCTATGACTGAACATACCCTGACGCGTACCCAGGCCTGGCTGGAAAGCCTGCGTCCGAAGACCCTTCCCCTTGCGTTTGCCGCGATTGTGGTCGGCACCGCCCTCGCCTGGTGGCAAGGCCACTTTGACCTGCGGGTGGCGGTGCTGGCGCTTATCACCGCCGGACTGCTGCAGATCCTCTCCAATCTGGCTAACGACTACGGCGACGCGGTGAAGGGCAGCGATACGCCCGACCGTATCGGGCCGCTGCGGGGAATGCAGAAAGGGACCATTAGCCCGAGGCAGATGAAACGCGCCCTGCTGGTTACCGTCGCGCTCAGCTGCCTCTCTGGCCTGGCGCTGGTGCTGGTTGCGTATCAGACGGTAGCGGATTTCATCGGCTTCCTGGTGCTGGGCGGGCTGTCGATTGTCGCCGCCATCACCTACACCATTGGCCGCCGCCCGTATGGCTATCTCGGCCTTGGGGATATTTCGGTGCTGCTCTTTTTTGGCTGGCTCAGCGTGATGGGCAGCGGTTATTTGCAGGCGCATACGCTGATCCCAGCGATGTTCTTACCGGCCACCGCCTGCGGCCTGCTGGCGACGGCGGTGCTCAACGTCAACAACCTGCGGGATATCGACAGCGATCGCGCCAACGGTAAAAATACGCTGGTGGTGCGTCTGGGACCGGTGAACGCCCGCCGCTATCACGCCTGTCTGCTGCTGGGGGCACTGCTGTGCCTGGGGCTGTTTAACCTGCTCTACCTGCATAGCCCGTGGGGCTGGCTGTTCATTCTGGCTGCGCCGCTGCTGGTGCGCCAGGCGCGTTATGTGCTGCGGGAGCGCGACCCGGCCGCGATGCCGCCGATGCTCGAACGCACCGTCAAAGGCGCGCTGCTGACTAACCTGCTGTTTGTGGTCGGGATTGTGCTCAGCAAGACGCTGCTTTAGCTGACAAATATCAATTAACAATTGATGATTTTGCCAACAATGCACTATGCGCGATATACTGTGAGTTCTCGCAGCAACTAAACGTAAATCCTATGAAATACGATACTTCCGAGCTTTGTGACATCTACCAGGAAGATGTCAACGTCGTGGAACCGCTGTTCTCCAACTTTGGTGGGCGGTCGTCGTTTGGCGGACAGATCATTACGGTGAAATGTTTCGAGGATAACGGGTTGCTTTACGATCTGCTCGAACAGAATGGCCGTGGTCGCGTCCTGCTGATTGACGGCGGCGGTTCCGTTCGTCGCGCCCTGATCGATGCCGAACTGGCACGCCTTGCTGCCCAGAACGAGTGGGAAGGCATTGTGGTCTACGGCGCAGTGCGTCAGGTGGACGATCTTGAAGAGCTGGACATCGGTATCCAGGCCATTGCCGCGATCCCGGTGGGGGCAGCAGGAGAAGGCATTGGGGAGAGCGATATCCGCGTTAACTTTGGCGGCGTCACCTTCTTCTCCGGCGACCACCTCTATGCCGATAACACTGGCATCATCCTCTCCGAAGATCCGCTTGATATCGAGTAATAAAAAGCCGGGTGGCGCTTCGCTTACCCGGCCTACTTAAGATTGATCATTACGCGAAAGATTTCGTGTTGTAGCAAGGCGGCAAACGAAGGCATCCCCAGGAGCGTAGTAAACTACGTGACTGGGGTGGCAGAGTGCAGCCAACACCGCTACGGCGCGAAAGATAAAGCGTAATTAAACTTCTTCCATGCGGCCGAGGAGCGCCTGGAGGCGATCCTGCCAGCCGTTCTGCTGTTCGCGCAGCTGATGATTTTCACGCTCCAGCTCTTCGCGATGGTGGTGCGCATTCTGCACTTCCTGCGACAGGCCGTTGTTTTTCTCTTTCAGCTCTTCGATCTCCATCTGCAGTAACGTGATGGTGTCAATCGCCTGCTGTACTTTTGCTTCCAGTTTCTCAAACACTTCTAATGACATGGTCATACCTCTCCTGAATTGCAAGGCGACGCTTTAATATAAACGCGCACAACATAGCCCCGATTGTATGAAGCCCCGCCGCCCCTGTCCAGCGCCAGGGCGCGTAGTTTGCGGTTTGCAACACTTTTCATCCTTCGCCTGGTTTACACCCTTCCGCAGCGTATGATTTGTTAATCGATTCGTTAACGAAATGATTCAGCCTCAAATTATCCCCTGGAACAAATATGTGCTCTATGGCGCGAAAACGCTCATTTTATTGACACAGTACACACATTTTGATTTCGATATTTCTCGTTTTTGCTCGTTAACGATAAATTAACACTGTGTCTACAGACACCATGGTTGTCTCTGCTCGCCATGCTAACAATAACCATTACACACACTTTAGGATCCGATTATGAGTCAAACATCGACCTTAAAAGGCCAGTGCATCGCCGAGTTCCTCGGTACCGGGTTGTTGATTTTCTTCGGGGTTGGCTGTGTTGCGGCGCTGAAGGTGGCAGGTGCCTCCTTCGGCCAGTGGGAGATCAGTATAATCTGGGGTCTGGGCGTGGCGATGGCCATCTACCTGACCGCCGGGGTCTCCGGTGCGCATCTCAACCCGGCGGTGACCATTGCCCTGTGGCTGTTCGCCTGCTTTGACGGGCGCAAAGTCGCGCCGTTTATCGCCTCGCAGTTTGCCGGCGCGTTTTGTGCCGCCGCGCTGGTCTACGGCCTCTACTACAACCTGTTTTATGATTTTGAACAGACGCACCAGATGGTACGCGGCAGCGTCGAGAGCCTGGATCTCGCGGGGATATTTTCAACCTACCCCAATCCGCACATCAATTTTGTGCAGGCCTTCGCGGTTGAAATGGTAATTACCGCTATCCTGATGGGCGTAATCATGGCGCTCGGCGATGACGGCAACGGTATTCCACGCGGCCCGCTGGCTCCGCTGCTGATTGGCCTGCTGATCGCGGTGATTGGTGCCTCGATGGGGCCGCTGACCGGCTTCGCGATGAACCCGGCGCGTGATATCGGGCCAAAAGCCTTCGCCTGGCTTGCAGGCTGGGGCGACGTCGCCTTTACCGGCGGCAAAGATATTCCCTACTTCCTGGTGCCGCTGTTCGGACCGGTAGCAGGTGCAGCGCTCGGCGCGTTTGGTTATCGTAAGCTGATTGGCCGCCACCTGCCCTGTGACACCTGCGAGGAAGAAGTGAAAGAGCCAGCTGCCACTGCCGCACAACACAAAGCGTCGCTGTAATGTGACTACGGGAAAAAATGATGACTGAGAAAAAATATATCGTTGCGCTGGACCAGGGTACTACCAGCTCTCGCGCCGTGGTAATGGATCACGACGCCAATATCATCAGCGTTTCACAGCGCGAATTTGAACAAATTTATCCTAAGCCAGGCTGGGTCGAGCACGATCCGATGGAGATCTGGGCCAGCCAAAGCTCAACGCTGGTGGAAGTGCTGGCGAAAGCCGACATTAGCTCCGATCAGATTGCCGCCATCGGCATCACCAACCAGCGTGAGACCGTGGTGATCTGGGATAAAGAGACCGGCAAGCCCATTCATAACGCCATCGTCTGGCAGTGCCGCCGTACCGCCGATATCTGCGAGCATCTGAAGCGCGACGGCCTGGAGGACTACATCCGCGCCACCACCGGTCTGGTGATCGACCCCTACTTCTCCGGCACCAAGGTGAAGTGGATCCTCGACCACGTTGACGGCTCTCGTGAGCGCGCTAAGCGCGGCGAGCTGCTGTTCGGCACCGTCGATAGCTGGCTGATCTGGAAGATGACCCAGGGACGCGTCCACGTTACCGACTACACCAACGCCTCCCGTACCATGCTGTTTAACATCCACACCCTCCAGTGGGATGACAAGATGCTGGAGGTGCTGGACATTCCGCGCGCCATGCTGCCAGAGGTGCGTAAATCCTCCGAGGTCTACGGCCAGACCAACATTGGCGGCAAGGGCGGCACGCGTATTCCTATCGCCGGGATCGCCGGTGACCAACAGGCGGCGCTCTTCGGCCAGCTTTGCGTGAAGGAGGGGATGGCGAAGAATACCTACGGTACCGGCTGCTTTATGCTGATGAACACCGGCGAGAAGGCGGTGGCCTCCGAGCACGGTCTGCTGACCACCATCGCCTGCGGCCCGCGTGGTGAGGTGAACTACGCCCTGGAGGGCGCGGTATTTATGGCGGGGGCATCCATTCAGTGGCTGCGCGACGAGATGAAGCTGATCAGCGACTCGTTCGACTCGGAATACTTTGCTACCAAGGTGAAAGATACCAACGGCGTGTATGTGGTACCGGCCTTCACTGGTCTCGGTGCGCCCTACTGGGATCCCTACGCCCGCGGCGCAATCTTCGGCCTGACCCGTGGCGTTAACTCGAACCACATCATCCGTGCGACGCTGGAATCTATCGCCTATCAGACCCGCGACGTGCTGGAAGCGATGCAGGCCGACTCCGGCATTCGCCTGCACGCCCTGCGCGTGGACGGCGGCGCGGTCGCCAACAACTTCCTGATGCAGTTCCAGTCGGACATCCTCGGCACCCGCGTTGAGCGCCCGGAAGTTCGCGAAGTCACGGCCCTGGGCGCAGCCTATCTGGCAGGCCTGGCGGTGGGCTTCTGGCAGAACCTCGACGAGCTGCAGGAGAAAGCGGTTATCGAGCGCGAGTTCCGTCCGGGCATCGAAACTACCGAGCGTAACTACCGTTACAGCGGCTGGAAAAAAGCAGTGAAACGCGCCATGGCGTGGGAAGAACACGACGAGTAATCACTGCCCCTGCTCCCCTCTCCGCCCGGAGAGGGGACGTTGCTCTTCCTCTCTGTGTTAAACTTTGCACAATTTCTTTAATGACGTTCTTTAACGACGAGTGTGCAATGAAACGAGAGCTTGCTATTGAATTTTCCCGCGTGACGGAAGCGGCCGCGCTGGCCGGCTACAAATGGCTGGGCCGGGGCGATAAAAACGTTGCCGATGGCGCGGCGGTTAACGCCATGCGCATTGTGCTCAACCAGGTCAACATTGACGGGACCATCGTGATTGGCGAGGGTGAGATTGACGAAGCACCGATGCTCTATATTGGCGAGCGCGTCGGCACCGGTCAGGGCGACGCGGTGGACATTGCCGTCGATCCTATCGAAGGTACCCGCATGACGGCGATGGGCCAGGCGAATGCCCTGGCGGTACTGGCCGTGGGCGACAAGGGCAGCTTCCTCAACGCGCCGGATATGTATATGGAGAAGCTGATTGTCGGCCCTGGCGCGAGAGGCGCTATCGATCTTGACCTGCCCCTGGAAGAGAACCTGCGTAACGTGGCTGCCGCGCTTGGCAAGCCGCTCGACGAGCTGACCGTGACCATCCTGGCGAAACCGCGCCACGATGCGGTTATCGCCCAGATGCAGCAGCTCGGCGTACGCGTGTTTGCCATTCCGGACGGCGACGTGGCGGCTTCCATTCTGACCTGCATGCCTGATAGCGAAGTGGACGTGCTCTACGGCATCGGCGGCGCGCCAGAGGGCGTGGTCTCCGCCGCCGCCATCCGCGCGCTGGACGGCGATATGCAGGGCCGCCTGCTGGCACGTCATCATGTGAAGGGCGACAGCGAAGAGAACCGCCGCATCGGCGAGCAGGAGCTGGCGCGCTGTAAAGAGATGGGGATCGACGCGGGCAGCGTGCTGCAGCTGGGCGACATGGCGCGCAACGATAACGTGATTTTTTCCGCCACCGGCATCACCAAGGGCGATCTGCTCGACGGCATTAGCCGCAAGGGCAATATGGCCACCACCGAAACCCTGCTGATCCGTGGCAAATCCCGCACCATTCGCCGGATCCAGTCCATTCACTACCTCGATCGTAAAGATGCGGACGTACAGCGCCACATTCTTTAGGGTCATTTGATCAATCGAGCTTTCCGGCCCGCTCGGGCTGGAAAAGTTCGCTTTAAGCGACGAAGATAAGGTTATACAGAACAGGAGACGGTCATGGCGGATTGGATTACAGGAAAAGTTACGAAGGTAGAATTTTGGACCGACGCACTCTTTAGTCTCACCGTTCATGCTCCCATCCACCCCTTCAAAGCGGGCCAGTTTGCTAAGCTGGGCCTGGAGATTGACGGCGAGCGCGTGCAGCGCGCCTACTCCTACGTTAATGCTCCCAGCAATCCTAATCTTGAGTTTTATCTGGTCACCGTACCGGACGGCAAGCTTAGCCCACGCCTTGCGGCGCTGAAGCCGGGCGATGAGGTGCTGATCGTGAGCGAAGCCGCCGGGTTCTTTGTGCTGGAGGAGATCCCGGAGTGTGAAACGCTGTGGATGCTGGCAACCGGGACGGCCATCGGTCCCTATCTTTCAATTCTGCAGGAAGGAAAGGACCTGGAGCGCTTTAAAAACCTGGTGCTGGTTCACGCCGCACGCTATGCCGAGGATCTCAGCTACCTGCCGCTGATGCTGGAGCTGCAAAAACGCTACGAGGGTAAACTGCGCATTCAGACGGTAGTCAGCCGCGAAACGGTAGCTGGCTCACTGCACGGTCGCGTACCGGCGTTGATTGAGAGCGGGGAGCTGGAGAGAGCCGTGGGACTGACGATGCGGGCGGAAGAGAGCCATGTGATGCTGTGTGGGAATCCGCAGATGGTGCGTGATACTCAGCAGCTGCTGAAAGAGACCCGGCAGATGGCTAAACACCTGCGCCGTCGTCCGGGCCATATGACCGCTGAGCACTATTGGTAATTAACGGGCCTGGTCTCTAACGGAACTTAACGTCCAGCGTCGTTTTACCAAACTTGTTTTCGCCCGGCGTGCCGAGAAACGCGCCGAGGTCTACCAGCAGCATGACCAGAATCAGTGTTGGGATAAAGCGCCCTACCGCCCACGTCCAGACGCCACCTAACACGTCCCAGCGCCCGGCCAGCAGCATCCACGCCAGGATCAGCAGCAAGGCCCAATAGCCTGATTTACCGCGATCGTGCAGCCGTTTTACCACCACGCAGGTGGTTGGCCAGAGCAGGCTCACCAGCGCAAAGGCAGCCAGCTGCAGATCCACCAGCCCGCTTCCCGCCAGCGAAAAGAGTGCCACCATCGACAGCGCCCAGAGCGCAATCCAGATCCAGAAGTCACGGCGTCCAATACGCCCTTTAAATGAGAATAACCACTGCTGTATGGTCATGTAAGGTTCCTTATAATCGTAGTGCTGCGTAGTTTACCTTAGTCGGGTCAGCTTTTGACAAGCCAGACGGTTATCGTTTTAATCGGGATAGCTAAACAGAGGGAGAGATCATGAAAAGATGGAGCATATTACTGGCCTGGCTGATGTTTTGCCTGCCCGCGCTGGCGGTAGAGGTTCCCCTTGCCGCCACGGCCCCCTATCTGCTGGCAGGGGCACCAACCTTCGGTCAATCCATTAGCCAGTTCCGGGAGAAGTTTAACGCCGATAACCCTGGGCTGGCGCTCAATGAGTTTCGTGCCATTGAATCACGCAACGACCGCGCTAACCTGACCCGGGCCGCCAGCAAGATCAACGAGTCGCTTTATGCCTCAACGGCTCTTGAGCGCGGCACGCTGAAGATCAAGTCGATGCAGATCACCTGGCTGCCCGTTCAGGGACCAGAGCAGAAGGCGGCGAAAGCCAAAGCGCTGGAGTATATGGCGGCGGTGTTACGCGCCTTTTCACCACAGCTAACCAAAGCCAACAGCCTGCAAAAGGTGCAGAAGCTGCTGAACAGAGGCAAGGGTAAAGCCTGGTATGCCGAGACGGAGGGCGCGCTGCGCTATGTTGCGGCAGATAACGGTGAAAAAGGGCTGACCTTCGCTGTTGAACCGATTAAGCTGACGCTATCTGATAGTGCTGAAGGTAACAATAAATGATAAAAAGCAAAGCCTTTGCAGGGATGAATCTCTATACTGTTTGACAACCATGCTGCCTGCAAACGGCAGCCATATTCCTTGATTCGCTGACAAAGCGTGGAGAATAAAAATGCGACATCCTTTAGTGATGGGTAACTGGAAACTGAACGGCAGCCGCCAGATGGTAAACGAGCTGGTAGCTAACCTGCGTAAAGAGCTGGCTGGCGTCACCGGCTGCGGCGTAGCGATCGCGCCGCCGGCAATGTACCTGGACCTGGCGAAACAGGCCGCAGCGGGCAGCCACATTATCCTCGGCGCGCAGAACGTTGACGTGAACCTCTCCGGTGCCTTCACCGGTGAAACCTCTGCAGAGATGCTGAAAGACGTTGGCGCGCAGTACATCATTATCGGTCACTCTGAGCGTCGCACCTACCACGCCGAGTCTGACGAGCTGATTGCGAAAAAATTCGCCGTGCTGAAAGAGCAGGGTTTGATCCCGGTTCTGTGCATCGGTGAAACTGAAGAAGAGAACGAAGCGGGCAAAACCGAAGAGGTGTGTGCACGCCAGATCGACGCCGTGCTGAAAACCCAGGGCGCAGCCGCGTTCGAAGGCGTCGTGATTGCCTACGAACCGGTATGGGCTATCGGTACCGGCAAATCAGCGACCCCGGCGCAGGCGCAGGCGGTGCATAAATTTATCCGTGACCACATTGCGAAAGCTGACGCGAAAGTGGCTGAGCAGGTAATCATCCAGTACGGCGGCTCGGTTAACGCCTCTAACGCCGCTGAACTGTTCACCCAGCCTGACATCGACGGCGCGCTGGTTGGCGGTGCATCCCTGAAAGCTGACGCGTTCGCCGTGATTGTGAAGGCAGCGGAAGCAGCTAAGCAGGCGTAATCGTCGTTACCGCATTGCAAATGTTCGTGTAGGCCCGGTAAGCGCTAGCGCCACCGGGCTTTTTTTATAGCTTACCCAGCACCTGGTACCACAGATAGTCCAGCGGCAGCAGCAGCAGATACGTTGCCACCGCCAGTGCCAGACAGAGCAGGATCCCCGCCCGTGCGGGTACCTTGCCTAACGCCATCGCCACCACGATTGGCGAGGCCTGGTACGGCAGCAGCGGCGTCGAGTAGCCCAGCACCTGAATCATAATCACCGACAGCAGCGGGAACCCGGTGGCGTCAGAGAAGCTCTGGGCCAGGGTGGTATAGAGCGCAGGAACCCCGTTGGCGGTCATAATAAAGTTAAGCGCGGTAGTAATGCCGGTCAGAGCCAGGAAGCTGGTGAACGGACTGTGTGGATCGAGGGGCATAATATGCAGCAGCGCGTCACCCACGGCGCGGCCAATGCCGGTTTGCGTCACCGTGATCGCCAGGCCTAAAATCCCCGCCACGTAGATGCAGGTCCGAATGTTCACCCCTTTGGAGAACTCCTCCCCGTTAATAAAGCCGATACGCGGCAGCAGCGTGACGCAGGCCGCCACCAGTCCGGTCCAGGCCGGGCCAACTCCATGCCAGCTCTCTGTCACCCACAGGATAAGCACCACCGCCAGCATCCAGGCGAGGCGCTTCTCGTCCCGGCTCATTGGTGCAGCGGGTTCGAGATCGCGCGCGGCGTGGGGCTTGCCGGGAAAGAGCCAGCAGATGAGCGCAATCAGGATCAGCCCCTTCAGGATGCCCAGCACCGGGGTGTGCAGCAGCAGATAGGGCACATAGTTAAGATGGATACCAAACGCCCCTTCCGCCGCACCGCTCATCACCAGGTTCGGCACGTTAGCGGGCAGAATGGTGGCGGAGAGCTGGAAGGTACCAAAGCCCACCGCCAGCGCCAGGCCGAACCATGCTCGCGACCCTTCGTGGATCCCAGCCCGCGCCGCCATCGCGGCAACAATGGGCATCAGCAGGGCGATGCGTCCCATGTTCGACGGCATGACAAAGGCCAGGGCGTAGCTCAACAGCACGACGCTGCCCACCATCAGCAGCCACGAATCCGTCAGTCTCGCCGAGATCGCCCTCGCCGCCCGGTCCGCCAGCCCGGTCTTGCGGATCGCCACGCCCAGCACAAAGCCGCTAAAGACCAGCCAGAACGCCGATGAGGCAAAGCCGCCAAAGATAACGTCCGCCGGTGCGATTTTGGCTACCATGGCGGCGGCAAAGAAGAGCAGCGCGGTAATAAATTCCGGCAGCAGAGAGGCCGCCCACAGCACGATGGTGATGCCGATAATCAGTGAAGGAAGGAACAGAGGGTGTGTTAACCAGAGTGACATGCCTGTCTCCTGCTATTTTTTCACCGAGTCTACGGCGGCAGGCAGGTTCAGTAAACGCCATTAATAGTGGGGCAAAAAAACGGCCCCGCAGGGCCGTTAGTGTTAACGCTTGCTGATTTGGTCGAAGGTACCACCGTTAGAGAAGTGATCTTTCTGGGCTTTTGTCCAGCCACCAAATTCATCATCAATGGTGAACAGCTTGAGTTTCGGGAACTCGCTGTCATATTTTTTCGCCACGTCCGGGTTACGCGGGCGGTAGAAGTTTTTCGCTGCGATCTCCTGCCCTTCCGGGGAGTAGAGATACTTCAGATAGGCTTCAGCCACGGCTTTGGTCCCTTTTTTATCGACCACTTTGTCAACCACGGAGACGGTCGGTTCGGCGAGGATAGACTCGCTCGGGGTAACAATTTCAAACTTGTCCTTGCCCAGCTCGTTAGTGGCCAACAGCGCCTCGTTCTCCCAGGCGATCAGCACGTCACCGATGCCGCGCTCAACGAAGGTATTGGTCGCGCCGCGTGCGCCGGAGTCCAGCACTTCCACGTTCTTGAACAGCGATTTCACGAACTCCTGCGCTTTAGCCTGGTCATTGTTGTTGTGGTGCAGAGCGTAGCCCCACGCCGCCAGGTAGTTCCAGCGTGCGCCGCCGGAGCTTTTCGGGTTCGGCGTGATCACCGAGACGCCCGGCTTAATCAGATCGTTCCAGTCGTGGATCTGTTTTGGGTTGCCTTTACGCACCAGGAAAACGATGGTGGAGGTATAGGGCGCGGAGTTATCCGGCAGGCGTTTGATCCAGTTTTTATCGATGCGTCCACGCTCGGCAATGGCGTCAACGTCATAGGCCAGCGCCAGGGTCACCACGTCGGCTTCGATGCCGTTGATGACGGAGGTGGCCTGTTTGCCTGAGCCGCCATGCGACTGGCGAACAGTCACGTTATCACCGGTCTCCTGCTTCCAGTGCGCGCTGAATGCCTTGTTGTACTGCTCGTACAGCTCACGCGTTGGATCGTAAGAGACGTTTAAAAGCTGAATGTCCTTTGCCAGAACGCTGCCGGAGGCCAGCAGCAACGTTAACCCTACACCCCATTTGTTCATCGCTCACTCTCTTATGTTGAGTTGTGTTGTGATGGACTCAGCGTGCCAGAAAGCGGATCAATGATTAAAGAATAAAAAAAGATTGGCTATAACGAAGGGGAATAAAGAATAGAACTGTAGGCCCGGTAAGCGCAGCGCCACCGGGCAAAGTTTTTATTAATAAAGTTTCTTAGCGCAGTCCAGCCAGTCGCCTTTGAACGGACGCTTCATATTTTCGATAGCGTCGATGATATCGTGGTGCACCATCTTCTCGTTCTGAATACCGACGCAGCGGCCACCGTGACCCTGCAGCAGTAGTTCAATGGCGTAGGCACCCATGCGGGACGCCAGAATACGGTCATAAGGAACCGGGGAGCCGCCGCGCTGGATGTGGCCGAGAACGGTGGCACGGGTTTCGCGCCTGGTCTCAGACTCAATGTACTTCGCCAGCTCGTCGATATCGCAGATATGCTCGGTAATAGCCACGATGGCATGCTTTTTACCTTTGGCGATCCCGGCTTTGATTTCGCTCACCAGATCTTCACGGTTAAACTCAACTTCCGGCAGGACGATGAACTCACAGCCACCGGCAATAGCCGCCGCCAGGGTCAGGTCGCCACAGTAGCGGCCCATCACTTCCACGATGGAGATGCGCTGATGGGAAGAGGAGGTATCGCGCAGGCGGTCAATCGCTTCAACAACGGTATGCAGCGCGGTGAAGTAGCCGATGGTATAGTCGGTACCGGCAACGTCGTTATCGATGGTGCCCGGCAGGCCGATGCAGGGGAAGCCCATCTCGGTCAGGCGTTTTGCCCCCATATAGGAGCCGTCGCCGCCGATGACCACCAGCGCGTCGATACCGCGTTTTTTCATGTTTTCGATAGCCACGGCGCGGACGTGCTCTTCACGGAACTCCGGGAAGCGAGCAGAGCCAAGGAACGTGCCGCCACGGTTGATCATGTCGGAGACACTGTAGCGGTCGAGCTGCACCATACGGTCTTCATACAGGCCCAGATAGCCGTCGTAAATGCCGCAGACTTCCAGACCTTCAGTCAATGCTGCCCGGACTACGCCACGAATTGCAGCGTTCATGCCAGGCGCATCACCGCCACTTGTCAACACACCGATTTTCTTAATCATGACTACCTCTGAACTTAGGAATGCAAAATAAATTCTTGCCCGAAGCGACGCCCTGGGGAGTGAATAGCTATGCTGCGCATAGTATATCAATCTCTTCCGGCTGAATTGATTCAGGTCAGACCAAATGGCGGTAATTTATACACAAAATGCTGGTCTGGCTCACTTTTTTACACCTTGTAACCGGGTCTCTATTTAGGAGACTCATCCCTGGGGTACCACGGAACAGGGATCCTGATGGATTATCACATCAGAACCCGGGAAACGGCGCAAAATTGCCTCTTCAACCTGCTCGGCCACCAGGTGCGCCTGAACAAGCGGGAGGTTGTCATCCATTTCCAAATGAATCTGAATAAAGCGGGTCGGCCCTGACTGCCGCGTGCGAAGATCGTGTGCCCCGCTGACGCCAGGCCAACGGGTAACGATAGCGATTATTTCCTGCCGCTCCTCATCGGGCAGGGCGCGATCCAGCAGCGACTGAACCGCTTCATATCCCATGCGTAGTGCGCTGTAGAGGATATAGGCCCCGATACCCAGCGCAAAGAGCGCATCCGCGCGGTGCCAGCCGTACCACGACAGGCCCAGCGCGACGAGAATAGCGCTATTCATCATAACATCAGACTGATAATGAAGCATATCGGCGCGCACGGCCTGGCTTTGCGTTTTTCGCACCACCCAGCGCTGAAAGGTGACAAGGATCACAGTACATACCAGCGCTATCAGGGTCACGATGATGCCGATCTGCGGCGCGTTCATCGGCTCCGGGCGAGCAAGGTGCTGAATACCGGTCAAAAAGAGAAACAGCGCCGAGCCGGAGATAAACATGCTCTGCGCCAGCGCCGCCAGCGACTCGGCCTTGCCGTGCCCAAAGGTGTGCTCATCATCCGCTGGCTGTAGGGAGTAGCGCACCACCAGCAGGTTGGTCAGCGAGGCGGCAATATCCACCAGCGAATCCACCAGCGCCGCCAGCACGCTCACCGATCCCGTGTACCACCACGCAAAAATTTTAATTACCAGCAGCAACGAGGCCATTACCGTCGCGGCGATGGCTGCCCGGCTCACCAGCTGCCCATATACTTGATTCATACCCACTCCCGTCCGGACACAGGGGTAGTATAACGGATGATAAATCAGGCAATGTGACAAAAAACGGGGCTATTGCCGGTGGTTTAACTGTTATTAAGCCTTAGCGGGTGGCTGAAATGCGCTCCAGCGCGGCCTGCGCCAGAAATCCAGAGCGACTTTTAAATTCCGGGTGCGTTGCAACACAGCGATCGATACGGTCAATCAGTGACTTCGGCAAGGTCACGTTGATTTTTTCAGAACCACCTAGCAAACGCGTCACATCTATATCAACCAGTGCCCAGGTATACCCCGCAAATTCAGGGTTCTTAGCCAGCGTGCTAACGGAAGAGACCGCAGGGATGTCCTGTCCAAGCTCTACAAGCAGTTCGATATGCGCGACGATAGCTTCTTTAGCGTTGGCAATGGCCTCTTCCAGGGTATCGCCAGCGGAAAAACAGCCAGGAAGATCGGGCACCGTCACGCCATGGGCGTGCTTATCATCACCAATCTCAATTGCAATGGGATAAAACATAGTTACGCCTCTTTAAGGTAACGGGATTATATTCCCGCCTGTTTCCTGATGCTCTTTACCGTGCCAACCGGTAAATCTTTTTTAGGGTGAGGTAGGGTTACCAATCCTGGTTTTGTTGGATGGGTAAAGTGATGATGGCTACCGTTTACCCTCACCAGAATCCAGCCATCTGCCATGATTTCGGTCATTAGCTTCCTGCTATTCATTCCTTTGCTCCGTCAAACCCACTACATAAAATAATAACTCCAATAACTCCTTGATGCAAATAACGAGAGTTATTGGGGTTATTACTGAGATTCACGGCAAAAAAAACCCCCTCATCATGAGGGGGAAGACAGGGATGGTGTCTATGGCAAGGAAAACAGGGTTGTTACTGGTTACTACTTACTACCGGTACTGCTACTCGATAACGTTAGCGGAGAGCCTTGTTGCAGCCTGGCAACGTCGCGCAGCTGATCGATCCGCTGTTGGTGTTTCTTATGTAAAACCGCCTGTTGCTCTGGCGTGAGCAGGTGATACATCTGGTTGCGGACCCGGGCCATTTCGACCTGGCGGGCAACCTGCTCCTGCGCCATTTTTTCTGCCTGAGCACGCACGGCGTTTTCATCAAAATTTTCTGCGGTCACGAGGTCGTGCATCGCCTCGATTTCGCTAACATTAACAGGGGGCAGCTTATGCCTCGCCTGCTGCATCAAATCACGCAGTTGCTGGCGCTGATGCTCGGTTAAACTGATGCCGTCAAACATATGGCTCTGGGTACTACGCGGCGCAAGCTCTTCAGATGCGTGCCAGTTATCGCCTGTTACGACTTCAGCTGCATGGCCAACAGTACTTAACGCCAGCGTTGAGGCCATGACGGCAGCGGTAACAATGCGCATCACTTGCTCCCAAAATTGTTTGTGTCGCCAATCAACTGAACTCAGTCTACGATTCAGGCTGCAAACTAGCGTCAGGGGGTGTAAAACAACGTAAAGTCATGGATTAGCGAGCCTTGATGACGTAATTTCTGCCTCGGAGGTATTTAAACAATGAATAAAATTCTGTTAGTTGACGATGACCGAGAGCTTACTTCCCTTTTAAAGGAGCTGCTCGACATGGAAGGCTTCAATGTGCAGGTTGCCCATGATGGGGAGCAGGCGCTCGACCTCCTGGACGACAGCATCGATCTGCTTTTGCTCGACGTTATGATGCCAAAGAAGAATGGTATCGACACCCTTAAAGAGCTACGCCAGACACACCAGACCCCCGTCATTATGCTGACGGCGCGCGGTAGCGAGCTGGATCGCGTTCTCGGCCTTGAGCTGGGCGCGGACGACTATCTGCCTAAGCCCTTTAACGATCGTGAGCTGGTAGCCCGTATCCGCGCCATCCTGCGCCGTTCCCACTGGAGCGAACAGCAGCAGAACAGCGATAACGGCTCACCGACCTTAGAAGTGGATGCCCTTAGCCTGAACCCAGGCCGCCAGGAGGCCAGCTTTGACGGCCAGTCGCTGGAGCTGACCGGCACCGAGTTTACCCTGCTCTATCTGCTGGCGCAGCACCTGGGCCAGGTGGTCTCCAGAGAGCATCTTAGCCAGGAAGTGTTGGGTAAACGCCTGACGCCGTTCGATCGTGCGATCGATATGCATATCTCTAACCTGCGCCGTAAGCTGCCGGAGCGTAAAGATGGCCATCCATGGTTTAAAACGCTGCGCGGACGCGGCTATCTGATGGTTGCGGCTTCATGATAGGAAGTTTGACGGCTCGTATCTTTGCTATTTTTTGGCTGACGCTGGCACTGGTGCTGATGCTGGTATTAATGGTGCCCAAGCTGGACTCCCGGCAAATGACGGAGCTGCTGGATAGCGAGCAGCGCCAGGGCGTGATGATTGAGCAGCACGTTGAGGCGGAGCTGGCCCTCGATCCACCGAACGATCTGATGTGGTGGCGGCGGCTGTTTCGCGCAATTGATAAGTGGGCACCGCCGGGGCAGCGCCTGCTGCTGGTGACCAGCGAAGGCCGGGTGATCGGCGCTGAACGCAGCGAAATGCAGATCATTCGTAACTTTATTGGTCAGGCGGATAACTCCGACCATCCGCAGAAGAAGAAGTATGGACGGGTAGAGCTGGTAGGGCCGTTTTCCATCCGCGACGGGGAAGATAACTACCAGCTCTACCTCATCCGGCCGGCGAGCAATTCCCAGTCCGATTTTATCAACCTGCTGTTTGACCGCCCGCTCCTGCTGCTGATCGTCACCATGTTGATCAGCTCCCCGCTGCTGCTCTGGCTGGCGTGGAGCCTGGCAAAACCGGCGCGTAAGCTGAAAAACGCGGCGGACGAGGTGGCTCAGGGTAACCTGCGCCAGCACCCGGAGCTGGAAGCCGGACCGCAGGAGTTTCTTGCCGCCGGGGCCAGCTTTAACCAGATGGTGACCGCGCTCGAGCGGATGATGACCACCCAGCAGCGCCTGCTCTCTGATATCTCCCACGAGCTGCGCACCCCGCTGACGCGTCTACAGCTGGGCACCGCCCTGCTGCGTCGCCGCAGCGGTGAGAGCAAGGAGCTGGCCCGTATTGAGACCGAGGCGCAGCGCCTCGACAGCATGATCAACGATCTGCTGGTGATGTCGCGCAACCAGCAGAAAAATGCCCTGGTGAGCGAGACCGTTAAGGCCAATCATCTGTGGAATGACGTGCTGGATAACGCCGCCTTTGAAGCCGAGCAGATGGGCAAATCACTGACCGTCAACTTCCCGCCGGGACCGTGGCCGCTGTACGGTAACCCGAGCGCAATGGAGAGCGCGCTAGAGAATATCGTGCGTAACGCCCTGCGCTACTCGCATACGAAGATTGAGGTAAGTTTTGCGGTGGATAAAGAGGGCGTGACGGTTAACGTCGATGATGATGGTCCGGGCGTCAGTGCGGAAGATCGCGAACAGATTTTCCGTCCGTTCTACCGTACCGACGAGGCACGCGATCGCGAATCCGGCGGTACCGGGCTGGGGCTGGCAATTGTTGAGACGGCTATTCAGCAGCATCGCGGCTGGGTTAAGGCCGACGACAGCCCGCTCGGCGGCTTACGCTTAACCATCTGGCTACCGTTGCATAAGCGGTCGTAGTTTAACGCCGGGTGGCGCTGCGCTTACCCGGCCTACGGTTTCCTGCCCCACAGTCTGGGGGAAAAAGGCTCGATCTTGCCGCTAAGGCGTCGTTTCTGCATGGTTCTGGCCCAGCTCACCGAGAGACCGGCGGCAGAGAGCAGGCGGTGGTACTGCTCGTCGTCGAACGGCAGATGCCAGGCGATGGCGGCAGCATCATAGACGCTCACCTCGCTACAGCGGGAAACCAGCTCAAGGGGCGCATCGCCGGAGACGCTACCCGGGGCAATCACCCGGTAGAGCCAGCCTGTGCGGCCGCTCTCCTGCATCAGGGAGGAGAGGTCGTGGATAGCAAAATGGTAGTTAACTTTGAAGCAGGGCGAGCGTGGCTGCGTCACCTGAATCAGCGCCTCACCCCAGCGAAAGATATCCCCGATGTAGACGTTCTGCTCGGTCAGCCCCTCGGTAGAGAGGTTCTCGCCAAACGCCGGGGCAACAAAGCGTTCCGCCTGTTCAGGAAACGCGTTTGCCCAGTGGCGATAGTGCTCGCGCGGATAGTGGCACAGCGCGCGATCCGGCCCGCCGTGGATCTTCTTCTCCGCCTGCTCATCACCTGCAAGTCCCAGCTCGGTTAACGTCAGCTCGCCGTTAACCTGCACTTTGGCAATGGCGCTTGGCCGACTGCCCTCGTAATTTCTTACTTTGCCTGTAAAAACGTTAACCTGATGGTGCATCGCAGCGCCTTATTCCGATACAAAAAAAGCGAGTCATCAGACTCGCTTTTCACCGGAAGCAATGCAACCTTATTTTTTAGCAGCGAAACGGGCAGCAGCTTCGTCCCAGTTTACCACTTCCCAGAATGCCTTGATGTAGTCCGGGCGTTTGTTCTGGTATTTCAGGTAGTAAGCGTGCTCCCACACGTCCAGACCCAGGATCGGGAAGCCGGATGCGCCAGAAACAGCTTCACCCATCAGCGGGCTATCCTGGTTGGCGGTAGAGACAACGGCCAGCTTGTCGCCTTTCAGTACCAGCCATGCCCAGCCGGAGCCGAAGCGGGTTGCCGCTGCTTTCTCGAACTCTTCTTTGAATTTCTCAACGGAGCCGAAGTCACGCTCGATAGCGGATTTCAGCTCACCCTGCAGGGTAGTGCCGGTTTTCAAGCCTTTCCAGAACAGGCTGTGGTTGGCGTGGCCGCCTGCGTTGTTGCGCAGTACGGTTTTCTTATCAGCCGGAACCTGATCCAGTTTGGCGATCAGCTCTTCTACCGGCAGGTTAGCCAGCTCCGGCAGGCTTTCCAGCGCGGCGTTAGCGTTGTTAACGTAGGTCTGGTGATGTTTAGTGTGATGGATTTCCATCGTCTGCTTATCGAAGTGTGGTTCCAGTGCATCATAAGCGTACGGCAGTGATGGCAGTGTGTAACTCATAATCATCTCCATTAATTGTCGGGCGGCGATTGTTAATGCCGCGTAAGCAGTTGGTTCATTATAGTTAATTAAGTAGTATTGAAAATGTTTATCAATGCCGTAGTTTTTATATGGTTATAACCTTTTGTTATGTACCCGTGAGCGCCCTGCTGCGCTGCCGCCACTGACTCGGGGCCACGCCGGTTTCACGGGTAAAAACCACGGAAAAATAGTTGCTGTCTTCAAAACCACAGCGTGTCGCAATTTCACCGATCATTAGCTCGCTATGCTGGAGCAGATACTGGGCATGGCAGATGCGCAGCTGGCGCAGGTAGTTGTTGATTGTCATGCCGGTCTGGGTACGAAACTGCTGACGTAGTGTACGCTCACTGCACTGATTTTGCTCGCAAAATTGTTCAAGCAAAAAGGCTCGGTTGAGGCTGCTGGCCAGGGCAGTGATGAGCTTATCCAGCAACGCTTCGCTGCGGGTCGCCGAGAGATTGTCAGTGGCGTAGCGATGGCGCTGCAGGGTTAATACCAGCTGGGCAAACAGCGTTTCTGCCAGCGGATCGGAGAGCGGATCCGCTTTGGCGCTCTCGTGCTCCAGCTGGCTAATCACCTGCCGGGCCTGAGCCATGCCGCTGCTGCCAATGCGCCAGTAGGGTATCGGCTCCCTGCCGTCCAGGCCTGGAATGTGCGCGGCCCAGTCAAGGTTAAGCGTCAGCCGCTCCGGGCAGTAGATGATGTTTTGCAGCACCAGATCGTTTACCGAGGCGTAGGCGTGACGGTCCTCGGCGCGGATATAGAAGAGATCGCCCCGGGTGATGCGGTACGGACGATCGTTAAGAATATGCAGGCCGTTGCCGCGCCAGACCAGTACCAGCTCGTTAAACTCATGGGAGTGCTCAGCAAAGACGTTTTGCGGATAGCGATCGGCCACCGCGACCGCCTGCCCAGGCCTGGCAAAAAAATCATCTCTCCGCAGAATCAACTGGCCTGCCACAGCATCACCTCAACAGCTTTCAACCTTCTATATTTAGCTGTTTTCCGGCAAAAAAACGGTGATTGCCTTCTCGTTTACGGCTATTGCAGCGGCGTATCCCGCCCCTGGCGGATATCCCGCGGCGACCAGCTAAACTCCCGGCGAAAAAGCGTGGAAAAGTGGTTGCTGTCGCCAAAACCACAGCGATAGGCGATATCGGTGACGCTCTCGTCGCTGTGGCGCAGCAGGTGACGGGCTTTAATCAGGCGCAGACGGTTGAGGTAGCGCTGAGGCGTCATGCCCGTATGCTGCTTCAGCTGGCGGTGCAGCGTACGCAGGGAGAGCGAGAAGCGATCGGCAAGGGACTCCCAGCAGACCTCATCCGCGAAGTGATCTTCCAGCCACGCCATCATATGGCTCAATCGGGCATCGTTATTAACTCCCCCCTCCTCAAGGCTGCTCTTACGCAGCAGCACCAGCAGCTGCATAAACAGGATCTCACGGCTGGCAAGGGCGGCAGTCCCCTCCTCTTCGCTGCTCTGCTCCATCTGGCTGACGATCTGCCGCACCTGCTGTAGTGCCCCCTGGTTAACTCGCCAGTGAGAGGGGTAGTGTCCGTCCTGCTCCTGAGGCAGCAGCTGGTTCAGGCCCGCTAAGAACTGGAAAGCCTCCGGCGAGCGGTAGAGCACGTTGGTCAGACAGAGATTATCCGTGTGCTCGTAGAGGTGGCGATCGTGGTCGCGGATAAAGCAGACGCTGCCCCCGCTAATGGAGTAGGGCTGGCCGTTAAAGACGTGAATGCCCGTGCCATGCTCAACGATAACTATCTCATGGAAATCATGGTGATGTTCAGGAAACGCCGACTGGGGAAGGCGCGGCTCGATAGCCACAGGCGTTTTACCTGACGGAAAAAAATCCACGCTGTGTAGTACGGTCATGATGGCTTCCTGAAATGGAGAACATGCCAAAAATAGTAATGAAGGGCTGACAATCCCACCTTGAATTTTTGACGTCAAAGCGCGCAAACCCGGCTGCTTTTTCAAGAAACGCTGGGAAAGATCGGGAAATGCGGCTGGCGTCACATCAGCTGTGAGGGGCGCTATTACCGGAAATTGTGAACGCTATCACGTTCATCTTTGCTTTCTTGCCAGCGCCTGATTTTGCCTGTCCATAGCAAGAAGGTGCGTCGCTGATGGGGTTCGTAGACTGAGTGCAATGACTCTCAGAAGGACTCCACTATGACCTTTCGCCATTGTGTCGCGGTTGATCTCGGCGCATCCAGTGGACGCGTAATGCTGGCGCGTTACGACAGTAAACAGCGCACCCTGTCGCTGCGAGAAATCCACCGCTTCGTCAACGGCCTGCAAAACGTGGGCGGCGTCGCTACCTGGGATATCGACAGCCTGGAGGATGAGATTCGTCTTGGGCTAAACAAGGTCAACGAGCAGGGCAGCCAAATAGATAGCATTGGCATTGATACCTGGGGCGTGGACTATGTGCTGATTGATAAACACGGTCAGCGGGTCGGCCTGCCGGTGTCATACCGCGACGGGCGCACCCACGGTGTGATGACCCGCGCCCAGGCGCAGCTCGGCAAAGAGACCATCTACCAACGCAGCGGCATCCAGTTTCTGCCGTTTAACACCCTCTACCAGCTGCGCGCCTTCGTTGATCAACAGCCAGCGCAGGCGGCGCAGGTGGCTCATGCCCTGCTGATCCCGGACTACTTTAGCTTCCGCCTGACGGGCAAGATGAACTGGGAGTACACCAACGCCACCACCACCCAGCTGGTCAACATCGATAGCGATGAGTGGGATGACGTTCTGCTGGCCTGGGCCGGCGCTGATAAAGCCTGGTTTGGCCGCCCTACCCAGCCGGGCAACGTGATCGGTCACTGGCGAAGCCCGCAGGGCAATGAGATCCCCGTCGTGGCCGTCGCCAGCCATGATACCGCCAGCGCGGTGATCGCCTCGCCGCTGAGCGACGCGGACAGCGCCTATCTCTCCTCCGGCACCTGGTCCCTGATGGGCTTCGAGAGCAACACCCCCTATACCAACGAGGCGGCGCTGACGGCCAATATCACCAACGAGGGCGGTGCCGAAGGGCGCTACCGGGTGCTGAAAAACATCATGGGCCTGTGGCTGCTGCAGCGCGTGTTGAAAGAGCAGAGCGTGACCGACCTGCCCGCCCTGATTGCCGACACCGAGCAGCTTACGCCGTGCCGGATGCTGATCAATCCCAACGATGAGCGCTTTATCAACCCGGACAACATGAGCGCTGAGATCCAGGCCGCCTGCCGCGAGTCAGGCCAGCCGGAGCCAGCCAGCCATGCTGAACTGGCGCGCTGCATCTTCGATAGCCTTGCCCTGCTCTACGCCAACGTGCTCGGCGAGCTGGCCGCGCTGCGTGGCAGGCCGTTTAGCCAGCTGCATATCGTTGGCGGCGGCTGCCAGAACCGCCTCCTTAACCAGCTCTGCGCCGACGCCTGCGGCGTCACCGTGGTCGCTGGTCCCGTCGAAGCCTCGACGCTGGGCAACATCGGTATTCAGCTGATGACCCTGGACGAGCTGAACAACATCGACGCTTTCCGCCAGGTCGTGACGGCCAATTACGATCTGACCACCTTTATTCCACAACCTGACAGTGAAATTGCCCGCCACGCTGCGCAGTTTCAAGCCAAACAACAGAGAAAGGAGCTTTGCGCATGACCACTCCAATTGAACAAGCCTGGGAACTGGCTAAGCAGCGGTTTGCCGCAGTAGGCGTTGACGTTGAGGAGGCGCTGCGCCAGCTCGATCGCCTGCCGGTTTCCATGCACTGCTGGCAGGGCGATGACGTTGCCGGGTTTGAGAACCCGCAGGGCGGCCTGACCGGCGGCATCCAGGCCACCGGCAACTACCCCGGCAAAGCGCGCAGCGCCCAGGAGCTGCGGGCCGATCTCGAGCAGGCCCTGAGCCTGATCCCAGGGCCAAAGCGCCTGAACCTCCATGCCATCTACCTGGAGTCGGAGACGCCGGTAGAGCGTAACGCCATCAGGCCTGAGCACTTCAAAAACTGGGTGGAGTGGGCAAAAGCGCAGAAGCTGGGCCTGGACTTTAACCCCTCCTGCTTCTCGCATCCGCTGAGCGCCGATGGGTTTACCCTCTCCCATGCCAACGATGAGATCCGCCAGTTTTGGATCGATCACGTCAAAGCCTGCCGTCGCGTCTCGGCGTACTTTGGCGAGCAGCTGGGCACGCCATCGGTGATGAACATCTGGGTCCCGGACGGCATGAAAGATGTCACCGTTGACCGCCTCGCGCCGCGCCAGCGCCTGCTCGCCGCGCTGGATGAGGCCCTGAGCGAAAAGCTGAGCCTCGACCACCACATCGATGCCGTGGAGAGCAAGCTGTTTGGCATCGGTGCGGAGAGCTACACCGTCGGCTCGAATGAGTTTTACATGGGCTACGCCACCAGCCGCCGGACCGCGCTCTGCCTCGATGCCGGCCACTTCCACCCGACGGAGGTGATCTCCGACAAGATCTCCGCCGCCATGCTCTATATCCCGCGCCTGCTGCTGCACGTCAGCCGTCCGGTGCGCTGGGACAGCGACCACGTGGTGCTGCTGGATGACGAAACCCAGGCTATCGCCAGCGAAATCGTCCGCCACGATCTCTTTGACCGGGTACACATCGGCCTCGACTTCTTTGATGCCTCTATCAACCGCATCGCCGCATGGGTGATTGGCACCCGCAACATGAAAAAGGCCCTGCTGCGCGCTCTGCTGGAGCCGACCGATCAGCTGCGCGCGCTGGAAGCCGAGGGTGACTACACCGCCCGTCTGGCGCTGTTGGAGGAGCAAAAATCGCTGCCGTGGCAGGCAGTCTGGGAGATGTACTGCCAGCGCCACGATACCCCGGCGGGGAGCCAGTGGCTGGACAGCGTCCGCGCCTATGAGAAAGAGATTTTAAGCAACCGTAAATAAACAGCAGGCCGGGTAAGCGCAGCGCCACCCGGCATTTTTAAGGAACACAGAGACTATGCAGAACATACAAGATTCATGGTTCGTCCAGGGGATGATCAAAGCCACCTTTGACGCCTGGCTGAAGGGCTGGGACGAGCGCAACGGCGGCAACCTGACACTGCGCCTGGACGACGCGGATATCGCGCCGTTTGAGACCGAGTTCCACGCCAGCCCGCGCTATATCGCTCTGAGCCAGCCGATGCCGCTGCTGGCCAATACGCCGTTTATCGTGACCGGATCCGGCAAATTCTTCCGTAACGTGCAGCTCGACCCCGTTGCTAACTTAGGCATCGTTAAGGTTGATAGCGACGGTGCGGGCTACCACATTCTCTGGGGGCTGACCGACGAAGCGGTTCCGACCTCCGAGCTGCCGGCGCACTTTCTCTCCCACTGCGAGCGCATCAAGGCCACCGACGGCAAAGACCGTGTGATTATGCACTGCCACGCCACCAACCTGATCGCCCTCACCTATGTGTTGGAAAACGATACGGATGTGATCACCCGCAAACTGTGGGAAGGCAGTACCGAATGCCTGGTTGTGTTTCCTGACGGCGTTGGCATTCTGCCATGGATGGTCCCGGGCACCGATGAGATCGGCCAGGCCACCGCAGGGCAGATGACGCGGCACTCGCTGGTGCTGTGGCCGTTCCACGGCGTCTTCGGCAGCGGCCCAACCCTGGACGAAGCCTTTGGCCTGATCGACACCGCCGAGAAGTCTGCCGAGGTGCTGGTCAAGGTCTACTCGATGGGCGGCATGAAGCAGACCATCACTCAGGAGGAGTTGATTGCCCTCGGCAAACGCTTTGGCGTCACCCCGATGGCCAGCGCACTCGAGCTTTATAAATAAGAACATCGCGCCCCGCTCATGAAGACGGGGCGAAGCTACACCTGCAAGCCCTACACAACTAACTCAATATCAGTGGAGTAAAAGCAATGAGAATAAAGACAAGCTTGATCCTCACCGTTGCCGCCCTGGCGTTGTCCGGTTCCGCACTAGCAGAAGTGAAAATTGCCCTGGTCGCAAAATCCCTCGGCAATGGATTTTTTGAGGCAGCGAACGTCGGTGCCCAGGAGGCGGCCAAAGAGTTAGGGGATGTGAAAGTCATTTATACCGGCCCGACCACCACCACGGCAGAGGCGCAGATCGAAGTGCTTAACGGTTTGATCGCCCAGGGGGTAGATGCGATCGCTATCTCGGCGAACGATCCGGATGCGGTTGTGCCGGTGCTGAAAAAAGCGATGCAGCGCGGGATCAAAGTGGTGTCATGGGACTCCGGCGTGGCGAAAGCGGGCCGCCAGATCCATCTCAACCCATCAAATAACGCCCTAATTGGTGAAACCAACGTTAAGCTTGCCGCCGAGGCGCTGAAGGCGCTGAACGTAGAGAAGGGCGACGTGGCGATCCTCAGCGCGACGCCAACCTCGACCAACCAGAACATCTGGATTGAAGAGATGAAAAAAGTGCTGCCGAAGTACCCCTCCGTCAACTTGGTGACGGTGGCCTACGGCGATGACCTCTCCGATAAGAGCTACCGCGAGGCGGTTGGCCTGCTGAAAACCTACCCGGATCTGAAAGTGATCGTCTCTCCCTCCTCGGTGGGGATCGTGGCCGCCGCCCAGGCGGTGAAGGATCAGGACAAAATTGGCAAGGTGTACGTCACCGGATTAGGCCTGCCGTCGGAGATGGCGGGTGCGGTGAAGTCCGGCGCAACTAAGAGCTTTGCTATCTGGAACCCGATCGATCTGGGCTATGCCGCGACCTATCTGGCTGACGATCTGGTCAAAGGCACGGCCACCAAAACCGAAGCCAACATGGGCAAGCTCGGCAAGGTGAAGCTGGATGCTGACGGCAGCGGTGCGATGTCTGAACCGTTCGTCTACGATGCCAGCAACATTGATAAGTTTTCCAAGATTTTCTGATGTGATTTGTAGGACGGATAAGCGCCAGCATCAACCGCCGTTCTGCCGGTTGGCGCTGCGCTTATCCGGCCTACGATCCCCCGTCGATACGGAGACTTATCATGACCCCACTGCTTCAGCTCAAGGGGATCACCAAGGTGTTCCCCGGCGTGCGCGCCCTTGAGAACGTACAGCTTGACCTCTGGCCTGGCAAAGTCACCGCGCTGATTGGTGAAAATGGCGCAGGCAAATCCACGCTGGTCAAAGTGATGACCGGCATCTATCAGCCTGAAGAGGGCGAAATCCTCTATAAGGCGATCCCTATTCAGCTTCCCACGCCGGAATCCGCCCATCGGGTGGGCATCACGGCGATCCATCAGGAGACCGTGCTGTTTGATGAGCTATCGGTGACGGAGAACATTTTTGTCGGCCAGTACCTCTACACCGGCTTTTTGAAAAAGCTCGACTGGCCCGCCATGCACCAGAGGGCGCGGGATATCCTCGCCCGCCTCGAAGTGCAGATCGATCCCCACGCGACCCTGAAGACCCTGAGCATCGCTCAGCGCCACATGGTCGCCATTGCCCGCGCCCTCTCCTTTGATGCGCAGGTGGTGATCCTCGACGAACCCACTGCCGCGCTCTCCCAGCACGAGATTCTGGAGTTCTACCAGATCGTTGAGCGCCTGAAGCAGGAGGGCAAAGCAATTCTGTTTATCTCCCATAAGTTCGACGAGATTTTTGAGCTGGCGGATCACTACACCATCCTACGCGACGGGGTGTACGTCGGCTCCGGGGCGATGAGTGAGATCAGCGAAGAGCGGATGGTGGCGATGATGGTAGGCCGCGCCATTACCCAGACCTATCCCAAGATCGCCTGCGATGCAGGCGAAACGGTGCTGGAGGTGAAGGATCTCTGCCATCCCACCGAGTTTGCCCACATCAGCTTTACCCTGCGCAAGGGTGAGATCCTCGGCTTTTACGGACTGGTCGGCGCAGGCCGCACCGAGCTAATGCAGGCCCTCTCCGGGGTATCGCGTCCCTCCTCCGGCGAGATCGTGCTTAACGGCAAGGCGGTACAGTTCCACCAGCCTGCGGATGCCATCCGGGCCGGTATCGTCTGCGTGCCGGAAGAGCGGCAGAAGCAGGGGGCGATTATTGCCCTGCCTATCGCCCAGAACATCAGCCTGCCACAGCTTAGCAAGCTTAACCCGAACGGCGTGCTGCACGACGATCGTGAGTGGCAGCTTGCCGATGAGTATGCCCGACGGCTTCAGGTCAAAGCGTTCAGCTGGAAACAGCCGGTGGAGACGCTCTCCGGCGGCAACCAGCAGAAGGTGGTGATCGGCAAATGGCTCGCCACGCATCCTGACGTCATCATCCTCGATGAGCCGACCAAAGGCATCGATATCGGCTCGAAGGCCGCCGTACACCAGTTTATGTCCGAGCTGGTGGGCCAGGGGCTGGCGGTGATCATGGTCTCCTCAGAGCTGCCGGAGGTGATGGGCATGGCTGACCGGATTGTAGTGATGCACGAGGGGCGGATGGTGGCCGAATATGCGGCGGGTGAAGCCACGGCGGAGACCATCGTCAGCGCCGCCAGCGGTGCGAAACAGGAGGCTGCATAATGTGGCAACAACTGCTTAAAAACCGCGAGGCGCTGCTGGCCGCGGTGATCGTTCTGATGGTACTGGCCATCGGCAGCCGCGTGCCGTCGTTTATCGCCCCCGGCAACCTGGCGGAGATTTTCAACGATACCGCGATCCTGATTATTCTCGCTCTCGGCCAGATGATGGTGCTACTGACCAAGGGCATCGACCTGTCGATGGCCGCCAACCTGGCGCTGACCGGAATGATCGTCGCCCTGCTCAACTTCCACCACCCTGATATTCCGGTCTGGGCGCTGCTCATTCTGGCGACCAGCCTTGGACTGGTGATGGGCATCATCAACGGCCTGCTGGTGTGGAAGATGGGGATCCCAGCGATTGTGGTGACCCTCGGCACCATGAGTATCTATCGCGGCATTATCTTTCTGCTCTCCGACGGAGGCTGGATCAACTCACACCAGATGAGCGGCGACTTCCTTGCCCTGCCGCGCACCAGCGTGCTGGGGCTGCCGCTGCTGAGCTGGTGCGCCGTCGCCGCGCTGCTGCTGGTAGGCTACTTCCTACGCTACAGCCGCACCGGGCGGGCGCTCTATACCGCGGGCGGCAACGCCACGGCGGCGTACTACACCGGCATCAACGCCGGAAAAATGCAGTTCGTCAGCTTCTGCCTCTCCGGCGCGCTGGCCGGGTTCTGCGGCTACCTGTGGATCTCCCGCTTCGCCGTGGCCTATGTCGATGTCGCAAACGGCTTTGAGCTGCAGGTAGTGGCCGCCTGCGTGATCGGCGGGGTCAGCACCATGGGCGGTACGGGCCGCGTGCTCGGCTGTTTGTTTGGTGCACTGTTCCTCGGCGTGATCAACAACGCGCTGCCGGTGATTGGTATCTCCCCCTTCTGGCAGATGGCTATCTCCGGCACGGTGATTGTAATAGCGGTTCTGCTTAACGAGCGCGGCAATAAACGCAAAGGTCGGCTGATCCTGCGCGATGCGGCGCTGGCCCGACAGAAACAGGCGGTGAAACCATGAGCAAAATGTTAACCACTGACGGCATGGGCAGCACCCCCACAACGCTGCCGCTGCTGAAACGGCTCCTGTGCTGGGAAGGCTTTCTACTTGCCGTGACGCTGCTGGTGTTTTTAATTAACGCCTTTGCGTCGCCCTACTTCCTTGATATCTGGAACCTCTCCGACGCCACCTTTAACTTTACCGAGAAGGCGATCATCGTGCTGCCGATGGCGATGCTGATCATCGCCCGGGAGATTGACCTGTCGGTGGCCTCCACTATCGCCCTCAGCTCTACCGTTATGGGTTTTTGTGCCCAGGCGGGGGTGGATACGCCGCTGCTGGTGATCGTGGGATTAGGCGTGGGCCTGCTGTGCGGGCTGTTCAACGGCCTGCTGGTGACGCGGTTTAATCTCTCTTCCATCGTCATCACCATCGGCACCATGAGCCTCTATCGCGGCATTACCTACATTCTGCTCGGCGATAAGGCGCTGAACGACTATCCCGAAAGCTTCGCGTGGTTCGGCCAGGGCTACGTCTGGGGGGCGCTGTCATTTGAGTTTGCGCTCTTTATCGTGCTGGCGGGCATCTTCGCGTTCGTGCTGCACCGCACCAACTTTGGCCGCCGCACCTACGCCATCGGCAATAACCCGACCGGGGCGTGGTACTCCGGCATCAACGTTAAGCGCCACAACCTGCTGCTCTTCGCCCTGGTAGGGCTGATGGCCGGGCTGGCCTCGGTGCTGCTCACCTCGCGCCTTGGCAGTACCCGCCCCACCATCGCTACCGGCTGGGAGCTGGCGGTGATCACCATGGCGGTGCTGGGCGGAGTCAACATTCTTGGCGGCTCCGGCAGCATGGTGGGCGTGATTATCGCCGCCTTCCTGATGGGACTGGTGACCTTTGGCCTGAGCCTGCTCAACGTGCCGGGCATCGTGATGTCGATCATCATCGGCGCGATGCTGATTGTGGTCATCTCCCTGCCGATTATCACCCGCCGAATTTTGCAGCGAAGACGAATATAACTGCCGGGTGGCACTTCGTTTACCCGGCCTACGATCCTGTAGGCCCGTGCAAGCGCAGCGCCGCCGGGCATAAAAATCACAGCACTTAATGGAGATCTATCATGAGCTTTATGTTTGTACGTGAGCTTTATCTGGAGGCGTTATGATCCGTAAGGCCTTTGTGATGCAGGTTAACGCTAACGCCCACGAGGAGTACGAGCGCCGCCATACTCCCATCTGGCCCGAGCTGGAGGCGGTCCTGAAGGATCACGGCGCGCATCACTACGCTATCTATCTCGATAAGGTGCGTAACCTGCTATTTGCTACCGTAGAGATCGAGTCCGAAGAGCGCTGGAACGCGGTCGCTAATACCGACGTCTGCCAGCGCTGGTGGCAGCATATGCGCGACGTGATGCCCACCAACGCCGATAACAGCCCGGTCAGCACCGAGCTGAAAGAGGTGTTCTATCTGGAGTGATATCTACACGCTGCCGCATGGACGGCAGCGTTCTCTCCTTAATTCGCCTCTACCGTGCTGCCTCTTGTGGCGCTCTGCTGCCTGCCGCTGAGCGTAAACGCCGATACCACCGTAATCGCCAGCACAAAACAGCCCAGCATCAGGTAGGTATCCTGGAAGCCGATCCGGTCATACATATTCCCGGCAAAGGCAGAGAGGAATATCGCCGCCGACTGCTTAGTAAACTGGAAGCCAATCAGGTAGATGGTGGCAGACAAACGGGTATCAAACACGCCGGTAATGTACTTGAAGGCTCCCACCAGCAGGAACGGCACCTCCAGCGCATGCAGCATCTTCAGGGCCACGACCTCTACCACCGTGGTGGCGAATGACGAACCAATAATGCGCGTCGCCATAATCAGCCCGGCAATTAGCAGCGTATTTTTTGCGCCGATGCGGTTAATGATCCACGGCGAGCAGAACATGATGATGGCATTGCAGATCTCTCCGGCCGTGGTGGCAAAGCCGAAGGCGCGGGTACCCTCCTGCGGCGTGGCAAAGAAAGATTTGAAGAAGGTGGCAAACTGCTGGTCGAACACGTCATAGACGCAGGCAACGCCAACCACGTAGAGAATAAACAGCCACATTTTGCGCTGGCGGAACAGGTTAAATACCGTCTTCGCCGTGATCTGCGGCTGGTTGGCACCGAGCGCGTTCATCACCTCTGCTGTCTGGTTGGGTTTAGGTTTAGCGATGATCAGCAGCAGCATTAGCAGCAGCGCCGCTGCCGAGCCCATCCAGAACACGTACGACGGATCGATACCAAACAGGATCCCACCCGTAGAGGCGCATAACCCCCAGCCCAGACAGCCAAACATGCGTGCCTTACCGTATTCGAAGTCGCTGTTGCGGCTTACGCGCTCAACATAGGCTTCGATGGCCCCCGATCCTGCCGAAAAAACAAAGCCGATGTAGAGACCGCCGCTTAGTGCCCCCAGCCAGATATTCGTTTTCAACAGGGGGGCGAAAACGTAGAGGAAAAACGGTGCAAACAAAAACAGCAGCACCGAGATGATCCACAGCATGTGTTTTTTCAGCCCCAGCTTGTCCGAAATTACCCCCAGTACGGGCTGAAAGGCGATGGCGGAGAGCGAGATGCAGGAGAAGACGATCCCCGTATGGGTTTTATTCAGACCGATGATATCCGACAGCCAGATCGGCAGGAACGGAAAGCAGGTGGCCATAATGAAGAAGTAGAAAAAGAAAAACAGTCCGAAGATCCAGAAGTTAGGGTTATCTTTGTGGGTACAGGCAGTTGTGCTCATTATTATTATCCTCAGCTGTGGGCCGGCTTCCCGGCCCATCACGATTACACCCGTTCTACACCAATCAGGATGGCGCTTTCCGGATCCAGAATCGGCAGTGCAATTCCCGCCTGCATCAACCACTCGCCGCTTACCGTCTGCGGAGCCTCCATCCACGCAGGCAGCTTGCGCATGGTGTGCCCGCCCTCACCCGTTAAGCGAATATTAGGGTGATCGAGCAGCGTGATACGGTACTGCGCGCCAGCCTCCAGTCCCGGCATGCGCAGCGGCATCATCAGGGTGTAATCAGGCATCTGAAGTTGGCTAACGATAAACAGGCCCTGGCCTTGGTCCTGGCTCACCACGCCCTGCGCCAGCGTGGTGGCATCCGGCATATCCACGCGCCACTGGGTGCCCGTGTGGATCACCTCGCGCCACCGTTTGTGCAGCGCGGCGTAGTGCCGGTAGCCCTCACGCTCCTGCTCGTCCACGCTGAGCGGATCCAGCTCCAGCCCCATATGACCGAACAGCGCGGTCAGCCCACGAAACGCAATGCCGTGCTGGCGGAAGGTGGCATGGCATTTATGATGACCGATATGCGCGCCCATCACCTCCGGCGGGAAGAAGTAGCTCATCCCGCGCTGAATGGTATTACGCTCCAGCGCGTCATTGTTATCGGATGCCCAGAAGCGGTGACTGCGGGTCAGCACCTCGTAGTCAATGCGTCCCCCGCCCGAGGAGCAGGATTCAAATTCAATGTGCGGGAAGCGTTCACCCAGCATATCTAACAGACGATAGAACTGGCGGGTTTGCGCATCGGCGGCGGCCTTGCCGTTGTGCCCCGGCTGCACCAGCTCCCGGTTCATATCCCACTTCACGTAGTCCACCGGATGCTCGCCCAGCAGCCAGCTCATACGCTCAAGCAGGTACTCAAACGCCTCGGGAATATTCAGGTTGAGCACATACTGATGGCGGCCAGTGGGTTGCGCATAGCCCGGCATCGCCAGCACCCAGTCCGGGTGCGCCCGGTAGAGATCGGAGTCCGGGTTGATCATCTCCGGCTCGACCCAGATACCAAACTCCATGCCGAGATTTTTAACGTGGTTAATTACCGGCATCAGGCCGTTGGGGTACTTCTTCTCGTCGAGGTACCAGTCGCCCAGCGCCGCGTGGTCGTCGTTGCGTCCTTTAAACCAGCCGTCGTCGATAATAAAGCGCTCCACGCCCAGCGCTGCCGCTTCGTCCGCCATCCGCATGATGTAGTGCGGATCGTGGTCGAAGTAGATCCCTTCCCAGGTATTGAGGTGTACCGGGCGCGGCTTGTTCTCCGGGAAGCGGATAACGTTGTCCCGCAGGTAGCGGTGAAACTGCTGGCTCATCCCGTTCAGCCCGTTAGCGGAGTAGCTGGCGTAGAGGCACGGCGTCCACAGGGTTTCCCCCTCCTCAACGGCCATCTCTCCCGGCAGATAGAGCGCTTCAGCCTGCAGATAGCGGCGGCCGTCGGTTTTGGCCTCGGCCCGCAGGCGATGGTTGCCGCTCCAGCCGAGATGGATGCCCCACACGTCGCCGTGCATCTCGCTGAATGCCAGAGTGCCGCTAATCAGCGCCGGGAAGTGTTCATGGGAGGTACGGCCGCGACGGTTTTCAATCACGAAGCTGTCATGCTCGAGCTTTACGCGGTGCGGCTGAAATTCGCGGATCCAGCGTCCATGAAAGGCCATCACCTCTCCGGCGCGTTCGGCAATGGGTAGCGTAACGGCGAAGCGGTCAACCTGCCACGGCTGCGCACGAAGGTTGGTTAAACCGTGACGCACCACCAGCACGCCGCTATCGTCGAGGGTAAGTTCGCTGGTCAGCCGCAGACCGGCCTGCTCATCTTCAGCGGTGACTGTCAGGGTTTGATCACGCTGCGTATAGCCAACGGTTTTAAAGAGCGGCGAGCTATCTAAGCCGTCGCGATGGCCTTCAATGCCCGGCGAACCAAACAAGCCGTGGCCCAGCTCGGCCATCAGCGTCACAGGCGAGTCAATATCCAGCCTGCCGTTGGCTACCGGACGGGATAAACTTGCTGCATCATGCGGCGAAAAGTGGTGAAGGTGCGGCCCCCAGTAAACAATTTCGGCAAATGGGTAGGTTTTTAACACCACATCTACCGTCTTGCTTTCCAGGCGTAAAATTGAATCATGCATCAGACATCTCCTGTCATCGGGATGTCCTGAGTGTTGATCCGAAACGTTTCGGATACAAACCAAAACGTTTCGGTTTTGTGATCGACTTTAGAGTTTCGGCAGATTTACGCCGTCTGACCGGCAGAAAACCCAGGCTGCCACAGCACCTGAAGCTGGGCGATATCCTCGCCGTTAATTAACCGCAGCACCATCTCGGCGATCTGTTTGCCGACGCCCTGACGGGTAGCCTGGATCACCGCCGCCACGTCGATATCCACGATGCTGTCCTGCGGCAGGCCGTCGTAAACCACCAGCGCAACGGCGTTATCACCGGTTAACCGGCCAAGCTGGGACAGGGCCATCGCCACGCCGTCGCCGTGAGTGTTGCAGTCGGTCAGGATTGCCGTCGGAGGCGACGCCAGCGAGAGCAGATCCTGAGTGGTGCTATAGCCCGCGCGCCGTGAAGGCGGCATGGTACGCAGCCATTCGCTGGACAGCCCCGCCTCGGCCAGGGCATCAAGGTAGCCCTGGCGGCGCTGGGTGATAAAAGCCTGAGTGTTGCTCTCCCCCAGCAGGGCAATACGCTGATGGCCTTTGTCAATCAGCCAGCGCGTGGCGTGATACATCCCGGCGTAGTTGTCGAAGTCAAACCATGCATAGGGCTGCGGCAGCTGACTGCGGCCCAGCGCCAGGAAAGGGAAACCTATGGCCTGAAGCTGCTCAAGACGCGGATCGCGATCGAGCGTATGGGCAACGATCAGCGCATCCACGCGGCGGCTCTGTACCATACGCATATAGCTGTGCTTATCGGCCAGATCGTCGTCGGCAATCAGCAGCAAATCGATCTCATGTCGCGCAAGTTCGTGGCTAATCTCGCCCACCATCTCCATAAATACGCTGTTATTGAGCGGAACGGGATGCACCGGAAAAACCAGCCCAACGGCGTCGATTTTGCCCATCTTCAGACGACGGGCAAAGGTATTCGGACGGTAGCCACGGCGCTGTGCTTCCGCTTCAACCCGGGCGCGCGTCTCTTTAGAGACATCATCATACCCGTTGAGCGCGCGGCTAACGGTGGTAACGGACAGCCCCAGTTCTTTGGCAATGGCTTTAAGCGACATGTTTTTCCGTGTCTTGCTGTTTAATTTTGTTCCGCAACCAGGAGCGCATGCGTATCCGGCTCAAGCGCTTTAAAGATATGCGGCCGATCGGCGGGATAGCAGATGTAATCCCCTTCCCCCAGCTCTTCTGGCGCGTCGGTCAGCCCCACGATTGCCCGCCCCTGGGTTACAATGATGTGCTCCACCGATCCCGGCGGATGAGGCTGGGAGATGCGGTCTGCGCCTGGCTGGGTCAGCAGTAGATAGATATCACGTCGCGCCCCCGGTGGACAGGCGGCCAGTAAAATGGCCTCATAGTTAGCCTGGCCGGCAATGACCTTCGTTCCCTCTCCACGGCGGATCACCTGCGTAGTCGGCTGCTGCGGCTCCAGCAGACGGGCGAAGGGAATGCCCAGCGCCACGCACAGCGACCAGAGCGTCTCCAGGCTGGGGTTACCGTTACCTGACTCCAGCTGCGAGAGCGTGGATTTGGCGATCCCGGCCCGGCGGGCTATTTCCGCCAGTGAAAGTCCGGTTCGCAGGCGCTCTCGCACTAAACTTTTAGCGATCACGCTAATTGGCTGCGTCATATAACGGCCCTTTCTCTATAAATCGAACGAATCGTTCATCTTGTAAAACGCACCTGATGTGTTCATTATAATGGATATTCGTTCGATATAGCTAAACCAATATGGCTAAAACAGTATGAAACATCATCTCTCCTGCCTGAAAGGCGACACGATAAAGGCGATCGTTCTGGTCTGCCTGGCAGTGGGTATCGTCGGGATGTCCTACGGCTCGCTGGCAATGGCCTATGGCTTCCCGATCTGGGTTCCCTTTGTGCTCTCCATTACCGTATTAGCGGGTGCCTCTGAGTTTATGTTTATCGGCATCGTTGCCAGCGGCGGTAATCCGCTTGCCGCCGCTGCCGCTGGACTACTAGTCAACGCCCGCCATGTGCCGTTTGGCGTGACGGTGCGCGAGCTGGTCGGCAAACGCGGCGCCAGCCTGCTCGGCTGCCACATTATGAATGACGAAAGCGTGGTGTTTGGCCTGTCGCAAAAGACGCCTGAACAGCGTAAAGCGGCCTACTGGCTGTGCGGGTTGGGGGTGGCGATTATCTGGCCGCTCGGCGCGCTGCTGGGTGCCATGGTGGGGAAACTGCTGCCTGACCCGGAGACCATCGGTCTGGATGCGGTCTTCCCGGCTATTTTACTGGCGTTGGTGGTGCCTGCTTTTAAAAATCGCACCACGCTTGTTCGCGCCTGTAGCGGCGCAGCGTTATCCCTTGCCGCCGTCCCCTTTGCACCGGTCGGTTTACCGGTCCTGCTCTCTCTGCTCGGCCTGGCCGCAAGGAAAAAATAATGGAAAACATGACGGTATTTATTCTCGGCATCGTTCTGTTATCGGCAGGGACCTATTTGATGCGCCTCGGTGGAGCCAAACTCGGTAGCCGACTGGCCCTCTCTGAGCGTTCGCAGGCGCTGCTTTCCGACGCCGCTACCGTGCTGCTGTTCTCCGTAGCGCTGGCAACCACCTTTTACGAAGGGGATCATTTTGCCGGTATGGCGCGGGTTACCGGCGTCGCTTTTGCCGTATTCCTGGCCTGGCGGAAGATGCCGTTAATTGTGGTGATCGTGGCGGCGGCAGTGGTCACTGCGCTGCTGCGGCTGGCGGGAATAGCATAAAAAAAAGCGCCCGTAGGCGCTCTTTCGACAATGGAGATGTTACTTGGTCAGCTCAGCGGTCATGTGGACATAGTTACCTGAGTAAGCCTGGGTAATTTTGTAGGATGATGCGCCAGCCTGCTCGGCCTGAGCGGCGATTTTCGCTTCCGCACCGGAGAGCGTGGTGTCAGTCACGGAGACGGACTGGGCAGCGAAAGAACCGAAGGAAGCGGCAATAGCGATAACTGCAACAAAAGTTTTGATGTTTTTCATGATGGTTACCCTTTAATTAAGTTGTTTGTATAAGGCGTGTCGCCTTGATGTGATAAATAATAGACCGGTTAATCACCAACTAAAAGTAAAGGGATTTGCTGACTAAGTTCAAAATTTTTGAATAAATACTATGCACCCACCAGACGCTGCGGATGGGTATAGATTGTAGCCCTGCCCGGCTTGCAAAAGCCCACCAGCGTCAGGTTGCAGCGCTCGGCAACCTCAACCGCCAGGGTCGTTGCCGCCGAGACCGCAAACAGAATTTCCACGCCGCACATGGCTGACTTCTGCACCATCTCATAGCTTGCCCGGCTGGAGACCAGCGCCGCGCCCTGCTGCCAGCCTGCGCCTTCCCGGGCGCGATGGCCCAGCAGCTTATCCAGCGCCACGTGCCTGCCAACATCCTCGTGCCCGCCAATCAGTTCGCCCTCGGGGGCGATCCACGCGGCGGCATGGGTGCAGCCGGTAAGCTGGCCGACCGGCTGGACGCTGCTCAATTGGCGAAGCGCCCGATCCAGGTTCGCCAGATCGAACGTCTGGGTAAACGGCAGCGGTGTCACCGGCTTGCCGATATCGTTAAGCTGCTCGACGCCGCATACGCCGCAGCCGGTTCGGCCCGCCAGCGCCCGGCGGCGCTCCTTCAGTCCCATAAAGCGGCGGCTGGAGAGTTCAATCTGCACCTCCAGGCCGTTACAGGAGGGCACCACCTCCATCCCGTAGATCTCTGTCGGGGCGTCGATAATGCCTTCTGAAAGAGAAAATCCTATCGCGAACTCGCTGAGATCTTTCGGCGAGGCCATCATCACCACGTGTGAAATTCCGTTGTAAACCAGCGCGACGGGCACCTCTTCCGCCAGGCTGTCTGGCTGAGGATGCTGTAAATCATCGTGTTTCCAGAGCGTGACCTGGCGGCAGCCTGTGATCTCGATAGACTTTTTGGTGGTAGAGGGCATTTTATTGTTCACTTTTTGTTAACTGAATGGGAACAGGCCTGGTGACATTGTGGTATTCTGGCGGCAATTCCTCCAGAGCGAGGAGGACCATTCTATTCTGAACCTTTACGGCGATGACCGCAAAGCGTAAAGACTCGAGATCACCATTCGAGACAATGTCGATAAAATAAAAAAAGTAAGGAGCGACCCCATGCAGGTCAGCAGAAGACAGTTCTTTAAGATCTGTGCTGGCGGTATGGCAGGTACAACGGCAGCCGCACTGGGCTTTGCACCCAGCGTCGCGCTGGCGGAAACACGGCAGTATAAGCTGCTGCGCACCCGCGAAACACGTAACACCTGTACGTACTGCTCCGTTGGCTGCGGGCTATTGATGTATAGCCTTGGCGACGGTGCAAAAAATGCCAAATCATCCATCTTCCACATTGAAGGGGATCCGGATCATCCGGTGAACCGCGGCGCGCTGTGTCCAAAAGGGGCCGGGCTGGTGGACTTTATCCACTCCGAAAGCCGCCTGAAATATCCGGAATACCGCGCGCCAGGTTCTGATAAGTGGCAGCGTATCAGTTGGGATGAAGCGTTCGATCGCATCGCCAAACTGATGAAAGAGGACCGCGACGCAAACTATATCGCGCAGAACGAGCAGGGCGTGACCGTAAACCGCTGGCTCTCTACCGGTATGCTGTGCGCCTCAGCGGCCAGCAATGAAACCGGCTATTTATCCCAGAAATTTACCCGCGCACTCGGCATGTTAGCCGTCGATAACCAGGCGCGTGTCTGACACGGACCAACGGTAGCAAGTCTTGCTCCAACATTTGGTCGCGGTGCGATGACCAACCACTGGGTCGATATGAAGAACGCCAACCTCATCGTCGTGATGGGTGGGAACGCGGCAGAAGCGCATCCGGTGGGTTTCCGCTGGGCGATGGAAGCCAAGATCCACAATGGCGCGAAGCTGATTGTCGTCGATCCGCGCTTTACGCGAACCGCCTCGGTCGCGGATTTCTATGCGCCTATTCGTTCCGGTACTGACATCGCCTTCCTGTCAGGCGTCATGCTGTACCTGCTAAATAACGAAAAATATAACCGTGAATATACCGAAGCCTATACCAACGCCAGCCTGATCGTGCGGGAAGATTTCGGCTTTGATGACGGTCTGTTTACCGGCTATGACCCGGATAAGCGCAAGTATGACAAAGCCAGCTGGAACTATGAGCTGGATGAAAACGGCTATGCGAAACGCGACATGACGTTGACGCATCCTCGCTGCGTATGGAACCTGCTGAAAAAGCATCTGGCTCGCTATACGCCTGAGGTTGTAGAGAACATCTGCGGTACGCCAAAAGCCGACTTCCTGAAGGTCTGCGAGTACATCGCCGAAACCAGCGCCCATGACAAGACCGCGTCGTTCCTCTACGCGCTCGGCTGGACGCAGCACTCGGTCGGTGCGCAGAACATCCGTACCATGGCGATGATCCAGCTGCTGCTCGGCAACATGGGGATGGCAGGCGGTGGCGTTAACGCCCTGCGCGGCCACTCCAACATTCAGGGTCTGACCGACCTTGGCCTGCTGACGCAGAGCCTGCCGGGCTACATGACGCTGCCGAACGATAAGCAGAGCGATCTGGCGACCTACCTCGCGGGCAACACCACTAAACCGCTGCTGGAAGGCCAGGTTAACTACTGGGGCAACTACCCGAAATTCTACGTCTCGCTGATGAAAGCCTTCTACGGCGATAAGGCAACGGCGGAGAACAGCTGGGGCTTTGACTGGCTGCCGAAGTGGGATAAAGGCTACGACGTGCTGCAGTATTTCGACATGATGGCGAAAAACGAGGTGACGGGCTACATCTGCCAGGGCTTTAACCCGGTGGCATCGTTCCCGAATAAAAACAAGGTTGTCTCGTCGCTGTCGAAGCTGAAGTTCCTGGTCACCATCGATCCGCTCAACACCGAGACCTCGACCTTCTGGCAGAACCACGGCGAGCAGAACGACGTTGATTCCTCGAAAATTCAGACCGAAGTGTTCCGTCTGCCATCCACCTGCTTCGCGGAAGAGGACGGCTCCATCGTCAACTCCGGCCGCTGGTTGCAGTGGCACTGGAAAGGTCAGGACGCCCCGGGTGAAGCGCTGAACGACGGTGAGATCCTGGCGGGTATCTTCCTGCGCCTACGTAAAATGTATGCGGCAGAGGGCGGTGCGAACCCGGAACAGGTTCTGAACATGTCCTGGAACTACACCACGCCAGAGAACCCTTCTCCGCAGGAAGTGGCGATGGAGAGCAACGGCAAAGCGCTGGAAGATATCATCGACCCGGTGAGCGGCAAGGTGCTGGCGAAGAAGGGCGATCAGCTCTCCTCCTTTGCCCATCTGCGCGACGACGGTACCACCTCCAGCGGCTGCTGGATCTTTGCCGGCAGCTGGACGCCGGACGGTAACCAGATGGCGCGCCGTGACAACGCTGACCCGTCAGGGCTGGGGAATACCCTCGGCTGGGCATGGTCGTGGCCGTTGAACCGCCGCATCCTCTATAACCGTGCCTCGGCGGACCCGCAGGGTAAACCGTGGGATCCAAAACGCCAGCTGCTCTCCTATGCCAATGGCAAATGGGTAGGCGCGGATATTCCTGACTACAACACCGCGCCTCCGGGCAGCAACGTTGGGCCGTTTATCATGCTGCAGGAGGGCGTCGGACGTCTGTTTGCCATCGATAAGATGGCGGAAGGGCCATTCCCGGAGCACTACGAGCCGTTTGAGACGCCGCTGGGTACCAACCCGCTGCATCCGAAGGTGATCTCTAACCCGGCAGCCCGCGTGTTCAAAGATGATATGGACGCGATGGGTAAAGCGGATAAGTTCCCGTACGTAGGGACCACTTACCGCCTGACCGAGCACTTCCACTACTGGACCAAGCACGCGCTGTTGAACTCGATTGCGCAGCCGGAGCAGTTTGTGGAGATCGGTGAGAAGCTGGCAGGCAAGCTGGGCATTGTCCAGGGCGATACGGTAAAGGTCTCCTCTAACCGGGGCTATATCAAGGCCAAAGCGGTGGTGACCAAGCGTATTCGCACCCTGAACGTGCACGGCCAGGAAGTCGATACCATCGGGATACCTATCCACTGGGGTTATGAAGGCGTGGCGAAGAAGGGCTTTATTGCCAATACGCTGACGCCGGTTGTTGGTGATGCGAACACGCAGACGCCGGAGTTCAAGGCGTTCCTCGTGAACGTGGAAAAGGTGTAACGGAGACGACCTATGGCTTATCAATCGCAAGACATTATTCGTCGTTCCGCGACTAACAGCTTTACCCCGGCGCCTCAGGCGCGGGATCACCAGCTCGAGGTAGCGAAGCTGATCGACGTGACCACCTGTATCGGCTGTAAAGCCTGTCAGGTGGCCTGTTCCGAGTGGAACGACCTCCGTGACGAAGTGGGTCATAACGTCGGGGTCTATGATAACCCGGCGGATCTGACGGCCAAATCCTGGACGGTGATGCGCTTCTCGGAAGTTGAGCAGAACGACAAACTGGAGTGGCTGATCCGTAAGGATGGCTGCATGCACTGTGCCGATCCCGGCTGTCTGAAGGCCTGCCCGTCTGAAGGGGCAATCATTCAGTACGCTAACGGCATCGTTGATTTCCAGTCTGAGCAGTGCATCGGCTGCGGCTACTGCATCGCCGGCTGTCCGTTCGACGTCCCGCGCCTGAACCCGGAAGATAACCGCGTCTACAAATGCACCCTGTGCGTGGATCGCGTGACCGTCGGCCAGGAGCCTGCCTGCGTGAAGACCTGTCCAACCGGCGCTATCCACTTTGGTTCCAAAGAGGATATGAAAACGCTGGCGGGCGAGCGCGTTGCGGAGCTGAAAACCCGTGGTTACGATAACGCGGGCCTGTACGATCCGGCTGGCGTTGGCGGTACGCACGTGATGTACGTGCTGCACCACGCCGACAAGCCGAATCTCTACCACGGCCTCCCGGAGAACCCGGAGATCAGCGCCACCGTGAAGTTCTGGAAAGGTATCTGGAAACCGCTCGCCGCCGTCGGCTTTGCGGCGACCTTTGCTGCCAGCGTCTTCCACTACGTGGGCGTCGGTCCAAACCGCGCTGACGATGATGAAGAGAACCTTCACGACAAAAAAGATGATGAGGTGCGCAAATGAGAAAACGTGACACCATCGTGCGCTACACCGCGCCGGAACGCATCAACCACTGGGTCACCGCCTTCTGCTTCGTGCTGGCGGCGGTGAGCGGGCTGGGGTTTTTCTTCCCCTCCTTTAACTGGTTGATGAATATTCTCGGCACGCCGCAGCTGGCGCGGATCCTCCACCCCTTCGTTGGGGTGGTGATGTTTGCCTCGTTTATCATCATGTTTTTCCGCTACTGGCACCACAACCTGATCAACCGGGACGATATCTTCTGGGCGAAAAACATCCAGAAAATCATCGTCAACGAAGAGGTCGGCGATACCGGGCGCTATAACTTTGGCCAGAAGTGCGTCTTCTGGGCAGCGATTATTCTGCTGGTGCTGCTGCTGGTCAGCGGGATTATCATGTGGCGTCCGTGGCTCGCGCCGTACTTCTCCATCCCAACAATCCGTCTGGCGATCATGCTGCATTCATTTGCCGCAGTCGGGCTAATTGTGGTTATTATGGTGCATATCTACGCCGCCCTCTGGGTAAAAGGCACGATTACCGCCATGGTAGAGGGATGGGTAACGAAAACCTGGGCGGAGCGACATCACCCGCGCTGGTATCGTGAAGTCCGAAGCAAATCGGAAAAAGAGGCTGAATGAGTATTCGCATAATCCCGCAAGATGCGTTGGAGAAAGGCGAGAAACGTGCGGCGGAAGCCATTCCGCCGTTACTGTTTCCCAGGCTGAAAAATCTCTACAACCGTCGGGCAGAACGCCTGCGCACGCTTGCCGAGAGCAACCCGCTGGGTGACTATCTGCGCTTCGCCGCGCTGGTGGCCCATGCCCAGGAGGTGGTGCTGTACGATCATCCATTAACCATGGATTTGACCGCACGCATCAAAGAGGCTGCCGAGCAGGGCAAGCCGCCGCTGGATATTCACGTCCTGCCACGCGACACCCACTGGCATAAGCTGCTGCACTCCCTGATTGCCGAGCTGAAGCCGGAGATGAGCGGCCAGGCGCTGGCGGTGATTGAGAATCTGGAGAAAGCCTCAACTCAGGAGCTGGAGGAGATGGCGAGCGCCCTGTTCGCCAGCAACTTCGCGGCGGTGAGCAGCGATAAGTCGCCGTTCATCTGGGCGGCGCTGTCGCTCTACTGGGCGCAGATGGCTAGCCTGATCCCAGGCAAAGCCCGTGCAGAGTATGGCGAGCAGCGTCAGTTCTGCCCGGTCTGCGGCTCCATGCCGGTCTCCAGCATCGTGCAGATTGGTACTTCGCAGGGGCTGCGCTATCTGCACTGCAACCTGTGCGAAACCGAGTGGCACGTGGTACGCGTGAAGTGCAGCAACTGCGAGCAAACCCGCGATCTGCACTACTGGTCGCTGGATAACGAGCAGGCTTCGGTGAAAGCAGAGAGCTGCGGTGACTGCGGTACCTACCTGAAGATTTTGTATCAGGAAAAAGACCCGAACGTGGAGCCGGTGGCCGACGACCTGGCATCGCTGGTGCTGGACGCCCGTATGGAGCAGGAGGGCTTCGCCCGTAGCTCCATCAACCCGTTCCTGTTCCCGGGTGAAGGGGAGTAATCCCCTTCGCAGGCAAATCTTGTAGGTTTAGTAGGCCCGGTAAGCGTTAGCGCCACCGGGCTTTTTTGATAACGCCGGGCGGCGGCTTCGCCTTGCCCAGCCTACAGTTGACCTTCCCCTTCCTACTACTCCTCCTCGTTGCCGCCCTCTTCGTACGAACCGAAAGGTTTCGCCGGCAGCACGATAAAGATCCCCTCAAAGATGGCCCCGGCGACGTCATTGCCGAACAGCTCGACCTGCAGCTGCACGCGGGCTTTGCGGCCGCGCGCCAGACGGTCGAGATCGCCGCTGAGGGAACCCAGGTCGGCAATCGCGCTGGGCCGGCCGGTGATGGGGTGGCTGTAGCGGATATGGGCGTCGGCGAGAATAATGGTGCCGCCGAGGTGACGCTCGCGCAGCATCAGCCAGATCAGTCCCCAGCCGGTCAGCGTGGCGAGAGAGAAGAGGCTCCCGGCGAACAGCGTATGGTGCGGATTCTGGTTGCCCGTCTCCGGCATGGTAGTAATAAATTTCTGCCCGGTGTACTGCTGAATACGCACGCCCATCTTCTCGCTGAGCGGAATATGCTGATACCAGGCCTGCTGTAGCTGTCCGCACCAGTCGCCGCGATGCAGAATATCGTCCAGCGTGGCGATGGGTTTCATCATCAGAAAGTGGCGCAGCGGTGTGGTTTGCGGAGCGGTGATCTCGCCTTCGTTGATAAATCCGAGCTTGGCGAAAAACTCTACGGCGTCCTCACGGGCGCTACAGGTGACCCGTTTAACTCCCTCCTGGCGCGCGACCGACTCCAGGGTCATCGCCATCAGCGTGCCCAGCCCTTTATCCTGTACCTCGGGGTGCACGGCCATAAAGCGAATCGAACCTTCGTTATCGGCGTTGATATAGAGCCGTCCGACGGCAACCAGCTGGCCCTCTTCATCCAGCACCATCTGATGATGCGCCATGGCATCCCAGGCGTCGCGCTCAGAGCCACGCGGCTGGCGCAGGGGCTTGCGTAGCATTTCCCAACGAAACGCGTAGTAGCGCTCTAACTCTGCTTCGGTTTGCGGTACGCGAAGATGATACATAGCAGCACTCTCTCTTGTGACCTGGGGCCAGGCTAGCTGCTGGCTCATACTTGCAGCCAGAAGGTAACCGGACCGTCGTTAACCAGTGAAACCTGCATATCGGCAGCGAACTGCCCGGTTTGCGTAACCATTTCCTGCTGACGACAGCGCTCGACGAAATAGTTGTACAGCGCTTCGGCGCGATCCGACGCAGCGCCTCGGGAGAAGCCCGGACGCATGCCGCGCTCGGTATCCGCTGCCAGCGTAAACTGCGATACCACCAGCACGCTACCGCCGGCCTGCTGAACGTTCAGGTTCATCTTGCCGTCGGCATCGCTGAAGATACGGTAGCCTAATACACGCTCGCAAAGACGGTTCGCTTTTTGCTCATCATCCTCTTTTTCGACACCTAACAGCACCAAAAGTCCTGGGCCAATTTCACCCGTCACGTTACCTTCCACGGTCACGCTGGCACGGGAAACACGTTGAATTAATGCAATCATGGTTGGTCTATTGTCTCTTGCTCTGCGGCTAATTTGAGTTTGCGGTACTCCCCGAGAGTGACAGTTATTTCAGCGCCAAGCAAGACGATACACCAGGTCCAGTAGACCCAGACAAAGAGAATTGGCACCACCGCCAGCACGCCGTAGATGAGCTGATAGGAGGGAAACATGGTGATATAGAGCGCAAACGCCTTTTTCCCCAGCTCAAAGAGAAGCGCCGCTACCAGCGCGCCGACCACGGCATCGCGGTTGGGTACGCGAGTAGTCGGCACGATGCTGTAGAGCAGCCAGAACGAGATCCACGAGAGGATCAGCGGAAAGATACGCAGGACGTGATCGATCACGCTGTCCAGGTCGGTCGCCCAGCGCAGCGAGAGCAGATAGGAGCTAATCGCCAGGCTTGCCCCCGCCAGCAGCGGCCCGAGAGTGAGGATCATCCAGTAGACGGCAAACGAGTAGACCTTAGGCCGCACACGCTTGCTGCGCCAGATGGTATTCAGGGCGCTATCAATGGCATACATCAGCAGCAGCGCGGTGACGATCAGGCCGCACGCCCCTACCGCCGTCATTTTGCTGGAGTTAGCGACAAACTGCTCGATGTAGCGCTGGATAATATCGCCGGTCGATGGCAGAAAGTTAGCAAAAACAAAGTGCCGCAGCTGCAGACTGACGTCGTTAAACATTGGAAACGCAGCGAAAAGGGCAAAAATCACCGCCACCAGCGGCACCAGTGAGAGCAGCGAGACGTAGGCGAGATTTCCTGCCAGCGTCGTCATATTGTCTTCGTCGATTCGCTGCCAGAGCAACTTGAGCCACGCCCGCAGCGGGCGAGTATGGTGGCTGGCTTTATGATGAACGGTTTTTAGCATAGCTGTTTTGCAAAGTAGTTCGGTATCGTCTCTTTTCCGGTCACCAGAATTGAAGTTATACCCAACTGGTTAGCTCCCTCTATATTATCGGCGTTATCGTCAAAAAAGACCGCATCCTCGGCCGAGAAACCCTCTTCCTGCAACAGCGCCTGGTAGATACGTGCCTCGGGCTTGCGCATTCCCATCTCCTGGGAGAGGTAGATCTTGTCCGCTGCGGCGCGAACCTCGGGGTATTGATCCGGCCAGAAGGTGGTGTGCAGGCGGTTAGTGTTGGAGAGCACCACCACACGATGCCCCTGCGCCCGCAGTTTGTGCATGATGTCGATCACCTCCGGACGCAGGCCGACAAACACCGCCTGCCAGCCATGGGAGAACTGCTCATAGCTCAGCGGCAGCGACATCTCCTCGCATAGCGCCTCGGCAAAATCCTCATCCGACAGTTCGCCCCGCTCGTGACGATGAAACGCCTCGCCCATGGTAAAACTTTGCTTCAGCGTTGCCAGCGGAACCCGGCTGAGATCGCTCCATGCACCCAGCACGCGATCGAAATCGATATCAACAATCACGTTACCTAAATCAAAGATATAGAGCATTATTTCTCTCCTTGCTTGCCGTGGAGAGTTAACTGTAGCGGGAAATCCAGACGCTGAATAGCTGCCCTGCCACAGATTCATGCAGGAGGGGGAAGAAGAAAAGTATAAAAAAAGCCGCTGAATTTCAGCGGCTTTGATCGTCATGCGAAAAACAGATTACGCGTCGCGAGGACCACGCATTGCGCGTTTACGATCGTTCTCGGTCAGGTGACGTTTACGAATACGGACAGAGGTCGGGGTGACTTCTACCAGTTCGTCGTCATCGATGAACTCCAGCGCCTGCTCCAGGGACATCTTGATCGGCGGAACCAGAACCGTTGCTTCGTCGGTACCCGACGCACGCATGTTGGTCAGTTTCTTACCGGTCAGGCAGTTCACGGTCAGGTCGTTAGAACGGCTGTGAATACCGATGATCTGGCCTTCATACACTTCAGCACCGTGACCCAGGAAGAGCTTACCGCGATCCTGCAGGCTGAACAGTGCAAATGCGACTGCTTTGCCCTGGCCGTTGGAGATCAGCACGCCGTTGTTACGCTGGCCGATTTCGCCCGGACGAACGTCGTCGTAGTGGCTGAAGGTGGAGTACAGCAGACCGGTACCGGAGGTCATGGTCATGAACTCGGTACGGAAGCCGATCAGGCCACGGGCCGGGATCAGGTAGTCCAGACGAATACGGCCTTTACCGTCAGGGATCATGTCTTTGACATCGCCCTTACGCTCGCCCATCGCCTGCATAACCGAGCCCTGATGCTGCTCTTCGATATCCAGGGTCACGTTCTCGAACGGCTCCTGCATACGGCCATCGATCATACGGTTGATAACTTTCGGACGGGAAACCGCCAGCTCAAAGCCTTCACGACGCATGTTTTCGATCAGAACCGACAGGTGCAGCTCGCCACGACCAGATACGCGGAACGCATCAGAATCGTCAGTCTCTTCTACGCGCAGCGCCACGTTGTGCACCAGCTCTTTGTTCAGACGGTCAAGGATCTGACGCGAGGTCACAAACTTACCTTCTTTACCGCAGAACGGCGAGGTGTTGACGTTGAAGAACATGGTGACGGTCGGCTCATCAACGGAGAGTGCCGGCAGCGCTTCGACGTTTTGCGGATCGCAAAGGGTGTCGGAGATGTTCAGTTCGCCCAGACCGGTGATCGCGATGATATCGCCCGCTTCAGCTTCGGTGGATTCAATACGCTCCAGGCCGAGGTGGGTCAGTACTTTACCCACTTTACCGTTGCGCGTTTTACCTTCGCTGTCGATCAGGGTGATCTGCTGGTTCGGCTTCACCTTACCGCGCTTGATGCGGCCGATGCCGATCACGCCAACGTAGTTGTTGTAGTCCAGCTGGGAGATCTGCATCTGGAACGGACCGTCAAGGTCAACGTTCGGTGCCGGGACGTGGTCAACGATCGCCTGATACAGCGGGGTCATATCTTCCGCCATGTCAGTGTGGTCGTTACCCGCGATACCCTGCAGGGCCGATGCGTAGATGATCGGGAAGTCCAGCTGCTCGTCGGTCGCGTCGAGGTTAACGAACAGATCGAAGACCTGATCCACAACCCAGTCAGGACGCGCGCCCGGACGGTCAACCTTGTTGATAACGACAATTGGCTTCAGGCCATGCGCAAACGCTTTTTTAGTTACAAAGCGGGTCTGCGGCATCGGGCCGTCCATAGCATCGACCACCAGCAGTACGGAGTCTACCATGGACATGACACGTTCAACTTCACCACCGAAGTCGGCGTGACCCGGGGTATCAACGATGTTGATACGGTAGTCATTCCATTTGATAGCGGTGTTTTTCGCGAGGATGGTAATCCCACGCTCTTTCTCCAAATCGTTGGAGTCCATCACGCGTTCGGTAGTCTCAGCGCGCTCGCTGAAGGTACCGGATTGCTGCAGCAGCTTGTCAACCAGGGTTGTTTTACCATGGTCAACGTGCGCAATGATGGCGATGTTACGCAAATTTTCGATCACAACTTTGCCTCAGGCATTAGAAATAGCGCGTTATTGTACACGTATTAATCGCAGTACAGAACAGGATCACAAAGAACCTTTACAAACAATACAGAAAGTAAGGCTTTGTGATCGGTTTCACGGAGCGGTAGAGAGCCGCCTTAATGTAAATTGCACCAATATAGTGCACTACGATCGCGCAGATGCACTATATTGATGCAAGATATCCATTATGGTGCAGCCCTTTTGCACTATGACGTGCATGATAGCGCCTTTTGGGGGTGTTTTAAAAGTTGGCACAGATTTCGCTTTATCTTATGCAAGGCGATTGTGCCACTTATAAAGTGTAGAACCTCGTTACCACGACGACCAAAAATTCCGGGAGAGTTAAGTATGTCCGCTGAACACGTTTTGACGATGCTGAACGAACATGAAGTGAAGTTTATCGATCTGCGCTTCACTGATACCAAAGGTAAAGAGCAGCATGTCACTATCCCAGCTCATCAGGTTAACGCTGACTTCTTTGAAGAAGGCAAAATGTTTGATGGTTCTTCGATTGGTGGCTGGAAAGGCATCAACGAATCCGACATGGTGCTGATGCCGGACGCCTCTACCGCGGTTATTGACCCGTTCTTCGAAGAGTCTACCCTGATTATCCGTTGCGACATCCTTGAGCCAGGCACGCTGCAGGGCTACGATCGCGACCCGCGCTCCATCGCTAAACGCGCTGAAGAGTACCTGCGCTCCACCGGCATCGCAGACACCGTTCTGTTCGGGCCAGAGCCAGAGTTCTTCCTGTTCGACGACGTTCGCTTTGGTGCCAACATCTCCGGTTCCCACGTGGCTATCGACGATATCGAAGGCGCATGGAACACCTCCACCAAATACGAAGGTGGTAACAAAGGTCACCGTCCGGCTGTGAAAGGCGGTTACTTCCCGGTTCCGCCGGTTGACTCCTCTCAGGACATCCGCTCCACCATGTGTCTGGTGATGGAAGAGATGGGCCTGGTGGTTGAAGCGCACCACCACGAAGTAGCAACCGCAGGTCAGAACGAAGTGGCGACCCGCTTCAACACCATGACCAAAAAAGCGGACGAAATTCAGATCTACAAGTATGTCGTGCACAACGTCGCGCACCGCTTCGGCAAAACCGCAACCTTTATGCCAAAACCGATGTTCGGCGATAACGGCTCCGGTATGCACTGCCACATGTCCCTCTCCAAGAACGGCACCAACCTGTTCTCTGGCGACAAATATGCTGGCCTGTCTGAAGAAGCCCTGTACTACATTGGCGGCGTAATCAAACACGCCAAAGCAATCAACGCCCTGGCGAACCCGACCACCAACTCCTACAAGCGTCTGGTCCCGGGTTACGAAGCACCGGTTATGCTGGCCTACTCTGCCCGTAACCGCTCTGCCTCTATCCGTATTCCGGTAGTAACCTCGCCGAAAGCGCGCCGTATCGAAGTACGCTTCCCGGACCCGGCTGCTAACCCGTACCTGTGCTTCGCAGCCCTGCTGATGGCTGGCCTTGACGGTATCAAGAACAAGATCCACCCGGGCGAAGCCATGGACAAAAACCTGTACGACCTGCCGCCGGAAGAGGCGAAAGAAGTTCCGCAGGTTGCTGGCTCCCTGGAAGAGGCCCTGCAGGCCCTTGATGCAGACCGTGAGTTCCTGACCGCAGGCGGCGTGTTCACCAACGACGCGATCGATGCCTACATCGCCCTGCGTGTTGAAGAGAACGACCGTGTTCGTATGACGCCGCATCCGGTTGAGTTCGAACTGTACTACAGCGTTTAATTTGAAGTTGTTTTAAGTTGCCGTGGAAACTTTAGCCCATCCCAGGATGGGCTTTTTTCTCCGCCAACAACCTGATATTACGCGCTTTTTAACCGTAAAAAGCTATAATGCACTAAAAGAGTGCACCTCATTTCAGGAGACTGCTTAATGGCAACTGGCACGCTGCCCGATGCTGGGCAGATCCTCAACTCTTTAATCAACAGCATCCTGCTGGTTGATGACGAGCTGGCGATTCACTATGCGAACCCCGCCGCTCAACAGCTGCTGGCACAAAGCTCACGCAAGCTGTTTGGTACACCTCTGCCGGAGCTGCTGAGCTACTTCTCCCTCAATGTCGCCCTGATGCAGGAGAGTCTGGAGGCCGGACAGGGATTTACCGATAACGAAGTTACCCTGGTGATCGATGCCCGCTCGCACATTCTCTCCGTCACGGCACAGAGGCTGCCGGAGGGGCTGATCCTGCTGGAGATGGCACCGATGGATAACCAGCGCCGCCTGAGCCAGGAGCAGCTTCAGCAGGCCCAGCAGGTCGCCGCACGCGATCTGGTGCGTGGCCTCGCCCATGAGATTAAAAACCCGCTGGGCGGCCTGCGCGGCGCGGCGCAGCTGCTGAGCAAAGCGCTGCCCGATCCGGCGCTAACCGAGTACACCAAAGTCATTATTGAGCAGGCGGACCGACTGCGTAACCTGGTGGATCGGCTGCTGGGACCGCAGCATCCAGGCATGCACGTGACCGAGAGCATTCACAAAGTCGCCGAGCGCGTGGTGAAGCTGGTCTCAATGGAGCTGCCGGAGAACGTCACCCTGGTGCGTGATTATGACCCCAGCCTGCCGGAGCTACCGCACGATCCCGACCAGGTTGAGCAGGTGCTGCTGAATATCGTACGCAACGCCCTGCAGGCGCTGGGACCAGAGGGCGGCACCATTACGCTGCGCACCCGTACGGCCTTCCAGCTGACGCTACACGGCACGCGCTACCGACTGGCGGCGCGTATTGACGTTGAAGATAACGGACCGGGCATCCCGTCGCACCTGCAGGATACGCTCTTCTACCCAATGGTGAGCGGACGCGAAGGCGGAACCGGACTTGGGCTGTCGATCGCCCGCAGCCTGATCGATCAACACTCCGGCAAAATTGAATTTACCAGTTGGCCAGGCCATACCGAGTTTTCGGTTTACCTGCCAATCAAAAAATGAAGGTGACGATGATGCAACGAGGGATAGCATGGATTGTTGATGATGATAGCTCCATCCGCTGGGTACTTGAACGCGCCCTGACCGGGGCTGGCTTGAGTTGTACAACGTTTGAAAGTGGTAATGAGGTGCTCGACGCGCTGACCACCAAAACCCCGGATGTGCTGCTGTCGGATATTCGCATGCCGGGCATGGACGGGCTGGCGCTGCTGAAGCAGATCAAACAGCGCCACCCCATGCTTCCGGTCATCATTATGACCGCCCACTCCGATCTCGATGCGGCGGTCAGCGCCTACCAGCAGGGGGCCTTTGACTACCTGCCAAAACCGTTCGACATCGATGAAGCGGTGGCGCTGGTTGAGCGAGCCATCAGCCACTATCAGGAGCAGCAGCAGCCGCGCAACGTGCAGGTTTTCGGTCCGACCGCGGATATCATCGGCGAAGCGCCCGCCATGCAGGACGTGTTTCGCATCATCGGCCGCCTCTCCCGCTCCTCGATTAGCGTGCTGATTAACGGTGAGTCCGGGACCGGTAAAGAGCTGGTAGCCCATGCCCTGCATCGCCATAGCCCGCGCGTCAAAGCGCCCTTTATTGCGCTCAACATGGCCGCCATCCCGAAGGATCTCATTGAGTCCGAGCTGTTTGGCCATGAGAAGGGGGCGTTTACCGGCGCGAATACCGTCCGGCAAGGGCGTTTTGAACAGGCCGACGGCGGCACGCTGTTCCTGGACGAGATTGGTGATATGCCGCTGGACGTGCAGACGCGCCTGCTGCGCGTGCTGGCGGACGGGCAGTTTTACCGCGTCGGCGGCTATGCCCCGGTGAAGGTGGACGTGCGCATCATCGCCGCCACCCACCAGAACCTTGAGCTGCGGGTGCAGGAGGGAAAATTCCGTGAGGACCTCTTCCACCGCCTGAACGTGATCCGCGTGCATCTGCCGCCGCTGCGCGAGCGCCGGGAAGATATCCCCCGCCTGGCGCGTCACTTTTTGCAGGTGGCTGCCCGCGAGCTGGGCGTCGAAGCCAAGCTGCTGCATCCGGAGACCGAGGCGGCGCTGACCCGCATCGCCTGGCCGGGTAACGTCCGCCAGCTGGAGAACACCTGCCGCTGGCTGACGGTGATGGCCGCGGGTCAGGAGGTGCTGATCCAGGATCTCCCCAGCGAGCTGTTTGAGACCACGATGCCCGACAGCCCGACCCAGACGCTGCCGGACAACTGGGCTACGCTGCTGGCGCAGTGGGCGGACCGCGCCCTGCGTTCCGGTCATCAAAACCTGCTCTCTGAGGCACAGCCGGAGATGGAGCGCACCCTGCTCACCACTGCCCTGCGTCATACCCAGGGCCATAAGCAGGAGGCGGCAAGACTGCTCGGCTGGGGACGCAATACCCTGACGCGCAAGCTGAAAGAGTTAGGGATGGAGTAGCGAGTAAAACGCCCGGTGGCGCAATGCCTACCGGGCGTTACTCTACTGACGCTGCAATGCCGGGCGGCACTGCGTTTGCCCGGCCTACGTCAGGCATGGTGTGGTTAGTAGGCCCGACACATAAAAACAGTTGCAGGCAATAACAGTATCTACAGCGCCTGAAAAAAATTTAGATCACGCGAGAGAACTGCTGCAGTCGCGCCTTCTGGCGCAGATAGGCATCAAAGCACATACAGATATTACGGATCAGCAGCCGGCCTTTCGCCGTCACCTCAATACCGTGCGCATCTACCGCCACCAGCCCATCCTTCGCCAGCGGGGCGAGCAGGTTTAAATCTTCCGCAAAGTAGTCGGCAAAATCGAGATCCCACTCTTTTTCTACTGCGCTAAACGCCAGCCGGAAGTTGCAGATCAGCGACTTGATGACCTCCCGGCGGATGCAGTCATCCCGCGTCAGGGCTATGCCCCGCCACAGCGCGTTACCGGTCTCATCCACCTGCTGATAGTAGTGCTTTAGCTCTTTCTGGTTCTGCGCATAGCAGTCGCCAATCATGCTGATGGCCGAGACGCCCATGCCCAGCAGATCGCTATCGCCCTGGGTGGTATAGCCCTGAAAGTTGCGGTGCAGCACCCCTTCACGCTGGGCCACGGCCAGCTCGTCATCCGGGCGTGCAAAGTGATCCATACCGATAAACTGATAGCCCTCTTCCGTGAGCGAGGTAATCGTCTGCTGCAGAATATCCAGCTTCTGCTGCGCCGAGGGCAGATCGGCGTCCTTAATTTTCCGCTGGGCGGCAAAGAGCGTCGGCAGGTGCGCATAGTTGAATACGCTCAGCCGGTCCGGGTTCAGCTCCCCAACGCGTTTCAGGGTAAAGGCAAAGCTCTCCGGCGTCTGCTTTGGCAGACCGTAGATCAGATCGATATTGGTAGAGGTAAAACCAATCTCGCGCGCATGCCGTAACAGCGCAAAGATAAACTCTTCATCCTGCTCGCGGTTGACCAGCCGCTGCACCTCTTTGTTGAAGTCCTGCACGCCCATGCTCAGGCGGTTAAAGCCCTCGGCGCGCAGATGGTCGAGCACGTTCAGCTCGATCTCACGCGGGTCAACCTCAATAGAGATCTCGGCATCGGCGTTAAAGTTGAAGTGGTGACGCAGCAGCCCCATCAGGCGGCTAATTTGCGCTTTGTTCAGGTAGGTTGGCGTCCCGCCGCCCCAGTGCAGCTGGCTGACCTGACGACCGGCAAACAGCGGCGCACGGTGGATAATCTCCTGCTCAAGCGCGTCGAGATACTGGTCGGCCTTATGCTGCTGACGGGTGACGATCTTATTGCAGCCGCAGAAGTAGCACAGTCGGTGGCAAAACGGGATATGCACGTAGAGCGACAGCGCACGCTCAGGGTAACGAGCAACGGCCTGCTGAAAATCCGCTTCGCCAAAGGTCTCGGCGAACTCAAGGGCGGTCGGGTATGAGGTATAACGCGGCCCGGAATAGTTATATTTCTGGATCAGGGCCAGATCCCAGTCGATTAACTGCGAAGACATGCTCACTCCTTCGGATAGCGTCGCTGGCGACGACGGCGGCCTGGCCTGCCCCCCTGACGGAGTGCAAGCCGGTTGCGCAGCCACTTCTGTCGCTGCGACAACCGTCGTAGTTTAACGAATAACCACGCCAGATAACACATAACCGGAAGGGTTATAAGCAGGACGAGCAAGCCCATGCTGTAAAGCGAGTTGTCCAGGGATTAGTTGCCGCCTTTGAGCAGGCGCATCATATCCTCTTTCTCCTCTTCCTCTTCTTCGTCTTCATCGTCGTCATAGGAGAGGCCGAGCTGCTGCATCAGCGCGTCAATGCGGTCCAGTTTAGCGTCTACCCACGCCTGATCTTCAGCGCTCAGGGTATCGCCCTCCTCCAGACGTTCCAGCAGCGCATCCAGGCGCTCATCAGTTTCCAGCAAATCCAGTTCAGCCTGCGGTGAAAGCATAGGTTTCTCGCTCTTGGGTTTGTGCTGACGGGTGACCGGAGTAGCGGTTACGCCCAACGGTACGGGGGTTTTACTGCCGATACGGGGATCTTTTTGCTGCTTCTGGCCACGGGAGCCGGATGCAGCATCGCTGCCGGTCGCACGGCTGCCTGCCGCATTACCGCGATGCTTTTTCTCACGCTTACGATCGCGTGCTTCCTGGTTAATTTCTTCGCGTGTTTTACGGCGCGATTTTGCGGGGCCTTTGCCACGCGGAGCCGATGCGGGTTTATTCATCATAGTTGGTCTTTAAGCCGTTTTATTCAGTATAGAATTGCGGCGGAATCTAGCAGAAAGCAAGCAAAGAAAAAAGGCGACAGAGTAAACTGTCGCCTTTTTTCTTGACCACCCACCCTCAGCGGGTTAACTATTCCGTGTTTGCTTACAACCGGCCCTGTTTATCCCTTAGCATGAACGTTCCCTGTTGCGGTCCATTTCCCTGTGTATCACGTCTCCTGACGTTTGCCATCCTGGCTATCCAGCGTCTTCGCCTCCTGGCGCTCCTGACCCCTTTTCCTTAAGTCACATCCCCCGGCGCTCCTCGCCTTTGCACAATACTTTACCTTGTTCAAAAAAAGTGACAAGACGCAAAAAGGCATAAAAGGCTAAATTCAGAAAATTCTAATCAATCAACTATTTGATTTAAAAGAAATTCACTCTTTTCGAAACCTGCAATTACTCTGAAATATCGCAGGCGTAGAGTAGCCAATATCTTACATAGTCTATAGCCAGTGGGGCTGGCAAAAGGGCTTGGCGAGAAAAGCCGCCTTTTTCCTGCGTTCAGGTATAATCTCCCAAAGCTTTACTTATGGAGACGACCGCTTTGACTAACTTGAATTATCAACAGACGCACTTTGTTACCAGCGCGCCTGATATTCGCCACTTGCCTGCCGATACCGGAATAGAAGTGGCCTTTGCTGGCCGTTCCAACGCGGGTAAATCGAGCGCCCTGAATACCCTGACGCATCAGAAGAGCCTGGCGCGTACCTCCAAGACGCCGGGCCGTACCCAGCTTATCAACCTGTTTGAAGTGGCAGACGGCAAACGTCTTGTTGACCTGCCCGGCTACGGCTACGCCGAAGTCCCGGAAGAGATGAAGATCAAATGGCAGCGCGCGCTGGGTGAGTATCTGGAGAAGCGCCAGTGCCTGCAGGGCGTGGTGATCCTAATGGATATTCGCCATCCGCTGAAGGATCTCGATCAGCAGATGATCCAGTGGGCCGTTGAGAGCAATATTCAGGTGCTGGTGCTGCTGACCAAAGCCGATAAGCTGGCGAGCGGCGCGCGGAAGTCGCAGCTGAATATGGTGCGTGAAGCGGTACTGGCCTTTAACGGTGACGTACAGGTTGAAGCGTTTTCATCCCTGAAGAAGCTGGGCGTGGACAAGCTGCGGGCGAAGCTGGATAGCTGGTTTAGCGATTTGACGCCGGTAACCGAAGCAGAATCTGAAGAGTGACCCAATAAAAAACGCCCCAGTCATTACTGACTGGGGCGGCTAAAATATTCAGCCAAATCCGATTACGTGAAGTAAAAGGTCTGAAAGATAGAACATCTTACCTCTGTACCCTACGTCTTTAACTCTACTCTTTTTTTAGACAGTTACAAACGCTTTTTGTAATTTTTTTTCACTCTTTACATAGGGAATTCTAATGATCATCACAAAAAGCTCTATCTTATGTTGCTTACTTACATAAAACTGCGCGATTACGCCAAAGGCTAGTGCGCCAGATCCCAGTTTGCCCCACTGCCAACCTCCACCAGCAGCGGAACATCCAGCTGGGTGCTGTTCTCCATCAGCTCATGGATCTTCTGCGAAACCGGCTCCAGATCGTCTTTGTGCACTTCAAACACCAGTTCATCGTGAACCTGCATAATCATACGCACGCGCGGCTGCTCCGCCTGTAGCCAGGCATCCACGGCGATCATGGCCCGCTTGATGATATCCGCCGCCGTCCCCTGCATCGGGGCGTTAATCGCCGCACGCTCAGCGCCAGCCCGCCGCGCCGCGTTACTGGATTTGATATCCGGTAGATAGAGGCGACGCCCCTCTAAGGTTTCAACGTAGCCCTGCTCTTTCGCCTGCGCCCGGGTGCGCTCCATATACTCACGCACGCCCGGATAGCGCTCAAAGTAGAGATCCATATAACGCTGCGACTCTTTGCGCGGGATATTCAGCTGGCGCGACAGACCAAACGCGCTCATGCCGTAGATCAGACCGAAGTTGATTGCCTTCGCGCTGCGACGCTGGTCGTTCGATACGCTCTCCAGCGGCATACCAAATACCTCTGCCGCCGTGGCGCGGTGGATATCCTGGCCCTCGGCAAAGGCGGAGAGCAGGCCCTTGTCGCGGGACAGGTGCGCCATGATGCGCAGCTCAATCTGCGAATAGTCCGCAGAGACAATGACGTAATCCTCAGGCGCAATAAACGCCTGGCGGATGCGCCGTCCCTCCTCGTTACGCACCGGGATGTTCTGCAGGTTCGGATCGGTGGATGAGAGCCGTCCCGTTGCGGTGACCGCCTGGTGATAGGAGGTGTGCACGCGTCCGGTTTTAGGATTGATCATCAGCGGCAGCTTATCGGTATAGGTCGATTTCAGCTTCGACAGGCCGCGATGCTCCAGAATGACCTTTGGCAACGGGTAATCCAGCGCCAGCTCCTCTAGCACCTCTTCTGAGGTTGAAGGCGCGCCGCCTGGCGTCTTTTTCAGGGGCTTAATACCCTGCTTCTCAAACAGGATGACCTGCAGCTGTTTGGTTGAGGAGAGGTTAAACGCCTCACCGGCAATCTCATGGGCCTTTTTCTCCAGCTCGGCCAGACGCAGAGTGATCTCTCCAGAGTGCTTATGCAGCACCGCCGGATCGATCTTCACCCCGTTACGCTCGATGCGGGAGAGCACCGGCACCAGCGGCATCTCAATGTTCTGGAAAATATTCAGCGGACCGGCATGTTTCTCCAGCTTTGGCCACATCTTGAGATGCAGCTGCAGCGTGACGTCAGCATCTTCCGCCGCGTAGTGTCCGGCCTCTTCCAGCGCGATCTGGTTAAAGGTCAGCTGGTTCTTACCCTTGCCGGCGATCTGCTCAAAGGTCACGGTCTGGTGCTTCAGCCAGCGATCGGAGAGGCTGTCCATATCGTGACGCCCGGCAACGCTGTCGAGAATGTAGGACTCGAGCATGGTGTCAAAGGCGATGCCGCGCAGCTCAATACCGTAGTTTTGCAGAATCCCACGATCGAACTTGAGGTTCTGCCCCACCTTCAGCGCCTTATCATCTTCCAGAATCGGCTTTAACAGCTCCAGAACCCGATCGCGGGAGAGCTGCTCCGGCGCATCCAGGTAGTCGTGTGCGACCGGCACGTAGGCTGCGAGGCCCGGCTCGGTAGCAAACGACAGGCCCACCAGCTGAGCGCTGATATTGTCCAGGCTGTCCGTTTCGGTATCGAAGGCAAATACCGGCGCCTTCTTCAGTCGCGCAATCCACTCGTTCAGCGTCGGCTCATCAAGAACGGTGACGTAGTGCTCCGCGGAGAGCGGCGTGGCAGGCTCATCGTCTTCAACCTCAACCACAGGAGCGGCCTGCGGCTTCGCGGCCGGTTTCGCCCCTTTACCCTGCAACCAGGTTCCCGCTTCGACATCCGCCGTCCAGCGTTTAAATTCGTATCGCTTAAACAGGCTCAGTAGCTCGTCTGCGGCTGGCTGCTGTACCGTCAGCTGTTCGCAGGTGAGATCCAGCTCGACGTCGGTCTTGATGGTCGCCAGCTGATAGGAGAGGCGAGCAACCTCTTTATTCTGCTCCAGCTTCGCCGCCATGGTTTTTGCACCACGGAAGCTCAGGCTGGCAATCTTATCGGACTCGCTAAACAGCGTTTCCAGACCGCCCAGCCCTTGCAGCAGCGCCTGCGCCGTTTTTTCACCTACGCCAGGCACGCCGGGGATGTTATCTGAGGAGTCGCCCATCAGGGCAAGGAAATCGATGATCAATTCAGGCGGCACGCCATATTTGTTGATCACCTCTTCCGGACCAAGAATGGTGTTGGTCATGGTGTTAATCAGCGTCACGTTCGGCGTAACCAGCTGGGCCATATCTTTATCACCGGTGCTGATCAGCACCGGGCGACCCATTTTTTCAGCCTCGAGCGCCAGCGTACCGATAACGTCATCCGCTTCAACGCCGGAAATGGCCATTAGCGGCAGGCCCATCGCTTTTACCATTGCATGCAGCGGCTCGATCTGCGAGCGCAGATCGTCAGGCATCGGCGGACGGTGCGATTTATAGTGCTCAAACAGCTCATCACGGAAGGTCTTCCCTTTGGCATCAAACACCACGGCGGCATGCGTGGGCTGGTACTGCAGGATCAAGCTTCTGAGCATGTTCAGTACCCCGTACATTGCGCCGGTTGGCTCTCCCGCGCTGTTGGTCAGCGGTGGGAACGCGTGATAAGCGCGATAGAGGTATGACGAGCCATCAACGAGGATTAGCGGGTTTTCTGGGATCTGAACCATGATATCCGTGCCTGTTTAATAATTTATGGTTAAAGGATGCCACATACCGGACGAAAACTTGAGTTTTTCACGGTAATTCGTGGAAAAGATTTCCGGATCGTCGCGATCGTTCGCATTATTATCCTGTGGATAACTTTGTGCATGCTTTTTTACTGAAGAAATAATAGACCATGTAATATTGACGGGGTTTTTTATTTATCTATTGAAATTAAATAGATAGAAAAAGGATCGCGATCCTTATGTCTGTTAAGCGGCAATTTACTCCATGTGGATATAAGGTTTTGCTCATGCGTTTGATTGGTACGGCAGACGGTCAGTCACGCTTAATTCATCCGGCGCTCTGTTTTTGAACAACATCAATATGTCGTACCACAAAACCTATAAAAAAGCCGGTCATTGACCGGCTTTATGATTACTTCTGGCCAACCAGGTATTTTACCGTTGCAGCATACTGCTGAACGAAAACGTCCATGCTGCTGGTATCCATTCCCTGCGGGTTAACCTGATATTTGCCGTTAACAAACATGGCCGGTACGCCCTGCAATTGCAGATCGGCGGCGGCTTTCTCCTGCTGGGCAACCAGGGATTTCACCACAAAGCTATTCCATGCGGCGTCGTAGTCTTCGCCTTTAATACCGGCATCAACAAACACCTTGCGAATATCGGCTACGGTCGTGACGGTCTGGGTCTTCTGCACTGCTTCAAACATCGGAGCGGTGATCTTATCTTCTACGCCCAGCGCCATCGCCACAGCCCATGCCTGAGTCAGATCTTTGCCCAGCGGGCCCAGAAATTCGACGTGGTATTTGGTCATCTTAGTGCCTTCCGGCAGCTGCTGTTTCACCGTGTCAGAAACGTGCCATACGCGTTCAAAATCGTAGCAGTGTGGGCAGTAGAAGGAGAAGAACTCCAGCACCTGCGGCTCTCCCACCGCTGGCTTATCAAGGGCGATGTACTGTTTCCCCTCGGTGAACTGAGCTGCAGATGCGCTAAATGCCAGAATGAGACCTGCCAGCGCCAGCCAAATTTTCTTCATGGTTAATACTCTCCTGAAAGTGTCAAATTAATACATCGGCGTAAGTTGCAGAGGGGGTTCTTGCAGAACCTTAACCTGCTCAATAAAGATCAGAGTTTGCCTGTGCCAATAGTCTTCCCCGGTCAGCCACGGGAAATTTTTGGGGAATGCGGGATCGTCCCAGCGGCGGATCAGCCATGCCAGATAATAGACCATACGCATGGCGCGTAAAGGTTCGATGAGCGCAATCTCATCGGTTTTAAATTCGCTAAACTCTTCATAGGCCTCGATAATCGTCTCGAGCTGCATACGCCGCTCGGCTTTGTCGCCGTTGAGCAGCATCCACAGATCCTGAACTGCCGGGCCGTTACGGGCATCGTCGAGATCGACAAACAGTGGCCCGTCGCGCCAGAGAATATTCCCGGCATGGCAGTCGCCATGCAGGCGCAGCAGATCGAAACGCGTATGCCACTGCGCCATCACCGCCTTGATAAGGGAGTCCGTGGCGTTAAGGAAGGCGGCTTTCAGGCCCGAGGGGATAAGCGCCGAGTTCTCAAAGACGTGACGAGGCTCAATCAGATACTCATTAACGTCGATAGAGGGGCGGCTGGTGAACGTTGTTTTACGCCCGGTTTGATGCAGGCGGCCAAGATAGCGTGCCACCCACTCCATCTGATCCAGGTTGTCGGCTTCGAACTGACGACCGCCGAGGCTGGGAAATACGGCATAGTAGTACCCCTGATGAGTCAGCAGCGTCTGGCCGTTGAACTCAAGCGGGGCCGCAACCGGTACCTCATCGTTCATCAGCTCATGGGCGAACTGGTGTTCTTCACGAATTTGCTCTGCCGACCAGCGCTGCGGGCGGTAAAACTTCACCACGTAGCGGCGGCGATCTTCGTCCTGAAACTGATAGACACGGTTTTCGTAACTGTTGAGCGGGGTAAGACCGGAATCCACCCGGATCCCCTGTTCAAACAGCGCATCCATGATGGTATCCGGGTGTAGCGTCTGGAAAGTAAAAGCGTTGTCGTTCATCCCATCATCCGGAAATTACTACGAATAGTTCAGGATATCATTTCGTAGCGCATTCGGTTGCACCGCTTACAACCTTTTACTCTTTAATTACGCCCCGGGCGCGCAGCAGGGCCGTTTTGAAATCTTCTTCGTAATCTTTCTGGATCCCGGGGATAACCGCATCCTTTGCCGAGTCACGCATTTTAAGATGATAGATCAGGATATCGTCAGAAAGATCGGTTAGCTCACCGTCATAGCCTGACTCCTGCGCCAGTTTTTGCAAAAATTGCATCAGGTTAAGCTCGGGCTCTTTTTGCCAGGCGGGCTGGAGGAGTTCAATTACTTCATTCAGACGTTTACATTTCATGGTCACTACTCCTTACTCTTGAGAGAGACACGTTAGCAGGGTCAAACCCACAATAAAAGAGGCGATATTGGTGAATAATGGACAGGACCTGACGGGTGTCGTACTGGCTGGCGGCAGAGCGTCGCGTATGGGCGGGGAAGACAAAGGATTATTGCTGCTTAACGGCATTCCGCTCTGGCAGCATGTCGCAAGCCGTCTGGCTAAGCAGGTAGACCGTATTGTGTTAAGCGCTAACCGCAACCTCGATCGCTATCGGGCCAGCGGCCTGATTGTCATTGAAGATACGCTGGACAGCTTTCCCGGTCCGCTGGCCGGTATGCTGGCCGTTATGCAACAGACAGCAGCCGACTGGTTCCTGTTTTGTCCGTGCGATACGCCGGGCATACCGCCCGATCTGGCAGCGAGACTGGCCTCGGAGCGTAAGGATGCGCCGGTAGTGTGGGTGACGGACGGAGAACGCGATCACCCCACCATTGCGCTGGTTCATCGACAGGTAGTACCGCAGCTTGCGGCCTATCTGGCATCCGGCGAGCGGCGGGTAATGGTATTTATGCGCCAGGTGGGAGGCCATGCCGTGGACTTTAGCGATTGCCGGTCGGCGTTTATTAATATTAATACGCCGGACGGTCTTACCGGCAGGCAGGAGAAAAAATGAAGCCGATTCTGGCGATAGCCGCATGGAGCGGTACAGGGAAAACCACGCTGCTTAAGCAGCTGATCCCTGCTCTCTGTGAACGGGGCATCCGTCCCGGCCTGATTAAGCATACGCACCATAATATGGATGTCGATAAGCCCGGCAAGGATAGCTATGAGTTACGTAAGGCGGGTGCGGCGCAAACTCTGGTCGCCAGCCAGCAGCGGTGGGCCTTGATGACCGAAACGCCGGATGAGGCGCCGTTAGACTTAACGTTTCTGGCCAGCAGAATGGATCACACGAAATTAGATCTGGTGCTGGTAGAAGGGTTCAAGCATGAGCCGGTGGCGAAGATCCTGCTGTTTCGGGCAGATGCCGGGCATCGGCTAGAGGAGCTGGAGATCGATGATAACGTTATTGCCATCGCCAGCGATGTTACGCTTGCGACTATAGTGCCAGTATTGGACTTGAATGACGTAGCTGAGATAGCTGATTTTATAGAGCAGTGGTTGCGTTAATACGCCGGGCGGCACGCTGTTTGCCCGGCCTACGGGGGACAGGTGCCGTCTGTAGGCCCGGTAAGCGCAGCGCCACCGGGCGCCGGTCTGCCGCAACGCAAAAAGGCCATCCTTCCGGATGGCCTTCTGCTTGTTTGATGCCTGGCAGCTGCGGCGGGCGTCCTGCCCGCCGCCCTCCGGGCCGTTGCTGCGCAACGTGCAAATCCGCTCCCGGCGGATTTGTCCCT
>DKPJ01000003.1 GCA_002480085.1 Enterobacteriaceae bacterium UBA7338 | reverse complement strand
GAACTGCCAGGCATCAAATAAAACAAAAGGCCCAGTCGAAAGACTGGGCCTTTTGTTTTACCTGTTGTCTGTCGGTAAGCTGCTCTTTGAGAATGCCCGGTGGCGCTGCGCTTACCGGGCCTACAGAGGATGCTGCTCCTGTAGGCCGGGCAAGCGTAGCGCCGCCCGGCAATACGATCAGTGAATTACCTGCGACAAGAAAGCGCGTGTACGCTCTGATTTCGGATGGGCAAAGAACTCTTCGGGTGAGGCCTGCTCAACAATCTCCCCACGATCCATAAAGATCACGCGGTCGGCAACCGTACGGGCAAAGCCCATCTCGTGCGTTACACACAGCATTGTCATCCCCGATTCTGCCAGACCAATCATAGTATCCAGTACCTCCTTCACCATCTCCGGATCCAGCGCAGAGGTAGGCTCATCAAACAGCATGATTTTAGGTTTCATGCAGAGCGAGCGGGCAATAGCGACGCGCTGCTGCTGCCCACCGGAGATCTGGCCAGGGAACTTATGCGCATGCTCGGCAATACGAACGCGCTCAAGATAGTGCATCGCCAGCGCTTCGGCCTCCTTCTTTGGCATTTTACGTACCCAGACAGGCGCCAGAGTGCAGTTCTGTAAAACCGTCAGGTGCGGGAAAAGGTTAAAGTGCTGGAACACCATCCCCACCTCCTGACGCACCTTCTCAATATTGCGGATATCTTCATTCAGCTCGATGCCATCAACAACGATACGGCCCTGCTGATGCTCTTCCAGATGGTTGATGCAGCGGATCGTTGTCGATTTACCTGACCCGGAAGGGCCGCAAAGGACAATGCGCTCCCCCTGCTTTACGTTCAGGTTAATGTCTTTCAGTACGTGGAACTGCCCATACCACTTATTTACGTTCTCGAGCGTAATCATCGCGTCGGCAGATTGCATAGTCATATTACTCATGGTGATCCTCAGTGCGGTGTACGCCCGGTGTTAAAGCGCTTCTCCAGATGCTGGCTATAGCGCGACATGCTAAAACAGAAAATCCAGTAGACCAGGGCGGCAAAAACGTAGCCTTCTGTGGACATCCCCAGCCATTCGGGATCGACCGTGGCCTGCTGCACGCTGCTAAAGAGATCGAACAGGCCGATGATGATCACCAGGCTCGTGTCCTTAAACAGCGCAATAATGGTATTCACCAGCCCTGGGATCACCATCTTCAGCGCTTGCGGCAGGATCACCAGCCCCTGGGTTTTCCAGTAGCCCAGCGCCAATGATTCAGCGGCTTCATACTGCCCCTTGGGCAGCGCCTGTAGTCCGCCTCGTACGACCTCGGCCACATAGGCTGACTGGAACAGAATCACCCCGACCAGCGCCCGCACCAGCTTATCGATGCTGGTCCCTTCCGACATAAACAGCGGCAGCATCACCGAGGACATAAACAGCACGGTGATTAGCGGCACGCCTCGCCAGAACTCAATAAAAATCACCGACAGAATGCGCACCACCGGCATGGTGGAGCGTCGGCCAAGCGCCAGAAGGATCCCCAGCGGCAGCGCGCCGGCAATCCCGACAGAGGCGATGATCAGGGTCAGCGTCAGGCCGCCCCACTGGCGCGTCTCTACACGCTCCAGCCCGAGAAAGCCCCCGTACATCAGGCCCCATACGACCAGCGGATAGATCACCGCCCAGCAGGCAATGTAGCGTCCGCGTTTAGGCAGTGCATTCCAGAACATCGGTACGATCGAGAGCAGGCCGATTACCAGCGCGGTGTTGATGCGCCAGCGCTCTTCATGGGGGTAGAGACCATACATAAACTGGCCGAAACGCTCATGAATAAAGACCCAGCAGGCGCCCGCTTTGGTGCAGTCCGCCCGGGTTGAGCCAAACCAGTTCGCCTGAAACAGCGCCCAGTTCAGCAGGGGAGGAATAAGCTCCCACATCAGCCACAGCGCGATCACGGTCAGCAGGCTGTTAGACCAGCTGGAGAACAGATTTTTTCGCACCCACTGGAGATAGCGTCCAGCGCCGGAACGGGCCGGACGCGCAGGGTGAGACAGAAGTGCTTTTGTCATCATGGATCCTTAGCGCTCAACCAGGGCGATACGGCGGTTATAGATGTTCATCAGCAGGGAGATCGTCAGGCTGATGATCAGATAGACCGACATTGTGATAGCAATTGTCTCGATCGCCTGTCCGGTCTGGTTCAGCACCGTTCCGGCAAACAGCGATACCATATCGGGATAGCCGATCGCGGCCGCCAGCGACGAGTTCTTCACAATGTTGAGATACTGGCTGGTCAGCGGTGGAATAATCACGCGCATCGCCTGCGGAATAATCACCTGGCGCAGCGTTACCGGGTTAGGCAAACCCAGCGAGCGCGCAGCCTCGTGTTGCCCAAAGGGCACTGACTGAATGCCCGAGCGGATGATCTCGGCAATAAACGCGGAGGTATAGACCGACAGGGCCAGGGTCAGCGCCGCCAGCTCCGGGATCAATGCCATGCCGCCACGGAAGTTAAAGCCGCGCAGCTCCGGCACATCCCAGTGCAGCGCCGCGCCGAACAGCCAGTGGGAGAGCAGGGGTAGCAGAATAATCAGCCCGAGCGCGGTCGGCCATGTCCGCCTTAGCTGGCCGGTTTTCATCTGGTGCGCCCTGTTGAAGCGGTACAGCCCGACGGTAACGGCGACGGCAATCAGCACCGCTGCGATAAAACCGACAATGCCTTCGCCAAACGCGGGGGCAGGGATATACAGCCCGCGGTTGCTGAGGAATGCCAGGTCGAAAGCGCTTACCGCCTGGCGCGGCCCCGGTAGGTTACGCAGCACGGCAAAATACCAGAAGAAGATCTGCAGCAGCGGCGGGATATTACGGAAGGTTTCGATATAGATGGTCGATAGCTTGCGCAGCAGCCAGTTTTCCGACAGACGCGCGAGCCCGAGGAAGAATCCCAGAAACGAGGCAAAAACAATACATAGCGCGGAGACCAGCAGCGTATTGAGCAAGCCGACCAGGAATACCCGGCCATAGGTATCGCCCTGCTCGTAATCGATCAGGTGCTGAACGATGCCAAATCCGGCTCCACGATCGAGAAAGGCAAAGCCGGAGGTAATGCCCCGGTTGCTCAGGTTAGTAACGGTGTTGTGTATCAAATAGATCGCGACGCTGACAACGGCCACGATAGCGATAATTTGAAACAGCCAGGCACGAACCGCGGGGTTAGAAAGGGAGAACGATCCTTTAACGGTTGGGCGGCGTTGGAACATAGAAAACCTCGGTAACCTTGACTCTGGGCTGGGCACTGCCTGCGCAGTGCCCGTTACAGCACTCTATCTTCGCGTGCCGGCAGCTTAGCGCACCGGCGGCGCGTACTGGATACCGCCGTTGTTCCAGAGGTTGTTCTGGCCGCGTTTGATCTTCAGCGGGCTTTCCGATCCGACGTTGCGTTCAAAGATCTCAGCGTAGTTACCGACTTTCTTGATCACGTTGTAAGCCCACTTGTTATCGAGCTTCAGATCCTTGCCGTAGTCACCCTCTTTACCTAACAGGTGCGCCATATCCGGGGTCGCCGGGCTGGCCGCCTTCTCATCAACGTTTTTAGAGGTGATACCCATCTCCTCTGCGTTCAGCATGGCGAAGAGCGTCCAGCGAACAATAGAGAACCACTCTTCGTCACCGCGGCGAACTACCGGTCCCAGCGGCTCTTTGGAGATCACCTCTGGCAGGACGATCCACTCGCCCGGCGTGCTCAGCTTGATGCGCAGGGCATAGAGCTGTGACTGGTCAGAGGCCAGGGTGTCGCAGCGGCCAGACTCCAGCGCTTTGGCAGACTCGTCGGAGCGGTCGAAGGTCACCGGGGTATACTTCATGTTGTTAGATTTAAAGTAGTCCGCCACGTTCAGCTCGGTATCGGTACCGGCCTGGATGCAGACGGTGGCACCGTCTAACTCTTTAGCGCTCTTCAGACCCGCTTTATTGTGGGTCAGGAAGCCGATGCCGTCATAGTAGGTCACGCCGGTAAACGCCATGCCCATGCCCGCATCGCGGGATGAGGTCCAGGTGGTGTTACGCGACAGCACGTCAACTTCGCCGGACTGCAGGGCGGTGAAACGCTCTTTGGCCGTCAGCGGGGTGTACTTCACTTTGGTATCATCGCCAAAAACGGCAGCAGCGACGCCACGGCAAACGTCCACGTCAATACCGGTGAACTTGCCGTTGGCATCCGCATAGGAGAAACCCGGCAGCCCGTCGCTGATCCCGCACTGTACAAAACCTTTACTCTTTACGGCGTCCAGCGTTGCGCCAGCATGCGCCTGGTTTACAACAGCAAACAGCGCACCGGCGGCAGCCAGGCTGGCGATCGTGATCTTTTTCATAATGCATCCTGTGTGGCGAAATTATTGTTATAAAAAGGCGTTCGGGAGACGCCTGGAACCTGTCTGTGGCGTTGGCCATACTCTTTAAAGCAAAGGTAGTGCCAGGTTTGCGGAAGGCGGAAAAGGGGAGTTCTCCCCGCAATATGCAGAGTGTAGACAGGAAAAAAAGCATTCAGCGCTCCGTAATGGTGCAAAACTCGAACCTGCGCCACAAAACGGATCAAAATAGTTTCGCTACGGAAGGATTAAAAACAGCAGGATGGAGAAAGCAGGATAGAGCGACGCGATTTTTGAACCAGAAAGCGTCGCAAATTTAACAGGGCGTCAGGCGTGCACCGGGGCGGAGCAAAAAAGAAGGCGTGGGGGAACCACGCCTGGAGTCAGATTATTTGGTTAAGGCCACAATACCCAGCGTCAGGCCAGCAATCGCGGCAGCACCGCCGGCAACAGCCCCTGCGGTTTCCCAGTTATCCTGAGTCGTTCCTTTCATGCAGGTATTGGTATGCACCAGTCGGCCCTGATCGTCATAGGTCGGTACGCAAGGGGAGTCATGGGCACAGCCTGCGAGAACGGTAGATAACAGTGCAACGGCAATTAATTTTTTCATGGTCACATTCACCTCATTTATGTGAATGGCGGTATTGTACCACCGGTCGCGGCGAGAATTTATGCCTCTATTCTTACAAAGCGTGTCCAATGTAAAAAACATGGAGAGTAACAGCGTAGACCAGCGGATTAAGGAGAAAAGATGGAGCCGGAGATCGCTGGCGTCATGCGCTCAGCCTGGTGTGACTCTCTTCTGGCGTCATGCGCAGCATCACCAGCAGTCCCTCAACCAGCTGCGGCGCCAGCGCGGCAAGATCGAAGCACTTATCCAACATCAGCCAGTTTTTAACAATTCCGCTCAGATATCCCTGAATAATAATCAACGCCGTCTCTATGCTGCCGCTTAAAAAGCAGGGATCCTGCTGCTGGCACTTCTCTAACAGTTCGGTAACATTTGCCGGGTTAAAAAATAGCCGCTCACGTATTTCCGCTTCCGGCGTCATATCTGGCGTAAATTCGCACTTATGGTAAAGAATTTCTACGAGTGCTTGTTCGAAAGGACTTTTTGCAATTAAGCGGAGGGATTCAGTTAAGCTATGGCGAAATAGGCCCTGTGGGTCGTTAATAAAATGCAGGCGTGCTTTTCGGTCTATTCTCTCTCTTAACGGCCTTTGCTCTTGCCAGATGGCGTTAAATAGTTCTGTCTTATTTGTAAAGTGCCAGTAAATAGCACCGCGCGTCATGTGTGCCGCGCAGGCGATATCGTCCAGCGTCGTATTGGAAAAGCCCTGCTGCGAAAATGTTAAAATAGCGGTATCTATTAATCGCTGCCGTGTCTTGGCTGCCTCTTCTTTTGTCTTTTTTGCCATTGTTGCTACCGTCATGCTCGAAGCGTGATTTACATTTGCTGAATAAAATATACTCGGGATCTCACTATCTATCCTTGCATTTTTTTGTTGTTCATTCAACATAGTGCCACTATTTTCGCTATGTGTTAATAAATATTCACATGATGAATGTTATTAAATAAAGTATTTATTTGGGTAATAAATGCTAACGCCTTCCGGTAATAAATCCCGGTGATGAAAAACAAAAGGTAATACGTTTATATGGCAAAGTTCTTTATCGAGCGCCCAATTTTCGCCTGGGTACTGGCGATTATTTTGATGCTGGCAGGCGCGCTGGCCGTCATTAAGCTGCCCGTTGCGCAGTACCCCACGATTGCGCCGCCCGCCATTGCCATTAACGCTACCTATCCCGGCGCGGATGCGCAGACCGTGCAGGACACGGTAACCCAGGTGATCGAACAGAATATGAACGGCCTCGATAACCTGATGTACATGTCCTCCACCAGCGACTCCTCGGGCGGCGTGACGGTAACCTTAACCTTTAATTCCGGGACCGATCCCGACATCGCCCAGGTGCAGGTACAGAACAAGCTGCAGCTCGCCATGCCGCTGCTGCCGCAGGAGGTACAGCAGCAGGGCATCAACGTTAAAAAATCGAGCAGCAACTTCCTGCTGGTGATGGGCTTTATTTCAGATGATGGCAGCATGTCGCAGGATGACATTGCCGACTACATCTCCTCCAATATCAAAGATCCGGTAAGCCGCACTGAAGGGGTCGGTGACGTACAGCTGTTTGGGGCACAGTATGCCATGCGCATCTGGCTTGACCCCAGCAAGCTCAACCAGTATCAGCTAACCACCCTCGACGTGGTTAACGAAATCAAAGCGCAGAACAGCCAGATTGCTGCCGGACAGCTGGGGGGAACCCCCTCACCGGCGACGCAGCAGCTTAACGCCTCAATTATCGCCCAGACCCGTCTGCGCACGCCGCAGGAGTTTGGCAACATTACGCTTAAGGTACAGGCAGATGGCTCACGCGTGCTGCTGCGCGACGTTGCCCGCATTGAGCGCGGCGGTGAAAACTATAACGTTGTGGCGCGCTATAATGGAAAACCTTCAGCAGGGCTGGGTATTAAGCTGGCAACGGGGGCCAATGCGCTCTCTACCGCCGATGCGGTAAAGCAGCAGATGGCGCATCTGCAATCCTATTTTCCACATGGCCTGAAGCTGGTCTACAGCTACGATACGACGCCGTTTATCAACATCTCTATCCGCGAGGTGTTCAAAACGCTGTTTGAAGCGATCGTGCTGGTCTTCCTGGTGATGTATCTCTTCCTGCAAAACCTGCGCGCGACGCTCATTCCTACCATCGCCGTACCGGTGGTGTTGCTGGGTACCTTTGCCGTGCTGGCGGCATTTGGTTACTCCATCAATACGCTAACGATGTTTGGCATGGTGCTGGCCATCGGCCTGCTGGTGGATGATGCCATCGTGGTGGTTGAAAACGTTGAGCGGGTCATGACTGACGAAGGGCTACCGCCAAAGGAGGCCACCCAGAAGTCGATGAGCCAGATCCAGGGCGCGCTGGTGGGGATTGCGATGGTGCTCTCAGCCGTCTTTATCCCGATGGCCTTTTTTGGCGGCTCGACGGGGGTGATCTACCGGCAGTTCTCCATCACCATCGTTTCGGCGATGGCGCTCTCGGTGCTGGTCGCTCTGATTTTAACGCCTGCCCTCTGCGCAACGCTGCTTAAGCCGGTGCAGCACGATAAGACCCACCGGCTTTTTAGCCGCTTCAATCGCCTGTTTGAACAGAGCACCCGCCACTATACCAGTAGCGTACAGAAGCTGCTCCACTGTACGGGGCGGTATATCGTTGTTTATGTTGTGATCGTGATTGGAATGGCGGTGCTGTTCCTGCGGCTGCCGACCTCGTTTTTACCTGAAGAGGATCAGGGCGTGTTTCTGACGATGGTCACGCTGCCCGCCGGCGCGACGCAGGCGCGGACGGAAAAGATCATGCGCGAGGTAACGGATTACTACCTGACGAAAGAGAAAAACAACGTCGATTCCGTTTTTACCGTTACCGGCTTTGGTCTGAACGGTAAAGGGCAGAACAACGGCCTGGCCTTTGTACGCCTGATGCCGTGGGCGCAGCGTGAAGCCAAAGAGGATCGCGTTGGCGCTATCGTCAGCCGGGCCACGAAAGCCTTTAGCCGCATTAAGGATGGGATGGTTTTCGCCTTCAATCTGCCCGCCATTACCGAGCTGGGAACCGCGACCGGGTTCGACTTTGAGCTGATCGACCAGGCGGGGCTAGGCCATACGGCGCTGACCGCCGCGCGTAACCAGCTGCTCATGCAGGCGGCGCAGCATCCGGACACGCTGGTCAGGACGCGGCCCAACGGCCTGGAGGATATGCCCCAGTTCAAGCTCAATGTTGATCAGGAGAAAGCCCAGGCGCTGGGCGTCTCGCTGAGCGATATCAACAGCACAATTGCCACTGCGCTGGGCAGTACCTACGTTAACGACTTTATTGATAATGGGCGCGTAAAAAAGGTCTATGCTCAGGCCGATGCGCCTTATCGCATGATGCCGGATGACATTAACACCTGGTATGTCCGTAACCAGACCGGCGGCATGGTGCCGTTCTCCAGCTTCTCCAGCGCCCGCTGGATCCAGGGTTCGCCCCGTCTGGAACGCTATAACGGCCTGCCATCCATGGAAATTCTTGGTGAGGCCGCGCCGGGCAAAAGCAGCGGCGAGGCGATGAAGCTTATGGAGACGCTGGCGTCGCAGCTTCCTGCTGGCGTCGGTTTTGACTGGACCGGGATGTCCTATCAGGAGCGTCTCTCCGGCAACCAGGCCCCGGCGCTGTACGCCATTTCGCTGGTGGTGGTTTTCCTCTGCCTCGCTGCCCTGTATGAGAGCTGGTCGATTCCCTTCTCGGTGATGCTGGTGGTGCCGCTGGGCGTCGTGGGAGCGCTGCTGGCCGCCAGCATGCGCGGTTTGAGTAACGACGTCTATTTCCAGGTTGGCCTGCTCACCACCATTGGGCTATCCGCTAAGAATGCCATTCTGATTGTCGAGTTTGCCAAAGACCTGATGGATAAAGAGCACAAAAGCCTTATCGAGGCCACGCTTGAAGCGGTCAGAATGCGCCTGCGCCCCATTCTGATGACCTCCCTGGCATTTATTCTAGGCGTAATGCCGCTGGTATTAAGTACCGGCGCAGGCAGCGGCGCGCAAAATGCGGTCGGCACGGGGGTAATGGGGGGAATGATTGCAGCGACGCTGCTGGCAATATTCTTTGTGCCGGTATTTTATGTCGTGGTCTGTCGGCGCTTAGCAAAATCGAGCCATGCTATTGCCCAGCGGCAATAACGATTTCTCTTTCCGGTGAGCCATTAATTATTCATCGGGCTAATTAAATAATTTCATTTATTGATGTGAATTATTTTTTATCGTGGATTTTTGCGGTTAACGCCGTGCGTTGTGTTTTTGAGGAACTGCAATGAATAAATTTGGTGAATGTTTCCGCCTGTCGTCATTGATTTTAATTTCGGCAGGTTTACTCAATGGCTGTAATGATAGCGGCGACAGTGCAAAAAAAGCCGTTGCGCCGGAGGTCAGCGTTTATCAGGTAAAAGCCGCGCCGCTGGCGGTCACCACAGAATTACCTGGCAGAACCGAAGCGTTTCGTATTGCCGAAGTGCGGCCTCAGGTGAGCGGCATTATTTTACGGCGTAATTTTGTCGAGGGGGCGGATATTACTGCAGGCCAGTCGCTCTATCAGATCGATCCTGCGACCTATCAGGCGGATTATGCCAGCGCCCAGGGCGATCTGGCGAAGGCGCAGGCGGCGGCGAAGATTGCCCACCTCACCGTTAAGCGCTACCAGCCGCTTGTCGGCACGCAGTATATCAGCCAGCAGGAGTATGACACGGCGATTGCCGACGCCCAGCAGGCTGACGCCGCGGTACAGGCCGCGAAGGCCGCCGTTGAAACGGCAAGGATAAACCTCGCCTATACCCAGGTCCGCTCGCCGATTAATGGCCGGATCGGCAAATCAGCGGTAACCGAGGGGGCGCTGGTGACCAACGGCCAAAGCAGCGCGCTGGCCACCGTGCAGCAGCTGGATCCCGTCTATGTCGATGTCACCCAGTCGAGCAATGACTTTATGCGCCTCAAGCAGGCCGTTGAGCAGGGCAACTTGCAAAAAAATAGCGATAAAACGGACGTTGAGCTGATTACCGAAAACGGCCAGCGCTATCCGCTGAAGGGCACGCTGGAGTTCTCAGACGTCACCGTGGATGAGAGCACCGGCTCCATTACCATCCGGGCGGTCTTCCCTAACCCCGATCATAGCCTGCTGCCGGGCATGTTTGTCCGGGCGCGGATCGACGAGGGCGTACAGCCAACCGCCATTCTTGTGCCGCAGCAGGGGGTCACCCGTAACGCCCGCGGCGATGCCACCGTGCTGCTGGTAAACGCTAAAAATCAGGTTGAATCACGCAACGTCGTCGCCTCGCAGGCCATTGGCGATAAGTGGCTTATTACGGGCGGCCTGAAAGAGGGTGAAAACGTTATCGTCAGCGGATTGCAGCGGGTTCGTCCTGGGGCAACGGTGACTATCGCCCCGAGCGCAGCAGGCCAGACTGCCGCCGCGCGTTAATCGTATAAACCCAACGAGAGCAAAAGATGGCTAAGTTTTTTATCGATCGTCCGATTTTTGCCTGGGTGCTGGCAATTATTTTGATGATTGCCGGGGCGCTGGCAATCTTACAGCTGCCCGTCGCGCAATACCCGACCATTGCGCCGCCGGCGATCGCCATTAGCGCCACCTATCCGGGGGCTGACGCCCAGACGGTGCAGGATACCGTCACGCAGGTTATCGAGCAGAACATGAACGGTATCGATAACCTGATGTACATGTCCTCTACCAGCGACTCGGCAGGAAGCGTGACGGTTACGCTTACCTTTAAATCCGGAACGGATCCAGACATTGCTCAGGTCCAGGTACAGAATAAGCTGCAGCTGGCGATGCCGCTGCTGCCGCAGGAGGTTCAGCAGCAGGGGATCAGCGTTGAGAAGTCCAGCAGCAGCTTCTTAATGGTGGTCGGCTTCACCTCTGAGAACAAGAGCCTGAATCAGGATGATATCTCTGACTACGTCGCGTCTAATATTAAGGATCCTGTTAGCCGCACTAACGGCGTCGGTGACGTGCAGCTGTTCGGTGCCCAGTACGCGATGCGTATCTGGCTGAACGCCGATCTGCTTAACAAATACAACCTGACGACGGTCGATGTGGTTAACCAGATCAAGGTGCAGAACGACCAGATAGCCGCCGGCCAGCTTGGCGGCACGCCGTCCATACCCAACCAGCAGCTCAATGCCTCCATCATTGCCCAGACGCGGCTGAAGGATCCGGTGGAGTTCGGCAACATCACGCTGAAGGTCAACGCCGACGGATCGCAGGTGCGGCTGAAAGACGTCGCCCGGATTGAGCTGGGCGGGGAGAACTACAATACGGTAACAAAAATTAACGGTCAGGATGCCGCGGCGATCGGTATCAAGCTGGCAACCGGTGCCAATGCGCTGGATACCGCCAGCGCCATCAAAGCCAAACTCAGCGAGCTGGAGCCGTTCTTTCCTCAGGGGATGAAGGTCGTCTACCCCTACGACACCACGCCCTTTGTGAAGATCTCTATCCACGAGGTGGTAAAAACGCTGTTTGAAGCGATTATCCTGGTCTTCCTGGTGATGTACCTGTTTCTGCAAAATCTCCGGGCGACGCTGATCCCAACTATCGCCGTGCCGGTGGTTCTGCTGGGCACCTTTGCGATCCTCTCGGCGTTTGGCTACTCCATCAACACGCTGACCATGTTCGGTATGGTGCTGGCGATAGGCCTGCTGGTGGATGATGCTATCGTGGTGGTAGAGAACGTCGAGCGCGTGATGGCGGAGGATCATCTGCCGCCGAAGGAGGCGACGGAGAAGTCGATGTCGCAGATCCAGGGGGCGCTGGTAGGGATTGCGATGGTGCTTTCTGCGGTCTTTATCCCAATGGCCTTCTTTGGCGGTTCGACGGGAGCCATCTATCGCCAGTTCTCCATTACCATCGTCTCGGCGATGGCGCTCTCGGTGCTGGTCGCGCTTATCCTCACCCCGGCCCTCTGTGCAACGCTGCTCAAGCCGTTCGATCCTGAAACGCACGGTGAGAAAAAGGGCTTTTTTGGCTGGTTTAACCGCCTGTTTGAACGCAGTACGCACCACTACACTGACAGCGTTGCCGGGATTATCAACGGCACCGGACGCTATCTGCTGGTCTACGTACTGATTGTCGCCGCAATGGCGGTGCTGTTTTTGCGTCTGCCCACCTCGTTTCTGCCTGATGAAGATCAGGGCGTCTTTATGACCATGGTGCAGCTGCCCGCCGGGGCGACCCAGGCCCGGACGCAGAAGGTGCTGGATAAGGTCACCGACTACTATCTTAACAGTGAGAAGGCGAACGTTGACTCTGTCCTGACCGTCAACGGCTACAGCTTTAGCGGCCAGGGGCAGAACTCCGGGATGGCCTTTATCAGCCTTAAGCCGTGGGAAGAGCGCCCGGGGAAAGAGAACGGCGTCGGCGGTATCGTTGAGCGGGCCACCAAAGCCTTCAGTAAAATCAGCGACGGCCTGGTGTTTCCGTTTAACCTGCCGGCGATTATCGAGCTGGGCACGGCGACGGGCTTTGACTTTGAGCTAATTGACCAGGCCAACCTTGGGCATGAAGCCCTGACCAGCGCGCGCAATAGGCTGCTGGCTGAGGTGCAGAAGCATTCTGACCAGGTAGTACGCGTGCGGCCAAACGGCCTTGAAGATACCCCACAGTTTAAGCTGGAGGTGGATATCGAAAAGGCGCAGGCGCTGGGGATCGATCTCTCGGATATTAACCAGACCATCTCCACCGCATTAGGCGGCACCTACGTGAATGACTTTATCGATCACGGGCGGGTAAAAAAGGTCTACGTGCAGGCAGATGCGCAATACCGCATGCTGCCTACGGACGTGAACAATCTCTACGTCCGCAGCAGCAACGGAGAGATGACGCCGTTCTCGGCCTTTACCACCTCACACTGGGTCTATGGCTCACCGCGTCTGGAGCGCTATAACGGCCTGCCCTCGATGGAGATTTTAGGCGAGGCTGCGCCGGGCAAGAGTACGGGCGATGCGATGCAGCTTATGGAGAAGCTCGCCTCCGGGCTGCCTTCCGGCGTCGGCTATGATTGGACGGGGATGTCCTATCAGGAGCGTCTCTCAGGCAACCAGGCTCCGGCGCTGTATGCCATCTCGCTGATCGTGGTCTTCCTCTGCCTGGCAGCGCTGTATGAGAGCTGGTCGATTCCGTTCTCGGTCATGCTGGTGGTGCCGCTGGGCGTTATTGGCGCGCTGCTGGCGGCCTTAACGAGGGGAATGAACAATGACGTCTACTTCCAGGTCGGTCTATTAACCACCATCGGGCTTTCGGCTAAGAACGCCATTCTGATCGTCGAGTTTGCTAAGGATCTCATGGATAAAGAGGGCAAAGGGCTGGTAGAGGCGACGCTGGAGGCGGTCCGCATGCGGCTGCGCCCGATCCTGATGACCTCGCTGGCCTTTATCCTCGGCGTCATGCCGCTGGTGATCAGCTCTGGCGCAGGCAGCGGCGCACAAAACGCGGTGGGAACCGGGGTGCTGGGGGGCATGCTCTCCGCGACGCTGCTGGCGATCTTCTTCGTACCGGTGTTCTTTGTGGTGGTACGGCAGTTCTTCACCAAAAAAGCCAAGGTATCTCGCGCAATAGTCTCGGAAGAGTTGTAGGCCGGATAAGCGTAGCGCCACCCAGCGTTACGCTTACTTTGACTCGGCGCCCAGCCGGGTTGCCTCCTGAGCCGAGATGGGCTTGCCCAACAGGTAACCCTGTAGCGTATTGCAGCCCAGCTCGGTCAGAAACGCCTGCTGGGCCTGCGTCTCCACGCCTTCCGCCACAACCTTAAGGTTCAGCGTCTTAGCCAGCGCCACAATGGCGGAGACGATAGTGGCATCGTCGCCGTCGCGGCTCAGCTCCTTAACAAACGCCCGGTCAATCTTCAGCTCGCAGGCCGGCAGGCGTTTCAGGTAGAGCAGGCTGGAGTAGCCGGTACCAAAATCGTCAATTGAGGCTTTAACCCCGGCATCGGTGAGTTCGGTCAAGACGCGCACGCTCTCATCCGGGTTGGTCATGGCCGTGGTCTCCGTCACTTCGAGGATCAAACTCTGGGGCGGAACATGATGCCGCGCCAGGCAATCCATCACGTGATCTACCAGCCCCGGCTGCTCAAACTGCAGGGTTGAGAGGTTAACGGCCACCGTCCAGTGCGTATGCCCCTGCTGACGCCACTCGCTAAGCTGGCGACAGGCTTCATCAATCACCCAGTTACCGATGGGAATGATCAGGCCGGTTTTTTCTGCCAGCGGCAGAAACCGATCCGGCGTCAGCAGGCCGTGCACGCCGTGCTGCCAGCGCAGCAGGGCTTCAAAGCCAACGATCGGCCCGGCGGGTGCATGGAACTTGGGCTGGTAAAAGAGGCGCAGCTCGTTGCGCTCCAGCGCCAGCCACAGGTCGTTCATCAGCAGGAGCTGGGTCTGCGCCAGCGTATTCATCGACGGCTGGAAGAAGTGGTAGCCGTTACGCCCCATATGCTTGGTGTGGTACATCGCCGCATCGGCGTTAAACATCAGCTCGCGTTCGTTCTTGCCATCGTGAGGGTAGAGGGCAATGCCCACGCTTAAGGTCACGACCAGATCGTAGCGATCGAGGGTAAAGGGTCGGTCGATGGCGCGTACCAGAGTATCCGCCAGCGTGGCCGCCTCATCCGGGGCGCTCACCTCCGCCAGCAGGACAAACTCGTCGCCGCCAATGCGCGCCAGCGTATACTGCCCCTTCAGCGGCTGGAGCAGGCGTTCGGTCACGGCAATCAGTAGCCGATCGCCAACGTCATGACCGTAGGCGTCGTTGACGGTTTTAAACCCGTCGAGATCCATAAACATCAGGGCAAAAAAAGAGCCTTCACGACGGGCTTTATTGATCGCCTGGTCGAGGCGATCCTCCAGCAGCACGCGGTTAGGCAGGCGGGTGAGAGGATCGTGCAGCGCCATCTGGGCCAGCTCGCGGTTAGCCTCCGCCAGCGACGAGGCCAGCAGCGACGTGCGCGCCTGCAGACGGGCGTCCAGCATCGAGACCAGCAGGGTGATGCCGAGGATAGAGAGGGCGACGACGCTGACCAGCAGCGCCAGCCAGTTACCGTCTACGCCATGATGCATAGTTGTGTGCTGCATCGGAAACTGGGCTGCCATCATGCCGGTATAGTGCATACCGGCAATCGCGATACCCATCAGGATGGCCGCTCCCGCACGCATTTGCGCCACCAGCGCCGCCTCGTGACGCAGGCGGAAGGTGAGCCACAGCGCGGCCAGTGATGCGCCGAGGGCGATAACCAGCGAGAGCGCAACCCAGCGCATATCCCACTGAATGGGCGGTGACACCTCTAACGCCGCCATGCCGGTGTAGTGCATCCCGGCAATGCCGCAGCCCATTACCAGCGAGCCAGGCAGCAGGCGGCACAGGTGCAGCTGGGATGTGCTGACCAGCCAGAGGGCAAACAGTGACGAGCCTACGGCAATCAGCATCGACAGGGCGGTGAGCAGCGGATCGTAGCTCATGCTCATGGTCAGCTCCATCGCCAGCATCCCGATAAAATGCATGGCCCAGATGCCGATACCCAGCGCAAAGCCGCCGCCCGCCAGCCAGAGCCAGCCAGCTTTGCCGGGATTGGTCGAGACCCGGCCTGCCATATTCAGCGCAGTGTAGGCTGCCATGATGGCAACGATAAAAGAGATTACAACGAGGATCTGGTCGTATTGGCTAACCTGCATGATGCCACCAACTCATTCACAATAATGGTTATTGATCGTTATACATTCATGCCTGTGGGCATAAAGGGCAGTGACATTAGCACCCAATGCAGAGCGGTGGAAGGGATTTAAGCCCCTGTTTTTGGGGGGGAAAAGACGTTAATTTGTACGATTAAACCAAACGGATAGGCCAGTAACAAAAAAGGCGCTTCCCCATGCCGGTTCGCGCCTTTTTAAACAAACACTTAACTGATTAGTATCAGTTCATGCCGTATTTTTTCAGTTTCTTACGCAGGGTACCACGGTTGATACCCATCATCAGGGCAGCGCGGGTCTGGTTACCGCGGGTGTATTGCATCACCATGTCCAACAGGGGCTGTTCAACTTCAGCCAGTACCAGCTCATACAGGTCATTCACATCCTGACCGTTCAGTTGAGCAAAATAGTTCTTCAGTGCCTGTTTCACGGAATCACGCAGGGGTTTTTGAGTTACCTGGTCCTGAGAGTTAACGGTAGAAACGGTCAGTACGTCAGAATTTACGCGTTGTTCGAACATAGTTCTGTCAGCTCTTTATTTCTAATACGCAAAATTTTCGAAGTATGCCTCCAACGCCTCCAGCTGTACGCTGGCATCCTCAATGGCGTTGAATGTGCGCCGAAACTGGTCATCTGGAGCGTGCTCCTGGAGATACCAGGAGACGTGTTTACGCGCAATTCGGTACCCTTTTGCCTGACCGTAAAAGTCGTGCAGTTCCCGAACGTGTGCGCAAAGTAAGCGCTTAACCTCTGCCAGAGGCAGGGGGGGCAGCAGCTCCCCAGAGTCCAGATAGTGCTGGATTTCCCGAAAGATCCAGGGTCTTCCCTGAGCCGCGCGACCTATCATCAGGGCATCAGCCCCTGTATAGTCGAGCACGGCTCTGGCTTTAAGCGGGTCAGTAATGTCACCATTCGCGATAACCGGAATGGAAACCTTCTGCTTAACTGCCCGAATGCTGTCGTATTCCGCGTCTCCGTTGAACAAACAGGCGCGAGTGCGTCCATGAATGGTCAGAGCCTGGATACCACAGTCTTCAGCCAGTTGGGCAATTTCTACACAGTTACGGTGCTCCGGCGACCAGCCGGTGCGAATCTTCAGCGTGACGGGGACCTCCACCGCTGCCACCACCGCCGTCAGGATCGACTTCACCAGATCGGGGTGCTGTAACAGGGCTGAACCTGCCAGCTTGCGATTCACCTTTTTCGCCGGGCAACCCATATTGATATCAATAATCTGGGCACCGCTTTCCACGTTGATACGTGCGGCTTCCGCCATCTCTTCAGGGACGCTACCGGCAATCTGCACCGTGCGGATCCCAGGCTCATCAACGTGCACCATTCGTAAACGTGATTTGTCGCTCGCCCACACTTCCGGGTTAGAGGACATCATCTCGGATACGGTTAAACCCGCTCCCATCTCGTAGCACAGCGTCCTGAATGGCCTGTCGGTGATGCCTGCCATCGGTGCTGCGATCAGGCGATTTCTGAGCTGGTGGTGTCCGATTCGCATGAGTTAAGAAATGACCATACTGTGACTGCAAGGCGGCGTATATTACGCATTTTTTGCATGAGATGAAAGGCCAAACTTTGAACAATCCACGGTTGCAGATCAAGGAATCGTAAGCAAGCATGAGAGCAAGAAATAAATATCATTAGGAATCATGATTTTAACGTAAAACGCACTTTTTTTAACCGCTAATATTTTCCTGAAAGTTATCCGTTTTTATTGCAACAGCGACGGGTCTGACGGGATAATCCGCTGTTTTTATAAGCAAAAAAGCACTTTCGAATGCGATCGTGCTCTCATTTCTCGTTATCGCTTTGGCGAATTTACAAACAAAAACGTGGCCCGCAGGCCACGCTAGAGAGATTACCGTTTTTGCCCGGTAATGCGGCACCACTCCTCTTTCTCCACCACCGGGTCGAGAGTAAAGCGGTCGGCGTAGGCTTCGCACACGCTCTCAGCCTGGCTGGCCAGAATACCGGATAACCCTAACAGGCCACCGCTCACCGGCAGAACGCTAATCAGCGGCGCCAGCTCGCGTAGCGGACCCGCCAGGATATTGGCGACCACCACGTCGGCCTGCATCTCTGCGGGCTGGTCCTGAGGCAGATAAAGCTCCAGGCGGTCGGAGACGCCGTTGCGTTCGGCATTGTCGCGGCTGGCCTGAATGGCCTGCGGATCGATATCAATACCAATCGCCTTCGCCGCGCCCAGCTTCAGGGCAGCAATCGCCAGGATGCCGGAGCCGCAGCCAAAGTCGATTACCGTCTTGCCCGCCAGATCGAGGCCGTCAAGCCATTGCAGGCACAGCGAAGTGGTGGGGTGCGTGCCGGTACCAAACGCCAGGCCAGGGTCGAGCATCACGTTAACCGCGTTCGCATCCGGCACTTCGCGCCAGCTCGGGCAGATCCACAGGCGTTCGCCAAAGCGCATCGGGTGGAAATTCTCCATCCACTCGCGCTCCCAGTCCTTGTCTTCCAGCTGCTCGATTTTATGCACAAAGCCAGCCCCCAGCAGCGGGTGGCCCTCAAGGATAGCCACCACCTCGTTCATATCCGTTTCGGCATCAAACAGGCCGATAACGTCGGTATCGCCCCACAGACGGGTCTCACCCGGCAGCGGCTCAAACACCGGCGTATCGTGCGTATCCTGGAAGGTGATGGAGACCGCGCCCGCTTCCAGCAGGGCATCGCTCAGCTCTTCCGCATGGGCACCGGTCGTATTCAGTTTTAGTTGGATCCACGGCATGGCAAAACTCTTTATTTATCAATTGAAATAGCATTGGCTTCCGGAGCGGGGTGACCAAAACGGTTCCCTACTACAAACGCCAGCAAACTTAACAGCAGCGACGGTACAATCGGGTGGAACCCGAGATACTGAATATTAAAGGTCGCTAATAGCGCGTACAGCACGCCGCCGACAATCATCGCGCTCAGCGCCCCGGCAGCGTTAGCCCGCTCCCAGTACAGCCCCAGCACCAGTGGCCAGAGGAAGACTGCCTCCAGCCCGCCGAAGGCCAGCAGGTTCAGCCAGATGATCATCTCCGGCGGACGCCAGGCCGCCAGCAGCAGCAATGCCCCCAGGATCAGCGTGATCGCCGATGACATCCGCTTCAGACGGCGCTCGTTGTGGATCTGCTCCGGACGCAGGTTCAGGTAGAGATCTTTGATGATCGTAGCGGAACTTTGCAGCAGCTGCGCGTTGATCGTTGACATGATCGCCGCCATCGGCGCAGCGAGGAAGATCCCGGCGGCAAAGGGCGGCAGCACTTTGACCATCAGCGTCGGGATCACCAGATCCGGCACCGTCAGGTCTGGGATCACCGCCCGGCCCAGCGCGCCCGCGAGATGCATGCCGAGCATGAGGATCGCGACCACGATAGTGCCGATGATGATGCCCCGGTGCACCGCCTTGCTGTCCTTATAGGAGATGCAGCGCACGGCGGTATGCGGCAGGCCGATTACGCCGAAGCAGACCAGCACCCAGAACGAGGTCATAAAGGTCGGGGAGAGAATATCGTCAGCGCCCTGAGGGGTAACCAGCTGCGGATCGATATGTCGCAGGGTCTCAACGGCGTGACCCAGGCCGCCTGCCGCATGCACCACGCCAATCAGCAGCACGATGGTGCCGACAAGCATCACCATGCCCTGCATGGCGTCGTTGAGCACGCTGGCGCGAAAGCCGCCGTAGGCCGTGTAGAGCGCGATGCTGATACCGAAAATCAGCAGGCCGGTCTCATAGGGAATACCTGCCGCCGACTCCAGCAGCCGTGCGCCGCCGATAAACTGCACCGCCATCGCGCCGATAAAGGCCACCAGCAGGCTGAGGCTTGCCAGCCACACCAGCAGGCGGCTCCGGTAGCGGCCAAACAGCATGTCGTTGAGGGTCACCGCGTTATAGCGCCGCGCCAGAATGGCAAATTTCTTGCCCAGAATACCCAGCGACAGCCAGACAGCCGGCAGCTGGATCATCGCCAGCAGCACCCAGCCGAGGCCATATTTATAGGCCGCGCCGGGACCGCCAATAAACGAGCTGGCGCTGATATAGGTGGCGGTCAGGGTCATCGCCAGCACCAGGCCACCCATCGAGCGGCTGCCGAGGAAATATTCGTTTAGAAACGTTCCCGTTTTACGCTGGCGCATGGCATAGACCGAGAGGCCAAACACCACCAGCAGATAGGCAACCAGAGGCAGGATCACTTCAAGCTGCATCATCATCCTCCAGCGGGATGTCGCGATAGATAAACTTCACCATTGCCCAACACAACAGAATAAACAGCAGCGGGATCAGCAGGCAGGCCATCTCAAACCAGTGCGGCAGGCCGGTAAAACCCGCCTTCGAGCTGGGTAAGTAAGCAGTTACTAACCAAGCGGCAAGATAAAAAAGAGTAAGCCACAGCGCCCAACGGGCCTCTCTGTGTGCCTGAACGAAACGTTGATCCATTATCGTTCCTCGTAAACCAGCAAAGCGGGGATTGTACCCTATGGGACTTTGCGATCCCCAGAAATAAAAAAGGGCCGGAAGATCCGGCCCTTGATGCGACAAGCGCGCTTATTTCTCGTTAAGACCGAGCTTCTTCTCCAGATAGTGGATGTTGGTGCCACCGTGCTGGAAGTTCTCGTCATTCATGATGCGGGTCTGCAGATCGACGTTAGTTTTGATACCGTCGATGATCAGCTCCTGCAGGGCGTTCTTCATGCGGGCAATCGCCACCTCACGCGTCTCACCGAAGCAGATCAGCTTGCCGATCATGGAGTCATAGTACGGCGGTACGGTGTAGCCGGCGTAGATATGGGACTCCCAGCGCACGCCAAAGCCGCCCGGCGCGTGGAAACGGGTGATCTTACCCGGACTTGGGAGGGAGGGGGTTGGGGGATGGGGGGGGGGGGGGGGGGGGGGCGCGGCGGGCGGCGTGTCCCCTCCCCCCTTC